>JAEINT010000006.1 GCA_016342745.1 Labilibaculum sp.
AGACTCAAAAACTAACACACTTTCCGTTGAAAGCGGTGCAAAGATAACGGATAAAATTTTGCACTTCCAAATGGAAATGCAAACTATTTTTACAAAAAGAAATAGCTGCCTGATAATCAGAAGCTATTTTTTTATCCGAAACGGAAAAACAAATTACAAAATACAAATGAGAATGTCCACTCTATATGTGCAAATTTTTCAATAAAACTGATTTTTCTTTATCCAATACGATATTCGGATATTGACTTTGCAGTTTCTCAATATCATGTAAAGTTCTGGTGATGAACCTCTGGTGGGTTATTGTATCAGGATTAAAGGGTCTATGCTTGGAGGCTGAAAGAATTTTATCAACCTTTTTCATTACATCCAAAACACTTTTGTCCATATAAGTATCCACAAAACAATCCCAAATATAATTAACAGCGGTCGAATTCATGTGCAACATATCTTCGGAATAGAAACGGTAGTCTCTTAATTCGTCCATTACTATTTCGTAGGACGGAAAATAAGAAACCTGTTCGAACAACTGTACTAGCTGATCTATAGCTAATAACAAAGTAGATTTGCTTAATTGATTACCATGTGCACCATCTTTCCAATGTCGAATTGGACTTACTGTGAAAACAATTTTCAAGTTTGGGTTAAAAACAGAAAGAGAAATAATCAATTCTTTGTAGTAATTAACGATTTCATCTACCTCTAGTCGATATCGATGAAAATCTTTAGCTGGTAATTTGTGACAATTAGATACAATCTTTCCTAAATCGAGTAATTCAAAAACCCAAGAAGTACCAAATGTGATGTACAAAACATCAGAATTAGCCAGATCTAATGATGATTTTTTTATTTCTGTATTGATTAAATGCAAACATTCATTTGCATCGGCATGTGAAAAACGACTATGATGTGAGAAACTAAAATATAAATCATTGGCAAAATTTAAATCCTCTTCCTTGAATTCTTTATTCTCGAGAAGGATTTTTAAACTTTCACCAACACTAATAGGATTATATATTACGCCAAACGGATTAACATTACAATCGAATTTATACCCAAATAACTTTTCGCCGATGTTTTCAACAAAACAAGAACCTAGCATTATCGCTTTAGAGTTGTAGCCAAACTTATCCTTGGATTCTTGAATTTTTACTTTCGTTCGAAAATTTACCATACATGTATCTTTACTTATTTTCTTTTAATTGAGACTCGAGCCAAAGCAAAATATCCGAAAATACGAGATTTTTACAAAAATCATGATGCAATTCATGAAACGCCTTGTCGTATTTAATAAAGGTACATTTATTGATGCAACTTTCAGAAAAAGCTTGACTCGCCTGGCAACTGGTAATCTCATCATCAGTTCCATGAAGTAAAAGTAGTGGTTTTTGAAGGTCATTATTATTATCCAAGACAAAATATCCCGCATCATAAGCATCCACGAATAAACGAAAGGATACCATATGATGAATTAATTCATCTTCATTGTATTTTTTCACTTCTTCCTTATCATGACTTAACAGATTTGCATCAAAACTTGTAGGAATACTAAATGAAGGAATGATCTTATCCATCATTCGAAGAAAAGGAAGTACAAATTTAGGCGGAGATGCTTGACTTACAATCCAGGGTGAAGTAGAAATTACGCCAAAATAGTTGGCCTTTCTTTTTAGCAAATGGTTCAAAACCTCTCCACCACCCATACTGTGACCGTAAAGAAAAAATGGCAAGTCAGGAAAAAGTTTATTTGTTTCCTCCAAGACAACATCAATATCATTCATGAAATCCTCATAGGAAGAAATGACTCCAGGTTTTCCATCTGACAATCCATGTCCTCTCTGATCGAAACTTAGCAATGCGAATCCGACATCCACAAATCGCTCTGCCCATTCGTAATAACGAGACGAATGCTCACCAATACCATGCACTAAACAAATAACTGCTTTCGCTTCATTTTTCGGTTGCCATGATTGCATAAACAAACGAGTATTATCAAATGAATGGATGTGCGTTATATTGTGTATCATTTAAATCTAATTTTTTAAAACATTAGCAAAAACTCGAGAATTGAGCAAGTGGTATTATAATGACTAAACAATTTTACAGAAATAAACTTAAAAAAAGAAGTGTGCAGATAAATGTGTTAGTCTTGTAGAAAATCGAGATTTCTTTTGAAGCCCTTAAATTTGGTTCGCTTTACTGCAGAATTTCTAAACACTTCCCCAAACTGATGCGCATCCATAGTTTCCATGTTCTCTTTAGATAAAGCAAGCAAATCTGAGTTTGGTTCGAATTCTGGAACAGTATTTCCTTTTGCCATTCGATTCCAAGGGCAAACATCTTGGCAGATATCACAACCAAAAACTCTGTTTTCGAATTGACCTTTTACTACTTCTGGGATTTCGCCTTTGAGTTCGATGGTAAAATATGAAATACACTTACTTCCATTAACTACATATGGTTCGGTAATTGCACCAGTTGGGCACGATCGAATGCATTTACTGCATCCTCCACAGAAATCTTGGTAGATAGGATTCTCACATTCCAATTCCATATCAATTAACAACTCACCAAGAAATAGAAAAGAGCCAATTTTACGATTTAGAAGCAATGAATTTTTTCCAATCCAGCCTAATCCTGCTTTTTTTGCCCAAGCATGTTCTAATACTGGTGCAGAATCAACAAATGCACGACCAGAAACTTCTCCAATTTCGGTATTGATGTATTCCAAGAGTTTATTCAATCGGTCTTTTAACACGAAATGATAATCTTTTCCGTAGGCGTATTTTGCAATAACAGGAGCTTGTGGATCTTTTTGTTGCTCTTTTGGAAAATAATTTAAGCCAACTACGACAATTGATTTTGTATTCTCTACCAATAATCGTGGATCCAATCGTTTTTCAATGTTATTGGCCATGTATCCCATCTCGCCGTGATAGCCTTTTTCGAGCCAGAAATGGAAATTCTCTTTTTCCTCATCGAGAAAATCGGCTTTAGCAATTCCACAGAGATCTAAACCAAGTTCTAGTGCCTTGGCTTTTATGAGATTTGATTTTGCTGTTAAAGTTAAATTCACGAATTGAAGGTAATAATTTTAAAATATTGTTGAGCCGAATGATAATATGTGTTTGCGATACTACACATCTGCGTTCGATTATTCTTCAGAAGAGACGCACGGCCGTGCGTCTGTACATAAAGGTAAAATTAAGATCATAAAAAAAGGACCGTTATAAAAACAGTCCTTTGATATATTTATAGAAAACCCAACTCGAGTTTGGCTTCTTCTGTCATCATTTCTTTATCCCAAGGAGGATCAAAAGTCAGAACAACCGTTACATCTTCGATTTGAGGTAAAGCTTTTGTTCGCTCATTTACCTCTTCGAGAATTTGATCGGCCATTGGACAATTCGGTGCAGTAAGAGTCATCAGGATTTTCACCTCATCCTCTTCATACATATCTACCTCGTATATTAATCCCAGATCGTAAATGTTTACTGGAATTTCGGGATCGTAAATGGTTTTTAAAACCTCTACAATTATTGCTTCTGTTTCCTTTTTACCCATTTCTGTATTATTTATTCACGTGATTAAACGCAAGTCCATACATTTTAATTTGCTTAACCATGGATACTAATCCATTTGAGCGAGTAGGCGATAAATGCTGCTTTAATCCAATTTCATCGATAAATTTAAGATCAGCATTCATGATATCTTTAGGAGTTTGATTGTTGAAAACACGAATTAACAAGGCTGCAATTCCTTTCACAATAATAGCATCGCTATCAGCTTCTAGTTTCACAATTCCTTCTTCCAATGAAGCGTTGAACCAAACTTTAGACTGACAACCCTTTATTAGGTTGGAATCTGTTTGAAATTTTTCATCTAAACCAGTAAGATCTGTTCCCAACTCGATTAGATAAGCATATTTGTCCATCCAATCCTCAAAGCCTGCAAACTCTTCAATTATGTCTTCCTGAATTTCGTTTATTGTCATTTCTTGATTTTCTTTTAACTTTTAAAAACTGGCTCAATGTACAAACATTTTGCAAACTTTTAAGATTCCATTGTATAGTGAATCGATTTCCTCTTTGGTATTGTAAAAGGAAAAAGAAGCTCTAACAGTACCGTCGATACCGAAATGTTGCATTACTGGCTCGGTGCAATGAGTTCCTGTTCTTACAGCAATTCCCATTTGATCGAGAAGCATACCCATATCGTAAAAATGGATTCCTTCGACCAAAAATGAAATTACTGATGTTTTTTCGGCTGCAGTGCCAAATATTTTTAAACCATCGATAGATAATAACTTTTCGGTACCATATGCTAACAATTCTTGTTCGTAAGCATCGATATTTTCGATTCCGATATTCTCTACATATTCGATAGCTGCACCTAATCCAATTGCATCGATATAATTAGGAGTACCTGCTTCAAATTTATATGGCAGCTCGTTATAAGTTGTTTTTTCAAAACTTACTTCTGCAATCATTTCTCCTCCACCTTTCCATGGTGGCATTTCGTTTAGCAATTCTTCCTTACCATACAAAACTCCAATACCTGTTGGGCCATAAAGCTTATGACCAGAAAACACCAAGAAATCGGCATCTAATTCTTGAACATCGATTTTTTTGTGCTGGATTGATTGAGCTGCATCGATTAAAACGCTCACGTTTTTAGCATGAGCAATTTTAATGATCTCGCGTATAGGATTAATGGTTCCTAAAGAATTCGAAATGTGATTTACTGCAACTATTTTAGTGCGATCGGTAATTAAATCGTTCAGTTTTTCAATCATCAACTCGCCACGATCGTTAAAAGGCAATACTTTTAAAGTCGCCTTTTTTCTTTCGCAGAGCATTTGCCAAGGAACAATATTCGAATGATGTTCCAATTCAGAAACAATCACCTCATCGCCTTCGGAAATATAACGATCGCCAAAAGAGTTTGCTACTAAATTAATCGACTCGCTTGTTCCGCTGGTAAAAATTACCTCATGCGAATGCTTCGCATTAATGAAATTCTGCACCAATATTCTTGCATTCTCATTTCCATCGGTGGATTTGTTGCTCAAATAATGAACGCCACGATGAATATTAGAATTGTACTTGTAATAATACTTCACCATTTCATCGATAACCTGACGTGGCTTTTGAGTTGTGGCAGCATTATCAAAGTAAACAAGAGGTTTACCGTGAATCATTTCCTCTAAAATAGGAAAGTCTTTACGTATGTTTTCGATATCTATTGTCATTCTAAAAAAATACAATCCTAGTTACTGCAAGCAATTGCGCAAGTATTACATTTTGAAATTTCGCCTCTTAATCTGGTATCAACTAAAGCATCAATTCGATCTTTAAGTGCCTCAACTCTAATTTTCTCAATTATTTCGTGAGCAAAAGCGAACATTAACATCTGACGAGCTTCTTTTTCGTCGATACCACGTGCACGAAGATAAAACAATGCATCCTCATCCATTTGACCAACTGTTGCTCCATGACTACACTTCACATCATCAGCATCGATAATTAGCTGAGGTTTTGTGTTAATTTGAGCATCATCGCTAAGCAATAAGTTGTTGTTTGATTGATAAGCCAATGTTTTTTGCGCATCGCGACGAACATTAATTCGACCTGCAAATGCTGCCGTTGCCTCACCATCCATTACGCCTTTGAAATGCTCATTACTTAAGCAATTCGGTTTAGCATGATCGATTGATGTGAAATTATCAACGTGTTGCTTGTTATCCATCAAGTACATTCCGAAAGTATTGTTTTCACAATGCTCTGCATCCAACAATACGTGATGATTGTTACGAATGGTTCCTCCGTAAAGAGAAATGGTATTGGTCAACACATTTGAATTCTTGTCCTGACGGATAAAGGTAGAATTCAGGATTACTGAATTTAAATGTTGATTTTGTAGTGTGTACAAATCGAACACCGCATTTGGTGCTACATTTACTTCGGTAACTGAATTACTTAGGTATTTATGATGTGTTAAGGTATGATCGCAAACAATAATTTTCGCCTGTGCATTTTCCTCAATCACAAATAAGTTACGCTGAGTAGCCATTAGATCACGATCGGAACGCAAAAGGTTCACCACCTGAATAGGCTTTTCGATAACAACACCTTTAGGCACATAGATGAATAAACCATCTTTCGCCAAAGCTGTATTTAATGCTACAATACCATCCTCATCGGGCTTGGCATATTTTCCGTAGTGTGCATTAAAAATATCTGGATACTTTTCTGCTGCTTCCTGCACACCACAAACAATAACACCTTCTGGTAATTCCGTTAGTGTTTTATTGTTTCCATAGTACCATCCGTTTGTTAGCAATACCATATTGGTATCTAACTCTGGAACATCGCACTGAAAAATATCATTTAAGTCAACATCTACCTGCATGTAACGAAGATTCACATTATATGGATGATCGAAAGCTGGTATTAAGTTGGTGTATTTATAATTCTCGTTGGCACGAGTAGGTACGCCTAATTCCTGAAATTGAACGAAAGCTTTTTCACGAGCTGCATTCATATGATCAGAAGAGCCACTCGAAAGCAATTCTTTGCCTTGCTCGAACAGATCTGCGAAATCCTTATTAATTGTATTTATATCGGCCATTTGTTTAAATATTTAGACACAAAACAATAAGTTGATATTACATCTCACCTACTGCTTCATCGCGTTCAACTATTTTCCGTTTTCTTCTTTAATCCAATCGTATCCTTTTTCTTCTAGCTGAAGAGCAAGCTCTTTACCAGCAGTTTTTACGATTCGACCATCAAATAAAACGTGAACAACATCAGGTACAATATAATCTAGTAATCTTTGGTAGTGAGTAATTACTATCGTTGCGTTTTCAGCCGTCTTTAATTTATTTACCCCATTTGCTACAATGCGAAGTGCATCGATATCCAAACCTGAATCTGTCTCATCTAAAACAGCCAATTTTGGTTCAAGCATTGCCATTTGGAAAATCTCATTCTTCTTTTTTTCTCCACCAGAAAAACCTTCGTTTACTGAACGGTTTGTAAGTTTAGAATCGATTTCAACCAATGCTTTTTTATCGCGCATCAACTTTAAGAAGTCAGAAGCAGTCAATGGATCCAATCCTTTGTGCTTACGATGTTCGTTAACTGCAGTTTTCATGAAATTAACTGTAGATACTCCAGGAATTTCGATTGGATACTGAAATCCTAAGAAAATACCTTCTTTGGCACGATCTTCTGGTTCCATTTCCAAAATATTCTTTCCGTTGAAAACAATTTCACCTTCAGTAACTTCATACAAATCTCGACCTGCCAATACTGAAGCCAAAGTACTTTTACCAGCACCGTTAGGTCCCATAATAGCATGAACTTCTCCTGGCTTGATCTCCAGATTAATTCCTTTTAAGATTTCCTTTCCATCAATGGAAACGTGTAAATTTTTAATGCTTAACATGTCACTTCTATTTTGTCGCAGTTATGCGTTGGGTTCTACTTACTTTATATATTGATTATCCTACAGATCCTTCAAGACTAATCGCAAGCAATTTCTGTGCTTCTACTGCGAATTCCATAGGCATTTTGTTGATTACCTCTTTTGCATATCCATTTACAATTAAACCAATAGCATCTTCGGTAGAAATACCACGCTGGTTGCAATAGAATATTTGATCTTCACCAATTTTTGAAGTAGTTGCTTCGTGCTCTACTTTTGCTGTTTTGTTTCCGATCTCCAAATATGGGAATGTGTGTGCTCCACACTTGTCACCTAAAAGTAATGAATCACATTGAGAAAAGTTACGAGCTCCTTCACAATTCTTAGCTACTTTTACTAATCCTCGGTAAGAGTTATTACTCTTTCCAGCTGAAATTCCTTTTGAGATAATTGTACTCTTGGTATTGTTACCGATATGAATCATTTTTGATCCTGTATCTGCTTGCTGGTGATTATTGGTAACAGCTACTGAATAGAATTCACTCGACGAGCCATCTCCTTTTAATATGGTAGAAGGGTATTTCCAAGTTACCGCTGATCCCGTTTCAACCTGAGCCCACATTAACTTAGCGTTTTTACCTTGACAGATTCCACGTTTGGTTACAAAATTGTAAATACCACCAAGACCATCTTTGTTACCAGGATACCAATTTTGAACTGTTGAGTATTTCACTTCAGCATTGTCCATAACAACGATTTCTACAATTGCTGCGTGCAATTGGTTCTCATCACGCATAGGAGCGGTACAACCTTCCAAATAACTTACGTACGAATCATCTTCACATACAATTAAGGTACGTTCGAACTGACCCGTATTTTCCGCATTGATACGGAAGTAAGTCGATAACTCCATTGGACAACGAACTCCCTTAGGAATGTATACGAATGAACCATCGGAGAAAACAGCTGAGTTAAGCGCTGCAAAAAAGTTATCTTGAATAGGAACTACTGTTCCCATATATTCCTGAATTAAATCTGGATGTTCCTGAACTGCATCGCTAAAAGAGCAGAAAATAACTCCTTTTTCAGCCAAAGCCTCTTTAAATGTCGTTTTTACCGATGATGAGTCCATTACAACATCAACTGCAACATTCGATAAAAGTTTTTGTTCATCCAAAGGAATACCCAATTTATCGAAAGTAGCTCTAATCTCAGGGTCCACATCATCCATGCTTTCCAGTTTAGCTTTTTGCTTTGGAGCCGAATAATAAATGATATCCTGATAATCGATAGGAGGAATGTCTAAATATGCCCACTCTGGCATCTTCATCGTTAACCAATGACGATATGCTTTCAATCTATATTCAAGCATAAATTCAGGCTCGTTCTTTTTAGACGATATTAAACGAATAACATCCTCACTAAGACCTTTGCCTATATCATCATTTTCAACATCAGTAACAAAGCCGTACTTATAGTCACTCTGTGTTACCTCGTTCAATATTTTATCCTGTTCTTCTTTTGCCATGTTGTTCAAGTATCAAGTAGAAAGCTCCCGAAGGAATACTTTCATAAAAGAATTCAATATTAAAAATCCGAATGGAGAATACATTGCTATAGTTTCGCAAACAACTGCTTTATCATTAAGCTAACTTACAAGTGCATGCCCCTATGAAATTTGATGCAAATATAATAAAGAATTTAGATATCTTTTTACTAAAAGCAAATAAAATACCTAGAAGTCCTTTTATTAGATAACGTAATTAAATTGGAAAGGATACGTTTGTGAAAAAGAAATTAATTTTGAGCTTTTACAGTTCCAATTCTATTGCATTATTTCTTTGCCACAAAGCACAGCTTCCAATAACAATTAACACAAATACCCACAAGGCAAGATAAATTACATAAAAAAAACATAGAACTTAAACAATCCCTATGTCTACTTGACAAGTAATTTTATTACATTCATCATTAAATTGCAAAAACAAGGTTACCTTTTTTCGCTTTTAGGAATAAAGGGATATAACTATAAATAAGTGAAAACAGATTATGAATTACGAAACGACACTTACAAGAGAAAAATACTTAAAAGAATTAATACAAACTCAAAGTACTGGAACACCTGTAAAACTGGCAATAAAACTAAGAACATCAGTAAGTACCGTCTATCGAATGATTAGAACACTTAAAAAAATGGGAGAACCTATCGCTTACTCAAAAATTAAAGAAACTTACTACTACAAATAAGTTAGCAGCACAAAAAAGGCGTTTTGTTTTCATGCTTATTTAGAATGTTTCACCTATTGAATAATAATAATTATATCGCAAACCTTAAAACTATAAGACTTAATAAAATCTCTCCCCCCTACAAAATAGACTTAATAAAAATAAGCAAACTATCACTATGTGATAGTTTGCTTACATAACTTAGATCTCGAGTTCATATCAAATGTGCACATGAAATGCTCAAGCCCCAAAATCTCGTTCGAGGAGATAGGGGCAAAATGAAAGAATTGAATTTTGAACAAATGGAAAACATCGAAGGTGGTAGAGCTGCAGCAAGTGATTATTGTGATACTCTTGGGAAATGGATAGATAATGGTGGAGAAGGATATCAAGGAAACTATCAAGACGTGATAAACCTATGGGGTCGTTATTGTTAGTAACAACTATGAGGAGCTAAGCTCCTCTTTTTTTTCTCACTCATATTTTCAACTCAAACCTACTATGAAATCATTTACTTTCTTTATTTCCCTTTTATTTTTAACATCAGCTAATCTATTTTCACAAGAAAAGATAATAACAGGAACTGTGACTGATTCATTAGACGTACCATTGCCCTATGCTTCTGTAATATTAAGAAACAGTGCTATTGGAGTTTGCACCAATGAAAATGGGAAATATGAATTATTTGTAACCCCAAAATTACAATTTGACACATTAGAAATTTCTTTCATAGGCTACAATACTTACAAGAAACTAATCCACTTTAACGATTCTACATTCTCCCACAATATTAAACTTTCACAACATAATATTAAACTTCAAGACATAGTAGTAACTTCCGAAAAATTAAATGGAAAATTAATATTACTGAAAGCTATAAAAAACTTAAGAAAAAACTACTATAAAAACTTTTACCTAGAAGGCTTTTATCGCGAAGAAGCCTATAAAAATGACACCATCGGAAGACTGATCGAAGCTTCAGCTGCAATAAAATTAAAATCCATTGATTTTGATCCCTATAAAGACAAACTATCGATTTTCCAATTGAGGAAAAGCGATGATATGTTAGATAAACTCAATTGGTTTCAAAAAAAGATTCTTACTTCAACCTATAGGCTTTTAAATGGTAAGAAATTCGTTAGAAATGGCTTATACGAACTATTTCAAAAAGACTATCCTTTAAATAAAACTGATTTAAAGAATTATGAGATTACAATCACAAAAGTATTAGAGCAAGAAAACTCTAAAGTTTACGAAATTAAATGTAGATACAATAAGTTCAATAATGATATTATCAGTTTTTATTATCACATAGACATCAATGATTTCTCAATTTTACAAATGCAAAAACAATTCAAAGTTCCAAATCAAGGATTCAAAAATGATTATTGGGAATTTACAAAAGTAGAATTTCGAAAAATAGATCAAAAATACATACCATCTTTAATTATATTTCAAAAATACGGAGGTGATTTAGGAGACAAAACACAAGGAACTGCAAATGGAAAAAAAGTCAATCAATTTGTTCGAAAAACCTTTCTCACAAACAACTGGAGCAAAAAAATAGGAGATCAAAGAAAAATATTTAAATCCACAGTTGTTTCACCATTTGAGTGGTTTTCAGACATTAACTTTTCATATAATCCCATTTTTTGGGAAAACTATAATTTGATTTACAATGACAATACAAGAAATCAAAAATACAAATTCCTAACAAAGACAAAAAAATTGGAGCAACAATTCATTGACAATGGACAACAATAGAAACATCTAAATATGAATACACTTAAACAAATTAAACCTTGGCACGCATTAATTATTTACCTCTCTATTCTCCTAATTACAAACTATATTAATAGTGCTATTCTACACGCTCCTTTTAAAGAGACAGATTTTAATCTTAAAGATTTTTTTATCTATAATTTTGTAATCAACACCACAATTTTATTAGTGAAAATTGCAACAACAAGTTTCATTTTAATTGCTGGCACATTATTCATTGGTATAAAAATAAAATCAAAAAATATATTCAAAGCAGTAATATTGGCTTATACTATTCCAGCATGTAGATTTATCATCCTTTCTGTTTGGGCTAGTTTTAATTGGCTGCAATATTCAAGAGAAGATCTTTTTAACTTATTCACATGGAAATTTACACAGTTCATTACGCCTTCCAACTCTATTCTTCACAATATTCTGGAACAATTCAACCTATATGATCTGGTTTTTATAATAGTTCTAATATTTCTACTAAATATTTTTTCAGAAAACTCTCTTAAATCTTGTAGAAATGTAGTGCTTTCTTCGTATGTTCCTTCTCTGATTATATACTCATTATTTATTACCCTAATAGCAACTATATAAAACCAATGACAAAAAAAATCCTTTTCCCCATACTCTTCTCTTTTGTCATAATTGTTATGCTTTAGGTCATCTCCAAACAAAAAAAAACAAACAGTGAAATTGCCAAACAATTCTCAGTAATTCGTTTTAAAGATTTTAAATTCATAGAACCTGTAGAGGATAATGAATTGAACGAACACTCGGTTATCTGTTTTTTTTCGAGTTCCTGCTCATTATGCTCTTACGAAGCCAAACAACTAAAAAAGGAAGAATTTGTTCCGAAGAACCTTGATTTTATATGGGTTTCATCACAGCCTCGTGATAGTCTTATCACATTTATTGAAAGTAACAATTTAGCAGATGTAAAGCATTTCAAATTTGCTCAAATTGATTCAACAACTTTGGTCGAAAAATACAATGTAAGAGAATATCCGAGAGGATTGATTTACAAAAATGGTATACTTTGCCATTCCTACAAAGGTTTAATCAGTTTGTTTAAAATAAAAGAACAATTAAAAAAAGAAATTCCAAACTAAATAATCATCATAATATTATACTTAGTGAGTTATAAACTTTTAAAAAAGGCAAAAAAGACTTTTACTCTGCAACACGATCATGCTGATTGCGGTATAGCTTGTTTGCTATCAGTTATCAAATACTATGGAGGTTCTGGCAATTTTGAATCTTTACGCCAATGGAGCGGAACCAGCAAACAAGGCACAACTTTTCTTGGATTATATCAAGCTGCAAAACAATCAAACCTTGCAGCAAAAGCTTACCAGGCAGAATATGAAAATTTATTAGAAAGCAAAAGTCCATTGATACTTCATCTAGAACTTGAAAATGGATTGGAGCACTATGTTGTTTTTTATGGCATCCACAAAAGCAAGTTGATTATAGGTGATCCAGGTAAAGGAATTTGCTACTATACCAAAAATGAACTTACTAAAGTATGGAAGTCAAAAGCTCTTCTCGTGATGCAACCCGAAGAAGCATTCGTACTCAATAAAAAATCAATAAAGCACAAGTGGAACTGGATTAAAAATATGATTCAGGATGATATGCAAATTTTAACGGTTTCCATTTTTATTGGAGTTTTAATTGCAGGCTTAAGTTTAGCAGTCTCGGTATTTAACCAAAAACTAATTGATGACATTTTACCATCGAAAGAAATTTCGAAAGTATTTATTGCAATTACATTACTATGTTTACTACTTGTTTCACACACTTTTTTAAATGCAATACGCAATAACTTTTTGTATACCCAAAGTAAGGATTTTAATATTCGCATGGTAAATTCTTTTTTCAAACAATTATTGAATTTACCCAAAAGTTTTTTTGACAACAGAAAATCAGGCGACATGATTGCAAGGTTAAACGATAGCGCAAGAATTCAATCCTTTCTATCTAAAGTTGCAGGTAATTTTATCATCGAAATTCTTATCTTAATAGTTTCTACTTTAGTGTTATTTTTCTATTCTCCTACACATGGATTTTTAACACTCTTATTTCTTCCGATTTATGCTATCATTCTCATAATTTTCAATAAAAGAATTGTTACCGGACAACAAAAAGTAATGGAGCACTATGCTCATAACGAAAGTTTTTACATCAACAGTTTAAATGGGATAGAAACGATAAAAAATACCAATACCAACTCCTATTTTACAAATAAAAATCTGAAAATTTATTCTAGCTTTCAAGATAAAATTTTCAGTTTAGGGAAATTGACAATTAACCTTTCTTTTTTATCGGGAATTTTAGGAACCATTTATCTGGCAAGCATAATAGGTATTGGTGCTCATCATGTAATTACCGATACTATCAGCATAGGTGCACTAATAGCAATGATTGGTATCTCGACAAGAATTTCTCCTGCATTAGCAAGTATTGTTTCAATGATTATACATATTCAGGAAGCTAAAGTTGCCTTCGATCGGTTGTTTGAGATGATTAGTATCAATACCAAACCTCACAAAGAATACAAAAATATTTTAAAATTTACCGATATTCAAATCAGAAACCTAAACTTCCGATTTCCAGGAAGATCACTTTTATTAAAAGATATTAATCTAAATATTCAAAAAGGAAAAATTATTAGTTTATTAGGAGAATCAGGTACTGGTAAAAGTACTTTGGCAAGCATATTGCAAAAATTCTATACTCAGGAAAATGGTGATGTTCTTATTAATGATACCCCACTTAGTAAGATCTCCAATTCTAAGCTAAGATCTAAGATTGGTAACATCCCCCAAAACATTCATATTTTCAACAATTCTTTAGCTTTCAATATCTTATTAGAGGATGTTAATGAAGATAGTTTTACTAAACTGAGTATTTTTTGTAAAGAATGGGGCTTTAGTAAATTCTTCGATTCATTACCGCAAGGACTAGCAACCAAAGTTGGCGAAGATGGTATTAACCTTTCCGGCGGACAAAAACAATTACTTGCTTTTGCAAGAATATTTTACCGGAAACCCGAATTTATTATCCTGGATGAAGCTACTTCTGCAATGGATAGGGTAACGGAACAATTTATTTTTTCCTTACTTAAGAAGGTAAAACAAGATGTTGCAATATTAATCATTACTCATAGAATTCACATACTAAAAAGTATTGCCGATTATATATACATCTTGGAAAACAAAACAATAAACAATCATGGAACTCATGATAATTTAATGAAATACGATAATTTCTATAGCTATTTCTGGAAAGAATTACACCTCGAATCAAACCTACTACCTACAAATTGAAAAGACTATACAACATAGCATATCAAATAGAAGAAATCTGGCATTCTTTAAAAGAACACAAAAAGAGAAATATTCTTACAGGCTTTGGTGTTTCCTGGGGTATTTTCATATTGGTTCTTCTAGTCGGTGCTGGAAATGGGCTTCAGAAGGGTGTGATGGTTCTTTTCCAAGACTACAACCAAAATAGCTTTTGGATATATGGGGGAAAAACAAGCTTGTCAAAACCAGGCCAGAATTCAAACCGACTTATCAGTTTCAAGCATCACGAAATTGAAAAAATAAAAAAATGGTATCCTGAAATAGAACATACTTCACCGGAACTAAGATACAACGGCAAGCTCTTAAATTCTAAAACTAATAGTTACCATAGATTTGAATGTTATGGCATAAATAGTGATTATTTTAACATTAAAACTTATACAAGGTCAAAAGGTAGATTCTTCAATCCTCTGGATGATGAACAAAACAGAAATATTGCCATTATAGGTAAAGATATTGCAGAAGGACTATTCAAAAAAGAAGATGTAATTGGTAAATATTTCTGCATGGATGGTATATGGTTTCAAATAATTGGAGTTATAGCAGAAAAATCTCTTTTTTCGAACAACAAGAGACACATTTATATACCATTTAGAACACTTCAAAACCATTTTTTTAGAAATAAGGACATAAACTGTTTCTCCCTCTCTCTTAAACCTGAAAACTCCGCTAATAAATTCGAAGAATCCATAAAAACATACTTATCCAGATATTATCAATTTGATATTGAAGACAAGAATGCTATTTACATCAATAATGTTCAATCGGATGCAAAATCAATTAAAGGTTTATTTAAAACCGTTAACGGGTTTCTTTGGTTGGTTGGGTTTTGTATGCTTTTGAGTGGTATTGTTGGCGTAAGCAATATCATGCTTGTGGTGGTAAAAGAAAGAACACAAGAAATAGGTGTTAGAAAAGCAATTGGTGCTAGCCCTAAAAGCATACTTTATATGATTTTAAACGAATCAATTATCATTACATTTATTTCTGGAATTACAGGTTTACTGGCAGCCACATTACTCGTTAATCTGATTAATTTAATAATTGGAGATATGATTTCTAATAGCAATTCAATTTTCAAGGGGCTTGATGTTAATATCCCAATTGCCATTGGTGCAATTTTCACACTTGTTATCTCAGGAGCTATAGCAGGTGTTTATCCTGCAAGGAAAGCTGCATCGGTACGCCCAATAAAAGCCATAAGTGCTGACAATTAACACTAAAGTTTTAAAAATTAAATCATGAAAAATAAAGGCTTTCTTATTACAATTATTATTCTTACAATTTCAGTTGGATTCGTTTGGCTTCATCAAACAAAAAATAAATATCGATTTAGCAATACCGAAAATCCAACTTTCTCTAATTTGGAATTGAAGCATTACATTTCAGGCTACCTAATCCCCCAAAAAGAAGTGCAAATTAAATCTCAAATATCAGGTATCCTTAAAAAAATGTACGTAAAAGCTGGAGATACCATTACAAAAGGCGATTTAATAGCTGAAATTACAGTATTACCAAACCCTCAAAATATTGAAACAGCATCAAAAAACGTTACAACTTGTCAAATCAATTTTAACAAGTGCAAAAAAGAATACGAGCAATACCAAAAGCTTTACCTAAGAAAGGTTGTTGCCGAACAAGAATTTGATAATTATTCTGACGCTTATTTAATCAGTCTAGAGGAATTGAAATCAGCAAAAAAACAATTGGAAATTATTAAAAAAGGTTATTCAAAAGATCAGGAAAACATACCCAATTTTATCCGCTCTACAGTTTCTGGCACTGTGCTCGAAATTCCTTTAAAAGAAGGTGCTAGCATTACAGAACGAAACAACTACAACGAAGGAAGTAACTTGGTAAGTATAGCCAACTTGCAAACACTAATTTTTAAAGCTAAAGTAAATGAGTCTGACATCTCTTACCTTAAAAAAGGTATGAGGTTTATGATAGATATTAATGCTCTTAAGGATCAACGGATAGAAGCAGAATTAACACACATTACTCCAAAAGCAAAAGAGGAAAATGGCATCATGAAATTCGATATGGAGGCAAATGTAAAAAACAAAAAGCATGTTCAACTCTATCCTGGATTCTCAGCTGTAGCCGAAATGATTCTTGACCGCAGAGACAGTGTTCTCACCATTAAAGAACGCAATTTGATTTTTAATAATGATAGTATTTACGTAGAACTACTCGATGAAAATTACCACAAACAAAAAAGAGAAGTAAAAATCGGATTATCCGACGGATTAAGAATTGAAATTATTGAAGGATTAAGTATAGATGACAGGGTAAAACTACAAAGTAATTAATCTTCCTAGTCAAATTATAAAAGGTTCCTGTCTATTTCTAATTTTTATCTACCTTTGCAGTCAAATTTCAATATCCTTAATTGAGGATATTATACCGATTATTAAATGAATAAGCGTCAAGTTCGCACACTCCTTGTCACTTTTAATTTACATATCGGCATACTATCAAAAATTAGCTTTAATATATAAACGATATTATGCAAGAAAACAATGCTAAAGGTACCGATATTTCCACATTGGGCGAATTCGGATTGATTAAACACCTTACTAAAAATATCAAGCTAAAACACGAAAGCTCCAATGTTGGTGTTGGCGACGATGCTGCAGTTTTAGATTATCAGAATAAAAAAACCGTAGTCACCACTGATTTATTGCTGGAAGGTATTCATTTCGATTTAATGTATACTCCTCTTAAACATTTAGGCTACAAATGCATTGCTGTAAATGTTTCGGATATTTACGCCATGAATGCGCTTCCAAAACAGGTAACTGTTTCTATCGCCATCTCAAAAAGATTCACCGTTGAAGCTCTTGAAGAGATTTACGAAGGAATCAATTTGGCTTGCGAAAATTACAATGTCGACTTGGTTGGTGGTGACACCACATCATCTTTAACAGGATTGTGTATTTCGGTTACTGCAATTGGTGAAGCTGATGCAGATCAGTTGGCTTACCGAAGTGGTGCAAAAGAAAATGACTTAATCTGCGTAAGCGGAAATTTAGGTGCTGCTTTTGCCGGACTTCAATTGTTAGAGCGTGAAAAACGTGTTTACGACAATAATCCAGCCATGCAACCTGATTTAACTGGCCATGATTACATCCTGGAACGTCAGTTAAAGCCTGAAGCCCGAAAAGATATTTATGAACGTTTACAGGAAGCTAAAATTGTTCCTAATTCTATGATCGACTTATCAGACGGACTATCTTCTGATGTGATGCACATTTGTGAAGAATCGAAAGTTGGTTGCCAGATTTACGAAGAAAAAATTCCTGTAGATTACGAAACGCATAAAATGGCTGAAGAGTTGAATATGAATTACAGCACATTCTCCTTAAATGGTGGTGAAGATTATGAATTGCTATTTACTGTACCCTTAGATAAATTTGATGCGATTGAGGAAATGGAAGATGTGAAAGTGATTGGACACATCACAAATGAATCAAAAGGCAAATACTTGGTAACAAGAGATGGTGTCGAAATTGAACTGCAAGCACAAGGTTGGAATCCTATAAAAGAAGATTAATAACCACCTATAAACTAAAGATTCTTTCTGGGAAAGTGCCGACAGGCGAAAGGGTGTGCTTTCACCCCTCTGTCCTATCGGACATCTCCCCTTAAAAAGGGAGAGTTCAACAAGTACATTTAGATATTCAAGCAAAAAAAGAGAGACTTTCAATTGAAAGTCTCTCTTTTTTTATATCGTTTAAAGCGATAGATTACTCAGGAAAATATCCTCTCATAATACCACGCTTCGAATTTTTCACGAATAGAATAATATCATCACGCTCAGTGGAAGCAGGCATTTCTGCCTCAATTGCCTCTAAAGCATTAAAATTATTCATCCCTTTTTGATATAGGTAACGATAAACATCTTGAATTTCACGAATTTTTTCATTTCCAAACTCACGACGACGTAAACCGATTGAATTTACTCCAATGTAAGAAACTGGCTCACGACCTGCCTTTACAAATGGAGGAATATCTTTACGAACTAAAGATCCACCCGACACCATAACATGCGATCCGATGTGTACAAACTGGTGTACAGCAACCAATCCACTAAGAATAGCATAATCGTCGATAATAACTTCACCTGCAATTTGAGATGCATTACCAACAATAATATTATTTCCTAAAATACAATCATGCGCAATATGAGAATAAGCCATTAGCAAACAGTTGTTACCAACAATTGTTTTGCCTTTTGCAGCAGTACCTCTATTAATTGTCACGCACTCTCTAATTGTTGTATTGTCTCCAATTTCAACAGTTGTTTTTTCACCGCGAAATTTAAGATCTTGAGGAGTTGCTCCAATAACGGCTCCTGGAAATACATTACAATTCTTTCCGATACGAGTTCCCTCCATAATGGTCGCATTCGAACCAATTCGAGTTCCTTCTTCAATTACAACATCTTTGTCAATTGTAACAAACGGCTCAATCACTACATTATCAGCGATTTTAGCCTCTGGATGTACATATGCTAACGGTTGCTTCATTTTAATCTATTTTCTTTACTGGCAAACCCCAAATAAAATAAGAGTGTGCATCGTAGTAGTTAAAAATTCTTATTTTTTCTTTGCGATTTGAGCCATAAACTCACCTTCGGCAACAATTGTATCACCAACAAAAGCTAAACCGCGCATGTTAGCAATTCCCCTACGTATAGGAGAAAGAAATGATAATTTAAAAATTAAAGTATCACCAGGTACAACTTTCTTTCTAAACTTAATGTTATTTTGAGTCAAAAAGTAAGTTCCATAATTCTCAGGATCTTCCACTTGGTTAAGTACTAAAATACCACCACACTGAGCCATAGCTTCTACCATTAAAACACCTGGCATTACAGGTTCTCCTGGAAAATGACCAACGAAATAAGGTTCGTTCATTGATACATTTTTCACACCCACAATGCTATCATCCTGAATGTCGATAATTTTGTCAACTAACAAAAATGGAGGACGGTGAGGTAATAATCCCATTACACCGTTAATGTCTAATACAGGCTCTTTATTTGGATCATAAGCCGGAACTGAATCTTTTCCCATTTCTTTCTTAATTCGTTTGATTAATAATTTTGCCATTTCAGTATTTGGTCCATGACCTGGGCAAGTAGCAATAACTCTCCCTTTTATAAACTTGCCGCAAAGCGCAAGGTCACCAATCACATCAAGCAATTTATGACGAGCACATTCATTATCGAAATAAAGTTCAAGGTTACTTAAAATCCCTTCTTTTACTTCCACGTACTGATGGTCGAATAAATCGGCAATACGATCCAATTCTTTTTGTTCCATCATTTGGTCCATTATTACAATGGCATTATCCAAATCACCGCCTTTTACCAAGTTGTGGTTTAAAAGAAACTCAAGTTCACGTACAAAAACGAATGTACGACACATCGAAATCTCCTTTTTATAATCTCCTAAAGAATTTAAACGAGCATACTGATTTCTCAAAACTTTTGAATCAAAAGAAATCATTGTATCTACGCTGTATTCATCATCAGGAAGAATTGTAATTTCCGATCCTCGAGCTTCATCTTTAAAAGTGATTTTCTCTTTTGGGATGTAATACTCACGAATAGCATCTTGTTCTACAATACCTACCTCTTCAATTCCTTCAACGTAAAATTTAGCACTTCCGTCCAAAATTGGTGGCTCTGGAGAATTCATTTCAATAAGGCAATTGTCTACGCCTAATCCGTATAAAGCAGATAATGCATGTTCAACTGTTTGAACTTTACATTCTCCTTTTTCTAAAACAGTTCCTCTAGAAGTATCACCAACATATTCGGCGCTAGCCTCAATAACAGGTTGTCCTTCCAAATCAACTCTCTTAAACTGATATCCATGATTCTCAGAAGCAGGTACAAACTTGATAGAAACTTCTAATCCTGTATGTAATCCTTTTCCTGTAAGAGTAAATTCTTTTGCTAATGTTCTTTGCTTATCTGCCATAACTTGACACCAATATTTTTAATTCCAGGTTTAATAATTGAAAGAAAACTTTCTTTTATTCTTCCTTTAATGCTTTTATTTCTTTTTCCATTGCCATGATTTGCTCTCTCATCTTCGGCAAATTCTTAAATAGAACATATGATTTTTGATATGGTCCAAACTCAAATGCAGGTGATCCTTGAACAACCATACCTACTTTTTTAATGTTTTTCCCAATTCCCGATTGAGCTGCAATTTTTACTTCATCAGTAATGGTCATATGTCCAGCAAAACCAACTTGTCCGCCAATCATGCAATTTTTACCAATTTTAGTAGATCCTGCAATACCTGTTTGTGATGCAATCACTGTATTTTCATCAATCTCAACATTATGAGCTACTTGAATTAAATTATCCAATTTAACTCCCATACGAATAATGGTAGATCCCATAGTTGCTCTATCCACACATGTGTTAGCTCCAATCTCAACATGATCTTCAATAACTACATTACCTACCTGAGGAACTTTCTTATAGTTATTGGCAGATGAAGGTGCAAAACCAAATCCATCGCCTCCAATTACAACACCAGAGTGAAAAATACATTCAGCTCCAATCTTACAACCTTCATATATTTTAACCCCCGAATTTAATATTGTATTGTCGCCAATTACAACATTATCTCCTACATATGAATGAGGAAATATCTTAACATTATTTCCAATTGTAACATTACTACCAATGTATGCAAATGCACCAATGTAAATCTTCTCTCCTATTTTCGACGACTTGCTAACAAAAGAAGGCTCTTCAATTCCAACTTTTTGAGGCTTGCTTTGCTCATACATTTCTAGCAATTGTGCCAATGCCTGATAAGCATCATCTACACGAACTAAGGTTGCTTCAATCTTATTTTCAGCCTTAAAATCTTTATTTACCAAAACGATCGAAGACTTTGTTGTGTAGATATAGTGTTCGTATTTCGGATTGGCTAAAAATGACAGAGTTCCAGGTTTTCCTTCTTCAATTCTAGAAACATTGGTAACCTTCACGTTATCATCGCCTTCTACTTCTCCGTTAAGAAACTCTGCTATATCTTGTGCTCTAAATTCCATTTGTTCTACTTTTTATCAAACCACTTAAATGATCTTTTTTATTCCTGATTTTCTGAGCAAATACTCAAAAACAAATCATCCAATATCGTTGATTAATAAGAAAAAAATTTCTGCAAATCTAATAATTATTTCATGCACATGAAATTTTTTCGTCCATTGCCTGCTTTATCAAGAAAGAAACAAACAGATAAATTGTTGTGAAAATCAACTTATCTTATCAAAATCATGAACCTAGAAACCTTAAATTTTAGGGTAACATAGGTAGTATTTCTTCACTGTTTTTGATAAAACAGAAGCATCTAACATATCCGAAGCCTCTCCAATGTCACACTGGCTATCATCTTTGTAAAGAATATTTATTTGATCATCATCAGAACTGTACGCATTATTGCTAATCGAATTAGAAATCACCAAAAAGTCTAAAGCATGATTTGAACAAGCAAAATAACTTTTCACTTTCATTCTGACCTGATCAAT
Organism: Labilibaculum sp.; assembly: GCA_016342745.1. Classification (GTDB taxonomy): domain Bacteria; phylum Bacteroidota; class Bacteroidia; order Bacteroidales; family Marinifilaceae; genus Paralabilibaculum; species Paralabilibaculum antarcticum. Next base: position 22,356 of record JAEINT010000006.1, read on the forward strand.
ATATTCTTTAGTAAAAGCAGTTTTTTGAATCTCAATTTTATACAATTGTCGATCGCGGATGCACTTACATAGATAAGAAAGTACTCGATCACTATGATTTGACCATACTTTTAAACTCACCATGATATCATCATCATCCAGATCAGCAAAAACCTCCAAAGCACTTTTACCATCTAACACAGGATTTGGGTTCTCAAACTCCAACTCTCCCACTTTATTGTATAAAAAATACTGCAAAGATGGTGTTGCAAATAATTCCTCCCCACGTTCAGCAAGATATTTAGCCCTCTTCAGAATATAAACAAGCATTTCCTCTGCAGCAATAACCGTTTTATGCAAATATACCTGCCAATACATTAAACGTCGTGCTATTAAAAACTTCTCAATAGAATAGATTCCCTTTGCCTCGACTACCAACTGATCATTCCTAACATCTAGCATTTTAATGATTCGTGCCGATCCAACGACTCCTTCAGTCACACCTGCAAAAAAACTATCCCTTCTTAAATAGTCCAATCGATCCATATCCAATTGACTAGACACCAACTGATTTAAAAATCGTTTAGGATATTCATTCTTGAAAATTTGAATCGCCAAACTAAGTTCTCCTTCGAATTGTTGGTTTAGTCGGCTCATAAACAATTCCGAAATGCGTTCATGCGTTATCCCATTAACGATACTGTACTCTAAAGCATGTGAAAAAGGACCATGTCCTATATCGTGTAATAAAATTGCAGCATAAACTCCCTCTTCTTCCTCTTCTGTAATCACATGCCCCTTTGAGCGAATGGTTTCAATTGCCAAACTCATTAAATGAGTTGCCCCTAAAGCATGTTGAAATCGATTATGAAAGGCTCCAGGAAACACTAGGAAAGTCAAGCCTAATTGCTTAATCCTTCTTAAACGCTGAAAAAAAGAATGCTCAACCAACTCGTACGATATTCCTGATGGGATATGAATAAAACCGTGAACCGGATCATTTACAATTTTCTTTTTGAATCTATTTTCTATCGTCATAGGCAATTGTGTATAGGGCTTAGCAACAAATGTATAAAAACTACTCAACAAAGCCTATCCCAGCTATATCCAAAATCCCAAGCACGAACCATTCGTATTGTTTCATTTTTATTCTACACATCATCCCTTGAAGTTCATTTCACCGAATCTAGCACCGATTATTAAACAATAGATTTTAAGGAACTTGTCCAAAAAATCTCATTATCAGGCAAAATAAATATTCATTAGCAATTAGAATACAATAATTTAGAAGAGTCTCATTTGTTTTTTAGAACATTTATATCTAATTTTGCATCGAAAAGTAAGCAGTACGTGAACTTTAGGGGACAAAAAGTCCCCTATTTTATTGACATTAACCGATATATGATTGATAAAAAAATTATAACTGAAATTGTTGAAAATGAAATTGCTGATACCGACCTATTTTTGGTTGAGCTTAGCGTTTCAGCAGGGAACGCAATTTATATTGCGATCGACAGTTTACAAGGAGTGCCAATCATTACATGCATTGAGTTAAGCCGCGCAATTGAAAAGCACTTTGATCGTGAGATAGAGGACTTTGAATTGCAAGTTACATCTGCAGGTATTGGTCAACCTTTTCAAGTTCTTAAGCAATACCACAAATTTTTAAACAAAGATGTTGAGGTATTAACGACAGAAGGACTTAAATTTATAGGAAAATTAATCACCGTTGGTGATGAAGAAATAGAAATTGAAGTTGAGGAAAAAATTAAAGTTGAAGGAAAAAAGAAAAAGCAACTCGTTGTTAAGTCTTACACTTTCAAATTTGATCAAATTAAATCAACAAAAGATATCGTTACTTTTTAACAAGTAAATAGCTGAATAACATGAATCTTATTGAAACTTTTTCGGAATTTAAGGAGTTGAAAAACATCGACCGCGCAACAATGATGAGCGTGTTAGAAGATGTTTTCAGAAATCTTCTATTGAAAAATTATGGCACCGATGAAAACTTCGATATCATTATTAATCCAGACAAAGGTGATTTGGAAATCTGGAGAAATAGAGAAGTAGTTGCAGACGGTGAAGTAGAAGATAAAAACTTGCAGATTTCACTTTCAGAAGCAAAAAAGATCGAGGACGATTACGAAGTTGGTGAAGAAGTTACTGATGAAGTAAAATTCCTAGATTTTGGTAGACGTTCTATTCTTACATTGCGTCAGAACCTTTCAGCAAGAATTTTAGAATTAGAGAAAGATAATATCTTCAATAATTATAAAGACCGAGTTGGTGAAATTATCACTGGTGAAGTTTATCAAATCTGGAAAAAAGAAATTCTTGTTCTAGATGATGAAGAAAACGAATTAATCTTACCAAAAACAGAGCAAATTCCTTCTGATTATTTCCGTAAAGGAGAAACAATCAGAGCAGTTGTTGTTCGTGTTGAGGTGAAAAATAACAGCCCATTAATTATCATTTCTAGAACATCTCCTGTGTTCCTTGAAAGATTATTTGAACTAGAAGTTCCAGAAATTTTCGATGGTTTAATTACCATTAAAAATATCGTTCGAATTCCTGGTGAAAGAGCAAAAGTTGCAGTTGAATCATATGATGAAAGAATCGATCCTGTAGGAGCATGTGTTGGAATGAAAGGTTCTAGAATACATGGTATCGTTCGTGAGTTGCGTAACGAAAACATCGATGTAATCAACTACACTACAAACACTCAATTATTTATTACCCGAGCACTTAACCCTGCTAAAGTTTCTTCAGTGAAATTAAACGAAGAAACCAAGCGAGCTGATGTTTACTTGAATCCTGAGGAGGTTTCTTTAGCCATTGGTAAAGGTGGATTAAATATTAGATTGGCTAGCCAGTTATCTGGTTACGAAATTGATGTTTACAGAGAAAAACCAGCAGGTGAATCTGAAGAGGATGTAAACTTATCTGAATTCTCTGATGAAATTGATCCATGGGTAATTGATGAATTAAAGAAAATTGGTTGCGATACTGCAAGAAGCGTACTTGATCTTACTTCTGAGGAGTTAGAGAAAAGAACCGATCTTGAAATCGAGACAATTAATGATATTTTGAATATTTTTAGATCCGAGTTCGAATAATTAAATTCTTCAGAATCATGATGTAAATTATTATAACGGGACATTAAACAGTTAACTTTTAAATATGGTGAAAGTCAATAAAAATATAAGACTTAGTAAATTAGCAAGAGAATTCAATGTTGGCACGTCAACTATTGTTGATTTTCTGAACAAAAAAGGTATGCCGGTTGATTCCAACCCAAATACTAAAGTTTCAGAAGAAGCTTATAATATCCTTGCCAAGGAATACAGCTCTGACTTAAATCTTAAAAAGGAATCTGAAAAGGTTAACCTTAAAACATCCCGTGAGAAGAAAGAAACAGTTTCAATTGAAAATGTTTCAGAAGATTCGGAACCAGAAAAGAGTAGCAAAGAAGAAGTTGCTGAAATAGTAGTAGAAAAGCCAGTTGCTAAAGATCCTGTTAAAGTAGTAGGTAAAATTGATTTAGATGCACTTAAGCCTAAGTCGAAACAACCTAAAGCTGTGAAGCAGGAAGTTGTAGCTGAACCTAAAATAAAGAAGGAAGAGAAACCTGTTGAACCAGTAAAGTCTGAGGAACCAAAGAAAGAGGCTCCTAAAGCAGAAAAAGCTGTTGAGAAACCGGTAGTTGAAAAGGCTCAACCTGCAAAAGAAGAAGTTACTGAACAACCATCTGAATCTGCTAAAAAGCCTGTTCAGGATGACCAAACTGTTAAAATGGAAACCCCGAAAAAAGAGGAAAAAGCTCAAGCTCCTAAAGAGGAGAAAAAAGATGAGCTTAAAGTGGTGGGTAAAATTGATTTGGCTTCGTTAAATCAAAAAACTCGCCCTGCCAAAAAAACAAAAGCTGAGAAAGAGGAGGAAAGAAGAGAAAAACAAAAAGTTGCTTCTCCTAAGCCTAATGCTCAAGATAGCTCAGAGACAGGGAAAGAAGAAATTTATAAATCTTCTACCAAGAAATTAACAGGTCCTACGGTTATTGGAAAAATTGAACTTCCGGTAGAAAAGAAACCTGGTGCAGGAAACAAAGAGAAAGTATCTTCTAATCAGCGTAAAAAGCGTAAAAGAATTAGAAAAGATACTGAAAAAGTAAATGTAGCTAACCCAGGGCAAGCAAAACCAGGAAAACCAACAAACTCAACAGAAGGTAGAGTAAGAGGTACTGGTGCTGGAGCTTCTAGATTTTCTAAACTGAAGAAGAAGAAAGCTGTTAAAAGAGAGGTTAGCGAAGAAGACGTACAAAAGCAAATTAAAGATACACTAGCTAGATTGACTTCTAAAGGAGGAAAATCAAAAGGAGCTAGACACCGTCGTGATAAACGTGAAGTTGAAAGTGCGAAACGTGAGAAAATTGCAGAACAAATTGAAGCTGAAAAGAACGTTCTTAAGCTGACAGAATTTGTGACTGTGAACGAATTAGCAACCATGATGGAAGTGCCAGTTACCAACATTATTGCAACATGTATGGGACTTGGTTTATTTGTATCTATCAATCAACGTTTGGATGCTGAAACAATTGCAATTGTTGCTGATGAATTTGGTTACAAAGCAGAATTTGTAAGTGTTGAACTTCAGGAGTCAATTGTTGAAGAAGAAGATAAAGAAGAAGATTTACTAAATCGTGCTCCTATTGTTACTGTAATGGGACACGTTGATCATGGTAAAACATCTTTACTGGATTACGTTCGTCATGCTAACGTAATTGCAGGTGAGGCTGGGGGAATTACTCAGCACATTGGAGCTTACAATGTAAAGCTTGATGATGGAAGAAGAGTTTCTTTCCTTGATACACCGGGTCACGAGGCGTTTACCGCGATGCGTGCACGTGGTGCTCAAGTAACAGATATTGCTATTATTATTGTAGCAGCTGATGATAACGTGATGCCTCAAACCATTGAAGCAATTAATCACGCAAGTGCAGCAGGAGTTCCTATTGTGTTTGCGATTAATAAGATTGATAAAGTAGGAGCTGATCCTGAAAGAATCAAAGGTGAGTTGGCTAACATGAATTATTTAGTTGAAGACTGGGGTGGTAAATACCAGTGCCAGGAAATTTCAGCTAAAAATGGTGTTAACATCGAAGAATTATTAGAAAAAGTACTTCTTGAAGCAGAAATGTTGGAATTAAAAGCTAATCCTAACAAACGTGCTATTGGTTCAGTAATTGAATCATCATTAGATAAAGGTCGAGGTTATGTAACTACCTTATTGGTACAAGCTGGAACTTTAAAAGTAGGAGATATTTTACTTGCAGGTAGTTATACTGGTCACGTTAAGGCTATGTTTAACGAACGTGGTAATACAATTGATTCTGTTGGACCTTCTGAACCTGCTTTGGTTCTTGGATTGAATGGTGCACCTCAAGCTGGTGACAACTTCAATGTAATGGAAAGCGAAAAAGAAGCTCGTGGTATTGCTAACAAACGTGAGCAATTACAACGTGAGCAAGGTCTTCGTACTCAGAAACACATTACTCTTGACGAGATTGGTCGTCGTATTGCAATTGGAAACTTCCAGGAGTTGAATGTAATTGTTAAAGGTGATGTGGATGGATCTATTGAAGCTCTTTCTGACTCCTTAATTAAGCTTTCTACTGAAGAAATTCAGGTGAATGTAATTCACAAAGCTGTTGGACAGATTTCTGAATCGGATGTATTGCTAGCAACTGCGTCTAACGCAATTATTGTTGGTTTCCAGGTTCGTCCATCTCTTGGAGCAAGAAAGCTTGCTGAGAAGGAAGAAATCGATATCCGCTTGTACTCGATCATCTACGATGCTATCGAAGAGTTGAAATCAGCTATGGAAGGAATGCTTTCTCCTGAAATTAAGGAAGAAATTGTTGCTACTGTTGAAGTACAAGAAGTATTTACAATTACCAAAGTTGGTACAATTGCAGGTTGTCTTGTTCGTGATGGTAAAATCAAACGAAGCTCTAAAATCCGCTTAATCCGTGATGGTATTGTAATCTTCACTGGTGTACTTGGTTCACTGAAACGTTTCAAAGACGATGCGAAAGAAGTGGCGAAAGGTTACGAGTGTGGTCTTAACATCGAGAAATATAACGATATTAAGATTGGCGATATGGTAGAAGCCTTTGAAGAAACCGAAGTAAAAAAGAAATTGTAATATACAATTCTCATATATTTGAAAAGCAGGCTTTTGAGCCTGCTTTTTTTTTGCTCTAAACACAAATATATAAAGCAAAAAAAAGCCCCTCACACAATGTATGAGGGGCTTTATATCTTATTGAATCCTTACAATAAAGCTTTGTAAGCTTCTGCAGAAAGTAATTCTTCCAATTCAGAAGTATCAGCAATTTTCATTTTTACAATCCATCCATCTCCAAAAGGATCAGAATTGATTAGGTCTGGAGCATCTTCCAATTTTTCATTGAATTCCAATACTTCACCACCAATTGGCATGAACAAATCAGAAACAGTCTTCACTGCCTCGATAGTTCCGAATACTTCTTCTTTATCTAATTCTTCGCCTTCTGTCTCAACTTCAACGAAAACGATATCTCCAAGCTCTCCTTGAGCAAAATCAGTTACACCAATAAAAGCTTCTTCACCTTCTACGCGAACCCACTCGTGATCTTTGGTATACTTTAAATTTTCAGGTACATTCATGATAGTATGTTGTTTAATAAGATGTTTATTTACAGCCTCAAATTTACATTTTTTTTTTAATTATAAAATATGACTTCTTTCAGTTTTCACTGTTTTACAACTTATTCTTACTCATTCCATTTATCCCAAATAAATCAACTCATCCGTATTAATTAGATAAAGTAAATCTTACACTAGCACCAAATTCTGTTGTGGTTGTTGGATATGATAGTGAAACATAAGGTGTATTTACAATTCTGTCATAATATAATCTTAAATTAAATCGATTACTAAGTACATAATCTGCACTAAACTTCACAGTTACGACTTTTTGTCCCGATGTTAACTGGTCCACTTCATCAACAATCTTGCGAATAATAGTACTGTTCTTACGAATCGATAAGTCACCACGAAGATTTAAATCGCTCTTGAACTTTTTCTGTTTCGATCCCGAACCAATGATCATTCCAAAATTATCAAATCTGTATCCCACACCGAAAATCATTTCATTCGAAGCTACCTCTGTTAATTGGGTATTCGCTAAACTCAAAATTAAATTTCTGGTTCTCTTGATCTCAAAACTAGTTGAGAAATTGTTCTTCCAGATCATATCTACATTGATCAAAGGATTAAATTGCTCATTAATAGATATTGAATTGGCTTCGTATAATGGTAAAAAGTTATTCGACATATCTTGAATAATACTATAACCATCGTCGCCAGCTTCGTATGTTAAATTCGTATTGTAAGAACCTACATCATAAGTAGAAGTATACGCATGACTAAGGTTTATCGATTTAAAGTATCTTTTTATAAGTGGTAATTTCGATAATCCTTCAAAAGTTACACGCCAGTTTGGTTTCATTTTTGCAATCCCTGGGAATATTTTGTTATATCCATTTCCTCCATCACCATATGCTTTCAAAAATGCCGGTATTAAAACCTCCTGCGAAGTTGCACCATATCCAACATAGTAACCCGTTTCAACAGTTTGCTGATTGACACCTTCTCCAATTACAATCGTTTCTTTCTGATTTAAATAATCTTCCCCATATCGATTCTTAGCCAATCGCATCGATTCTAATTTTCGATTCGTCAGGAATTCATCAAAATATTCAGAAGAATAATCTCCAGTATTACCAATGGTAAAGAATGCTGACTTCAGACTTAAGAAGCTCATGCTAAAATTACCCGATTTCACTAAATTCTCGGCACTAAACTCGTCATTCCCTTCGTCGTAGATATAGTACTCACTTCTATTTCTAGAAAAATTACGGTTTGCAGTCAAGTCAATTTTCAATCCTTTAACTGGCTCAATAGTACTACGAATTGTGAAGTTCTGAGTGTGAGTCATTACAAAGGGTTCATTCAGTGCCTCGTCAGTAGTAATCCATCCATCAGCAGCTGCATTTCTAGCAAAACTTTTGTCTTGATTACCAACTAAGAAATTAAAACCTGGTGCCTTTGTTCCATTATATGATTCACCTCCGAAATAATTCGTTTGTGGCAAATATCCTGGTAAAGTGGTAGAATTAATCTCCGAATAATTAAGAGAGATATTCCGTACACTCATTAAAGTTCTCAAGAAATTCTCTCCAATTATAGCGAGTATACCATCTTTTTCGGTTAGTCGACCATTTACCCTAACTCTTACATCTTTTACGTTAACACTTGATGTAATTTTCGCTCTGTTGCCTGTTACCGCTTTTACTTTAAGCTTAACCTCTTTCCCTTGCTTATCATAGGCCTTAACAGTAATATCTGTGGTCATTAGCTTATGGTAAATCGAAGTTGGAATTCCAGCCTTTAATTCATCAACATTGCTCTCAAAATTAACCTTTTTATAATCTTTAGCTTTCTTCTTGTATTTTCGATTCGAACTATATTTTCGATTAATTTTCTTTAGTAAACCTACTTTATTATACAAATTAACCATGTTCAACTGGCCATTAACTTGTATGTTATTCGAATTTCGAATTGTGTTTCCTAGCTCTATAGTATCAGACGTAATTGCCCCAGCATTCCAATCATATGAACCAGAATAACGCGTGTTTAGTGAGGTCCAATTTAAAAATGGAATCTTATTAATAGGAACCGTATAGGTAACATTAAAGTTATGATGGTATTGAATATTTCGACCTCCATCCATTAAATTGTTCCAAATCGAATCTTTCCAAATGTTATACGTTTCTCTGTCTCTATCTCTATCAACAATTCCTTCAGGCTCATCAATACGAGACGTATTTGTTGCCGAAAAATCGAACTTCAATCCTTTGGTTAAATTGTATTTTAAATCGTAATAACGGTACCAAACAAAATCTTTATCAAAAGTAGGTTTGATTTTAATCCCCGGCTCATCAATGTTTCGCTTCTCAATTTCTCGATAATATCTTTGCAAATCCGATCGGAAAGAAAGTTGAGTTGGTAAATAGTAGAAATTAAAATCTTTCAACAAACGAAACATTGGTTTCTGAAATGCTTTTACCTTTTTAAATGGTTGAACATTTTTTGGTCTGTTGTTATAATTATAGCTCAATACTCCTCGGTAATTCTTTTCAAGATCACGTATCGTATTTACATCTCTAGAATAAGTTTCGTTGAAAGAATAGGTAACAGCCAAATTGGAAACATCCAATAATTTAGGCTTTCCTTCAGCTTTTTCAATTCGAACATTGGTCAAGTTAAAACTTTTTCGCTTCGTATATTCCTGTGAAATACGCTCAATTGAATCCCTCTCTGTTTTTGAGTTGGCATTTTCCAATGCTACGTCCAAAGGAATATCAGGATCTAACGGATTGTATTCAGGACTAATTGTTTCTTCTGATATTGCGTAATACAATGGAATTCTAACACCTGATTTCTCTGGAAAAAATTTACCCAGCTCAAAACTTGCAGAAAGGTCATATTGGAAAATATCATCTTTGTAACGATCGTTTACACCATCTTCAATACCACCAAAACCAGAAGTAATTTTACTTCCTGCCCAAGTTACAGTACCAAAATCTGCTAATTTAGTTGTTACTCTTAGATTCGCAGCCCAACCACCGTCTTCATCAAAATCTGATAAACGTAACTCATTCAACCAAACTTCTACTGATTTAGGTAAATTATCATCACTTCCTGAAGCATCTTCGTCTGGATTTTTAACACCAATCATTACGGTTTTTACATTTGCTAAATTAGGATTACCCTTGATTCTAACAATATGATCCGCGTGTAATGGATCTGCATCGTTGGTAATATCACCAACCCTTACATCATAAACATCTGAGTATTGCAATGTGGATCCGGCTTCTCGTAAACCATCATTACGCAATTGTTTAATCGTTTGGAATAAGCGAAGTTTGAAATCAAAACGATTCTCATCAGGCCATACACTTAAACGATCATTATCATTATTCCCATCGTAAATTCCCGGTTCGGTTAATTTCAATGGAATTTCATATTCGTAGTAGTTGTCCTGATAATCAGCTCCCAAACGAATAAAAACATGTACTTCTTCATCATTCAGCGTATAACCTTCAATTTCTTCGGCATGAACATCCATCTTCAGTTTACCATACTTTCTGATATCCATGTTTAGGGTTTTGTAGGCTCCCTTTCCTTTTCCATCTTCTAAGTCAGTTACTTTTAATAAGATTGCCTGCTCATTCAATTGAATTAATTGAGGATTACTTGGGTCAACTACACGGTCGATTCCTGGAGGCAAGATATAATTCACTGGTTCCTTGCTGGCATTCTCCTCAATGTTAATGGCTGTAATATCAAAGCCTGCATCGGAAAGAGAACCATCTAAAGGATCTTCGTTAATCGACTGATCGTATCTTCTCCAATCATCTCTTACCAAATCAAGTGTAGCAAATCTTAAAATCACATCTTCTTCAAAATCTTTCATGAACATTCTCATGAATCGAATTGATGTAAAATCGCTTATGTTACCATATGTATTTTCATATTCATCAACAGGAATCTTAAACTGATACCAATTTACAGTACCTGGAGTTCCATTTGCTAAATCAACATTACTGGTCACCTTATCCACAATAAAATTCTGACCAATCTCCATTTCATCAGGAGCTAAATGTACCTTGTATTGATAATATGCCTCTGACTCACTTAACGTATTGTCATGATTAATATCTTCAACATCAGGTAAAGTAGTAGCAGATGTAGGATATCCACTTCCCGAAGAAGTTGGAGAGTTACCTTCTGGACCATTAAATTGTTTGTAACGATCTAAAATACTTACTTCATCGCTATCGTAATCTGCACCTCTAAAGTAATGATAATCATCACTTGAAGGATCATTCTGAGCTAAAACGTATGCTTCTGAACCAGAACCTAAATTAGCCGAGATTGAAATAGCTTGTATATATTCTTCGTAATATGACAATTCATCCTCCGAACTTAATCCATCCAAACCAACATCTTGATATTTTCTAGAATTGGTATTGTTATCGAAAGCATTCACAAGAGACTGAACCAAAGGAACTCGTCCCCATTTTGTGCTATCCACAAGCGTAACTACTTCGTCAGTTGGCAAACCATTTTCAAATGATTTTCTTGAATCACGTAAAATATCCTCTGAAACATTACCTAAGTTGAAGTAGATATCTCCTCCTTTATGATCTGGTTCGTAAACAAATGGATCCATCATCCAAAACTCAACGTAAGCAATATTTGCTGCCTCAAAATCGTTGGTTTCAATCTTACGCATTACACCACCCCATCTTGATTTAGGATCTTTAAGTGTACCATCCGGATTCATACCAAGAGAAATATTTGCTTGTCCATCAACATCAAAGTTATATGGACCTTTCTCATCAGGATAATAAGCCATATTTAAAACCGAAATATTGGTTGGAACACCAGATGCTCTTTCTTTATTAGGCCAAATTTCCTCTTCGAAAATTTCACGAACGTAATGGTTCGATTGTTGATCCTTATCTGATTTAATGTGACCTGGAGTAGCTGAACTATTTCTTAAGAAAAGTGGATCAATTACATACCAGGCTAATTTTGCACGATTATAACCATATGCTAAATCATTGTTCAAATTGCCTTCTGGAAATTGTAAATCATTATTTTGTGGTGTACTTGCCAATACCCAAGAACTCAAACTCTTCATATCAATAGAAGTTTCTGTTCCTTCAAAATCATCGATATAAGCAGTCCCAGAACTACCAATAGCTTTATTGTGACCTGGTACCAGCTGTGCAAATTCTCCTTCAACAGAAATGGAAGATGGTTCTTTTGTATCAATAAATGGAATCTTATCAACCATACGAGTCAAAAATTCTGACTCTGTTCGATAGCTTCCATTTAATCCCCAGATTGTATTTGAAATTGGCTCATCACCAATATTTACTTTTTGCGTAAGTGGCTGCTCCGACAAGTGCATAAGGGTAGCACCCATGTTAAAATCATTATTAAACTCGTAATCCATCTGAACACCCATTAAGGTTTTTGTCTGGATATTGAATAGGGAATTATTCTCTGAGGAAATTGAAATTGGCGTACTTGACTCCAATAAACTTTGATTAATAATTTTAACTCTTCCTAAAGTATAATCAACCGTATAATCGATATTTTCTATTAATTCGCGCCCTCCCGCTTTAACACTAACTGATCCTGGCTCAACATTCAATGCATTTAAAGAAATCTCAGAACTGGTAGATGACTTATAACTACCTTTTAATGAGAATTTATTTTTTTCGGCAATTTGCTGTGCTTCATTCTGCGTTAATTCATATAACTCTTCGAACACATATTGATCTGCTAAGGCATTATCATTAATTTCATTTCTAAGATAGCTACCGAAAGGCTCTATCGATGGGAAAATAATTCGACCATTTGTAGAGTTAATCGTAACACCATCAATAAAGTCAAACATTCCATCAGCACCTGGATCTAGTTGAGAATTTAAATTATCAACATTTAAAATCTCAAGAAAGATCTGGTTTTTAATTTCAGGTCCCCCTTCAGGGAAATAATTCACTGCAGAACCTGCTTTATCATTCTGATACAGCACATTAAGAATGAAATCCTCCTGATTAACCTGATATGCACCAATGTTATAGATGTTCTTCATCATTAATTTCCAGGTAGGCATTTGAGGACTCAAATTGGTACCTTTCAACAATTTCATGATAAGCGTTTGTGGAGCACTTACTCCATCGCTTGTAAATTCTCCAACTCGAAAAACTTGTCCTCGATAGGTATATTCATAGGAAACTGCCAAAACTTCATCAGCATTTAATGCTTGATTTAATGAAATGTATCCTAATTTATCATTTATCGAATATTCTGAATCCGATAACCTACGAGCATTTTCCACTTTTTCGTAATCGGTGCCACTTGCAAATCCAGGAGCTAAAGGTCCCAATGTACTCGTAACACTATTAATATCTCTAATGTTAGAGTAAGTGGTAGTCATTTGCTGATAAACATCATTTAGCTCATTACCTGGCAATGTTCCTGTTCCTATTTGGGAAAACTGTGTTGTATTCGAAATGTTAGCTGCGCTTTCACCTAAATCAACATATGCAACAAGGTTTCTAGAGTTCTGAAAATTGGAGGTCTTATTGGTTATCCATACTTCAACTTTATTAATCGAAATACCAGAATTTATAACTGGTAAATTGCGCAAGGACTCATCGTAATGATCGTAGAAATATTTAGATAAAAAGAAATGTCGATTGGCTTCATATTGATCTACGGAAATCTCAAACTCATTTTTTTGAGCGCCATTTTCCATTTCAACAACACTAGTTTCTCCTTTTTGTTGCGAAAAAATCGATGTAACCGATAATTTACCAAATTGCAATTGAGCCTTTACCCCAAATAGGTTTTGTCCTCCTGTAATTAAGGTATTTGATATTGGCATGGAAACATTACCTGCCTCAATCTTTTTTATGATTTCATCTTCATCACCGGAATATTCCAAGCGCATTTGGTTTTCGAAATCAAAAGTGGCTTCGGTATTGTAATTCACGTCCATTTTTAATTTCTCACCAACTGTACCCGTAACGTTCATCTGAATTTTTTCATCAAAATCGAAACTAGTTGTTTTTCGAAGGTTTACTGGAAGTGTAGGATTTTCAACTTTAGTTGTATTAATTCCGAAAGTTAATTCGGCAGAACCTTGTGGTTTAATTGAAATGGTATTGCTTCCAAAAATTTTATCAACAAATTGGCCTCCTAATTTCAATTCTGGAACCAACTCACTACCACCTGAATTTCCGTCGTTACGACTTCTTTCCATCCAGTAATCGCGAACCGATTTTTCCGCTTCGTATTCCTTGTACTCTTCGGCAGTCATACTAATACCTCGACGATACTCCATTTCGCCAATTCTCTTCACCAAAATATAATTTCCCGTTTCAGGATCATATTGAATTGATGTTAGAATATTCTTTGGATCTTTAAGGTAAAGAGGAGATTCTTTTTGAGAACCAAATTCCTGGTTTTCATTCTCATCTTCAAAAGGATAACGAAGCGTACTATCTTTTGCGTTTGGGTTATCTTTATGAAAAGGAGATTTATTATTAACCAATCGTCCATTTTTTGAGACAACACGCTTAGTAGTATCCTGCTGTTGTAAATTTGAAATTTGAAATTCACCACTCGAATTACGAGCATTCAAACTGTAGTTCCCACCAATGGCGCTACATAACAACAGGGTAAATAAGGTCAGAGTATATTTTAATAGTTTTTCCAATGATTGATGATTACCTTAGGTTAGTAAAGCAAATACGGTCTTCAATTATAATTGTTTCAATGCTAGCTTTATTAAATCCTCTACACTGGCAGATGGATTTGCAGCAAATAATTTATCGATAACTTTGGTTACAGAATTCTTTGCAAAACCCAACATCACTAAAGCTGATAACGCTTCATCTTTAGTAGTATTGTTCTGTGAGAAAGAAATATCAGCGATATCTGTATCTTTTCCTAGTTTATCCTTTAATTCAATAATTAATCTTTGTGCTGATTTAGCACCAATCCCTTTCACACCTTGTAAAGTTTTCACATTACTCGACACAATAGCCGTTTGAATTTCGGAAGGTGTTAAAGAAGAAAGCATCATTCTTGCAGTGTTAGCGCCAACACCCGAAACGGATATTAAATGACGAAAAACACTTCTTTCGGAGGCATCTATAAAACCAAATAACAAGTGTGCATCTTCTCGTACAACCTGATGAAGATAAACTTGTGCATTTTTATGCCCAGACAATTTAGAATATGTGTTCAATGAAATATTTAAATAATAACCAATTCCATTCGTTTCTACAACAACTGAAGTAGGAGTTAAATCAACCAATTCTCCCTTAATGTACTCAAACATAAAAAATGATTTGAATTTTCGTTTAGTCCCTTAAAATATGCAAAAATATGCAATTTTTATAATCAATACTTCCCTTTTAACAAAAAAAGAAAGAGCGATTTACAACAAACCGCTCTTTATAGTATTTTGTTAACAATTCCTTATGAATTTTTAGCTCCTTCTGACACCTTTAAAGGATCTTTATTAATCTCTTCAAAGTTTTCTCTGTTTCTATAAACATCGATAGCCATATACAAAGCTTCTTGGAATGATTTTGCCGAAGCTACATTCGTTCCAGCAATAGAATATGCCGTTCCATGAGCCGGAGAGGTTCTAATTCGAGATAAACCTGCTGTAAAATTCACACCAGAATCAAATGCGAGTGCTTTAAACGGTGCTAATCCCTGATCATGATACATGGCAAGAATAGCATCAAATTTTCGATAGTCCGAAGTACCAAAAAATCCATCTGCGGGATATGGTCCTAATGCCATAATTCCTTTTTCACGAGCCTCTTCTATTGTAGGAATAATTATATCAATTTCTTCTGTTCCAATAACTCCTTCATCGCCTGCATGTGGATTCAAACTCAATACGGCAATTCGTGGACGTCTGATACCAAAATCTTTTTTCAAAGAAGTGTTTAAGATATCAAGCTTGCTCATGATATTCTCTTTAGTAACCACTTCGGCTACTTTCGAGATTGGCACGTGTCCAGCAACAACACCAACTCTTAATTTATCACTAATCAATAACATTAATGATTTGCCAGAGTTTAATTTGCTTTCCAAATATTCGGTATGGCCCGGAAATTCAAAATCTTTGGATTGAATGTTCTTTTTATTAATTGGTGCTGTAATCAACACATCAATTAATCCCTTTTCCAAATCAGCAACAGCTGCTTCTAAAGATTTTAATGCTGATTCTCCAGCACTACGTGTAGATTTACCTAATTCTACTTTTATATTCTCATCAACACAATTGATAATATTCGTTCTTTTAGGATGAGCTTCGCTAACTTCCTTAATGTTATTCAAACTAAATCCTTCGATATCCAATGCTTTACGATGGTAAGCTGCCACCTTAGGTGAGCCGTAAATAATCGGTGTACAAAGTTCATATATTCTATTGTCCATTAAGGTCTTGATAATAACCTCATATCCGATACCATTTATATCGCCATGGGTTATTCCAACTTTTATCTTGCTGTTTTTCATCAAAAATATTTTTATTAATGGACTAAAAATCCTGATTTCAACTGTCTAAACCACCCATATTGATAAATGGAAGACAAAAAAAGAATCCTTAGCTATATCGTTAATATCTAATCAAACTCCTTTACACAAAAAGGTAAACAATTTGATTCTTAGATTTATATTATAGATATACATCTCTAAAAGAAGTAATATCAAGCTAATCAAATACAAAAATAGAAAGATTCAAGAAAAGAGCACTATCTTTTAACTTATTCCTATGAGCGATACTGCTTAATAAAATCAAATAGCAGACGAACACCTACACCTGTACCACCCTTACCTCTATAATTATCTGTTGCTCCAAGGTAAGCTGGACCAGCAATATCTACATGAATCCAAGGATAGTTCGTAAAATGCTCTAAAAATTTCCCTGCTGTGATCGCTCCACCATCACGGCCACCTATGTTTTTTAAATCTGCAATATCCGATTTAATCAACTCACCATATTCATCCCAAAATGGAAATTCAACAACTCTTTCGTACACTTTTTCTCCAGAATTTTTTAGTTGTTCCATTTGAAATTTGCTTTCCTCATTTCCCATTGCAACAACACCATATTTTCCAATAGCAACAGCTGCTGCACCTGTTAAGGTAGCTAAGTCAACAACAAATTCTGGTTTATACGACTCAGCATAACTCAACGCATCGGCCAATAGCATTCTACCTTCAGCATCTGTATTTAGTACCTCAACCGTTTTACCATTGTACATTTTAACAACATCACCAGGAACATATGCATTTCCTCCAGGGCGATTATCTGTTGCTGGAATTAAACCAATAACATGAACAGGTAATTTGGCTTTTGAAATTGAGTAAATAGCACCAGCTACCGAAGCAGCACCACCCATGTCCGATTTCATTAAATCCATACTGTCTTTCGTAGGTTTCAAACTTAAACCGCCAGTATCGTAAACAACACCTTTCCCAACAAAAACAATTGGTTTTTTATTTATAGCTCCTTCTGGTTTCCATTCTAAAATGGTAAAACTTGGATCATCAAGACTTCCTTTATTTACGGCTAAAAGCCCACCCATTTTAAGGCTTTCAATTTTTTTTCTGCCAAAAATTTCTACAGAATAACCAGCTTCATCACCCATTCTTTGAATCTCTTCACTCAATTTTTGTGCTGTAAGATAACTTAATGGTTCATCAACTAGTTCTCTAGCAAACTTCACACCTTCAGTTACTGAAATTAGCTCCTCAATTTGTCTGTGGCTTACTGAATCACTTCTTAATTCGATGGCTTCGAGACAAAATTTTAATTTCTCCGTATCCGAAAAATATTTAAGAAATTGATAGTTACTTAAGGAAATACCTTCGAGAAAAGCTAATGTAGCTTCGGCATCATTTAATTGGTCAAGAATAAACAAATTTGAGATTTTACTTTCTTGCACTTTGCCATGGAGAGAGAAAGCATCCTTTCTCATCGATTCCAAATCCTTAGCTTTATAGGATTCCTTATCAGAAACAAATAAATAGACTTTGTGTGTGTATCTGTTAAACTCGATTAGTTTAACCTCATTTTTAAGCTGCTCTTGTGCAAAATTTATCTCCTGATCTGATAAAGGAAGATTTTTAAAATTCTTCGTATTGGCTAGATAAAGAACGTTTTCGCCCTCTTTTGCTTCTTGATATTTTTCTAATATTATTTTCATCTGTGCAAATGTTAGTTAAAACATACGAACTACAACAAGAATCTTGAAATAAATCAAGATAACTTTTGTAAAAGTTATAGTCAAGTAAAAATAATAAAATTCTTTACGGAAAGCATTATGTACCAAAAAGTAAAAAAGCGCAGCTTACTGCTGCGCTTTCTCTATAATTTATCCGGATTTTCTTTAAAGTAATTTCGGATTAAAACCTTTTTCAACTCCCTGAGAATTATTAATTCTGTTAGCAAATCAGATTTAGGCACATCCGGAAACTTTAATTCCGTATTAATAATTTGTTTTTCACTTACATCAATTTGATACAGTAAAAGTACAAGTCGATGATAATCACGATCAAGCAAATAAATCAAATGCTCTTTTAATTGTGCAAAAAGTTCAGAATAAGCATAATTTATATCACCCGAAAATTGCACATCCATCCCAAACTGATCAAAATCTTTTTCGATTTGAGCTGCAACTTGCCTTATTATTTCTTCTCGATCGCGATAAGGCTCTATGCTTAAATTTTTAAAATCAGGTAAATTCATATTCTTATTTCTCAACTATATTATTGTACGAGTACATAACTGCCTCCAACTCTCTTAACAGTTCTCTTTTGTTATGATTTGGATAGTACACATAAGAATCTAAACAAACGACTTTATTATTTTTCTTATCAAGGAAAGTAATGTTTAAGAATGGTCCGCCCATAAAGTCATTTTCTACCTTCCATAAACCTCTTGTTTCAGAAGCATAGTTCCCCATAAATTCAAAATAACGATTTGATATCGGATAACCTTTCTCAGTTGTCATATAGGATCCTTCAAGTGGACCAGGAACAAAGTTCCCAAGCAAAATATTTCTCTTTTTCACCACAGCATCCTTTGTAAAGGAATCTTCAGAAATGTAGTCGTAAGTGTAAATAAACATCCCTTGACTAGTAGTAGGTGTTTCTTTACTAATCCAAAGAAAATCACCTTCTTCTTTGTTAATTGTATATCCTGAAGGGAATGTCAAGGTAAAATCGTACTTCGCTTTTAGCTTGTCAAAAACTTCCTGAACAGTATTTTTTTTGAACACTTTAAGTTTGCGATTTCTTTCTCCTAAATGAAAATAAGCAATGATTTTATTTCTATTTTCAGTTAGCATTTTAATCATCTCTTTGTTATTCTTCGCCTCAATCTTCATAAATGATTGCGACTTCGCATACACCGCGTCTTTTACAGATATCTTACTCTCTGTAACTTTTGACGAAACTCTTATGTCTAGTATACTTCTGTGCGTTTTAAACATGCTTGAAAAAGCATTGTGCGAAAGGTGAAGAATATCAAACAAAGGTTCACTTTGAGGCAATCCAATCTGCGTATCATTTAATACCGACTTTAAAGAATCACCAACACTTCCTTCATATAAAGCGTCGTTAATTAACACCAAAACTTCACCAGATTTTCCTGTCACAACAGGTCTTAATCCTTTTGTTGTTTTTTTGCAAGAAGACATGCTTGCAACTACAAACAAACAAAGCGTAACTACTTGAATTATTCTCTTCATAATATCTATTTTACAGAGACAAATGTTTCTATTCGTAACGAATTATTTTCAAAACCATTCCAGGCTCAATTGTCTGGGAATGACTCATGCTATTCAATTCTACAAGATCTCCAACAGAATCCACATCAAACTGATTTGCAATAGAATTCAAACTATCACCAGATTGAACCTGATATAATAAAAATTTACTCTTGCGCATGGAAGGATCTCTTTCTGGTTTATGTGCTAGGGTATCCGAAGGATAAACCCATATTTTTAATTTTTGGCCAACAAATATATCTGAACTACTCATGCCATTCCATTCCTTAATATTATTAATGGTGCATCCGTAATTCATTGCAATCTTGTGAAAGTACTCTCCTGATTCCACACTATGAAGAAGGCAAAACTTACCCTTTGTAGAGGATAAATCCTTTTGTAAATCAAGATATTTCTTTGGAACATCTTTCATTCCATAAATAATTTCTTCCGAATCGATAAAGGCACCTACTTTTTCTATTGGTAGAACCAATTTTGCAGGAAGTTCGCACAAAGGAATTACGTCTTTTTTATAAATAGGATTCAATTCACGAACAGCTTCAACAGGAAGACCTAAGACTTTTGCCACATGTTGAAAAGTCAATGGCTTACTTACATTCACCTGAGAAATTCTAAAATAAGGATATTCATTTTTTGCCGGTACAATATTGTGCTCAGAACTGTAATTCATCACATAATTAACTGCGATAAAAGCAGGCACATAATTTTTTGTCTGATCTGGAAGATATGGAGAAATAGCCCAAAAGTCTGTTTTCCCTCCTGAACGTTGGATGGCTTCTCTTACAACTCCAGGACCTCCATTATATGCTGCCAAGGCCAATTTCCAATCCCCAAAAATACGATGCAAGTACTGCAAATATTTACAAGCTGCTTCGGTTGACTTTTCAGGATCCATACGTTCATCTATATACGATGTAATCCTTAAGTCGAACATTTTACTGGCATTGTACATGAATTGCCACAAGCCCATTGCTCCAGATCTTGATCTTGCTTTAGGATCTAAGGCTGATTCGATAACCGACAAGTACTTTAACTCTAAGGGAAGTTCATATTTATCCAGGTATTCTTCGAATAATGGAAAGTATAACTCCGATCGTTCTATTATTTTGGCTGTTTTTTCTCTATGACGAATAGCATACGCATCGATATAACGCCTAACAACAGGCTTAAAATCTAATTGTATTGGACTTTCGGAATTCAATCGATCCATTCTTTTCTGATAAATTTCATCAGAGAAAACAGGAATAAAATTAGCATTAAGGACTGTATTGACAGGATGTTCTTCTTTTAAAATTTCATCCGTAAAATGTAGCAATCGTTGATTTATTTCCTGAACATTATCAGGTTTCTTCTTATGAAGAATACGAAAAGTAGACTGTGCGGATAGAGGCACAGAAAACATGAAAGAAATAATGAAAAGAAGTAAATTTTTCCTCATAGATGTAAGCAATTAATTGCTCCTAAATTTCGTAAAATAATCTGAATTCATTGTAAATTCTTCAACCAAAATAACATAAAAAAAGCATTTTATTGCAAATGTTATGGTCAAAATGAATCTAAATAACTAAAAAGTTAGTTTTCAACTAATTATTTTCCCAAATCATGAGATATAAAAAAAGGTAGGAGAGCCTCCTACCTTTTCAATTAACTATTTATCAGTTGATTTTTTATCTTTATTCTCCTTGTCATCATCTTGATCGGTAGCTTTTTTAAATTCCTTCATTCCTTGCCCCAATCCCTTCATCAACTCTGGAATTTTTTTACCTCCAAAAAGTAATACAATTACAAATACAATAATAACGATTTGCCAAGGTCCTATCATACCGGCTAAAACAAAAAGGTTCATATCTATTGATTTTTATTGATTTACAACACTAAGTTAATAATTTTTTAAGCTAATCTCTATTACATATTAGAAATCCATTTCCACAAATCATTACCATTTGCAAAAATTAAAAGACCAAACAACAATACCATACCAGTTATTTGCGCATATTCCATGAACTTATCTCCTGGTTTTCTTCCTGTAATAATCTCGTACATTAAGAACATTACATGCCCACCATCTAATGCTGGAATAGGAAGTATGTTCATTATCGCTAAAATTATCGATAGGAAAGCTGTAAGATTCCAGAATGCTTGCCAATTCCAAACCCCTGGGAAAATACTCGCAATAGTACCAAATCCACCAATGGATTTATATGCTTTTGTTTCCGATGAGAAAATCAGTTTAAACTGCTTCAAATAAGAACCCAACTTATCAATTCCTTTGTTAAAGCCTGCAGGAATTGACTCCGCGAATGTATATTTTAAAGTAGCATATTCAAATACACCAGCTTCCATCGCAGGATAAAAACCATACTTACCATCTTCTCCAATCGTAAGGTTTAGCACAACTTCTTTTCCAGCACGATCTATTATCGCGACTACACTCTTACCCTTATTGGCAGCTGAAAAATCTTGAAATTGATCGTAATACTCAAATCGAATAGAATCAATAGATACAATCTTATCTCCTTCTAAAAGACCAGCAATTTTTGCTGGAGAATCCTTTGCAACTTTACCAATCGAGATAGCGCTGTATGGATAACGTATATCCAAAACAGGACTTAAGGAAAAACCTTTACTACTTCTCGCAAGCAAATCAGCAATAAATGTTGAAGGTATATCAACACTTAATTGCTTGTTATTTCTTAAGAATTGAATTGATTGTGGATCGTTCAGCAAAATATCAGGAACAATTTGACTGAATCGTTCAACTTTTTGATTGTCTAAAGCAATAATTTTATCACCATCTTGCAAACCAATACTCTCAGCTAAAGAGTCACATACAACACCATATCTTACATTTTCGGCAGGCAAATATTGTTCTCCCCATGTATATAGCACCGCAATATAAATTACAAATGCTAGTATGAAATTAACCATAACTCCACCAACCATAATTAACAAACGCTGGTATGCAGGCTTTGATCTAAACTCATGTGGCTCAGGCGGCAATTTCATTTGCTCCTTATCCATAGACTCATCAATCATACCAGATATTTTCACGTAACCACCTAAAGGCAGCCATCCAATACCATATTCCGTATCTCCTTTTTTGAATTTAAACAATGAAAATCCAGCATCGAAAAACATATAAAACTTCTCTACTCTAGCTCTAAATAATTTTGCAAAAGCAAAATGACCCAACTCATGCAACACAACCAATATGGACAAACTCAATAAAAATTGCCCTATTTTAACAATTACTTCCATTCAATTTCTTAATTAATTTTTAACTCCATACTGAAATTTAAATTCAGTATTTTAGCGGATGCCTAATATAGGTATTTTTTTACAACATTGATAAGGCTAATTTCCTAGTCTCTGTGTCCGTTACCACATAATCCTCATAACTAGGCTTACTAATAAATCCTAATTGATCCATGCATTTTTCAATTACGTCACTCATTTGTAAAAACCCAACCTCATCTTTCAGAAAAGCCTCAACCATTACTTCATTGGCAGCATTTATAATACAAGGCATATTTCCACCTTTTTCCATTGCCTGGAAAGCCAAATCTAAATTTTTAAAATTCTTATAATCGGCTGGTTCAAAACTTAAGTTTGGATAATCTAAGAAATTAAATCTTGGAAAATCCGTTTTGAATCTTTTAGGATAGGTAAGAGCAAACTGAATGGGCAACTTCATATCTGGCAAACCCATTTGAGCTTTCATGGAACCATCTTCGAATTGAACTATTGAGTGAACAATAGATTGAGGATGTACAATAACATCAACTTGAGCTGGTTTTAAATCAAACAACCATTTTGCCTCAATCGCCTCAAAACCTTTATTCATCATACTAGCTGAATCGATCGTGATTTTAGCTCCCATATCCCAATTAGGATGCTTCAAAGCTTGTTTTGAAGTTACAGTTTCTAAAAACTTCTTGTCCTTTCCTCGGAATGGACCGCCCGATGCAGTCAGGTAAATTTTCTCTATCGAATTATCAAACTCTCCAGACAAACATTGAAAAATTGCAGAATGCTCCGAATCTACTGGATAAATATTTACACCATTTTCCAATGCTAATTTTTGAATAATTTCACCAGCAACTACAAGAGTCTCTTTATTAGCCAGCGCTATATTTTTCTTAGCCTCAATTGCTTTTATTGTTGGCAAAAGTCCTGAATACCCAACCATAGCAGTTACAACGACATCTATCGAAGCCATTTGCACCACTTGTGCAATTGCATCAATTCCTGCGTAAACCTTTATTGGCTCCTCTTTTAAAGCTTCTGTTAACTGCTCATACTTGTCTTCACAGGCAATAACGACAACATCTGGTTTAAATTTCTTAGCTTGTTGAACCAACAATTCAACATTATTGTTTGCTGTAAGTACGTCTACAATAAATTCTTCTGGATTTGCCTCTACAACTTCTAAGGTTTGAGTTCCTATGGAACCTGTTGATCCCAAAATGGCAATATGTTTACTCATCAATAAATCGAGTTTTGTTTGTTTAGAATTTGATATAATCCTCTGGGTTTAATGGTCGACCATTATGCCACAATTCAAAATGCAAATGTGGTCCAGAAGTCAATTCACCAGAATTTCCAAGCAAAGCAATTGCCTCACCTGCTTTCACATGCTCGCCAGCCTTTTTCAACAGCTCTGAGTTATGCTTATAAATAGATAATAAGTTATTTGTGTGTTGTATTTGGATGACATATCCAGTATTTAAAGTCCACTCAGAAAAGATCACCGTTCCATCAAGAACTGACGAAATTCGTTCATTGATCCCGCCAACAACATCCGTACCAAAATGTTCTAATTTACTATCGTAATGATTTGAAACCAGACCATTAATTGGAGCAAAAAAGTGAACACTTGCTAGACCTTGTGCTTTCCCGGAATTACCAAGAGATAAATTAAATTTCTCATCCTCTTCATGCTCCTTTCTAAAAAGTGAATCATTAGAAGATGTACTAAAACTTAAATCCTTATATTTTGGATCGACAATAGAATCGGCCTCATTTTGAACAACATTATCAAAATCATTACCAGCAATCACATTACGAACTCCTTGAAAAAATCGATCTCTTTTATCCAATTCGTTTATCAAAGAATCAACCAATATGGCATTGTTCTCTATATTTCTTCTCATTTCACCATCAGGATATCCTGGAATATATTCTCGCAAAGGAGTAAATGCAATAAATAAGGTTACCAAAACAATCAAAAGAATTGAAAACAATCCCGTTACGGTAAAAACATTAAGTCTGGATAGACGAATCGATAACACTTCATCAAAAGTGCCTTCATTAGAAATTGTTAGACGGTATTTGTTCTTTAATTTCTCAAGCAAAGGAGTTTTCTCTTTTAAACGACTCATAATGAATGGATCTAAAAATATTTACGCAAAGGTAAGAGAAATAGCGTAAAATGCTTACTTATTCGGCTGGTAAAAATAGGGAATAAAAAAAAGGCTTTAGATTTCTCTAAAGCCTTCTCAGTAGTAGCGGGAGCCAGACTCGAACTGACGACCTTTGGGTTATGAGCCCAACGAGCTACCAACTGCTCCATCCCGCAATGTATTTTCGAAAGATCTTGTCTTTGTATTTTTAGTCGGCCTAAACCTAAACTTAGTAGCGGGGGCCAGACTCGAACTGACGACCTTTGGGTTATGAGCCCAACGAGCTACCAACTGCTCCACCCCGCAATATATTTTTAAGACTAAATATCTATCGTTTTGCGGTTGCAAAGATAGGAGGCTTTTGCTCGAAAACAAAATTAATGGAATAAAAAAAACAAAAAGGCTTACAACCTCAGTAAATACGGGGCTTTTACCCTCTGTCTATCACACAGATACAAGCTAAAAAAAATATTTTAAAAAGATGAATTTTGTATCACCTCTTTCACATCTAGGTAAGCTTCTTCAAGAATTGACATTTTCTCAAATAAAAATTGATAGTATGTCTCCCACTCTTCTTTCTTGTATACAATAGCTCCAGGTAATTGAAAGTAAATCATACTTACTTCCTTGAAACCCTCTATAAGATAATCTCTCTCCCATTTCAATTCAGGCCCACAAGTTTCCGAAATTACAGGTTTGTATTTTTCAAATTTTTCATAAACAGATATTCTTTTAGAATCTAGCTTGCTATCAATCTGCAAAAGAACAAAAGCACCATTTTCATTCAAATCAAACTTTAATTGGACTTCTTTTATTTGAGTTCCTCGCAAAACCCAAGAAGTCATTTTTCGTCCTTTGGTCTTTGAATATCTTTTAAAACCATCCCAAAATTTAACTTTAACTTCTCTTGCTTCCTCTTTTGTATACATTTGTTTTTATTTTTTGACAAAAATAAGGATATCTTGTGACAGATAATCACAAAGAAGCATGATTTCATCATTAAAATAATATTATCTTTAAAGACTCTAAATAGCGTAAGTGTTATAAATGCAAATAAAATTTACCCATACCATATTCCTGTTTTTTTTCTTGCTTATATCTTTTTGTTCAGAGGCTTCTCTAAATAAGGATTTAGCAAGTAAGGACTCACTTTTGGTTCATAGCTACATAGAAGGTCCGCACATTAGATACACCTCAACATCAAGAGTTGATGTTTTTTACATTGTACACGACAGTTTAAAAAATACCACTAAGAAAATATCAAAATCTTTTCGATTCAAGAAAGATTCAATCTTTTTTAAAGGTTTTGCAGGTGAAGACACCCTAAATTACATCATACCAAAACAAATAAAACCCCAAAGTGGAATTAATCCAATAAATAAAAACATCGTTGTTTTAGGAGATATTCATGGTGAATTCGAATCACTTCTAGCCATTCTTCGTTTTAATAAGGTTATTGATTCCAATAACAAGTGGAGTTTTGGTAAAGGGCAAGTTGTTTTCACTGGTGATGTGTTTGATAGAGGCGATAAGGTTACAGAATGTTTATGGTTTATATTTCAATTGGAATTGCAAGCCAAAAAGCAAGGTGGTAATGTTCATTATATTCTTGGAAATCATGAAATGATGGCTTTGTTATTTGATGACCGCTATGTAGATAAAAAATACAAACATGCTGCTCGTCATATTCAATTCCATTACTCCCATTTCTTTGATAAGCATACTGTTTTGGGTAAATGGCTACGTTCAAAAAATGCATTGGTCAGAATTGGTGAGCAATTATTTGTTCACGGTGGCATTTCTCCAAAATTTTTAGAAAAGAAAATGAAAATTGATGAAGTAAATGTAGGAATGAGGTATCATCTTAACAATTACACTCAATTAGAAGACACAACCTTAGTTGATTTATTCTTATATTCATACAGTCCATTGTGGTATAGAGGATATTTATCAAGAACCCCAAACTATGACAGAATCTCTTTACAAGATGTTCTTAAAACACTTGAATTATACTCCTCAACAGTAATCATCTTTGGACATACGCCAGTTGCTAAAGTGTATCCATTCTATTCATTTAAGTTGATAGCAATGGATGTTCCAATTGGTGATCCAAACTATATAGATCAAGGATTATTAATTCAAGATCAAAAATATTATCGGATATTTGCACATAAGGAAAAAGAACGTCTAAAATAAAGCACTATTTATATGGAACTTTTCATGAACCTAATAACGAATCAAAGCATTCCAACCTCTATTATTGTTACCGATAATATTCTGGAATTATTGTTCCGGTTTGCCCTGAACTTATTTGTAACAATATTTGTTATCAACTATGTCTATTTTAAAGCAACAGGAAAAAGATCATATGTATTTACTTACATCATGATTAGTACAACAGTTTTCTTTCTTTGCTTTTTACTTGGCAGTATAGAATTACAACTGGGTTTTGCATTGGGTCTATTTGCAATTTTTGGAATTATTAGATACCGTACCGACACGATTCCTATTAGAGAAATGACCTACTTGTTTCTTGTAATTACAATTTCAGTTATTAATGCATTGGCTCGAAGAGAAGTAAGCATTGGTGAAATTGCCTTTACAAATATTGCTTTTATGGCTACTACATGGGTTATGGAAAGAATTTGGATGACACGTCACTTAGCAAGAAGAACGATTGTTTACGACAGGCTTGATTTAATTCATCCAAGTAAGCACAAAGAATTAATTGAAGATATTGAAAACAGAACAGGAATGGTTGTTTCCAAGTTTAAGATTGGTCAAATCGACTTAGCAAAAAACAGTACCAGACTTATTATTTTTTACAAAGAAAATTCGACACCTAACATATTAACTGATGCCGAATTAAACGACAAGAGTTCTTAATTTGTCAATAACAAAATCAATAAATGATAAAGCATTTTCAATTCATATTCCTCCTACTTCTTTTTCTACCTCAAATAGGAAATGCTGAGTTGTGCTTAAAAAATCAGGATCTCACCGATTCAATATATAAAGCACCTAATTTATTTGAATCTGATGATTTATTAGAACTATCGATCACCACCGACCTTAAAAGTTTATTACGGGATATTGGTGAAAAAAATAAATATCACAAAGGAAGACTTTCATACTTTGTGGGTGACACTATTGTTAGCATGATCGTAGAACTAAAAACCCGTGGTAATTTTCGGAAGGATAGAAGCATATGTGCTTTCCCTCCACTCAAAATCAAATTCAATCAAGCCGAGTCTAGTTATACTATATTTCACGACCAGAAGAAGTTGAAAATGGTTACCCATTGCCAAAATCGAAATCCTCGATTTGAGCAGATGCTTATTCAAGAATACTTGATTTACAAAGCTTACAATATCTTTACGCCTGAAAGTTTTAAGGTAAGACTTGCCAAAATCACTTACAAGGACAGCAAGAATTCAGTTAAACCAGTTACTAAACTCACTTTCTTTATTGAAGACTTTGAGAAAATGGCTGAACGAAATGGCAAGATTCCACGTTACGATAAAAAAATACATCAAGATCATACCTTAATTAATAAAATAACAAAATTGGCAGTATTTCAATACATGATTGGCAATACTGACTGGGGAGTCCCTACACTGCACAACATCAAATTAATTTCAAAAACTCCAAAATCACGTACTAGTTGTGTTCCGTACGACTTTGATTGGGCAAGTTTGGTAAATGCTCCTTATGCAATTCCAAAAGAAAAATTGAATATCGAATCCATTCATGAACGTTTATACAGAGGTTATAAAAGATCAGCCAAAGATCTTGAGTATATATTCAGAGAGTTTCGAATGAAAAAAGAAAATCTTTATAAGCTTTATCAAAACTGCTCATATCTATCTGAAAAGGAACTAGAAAGGAGCTTAAATTACTTCGACGAATTTTATGAATTAATTGATGATCCGAAACAAATCAACAGGGAATTTATTGATAAAGCCAGAACTTTAAAACTAAAATAATAACTCGCTTTTCATTCGCAAAATCATATCCTTACGAGTTCTTTATTTGATTCAGTAAAAAATACTCTTATTTTTGTCGCCAAACATCGAATTTATGAATGGTTTAGCCTCTTTTTTATACAAAAATACAATTGAAGCAGGTTGCGACGAAGCAGGACGAGGATGCCTTGCTGGACCCGTATTCGCATCTGCAGTAATTTTACCAGAGAATTATTCTAACGAATTACTAAATGATTCCAAAAAACTTTCTGAAAAGAAGCGATACTTGCTTCGAGAAGTAATTGAGAAGGAAGCGCTCGCTTGGGCAGTTGGCATTGTAAATCATGAAGAAATTGATAAAATAAATATTTTAAATGCATCTTTTTTAGCAATGCATAGGGCTGTTGAGCAGTTAAAAATAAAACCAGAACATTTACTAATTGATGGCAATCGTTTTAATCCTTTTCCAAATATTGAACACACTTGTATTGTAAAAGGCGATGGTAAATATTTATCAATTGCTGCGGCCTCTGTTTTAGCCAAAACATATCGTGATGATTACATGTTAGCTCAACATGAAAAATTTCCTATCTACGATTGGAATAACAACAAAGGCTATCCAACAAAAAAACACAGAGCAGCAATTCAAAAACATGGAATAAATGAAATTCACAGAAAGAGTTTTTCACTTCTGTCCACTCAACTTGAAATGAAATTTTAAAGAATAAAGACTCATTAACAGGTAATTATCCTCCCTCTTCAACGAGGAAAATGATAGGTTTATCTAATTTTAAAGATACCTACACCACACAGAATCGCTGATTATCAATACATTAAACAATAAGTAAACAATCACTAACAAATCAATAAAAGAAGGAATCATATAATAATATTAACTTTGCTTATTGACTAAATACTTTTAACAACAAGAACTATTTTGCTTACAAAAGCAAAAACGTTCTATTAAAAATTTAAAGCAACTAAAATGAGAAAATTTGCATCATTATTTTTGGGCCTAAGTTTACTACTTAGCTTCTCCAATGCAAAAGCAGATGAAGGCATGTGGCTTTTGTCTTTATTAAATAAAAATGCTGCTGAAATGCAGGAAAAGGGTTTCAAGCTAAGCTCTGAAGACATTTACAATATCAACAACAGCAGTATTAAAGATGCTATTGTCGGATTGGGATTTGAAGGAAGACCATTCCGCCATTTCTGTACTGGTGAGGTTATTTCTGACCAAGGTTTATTCTTAACTAATCACCACTGTGGTTTTAATGCTATTCAGTCTCACTCTACCACAGAGCATGACTACTTGTCTGATGGATTTTGGGCATACAATAAAAAAGAAGAGTTAACCAACCCTGGTATTACTGCTTCAATTCTTGTTCGCATGGAAGATGTTTCAAAAGAAGTTCTTTCAAAAGTGAATGATGAAATGTCTGAAGAAGATCGCTACAAAGCGATCGAAAAAATTGCTATTGAACTAGAGAAAAAAGCTGAAGAAGGAACCGATTACAAAGCAAACGTAAAAGGTATGTTTGAAGGAAATCAGTATTTTCTTTTTGTATATGAAATTTACAGAGATGTTCGTTTAGTTGGTGCTCCTCCACAATCGATGGGTAAATTCGGTGGTGATACAGATAACTGGATGTGGCCTCGTCACACTGCTGATTTCTCGATGTTCCGTATTTATACTGGTGCTGATGGAAAGCCTGCAGCTTTTTCAGAAGAAAATGTACCATTAAAGCCAAAACATCACCTTCCTGTTTCTACAAAAGGTGTAGAAGAGCAAGATTTCGCAATGATTTTAGGATTTCCTGGAACAACCAACCGTTACCTAACTTCTTTTGGTCTTGAAGAGACTATGAAGATTACCAACAAAAATCGTTACGACGTTCGTACGTTAAAGTTGGATATCATGATGACAGACATGCTTAAGGATGCTAAAGTACGTATACAGTATGCATCTAAGCACGCAGGTAGTGCAAACTATTGGAAATATTCAAACGAGCAAAACAAAGCACTTGCAAAGTTGAATACAATGGGACATAAACAAGCTATTGAAAAAGGATATTTAGATTGGGCAAACAAGAAAAAGAAAAGATCTGCTAAGTATGGAAAAGCTTTAGATATGATTAGCAAAGTTTATGCTGAGCGTAAAGAAGCAATGAATGCAAGTTCATACCTAAGAGAAGCTTTATTTAGTGGTGCTGAAATGCCAATGTTCTCAATTAAAACTGGTGGTTTAAAAACCTTACTTGCTGCTGATACAGTAAATACAGAAGCAATTGAAAAGGCAATTACTGGACTTCGAAAAGCTGCAAAAGGATTTTACAAAAACTACAATATGCCAACCGATCAAAGATTGATGGCTGGTATGTATAAAATGTATTCAGAAAATATTGCTGCAGATCAGCAACCTGAAATCTTCAAAACAATTGCTGATGAGTATCAGAATGATTTCGCAAAATTTGCAGAAAATGTTTACTCAACATCTGTATTTGCAACTGCTGAAAGTTTCAATAAATTTCTTGACGCTCCAGAATTAGAAGTACTTGAAAATGATATTGCTTTCCAAAC
Source organism: Labilibaculum sp. (assembly GCA_016342745.1). Classification (GTDB taxonomy): domain Bacteria; phylum Bacteroidota; class Bacteroidia; order Bacteroidales; family Marinifilaceae; genus Paralabilibaculum; species Paralabilibaculum antarcticum. The sequence continues at coordinate 53,789 of JAEINT010000006.1, forward strand.
AGGAAATTCAATCCTTAAAAAATACAGAGAAGTAGCAGCTAAAGTATCTGTTGGTGCTGACGAACTGAACAAAGGAAAACGTCTTTTCGTTGATGGTTTAATGCAAATCAACAAGAAGCAAAACTTGGCTCCAGATGCTAACTCTACCATTCGCTTGACTTACGGTAATGTTGGTGGTTATACTCCAAAAGATGGTGTTTATTACAATCACTACACAACTTTAAAAGGTGTAATGGAGAAAGAGGATCCAACAAGTCATGAGTTTGCTGTTCCTGCTAAGCTGAAAGAACTTTACAATGCTAAAGATTTCGGAATTTATGCTGACAAAAACGGTAACTTACCTGCTTGTTTCCTAACAAACAGTGATATTACTGGTGGTAATTCAGGTTCTCCTGTAATCAACGGAAACGGTGAATTAATAGGAACTGCTTTTGATGGTAACTCTGAAGCAATGTCAGGAGATATTGATTTTGAAGAGAACCTTCAAAGATGTATCAACCTTGATATTCGTTATACACTTTTCATTATCGACAAATTTGCCGGTGCGCAAAATCTAATCGATGAAATGACTATCGTGAAGTAATTAACCACTCACAATACATACGAAGGATGTTCGAATTTTCGGACATCCTTTTTTTATGCCTATTAATTATAATTGAGAAGAGTAAATTTTGTTACTTTTGATTTGAAAATTACAAACAGAGAATATGTCTACAAAAATAACAATGTATACCGACGGTGCGGCAAGTGGAAATCCTGGACCAGGAGGATATGGAGTTGTTCTTATTTCAGGAAAGCATCGAAAAGATCTAAATGCAGGTTTTAAGCTTACCACAAATAACAGAATGGAACTACTGGCAGTTATTGTAGGATTAGAAACTTTAAAGAATCCAGGTTGTGATGTTACCATTTACTCGGATTCTAAATATGTTATTGATTCGGTTGATAAAAAATGGGTTTTTGGCTGGGTTAAAAAGCGCTTTAAAGGAAAGAAAAATGCAGATTTATGGATGCGTTTTCTTGAAATTTACAAAAAGCATAATGTGAAATTTGTTTGGGTAAAAGGCCATTCAAATATTCCAGGAAACGAACGTGCCGACGAATTAGCAGTAATAGCATCTAAAAGACCAAATCTTCCAGATGATGTTGGCTACAATCCAGAGTAAAAGCTACTCACCTTCCTTCACTCCAAAAAACTCCTCTAGGCTTGCTTTACTTTTTCCGCTTGAAATAAGAATCAAATAATCATTGGCTTTTATCAGACTCCCTTTTACTGGATTTTTAACGATCTTCCCATCTTGAACCATACCAATTAATATACCATTGTAATCCAACTTCAATTTCATAAAAGCAGTCATGTATTCCGCTCCAGCAAAATCACACTCTTCGCTGATTAAATACTGTTGAATATCCGAATCCTCATCGGCAACACTAGTAGCAATTAAATCTTCGGTATAAGCAGCAACATGAGGCTCAAATAGGTAGGAAGCAACCAATTTGGAAGCAACTTCATTCTTAGCGATAACATGATCTATTCCAGCATTAATAAAAGTCTCTTTTAAACTAGGATTAGAACAGGTAACAACAACATTTGCAGCAGGATATCTCTTCTTCAAGTTAATTACAAAAACCAGTGTTTCTGAATCCTCTCTAAAATTCACGAATACTCTTTTAGAATTAGTAATATTAACTTTCTCGAAAGCATCAATATTTGAATAATCAGCAAATAAGCTAAAGGTATTTTTCGAAGAGTACAAATCAGCAATCAAATCCAAATTGGCTTTATTATTGGTAACAAATGCGACTTTCTGGCCTGCTTGAGTAATTTGACTAGCTACCTTTTGTCCAAATTCATTCCAACCAATAATGATGTAATGATCTTCAAAATCACTTCCCCAGAATCCACTTTTTTTCTTTTCCATATACTGATTAAATCTTACGGTTACCTCACCAATAATAAATCCAAGTATTCCTAAACTACCTATGATGACAATTAAGCCAATAATTTTCCCCACGATTGTCACAGGATAAAAATCACCATATCCAACCGTTGTAAGCGTTACGATAGCATACCAAAAGGCATCACCAATACTTTTAATATTAGCATCAGGCGATTGTCCCTCAAAATATTTGATTCCAAATATAGCCGCTACATAAATCAAAAAGGCAATAAAAACAATTAGCTTTTTTCTCATACTTGTCTATATTATTCCGGCAAGCAAATTTCAATTCCATTACCGTTCCAATTCACATTTAATTTACTTTCCTTAAGCATCTTTTGAAACCCTTCCGATTTCTTCTGATTGCAACTACTCAACTCAACGTATGACCATCCCTTATCTGGAAATGTATGAATAGCCAAATGAGATTCTGCTAACAACCAAAATGCAGTGTATCCTTGCACTGGAAAATGATGGTCTGTAAAGTTCAAAATCACGAAATCCACTTTTTTCAAATATTCTTGAAATCGAGTTTGCAACACAATCGGATCACATTCTGACACCCAGAATCGTAAGTTATGAATTTTAGCTGCTAATATTTTATTTACCGCTGTAGGCATATCATCAAATTAATATAAATCCCAATTTCCTTTCATATAGTACTTGTGCAAAACAGGTTCGTGAATTCTATTCACGTGTACACTATCCTTTTTCCAAGGATAATAATCCTTTCCAAAAGAAGTAATTAATGTCATTGCCTCCTTATTTATCCATCGTGTAGGCACATTAATCTCTAATTTTTGCAGTTCCGCTTTTACACTTTCGTAAGGTGGTTGTTTAACTCCAAGAGTCCAACCCCATTCTCCCAATGTAATTACCTGATTGTGCATTGGAACCGTTTCAAAGCCTGCGCTTTTAATTGTTTCCACAATGCACGAGAATGCCTGAGTTGCAAAGTATGGACTTCCCGACTGCGTTACAATTACACCTCCTGGTCGTAAATGACGATAACAAATCTTATAGAATTCGTGCGAATACAAGCGACCTAATTCAATGCTTCGTGGATCTGGTAAATCAATAATGATCACATCAAAATAATTCTCATTAGATAACATGTATTTGTATCCATCATCATTCAATACTTCGACCTTATCATTACTCAACGAGTTTTGATTTAACTCCGTAAGAATCGGATGATTTTTTCCCAAATTAGTCATAGCAGGATCTAAATCCACCAAAGTAATTTTTTCAACCTTCGGATATTTCAAGATCTCACGAACTGCACATCCATCTCCTCCGCCTAAAACCAAAATCTTGGTCGGATTTGGATGCAAACTCATTGCTGGATGAACCAAAGGTTCGTGATACATGATTTCATCACGCGTGCAAAGCTGCTGATTACCATTCAAATACAACCAATAATCATTTTTCCATTGCGTCATTACAATGCGTTGATATTTGGTTTGTTCAGTATAAATAACCTTATCAGCATATTTTTGTTGCTCCCCAAACGTGATGATTGGATCGGTAACAAAAATTCCTGTAGTCAAGGAAACCATTATAAAAGCACCCAAGCTAACCAACAATTTTCTCTCCTGCGATTTTAACAGATCCCAAAGAAAATACAGAACAATAATTGATACTGAGAAATTTACAAAGCCCAAAATGAACGGCGTATAAATTAACCCAAATACTGGCAAGCCAATAAAGGCGAAAAATACACCTCCTAATAAACTTCCATAATAATCATTCTCTAAAATATTAGAGATATTAAATTGCAACTTCTCGTAATCGTCATTTATGCGGATTACCAAAGGAATTTCCATTCCGATTAACAATCCAATACAAATGGCTAAGCTGTATATTAAAATTCCAATTGATTGCGTATAGGCCGAAGCCGTATAAACCAATAAAGCTGCAAACGAAACGATAAAGGAAAGCGCAAATTCCAATATCAAAAATTTCTTCAATAATCCATTCTCAAAATTCTTGGTAATTCGACTACCCAAACCCATGGAAAATAACATGAGAGAGATAATCATTACCCAATGAAAAACAGAATTACCTAAAAAATACTGAGCTAAAGTGGATAAAATATATTCCGCTACAACTCCAGAGAATCCGGTAGCAAATATTGCTGCCTTTAGTAATGTTGATCGATTCTTAAACACCTTCTATTAATTATGAATTAAGAATTATTAATTATTAATTGAAACAAACAATTAGCTCCTCTCAACTCACAATAATAAATTCATAATTCAGCATTTATAATTCGTAATTAACTATAAGCACCAAGTAATCAAAACAGATCCACCTATGTATGCAAATGCTTCAACTAAAGCAGCTCCAACATTTGGTTTTTCTTGATTGATAATTTCATCGGTTAATCTTTCTCCAGGAAGTAAAATTTTATCGGTAATTAAACGCATTACAGGCAATAAAATGATTCCTACCAAAAGTTCAAATCCAGCCTCCGTAAAAGTTGGCAGCCAACCATCAAAATCCCCTACCAATCCAAATCGAATTAAGTTGGCAATAGCGATAATCGCACCAGCGAATCCAACACCAACAGCTACATTGTCTTTTTCAATGTGTTCGTGCAAATTGTATGGTGTTATCCAATTGTAAATACGAGTAGTGATAATTAATGCAACTTGACCAAATGCCCAAAATACAACAGCGGTCAAGATTCCAAAAAGCATATCCCCGCTTTCGCCAGAAACAGCACCAAAAATGATTAAACCTGAAGCTACCGATACAGCACCTTCCACAATTCCTGTTCCTGCATTTTGGTCTTCAATTATCTCTTTACGGATCGAAAAATTTCTAAGAATTAAATAATCCGATAAGAATATTGAAATATTCAATAAAACAATGGCTAGCAATCCATAAACTGCTATGTCGATAATATCGTTAACTAAACCGTTAGATGGACCTACAATTGCACTTCCGATTGAAAATAACAATCCAATGTAATAACCAACATGGGCAACGGCAAAAGCAAAATTATCTTTCTTAACCAATTCCTCTTTTACCTTAAAGGATGGATGAAGCAACTGGTAAACAAATTTCCCGATAAGGAAAATAGCAAATGCTACCGCGATATAAACCACAGCATCATAAACGATAAACGAAATTTCTGATAATGACATCATAAGTTTTAAATCTATGAGTTATACAATGGTTTATTTCCCGAATCCTCCGCTACGAGAGCGAGTTGATCGTGAAGAACTATATCTTGATGAGCTTCTTTTTGTTCTAGTAGAAGTTCTTGTACTACTAGTACTTGAAGATCGACTCACTTTGCTTCTCACTTTATCTTTAAAAGTTGAAGGCTTGCTTCCCCACTTGCTATTTTTTCCCGAAGTAGATGAAGTATAAGAATTGGTTCCGTAAACAGGACTGCCTCCTCTTGGACCATAATAACCTCTAGAACCACCATAATAACCACCACTGCGATAATCATTGTAATAAGAGCGTCGGTACGATCCCATATTGAACATGTGCGACATGAAAGCATATTGACCGTAAAAAGCCCAGAAAGAAGAACCTCCACGATTTTCCCATCGCCCATACTTCTCATTCCCTACGTAATGATTGTATCCAGCAGGTACAGCTTGCTTGGTAATAACACCATCTTTTTTCGATACAATCTCCATTCCCATATTATTCATATTCTGAGAAAAGAAAGCTTCACTAACATTTTTCCAAGTCGATTTTTGTTCCAAAACCGTATCAGGACGCTGAATGATTACCTGGTATTGATGACGGTAATTGTCAGAACCTTCATTTGCATCCATATCAAATAAGACAATAGAGAAATTCTGTTCTGCATTCAACTCTTTAATTAAATTATCGACAGGCGATTTTTGATAGCTCTTTTTTGTTACAGAAGACGAAGTAGAAGATGATGAACTACCACCTCCACATGTTTTTGCAATAAAAAACACTACAATAATCCCAATGATTACTTTAGTTACAGTGTTCATGTTTATAATTTTGGGTTATAAATTATTTCGGTAGAATATTAGAAATTTCAAATTCCTTGATGGCTTTTCCAGCAGAAGCTTCAAATTCCTTTTCATCCCATTGTTCAATTGTGATAATATTTTCTCCAGATTCATCCTCAAAGTCCCAAGAGATAAACTCTACCCACTCTTCTCCACGAGCGGTATCATTAAAATAACCTGGCGATTCCTTTTCGAAAAAATACTTTGTATCCTTATAAATAAGAGTTGTTGGCGCTTTCTGAAGGTTCATTAAATCGTTTAGAACATTCTCGCCTAATTCTCGAACTTTAATTTTATCGGAGATCGACAAGCTAATCTCATCATCATCTTCAACTGCCAGATAAAGTGTCCTCGTTCCATTGTTAATTTTGTATTCTTTAGAGAAATAATTATCTCCCCAATCGTACTCATAACTCGCTTGCACTTCCCAGCTTTCCAGATCGTATTCAAAAACAAAACCAACATCCAGGTCGGTAACCCGGATATTGGTGCTGTCATACTTCGGCTGTTTCCGTTTAAAAAAATCGGCTAATCCCATTTTTAATTTCGTTCAAATTTGTAAAAACAGCTATTCTTTATTTTTCATTTTTGCTTTTAGCTCTTCCAATGCATTTGATGCTTTAACATTAGTATCGCTTAAAGTTGCATCAATTTCATCATCTAAACTACGATTTTCAAAAGCAATATCGCCGTAAGCTTCAGCCATAGCTTCTTGCTGAGCTACTTTATCTTTCATTTTCTCTAACATTCCAACCGTACCAGAACTATCAATTCCAGAAAGTTGCTTGTTAATTTTCGAAGTCGCTTGACTTACACGAGCACGAGCTTTTAAAGTTCTCAATTCATTCTCATAGCGAGTAATCGTTGATTTTAATTTCTTCACATTCGTATCTAACTGACTAATGTTAGTATCGAATTTACTCACTTCTTCCTGCGATCTTGAAGCATTAGAAACAGCTTCTTCTTTTCTCGCCAAGGCCTCGGTTGCTAAGCGTTCTGCTTCCGACATTTCCAAATCACCTTTTTCAGCTTTTTGCAATAATAACATTGCTTTTTGCTCGTAATTCTTTGCCATCGACTTTTGCTCATTCAAGTCTCTCTTGCTTCGAATTGCTAAAGCCTTCACTTCAGCCAAAGCTTGTAAACTTTTATCTAAATCTTTTTTGAGATCTCTGATTCCCTGTTCGGTCATCTTAATCGGATCTTCTAACTTATCTATAGCGGAGTGAGCTTCTGCTTTGCCCACATTGAATAATCTACCAAAAATTCCCATTTGTATCTTATTTAAAGTTATGATTTTGAATATGAAATAATCTCTTCAGAAAACTCGCTCAACAACAATTCTAATGAATTTAAAGTTGCCTCCAATTCGTTCTGATCTAAATTCTCTAACTGAAGCGTATCACGGAAAATTACTTTTTTCCCAGACTCGTCTAAAACAAAAGCCCCGTGAACAATTTCTCTATTCTTTTTTAATAATGATTTATAAACTTCTGGATTCTCTTCCGTTAATTCGAAAAGCAATCCTTCAATAATTAAAATTGGATCTTCACAATCAATTATCAAATTAGCGATTCCACCATCAGGATTTTCAACAACAAATAGTTCTTCTGCTGTATCTTCCTGTACAATATTGAATTCTAAATTCAAAAGGTATTCTTTTACCTTGTTATAATATGTGTTCATATTTCTATATCATTTAATTTACTGATTAAAAATAAAACAAATAATCATCATAATAAAATTTTTATCTCTCATGGCCACTTAAGACAAATAACTAATTCTATTAGATTTTTTGCTTTGAGTTTGAAATTACTAAATCTCACACCTACAACACACATTTTATCGGGAGAATCTTCTTTTTATTCGATAAATGGAAGTTTTTACATGTTTTCTTGCAAGCATGTGATTCAATCTTACTAAAAATTGAATCCATCCAACAACAAGTGATCCTATTTTGGGTAATTCTCTTCAATTGAAACCAAATCCAAAAATTCAAAAAACAAAAAGATTCAAAACTCTTTTAAATTTCCATCAAATGTCCTTTTTATTTCATGCAGATATTTATATATTTAGGTTCATCAAAAAATTAACCATTTAAGTATTAATTGTTACCGACTTGCTTACCTGTTCAAAATCAACTAAAACAATAAACACAGAATACGCAGGTCTTTTCCAAGCCTAACAAAAAAATTAACTAAGAATGAAGATTCACGAATATCAAGCAAAGGAAATTTTACGGTCGTTTGGCGTTCCTGTACCTGAGAGCAAAATTGCATTCTCGGTAAAAGAAGCTGAAGAAGCCGCCGCAGAAATTGGCCTGCCCGTAGTAGTAAAAGCCCAAATTCACGCTGGTGGAAGAGGAAAAGGTGGAGGTGTAAAGTTTGCACCAACAGCTCAGGATGTAACTCGTTATTCAAACGACATTTTGGGAATGACCCTGATCACTCACCAAACTGGTCCGGAAGGAAATTTGGTAAAAAAAGTATTAATTGAAGCAGCGTCTAATATTGATCGCGAGTTATATGCAGGAATCGTAATGGATCGTGCTACCTCTCAAGTTACCTTTATGGTATCTACCGAAGGTGGAATGGAAATTGAAAAGGTTGCTGAGGAAACTCCTGAGAAAATTCTAAAGATCGCAGTAGATTCTGCAGTTGGCTTACAAGCATTTCAAGCTAGACAAATGGCTTTTGCTTTGGATTTAACTGGTGATGCCTTTAAAAATGGCGTTAAATTTCTTTTAGCTCTATATAAAGCATATATGGGAACCGATGCTTCCATTTTTGAAATCAACCCATTGGTTGTAACCAAAGAAGGTGGCGTTATCGCTTTAGATGCAAAAGCAAATTTCGATGATAATGCACTTTATCGTCATAAAGACATAACTGCTTTACGCGATTTAGATGAAGAAGAGCCATTGGAAATTGAAGCTGGAAGATCTGGACTAAATTATATTAAACTAGATGGTAATATTGGATGTATGGTAAACGGTGCTGGTTTAGCAATGGGAACCATGGATATCATTAAACTTGAAGGTGGCGAACCAGCTAACTTCCTTGATGTTGGAGGAGGAGCTTCTGCTGAAACTGTTGAGAAAGGCTTTAGAATTATTCTATCGGATGGAAGTGTAAAAGCTGTTCTTATTAATATTTTTGGCGGTATAGTTCGTTGCGACAGAGTTGCAAAAGGAGTTATTGAAGCAATTAATAATATCGATACAAAAGTACCAATTGTGGTTCGTTTACAGGGAACCAATGCTGAAGAAGGCAAGAAGCTTTTGGAGGATTCAGGAATGAATATTATTGCTGCAACAGAATTAAAAGATGCAGCTAAAAAAGTAGTAGCCACCCTTAAAACAATTGAAGCATAATGAGCGTATTAGTTGATAAAAATACAAAGCTAGTGGTTCAGGGAATCACTGGTTCTGAAGGGGCTTTCCATACCCAGCAAATGATTGAATATGGAACAAATGTAGTTGCTGGTGTTACTCCAGGTAAAGGAGGTCAGCTATTTATGGATAAGATTCCAATTCACAATACCATGAGAGGTGCTGTTGCCAAAACAGGAGCCAATGCATCGGTAATTTTTGTTCCACCTCCATTTGCAGCTGATGCAATTATGGAAGCAGCAGAAGCTGGTGTTGAGTTGGTTATTTGTATTACCGAAGGTATTCCTACTATGGATATGCTTGAAGTCCATGAATTCCTTAAAAAATATCCTAAAACTACATTAGTAGGACCTAACTGTCCGGGTGTTATTACTCCAGGCGAAGCTAAAATTGGTATTATGCCAGGTTTTATTCACAATCCTGGAACCATTGGTATTGTTTCCCGTTCGGGAACTCTAACTTACGAAGCTGTTCATCAATTAGGTGAAGCAGGATTCGGACAATCTACAGCGATTGGTATTGGTGGAGATCCAATTATTGGAACCAAACATATTGATGCGGTTAAACTTTTAAATGATGATCCAAAAACGGAAGCCATTGTATTAATTGGTGAAATTGGTGGTTCGGATGAAGAAGATGCTGCCGCTTACATCGCAAAACATGTAGACAAGCCTGTAGTTGCATTTATCGCAGGTCAAACGGCTCCTCCAGGAAAACGTATGGGACATGCTGGTGCTATTATTGCAGGTGGAAAAGGTACTGCTGAAGAAAAAATGAAGGCTTTAGCTGCTGCAGGAATACATGTTGTAAAATCGCCTGCTGATATCGGTAAAAAAATGAAAGAAGTATTAGGCTAATTAATTAGTCAATATATAAAAACTAAAAAGAGCTTGATTAATAAAATCAAGCTCTTTTTGTATCGTATATTTACAACTCGAACATTTCTAAATACTCCCATAAATAGAAAATCCTATTTCTACGTGCACCTACATGTTCGCGCAATAAATTTGTCGACTCAAATTCTTTTACAAGCAAATTTGCCGATTGAAAACTTAAATTTAATTTCTCTTTTATGTCATTAACGGACATAAATGGGGATGAATAAAACTCAGCAAGCAGTTGTTTTGCAGAGTTTCGTCTTTTAACTCCCATCTTATTTTCAATAACCGACTCGTAGTGTTCTGTTAGTTGTTCTAAACGCCCTAGCAACTCTTTACTGTGAATAGCCGTTTCTTTTATTCCTGTAAGAAAAAAACGAATCCATTGTTCAATATCGTTTTTAGAACGAATTAAATTCAATCTGTGATAATACTCCAAACGATTCTTTTCAAAAAATACTGAAAGGCAAAAAACAGGTCGTGCAACAAATTTTAAACTAAGTAATTCAAACAAAAATAAAGTACGAGCCGTTCTACCATTCCCATCTAAAAAAGGAAGAATATTTTCGAACTGATACAAAGAGATAGCCATTTTAATAAGCTGTGGCAATTCTAAATCATCATTACGCCAAAATTTCTTAGCATCATTAATTAAAATCTTCAGTTCATGTTTATTAGGTGGCGTATAATCTGCTTTATCTTCAAGCAAAAGATCATTTGCTTGAAAAAACGGTCTAAACTTTCCTCCAAATTCTTTTTTAACTGGTAAATCAGCACATAAAATACGATGTGATTCTTTAACTAATCGTATGGAAAGAGGAAACTTTGTCAACTCTCCAACTCCCCATTGTATAGCCTTTATATGGTTGGTAATTTCTTTTTGTGCATACTTCACCTTGAAACTCTTAGATATCTCCGGCACAAAAACCTGATACAGGTTACTCTTATTTCCTTCGATTAAGTTGGAAGCAAGCACTTCTTGAGCAATAAAAAGTGGTACATGTTCATCTATTCGAGGGTAAAATTTTGAGTAGGCGTTTAGCTCTCCCAACTCAAGCATGGCAGATTCTAATAAAATATTGATTTGTTTATCATTCCATTCAAATGAACGGTTAATTAAAGAAGGTGTTACACTCTTATAACCCTCTTTAAAACTCTGGTAAACGAAATCACCTCCAGTTTTTTTATTCAACTTATCACTCATATCCTTGAATAAGCAGTTATTATTCACGTTAAAAGTATTAATAATTTAATAAAAACGAGTACAGGAGTATAGCCTTCTTCTATTAAGTATAAATTTAGATACATCCATACATTCCGTATTCATTGATACACGTCGCTTTTTTAAAAGAATATTGGTTGATATTAACTTGCATTACCTATAAATAGGATTATATTTCCAGCGAATTAATAAAACATCAACTTATGATAAGAAAAATTTGTTTAGCTGTAGCTATTATGGTTTTAGCTATCAATGCTCAAGCTGAAGGTTACGCCGTTAACGTTCAAGGAAATAAACAAACAGGAATGGGACATGTTGGTACTGCTTTAAACTTTGATGCCAGTAGTATGCAATGGAATCCTGGAGCTTTAGCCACTCTAGATCAAAAATATAGTTTCTCTGTAGGAGGATTTGCAACCTTAATCAAAACTGAGTTTACAGGTTCATTCCCTGGAGCTCCAGGATTAGAAGAAACAGATAATCCAACAGGAACACCGTTCTATTTATATGGATCGATGAAAGTTAATGATAAGCTTGCATTTGGTTTAGGTGTTTACACGCCATTTGGAAATAAAGTTGACTTTGGAAAAACATGGTCAGGAAAATACTTGATTCAAGACATTAGCTTAAAGGCAATTTATATTCAACCAACAGTTTCTTATCAACTTACTGATTGGATTAGTGTTGGAGCTGGCCTTAATATCGTTTATGGTGAATTTAGTTTGAATAAAGCTTTTCCAATTAGAAATCCTGCAGATGGCTCTTATATAGCAGATGGTGCAGTTGAATTAAGTGGAAGTAAAGTTAAATATGGTTATAACTTAGGTATTTTTCTACAACCAACTGAAAAATTAAATATTGGTCTTTCTTACCGTTCACAAGTAGATATTGATCTTGATTATTCTGAAGGTGATGCTGACTTTACGGTTAGTGATGCGCTTCCTGCACAAATACAGGGTGTTTTTCCTGATGGCGGAGTTGCGGCAACACTTCCTTTACCAGCTAGTTTCAACATTGGACTTGCCTATCAAATCGATGAAAAATGGTTAGTATCTGCTGATGTAAATTTTGTTCAGTGGGATGAGTACAAATCATTAGATTTTGATTTTGAAAATGATCCAGCTGGCGTGCTAGATTCTGAAAGCGCAAGAGATTGGAGTAATTCTACAACATACAGAATTGGAGCTCAATATACCGCGAATGAAAAATTAGATATTCGTGCTGGCTTCTACTATGATGGAACTCCAACCAATAAAAAGTTTTATACACCTGAAACTCCAGGAGCAAACAAAATTGGTATCTCAGCAGGTTGCTCTTATATGCTTACAGATAAATTAAGCGTTGATGCTTCTTTATTGTATATCAAAGGTGAAAAAATCAATGGTGTTGATGGAAATACTGGATATGCAGGAGAATATCAAAACACTGGATTTTTACCAGGTATCGGTGTAACATATAATTTATAAAAAATATACTCTTATAGTTAAAAAGCCTGATCAATATGATCAGGCTTTTTTTTATGAATAATAATTTATCGTATTTAGAATAAATATATAATGGGATTAATGGCAAGCAACATATCATTTTCCAAAACAATTTATTTATTTTGCATAAGTATAAATTTGTTCTACCAATACACTAAATATCATCAATTATGGGAAAGTTGAAAATATATCTATTCACGATTCTTATTTTCTGTAATGCAAGTGTATTCTCCAACAATTCATTTGACAAGGATTCCCTTGAAGTAAAACAGATACATGAACTACTTGATTCATCTGCTCAATCGCGAAACAAATCACTAGAAGAAAGTATTCGTTTATGCCAACAAGCAATTAGCATCGCAGAAAGACTTCAGGACTCTAAACTATTATCCAAATCATACAAAGCTCAAGGCATTAACTACTTTTTTGCGGGCACCTTCGATTCTGCTTTTGTTTATTACGAAAAAGCAATTCCTCATTTCGAAGCAATTAATTCGAAAATTGATGTAGGTAAAGTTCTCGGCAACATTGGCTTACTATACCGAAAACAAGGTAAATACGACAAGGCACTCGAATATTACCTTAACAATCTGCAAATTTATAAAGAGAATAATTATCAAGAAGGTCTTGGCAGTGTATTCAATAATTTAGGGAATTTATATTTTGAACGAGAGGACCTCATAAAAGCAGAGCAATATTACCAGTTCGCTTTAGATAACTTCATAAAATTTAAGAAAACGAAAGAGATTGCAAATGCTTATTGCAATTTGGGTGCTATTACAGAATTAAAAAAGGAATATTCTGCAAGCTTAGAATATTACAATAAATCATTACATGAAAATTCCAAAGTCGGAAATATCTTATTTGAATCGAAACTACTCTTTAATATTGGTTTTTTACTTCATTCACAAGCCAAATTAGACTCAGCCTTCATCTATGTGAAAAAAGCAGAGGATATTAGAATTAAAATTGGCGATAAAGATGGAATTGTAAGTGCTAAATTGGAGCTTGGAAGAATTTTAATGGCTCAAAGAAAATATAAACTAGCCGAAAAATACCTCCTGAAGGCAGATGAAATGGCTATTGAGAATGATTTATTGAAATGGAGAGCTGAAATCCTTAAGTTTTTAACAGATATCTATCAAAAAACAGGAGACTACAAAAACTCTTTTCTACGACAAAGTGAAATGATTCAGGTAACAGATTCGTTGAAAGTAATTCAGGCGGATATGCGATTTGAAGAACTTTCTGCAGCTTATGAAGCTGAAAAAAGAGAACAAGAACTTGCCTTATTACAACAAGAAAGTCAGATACATAGTCTACAGCTGGCAAAGAAAAATGCTTGGATTATCACCTTAATGGTTGTCATGTTATTAGGTGCTGTTGCTATTCTGGTATCCATTCGCATCAACCGTTTAAGAGCAGATCATAAAATATTAGATCTACGTCAAAAGGTATTATTAACTCAAATGAATCCTCATTTTTTATTTAACTCTCTAACTGCTATTCAAAGTTTTATTTTAGATGATAAAAATGATGATGCTAACATTTACTTGTCGAGACTAGCTAGTTTAGTTAGGGGAATACTCGAAAATTCGAGAGAAGAGTTTGTTCCATTGCGAACGGAGTTAGAAACTTTAAAAGACTATATCGTATTGCAAAAATTACGATTTGAGAATGAAATTGCTTACCAATTCGAAATTGATGAAGCAATAGATCAAGAGCAAACAATTGTTCCTCCTATGTTAGCACAACCTTTTGTTGAAAATGCCCTTATTCATGGCATGCTAAGAAATAAACCAGACGCAAAAATAAAAGTGAAAATATCACTTAGCAACAACAAAGAACTGCTCCGTTTTCAAATAGAAGATAATGGAGTTGGTATAGAGGAATCTAAAAAACAAAATACGAACAAACATCACAAATCGATAGCAACCTCAATTGCCTTAGATCGTGTTAAAATTTATAATTTCAAATCATCTAAAAAAATGAATTTTGAAATAATTGATTTGAAAAATGTCGACCCAAAACGAACTGGAACACAGGTTTGCTACACCATTCCACTAACTCTTGATAAGGAATAGATTCGCATGAACAAGAATCTAATTTCTAGAAAAACTAGCCATTAAATTTAAAACATCTAATCATTATCATAGTTAGCAAACTATTTATTTTACTTTTGGCATCGCTAAAACATTCAACACTTCTTAAATGAAATCTATTCTACTATTTGCTCTTTATTCATTTTTATATACAACGCATATATTTTCAGCTTCGCACCTTCAAGATGATCTGAAAAACCCGACAAATGACGACATAAGACATATAATTAAGTATGCAGAACAATTAAGAGATTCATCATATGCTGTAAGTATTAAAAAGGGAAAAAAAGCAATTTCATTGGCAATAGAAAGAGAAGAGGTAAATATTTTAGCAGATAGCTATAAATCTCTTGGTGTTACCTATTATTATCAAGGAGCATTTGATTCATCTCACTATTACTACGAGAAAGCTCTTGAGCAATTTAAGATTGTAGGCGATTCATTAAACATTGGGAAAATAACAGGTAATTTTGGAATCATTTATCGTAGAACTGGAAAATACGACAAAGCCCTTCAACAATATTTAAAAGCTATAGAAATTTACCAAAGGTTAGATTATAAGAGTGGATTAGCTGGAATCTATTTAAACATTGGTGGTGTATATCAAACGCTTGAAGACAAGGAAAAAGCATTAAACTTTTATCGTAAAGCGCAAGACATATTTATTACTCTTAAAGATAAACATAGACTTTCAAGAGTTTTAACAAATATTGGTGTCATCAAATTTGAACAAGGCCTCTTTCGAGAGTCTTTAAATGTCCAATTACAGGCTTTAAAAATAAATGATGATTCTGGTATGCTTCAGCACAAAGGAATCATTCATCTTAACCTTGGTCAATCATACCAAGCTTTAGGAGAGCCTATAAAAGCGCTTGAGCATTGCAACCTATGCGAAGAAATTAGGTTACAATTGAATGACATATGGGGACTTGGTAAGTTATATCTTTTAAAAGCTGAAATTCTAAAATCGCTAGAGAAATATAATGATTCAGAAGCGTATTATATAAAAGCTGAAGAAACCTGTGCCAGTAATGATCTTATCGCAGATTTAAAAGAAACCTACTACAGATATTCACTATTTCTAGAAGAACAGAGACAATTCGAAAAATCTATTAGTTATTTAAAAAAACACAATCAGCTTAAAGATTCACTACTTGAATCTTACAGATCAGAAATCGTAGCAGAATTAACTACAAAATACGAATCGGTACAACAGGAAAAAGAGCTAGAACTTCTTCAACAAAAAAGCCAGATTCAAGATCTTAAGTTGGGTGAGAAAAATGCCTGGATAATTACCCTAGCAGTGGTTTTACTTTTAGGAGCCATAGCCATCATCGTCTCTTTGCGTATTAATCGTCTAAGTGTTGCTCATAAAATAATGGATTTGCGTCAGAAAGTGCTATTGAGCCAAATGAATCCACATTTCCTGTTCAACTCTTTAACAGCAATTCAAAGCTTTATTTTAGATGAAAGGAATGATGAAGCAAACAACTACCTATCTAGACTTGCGACTTTAGTAAGAGGAATACTTGAAAATTCGCGTGAGGAATTTGTATCGCTTCGAACAGAATTAGAAACTTTAGCGGATTATATCAGCCTACAAAAATTAAGGTTTGAAAATGATATTACTTATCAATTTGAAATTGATGAAAACATTGACCAAGATGAAATCGTTGTTCCACCGATGCTAGCTCAACCTTTTGTTGAAAATGCACTAATTCATGGTGGTTTAAGAAATATG
The DNA here is from genome assembly GCA_016342745.1 of Labilibaculum sp. Taxonomy (GTDB): domain Bacteria; phylum Bacteroidota; class Bacteroidia; order Bacteroidales; family Marinifilaceae; genus Paralabilibaculum; species Paralabilibaculum antarcticum. Next base: position 70,557 of record JAEINT010000006.1, read on the forward strand.
ACCGATGCCAAAATAGAAGTTAAAGTATCTCTTAGCAAAAATAAAGAGCAAGTTCGTTTTCAAATAGTTGATAACGGAATTGGAATAGAAGAAGCAAAAAAACAAAATATCGAAAAGAAAACTCATAAATCCTTAGCAACATCAATCGCGCTTGATCGAGTAAAAATTTACAATTTCAAATCATCAAAAAAGATGCACTTTGATCTCATTGATTTGAAAACAATACAAGAAGATAAAAGGGGTACACTGGTTACTTACACCATACCTTTACAAGTTTATAAAGACTAAGTATTATTTTTACTGATTCTGATAAACCGTAACAATATCCAATCCCTTATTTTTTAAAATGTCTTTTGTTGTGGAGTAACTTTTGGTAAAGCCTAATAAATAACCTCCACCACCTGATCCACACAATTTCATCCAAAATTGGCGTGTTTCCAGACCTTCTTTCCAAAGATCAAGAAAATTATCAGGAATCATCGATGAAAAATTTGTGTATTGAAATTCAGAGAGCTTTTCCAATTGTGTGAAAAAAGAGTCTGCATTACCATTCACCAATTCCAAAATACACTTGTTATTCATCGGTATTAATTGTTTCTGCATTAAATCAAGGTAATCCTCCTTTTCACACTTGTTTAGAAAAGAACGAACCAATGGTTCCGTATTACCTGATTTTTGAGAGTTAATTAGAAAAATGGCACTGTCTTCACCAAATTTATCTCCAGGCAAATTTACTTGTTCAATTTCATTCTGATGGTGAATCAACAAAGGTACTTTGAGATAGGAATTTAAAGGGTCCAAACCTGAACTCTTGCCATGAAAACCGGATTCCAATTGAGCTAAAACTGTTTTTAACTCGATAATATCACCATTCTTTAGTTTCTTGCTATTGCCAATCGTATTCATTCCATAACGCTTGTACAAAGACGCACACAACGCACCTGAGCTTCCCAAACCATAACTCTCTGGTATGCTCGACTCAAAATACAAACCTTTCATGATATCTTTTTCAAGAGACTGCAAATCAATCAATTTATTGTAAGTGTCAAAATCACCTTTTAAGTATTCAAGATACTTAAGCAACTCATTATTAGATCGTTTTGCAAAATTCCGATCGGTATACTTATCTTCACCAATAAAACTCAACTCTCCCTTGAAATGCGTATATGGAATGCTTAAACCCATCGAGTTTAATAGTACGCTATACTCCCCAAAGAGTAATATTTTTGCATAAAATAAGTCTGGATGTATTCTCACAATTCTTTATATTTTTATTTTTTGAGGACCCGAACCTGCTTCATCAAGAATGTACTTTCCATTCTCCAAAAATGGGACTAGTTCTGATTCAATAAATGGTAAAACTTTCTTTTTATCTGATTTAGGAAATAGCAAATGAATATTTGGCCCTGCATCTAAAGTAAAACCAAGCGGAACATTATGTGTTTTTCTAAATGCTCTTATTCGATCTATTAACTCCAAGGTATTTGGTTTCATCAAGGTAAACGATGGCGTGGAATTCATCATTAATCCGTGTAAACTTAAGGCCTCATTTTCCAGAATTTCAATAAAGGCATTTAAATCTCCTGATTTTAATATTCCCAAAGTTTTTTCAAAATTATCATTTGCTTGAGCAAATCGAGCTTTTGCATAAGGATGATTCTCCATTAGCTGATGCCCAACAGTACTCGATACTTCTTTCTTTTCAGAACTTACCAAAAGAATAGCATCCTGAAAATATTGAAAAATTGGATTCACATGATCCGAAAACGAAACTGCAAACTCATCAGAGCTCTTCGATAAAACTTTGCTCTCTCCCCAAGCTGCAAAACCACCATAAACCGATCTTGAAGCACTTCCCGAGCCTAATCTTGCGATTCGACTAGCCTTCTGGAAAAATTCCGACTCATTTAAACTTACACCTCGAACTACTTCTTCCAAACTACACAAGCAAAGCGCTAGAGAGCTCATAGCAGATGCAGAGCTAGCAATTCCTGTTGAATGTGGAAATGTATTCTCTGAAGAAATGGAGAAGGTAAAACCGCTTAAAAAGTCAAATTCTTTCGCTAAGCTATCGAACCATTTTACAATCCGTTTCTCGAATGAAGTTTCTCGTTTGCCTTCGAATAAAAAGCTTAATTGATCACCTGCTTTTTTAGGTTCATAATCTAACTTCGTTCTGGTTATCGAGTTTTTTAGACTCATGCTGATAGAAGGATTACAAGGCAATTGATTTCCCTTTTTCCCCCAATACTTTACCAAGGCAATATTGGATGGACTTTCCCAACAAATAGATCCTGAGATTGTATTATTTTTCATCGTTTACTTGCAAATGTTTTAGTTCGCTCCCAGAATCATTTCTTTCCAAGAAAATATATTTGTTAATCCTTTTTTAAAAAAATAAGATTGCACATCTCTTTTTTTCAAATCACTCCTAACCAAAACAAAATCGCCTCCCCATGCACCTAGAGATTTTATTGATCCTTTAAAATCAGCAAAGTGTTTTTCCCTAACACAATCTTGATTTAATAATTCAGAAATCATTTTTTCATGATCTTTAACAACAGAATCAAACACTTGTTCATTCGCTGAATACAAGAAATCTTTACTCAATTTAGAAACTTGATCCAATTGCTCTTGGTTCAACTCATTAGAGTCCAAAAAAGCACGAACAGACTCCTCACTTTTTTGTTTTTTACCTAAATAAACGAAGTACAAATTATTTAAAAATTCTGGATTAAAATCGACTGGATAAATTAATGGATGATTACCATTTCTTCTGAATAAAATTGGTTTGCAATAATTTGCACAAGCAACATCGTAGCCAGAACCGTTCGAAACCAAAGAATGCAATTCATATGGATTCACCTCAGCCCATTGTGCAATATTATTTATTAAAGTAGAACTACTTCCCAAGCCCCAATTACGATCGAAATTAATTTCAGTCTTTATTTTGACAGATACATCCGTTAAAAAAGACGGATTTAATCCTTTCGCCTTATTCAATAGAAAGCAAACAAAATCCTTTTCATCATGACCTTTTGTTGTTTGTTTATTTATCTCATCCATTGCTATTGAGAAACTTAACCAAGTCTTACCTTTTTCCATAGCAAGCCATTCCAGATTTTCATTTTCGGATGGATACACCTCTAATATTTGTCCAAACTTTAAAGGAATGGCTAAAGCCAAAGCCCCATGTAAAATAAGGTATTCACCTGTAAGTAAAAATTTTGCGTTCGAATAATATTTATGAAGTGGTTTCAAATTCTATTGTAGCTTAGTTCGTAGTGATTTAATAAAAGCTTCTACCTCGCTATGCGAAACAGTTTTATGAGCAAAGTATTCCAATGCTTGCTTCTTTTCTTCGTAATCTGCTTTTAAAGCATTTAATAAATTAGACAAATGCATTTTCATGTGTCCTTGCTGAATTCCTGTTGTCACCAATGACCGTAACGCTCCAAAATTATTTGCCAAACCTGCCGCAGCCGTAATCATCATTAACTCTTTTGCCGAAGGTTTCCCAAGCAATTCCAAGCCAAATTTTGCCAAAGGATGTAAACTCGTTAATCCACCAACAGTACCAAGCGACAATGGCATCGTTAACTGATATCTAAATCGATTATGAGACACGCTAGCCTGCGTTAAACTTTTGTATTTACCTGTTTGCGAGGCAAACACATGGCCATTTGCTTCAATTGCACGAAAATCGTTCCCTGTTGCCAATGCTACAGCATCAACGCCATTAAAAATTCCCTTGTTATGCGTTGCTGCCCGATAAACATCTAGCTCAGCAATTTTTGAGGCCATTAAAAATTTATTTGCAAATTCCTTTCCGCTAATACCCGGATGGATTTCATCTAATTCATCTAAACTGCACTCAACCGAACATTCTACAATGCAGTCGGGTGTATAATTCGAAAGAATAGACATGATTACTTCACATTCTCTTTCCGCTTCGGGCAAGCCTTCGTAATTCCGAAAGAATTTTTTAAGACTTTGAGCCATTTTCTCTAAGCAAGAATTTATAAAATTGGCTCCCATCGAATCGGCCGTATCGAATGTTACATGCAGCTGGTAATAATGATCCATTTCGTCACATTTATTTACCAATTGAATACCTTGAATTCCACCACCACGCTGACGCATATTGCGGGTTAATTCTTTTGTATCACGATACAATTCAAATTTTAGTTCAGGTAATATGTCATTTAGCTTTTCATTACTGCCTTTCCAAATAAAATGAACTTGTCCTGATTTTATTACCGATACAACTCTAGCATTAAAACCACCATGACTAGCCCAAAATTTAGCAGAACGTGAGGCTGCAGCAATTACTGAGCTTTCTTCAATAACCATTGGAATATGATACAAATGATTGTTGATCATGAAATTAGGAGCGACTCCAAATGGAAGGTAAAAGTTTGAAATTGTATTCTCACTAATCTCATCCAATAGATCTTGTTGCGCCTTATTTTTCAGTCGAAAACTATCCAGTTGAGATCTAATTCTCTCAGCACTGCCTGTTAATTCGGCCATTTTCTCCATCTTCTCTTCTCGAGATAATTTGGAAAAACCTGAAATAATTGTTTTTCGCTTCATATATTAATCCTTCCTATATATCCAAAAAACAGTGACTTTTGGAAATAATAAAATACTTCGAAGTCCTAAATTACGTTTTTTCTTTAGCTGTCCCAAAAAACAGACGTTTTTTTAAGCATGATCCTTATTTTCTAACTCGTAAAAAACTTCTCGAAAGTTGAATTCCTTTTCTTTGAGATTCTAGATAAGCTTTTAAATCATCGTATGATTCCTTTGCATATTTTAAAAGGCCCGATGCTTGTCCGTAGATGGCTGAAAGATTTGATTTCTCCATAAGATAATAACCATCTAAAAAGTTTTGCACTCCTCCCGATATGATAATTTCTTTACATTTCACCTGCTCATCATTTTCAACAATATCATTTACCCAATTAATCATCTGACTTGCAGAATGTCCAATATTAGTCAGAGGATCAAACAACTGCACCTGTAAATTTGGGTTACGCATCAATTCTATTTTGGCAAAATTGGTGCCTCCAAAAGCTGCAAATTCAATTGCCTGAAGTGGTAAACGTAATAGTGCTCGTAAACTTTCTGGTCCCATTCCTTGTCCAACTTCTTTCACAATAATTGGAAAATCTACTTCCTCTAAAAGGAACTCTATACTTTCCAATGGAGATTTCGAAATACGATCACCTTCTGGCTGCAACCATTCCTGCATAGGGTTGATGTGAATGATTAATCCATCGGCGCGTAAGCGACCAACAAGCCTAATAATTTTACTGATTTTCTTTGTTTGAATTAGTTCCTCAAGCTGACAAATGCCAAGATTTGCATAAAGTGGTAAATCTTTGCCTATAATATCACGAACATCAAAATCAGAGAAATACTCATCACTATCTAATAAAGAACGACAAGAACCCAATCCCATTCCCATACCAAATTCGGCACATGCACGTGCTAAATTTCGGTTGATCTTACCTGCTAATTCAGTTCCACCCGTCATGCTAGACACCCAAATAGGTGTTTGCATACTCTTACCCAAGAAAGTAAAAGAAGTATCTTCTATGGTAGGATGAGCACTTAATAAAGGTTCGTAATGAAATCGCTCATCAATAAGCGCTTCCTCAATTTGAGATTGAAATGCCAATTCGATGTGATCTTTTTTTCTGTCTGCCATAATTGTAATTTAACAACCAATATGTCTTGAAATAACTAATTTCAGTATTTCCGAGGTGCCTTCACCAATTTGCAAGATTCGTTGATCACGATAAAAACGCTCTACCTCCGATTCTTTAATTAATCCATGAGCACCATGAATTTGCACTGCTTCGTTCGCAATCTCTTGCGCAATTTCCGAGCAATAAAGCTTTGCCATTGCAGCTTCTTTTCCAAACTCATGCCCATTGTCTTTTAACCAACATGCATGATATAATAAATTTCTAGCCGCCTCAATCTTTGTGGCCATATCGGCTAACTTAAAACTAATGGCCTGAAATTTTGAAATTGGCTTTCCAAATTGCTCTCGTTTTTTAGAATAACTTAACGCCAACTCATATGCTCCTTGCGCCAATCCAAGTCCCATAGCTGCTATCGTTAATCTTCCCGAATCTAATGTTTGAAGCATGATTCTAGATCCTTCTCCTAAATTACCAAGTAAATTCTGTTTTGGGACTTTACAATTGGTAAAATTTAATTGAGCAGTATCAGATGCTCTCCACATCATCTTCCTTTTTATTGGCTCAGCTTCGAAACCTTCAGTGCTTCGTTCTACTAATATAGCAGATAATTCCTTTTTTCCATTATCATTCGCAGTTACTACTTGAAGACTTACTCCTAAAGATGAATTGGAAGAAGCGTTTGATATGAACTTTTTACTACCATTAATAATCCAATTATCATCAAGCAAATCTCCAGTCGATTCTGTTCCTCTTGAGTCCGATCCTGCGTTATCTTCGGTTAAACCAAACGCCCAAACAAAATTTCCAGTTGTTAATTGCGGTAAATACTTTTCCTTTTGATCTTCCGTACCAAAATAATAAATGGGACCAATTCCCAATGAATTATGAGCAGCCAATGTTGAGGCCTGAGAAGCATCCACTTTTGCAATTTCTTCAATTGCGATAAGCAAAGACAGATAATCTGTCTGTTGTCCACCATATTTTTTTGGCAAGTAAATTCCAAACAAACCTAATTCCCCCATCCTTTTCGTAAGGTGAGTGCTAAACTCTTCCTTTTCATCTAATTCAAAAGCCAAAGGCCTCACCTCTTTTTCAGCAAATTCTTTTACTTTTTCCCTAATGCGATTATGATTTTCTCTTATATATGGATTTCTCATTTTTCAAACTATTAAGACTCGCAAGTCTTTATTTAGGGCGCAAACGTACTTAAAAACTTCATTTTAATAAAATTATTTAGAATCATTTTTGATAAAGGCTTGAGTTTTCATCTCTCTAAAAAAAATAATAAACGTTTCTAAGCTAATGAAACCGCCACCTTCAGGACTTAACAAAATACTGTCAAGTTTTCCGCAAACAACTTGACACATTTGACACTTGACTTTAACATATTAACAACTTAATTTTACTTCACTCTAAAAATAGAAAGATGGAATTAGAACTTTGGCACATGTGGTTACTATTAACAGTAGGCCTTTTTGTGATTGAAATATTTATTTCAAATTTTATTTCAATTTGCTTTGGAATAGGGGCATTACTAACGGGAATAATCGCTTATTTAAACTTCTCAATAACAGAACAAATTATTGTTTTTGCTGCATTTTCCTTTCTATCCTTATTTATTATAAAACCATTCATAAAAAAACACTCCTTTAGCAATCAGTACATACCAGAATTAAATCAAGCAAAATTAATTGGCAGAGAGGCTATTGTTATGGAAGAAATCAATGACAGAAAAAACATTGGACGTATAATAATCTCTGGCTCAACGTGGAAAGCCAAATCTCAATTTGGAGAGGTAATCCCAAAAGATTCGTTTGTAGAGGTATTAAATATTAAGCAATCAATTATTACTGTTAAGCCAATATAAAAAAATAAAAAGTTAAATAAACCCTAAAACCCCAAAGGTTGGATGTTCGCATTCAGCCTTTTTTTTCTTGTTAGATTAAGAAAATGCCAAGCATAAAAATGAACTTCTAACTTTTTAAATCAAATTGATGCTATAATAATTCAAACTACTCTTAATTCAGCCGCTATATCATGGATAATTGCGCAACCATTAGACCGCCAAAAGTCTACAGTATTATCAATTAATAACAGAAAGTAGCATCTTTCTTCCTAGAATATATTTAACTTAGTCAGACTACTTTCTAATCCATCATCTAAAATGGTCATAATTAAAATAAAAAGATTAATACTTCCCTTTCTTTTTGTCCCTTTATTTTTATCCTGTACAGAAAGATATAACCCAAACATAAATGAAAATTTTTCCGTTTTGGTTGTTGATGGAAAGATCACAAACGAAAATACGCCCATTCAAATTCGATTATACAAAACAATTTCAGTAGACTCTGTCTCAACAAGAGATTCCGTTATTCCTGAAAATGATGCATTAATTAACATATTTAGCGATAAAGGAAATTCTGACTTATTTCAAGAAATAGAACCCGGCTTATACCAAAATGAATCCTCAAATTTTCGAGGTGAAGTAGGTACAAGTTATTGGATAAAAATAATCACAAAAGATGGTTTAGAATATGAGTCCGAACCGGAAATCATGTCTCCTCCAGTAGAGATTATAAATATTTATGGTGAAGATGATCAGCTGTACATTTCAAAAGATCTAGAACAAAATGCCGTTAAACTATACTTTGATGCAAAAGACCAATCGAACGGTGCAAACTATATCAGATGGGAATCGCAAGAAAGTTGGGAGTGGCAAACTCCGTATAACTTAAATGTTGTTGATAGCTTATTATTTACAAGCGAACCAGCATCTGTTTGTTATCGACAGAATTTAAACAATGAAATTAATGTATATAACGCTTCAATTTTGGATACCAAATCCATGCTTAAACTTCCTGTAACATCAATACTATCAACAGAACAAAAATTATTATTTGATTATTATTTACAAATAAATGTCCGTTCCATTAGCGCTAAAAATTATCAATTTTGGGATTATATTAAGAAAATAAATCAAAGTAGTGGTAATCTATATGATAGAGCACCTGGCAATGTAGAAGGAAATATATACTGCTGCGAGGGTGACCATTCTGTAGTTGGCTATTTTGAGGTGTCTTCAGTAAGCAAAAAGGGCAAATCATTTAATCGAGAAATGTTTCAAACAAAATTTGATTATTTCCCATCAGAATGTATCGAAAAATCCAGTATAAAAGCCAAACCTAACCCCGACTACTATTACGTCTCTAGGTTAGGATCTGCTAATGGAGATATCGTTTATTACTATAGCTTAATATACTGCTTTGATTGTTCTCATGAATTCCCAGTCACAAAACCATCTTTTTGGCAATAAGCATTAATACAAACAAGTAATAATTAATTCGTTAGTAAATCAATTGCAACAAGTAAAGACAGGTAATATCAGAATCCTTTTTGCTATTTTCTTTGCAGTATTTCGTACTATGAACTTGACATCTCAATAATTCAAACTGCCTTTTCAAAAAGCTTATTTTGGCTTATTGCACAACTATTCGCATACCATAAATCTACAATATTGTCAAATAATAAAACTAAGACGCAGTTTTCTTCCTAGAATATATTTATATTAGACAACCCACAAACTAACCCTTTACTTGAAATGATCATAATTAATGTAAAAAGGCTATTATTAACCTTTCTTTTTGTCCCTTTATTTTTATCCTGTACTGAAAAATATAGTCCAAAAATAAATGGAAACTTCTCTGTTTTAGTTGTTGATGGTAAAATCTCAAACGAAAACACTCCAATTCAAATTCGTTTATACAAAACAATCTCAGCAGATTCCGTAACAACCCGAGACTCAGTAATTCCCGAAGGCGATGCCATCATTAACATATTCAGCGACAAAGGAGATTCTGACAATTTTCAAGAAATAGAACCCGGTTTATACCAAAATGAATCATCAAGTTTTCGAGGAGAAGTGGGTGCAAGTTATTGGATAAAAATAATCACAAAAGATGGTTTAAAATATGAATCTGAACCAGAAATTATGTCTCCACCAGTAGAAATTACTAACATTTATGGAGAAGATCATAAACAATACATTTCAAAAGATATAGAACAAAATGCCGTTAAACTATACTTTGATGCAAAAGACCAATCAAATAGTGTAAACTACATTAGATGGGAATCAAACGAAGCATGGGAATGGCAAACTCCATTTCACTTAAATGTTGTAGATAGTTTATTATTTACAAATGAGCCTTCATCTCAATGTTATCGTCAAAACTACAATAAAAATATAAATGTATATGACGCTTCAATTCTGGATGCTAAATCCATGCTTAAACTCCCTGTAACTTCAATAAATTCGACAGAACAGAAATTATTATTTGATTATTATTTGCACGTAAATGTTCGTTCCGTTAGTTCAAAAAATTATCAGTTTTGGGATCACATCAAGCAAATAAATCAAAGCAGTGGTAACCTATATGATCGAACACCAGGTAACGTAGAAGGAAATATATCCTGTTGTGAAAGTGACCATTCTGTTGTTGGTTATTTTGAGGTTTCTTCAGTAAGTACAAAGGGCAAATCATTCAATCGAGAAATGTTTCAAACAAAATTTGATTATTCACCAAGTGAATGCATTGAAAAATCTAGTAGAAAAATAATGCCTGACACATCTACCTATTACATCACAAGATTAGGATATGAGAATGGAGATACGATTTATTATTTTCGCTACAAATTCTGTTACGATTGCTCTTTTGAATTTCCAATCACAAAACCATCATTTTGGCAATAAGTATTGTTCCAATACAAATCTATAATGTCGTAGTATTTAGCGTAACTATACAATAATTTACATTACACTTTGTTGAGTTCTTTCATCATGATCTACTGCACAACAATTAGATAATCATCCAACTAGAAATTTGTTAAATAATAAAATAAAGAAGCAAGTTTCTTCCTAGATTTTATCTAACTTTAGATAACACACGATCTAATCCCTTGCACAAAGTGATCATAACTAAACTAAAAAAGCTAATATTACCCTTTCTTTTTGTTCCTTTATTTTTATCCTGTACAGAAAGGTATAGCCCAAAAATAAATGGGAACTTCTCTATTTTAGTTGTTGATGGTAAAATCTCAAACGAAAACACTCCAATTCAAATTCGTTTATACAAAACCATATCAATGGATTCTGTTACAACCAGCGACTCTATCATTCCCGAAAATGATGCCATCATTAACATATTCAGCGACAAAGGGGATTCTGATAATTTTCAAGAAATTGAACCTGGTCTATACCAAAATGAATCATCAAATTTTCGAGGTGATGTAGGCACAACTTATTGGATAAAAATTATCACTAAAGATGGTTTAGAATTTGAGTCTGAACCAGAAATTATGTCTCCACCAGTGGAAATTACTAACATTTATGGTGAAGATTACAAACAATATGTCTCAAAAGATGTAGAGCGAAATGCAGTTAAACTTTACTTTGATGCAATTGACCAATCGAACAGTGTTAACTATATAAGATGGGAATCAAACGAAGGCTGGGAATGGCAAACACCATTCCACTTAAATCTTCCAGATAGTTTACTGTTTACAAGCGAACCAGCATCGATATGTTATCGGCAGAAATTCAACAATGAGATAAGTGTCTATGATGCGTCAATTCTGGATACCAAATCAATGCATAAACTTCCTTTAGTTTCCATCGATTATACCGAACAAAAATTATTATTTGATTACTATCTACATATAAATGTCCGATCCATTAGTGCAAATAATTATCAATTTTGGAATCACATTAAACAAATAAATCAAAGCAGTGGAAATCTGTATGATAGGACACCTGGCAACGTAGAAGGAAATATATACTGTTGCGATGATAATTATTCTGTCGTTGGTTATTTTGAGGTTTCTTCAGTAAGCAGTAAAGGCAAATCATTTAACCGAGATATGTTTCAAACTACTTTTGATTATTTTCCTCCAGAATGTATCGAAAAATCCAGTAAAAACAGACCTAATCCAGCTATCTATTACATTACTAGAATAGAATTTGATAAAGGAGATGCCGTTTTTTACTATCGTTATATATTCTGCTTCGACTGTTCTTATGAATTCTCTATCACAAAACCATCTTTTTGGCAATAAGTATTAATCCAAACAAATTTATTCTGTATCATTATTAGCATGATATTTTAATAATTCCCACTACCTTTTTTATAAGTCCGTTAAGTTGGCAGACAGTGCAACAGTTAGATAACCATAAAATTAGAATTTTGTCAAATAATGAAGCAAAGAAGCATCTTTCTTCCTAGATTTTATTTAACTTTAGACAACCCACTATCTAACCCTTTGCGTAAAATGAACATAATTAAACTTAAAAGGTTAATATTACCTTTTCTTTTTGTCCCTATATTATTATCATGTACAGAAAGGTATAGCCCTAAAATAAACGGAAACTTCTCTGTTTTAGTCGTTGATGGTAAAATATCAAACGAAAACATTCCTATTCAAATTCGCTTATACAAAACAGTATCAATGGACTCTGTTACAACTAGAGATTCCGTCAATCCTGAAGGCGATGCCATCATTAACATATTTAATGACAAAGGGGATTCTGATATATTCCAAGAAATTGAACCGGGTTTATACCAAAATGAATCATCAGATTTTCGAGGTGAAATAGGCACTAGTTACTGGATAAAAATTATCACTAAAGATGGTTTAGAATATGAGTCTGAGCCAGAAATAATGTCGCCACCAGTAGAAATCACAAACATTTATGGTGAAGATTACAAACAATTTATTTCTAAAGATGTTGAGCGTAATGCCGTTAAACTATACTTTGACGCTGTTGACCAATCGAACAGTGTAAGTTATTTAAGATGGGAATCACAAGAAAGTTGGGAATGGCAAACACCATTTCACATAAATGTTGTAGATAGTTTACTATTTACAAGCGAACCAGCATCTGTATGTTACAAACAGATTTACAACAATGAGATAAGTGTCTACGATGCCTCAATTCTGGATACCAAATCCCTGAAAAAACTTCCGACGATTTCCATAAATTCTACAGAGCAGAAATTATTATTCGATTACCATCTTCATATAAATGTCCGTTCCATTAGTGCAAACAATTATAAGTTTTGGGACCACATCAAGCAAATAAATCAAAGCAGTGGTAATCTGTATGATAGAACACCAGGAAACGTAGAAGGAAATATTTATTGCTGCGATGGTGATCATTCTGTTGTTGGCTATTTTGAGGTCTCTTCTGTAAGTGCAAAAGGTAAATCATTTAATAGGGATATGTTTCAAACCAAATTTGAATATTTCCCTCCTGAATGTGTCGAGAAATCAAGAAGAAAAGCCAGGCCTGATCCTACCATTTACTACGTTACCAGAATAGAATATGATAAAGGAGATGCCGTTTATTTCTATCGCTATATTTATTGCTACGATTGCTCTTATGAATTTCCTATTACTAAACCATCTTTTTGGCAATAAATATCAATCAAAAAAAACATTAGCAAGACAACAAAAACACTTATAAAATCCCCTATCTACTTCTCTGTTAAAAAGAGTATATCATGAAAAAAAACAAACTTTTAATTTTTATAGTACTAACCTACCTATTTAATTTAAACGCAGTTAGTCAACCCACTCTAGACAATAATAAACTCAACCATATAAATGGCAAAGTTTGGATTCCAAAAGACAATATTAAAATTTACAATTCCTTTTTTCAGGAAAACTTATCTTTAAATGGAAGTTTATTTATGAGTAATTCTTGGGTTCACAATGAGAATTTTGGATTTGATTTGGACAATCATAACGTAATCAAGAATATTTCCTCGCAGGATAATACCAAAAGATATATTGTTTTAAATAAAGAGGAGTTATCTGATTTTACTATTACGAACCCTATAGGTTCCTATCATTTTAAGAGAGGAGACTTATTACACCAAGATTTAAATCCCAATCATTATTATCAGGTAATAAAATCAGCTAATAAAAACATCCTGTTTTTAATTGAATGGAATCTAGAGAAAAAACTGTCTACTGCAGAGAATGTCAATTTTAAAATTGTAGCAGACAATAAGATTTACGCTGTTACCTCATCCAATCTTCACGAGATCAGTTCTAAAAAAGATGTCTACGATGCTTTTCAAATTTCAAAAAAGGAAATAGCGCTACATTTTAGAAAAAACAATATCAAATTTCGAAAAGATTCTCCAATAGATATCGTTTCAACACTTCAGTATTTTATACACTAAACACTAATGATAATGAAAAACAAAATAGTTTTAATTGGTTGTTTATTGATACTCTGTGCTAGTAATCTAATGGGGCAAATAACAATTGGAAAATCAGAAATGTCCTTTGAAGATTTCACGAAGGAATTAGAAATAAATCACAACATACATGTATTTTATAATCCAGCATGGACGAAAAATATTTACTTGAAGAAAGCATATGCTGATGAAAATGTAAATTCTATTTTAAAGGAAATTTTATCACCGCATAAAATTAACTTTCTAGTAAATGGGAATAGCATAATACTAACCGGGAATATTGATTTAGATATGGGATTTGATCAAAAAAAATCAAATCTAATTACTGAAAATATAGAACAAGAAGTAGCTAGTAATTCAACGAAAGATCTTGAATCCTTAAAGGAACAAGAATACATAATTCACAATATAGGTAATTCAATCGGTCAAAAACAAGTAAAATTACGAGGTTTCGTTAAATACAAGAAGAGTTCAACACCCTTACAGGGAGTTGAGATTTTTTTGCCAGATATAAAAAAGGGAGTTACCTCTGGAAAAACTGGATATTATGAAATAAAACTTCCTCCAGGAAGGCATAATATTATCTATAAATTTATCGGACTACGGGAAACAACACGTAAAATAAACATACGTGGTGATGGTCGTTTAGATGTCGAAATGATCGAAGAATCGACAGAGCTAAGAGAAGTTCAGGTGATTGCAAAAGACGATCAGGTAAAACGAACAAGCATGGGCGTTAATGTTGTAAACATAGAAGACATTAACAACCTTCCTTCTGCATTAGGCGAACCAGATATTATAAAAAGCACAACTATGCTGGCAGGAGTTGAAAGTGCTGGTGAAGGTTCTGTTGGTTTTAATGTTAGAGGTGGCTCTGCGGATCAAAATCTGATTTTGATCGATAATGCACCGATCTATTATCCTGCGCATTTCTTTGGATTTTTTGCAGCTTTTAATAGCGATATGATTGAAGAAGCAAACCTATATAAAGCAAGTATTCCAAATCATTTTGGTGGTCGAATTTCTTCGGTTTATGAATTAAAAACGCAAAAGAACTTAAGTGATAAATTTAGTGGTAAACTTGGAATTAGCCCAATTACCTCTAAACTCTATATTGAAACTCCAATTGTTAAAAACAAATTAAGTTTTCAAAGCTCCTTTAGATTCACTTACTCAAATTGGATTTTAGACCTTATTGATTCTGAAGAACTAAATAATAGCAAAGCCAATTTTCACGATTTACATGGTAAATTATCATACAAACCAAACTCTAAAAACCAAATAGATTTTAGCTATTATTATAGCAATGATGATTTTCAATTGCATTCAGATTCTACGTATAATTTCAAAAACTTAATCGGTTCAATCAATTGGAAACATAGAATTAATGAAAAAAATAAAATTTTAAGCAATGCCTATTATTCAAATTATTCCTACGTTTTAGAAAGTGATGAAATTCCAGAAAGCTCATTCGCGCTAAAACATGAAGTTATTGAAATGGGAATAAAAAGCCAGCTTGTTAATGAAAAAGAAAATAACTCGGTACTGAATTTTGGATATGAAGCCAAGCATTATCAAATAAAGCCAGGCGATCTTTCTAAACTTAGTGAATTATCATCATATAAAAATCAATACTTCAATTCAGAAAAAGGAATAGAATTAGCCTTATTTACAGGTTTTAAATTTAATCCTCTTCCAAAACTTTCAGCTGAAATAGGAATTCGTTACTCTATGTTTGGTAACCTAGGAGATAGCTACGAAATGAAGTATGTAAATGATGACCCATCAACAGCAGAAGTTCGCGATTCCATAGAAAAGAGTGGTCTATACAACAACTACCACGGTCCGGAATTCAGAGTGAATTTTTCTTATGATTTATCAACAAGTTCAGCCATAAAGTTAAGCTATAATAGAAGTAGACAAAACGTCCATTTATTAACGAATTCTATGGCTATTTCTCCAACAGATACTTGGCGATTAACAAATAAATACCTTAAACCTCAAGTAGGAGACCAATACTCTCTTGGATATTATAAAAACATTGGTAATAAAGCATATGAAGTCTCTCTTGAAACCTACTACAAAGAGATTGAAAATGCCAAAGATTATAAAGATGGAGCTCAATTATTCCTAAAACAAAACATTGAAAGTGAAGTAATTAATGTAGATGGGAAAAATTATGGATTGGAATTCAGTTTGACAAAAAAATCTGGTCGAATTAATGGAACGATGAGTTACTCTTATTCTCGAAGTTATTTCAAAACAAAAGATAAGACTGGTTCCTTTTCTATTAAAAATGGGGAGTATTATAGAGCTCCTTTTGACAAACCTCATAATATTAAAGCAGCTATTAACTTTAAAATATCGAGAAGATTAATATTCTCAACAAATACTGTTTTTAACACCGGAAGACCTGCAACATTTCCGATAGGTCATTATACAATTCAGGATATTCCAATATCCTACTATTCACAAAGAAATGAATATCGTATACCGAACTACTTTAGAACAGATCTATCGCTAAGAGTAATTGGAAATTTGAAAAAGGATAAACTCTTTCACTCTAATTTCACATTTGGTATATATAATGTTACGGGTAGGAAAAATGCATATTCAGTTTATTTCCGTAGTGATTTAAGTGGCAGTTTAGGATATAAACTATCCATATTTGGCCAAGCAATTCCGATGGTATCATACAATATAGAATTCTAAATTTCCCTAGATGAGAACAAAATTAAGCAACAAATCGATATCAATTTTCATATTCTTAATCTTATTAGGATACAATTCTTTTTCTCAGAATTACGCAATAGATCGGATCTATTTACACTTGAATAGAAATATCTTTGTTTCTGGCGAAACTTGCTGGCTACAAGCATACAATATTGATATAAACACAAGGAAGTTATCCAATGTTAGTAATGTTGCCTATCTAGAATTACTAAATGGAGAAGGTATATCTATTCTTCAAAAAGAAATTCTTCTTGATAAAGGAATTGGTGATACTGGAATCAATTTCTCCGATAAATTGCCATCTGGCACTTACTATTTAAATGCCTATACGAATTGGAACTCTTCAATTAACCCTGAATTAATTAGCATCAAAGAGATCTATCTTTACAATAATGAAAATGAACAAGATATTACCTCAGGAAACCTTACTGCTAATAATGCGAAATATTCTTTCACACCAATTTCCAGAAAGGATACTCCTTATCTAATCAATACGGAAAAATTAAAGGGTGAAATACAATTGGTCGACTTGAATCGAAAATTAAGATTTAATGTAAATTCTAGCAATCTAGGTGAAATAAATATCTTAATAACCGATCGAAGCTCAATAGAAAAATCTTACCAATTGAATTTAAACGGTTCGGAATCTTATCTTGAAGTTCCTTTAAATGTTTTTAAAGGAAATAATCTTTCCATCAAGATAACTGATTCAAAAAATGAACCATTGCATTCGGTAAGCTTCCATTCTGGGATTTTAAAGAGTAATTATTCAAAAGAAGAAATTCTTTACTTAAAAACGAGAAATACTCATGAGTTATCGTTTCCATTAACTCAATTTAGTAAGCTTTGTGATACATTAAACTTATCAGCATCAATAAGGTTAAAAGAACCAATAGGTATTCCTAGAAGTGATAATTTTACAGATTTCAACAATATTTTAATCGACTATCCAGTAAGTTCTCATTTGGATATTATCAATTCAAATCTAAATTTAGACAGTTGGGTTTCGAATACAAATCTTCAACCCATCTGGACCCAACAGCCTATTAATCAGGAAATTTCACCAACACAATACCCAGAAAAAAATGCATATATCATTGAAGGACAATTGATCAACCAAGACAGTTCATTAAGACAAACTCTAATTTATTTTTCAAAGATTGGAAAGTTTGCAGATGTTGATATGAATATAACCAACAGTGATGGTAAGTTTTATTTCAAACTTCCTCTTGATAAAGGATTTCATGATATTGCAATACAGGCAAGAAAAATAGACTCTCTTAAAATAGACTATGCCCTAAAAAATAAATTCCTTAGCTATGAAAAAGGGATATCAAAAAATAAGTCATTACTAGCAAGCACAGATGGCAAGAACTTTGCTAAAAAAATATGGCAAAATTATTACATCCGAAAATTATACAAGCAAAAAACTGCTTCAGTAATTGAAGATACAGTAGTTAATAGATCAAAAAAGAACTTTTTTGGGAAACCAACCTATTCTTATGATCTTAAAAAATACATTACTCTTGATTCACTTCCTGAATACTTTCATGAGTTAATTCCTACCGTTAAAATTAGGTACAATAGTCACCAAAAAGCATCTATGGTTTTATTCAACCCTGAATCTGGGATGTTAATGCCTGAAAAAGCATTGCCAATGTACGATGGATTAATAATGGATAACATAGATGACTTAATGAATTTAAATCCAGAAGATCTGGATAGAATAGAAGTTGTTCCATTCGAATATTATTACAAGAAATCTCATTTTTATGGTATTGTTCACATTATTAGTAAAAAAGGAAAGTGTGAATTAACTGAATTACCAATTAATACAGAACGCTTTCATCTACCTTTATTTAATGAGCAATTAATTCGCACAGAAACAGAAGTCTCTGACCGTAAGACACCAGATGCTAGAGTTGATATGTTATGGTTACCAAACATACTTGTAACCAAAGATAAGAGTCTAAATTTAAACTTTACTGTTGGCGATATCCCAGGTAATTATGAACTTATAATTGAAGGGATTTCTGAAAAAGGAGAAGCAATTAGTTATATACGAGATATCGTTATTGAGTAAAATTCAAATTAAATAGGACGTCTGAAATAAACATTATTTCTATTTGTTTGTAGATTATGGAAGAAGGTTTTTTATTTAAGGATTTGTACAATAAACAATTGGTTGAAAATATTGCTCGCCATATTTCGATCTGTTGGGAAGATTTTGATTCTCTTTCCTTTATTGCATCTATTGTTCCTAATTTAGAACCACTTAGTTTAACGGAACGTTCTAATTTAATTACACAAGAACTCTTTACTTATCTACCAAAATCATATCCTGAAGCAATAAAAATTATTCTAAATTCTTTTAATGAAGAAATAAAAAAGAATGAATTAAGTGGGTTTGAAGGCTTTTATTACATGCCCTTTGCAGGCTACGTATCTCAATTTGGTTTAAAGAAGGAAGATTATAAACAATCTATAAATGCTCTTCTAGAAATTACAAAAAGATTTACATCTGAAAATGCCATTCGACCCTTTATTAGAAAGTATCCTAAGGAAACATTTCAACACCTGCATAAATGGACAACAGATAAAAATGTACATGTTCGCAGGTTAGTTTCAGAAGGTACTCGTCCAAAACTTCCTTGGGCTTCTCCCTTAAAAGAATTTCAGAAAAATCCTGCTCCAGTAATCGAGTTACTTGAAAAATTAAAAGAAGACAAGGAGTTATATGTGCGTCGTTCCGTAGCGAATAATCTAAATGATATTGCCAAAGATCATCCTGATTTAGTAGTTGAAATTTTAACCCGGTGGAATAAAATCGACAACAAAGACACAAAATGGATCATTAGTCATGCTTCTAGAACACTATTAAAACAAGGACATCCTAGAGCACTTGAATTATTAGGATACCCTCAAAATATAAAAATAGATGTGGTAAACTTTTGTGTTCAAAAGTTGAGATGTAAACTAGGTGACGAAAATGAATTTTCATTCGAAATTCAATCCTTAGCACCAAAAGAACAAAATTTAATGATTGATTTTGTTCTGCACTATACAAAGGCAAATGGTAAAACAGCACCAAAAGTTTTCAAGCTTTCTAAAAAATCAATTCCTGCTAATGGCCAATTATTTTTTAAGAAGAAAATATCTTTTAAACCAATAAGCACAAGAAAATACTATGCTGGTCTTCACGAAATCGAAATTCAAATTAATGGAAAACGATATGGGAAAATTAGTTTTGAAGTAGAATAAGCTTCTATCGATAACGCTGAACTTTCGCATCTACCTCAATAGACCAACGATCAATTCCACCTTTTAGGTTGAAAACACGAGTAAAACCATTTTTCCGTAAGTAATGCATCACCTGTTTGCTTCGAACGCCCATGTGACAAAACACAACCAAGTCTTTGTTCCTAGGCAAATCATCTATTTTAGAAGGTATTTGTCCCATTGGTACATGCATTGCATTCTCCAAATGACAAATTTGTATTTCCGTAGGTTCCCGAACATCAAGCATTAGTAAATCCTTTCTCTTCTCCATTTCCTGCACCAATTCCAAAGGAGTAAAATCTACTTTATCCGATGGATCTTTTTTAAAACTCAAGCTCACGTCTTTACCAATTAGTTATGAATCAAAACTAAAGATAAGAAAATAATAAAATCAAAAACAAACCTATTTACGATACTAAGCTTAAATAATAATTAATAAATCGCTTAAATGTGTAACCTATTCTGCCTATTTCTTGTCTCATACATCATGTAGAACATGTAAAGAACAGTCTTCATCGAAAAACAGTCTAATGAACAGTAAATATTTGCCATAAATTGTACATTTGGTAGTGAGTCAAATTATTTACCCTAGCTATTTTTCAGCTAAGTTCCATTACAAATTGAAATAACCAAACAGATGCAAATCAACATTCAAGAACTAAGTAAAATCTATCCCAATGGAAAAAAAGCTCTGGATGATGTAAATCTGGAAATTGGAACTGGCATGTTCGGACTTCTTGGACCCAATGGAGCTGGAAAATCGAGCTTAATGAGAATATTGGTAACATTAATGCAACCAACAATTGGCTCCATTTCTGTTGATTCATTTGATTTTCAAAAAAACAGAAAAGAAATTAGAAGTATGCTAGGGTATCTTCCTCAGGATTTTCGTTTTTTCTCAAAATTGAAGACCTGGGAATTTCTAGATTATGCTGCATCGCTTGCTGGTGTTAACAATAAAAAAATCAGAAGAGATAAGGTAGATGAATGGTTGGATAAAGTAGGCTTGTTTGATGTTCGTGAACGAGATGCAAACAAACTATCTGGAGGAATGAAACGAAGATTAGGCATTGCACAAACCTTAATTGGAGATCCAAAAATTATTGTAGTCGATGAACCAACTACTGGTCTTGATCCGGAAGAGAGAATTCGATTTCGAAACATCTTATCAGAACTCAGTCAAAAAGATGTAATTATCGTCTTATCAACTCATATTGTTGGAGACATATCCAGTGTTTGTAATAATTTGGCTTTACTAAACAACGGTAAAGTTGCCTTTAAAGGAACACCCGAAGCGCTTATTGAAAAAGCACGCGGTCATGTTTGGCAAGTGAACACCTCAGGTTATGAATATGATTTAATCAAAGATAAGTATGCAGTTGTATCCACAATTCCAACACACGAAGGCTGGGAAGTGCAATTAATTGGAGATGGCAGTCAATTGCCGAATGCTATTGAGTTGGAACCAAATTTGGAACACGCTTACGTTTATTTTATGGAAATGTCTTCTGAACTAATTTAGTTAATTGAAAATGATCTCATTCAACACCATACGCACAGTTGCCAAATACGAGACCAGAACACTACTTCGATCTTGGTTTTTTAGAATATTTGCTGGACTATCCATCTTTTCGATAGGGATTTTTAACATTGCTGCCTTTGTCGAAAATAGTGGTGCACCGTGGATTTACAGAGCACTTCCTGCAGCAATACCATATGCCAATCTCATTCTTTTGAACTTGGGTCAGGCTATTGTTGCCGTATTTCTCGCATCAGAATTTTTAAAGCAGGATAGCAAGAACGATACCGTTGAAGTTATTTATGCAAGGTCGATGACCAACAGCGAATATATTCTGGGTAAATCGGTGGGAATCATAAGCGTATTTGTCATTCTCAATTTTATTATCCTCTTAATGGGAATTGGTTTTTCGTTTTTAAGTAGTGATTCTTCTCAAAATGCTTGGATTGTTTTTTACTATCCATTACTCATATCGATACCTACCTTAGTTTACATTCTGGGCTTGGCATTTTTCTTAATGATCACATTAAAAAATCAGGCCATAACTTTCATCATCTTACTCGGATACATTGCCCTAAGTATCTTCTACTTAAATACGAAATTTTATCACCTATTCGATTATATTGCCTACCAAGTACCAATGATGAATTCAACCATTGGAGGATTTGGTAGCTTTAAAGAAATTGTAATTCACAGAGGAATCTATTTCTTCCTTGGAATTGGTTTTATTCTGTTTACCATATCGAAACTAAACCGATTACCTCAAGCAAAAAGACTGGTGTCACTTCCCATCTATTTGGCAATATTTTCTTTTTCCATAGGTGGATTTTTGACGAAAAAATACATTGATCTAAAAACAGACAAACTAGAATTTAGAGAAGGCATCATAGCTTTAAACAACCAATATGTATCTTATCCTAAGTCAGATATAATAAGTTGCCATATTGAACTAAACCATTTGGGTGATTCAATATCCGTAAAGACAGAATTGGATCTGCGTAACAGTTCTGGTTCAAATTTAGACACACTTCTTTTTAGTCTGAACCCAAAACTTACTGTCAATTCAATTTTTCAAGAAGGTAATGAGCTTAAATTTTTACGAGAAACACACTTGTTGAAAATATTACCAAATAAATCCTTACAGAAAAATGAGAATACAATATTAGAAATCTTCTATAGCGGTTCAATAGATGAGAGAACGCATTTTTTAGACTTAAATCCCGAGCTTACTAAAGACAACTTTACGGCTGAGATGTTTCGCATTCGAAAACGATATTCCTACTTACAAGAGAATTTTGTTTGTTTAACCAGCGATGCTTTATGGTACCCTACTTCGGGCGTTGGATATGCTTCCGACCAACCCGCTTTGCATTCTCCTGATTTCACAAACTTCAGCTTGAAAATTCAAACGACAGATAATCTAACAGCTGTTTCGCAAGGAGAAGTAACTAAAATTGAAGATGGAATTTTTGAATTTAAACCAGAAGCAGCCTTGCCTAAAATTAGTTTGCTAATTGGAGACTATTTAAAGCATAGCATTGAGGTTGATTCAATTGAATATTCCATCTATGCAATGCGTGGAAATGAGTTTTACTTGAAGCATTTTGATGTAATTCAAGATAGTTTGCCTTCTCTAATTCGAGAATTAAAAAATGAATATGAAACTGAAATAGATTTAGAATATCCTTTCAAACGTTTCGCTTTGGCCGAAGTTCCTATTCAATTTGCATTGGATAAACACATCTGGTCGATCAGTAGTGATGCAGTGCAACCCGAAATCATTTTTTATCCTGAAAAAGGTGTTGTGATGGAGGAAACTGATTTTAAGAAAAGGAAAAAACGTTTCGAAAAAAGAATGAAACGAGATAATGAGGAGGTTTCGGAAGAAGAGTTACAAGCCCGAATCTTAAAACGATTTATACGAGGTAATTTTATGCCTCCATCAACGGAATGGTATCAATTCGATCATGTAGATAGAAATACCTATTCTCCTTTCCCAAATTATTACGGTTACGCAACACAATTAAATTCTCAGCAATATCCAGCTTTAGATATTGCATTAGCAGTATATCTAAAAGAGAAAAATGCTGTTTCGCAATCTCAAAATCGTTGGCGTTTTGATGGAATTAGTAAAGAAGAACGAATTAATTTGGAACTAAAAAATTCATCCTTACTAGAGATTACCAAAAAAGGCTTAAAATTAAGCGATGATAATGATGAACAAATTTACTTGAATGATATTTTCAAAGCTAAAGGTATTCATCTGTTCTCCTTACTTAAATCTCGATATGGTGAAGAAGCGTTCAATTCCTTACTAAAAAAATACATCAAGGAGAATCAACATCAGAAATTCAGTTTCCAAAGTTTCGATAGTTTGCTTTTAACACTAAAGGATGATTCGATAGAAAAAGAAGTGAAAAACTGGTATACAACAAACGAGTTACCAGGTTTTCTAATTAAAGATTTACAAACCTACAAGGTCAAAGAAGGGGATCATATTAAATATCAAATTCGATACAAAATCTCAAATCCTGAATCGGTAGATGGAATTGTTTCGGTTAATATTGAGTTAAACGAAAATAATGGAAGGCGAAGAAGAAGAAACCAAGACGACAAAAAACCAGCCTTCACCAAAACTATTTTTGTACCTGCACATTCTGCACGCGAAGTTGGATTTGTTTTCCCATCACAACCTGGCCGAATGAATATATCAACGCATATCTCTAAAAACCTACCAAACAGTTTGGCATATGATTTCAATTCATTTGGTGAAACGAAAAAAGGAAAATTCTTTAATGATATAAAAGATTGTGAACCATTTGATGGGATTTTGGCTGATAACGAATTTGTAGTAGATAATGAAGACAAAGGCTTTGAATATGTTCAGGTATCAAACAAAAGCTACCTAAAACAATGGGTAGATGATCAACGTGTTAACGAGCATGAGTATTCAAGAATGCGCACTTGGAATCCTCCAAACGAATGGAAAAACGTATTGCGTTCCGGCTTTTTTGGGAAATACGTGAGATCGGCTTTCTTCACGAAATCCGGACAGGGAGACCGTTCTGCCAGTTGGAAAGCAGACTTGAAAAATGAAGCACAATACGACGTTTACTGTCATATTGAAAAAGTACAAAGTTGGGGAAGAAGAGGAAGACAACAGAAAAAGGCAGATTACAACTTTAAAGTTTATCATGAATCTGGTTTCGAAGAAATAAACAAGAGTGATCAGGAATTAGAAAATGGCTGGAATTATCTGGGTACTTTCTTTATAAATCCTGAAAATGCCAAGGTAGAATTGAACAACAAATCGATTGGTACATTTCTATTTGCCGATGCAATTAAATGGGTTGAGAACAAATAAAATAAATAAGATAAGGCATGACTACAACAAAACCACAATTAAAATTGATGAGAATATTCGTATTTGTCGGAGTGATTCTACTCAGTTCTTTTTACGCTCAGGCGCAAAAGGAAATTACGCTAGACCAAGCTCTACTTATCGCCTTTGAAAATAGTCCTGACATTAAAAAGTCACGGATAAACATGCAGCAGAACAAGGAAAGATTGAATGCGCAATTAGCATCTTTACGATCTCGTTTTTCTTTTGATGTTACGCCATTATCTTACGATAAAACAGAATCCTACAACGAGTACTTCTCGACATGGAATACTTCTGAAAACAAAAAAGCCAGCGGAACATTTACCGTTTCTCAACCAATAAAGTTAACAGATGGTAGATTATCCCTGCAAAATGAGTTTGGATATCAAGACAATTACTCTGAAGCTAGTAATTCCAATTACTCGGGTTTTAACAACTCACTGTATTTGCAATACGACCAGCCGCTGTTTACATTTAATAAAACCAAAATGGATTTGACTCGAAATGAGCTGAATCTTGAGAATGCAACCTTGGCCTACTCTATTCAACTTTTAAGTATGGAAAGAAGAGTAAACCAAGCATTTTATTCTATCTATCAGAAACAAATGGCTTTGAAGATTTCCGAAGAAGAATTTGAAAATCAGAAAATTAGCAAGGAGATTATTGTCAGTAAAGTAGAAGGTGGTTTATCAGCCAGAGAAGAACTTTATCAGGCTGAATTGAATTATGCTACCAGTAAATCGAGTTTGGACAATAACCGAGTAGAACTTGAAAATGCTAAAGATGATTTTAAATTTCTATTGGGAATCTCCTTATATGATGATGTATCGGTAAGCACAGATATTAAATACATTCCTGTGATTGTGAATTTGGAAAAAGCAATCGAAAACGGATTGAACCAAAGGTTGGAATTAACCCAAAAAGAGATCGACTTAAACAATGCTAAGTTTGATTTGATACAAACCTCTTCGATAAACGAATTTAAAGGAAATGTAAGCCTTTCGATTGGTATTATGGGAAACAATGAAAAGCTAGCTGATGTTTACGACAAGCCTACAAAAAGTCCACGTGCTGGCATCACTTTTTCCATTCCAATATTCGATTGGGGAGAAAGAAGAGCCCGTATTAGAGCTGCCGAATTGGAAATTGAAAGTCGTGAGATAGACAAAAATAGCTTACGCGATGATATCACCATCAACATTAGAAAAACATACAGAAACCTTCAGAATTTAATTCAGCAAATAGATATTGCCAAGCAAAATGAAAAAAATGCTGAGTTAACTTACGATATCAATTTAGAGCGGTACCGAAATGGAGATTTGACAAGTATTGATCTGGAACGTTTCCAAAATCAGTTATCCGAAAAGAAAATGAATCTGGCTAATTCCCTAATCAATTACAAGTTGGAACTCTTGAATCTAAAAATCCAATCGCTTTGGGATTTTGAAAATGACAGATCATTTGTGCCTCAGGAACTGCAAGAAAATTTGATTATTGAATAAACACAAAACCAATCATGACATACCATACAAACTCCATAACAATGAAACGAATCGCATTCTTTATTCTAAGTTTAGCAGTTTTTTCTGCTTGTAACGATAATGAAACAGATCTGAACAAAGACATTGCTGTTCAAGTCTCTGTTCAGGAAATCACATCCAAAAGCATTGAAAAATTTATCAGTACAACAGGAACTGTAAATCCAATAAAAACAGTTGCTCTAAAAAGTGACGTAGCTGGAAAATACCATTTGCAAATCAATCCAAAAACAGGTCGCAAATTTGCCTTAGGCGATTACGTTAGCGAAGGAACAACAGTTATCGTTCTGGAGGACAAAGAATATGAAAACAACATCAAAATAAAGTCTTTAGAGTTGCGCTTGGAAATTTCACAACAAGTTTCTGAAAAGCAGCAATCATTGTATAAAAAAGGTGGTGTAACACTTTCGGAAGTTAAAAATGCTGAGATTGACCTTATCAATGCTAAATATTCTTACGAAGATGCCATTTTTCGTTTGGCTAAATTGAAAGTGAAAGCTCCTTTTTCAGGAAGCATCACCAATTTGAATTACTACACAGACAATACCAAAATAGCAGCAGCTTCTGATTTGTTAAGCATCATGGATTACAGCAAACTTCATATGGAGATTAATTTAGCTGAAAAGAACATGAGCTCTGTGAAAACAGGTCAGCAGGTAAACATCATCAACTATACCATTCCTGGTGATACTTTAAAAGGTGTTCTTTCACAATTATCACCTGCTATCGATTCTGAAACCAGATCTTTTAAAGCAATTATCAATATCAACAATTCAAAACTTTTGTTGCGACCAGGCATGTTTGCCAAGGGTGAGATTGTCGTTGCAAAAGCTGATTCGGCTATCGTTATACCTAAAGATGTGATTTTAAATAAGCAAAGAGGAAATACAGTTTTTGTTGTGAACAAAGGATTGGCCGAAGAACGCATTATCGAATTTGGATTAGAGAATCCGAACGAAGTACAAATCATTTCGGGCCTAAAGAAAAAAGATCGATTGGTAACCAAAGGTTTTGAAACCCTTCGCAACAGATCAAAAATTAAAGTGGTGAAATAATTTACACAACTATTTCAATTCACATCCAATTTAAAATGGTAGCCTCTATCATACAATAATTAATTGCTTTTAAAATGAAGAAAATAACTCAATTTTCGGTCAATTACCCAGTAACCGTATCCATGATCGTGATGGCAATATTGCTTTTGGGATATGTATCGCTCGGCAAATTAAATGTTGACCTGTTCCCGGAAATGAATGCACCGCGAATATTTGTGGAAATTAAAGCAGGTGAACGACCACCTGAAGAGATTGAAAAGCAATTTATTGAAAGTATAGAGGCACAATCGATTCGACAAAAAGGAGTTAATCAGGTTTCATCGGTTTGTATGGTTGGTTCTGCACGAGTTACTGTGGAGTATACTTGGGGCAGCGATATGGATGAAGCTTTTCTTGATTTGCAAAAAGCACTTACCAATTACAGTCAGAATGCTGACATTGATGAATTTACGATAACCCAACACGATCCAAATGCATCTCCAATATTAATCATCGGAATGCTCCATCCAGAAATAACAGACATGGATGAACTTCGAAAAGTTGGTGAAAATTACATCCGTAATGAACTAATCCGTTTGGAAGGAATTGCCGAAGTAGAATTGACAGGAACACAAGAAAAAGAAGTACGTATTGAAACCAATCAATACCTACTGGATGCACACCAAATAAGCATCGATCAAATTGTTCAAAAAATACAAAACCTTAACCAAAATGTTTCTGGTGGAAGCATTGTGGAAATGGGGAAGAAATACATTATTAAAGGTGCTGGCTTAATTCGAAACATTGAAGAAATAGAAAATGTAATTGTCGGAACAAAACAATCCTCGGCCTCATCGCCAACAAATGCGAGTGCTGGTAATCAAACATTGGTAAAAGATAAAGTACCTATCCTTTTAAAAGATGTGGCCAAGGTCAGTTTCGTAGCCAAGAAATCTCAAAACATTGTTAGAATTAATGGTGTAAGATGCATTGGCTTATCCATTTACAAAGAAACTGGATCGAATACCGTTCAAGCCGTTGAAGATTTTGAAAAAACGATGGTATCCATCAAAAAAGCATTGCCTGGATATCAGTTTATCGTGGTTCAAAATCAAGGAAAATTCATTCAAACAGCAATTGATGAAGTTGAAGAAACGGCCTTAATTGGTGTTCTGATCGCCATTTTGGTGCTCTTTGTATTTCTAAGAAGAATAAAAGTAACCGCCATTGTAAGTTTTGCAATTCCGGTTTCCATCATTGCTACTTTTAACTTGATGTACTTTAACGGATTGAGCTTAAATATCATGACCTTAGGAGGTTTGGCTTTAGGTGCTGGAATGTTAGTTGATAATGCCATTGTGGTTATCGAAAACATCTTCCGGAAAATGGAACTAGGCCTTTCAGTAAAAGATGCTGCCATTGAAGGAACATCAGAAGTTGGAGGAGCTATTGTTGCATCTACGCTAACAACCATTGTAGTATTTCTTCCAATTGTATACATGCACGGAGCATCGGGTGCTTTGTTTAAAGATCAGGCATGGACAGTTGCTTTCTCTTTAATAGCCTCTTTATTTGTTGCCATATTAATGATTCCGATGCTATTCAATTATGCATACAAAGGAAAAGCCAAAGACACAAAATTCAAATCGGTTAAGATTGCTTGGTATGGAACAATGCTTGCCAAAATCCTAAACAAAAGAAGTTTGGTGATTGGTGCTGGATGTATTTTAATCGTAATTACTGGCCTTATTCTTCCTTATGTAGGAAACGAGTATCTACCCAAAAGTGGCGTTGGAGAATTTAGTTTAGATATTGAATTAAAGGAAGGAACTCAACTCGATCGAACATCAAAAACGGTTGGTGCTATTGAATCGATGTTGAAACAATCATTAGGAGACAAATTCGAAACGGTCTATAGTCAAATTGGTCCGGGAAGTAGTTCTGCCACCGATAAATCTGTCTTTCAAAATGAAAACACAGCCAATATTAAAATTCGCCTTAAAAGTGAATACGCAGAGCACTCAGAAGCCATACTTGAACATGTTGGACTGTTAATTTCCGACATTCCAGATGCACAGATTTCTATTGTTCGTGATGAAACAGCCTTGCAATCGACCATTGGAACAGAAACTGCTCCTATTGAAGTAGAGGTAAAAGGAAAAGACATAGAAGTACTAGAACAGTTATCGAAGGAAATTAAAGAACTTCTGACTCAAGTTCCTGATTTGATTAATGTAAAAACCAGCATTGAAGAAGGAGCTCCTGAAGTTGATGTTGTTATTGATCGCTACAAAGCAGGCATCTTCAACCTAAGCACAAGTGATATTGCAGGTCAGTTGCAAGATGTTTTAATGGGAAAGAATGCTGGAAAATTTGAACAAAGTGGGGAAATGAATGACATTACCATTCAGCTACCAGAAACCAGACTTTCTGAATTAAATACGCTTTCACTAAAAAGTGGGGATCAAGAAATTCCATTGTACGAAGTAGCGCATATAGAGAAATCGTCTTCTCCAAAACAAATGCTGAGAAGAAACCAGACTCGTATTGGAAAAATAAGTGCCGATATTCAAGGCGATATTGCTTTCGATCAGATTATTGAAAAGATTAACAGTAAAATTTCAAATATTGAATTGCCTCAAGGCTATCAGGTGAGTTTGATTGGTGAGGAACAAAAAAGACAGGAAGCACTTTCCAATCTTAGCTTTGCTTTGCTACTCTCCATTGTCTTAGTGTATATGGTTATGGCTTCACAATTCGAATCATTAATTCATCCTTTTACAATTCTCCTTACCATTCCATTGGCTGGAGTTGGAGCTGTATGGGCATTTTTCCTTTTGGGAATTCCAATGAACATCATGGCTTACATTGGTATTATTATGCTAGGAGGTATAGCGGTGAACGATTCCATTATTCTGGTTGATGCCATTAATAAATTTAAAGAGCAAGGCAATTCCTTACGTGATTCAATTATAATGGCTGGAGAAAACAGAATTCGACCAATTATCATGACCAGTATCACAACCATTTTGGCTTTACTGCCTCTTACCATCGGATTTGGAGAAAGTGCAGCCTTACGAGCTCCTATGGCCATTGCCGTAATTGCTGGATTGGTTACCTCAACCTTGCTTACACTGGTAGTAATACCTTGTGTTTACTATGTTTTCGATAACATGCAAACTTATCTGTCTCAATTGAGAACAAAAAGAGCAAAATATAGCAAAGAATAAATGACCAAAAGTCTCTTTCAAAAGAGAAATCTAAGTAAAAAAGCTTAAACTGAAATACATGAATTTCATTATAAAACGAAAGGTTTTAATTGCAATGCTCTTTACTGGCCTTAGTATGTTAGGGTTTTTCTCCTACAAACAATTGCCAGTTGAATTAATACCTAATGCCCAGCTTCCAATGTTATTTGTTAATGTAGGAACTTCTATGGAAGTAGATCCTCGTTATATGGAAAGTGAAGCCATTATTCCTTTGGAAGGTGTTATTGGAGGAATGGAAGGTATCGAAAAAATTGTATCGACAGCCGGACAGCAAAGAGGAAGTATTGAAATTTCTTTTGAACAAGGAACAAATATCAAATATGCCTATTTAAAACTGGACGAAAAGGTAAAAGAAATCAAGAAAGACCTTCCACAAGAATTCAGGGTCCAGGTATTTAAGTTCGACATGGAACAAATCAACAACATGTTCATGAATATTCAGGTTCGTGGAAGTGGTGGTGTTGATCGGGTTCGACAAATTACCGAAAATGAAATTTTAGATAAGATCCAAAACATAAACGGAATTGCCAACACGGCACTTTTCGGAGGTCGTGAAAAATCAATTGAAATTCTACTTAGAGATGATGTTTGTAAAAGCTATGGCATCAGTCCTTCGGATGTTCGATCTGCACTAAGCAGAAACGACAACATGCGCGAGTTTGCTGGTAAAGTAATTGAAAACAGCAGAATGCATTTTGTGAATGTAGTTTCCGAATTTACTGACATTTCTGAATTACACGAACTGGTTGTTCGAGAAAAGGGGGATATCAAACTTAAAGATATTGCCTACATACGCTTTGGTGTTAAAGAACAAACCTCTTACAGTCGTGTGAATGGAAAAGAAGCCGTAACACTTCAGTTAACGAGAGATTCTCAATCGAATATTATCGAATTATCTGACAATGTAATTGAGAAAATTGAAGAGATTAATGAGGAGTTTGCAAATAAAGATATCACCTTGGTGGTGCAAACAAACACTGCCGAAACAATGAAAACCAATATCGATTTAATTATTGAATTGGCATTAGTTGGTGGGCTTTTGGCAATTTTCATTCTCTGGATTTTTCTAAAAAATATCAGACTGGTAACTGCAATAGCATTGGCCATTCCTATTTCCGTTTATACGGCTTTCAACTTTTTCTATGCTTACGATATCAGTATTAACACGCTAACCTTATTGGGTGTAGCCTTGGCCATTGGTATGCTGCTCGACAATAGCATTGTAGTTCTTGAAAACATTTACCGCTTGGCAGCAAAAGGTAATGATCCAGACACTGCCGTTATTCAAGGAACCAAAGAAGTGTGGCGATCTATTTTTGCAGCTACTTTAACTACTATTGCCGTATTCTTACCATTTTTGTTCACAGACAATTTCTTAATCGGACTATTTGGAAAACACATTGGCATCTCTATCATTTCAACCTTATTGGTATCACTGGTGGTAGCCTTGCTTTTAATTCCAATGATTACCCATACTTTTCTAAAGCGAAAAGGTAAAATCCGTCAGGTTAATTTCGAAAACATATCCTACCACAACCGATTGGTACAAGTTTACTTGGTGGTTTTAAAATCGTGCATGCGCTTTCCAGGAAGAACCATCTTAGGCGCTTTAGGACTCTTTTTCGTTACGCTTTTAATCAGCTTAGGTCTTAGCATGATTACCACAGAGGAAACGGAAACAAAAGACCTTAACCTTTACGTAACCTTACCTGGAGGAACTACGCTCGACAATACCGATTTATTCATAAAACAGGTAGAAAAAAAGCTCGATTCCTTACCCGAAAAAAAGGATATCACCAGTCAAGTGTATGAAGAGGAAGCCGTTTTAACCATTAGTTTGGTAGATGATTATCGCGATATACAAAACCTTTCCGTTCCTGGGATTAAGAAAAACATTCTGGAACAATTAAACGATCTGCCAAGGGCATCATTTAGTTGGGATCCTCCTGCTACTGGACGTCGTTTTGGCGGTGGTGGAGGTGGTTTCGGTGGCGATAATCCTTTCATGGAAATGCTAGGCATTGGAACCCAAAAAGAGAAACTGATTATAAAAGGACAGGATTTTGACAAAATGTTGGACCTCTCAGACGATTTAGAATACTATTTGGGGCAACTTACCTCCATTCAAAATGTATCTGTTAAAATACCGAGCAAACGACCAGAAATGGTATTGGAGTTCGACAAGCAGATCATGGCGATTTACGATATTCCTGTTACCTCTGTCTTGTCTGAGCTAAACTCCTTTCAGAAAGAATTTTCGAGTGGCGTAAAATTCAAACAAGGTACCGATGAGTACGATATCATTATTAAAACACTTGGCAATACCGAAGTAGAAACAAGAGATGCAAAAGATCTGCGAGAGCTAAGCGTTAAAGGAACACAAGGAGCAGAATTCGAATTGCAAAACATCAGCAATTTAAATTTTACCGATGGTTTATCGACAATTAAACGTACCAATCAGGAGAAACAACTCGAAGTTGAATATCAATTTATAGCAGAAGTAAACGATGAAAAAGACCTACTAACTGCTTCGCGAGTAGAGGTAGATGAACTTGTTGAACGCATGAACATTCCTTCAGGAATTGCACTAGAAGTTGTTCATGAAGAAGATACTTTAGGTGATTTTAAAATGCTATTTCTAATGGCCATTATTTTAATATTCATGATTTTAGCTTCGGTATTCGAATCTTTTACCATGCCTATTGTAATGATGTTCTCCATCCCTATGGCAGCCATCGGATCATTAATTGCACTGATTCTAACGGGCACCTCCTTAATGAATGCCAATGTATTTATCGGTTTGATCATTCTCTTGGGAATTGTTGTCAACAATGGCATTATCATGATTGATTACTCCAACGTATTGCAGAAGCGCGGTTATCGAGAATCTCGAGCTTTAATGATGGCTGGATTGGCTCGTATTCGTCCTATTTTAATTACTGCCATTACCACAATTATCGCCTTAATGCCATTAGCACTTGGTCGTGAAGAATACGTAACTCAAATTGGTGTTCCTTTTGCGATTACTGTAATTGGTGGACTTACAATTAGTACCATTCTTACCTTGGTATTTATCCCAACCTTGTATACTGGTTTACGCACAAGTTTAGACTGGATACAAGGCCAGAAAGTTTGGATAAAGACTTTACAAGCTTCCATTTGGTTAGGTGGAACGTATTTCATTTACGCCGAAGTAGATAGTGCTATTTGGCAGATTATCGATTTCCTTGTTTTGCTATTATCCGTACCAGCCTGCATCTATTTTATTCAGACCAGTTTGCGAAAAGCCAACGAAAAACTAATTGCTCCAGAAGAATCCTTGCATATCGAGATTCGAAATTTGGTGAAAATTTACGACTGGGATGGTCGTTTTAAGCGAGAGTGGAATTCGGGTCTTAAAATAAGAGAACGACTAGGTTTAAAGCATTCCTATTCAACAATTCGCGATTTTGGAGGTTTAATCTGGCAATTGCCATTGGTTGCTTTCATCTTCTTTTTCATCTACATCCATCTCGAAAATGAATACTGGTTGCTAGCCTTGTCCATTCCTTTCCAAATTATGCTTTTGTTTTTTATGGCTCCAATTATTGAGTATAAAAAACACCAGCAAAAGGAAAAAAGAAACAAATTTGCAAGAGTTTTCATCAACATTCTGCACAAAATTATTTATTGGCTAATGCCATTATTGGTAATGGCATTTTTCTATCAGAAATACGAATTAATTGGTTTACTTTCACCCATAGCTGTTTTCTGGTATTTGGCTTTACTGATAAAAATATCATCAGATAAAATCTATCGTGAAAAAATAAACATCAATCGTATTAAAGGTAGTTTTAGCGGTATTCGAAAAATCTTCTATCGTTTTGTTTTAATCATCCCAATTATCGGAAAAAAGAAAATTCCATTTAAAGCGGTTAAAGGAGTATCCTTCGACATTGACAACGGTATGTTTGGTCTGCTTGGACCTAATGGCGCCGGTAAATCGACTCTAATGCGTATTATTTGCGGTATTTTGGAGCAAAGCTACGGTCAAATTTCCATCAACGGTATTGATGTACGCGAAAAACGTGAAGAATTACAAGGTTTAATTGGCTATCTGCCTCAGGAGTTCGGAATGTACGAAAATATGAGCGCATGGGATTTCTTGAACTACATGGGAATTCTAAAAAAACTGAACAACAATAAAGAAAGAATGGAGCGTGTGGAATATGTATTGAAAGCCGTTCACATGATCGATCAAAAAGACAATAAAATTGGTTCTTTCTCGGGCGGTATGAAACAGCGAATAGGAATTGCACAGATTCTTCTTCATCTGCCTCGTATATTGGTGGTAGATGAGCCTACAGCAGGTCTCGATCCTCGTGAACGCATTCGTTTCAGAAACCTTTTGGTAGAATTGAGTAAGGATCGTATTGTTATTTTCTCAACTCATATTATTGAGGATGTAGCCAGCTCGTGTAATCGCGTTGCGGTTATGAAAAAAGGAGATCTGAAATACCTAGGTGAACCAGTACACATGGCAGGTATTGCCGACGAAAAAGTATGGATGCTTACCGTATCACTCGAAGAGTTCGAAATCCTTAAAACAGAACACGTGATTATTCATCACATGCGCGATAAGGATCAAATTCGAGTTCGTTGTTTATCCGATGAAAATCCTGGTTATGGAGCGGTCAACGCGAAAGCCAATTTGGAAGATGCCTATTTGTGCTTGCTGAACGAAAAAGAAGAGGCTTAATCACTAAAGCAAACGAAGGATTGCACAAAGAACAAAATATCGCATAGCGATTATACGATTGTAAAAAAAAGACTTGTAAACTGAATATGATTCCTCATAGAGGATACACAAAAAATAAAGTGTAAAGGATTTGGTGAAAAAATAACAACAAATGAAAGAGCAACTGATACTACTACTCCACTTTATTCGCTACAATGTGAAAATCATTTTTGCGAATAAATTCATCTATTTCCTGATTGCAGCATTTGCCTTCTATTTTATGGTAACAGGTATCATGCTATTTACAGATTCTAGCCCCGAAGAAGCAGATATCTATGGCACTTTAATATTTCCGGGTGTTCTTATTTTGTTCTACCCTGTTATCTTCAACATCCAAAGCGACAAGGATACGCGAATGCTCGAAATTATTTTTGGCATCCCAAACTACCGCTACAAAGTGTATTTGGTACGATTCGTTTTAAGCATATTACTATTGTTCTTAATCATGTGTCTGATGTCTTCAATTACGGTCTTTTCTGTTATCCGGATCTCCGTATTCCATATGGTTTACGAGCTAATGTATTGTCTTTTATTCTTAGCCAGCTTGGCCTTTCTACTAGCTTCCTTACTTAAAAATGCAAGTGGTGCTGCCGTAGTAATGGTTATTATTGGTTTAATATTCCTGATATTGGCTGAACCCTTAGAGCATAGCAAGTGGAACATTTTCCTCAACCCATTTGATGTTCCCAGCGACATGAGCTATAGCATTTGGCAAAACGTACTTTATCAGAACCGCATGATGCTCGTAATTGGAACAATTATTTCGATTTTATGGAGTCTAATTAACATGCAGAAACGAGAGAAGTTCGTTTAAGAGCTATACTATTTCATGCAAAAAGCTCAACAACCTAGGTCATTGAGCTTTTTCTATTTCTTTACGGATTTTACCTCTTAAACTTCAGCAGTTTGTTTTGCTTGTCGTTTTAATTCACGATTCCAACTGTACAAGCCTCCTTTTAGGTGAGCAGTTTTGTGATAGCCTACTTTATGCAAAAAGTTTCTCACCTGCTTGCTTCTAAAACCTAAATGACAAAAGATAATTAGATCCTTATCCTTTGGTAAAAGAGGAAGTTTATTTTGAATTTCATCCATTGGAACGTGCATTGCATTTGCAATACCATCCTTAGCCAGTTCATGAGGCTCACGAACGTCAATCAGCAAAATATCATCACGCTTTTCTAATTCATTCATTAGCTCTAGAGCTGTGTAACTTGTTTTTGGGCCGTTATCGTTATTTTGGAAAAAACTCATATGCTTATATCTTTAAATTAAATTTATTAGTACCAATTACATCTCTTCGTCGACATTAATGGTATAGGGTCTAACAAATATAAAAAAATATAAAGGCACAGAACATGATAAATCACAAATATGAGTAATGGTAGGCTTAAAGTTTGTTAAAAATAAAATTCCACCTACAAAGATTGTAGATGGAATCAATTATATGTCGTTTATCTTCCCTTTATTTTTTAGTAGAAGCTTGCATTTTCATCACCAAAATTCGCAATACCTCATCACTCTCATTTCTCCAGCCATGTCCACAATTTGCAGGACTCTCAATTAAAGTATTCGCATCTACTTCTTTGCTCTCATCACCTATTTCAACAATTCCCTTTCCTTCCAAAACTAAAAAGCAAACATTAAGAGGAGCACCATGCTTGGCGATTGTATCACCTGGCTTTAAATTTAAGTGTACCATCATCATATGCTCATTTTGATAAAACTTTCTAGCTTCAACACCATGATTGTTTATAAATGCTTCCGTCTCAAATATCTTTCTTATCTCCATGATTAAGTATTTTAACTTGTTTTTATTATTTCCATTGGTAAATATCGAGCTTTCAAAGCTCTAAAACAGTAACATATGTTACAAGTCGGAATAAAAGCAAGTTGATTAATACTCGATCTATGCATCTCCAATAATAGAAATCACAACTAATAATATGAAAAATCAATATGTATATTAGCACAAACCAGTATTCAAATCCAATAATATCGAAGAGAAACAATAAAAATCAAATCTGAAAGATAGAGCTCTCTTCATAATAATGTTTTAGTTTTCGTACCTAGAGTCAAAGGCTTCACAAAAGAAGAGGTTGAAGCCTTTAAAGAAGACTTTGAATAAAGAAAATTTCAGTTATAAAAAAACGCTTAACTTTTAGCAAGTTAAGCGTTTTTATTGAGGTCTCTGGCGAACCTCAAACTCTTAACCTGTCTTAATCACTCTTAATCTTATTTACACTATATATCAGTCATTTATGATTTTAATGATTAAGCGGAATTAAACTAAATTAAGCAAAATTAAGCAATTACGGGTACAACTACGGGTACAAGTTTGTATATTTGTATTCATACACTAAAACCCTTTAAAAATGGCTACTACACGATATTTGATTAGATCAAAAGTAAAAGGAAAATTTGCACCTTTCTACGTTCGTCTTAAAGGAAATGACGGAATTGATGTAATTGCAAGAACTGAACTTCTTTTTTATCCTGAATATTGGAGCAATAGTAATCAGAAATTCAGTACCCGAATTAAGGAAACAGAGGAACTAAAACAAAAGTATAAAGACGACACTATAAAAAAGCAAAGGGACTTGACGGACTTTATTTTAGTAGCCTTTAGTAAAGAATCAGGCACTATAAATAATGAGTGGTTAAAAAATACTATTGCAGAATTTCACCATGGCAAAAACCCCGATGCAATAAAAAAACTAAATGACTACATTCAATTTTTTATTGATGGAATCAAAGACGGTTCGAGATTAAATAGCAAACAGGAAATTTATAAAAAAGGAACAATCAAAAACTTTGACGGCTTCAAATCTCAATTTGATAATTTTAAAGCTAAGAGAAAAAAACCTTTACAATTTGAAGACATTACAACCGAATTTTACAATGAATATGTAAGTTTCTTTGTTGGGAAAAATTACAGTCCCAATACAATTGGAAGGCACATTAAAAACTTAAAGACTATCATTCGGGCTGCACATGAAGAAGGACATCATAACACGATGGAAATAGACCGTAAAAGTTTTAAAATCCTAAAGGTCGAAACTCAAAATATTTATTTAACTGAAAAGGAACTCGCAGCCCTTTTGAATGTGAATTTGAAACACAAACCAAATTACCAGATTGCCAGAGATGTTTTTTTAATTGGTTGTTATACTGCACAAAGATTTTCCGATTACTCACAAATCATGCAAGATAATGTCAGGACAAGTGAAGACGGAACAAAATTAATTTACCTAACACAGAAGAAAACAGGCGAAGACGTTATAATTCCGATTAGACCAGAACTAAAAGCCATACTTGAAAAGTACGATTACAACACTCCTAAGATTTGGGAACAAAAACTCAATAAGTACATTAAAGAGGTTGGAAAGCTCGCAAAGATCAAAGAACCTATTGCAATAACTAAGGTAAAAGGAGGTCTTACAGTTCATGAAACGATACCAAAACACGACCTTATTAAGACTCACACTGCAAGACGAGCAGGGTGTACGAATATGTATTTGGCTGGAATCTCAACTATTGATATTATGAAGATATCAGGACATAAAACAGAAAGCGAATTTTTGAAATACATCAAAGTAACCAAAGAGCAAACAGCTGGTAAACTTTCAAATCATGCTTATTTTACGCAAAAATTAAAAGTTGTATAAAATACAGAAGTCCCTTACTACTAAAATAATGCAGTAATTATTCATCCAATATTGAATTTATGTTTATTTTACAGAAAAACTAATTAATACATGAACTATGAGCACACCAAAAGAGGGTTTCTTTTCCAGATTTAAATATTTTTTTGTGACAATAATCGTTTCGCTAATTGTTCTAATTACTTGTAATCGCAAAACCGACATTTCGAATTTAGAACCTAAGAGTAGGGAACAAAGAATAACAGAACAATTTGATAGTTGGGATGGATCTCTCTATTCATTAGAGAATCTAATTAAGAAAGGAATGCACGACCCTAGCAGTTACGAACATATTGAAACAAGGTATGCCGACAAAAAGGATTACATATTAGTATCAACATCCTTTAGAGGTAAAAATGCTTTCGGTGCATTGGTGAAAAATACTGTATCTGCAAAAGTTGATATTAACGGAAAAGTAATTGAAATACTTAAGTGATATTAAAAAACCCTCACCAAATTAATGATGTGGGCTTTTCAGAGTAGATTAATCTACTTTTTTAACAGATCGGCTATGCTAAAATTCTCGACCTCAATTTTATTTTCAACGCTCCGTAATTTCGGTGTGATGTAAGATAATAAAGACAAATAAATCTGTAATTTGTCTTTTGGGTCAAGCTCTGTAATAAGCTCAGTAACCTGATTTACATTAAAGCTAGTATCTAATACTTTAGCTATCTGCAGCCTTAACTCTTCGGTCGCCTTGTTTGAAATACCACGTGGACGCCCTTTTGGATTTCCGGAAATTCCTTTTTTAAATGCCATAGCGTTGTTTATTTATTGTTGTTTTCAGTTCTTTTAGTAGCTTTTAGCCATTCGACCGCCTTTTTAGTTATGTTAAATGTACAGTTAGGCGGATCTATATTTTTAGGCGTGTAACCTAGGTTAATCATTGCTTTAATAAGACTTCCATTACTTAAATATGGTATCTTTCTATGATACAAGAAGCTGGATTCCACTCGATGTTTTATACTGTAAGAATTTAACTTTCTATTTTGGTTTTTACCTTTCATGATGCCGATCAAAGCACCTTCCGCAAATTTAACCTGCTCTTTATTTACTTCGGGTTCGTTTGGTTGTGGAGCATCATAGATACCCCACTGAGTTACATAGTATTTCATTTTCTAATCTGTTTCAGTTGATACGCTTTCGTGTCCTTCACTGTTGGTATGTTTAACGGCTGGCGCAAATCGTGCTGTCTCGACATTTGTAGGCTTAAAGCCAATGCACTCATGCCAGGTTGTTGTCCGTAAATAATTACATTTACATTTGGTTCAATCTGACCATCTAAAGAGATATTAAAAAGATCCTTAGGGTTAAACATTTCTTTTTTCGGTGACAATTCGTAAAGCTTATTGATCTGTTTTTTGATATCGTTTAGAATTGCCAATCTTTCAATCTGAATTTCTTCAGTAGCGTAGATTGTATATTTTTCCCTTAACATATCAGATACTCCGGATACCAAACAAGCTTTTCCCTTATTAATTTTCCAAAGACTCTTATCACTGTTTAGCATGCTCGCCTGACAAAGTCCGCTAAATGTATAGGGGTCGTCTATGCTGTATGCGTATTCCTGTGAATAGGTTGGAATCTTTGCTATTCTCCTCACTTCTTCGGGGTCAATTTCTTGAGATAAAGATTTAAACACAGGCTTTGTAGATAATACTTTATCAAATACCAATGAATTGAAATAATCAAAATCAACTCTATCATTAGTATTGACAAGCTTATTGTATTGCTCATCCGACAAGTCACCTATAATTGGGCGGACCATATCAAGAAAGTTATTTACTGTTTTTACATTCGGTTCCAGTTGACTGTTTTCGTAATCGAATTGGGATTTGTCAAAATGAATTGCAATTTTTTCGATGTTGTTTGTTTTTTCTATCATGTTTTTTATTTATTTATTGTTGGTATTAAATCATATATGAAATGCCGTAATTGTGGCAAGTGTTGAAAAATGTTGATATTGTGCACTTTGGATTTTTAGCAATGTGTAAGTAAGTGCGCTTGCATTCTTTTGGTTCATATTCAGGATGATAGCAAGAAACACGATGGAAGAATTCAAGCCCACCGCTCCCGAATTCCGAAGCTATTGCACTGGCGATTTTAATCCAGCCAATTCTACCAGTAGTGATATCGGTTTGAGTAGCTTCGATCTGTGATAAACATCTATTGAACAGCTCATTTGTGCTAATAGTGTTCTTTATTGGCGTGCTTGCTTGCTTTGGCTCTGGCTTTAGAATCTTACTGTAAATTGTTGCATTCTCATTTAGCTTATAATTAGCATCATAAGAGTAGATTCTCGCTCTTATTGGATCACTGCAAGACTTATCAATCACAACACCTATTGCCTTAAATTCAGCTTGTAGGCTTTTAAAATACTCACGATGTAGATTTGCATTCTCTATTTGAATTAATGCGTATAATCCAGCTCTAACAGATTCAGCCACCAAATAAACAAATGGAAGCTTACTAATTTTCTGCTTTAAAATGTCAGGACTGGATGTCTTGAATAATTCTTTGTTATCCTTAGTATCAATATCAATACAAATTAATCCATTGTGCTGCAAATGCTTTTCATTTCGATAAGTACAAGTACCGCTCATTGTAGCAGCTGGCAAAGATTGTTTTAATCTCTTTTGCTTGTCCTGACATTCTGGAGACTGTCTTATCTCATCTTGAATAGATTTGTAATAGGTATTCTTTAGCCAACACTCTAAAGTTATATTCTTTGGATTGCTGGCTATTTTGATATTTTTAAAAATCGATATCTTAAATTCTTTTGGGTTCATGTGTTTCATTTATTTTGAAACATTGTTACAATTTTGAAACGCCCTACAATGCTATACAGCAATTGCTTACAAGGATGTTTCAAATGTTTCAGTTTTTTTGGCTATTACGTGTGTACACTATGTATAGTGTGTATGAATATTATATATAAAATAGAAACATTGAAACAAAACGCCTACAAGCCCAATATTTACAGGCGTTTAGAGTGTTTCAAAATGTGTTTCAAACTGTTTCAAATGTTTCTTTTGTAAACAAATATGGTCTGCCTGTCTTGTTGCTTGCTCCAAATGGAAAAGTGTATCTTGTTGCTTTCGATACCTTCAAGCCTAATTCGTCAATCAAAACCTTTTTGATATTCGAAATACCTATTCGGTTATCACTATTAAAAAAGAAGGTTTTTAAATCTTTGGGGCTTGCTTGCACTTCATTAACAGTCTCCAGTAGTTCCATTACATTCTCTTCGATTTCTTTGCACAACCAAGACTTAGAATTTTTCTGTACTTCTAAAAGGTCTTTAGTTGCTATTTGGTCAGGCGTAAACCACATACGACTCTGTTTTGTTGTAGATAGTTTGCGATTCTGCAAATAATATAAGAAAGCAGGAATTTCGTTCTTTAGCTTATTGTCAAAATCAGGATCAAAAGAGTCTAAAGGCTTTAGCGATCTAACCCAAAATCGGATATCGTGCTTTGTAGCAGAAATAAAATCTTTAGTATGATTAGATAGTAAAATTATTTTGCCGAAAAAATCAATTGCCTGGTGGTCGGTGCGCATAAGTCTTAATTGGATTGTTTGAGCGGTCGCAAGCGATTTCAATTTATCCATGTACTTTGGCTCCACTTTAGACTCATCGAATACTATACAAAGCTTTGAAGCATAGACTCCATTAAATTGAGTTTCTAGCTCTCCTTTACCCAAAACAACCGTATTACTTCCGAAAATCATACTTAGCAAGTTTGCAAAAGTTGTTTTTCCTGTTGAATTTTCAGCACTCACTAAACACAAAACAGGTAGTATCTGCGTTGGGTTCGTGTATAGCAATTGCAAGTAATCTAAGCCTATTTCTAATTGATCGCCAAATATGTGTTTGAGTAATGTAGAGATTGTTTTAAATGCTCCTTTTATTGGCGTATGATTCAATTTTTGGTAAAGGTTGTAATTACCTCCTATCTCAGTTCTAACATTTAGATTGTCTGGAACATTACAATAACCATCATATTTTTTAACCTTATAGATTGCATCTTTCCCGTGGTCGTCAATAATCGTTTGGCGTGTGGTCTGGACTAATGAACTCGATAAGTTTCCAAATTTATCAACCTTATAAACCTGCTTATTGTAAACAGAACCAATTCTAATAATCAATCCTAAAACATCCGTAGAATCTGCAGAATATTCCGTATCTTTGTTGCGTTGATTGATAGGGATTTGCAAGGTTTTGCAGGTCTCTTTTTTTTGCTCCTGCATATTATTTACCGCCCTCCAAAATTCTCAAAATTTCAGACTCATTATAGAGTACTCTACTTCCGAATTTAACTGATGTTATGACTCCGGCTTTCGTTTTTTTCCAGAGTGTTGGGAGGGTGATGTGTAGAATTTCGCAAACCTCATTGCGACTGTACGTCTTTTCTATTTTACTTTGTAGCATACTAAA
Organism: Labilibaculum sp.; assembly: GCA_016342745.1. Lineage (GTDB taxonomy): Bacteria > Bacteroidota > Bacteroidia > Bacteroidales > Marinifilaceae > Paralabilibaculum > Paralabilibaculum antarcticum. Next base: position 114,205 of record JAEINT010000006.1, read on the forward strand.
AACAATTTAACTAATGAAACAATGTTTTTTTTTGCTATTAACAAGTCGCTATTAAATCCTTACTATCAAGCGTCTGGGACAAAGATAAGCAATTAAATTCGGCTTAACCAAACGTAACCTAATCTTACATAAAACAGTTTAATTAAATTCAAGTTATCCATTAAGTCTTAAATCTTAATTACTAGGCTTTTATCCTGTTGATAACTTTCAAAGAAAAAAAGCACAACTTAAGCGCCTGATTACTATATTAATAGATCTGTTTAGGATTGGATTTACTGCTAAGATTGAATTTTGTCGAATATAGAATTGACTATCTTAGTTTGAAAAGGTGAGAAATGCTAAAAAAGCATTGTTTTTGATGTTACGGGTACAACTACGGGTACAAATGGCATAAATAAAAAACGCAACCAACTGATTAATAGCTGATTGCGTTTTGTTTTAGAGGTCTCTGGCGGATTCGAACCGCCGTGGATGGTTTTGCAGACCACTGCCTAGCCACTCGGCCAAGAGACCTTATTTCCTGTTAAGGCGTTGCAAAGATATAAATTTCTGATTTACTCGTACAAACTTTTTAAAGCTTTTATGCTAAAAAAATTACAAGTTTTTTACAACGCAAGCATAATCAAATAATTAGCGAGATAAAGTTAAGCTAACTTTTTCTATTTGTCCACCCATTGGAGGGTTCATTTTCGATACTTTTACCGTTGCATGCTCCAATTCAGGGAAGTTTTCATACAAAACATCCAAAATCCGCTGTCCAACATGCTCCAATAAATGAGAAGTTATTTGAACTTGCTCCTTTATCATTTCATATGCACGTTGGTAATTTAGTGCATCACCAATTTGGTCTGATTTTACTGCTTTTTCCGCATTGTACTCCATGCGAACATATACAGTAAACTTATTCCCGACAATCTGCTCTTCTTTAAAACAGCCATGATAAGCATAAAATTCCAAGCCTTCTAATTCGATAATTCCCATCTTCTTTTGATATGATATTCGTTGGCGAAAATAAGAGATAAAATTAGATTTTACGAATTCAGAGTATAAAATTACGATTCATGTACTAATTACTAGTTCGTAATCACCAAATCGTAATTGATTTTAACGGATTTTCTATACTTTTGTTTTTTCGTTTGAATTGCATCTAATAAAACAAATTATTGTAAATTTAGTAATCAGCATTTCAATCAGAAAAGCAAGGCAGGGTTCTATTCCGAATCCCAGGCAAATACATGTATCATTTTAAATTGAGTAGTATGGATAACAAAAATGTAAAAGAAGAGAATGTTAACGAAACTAAGTCTCTTAATTTTATCCAGCAGATCATTGAAGAAGATCTGAAAAACAATGTGAATGATGGTAGAGTACACACCCGATTCCCACCGGAACCAAACGGGTACTTACACATCGGTCACGCTAAGTCGATATGCCTTAATTTCAGCCTTGCCCAACAATACCAGGGAAAATGTAATTTACGTTTCGATGATACCAATCCTGTAAAAGAAGATACCGAGTATGTTGATTCCATTATGGAAGACATTAAATGGTTAGGATTTGAGTGGGATGGTGATCCATTGTTTACTTCTGATTATTTTGATCAGTTGTACAATTGGGCTGTGAAATTGATTACTGATGGTAAAGCTTATGTAGATGATCAATCTGCAAGTGTTATTGCTGAACAAAAAGGAACTCCAACTGTTCCGGGAACAGAAAGTCCATACCGTAGTCGAAGTGTTGAAGAAAATCTTGATTTATTCGAAAGAATGAAGAATGGTGAATTTAAGGATGGAGAAAAAGTTCTTCGTGCTAAAATTGACATGACTTCACCAAATATGCACATGCGCGATCCATTGATGTATCGTATCATGCATGCACATCATCACCGTACAGGAGACAAATGGTGTATTTACCCAATGTACGACTATGCTCATGGTGAGTCGGATTATATTGAGGGAATTACGCATTCGATTTGCACTTTAGAATTTGAGGTTCACCGTCCGTTATACGAATGGTTTGTAGATAACCTTACGGATACTGATTACCGCCCAAAACAACGTGAGTTTGCACGTTTAAACTTAAGTTACACAGTAATGAGTAAACGTAAGTTGTTGGAATTAGTAAAAGACAATCACGTAAATGGATGGGATGATCCACGAATGCCGACCGTTTCTGGTTTGCGTCGTAGAGGATTCACACCAGCTTCTATTCGTAACTTTGCGGATATTATTGGTGTTGCAAAACGTAATAATGTTATTGACGTTTCGCTTCTAGAACATTGTGTTCGTGAAGATTTAAATAAAACGGCTACTCGTGTAATGGGTGTTCTAAATCCTGTTAAACTAATCATCGACAACTATGCCGAAGGTGAAGAAGAGTGGTTGAGCATCGATAACAATCCGGAAGATGAAAATGCAGGAACAAGAGAAATTCCATTCTCTCGTGAGTTGTATATCGAGCGTGATGACTTTATGGAAGATGCACCACGCAAGTTCTTTAGAATGACTCCAGGTCGCGAGGTTCGTTTAAAAGCAGGTTACATTGTAATGTGCGAAAATGCAGTCAAAGATGCTGATGGAAACATCACTGAAATTCACTGTACCTACGATCCAAAATCGAAGAGTGGTAGCGGTTCAGAGGAAAGCAAGCGTAAAGTAAAAGGGACACTTCACTGGGTTTCTGCTAAGCATGCTGCTAAAGCAGAAGTTCGTATTTACGATCGTCTATTCAGCCACGAAGCTCCAGATGCTCAAAAAGATGTAGACTTTAAAGAATTCATTAATCCTGATTCTTTAAGTATTCTTTCTGAATGTTACGTTGAGCCTTGTTTGAAAGATGCGAAAGCAGAACAAGGATTCCAATTTACACGTTTGGGCTATTTCTCTGTTGATAAAGATACAACGGCTGATAAATTGATTTTTAACCGTACTGTACCTCTAAAAGACTCATGGTCTAAAAAACAAAAGAAGTAAAAATAGCGATCAGCTCACAGCTGCATGCTTCAAGATAATACGACAAACCTGTTAGAATTAATTATTCTGACAGGTTTTTTTATGTCCTACGAATTATTTTTTTAGCAATCTCTTTAATTTATAATGGCTCCCTTATTAGGAGTGACGTTCGACAGGACAGAGGGATGTAATGAACCAATACACCCTTTCAGCATTTTCCCTTCAACTGAAAGGCTTATTCCTTTAATTGCTATGATATTTTACAAAAAAAACCACTCCCCGAAGGAAGTGGTTGAAATATGAGAAGGTGTCTCTTTTATTTTTTGATGTTCTCAATTGCATAGTCTAAACGAGCAATACTTTCTTCTTTTCCAAGAATTTCTATAATATCGAACATATGAGGGCCTTTACCTGCGCCAACCATAGCCAAACGGAAAGGATTCATTACTTTTCCAAATCCAATTTCTTTAGCTGTAATCCATTCCTTAACAATTCCTTCTGAATTTGCTGATGAGAAATCTTCAATTCCTTCTAAAATTCCTTTTAGCTCAGTCATTAAAGCTGGTGTATCTTCTTTCCATCCTTTTTTAACTGTCTTTTTATCAAACTCTGCTGGAGCTTCAAAAAAGAAATTTACTTGATCCCAAAGTTCAGAAACAAAATCCACACGATCTTTAACCATTCCACAAACACGGTTTACAGTTTCCTGATCAGATTCAATTCCTTTTGATTTTAGTACTTCCTCAGCAAATAAAGATCCAATTTCTTCATCAGATTTATTTACCAAATACTGACGATTGAACCATTTTGTTTTTTCTGGATCGAACTTAGAACCAGATTTACCAACACGCTCTAATGAGAAAGCTTGAGACAATTCTTCCATTGAGAAAATCTCTTGCTCTGTTCCTGGATTCCAACCTAAGAAAGCCAACATGTTTACGAAAGCCTCTGGGAAATATCCGCCTTCACGGTAACCTGAAGCTATATCTTGTGTTTTAGGATCAGTCCATTCTAATGGGAAAACTGGGAAACCTAATTTATCGCCATCGCGCTTGCTTAATTTTCCTTTACCAACTGGCTTTAGAATTAATGGAAGGTGAGCAAATTTAGGCATATCAGCTTCCCATCCTAATGACTTGTACAATAAAACATGCAATGGCATTGATGGCAACCACTCTTCACCACGAATAACGTGTGATATTTTCATCAAGTAATCATCAACAACATTTGCCAAGTGGTAAGTAGGCATTCCATCCGATTTGAACAATACTTTATCATCTAAAGCAGAGCTATTAAATACCACATGCCCGCGAATCTCATCATCTAAATGCAACTCTTCGTTAACAGGCATTTTAAAACGAACAACATAAGCCTCTCCAGCCTCAAGTTTCACTTTAACCTCATCGGCCGATAGAGCCAAAGAATTGTTTAAATTTCCACGAGTTGCGTTATTGTATGTAAAGGTTTTCTTTTCTTCTTCGTGTTGATTACGAATCGCATCCAACTCTTCTGAAGTATCAAAAGCATAGTAAGCATTTCCCGAAGCAATCAATTGATCAGCATATTCGCGATACATTGGCTTACGTTCCGACTGACGATAAGGTCCATATTCACCACCTACGGTTGCTCCTTCATCTATTTGAATTCCGCACCATTTTAACGATTCTGCAATATAATCCTCCGCACCTGGTACATATCTTGTTTGATCTGTATCCTCAATACGAAGCAAAAAATCACCATTGTGTTTTCTTGCAAATAAATAGTTGAAAAGGGCTGTTCTCACACCACCCATATGAAGAGGCCCCGTTGGACTAGGAGCAAATCGAACTCTGACTTTCTTATCGTTCATTGTAATATCCTTTAATTAGGCAACAAAGATAAGAAATATGAGGAAAGAAAAAGGGGAGATAAAAATAGAAAATTAATTAAAAAAGGAATCTTTCGATCATATCCTTTAAACCACCAATATCTATTGGCTTTGATACGAAATCATCACAGCCAGCAGCCATAATTTCTTCGTAAGCTTCTCCATAATGATAAGCTGTCTGGGCAATTATAGGAATTTCATTTTTTATTTTTTTGATATTTCGAGTAGCATCGTAACCATTCATTATTGGCATTTGCATATCCATTAAAATCAAATCAATATTAGGATTAGCTTCTAGAATATCAAGCGCCTCTTGACCATCGTGAGCACGAATAATTTTCGCTTTGGTATCCATAAGAATTTCTTCCAAAAAGATATAGTTGAAATCCTCATCTTCTGCTACCAATAGCACCTTTCCCTCCCAGTTATAATCCGTCGAAAAACTCATATTGCAATCTTATTTATACTCTAAGATAATTTAATTATCAGTAACATAAAAAGGAAATTGAAAAGATATCCCCAATTTGTCTAAAATCTAAGTAATTACGTCTTATCAAGCTGTAACTACGTAGATTTAACTAAAAGAAAAACGGGAAACTCCTTACGAAGTTTCCCGATTTCTGAGTATTTGTTTCTATATAGATAGGTTATCCACATTTAGAGTTACCACATGACTGACAAATCAAACATCCTTCTTGGTAGATGACATGTTCAGAACCACAACTGGTACATTTCATTCCTTTGGCTTGCGTTCCATTAGGAATGTACTTTTTAAGCGCACGCTCAACACCATTTTTCCAAGTGTTAATATTTTCACTATCCAATTGCAAACCAGAAACTAAGTTTACAGCCGCATCGATTGGCATTCCGTGACGCAATACTCCAGAAATTAATTTTGCATAATTCCAGAATTCTTTGTCGAACTTGTAAGAAAGTCCTTCAAAAGTCGTTTTGAATCCACGTTTGTTAACGAATTGGAAGTCATAACGCTTGCTTCCATCTTCTTCTTTTCGTTTAATAATTACACCTTTGTTAACCGATTTAGGCAATAAGATACCTTCCTCATCATCAACAATACCAGTAAAAATTTCATATGGCTGTCCTTTATACAAACCAATAAAAGCAATCCATTTTTCTTTGTTATTTTGGAAACGAACAACCTCTGCTTCTAGTTCTTCAGGTCGTTTTTCAGGCATTCCTTTAGACTCTTCTTCTTTCGCATCATTAGAAATTAATACCCCAGAACGAGAACCATCACGGTAAACCGTACATCCTTTACATCCACTCTTCCAAGCTTCAACATACAAATCACCAACCAATGATTCAGGCACATCATTTGGAAGATTAACAGTTACACTAATCGAGTGATCAATCCATTTCTGAACTTTTCCTTGCATACGAACTTTCTGCAACCAATCAACATCGTTTGAAGTTGCCTTATAGTAAGGAGATTTCTTTACTAAATCTTCAATTTCCTCGTTGGTAAAATGTTGAGCTGCATTAATTCCATTCGCTTCCATCCAGGTCACAAATTTATGGTGGAATACCACAAACTCTTCCCAGCTATCACCAATTTCATCTACAAAATCAACACGAACATCTTTATCGTTAGGATTTACTTTTCTTCTTCTCTTATAAACAGGCATAAATACCGGCTCAATACCAGAAGTCGTCTGAGTCATCAAACTAGTGGTTCCCGTAGGAGCAATCGTTAAACAAGCAATGTTACGTCGGCCATATTTTACCATATCTGTGTAAAGGCTTGCATCAGCTTCTTTCAAACGCAAAATAAATGGGTTCTTGCTTTCACGATCTTTATCAAAGATTGTAAATGCACCTCTATCTTTTGCTAAATAAACTGATGAACGATAAGCTTCAATCGCGATTGTTTTGTGAACCTCTACAGAAAACTCAATTGCCTCATCGCTACCGTAACGTAAATTAAGGGCAGCAAGCATATCACCTTCTGCTGTAATACCAACACCAGTTCGTCTTCCTTCTTTTGCTTTATCGCGGATATTTTCCCAAAGTTTAGTCTCAACACGTTTCACTTCAGCATCTTCCGGATCAGCTGCTATCTTATCAATGATTGCATCAATCTTCTCTAGCTCCAAATCAATAATGTCATCCATTATTCTTTGCGCCATAGCAACATGCTTCTCGAATAACTTAAAGTTAAAACTAGCGTTATCAGAAAAAGGATTTTCTACATAACTATACAAGTTAATAGCAAGCAAACGACAACTATCGTAAGGGCACAATGGAATTTCTCCACAAGGGTTTGTAGAAACTGTTTTATATCCTAGATCTGCATAACAATCAGGAACAGATTCTCTTTCGATTGTATCCCAGAATAAAATTCCTGGCTCAGCAGATTTCCAAGCATTGTGAACAATTTTGCCCCACAGCTTACTTGCATCTATATTCTTACTATAAGTAGGATTATCAGAATTGATAGGATATTGTTGTGTAAATTCAGTTCCATCAACAACAGCTTGCATAAATTCATCATGCATTTTTACTGACACGTTAGCACCAGTAACTTTTCCCTGCTCCATCTTCGCATCAATAAACTCTTCCGAATCAGGATGACGAACAGAAACACTTAACATTAAAGCACCACGACGACCATCTTGAGCAACCTCACGGGTCGAGTTTGAATAGCGCTCCATAAAAGGAACAATACCAGTAGAAGTTAAAGCAGAATTTTTAACAGGAGATCCCTTTGGACGGATATGTGAAAGATCATGTCCAACACCACCTCTACGCTTCATTAATTGTACTTGTTCCTGATCGATTTTCATGATTCCTCCATAAGAATCAGAATCACCATCATTTCCAATCACGAAACAGTTAGATAAAGAAGCAATTTGAAATCTATTACCAATCCCTGACATTGGACTTCCCTGTGGCACGATGTATTTAAAATCTTTAAGAACTGCAAAGATTTCTTCTTCACTTAAAGGGTTTGGATAATTTTTCTCAACTCTTGCAATTTCACTTGCAATTCGTCTGTGCATATCATCCGGAGTCTTTTCATAAATATTTCCATAAGAATCCTTCAATGCGTATTTATTTAACCAAACACGTGCTGCTAGTTCATCTCCATTAAAATATTCGAATGTTGCCTTAAACGCTTCTTCGGGATTGAAAGTTTGATTCATATCCTTTGCTTTTTGCTGCTTCACCTGTACTTCCATTAAGATCGTAAAAAAGGGTGGTTATATTATTTAGTTTTTTCTTTAATAATCAATAATTTGACTCTTTCACCTAGGTCAAATTTTGTAGTATGCAAGTTACACAAAGCCACAACACCGAACAATATCAATAATTAATATTCGGCAAAAGTTATCCACAAAAAATGTTAATTTGCTGATTTTATGCCATTTAAACTTTTAGAAAAGATGAAAAGTTTTCCAAAAAGAAAATTCAAGCCAATAACCATATAGGAAAACTGTTCGGCATATACAAATCCTTTCATCACAAAAGATCGACCTTTTGTAAAATAATCATGACAAAACGTGGCACCCTCAATAAACATTGAGCTTTCAATAAATCCACTAAGATTTTTGTTTTATTAGGCTTTAATTTTGGATAGAATTAAGCTACTTGCACCTCTTTTTTGATCGACGTAATTTTTGGAATTTTCGCCTGAAACTTTACGTTTATTCTCATTTTGGTAGAAACCATCTAGCAGTTCCTCCAACAATTCATAATTTTCATAAGAAAATGAAGCTCCATTCTCTATGAGGTCTTTTGCCTCTTGAAATTTGTGGTAATTAGGCCCAAATATGATTGGCAATCCGAAGGTAGCTGCCTCTAAAGTATTGTGAATTCCTCGACCAAATCCTCCACCAATATAGGACACATCACCATATCGATACAAGGAAGAAAGTACACCAATACAATCTACAACCAATACTTCGGCAGCATTAATTTCCACTTTCGAAGCATTTGTAAATCGCACCCAAGGCTTTTTAAGCTGCTCAACAATATTCTTTATGTGACTTTCATCAACCTCGTGAGCAGCAATAATATACTTGTAATTGTTTTTTGAAGTATTAATATACTGAATAATAGCCTCTTCATCTTTAGGCCAAGTACTTCCCGCAATTAATACGAGTCTTCCTTGGCTAAACTCTTCAACCTCTGGTAAAGTTTTAGAAGCTGTTGCAATTGAATAAACTCTATCGAAACGCGTATCTCCCGCAATTGATACATTTTTAAAGCCCACGCCATTCAACAAATCCATAGATTCCTGATTTTGAACGAATAGATGTGTAAAAGCCGTTAACATTCTGCGATAGAAACCGCCCCAAGGTTTAAAAAATAGCTGATTAGGACGAAAAATTGTCGAAAAAATATAGGTTGGAATATCTCTCTTCTTTAATTCCTTAAGGTAATGATGCCAAAATTCATACTTAATAAAGAAGGCCATTTTAGGATTCACTAAATCGACAAACTTTTTGGCATAAGAAGGAAAATCTGGTGGTAGATAGAAAATAAAATCCGCGCCAGCGTAATCCTTTCTCACCTCATAACCCGATGGAGAGAAAAAAGTAAGTACAATTTTAGAATCGGGATGCTCTTCTTTAAACTTTTCAATTACGGGACGACCTTGCTCAAACTCACCCAAGGATGCGGAATGAAACCAAACCAAGTTCTCTTCGCCATTTACTGCCTCTTCTATTCTGGAAAGTAAATTCTTCCTTCCATCTACCCATTGCTTCGCTTTTGGGTTGAAAAATGAAGCAATACGCACTGCAAACACATAGAATCGTATGGAAAGATTGTAAAAGAGAACCATAATTGAAATTTGTTACTGTTAACTGAAATAGCTTCCTTATATTTATTCTCTGCAAAACTAATAATTTTAGGTGGTAGATTTCGTTTTCTATCCAAACGATTTCATATTCACACAGATTCTAACACATACATCATTTGAAGTTCCGATTGCTTTTCATATTGCTGATATTCTCTGGTTTTAAAATGCTTGGCCAAACTCAAAGCAATTTAAGAAGCAAGATTGTTTACCTAAATAGAGATACAATTCAGTTGGATTCTTTATTAATATTACCCGAAACAGTTAAAGTATCCCAGCAAAACAAACCAATTGATAAATCTTGGTACGAAATCATATCAAGCAAAGGATTATTTATTCCTTCGGATAGATTAAAGGCAATTACGAATTCCATTTCAATTGAATACCGAATATTTGATTACAATATTTTAAAACCTATTTACCATCGAGATCTTTCTCAGATTAACCTATCAACAAAAAGAGGAGTAAATAAATTTGCCATTGGAGCGCCTCGAAAGAATAACGCTTTATTCTCAAGTGGACAATTGGAAAAACAAGGGAACTACACTCGAGGAATCTCCTATGGAAACAATCAGGATGTGGTTGTCAACTCCAATCTTAACCTTCAACTATCAGGTAAACTAAGTAAAGACATTAACATTCTTGCTGCCATTTCTGATAACAATATCCCTATACAGCCCGATGGCAACACGCAAAACATTCAAGATTTTGATCGAATTTACATTCAACTTTACGACGATACCAAAGAATTAACTCTTGGAGATTATGAATTGGAATCGCCAACAGGTAAATTCATGAAATTTTATAAAAAAGTTCAAGGAGGAAGATTTTCTGGTTTACTTTCCAAAAGCAAAACAGGGGAAACCGAATTTAAATCAACCATCAGTGCTTCCATCGCCAAAGGAAAGTTCAACCGAATGACAATTGATGGCTTAGAAGGAATTCAAGGTCCGTACAGATTAACAGGAGCGAACAACGAACGCTATATTGTGGTATTAGCAGGTACCGAAAAAGTTTATTTAGATGGAAAATTACTTGACCGCGGGGAGAACAACGATTACGTAATTAACTACAACACTTCGGAACTTACTTTTACCACCAAACAAGCCATTACCAGAAACTCCCGAATAATAGTAGAGTTTGAATATTCAGAAGAGAATTATTCTCGTTATCTACTTTTTAATAGTAATGAGCTGAAAACAAAAAATGGAAAATTCTGGTTCAATTTCTATCATGAGCAAGACAGTAAAAATCAATCTATCGATCAATCTTTAAGCGATGAAAACAAACAATTATTAAGTGATATTGGTGATCAATTAGAATTGGCTCAAGTACCAAACATTAAGGAAGTAGAATACTCTAATGATTTTGTTCTTTACAAAAAAACGAGTCGCTTAATTGAAGGAATTGCCTACGATGTTTATGAGTATTCGACCAATGCTGATAGTGCAATTTACCGAGCAAACTTCTCTTATGTAGGTCTAAACAACGGAAACTACCAACAAGTAAATGGTGCAGCCAATGGTCGTGTTTATAATTGGGTTGATCCTATCAATGGAGTTCCTCAAGGAGATTATGAGCCGATCGTTCAATTAGTGGCGCCAGAAAAGAAGCAATTGTTCACTTTGGGTGGAGAAAGCAAACTTGGTAAAAATTTACACTCAAGCTTTGAATTGGCACTTAGCAACAATGATGTGAATACTTTTTCGTCGCTTGATGATAAGGACAACCAAGGAACTGCGATAGATTTCTCTCTTGAAAAGAGATTCGATTTTACGGATACATTGAAATCTTTCACAAGCCAATTTACTTTTCGTCATATCGATAAAAATTTTTCAGAAATAGAACCATTTCGTACCACAGAATACGAAAGAGACTGGAATCTTCAAGATGACTTTACCAATTCGAATGAAAGTTACTACGGCTTAAGCAATACTTTCTCGAACCAAAATTGGGGCCGAGCTACCTATGATTTTTCGATCTTAAATAAAGAATCGAACTACCAAGGAAACAAACATTCTTTGGCTTTCCTCTTTGCAAAACAAAATCTGGCTATCGATTTTAATGGTAATTCTCTTAGTACAGATCAAGATGAATTGGATAGTGATTTTTATCGCCATCAGCTAAACACTTCTTACTTATTAAACTTTGCAAAAATTGGTGTGCAAACCGAAAATGAAAACAACCAATGGAAAAATAAGGCTGATAACAGTCTACTCCAAAATAGCTTCTCATTTAATTCTTACAAATTCTATATCACCAATCGAGATTCTTCCATTAACAACTTTCAGGTTTATTATCAAAAGAGAAAAGATTATTTAGCTGGAGAAAATAAACTTAGTGAACAAAGTGAATCGCAAGATTTTGGCGCAAACATTTGGCTAAAAAAGAACCGTAAAAATCAGCTTAAAATTGAAACCATTTACCGAAAACTATCCATTCTTGACGATAATTATTCAGATGAAAAGCCAGAAAATACTTTTCTGGCTAAGTTGGAACATCGAAGCAATATTAAAAAAGGTTTATTGCAAACTTCTACTTATTATGAGTTAGGATCAGGCTTGGAAAGCGAGAAAGAATTTTCGTATGTGGAAGTAAACCAAGGACAAGGCATTTATCGTTGGACGGATTACAATGAGAATGAGGTAAAAGAAATTAATGAATTTGAAATTGCAAGCTTTAAAGATGAAGCAAATTACATTCGAATTGGAACCAATACGAACAATTATCAAAAAGTATATACTAGTGAATTTCGCCAGACCTTTAATTTGCGCTTAAGACAATTAAAGTCAAAAAAGAAATTCGTCTCCTTTTTTAAACGCTTTAGTAATCGGTTTGCCTATCGTTTGGCTAAGAAAAGTTTGAAAGATGATTTCAAGCTCTATGCCAATCCGTTTCAGGCTTATGCTTCTAACGAAAACCTAATAACAATAAACTCAAGTTTTCAGAATACCTTCTCGTACAAAAAGTCAAAATCGAAAACCAATTGGGATCTAATTCACCTAAGCAGTAATGGCAAACAGCTGTTAACGCAAGGTTTCGAACGTAGAAAATTTACTCAAAACGGCTTTCGTTTTCAGTGGAAAATAGGAAATTCGAATCAATTAAGCAATCGAGTTGATTTAGGAAAAAAGAAGCTGAACAATGAATCGTTTACCGATAAGAACTATTCAATAGAAGAAATTAAAAATGAGTTGCAAGCTAAATTTCAGCCATCCATTCAATTTCAGTTTGGCTTAAATTACACTTTTAATGATAAAGAAAATACTTTGGCCAACGAAAAATCGAGCACTCACAATATCGGAGCTGAATGCAATTATGGACTTGCAAAATCAGCAAAATTAATGGCGACAGTAAACTTTCTAACTGTTGATTACAATTCAGATTCGAATAGTTCTATTGCCTACGAAATGCTAGAAGGTTTTTTACCAGGCAACAACACAACATGGAGTTTGGGATACAATCAGCAACTTTCTAAACTGTTTCAGTTAAGTATCTCCTATAATGGTCGAAGCAGCGAAATTGGCAAAACAATTCATGTTGGAAATGTAGAAGTACGTGCTTATTTTTAACTTTAGCGATCCAAGAAAATAATCATACAGAATGAAAAAAATAAAACGAATAATGATCATCACACTCTCTATACTTCTTACGCTTACAATTATTGTATTTGCCTTTCTGCAACAATATAAATTTGGTCAACTGCCAAAAGGAGAACGATTAGAAGCAATTAAACAATCGCCAAATTATAGAAATGGCCAATTCCAAAATATCGAACACACACCCGATTTAACTGAGGGATACGGTTTCTTTTCTGTCTTGTACGAATTTCTTTTTGTGAAGGTGGAAAGAACTACGCCTACAGATAAAATTCCATCTCAGAAAACCATAATTGCAGATCTTGATCCTGAAGAGGATGTTCTTATTTGGTTTGGACATTCCTCCTACTACATACAATTAGATGGTAAGAAAATATTAGTGGATCCTGTTTTTTGTGGTTCATCTTCTCCGCTTCCAAATAACATTATGGCTTTTGCGGGAACCGACAGATATACTCCTGACGATTTTGGACAAATAGATTACTTATTCATTACCCACGATCATTGGGATCATATTGATAATGAGTCTTTGATTCAACTTAAAGATAAAGTTGGCAAGATAATTTGCGGATTGGGAAATGGGCAACATTTCGAATATTGGGGATTCGATATGGATAAAGTGATTGAGAAAGACTGGAATGAAGAGTTTGTTCTTGACGATGGTTTTACGGTGAACACGACCACAAGTAGACATTTTGCCGGAAGAGGCTTGAGCAGAAATAAAGCGCTTTGGATGGCTTACGTTCTTAAAACACCAACAATGCAAGTGTATTTAGGTGGCGATGGTGGATATGGAAAACACTTTGCCGAAATTGGTAAGAAATTTGGCGCGTTCGATTTGGTGATATTAGAAAATGGGCAATACGATAGAAAGTGGAAATACATTCACATGATGCCAAATGAAGTTTTAAAGGCTGCTAAAGATCTAAATTCGAAACGAGTTTTTCCTGTACATTCCTCTAAGTTTAAGTTGGCCAATCATGCTTGGGACGAACCTTTAAAAGAGATCACGAAACTAAACGAGAAAGCAAATCAGAACCTTCTCACTCCAATTATTGGCGAGAAAGTAAATTTAAAAGACAGCACTCAGGTATTCTCAAAATGGTGGGTTGGGATTAATTAACTTATCGTAACTGGTTAATTTCTAATTATAAGCCACACGATACAATCGTAAGGTATCCAAGGGTATTACTTTAACATTTACAATATTACTGCATTCGCAAAACACGAGCTACAAGCTCGCGCTAGCGAGGGTGCAATTGGATTCGCTTAAACTAGATATTTTCTTAACTGATTAAAACAATAATTCCTGCAGCAGAAAAATTATTTGTTGCAGGAATTATATTAATATAGATAACGCTTGCTTATCGTTTTTTCTTCTTCGACTTATTAGTTAGCTCTACCGGTTTCTCAATATAATAACCTTCCCGTGAAAGCAAGTAATCTAGGTTAGCTAAACCGTAAATTACAACTGCAGTAACAGTTGCTGCATGCTCTTGGTATTCTGCAATACTCTTGTTAAACATATCACGTTCGGTGTGCCAAATTTCTCCGTAACTAAAATTATAACCCTTAGGATCAGTAATTTTAAAACCGATTGTTGGAACCCCTTCTACGGCAAAAGGTCCACTGTCGGTTCCCCATGGTTTCAAAGGTTTTTCGCGCGGTAAACGTTCGCTAATTACAAAAGGAAAATCAGAGTTGATATCATTTATAGGAGCACATATTTTCTCAAAATCATCACGCATAGCCGCACTCACACTAATCCCCACCGGAACCGTTGGACCGCCATCTCTATTAATCATGTTGGATAAATTTGGCAACTTTTCTTTATTATTCTTAATCCACGCTTTCGAACCTAGAAGACCAAATTCCTCACCAGCAAAAAGAACTACAATTATCGATCGTTTTGGTTTCCCTCCTGCTTTCATAATTAAACGAGCAGCTTCCATACTTGCCGAAACGCCAGATCCATTATCAACACCACCACTTGCAACATCAAAAGCATCTAAATGGCCTCCCATCATAACATATTCATCAGGGAATTCTGTACCAGGAATAAGACCTACTACATTATGGTACTTAACCGGTCCCATTTTAAAATAGTTGCGAATATCAAATTCAAGCTGAAAATATCGTCGCTCTTCAGCCATTCGTTTTATTATTTTATACTGATGTTCGTCAAGCTTAATATCTGGTACTGTTGGTAAAGTTTCAAAAGTCATGTCGTTAATATTCTTTCTATCGTACAAAACACGAATAGGTGTTTTAGAGGATTGAATAATACCTAAAATCCCTGCATCACGCATCTCGCTATAAAAAAGAGCTGGCTCATCTACCAGTGGCAAGAGTTCTTTCGGGGCTTTCTCGGCATGACGATTTGTCCAGTTTTCTCTTCTTATCTTATCATTTTCCTTTCTAATTTTTGCATTTTCAATTTTAATTGAATCGCGTCTTTTTTGAGAATTATCTGTATAATCAATTGGCCAGCCTTTATTTTCACCTGATATCAACACCCAAGCTCCTTTTAATCGCCCTTTCATTCGATCAAATTCAACTTGTGTTTTTGGTTCAATCAAGACATGTCCTCGTTGAACTCCCTTCGTTCCAGAAGTGTATGATGGTGTTGCAAAATGTAAGTGCATTCCCTTCTCAGACAATAAGCGTCCAAACCAAGGACCACGATTAAAACCAACAGCTAGTTCTCCTGCCTCTTCAAGTTCAACCTGCATTCCCCATTCTTTGAATTTACTTACAGCCCAATTTGCACTATTCTCATAAGCATCAGATCCTACAAGTCTACCGCCGAATCGATTACATAAAATATCCAGATGATCCATGGTTTGATTATCTGTTTGTCCAATTTTAATTATTCTTTCAACAGTTAGGTCAGTTTGCGCACTCAAACTTGTTGCTATAAAGCTACTAATAAGCACGAGTGACATTAATTTTAATTTCATAGTCGGATTTATTATAGTTGTTTTAAGGTGGCACTAATTTACTTAATCCTTTTGCATTGGCATAATCTATTGCATTACAATATTTGTAATGATACAACTCATTTGCATCTAATTAAGAAGAAAAATAAATGCAATAATTATTTATAAAATTAAGATTGTTATGTTTTATCAATTATCATAGATACTAAGAACAACAAGTAAACTTATATCAACAGATTTTACAGCATAAACATCATCTACCATAGAAAAGTCATTCTAAATTGGTAAATTGGGGATTCTTCCAAAAACTCTCTTTTATGGCTCAGAATATAAAAATCGTAGTTACCGACTTAGATGGAACAATACTCCCTTCTCAGGGAAGCATCAGTAAAACGAATTACGACACACTGCTCCAATTAAAAGATCAAGGAATTACAAGAGTAATTGCTACGGGAAGAACACTTTATTCTGCAATGGCAGTTTTGCCTGAAAATTTTCCAATCGATTACTTGATTTTCTCTTCGGGTGCGGGAATCATGAAATGGGAAACGAAAGAATTAATCTACTCACAACAAATTGAAGCAGGTGAAGTTCAGGATTTATCTGAAATATTAATCGATCATGAAATTGATTTTATGATTTTGGATCCAATTCCGCTCAACCATCAATTTTGGTACTACCAAAGTGGAAATAAAAACCCCGATTTTGACAGAAGACTAGCTTTATATAAGCAATTTGCAACACCAGTTGGACAATTGTCTGACACCAAACGAGATGCTTGCCAAATTTTAGCCATATTGCCCAATAAAGTAGATTGGTTTGAAGAGTTGAAAACAAAATTTACGGACATTAAAATCATTCGTGCTACTTCACCATTGGATCATGAATCCATTTGGATGGAAATTTTTCCTGAGCACATTTCAAAAGGACGTGGCTGCCAATGGCTTTGCGATAATCTAAAAATTAAAGCAAGTGAATCCTTTGTAATTGGTAATGATTACAATGATATCGATTTATTAGAATGGGGAAAGCACAGTTTTGTTGTAGCCAATGCTCCTAAAGAATTAAAAGCCAAATATCAGGTAACGGAAAGTGTTACCGATGACGGATTTTCTAAAGCTGTAAATGAAACGTTTCAAGCTACATCGCAGCAAGCAGCAAATCGATGTCTTTAGCCAAAATTCCAAAAGAATCTCCTAAACGACGGTTGGTTAATATTCCTCGGTAAATATACGTTCCATGGCGCAAGCCCATATCGTGCTTAATAAACTGATGAACGCCACCATTGTGTCCAATTTGCAATAACAAAGGAGAGCAAATATTACTCAAAGCAAGAGAAGCAGTTCTGGAAACATGAGAAGGCACATTTGGCACGCAGTAATGCAATACGCCAAATTTTTTAAAAACAGGATCCTTATGTGTTGTCATCATCGAAGTTTCGAAACAACCTCCCTGATCGATACTCAGATCAATAATTATAGATCCTGGTTTCATTTTGGCTACCATATCTTCGGTAACGATAAAACCACTCTTGTTTTTTTCGTATCGTAACGCACCAATTACTACATCGGCCGAAGCCAATGCTTTTCCTAAAACATGAGGATGAAAAATAGAAGTAAATACTCGATGACCTAAATGATCTTCTAATCTGCGCAAGCGGTAAATGGAATCGTCAAAAACTTTAACCATCGCTCCTAAGCCCATGGCTGCTCTAGTAGCATATTCTGATGCTGTTCCTGCACCAAGCACAATAACTTCGGTTGGCGTAATACCCGTAATTCCACCAAGCATAACACCTTTTCCTCCGTGAGCTTTGCTCAAATATTCTCCGGCAATCATTACCGATGAGATTCCTGCAATTTCGGCCATAGAACGAACAACAGGAAAGAAATTATTCTGATCTTTCACCAATTCCATAGCAATTGCAGTTACTTTTTTCTGCATTAGCTTGCGAATATTCTCGCCACATTGACTCTTCATTTGAAGGGCCGAAAAAAGGATTTGATTTCCTCGTAGCATATCAATTTCGGCATGCGAAAAAGGAGAAACCTGCATTACTACATCGCACTGGTAAATTTCCTTTTTATCGTTCACAATCAAAGCTCCATTCTCACTATACTCCTTATCGGTATAATTTGAAGCTAAGCCTGCGCCACGTTCCAGCATCACATCGTGACCATTGTTCACTAAAACTTCTACAGATTGTGGAGTTAGGCAAATTCGATTTTCGCCTTTGTGGTCTTCTTTAGGAATACCAATAGCCAACTGTTTACGTCGACGCTCAATTTCCAACATTTCCTCTTTCGGCTGATAAAATTCTTGTCCGAGTGGAAAATTCCTTGATCCTTCACTTAATGGCCCCATATGCAAATTGTAATGGTATTAAACTTAAACAGGTATATTGAACTTACAATTTAAGAAATTTTTGCTTAAATACTCTGTTTTTATTTGCGGAGGATATTAGTGAATCGTAATTGAGCGAGTGCCATCGGTTTGTTCTTCAAAAAGAACTTCTACCGTGTCTTGTGGCAAAATAGATTCTATTTTTTCTGGCCACTCGATAAAACACATGGCATTGCTATAGAAATAATCCTCATAACCAAAATCATATGCCTCTTGAACATCATCAATTCGATAAAAATCAAAATGGTAAATAATTTCTTCTTTTGGGGTATGGTATTCGTTCACAATCGCGAATGTAGGACTGTTGATTGTATCCTCAACACCCATTGCTTCGCAAATGGCTTTTACAAACGTGGTTTTTCCCACTCCCATTGCTCCCTGAAGAGCAAATATTCTCTTATCTCCAACTAATGAAAGAAATTCTTTTGCAACTGCATTTATTTCTTCCAGTGAATTAATTTTTAATACACTCATCTTAAAAAAACAATTGATAACTAACTTTTAACGAGGACTTAAAGTTACTAGCGGAACCAAAACTTCTTCTAATGAAATTCCTCCATGCTGAAAGGTATTTCTATAGTATGAACTGTAATAATTGAAGTTGTTTGGATAAGCTAAAAAGTCTTCACCAAATGCAAAGATATAAGAAGAACTTACATTTACTTGCGGTAAGAGTGCTTTTCGTGGGTCAGTAACCTCAAAAACTTGTTTTGCATTGTAATTCAGGTTCTTTCCCATCTTGTACCTCAGGTTCGCATTGGTCTGTCTGTCTCCAACTACCTTAATCGGATTTTGCACCCTAATAGAGCCATGATCGGTAGTAATTATCAACTTTACATTCTTTTCTGCGAGCTTTTTAATCAACTCTAAGAGCATCGAATGTTCAAACCAAGATAAGGTGAGAGAACGATAAGCAGCCTCATCTGCGGCAAGATCACGTATCATATCGCTTTCGGTTCTTGCATGAGAAAGCATATCAACAAAATTGTAAACAAAAACACTAAGCTGAGATTCCAAAATGGAGCTGATATTGTCCATTACCTTGGAACCCATTTTTTCATTGTTGATTTTCTCGTAATGATAACTTACATCTTTGTAATGTCGTTTGAATTGAAAACCGATGAATTCCTCTTCATGCAAATTCTTGCTTGTTTCCTCATCTTCGTGGACCCAATGTTTTGGATGTTGCTTTTGAATATCAAGCGGCATTAACCCAGAAAACATTGCATTACGGGCATATTGTGTTGCTGTTGGTAGAATCGAATAATACATATCGTCATCTTCCAACGCATAATAACTACTAATGGCTGGGTAAAGTGTTTGCCACTGATCGTAGCGCAAATTATCAATTAAAATAAAAGCCACTTTTTCACCTTTATCCAGTAATGGAAACACCTTTTCCTTAAAAACATTTGGAGTAAGTAAAGGCTTATCGTTATTATCTGGCTCGAGCCAGGATAGGTAATTCTTCTTTATGAATCGGGCAAACAAATTATTGGCTTCATTCTTTTGCATGCTAAGAATCTCATCCATGCCAGAATCTTCAATATTCGCCAATTCCAATTCCCAAAACACCAATTTCCGATACATTTTCATCCAATCCTGAAAATCACGACAGTCGTTAATTTCCATTCCCAATTGTCCGAATTTAGATTGGTAGGCTATGGTTGTTTTCTCCGAAACCAACCTTTTTTTATCGATGTGTTTTTTAATGGTAAGCAAGATTTGCTTTGGGTTTACCGGCTTTATCAGGTAATCAGAAATCTGTTTCCCAATTGCCTCGTCCATAATATCCTCTTCCTCACTTTTGGTAATCATGACAATAGGCAAAGTTGAGTCAATTGACTTCATCTCACTCAAAGCTTCTAAGCCACTCATTCCAGGCATATTCTCATCCAACAGAACCAAATCAAACTGCTCATCTCTAAGCATATCAATAGCATCTGGCGCATTATTGCATGATTTTACGCAGTATCCTTTTCCTTCTAAAAAAATGATATGAGGCTTCAACAACTCAATTTCATCATCTACCCAAAGTATCTTAGTCTCTTTCACAAACATTCATTTTAATAGTTCAACGAATAAACAGCCTAACTTGTAATAGATGTAACGCTAAGTAGAACCTTTTATTTTGCAGGAAACAGAATCTAATTTAAATACCACTTCTTGAAAAACTGAAGATAAACAGCCGGATCAGGATTTTTCATGAAGGTTTCCAGATTGTCAGCAGAAATAACAAAATTTCGATAACCAACCTTTTCAATTGGCTCGAACAACGCACGATTGGTAACAATGGCTCTGAAATACATCATTGCTTGCTTTTTATTTCGCATGTTGGTAACCAATAGTATTTCACGTTTGTCGTCCAAAGCTCTCACCTCAACCTTTAAGCTACGAGTATTGTATTTCTTAATCCCATTCAGCAATTGCTTTTTATTCACATTATCGGTGGCATAAACCAAAGCAAAATAATGTGGTGTTTCCGCATTATAGGTATACAATCCTTCCTGAACCAATTCCTGTTTTGGCTTAGGCGTTTTAGTAATAAGATCTTGCAAATAGTTCTCCTTAAAAAAGTCGAGATAAGGGAATAAGGTTTTGCTGATGTAAAACTTCTTAAAATTATCTTCGCTAATGATAAAGTTTCGATATTCAACATTTGCTAGTTGAGTATATACATTATCATCTTCGGTTAGCTTCTTAAAGTAATTCATCGCATCAACCTTCGACCCAACATTGTTTACAATGATCATATTCAAATCGATATCGTACTGATCTTTAATTACTTTAAAATCCTTGTCATGATTAAAGATATCTGCTCTTAATTTACCAATGTTCACTTTTTTAGATGGTACCAAAAGAATAAACTTATGGTTTTCCGAAGGCTTATATATAAAGGTTGTTGAGTCCAAATTGGTATTTACAGAAACCAATTTTCCCTTTTTTCTTACAGTGGTCTTGCTATCTTTTCTTGTTATGTTAAAATAGCTTTGTGTATAAAAATCAAGGTAAGATTCAATGTCTTCATTTTTCTTGAAAATATTAAAATTTGAATTCGAAATAACGAAATTTCGATAATCTGCATTTTCAAGACCACTAAAAGCTTTATCGCTGGTAATAATTCCATTAAAATAGTTCAAAGCATCTTCCTTATCTTTTAAGCCTTTCACCATAATCATGATCTTTTGCTTATTTAAGGATAGTCTATCAACCTTAAATACACGACTATTGTAGCTTTCCGAATTGTACTTCGAAACATTAAACAAGGTACGATTAGGATCTGCATCTTTCCTGTCAAACAGCAATACAAAGAAATGTTCTTCTTTGGCATCAAACTTATATATTGGTTTAACAGAGCTTTCTTTCTTTTCTTTTTTAACTGCAACAACAGCCTGTTCGCCTTCCATTCGCCAATTTCTTAGCAAACGATTTTGCCTTGCTTGCTCCATATCAATAACAGTGTATTGCATTGGAACAGCTCCATCTTCCAAACCTTTTAAAATAGCCTTTGCTGTTTTCGCAATTTCAGGTGTTGGTTTTGCTGCAATTAACTGATCTAAGCTCTGCTTAAACTGAGAAACCTCTTTCGTTCTACCAATACACAAAGCACGTAAAAACAAGAATCGAGGGCGCAATTCACTTTCCGGATAACGCAACAATCCTTCGTTACAAGTCTTAATTACTCTTAGGTAGTAGAAATTCTGAAAATCTTCATATGCTCTCTCGTACAATATGTTAGCTTTTTGATCTTCTGCCTGAACTTTTGCAAAATAGTTTGGATCATTAAGCGCTTTCGCGTAATCGCTACCTTTAAATTCGTTTAGTATTTTATTCTTAAAATAATTAGCAGCAGCTGTATTCCCCAACTCCTTGTTTAAAGAATAAGAATGGTAATAAGCCGAAAGCAGATATGGATTATTCGGATATCTTTCAATCAAGTCAGCCATTGTCTCCAAGGCCTTCTCTTTATTGTTTAATTTTTCTTCGTAAACCAAAGCAGCCTGATACAATCCCCTCATTATTCTCTCGTCAGATTTCTCCATTCCAGCTTTGGTCATTGGCAAATCAACCAAATAATAATCCTTCGATTTAGGATCTTTTTTTATGATATCGGTACCTGTTTCACCCTTTGGAGCTTCCTCTAAAGCCATTTCCGCATCCTCTAAACTAAAGGCTGCTTTATTCTTTCTTCTCCAATTATCCTCTAATTTTCTACGACCCCATTTACGCTGAAAGTCTGATTTCCCAAGGCCAATATTCGTTGGATTATAGAAATACCAATTCCCTTGTGTGCTTTGCTGTCTGTTAGAATTACCCAACATGTTATTCTGGCTAAAGAATGCTCTATCCGAAATTGCTTCTGCCTCCTTCAATTTGGCTTCTCTTTCCTTATCGGTAATTTTTTGAATTATCCCTTGAATTAATTTATCTCGTTCGTTGGAACTCAAAGTAGCCACCCTCTGCAAACTATCTTCTCTTGTTACCATGTTAAGATTGTTTACCAATTCGGTTAGGTTTCCAATTCGCTTCGAAATCACTTTGTAATTTGGGTAGTCACTACCAAGATAGGTCATCGAGCTATCGTAACACATTTGTGACTTAGGATAGTTTAGATCTTCGAAATAATAATCTCCCAACTTTAAAAAAGAAATCGCTTTTTGATTTTCATTAAAAACTGCACGCTTTGTAGATTCCCAATAATTCGGAACGGCCGATTCCATATCATCATCTTTCACATCCATCTCTGCAAGAGCATAATAGATCTGATCTTGATACTCTGTATTTTTATCATCACGAAGCATCTTACGCAACGTTTTGCGAATCTCTTCGCCATTTTCTTCCCCCGTGTACGATAATGCTCTACTAATTTTAGCATTAAATGTCATTTCGTAAGAAGCATTTAAATCAATCAATTTCTGTAAAGTTCGCGAAGCGGAATTTGGGTTATCTAGCTTCTGATAAAGTTGCGCAATCAAATAGTAAAAACGTCCTTTTTTTCTCTTCGAATCAAGAAGTTCAATAGATCGTTCCAATTCATCAATACCACTTTCATACTCCTTTTGTTGGATTGCTAAGTTCGCCCTCAAACTAGAAATTTCAAGTATAAACTCTTTTGGTAGTTTAGGTTCTTCGATTAATCGGTCTAAAATTTCAGTACCAGAAATAAATTCTCCTCTATCAATTAAGCTTCTAGCCAATCCTAGTTTTGCTTCAGGAACTAATTCCGATTCTGGGTATTCTTTTAATATAAATTCAAATGCCTTCTCGGATACATGATGTTCTCCTTTGTAAAACTTTGCTTTTCCAATTAAAAGATAGCAGTCATCGATCCAATCGTTATACTCTTTTTTCTTTCTAAACTCTTTGTATTTATCAGATTGATTCCCTTTTTTTCGCTTTGGTTTACGCGTTATAGAATGTATTTTAATCGCCTTGGTGGCTTTCTCTAATACCCTATCCATACTCGAAAAAGACAAGGTACGTGCAGTTGGATCCTGATATTCGAAAACTGGCAATAGTAAAGAATAATTCTCTTGAATTCCTTCCTCTATCTTCCGCTCTCCTTCTTTTAGACTTTCTTTCCCATTAAAATAAACATTGTAGTGCGTTGTCAATGAATGGTACTGTCTACTAACAAATGTATTTTTCTGATTTGAACAGGCAAACACAAATAGCAAACAACAAATTCCTATATATCCTTTTCGAAAATTTTTCCTAGCCAAGACTTATCCTTTTGTTAGATTAACAGTTAAAACCGATATTTTAGTATACAAAGGTTAATTAAAATTGATTTCACACAAGTACAAAAACAACAAAACACCTCAACTGCAATAAGTTATAACGATTCCATATGATACTCAATTACATGTATGAAAATTATTAAAACTTTCTGAATATAAGCTTATTTAACCAAAAATAAAAAAGGAGCACAAAATGCTCCTTTTTAAATCATAATATTTAAACTCTATCGAGTGATTTTTACAGTCTTAGTTGG
Source organism: Labilibaculum sp. (assembly GCA_016342745.1). GTDB lineage: Bacteria > Bacteroidota > Bacteroidia > Bacteroidales > Marinifilaceae > Paralabilibaculum > Paralabilibaculum antarcticum. The sequence goes on from JAEINT010000006.1 coordinate 138,781, forward strand.
ATCCTTATCCGTATTTCTTTTGTCTACTGCAGACATTAATTTTGATGCCAAATCGGCGAAAGCCATACCTGTTGCCGAATTTTCATTAACAGCTGCCGGCGTTCCATTATCTCCACCTTCTCTAATGCTTTGAACAATTGGAATTTGTCCTAAAAGATCAAGTCCTTTTTCTTCAGCTAATTTCTTGCATCCATCTTTACCAAAAATATAGTACTTATTTTCTGGTAATTCGGCTGGTGTAAACCAAGCCATATTCTCAACTAACCCAATAACAGGAACATTAACACCAGCTCCTTCGAACATGTTAATTCCTTTTATCGCATCAGCTAATGCTACATCTTGAGGTGTACTTACCACAATTGCTCCAGTAACGGGTACTGTTTGAACCAAAGTAAGGTGAATATCACTTGTCCCTGGTGGTAAATCGATCAATACAAAATCCAATTCTCCCCAGTTTCCTTCTTCAATCATTTGCTTTAGAGCATTCGATGCCATTGGTCCGCGCCAAACTGTTGCCTGAGCTGGATCAACGAAGAAACCAATTGATAACATTTTCACGCCAAACTTTTCGTGTGGCTCAATCATGTCCTTATCACCAATCTTAATCAAGTTTGGTCGAGCAGATTCAGAACCAAACATTTTAGGTACCGATGGTCCGTAAATATCCGCGTCAATCAATCCAACTTTAGCTCCTGCCTTAGCCAAAGCTACAGCAAGATTTGAAGAAACAGTTGATTTTCCAACACCACCTTTTCCCGATGCAATGGCAATAATATTTTTCACTTTAGGAAGAACCTTAGGTTCGTCAATAACGTGAACAGCTTTTACTTTAATATTTCCTTTAATTTCAGCATCCTTATCAACAAACTTTAAAATTGTCGATACACAAGCTTTTTTCAAAGTGATAATATTTGGATCATCTGATTTCTGAAAAACCAAATCGAAACCAATTTTCTTACCTTCAATTTTGATGTTACGAACCATATCCAAGGACATGATATCTTTATCTGATCCAGGAAACTGAACCAAGCGTAAAGCATCTGTAACTTGTTTTTGAGTATAACTCATAATATTTTGAATTTAATCTTAAATTATTTTTAGAATACCTGCAAAGGTAGGTATTTAGATTCAATTTAAATAGAATTCTCATCGAGTTCTTTAAACGGATCCCAAAAGACTTGATCGAAATCTTGTATTTGGTCATCAATCACCACAATACCTTCACTTTCTAGAAGTTCCTGCATTAAATTTTCGCCTGGGAAATGATGCTTCCCTGTTAGCATACCCATTCGGTTAACGACCCTGTGTGCTGGAGTATAATCCTTGCTAGAATGAGATTGATTCATTGCCCAACCTACCATTCTTGAACCTCTTGGAGATCCTACAAATTTTGCAATTGCGCCGTAACTTGTTGCTCTTCCCGAAGGAATTAAGCGAACCACATCATAAATTCGAGCATATAAATCAGACATTAGTTAGTCTTTTTATTTCTACCAAAACTGCGGTATGAATCCAATTCAATTTCCACATCAGGTTCAATAAAATCCGATTTTCCTTCCAACATAAATTTATGGTACTTGATAGGTATACCTCTATCTAAGAATTGCTGCTCGTAGTAAGTTCTAATGGAAAGAATTTCATCGGCCATTCCTGATTTGTAAAGGTCATTTGTATCAACTAAAACCTTTAGTTTGTTCTCTTCAATTACGTACTTAGTGTACTCGTATAAAAAGTTACTGTCCGATTTTAAATGAACAATTCCATTTTGAGATAATAGATTGCTATACAACTTCAGAAAGCGAGTTCCGGTCAATCTTTTCTTCACTTTTTTCATTTGAGGATCTGGAAAAGTAATCCAAATCTCATCAATTTCTCCTTTAGCGAATATCGATTCAAGCAATTCAGCCTTTGTTCTAATAAAAGCAACATTATCAAGTTTCTCTTCTAATGCTTCTTTTGCTCCACACCAAATACGAGCTCCTTTAATGTCAATTCCAATAAAGTTTTTATTTGGAAACTGCTTCGCTAAACCTACTGAGTACTCACCCTTACCACATCCAACTTCAAGAACGATAGGATTATCATTTTTAAAGACATCCTTCTTCCAATTCCCTTTAAATCGATAGTCATTCTCCCAAACGTCGTTGTGGGTAGGTTGAAAAACATTTTTAAAGGTCTCCATTTCAGCAAAGCGCTGTAATTTATTTTTGCCCACTTTTATTTATTATTTTATTGATTTTGCTTTTCTATTCGAATTCCAACATTAGCAATTCCCTTCAATTTCTCATCGTACATTCCTTGTACAATTTCAAAAACATACTTCCCCGATTTTGGGAATACATACTTTTGCTGATAAGGAACTTGTAAGTCAAAAAGATCTCCAAAACCACTACCAAACCATTGACCTGTTTTATCAGCCAGCTTTAGCTCTAGTTTCCGATCAGAGATCTGATTATCAGGAGAAATAGATCGTACAAACAACCATAAATTGCTGTACTGATATCCGCCTGAATTGCGCACGTTCACATACAAATCATGCGCTTGAATGGTATCGGTAATGTCTACTTCGAAACGAAGAACATGATCCTGACTCCATTCGAAGTCAGGAATGTCTTCATATTTTTCGTATACCCTGTTCGAATCACAAGAGAGTGCTAAAACTCCAAGTATTGCGACACAAAGAATTCTTACTAGCTTCATGATTCTGAAGGTTTATTCGGTTTTCTTGGTTTACGACGGAATTTTCTTTTTGGACGTTTCTTTACTGGCTTCTCTTTTGAATCGAAACGGTTCAGACTATCTTGTCCTACCACATTTTCATAATCTAAAGATTTCTTTGCTTCAGCAACGGCCTCACTCATTAATTTTTCAACCTTAATGCCCTTTTTATTCTTGCTGATCACATCTAAAACCGTATCAACAGAAAGCTGTACCATATTGATCGAATTGTACTTGTCGTACGAATACCACATTACTCTCTTGAAAATATCGGTCTTTTGATGATAAGCTGTACCATCCTGTGTTTCCAATTGAATATTCGTATTCGGAAAATCCTTTTGAGCATCGATATAACAATCCAATTCAAAATTCAGACAACATTTTAGTTTCCCACATTGCCCTGCTAATTTCTGAGGGTTTAGCGAAATCTCCTGATAACGAGCTGCATTCGTAGTAACTGAAACAAAATTGGTAATCCAAGTTGAACAACAAAGTTCTCTGCCACAAGGTCCAATTCCACCAATTCTTCCTGCTTCTTGTCTTGCCCCAATTTGACGCATTTCAATACGAATCTTGAAAGTTTCCGCAAGTACTTTAATCAAAGTACGGAAATCAACACGATCATCAGCGATATAATAAAAAATTGCCTTTGTCTTATCACCCTGATATTCAACATCACCAATCTTCATATTGAGCTTTAACTCAGCAGAAATTTGGCGTGCTTTAATCATTGTTTTGTGTTCCAATGCAATTGCATCGTGCCATTTTTCAATATCTACAGGCTTGGCCTTACGATATATTTTTTTCGCTTCGTAAGTTTTGGCGTTCAGTTTTTGCTTTCGCATTTGTTCCACAACCAAATCTCCAGTCAATGAAACTATTCCTATATCGTGTCCTGGTGACGCTTCTAAAGCAACCACATCACCTCTTTGTAATCTTAATTGATTTGAATTTGAGAAGAATCCCTTACGGGTATTTTTAAATTTTACTTCAACTATATCTGGACATAATACACTCTCAGGAACATCACTCAACCAATCATAAACATCTAGTTTTCCGTCCAGAAGTCGATCATCCTTTTTATTGGATGCGCATCCTCCGCACTTTCCTTTTGGTTCCTTATTTTCTATCATATGTATATTGATTATTAGTCGATAATCGACCGCAAAAATAATGAATTTAATTTATAAACCTTTAAAGGTAGTAATTCAATGAATTAATAGCCTCTTATGGTCGTAATAATTTAACCAATTTGAGGCTTAAATCTAAAAATACGATTTTAGAATTCCCATTTCTTTCAATGTCTGCATGTGCTCTCGATAACTCATCCGCTAAAATCCACACATTTTCCTCATTAATAAATGGTGAAAAGCGCTGAGAAAAATTCATTTCTTCTCCATTCAAAAATACCATTTCAGGCTTTTTTAAATTGAGAATAAAATTTTCTCTTACCATTCGAACACTGTAATTTAAGAAACTCTTTTGACGCTCTCGACCGATGCCTGCAATTTGCTCCGACCAGTCCATTAATCCCTCCACATTACGTGCATAACTTAAGCGCATAATGGTCACGAAATTTTCAAAGTTAAAAGCATTTTCGTCAGAATTCTGGATTAAGATTCTTGCCTTACGATAACTTCCACCCGCCAAACGCACAACATTTGTTAACTCAGTTCCAGATAAATTGAATTCTGAATTCAATGCATTTGACAAATCGGTTGAATCGATTTTAGGAACATTCACTATTTGCGTACGCGAAAGAATGGTTTGAAGAATTTTTTCTGGCTCTTCGGCCACCATAAAAAACAAGGTCTTTTTAGGTGGTTCTTCAATCATTTTCAGCAATTTATTGGCACAAGAACGATGCATTTTTTCTGGCAACCAAATAACCATGATCTTATAATCCGACTCGTAGGTTTTCAAATTGAGCTTTCGAATGATCTCATTACTTTCCGAAGAATAAATTAAGCCTTGAGCATTATCTACACCAATTGTTTTGTACCAATCTCCCAAATCAAAATACTGATCGCTCTCAATCTGTGTTCTCCAGCTATTAATGAAATTATCACTAACCGGATTGGTAAATCCTTTTCCCTTTACAACAGGATAAACAAAATGCAGATCGGGATGAATTAGCTTTTGATATTTTTTACAAGAAGAGCAAACACCACACGAATCATTCTCTTTTTGATCGAGACAAGACACATATTGAGCAAAGGCAATAGCAAGAGGTAATTTCCCAACTCCTTTTGGGCCAACTAACAATTGAGCATGACTAACTCGGTTCTCTTTAACGGTTTGTATGAACTGATTCTTTACAGATTCAAGCCCAATTATATCTTTAAATTGCATGAATTTACTTTCGATTCTGTTATAGCCAATCTAATGCAGACCTAAAGGTCTTGCTATTTTATTCTCAGCCTTCAATTTGCAAAATTAGCTAGAATAATACATTAGGGTATCCAAAGTTAAAAAAATATCCTAGTGCTTTGCAAAAAGTAAGCATCTTGGTCGTAAGTTGTAATAAAAATGACGTTTTACCACCAATTATTCAATATTGAAATTTTATGCAATCGTTTCAAAACCTACTCCCAACACGATCTAAAGTACTGTCTTAATTAAGGATAGACCAATTCGCGATTTCTTTTTTGCAGTCATTTGTAGAAAAAGCTACCTTTGCTTACACGAAAAAAAACTAAAGACAATTATATCATGCAAAGTATTGACACTTACAATTTTTCAGGTAAAAAGGCAATAATCAGAGTAGATTTCAATGTGCCTTTAAACGATCAATTCGAAATTACTGACGACACAAGAATTCGTGCAGCTTTACCAACTATCAAAAAAGTATTAGATGGTAACGGTTCTGCTATTTTGATGTCTCACCTTGGTCGTCCAAAAGGAAAAGATGAGAAGTTTTCATTGAAGCATATTGTTGCTCACCTTACCAAATCAATTGGTGTTGAAGTAAAATTTGCTGATGATTGTATTGGTGCAAGCGCTACTGAAATGGCTGCAGCACTTAAGCCAGGTGAAGTTCTTCTACTTGAAAACCTTCGTTATTACGATGAAGAGAAAAAAGGAGATGAAGGTTTTGCTAAGAAATTAGCTGACTTAGCTGATCTTTGGATCAACGACGCATTTGGTACAGCTCACCGTGCTCACGCATCTACTGCTGTTATTGCTAAGTTTTTCCCAGAAGCTAAAATGTTTGGCTACGTAATGGAAGGTGAATTATCAAGTGTTGATAAAGTATTGAAAGATACTAAGCGTCCATTAACTGCAATTATGGGTGGAGCTAAAGTTTCTTCTAAAATTGAAATCATCCAAACTTTAATGTCACAAGTTGATCATTTGATTATTGGTGGTGGTATGACTTATACTTTTGTAAAAGCTATGGGTGGAACTATCGGAAACTCATTGGTTGAAGATGATAAATTAGAAACAGCTAGAGAAATTCTTAAGAAAGCTGAAGAAAACAATGTAAAATTACACCTTGCATCTGATGCTTTAATTGCTGATGATTTTTCTAACGATGCAAATACAAAAACTTGCGATGTAAATGCTATTCCTGAAGGATGGATGGGATTAGATGTTGCTGATGCAACGATTGAAAGCTTCAAAAAAGTAATCGAAGAATCTCAAACAATTCTTTGGAACGGTCCTGTAGGCGTATTCGAAATGGATACTTTTGCTAAAGGAACCAAAGCAATTGCTGATGCGATTGTAACAGCTACTGAAAAAGGTGCTTTCTCATTAATTGGTGGTGGTGATTCTGTTGCTGCAATCAACAAATATGGTCTTGCTGACAAAGTAAGCTATGTTTCTACTGGTGGTGGTGCTTTATTAGAATACATCGAAGGAAAAGAGCTTCCTGGTGTAACAGCTATTAGAGGATAATTAAATTCCAAAATACTTCCCTTTGGGGAAAATACAACGCAGTCCGAATTTGGGCTGCGTTTTTTTATTCTCTTTTGATCAATAAATCTTAAACATTTTCACTATATTTTCGTAACATAACTTTTGCATGTAACTACAACTACTTATTTATGAAAAAATTTCTACTTGTATTTGTTGCCATATTCTCTATTCTTATGTTGAAAATAGAGGTTACTTATGCGCAAATTGATAGTTTGCACTATATCCCCCCGATGTGCTCATTTACAAATTCTTCAAGTAATGTAGATGATCATCAAATGGTATTAACCACAACAGAAACAACCGCTTTTACTGTTACCATTACCAACAATGATGGCACTTTTGTAAGAACAGTTAATTTATCAAGCTCATCACCACAAAAGGTAAATTTAAATTGGCCAGGAACTGTTTTAAATTCCCAAGGAATAATAGGCACTGGTGATTTAAATAAAGTATTGGATACAGAAGGTTTAATTGTATCAGGATCAAAGAAATTCTTTGTTAGTATTCAAAATAAATCAACTGCTCAAGGAGACTTATTAACTTCAAAAGGAACTACTGGTTTAGGTACTGATTTTTATAGTGGACACATGTATTCAGAAAGAAGTGGTTATGATAGTCATAATGGGCATTTTATTTCTGCTATTGCAACTGAAAACAATACCAATATTACTTTTAGTAATCCTCGAATTAAATTTGCAGGGAAACCCTCTAACACTTTCACAATAAGTTTAAACAAAGGACAATCAATTGTAATTGGTATAAGTTATGACCAAATGCAAGTACAACTAGGAAATAATGGAGATTTAAATGTTGTAAATGGAACACACATTACTTCCAATAAACCTATATCAGTTAGTTCCGGGTCAATGTGTGCATCAGGATACACAGGAGCCAATGGTCGTGATGTTGGATTTGATCAACTAGTACCTACTGATGTCGTTGGTGATGAATATATTTTGATAAAGGGAGAAGGAACAAGTAATGGTCCAGCTCGTAACGAAAGAGCTTTAATCGTTGCGACCGAAGCGAATACATCTATAAGTTATTATTATTATAATAGTAGTAATAATCTTGTTACTAAAACAGCGACAATAAGTAATCCAGGAGACTATTATTTAACCAACTGGAATGAATTTATTAAATCCCGAGATAAGAATATGTATATTAAATCCGATAAGAAGGTTTTTGTATACCAAACCTTATCAGGTGCAAATAAACAACAAACTGCAGGCTTGTGTTTTATTCCGCCTTTAAAATGTACTGCGGACAAGGAAGTGACAATTGCCTTTGCAAATAAATTATCTAGTTTAACTGTTAGTCCTATTCTTAAACTAGTTACCCAAAGTGGTTCGCAAATTAAATTAAATGGTGTAAACCTTCAAAATGCATCTACTTATAAAAAACCAGTAGCGAATAATGCTTATTGGGAATCTTACAACATTCCAGATTCAGAACTTAAAAAAAATGCATATGGATCAGGATCAAACAGAATCTACAAAATCACATCAACGGGTGCATTGAATGCTATGCTTGCTGTTCAAAGTGGTAATGTTGGTGGTGGTGGTTACTTTTCTGGTTTTGGAGATGTTCCACAAATAGATCAGAATCCCGAAATTGAATCACAAGGTTTATGTGGTGATAACGTTCAATTAACAGCAACAGGTTTTACATCTTACAACTGGTATAAGGATGGAGTTCTTGTATCTGCCGGCGATGATGAAAACTACGAACCATCTGAACCTGGAAGATATAAAGTAACAGGACTATCTCCTTGCGGAGGGTCAAATACCGAATCTTTTCCTTCCAATGAAATTCGAATCTTACCATGTTTATCTGTAAATCCTTCCGATATAACGGTTACTGAAGGTACTGATTTAAATGCTGTATTTCGAGTTGAATTATCCCATATTTGGCCAATATCAGATAATGTAGATGTTACTTTTAGCTATCAAACAGTAGCTGGAACAGCTGCTAGTGGGCAAGATTTCACTCCTAAAACCGGTAGTGCAACGATTCCATCTGGTTCTGCTTATGTTGATATACTTGTACCAATTACAAATGATATCCTTAATGAAGATGATGAAAACTTTACTTTCACCATTTCCAATGTTATTGAAGCCATAGAAAGTATTACGGTAGGTACAGCAACCATAAAGGATGATAACGATCCAATGCCTACAATTTCTGTTTCTGATCAAACAGTAAACGAAGATGCTGGAACTATTACAATGCAAGTGAATCTAAATACAGCTAGTGGTAAAACAATTACAACCAACTACAATATAGTAGATAATACCGCAATTCAACCAAATGACTATACAGCTTCAGCATATTCTGGTAGCTTAAGTTTTGCTGCAGGTGAAACGAGTAAAAATATCTCTTTCAATATTATTGATGATAATATTTATGAACCTGGAACTAATGAATTTTTCACAGTTCAGTTAAGCAGTTTGGTTAATACAACAGCAGGAAATATTAATGCCAACATTTCAATTATAGATAACGAAACACCGCCTGTAATAAACATTGCTGATGATAGTGAAACAGAAGGTACAAGTATTGTGTTCCAGGCGAATTTAAGTCATGCTGCCGACGTAGCAATCACTTTCAATTACGCTATCGTCTTAAGTAATGGGGCTGGAAATGCAAAACAACAAGATTTTATAAATTATTCTACTTTCTCTTCGGGAACAATAACCATTCCCGCAGGTCAAACAACATTTGATTTTCCTGCATTTACAACAAAGGATGATAATGCCAATGAACAAGCCGAAAATTTTATTGTCAATTTCTCTGCTGTTACAAATGCTACTCTTGGCAATACATCTGCTACAGGAACGATTTTAGATAATGAAGGCAATCCAACACTTTCTATTGCAGGAGCTTCTGCTACGGAAGGAAATACAATCAGCTTTACCATTTCAGTAAGCCCTATTAAAAGTTCTGCCATTACTTTTGATTACAGAACAATAAATGGAACGGCAAATTCTCCAGTAGATTTTAACGGTACTGGGTGGACATCGATTACACTTCCTGCAAACCAGTCAAGTATGACTCTGTCTATCGTAACTGTGCAGGATACAGATGAAGAAGGAGATGAAACCTTTACTGTAGAAATTGGGAATCCACCTTTTAAGGTAGATATAGCTAGCGGATTAAATATAGCAACGGGAACCATTATCGACGATGACGACACACCAATTGCCAAAAATGACACCTACTCGGTAGATGAAGATGCTGTTCTTACTGATAATGTAATGACTAATGATTTAGGTCTTAGTGATGCACCTGTAACAGTTGTATCCAATACAAATCCAACCAATGGAGTATTGGTAGTTAATGCTGACGGAAGTTTTACTTACACCCCTAATGCAGACTATACGGGAACTGATTCATTTCAATATACTATTGAAGATGTTGATGGAGATCAGTCAATTGCGACCGTAAATATTACTGTTGATCCTGTAAATGATTTACCTATTGCAAATGCCGATACGTATACCATCCCAGAGGATACTCAACTTAACGATGATGTAACTAGCAACGATCAAGATTTAGTTGATTTACCAATTACAGTAAGCCTGGTGAGTGATGTTAGTAATGGAACGCTTACGCTTAATGCGGATGGAACATTTACCTACATGCCAAACTCGGAATATTTTGGAACAGACAACTTCTCCTACCAAATTACAGATGGCAATGGTGATGCAGTAACTGCAAATGTTACTATTAACGTTACCTTCATTAATGATGGTGCGCCAGTTGCTGTAAACGACAACACATCTACCAATGAGGATACTGCCGTTACAATTGATGTATTAGCAAACGACTCAGATGTAGATGGAAATCAAACTATTGACAAAGCAAGTGTATTGATTAAGACAGGCCCTTCAAATGGTACATTAAGTCAAAATTTCGTTACTGGAGAAGTTACGTATACACCAAATAACAATTACACGGGAGCCGATAGCTTTACTTATACCATTAAAGATATTTCCGGTTTAGAATCAAATATAGCTACCGTATCCATTAATATTACTGTAGATAACGATCCTCCGGTTGCCATATGTAAAAGCGGAGTAACTGTTTATTTAGATGGAACAGGTAATTACACACTTGATCCTACAGAAATTGACAATGGCTCTAATGATGATAGCGATGGCGGTACGGTAACATTATCCGTTTCTCCAAATACTTTCGATTGCTCTGATAAAGGAACTGTAAATGTAACTTTAACTGTAACTGATGAAGATTTATCAAGTACGACCTGTTCAACAGATATTACTGTTGCAGATAATAGTGCCCCAACTGTTAAAACAGCACAAGCAAATATTTCCGTTTCTGCGGGATCAGGAATATGTGGAGCTTTAGTTAATTATTCAGGACCTGTATTTACAGATAATTGCGATGGCAATCAAACAGGATCATTAACAAGTGGATTATCTAGTGGCTCAACATTCCCAATTGGCCTTACTACTGTAACTTATGAATATACTGATGCTTCTGGCAATGGTCCAATTCAGTCGAGTTTTACAGTAACTGTTCTAGATGATGTTGCTCCTATTTTAAGCAATGTATCCAATCAATCTTTAAGCCCTAACAATACCGGTTGTACTTATTTGGTTAGTGGAACAGGTTTCGATGCTGGAGCAACCGACAATTGTGCAATTCAAACTTTAACACATAACTATGATGGCGGCGGAACTAGTTTAAACGGAAAATCTTTTCCATTGGGAAATACAGATGTCACATGGACGGCTACCGATGTTAATGGAAATCCAAATTCACAAATTGTACAAATAAGCGTAAGTACAAACCTTGGAGCTAGTATCAGTGGCCCTTCTGGAAATTCAACTTGTGACGGTGAAAATTCGGTATTTACCGCTTCTGGATCAGGTGGAAACCCAGCCTATTCGTATAAATTTTACGTAAATGGAACAGAAGAAACTGTTGGTGTTTCCGGAAACACTTTTACTACCAATACATTGGCTGATGGCGACAAAGTAAAAACTCGCATAACAGATAGCAATGGCTGTTTTGTTGAAAGCAGTGAAATAACAATGACCATTTATCCGAAACCAAATCCCAAATTATACCACGAATAAATTAGATTATACAATCCCGTTTGCCACATTAGCAAGCGGGATTTTTTTGTCCTTATCATTTCATTTTTTTCAATTAACTTTGCAGCAAATTTACTACGTTAAGCTATCTGTTAAATGAATTGGAAAGAGGAAATATTCAACATTTCAAGTGAAGAAGAATTTGAACAAATTGCACTTCGTGTATTTTTGTATCAAACAGAGAACAATCCTGTTTACAAAGAATATCTTCAGCATCTGAAAATAGAGGCCTCAGATATCACATCAGTAGAACAAATTCCTTTTCTTCCTATTGAATTCTTTAAAAGTAGAAAGGTTGTTTCAACAGATAAAGAAGCTCAAGCAACATTTACCAGTAGCGGAACAACTGGCAATTTAACAAGCCGCCATTTTGTTCCCGATTTAAAGCTTTACGAGGCCAGTTTCACAAAAGGCTTCGAGCAATATTATGGTGCGGTAAGCGATTACTGCATATTGGCTTTGTTACCCTCTTATCTCGAAAGAGAAGGCTCTTCTCTAATTTACATGATGGAGAAGCTTATAAAGGATAGCGAGCATAAAAAAAGCGGTTTTTACCTGCACAATCATGAAGAATTGATTGCTACGATTGCTGATTTGAAAAAACAGAGTCAAAAGATACTTCTACTTGGTGTTAGTTTTGCCTTACTCGATTTGGCTGAAAAATTCCAATTGGATTTAGATGGTGTGATTGTTATGGAAACTGGCGGCATGAAAGGCCGAAGAAAAGAGATTACACGTGAAGAACTGCATGCTTTTCTAACCAAGAAATTGGGCGTTCAAAAAATTCATTCGGAATATGGAATGACAGAATTGCTATCTCAAGCTTATTCGAAAGGCGATAGTTTATTTTTTACACCTTCGTGGATGAAGATTCTGATTCGTGATACTTACGATCCATTTACTTACGAAAAGCAAGGCCGAAGTGGCGGTGTAAATGTTATCGATTTGGCCAATGTTCATTCTTGTTCTTTTATCGAAACGCAGGATTTAGGAAAAATCCACCCCGATGGTAGTTTTGAAATACTTGGGCGTTTTGATAATTCGGACATTAGAGGTTGTAACTTACTCGTAAACGAATAGATATCAGATCAATCTTGTCCTAATTAATTTTTACAATTGGGCTTTCCGCCCAAACCCGACATCATTTCTTGTCTTGAAACAAGAAACGAAGCAAAGAAATTCAAGGCTAATTTTTTAATAATTTTCTTATTTTCCTCAGTCTTAAGTGCGACCAGGTGATTTTCGAACAAGTTCTCAACTTCCAGGTCTTACTAAAGCCTACGTTAAACAAAAAACATTAAAAAAAATGCCATGTTCTATGGCACACAAAAAAAAGAAAACACCAAATAGAGTTTAATGAATGTAAACCAACTCTATTTGATGTTTTGAAATTCCCCTACCAAAAGGAATCTAACATTGTATTTTCAACAAGTTTCTTATTAAGGAAACCTATATTAGCAAAATTTATAAATACAAACGTGCTTGTATTTCTCCCCTGGCTTTAATTCAGCATTAGGGTAATGATCATGATTTGGTGAATCAGGGAAAATCTGAGTCTCCATTGCGATTCCAGCACACGCTTCGATCGGAGCACCATTTTTTCCAGTTTCTGAACCATCAAAATGAGCACCCGTGTAAATTTGAATACCTGGCTGATCGGTATAAACTTCCATTTTACGTCCTGATTCAGGATCGCAAAGCGTACCCACTAATTTTGTTGAACCATCGCAATCATTTAGAACAAAATTGTGATCGATTCCGCTAATCATATTGATTTGTTCATGATCTGTATCGCAAGCAGATTTAACCGTTTTTGCACTTGTAAAATCGAATGGCGTACCTACTACCGGAGTAATCTCACCAGATACAGTTCCCAATTCAGCCGAAATTGGTGTGTAATTAGAAGCATTTAACTGAAGTGTATGATTCTCTGCTGAAGCTTTTCCTGCACCATGTAAATTAAAGTAAGCATGACTGGTTAAATTAATTATTGTAGGCTTAGATGTTTCTGCTTCGTACTCAATAACAAATTGATTGTCTTCAGTTACTCCATAAATAACAGATATTTCTAATTTTCCAGGATACTTTTCCTCACCATCTTCACTTGTTAAGCTTAATTTGTAAGCTTGTACAAATTTATCAAGTGTAACTGGTGTAACTGTCCAATTTTTAGAATTGAATCCATTAACACCACCATGTAAATGGTTTGTTTCATTGTTACAGTCCAATTGAAATTTTTCTCCTTCAATTTCAAATTTACCACCAACAATTCTGTTGGCATAACGACCGCATAATGCTCCAAAGTATCCATCTCCAGCAAGAATTTCATCCATGCTGTCGTAACCAACTACAACATCATCAATGTTACCTTTTGCATCTGGTACTTTTATTGAGGTAATCTGCCCTCCTCTTTCGATGAAGGTGATTTCTATATTCTTATTTTTAAGTGTGTAAGCACGCATTTTAAAATCTTTTTTGAATGAATATTGGATAATAAAATTAAGCTATTTTTCTTCTTATTTTAGCACCTTTTAAAGCAAAGAAAATAATATATGTGTAAAAGAAGAAGAAAAATAGATAAGCAGCACTATAGTTACAAGATGCAGCATCGATAGATCCATCAGGTAATAAAGTACCTGTAGCATCTACTACTTTACCCATGATAAACATCCAAATACCAACGAATACTACTCCTGTACAGATTATACCTGAACCTAATTTTGCAGCTGCTGCAGGAATATCTTTCATGGAAAGATCGAAAAGTACCGACCACATGATAGATAAGAATAAACCTTGAGCAATTAATGGCCAAATTGAGAATGAAGTTCCTTTAGTTAAAAAGAATGCACCCAATAGAGCTACACAAATAAGCGAGTTTACCAATAAAACTTTTGATGCTTCGTATTTCTTTAAAAGGCCAGCTCCCAATAATCTACCCACAAAGAAACCTGCAGGATAAAATCCTAAGATCATTGTAGCATATGCCATTGTTTTTCCTTCGACATTGTACTCTACATAGTTTAGAAAGTAGTTACCAACTCCAACCTCAAGTCCCATGTACATACCAATAGCAAGAAAACCTAAAATTAAGTGAGGGAAACTCCAAGCACTACGACCAGCACTTTCATCAGAAGCACTATCCTCTTCTCCTTCAATTGCAGGAAGGTGCATAAAAACTAAGATAACTGCTGTTAAAATAGAAATAGCAGCCAATGCAATGAACATTACTTTCGCCATATTTTCATGAACGATAATATTACCATCATTTGATTCGATAATAAATCCACCAATGATTGGAGCCAATACAGCAGCACTCGAGTTAATAGCCATTGCTAAAGTTAAACGAGAAGCTGACGTTTCAGGAGTACCTAATGCAATTACATAAGGGTTAGCAGCAACTTGCAATACTACAACACCAATAGCTGTGATAAAAAGACCTGCCAATACCATGTTGTAACCTATTGATAAAGCTGGAATAAAAATAGCACAACCGATACCTGTTATCACCGAACCAATGATTACACTCTTTTTATATCCTATTTTTTTAACGACTCCACCAACCGGGATGGATATGATATATGCACTAAAGAAAGCTGCACTTACCAACTGAGCCTGACTCTCGGTAATTGAAAACTGCGCTTTCATAAATGGAACCAAAATATTATTAATCCATGTTACAAATCCTAAAAGGAAAAGTAGAAAGGACATAATTGCAAAAGGAACCGCGTAATTCGTTTTTGAATTTCCCATGATGATTGTATAAATGTGTTTGATATAATACAAAAGCAGTTGGATAAATTAATTTACCCAACTACCTAATTCATTTTATTATAATTCTACTTTTACTGATCCCTCAGCTCTAATAAATAATTTATGGCAGTTACCTTCGCCAAATACTGATTCTAGTGTTGAGATGTAATCTTCTAGAACATCATTAGGAACAAAAGCTTGAATAGTTCCAGCGAATCCTCCACCATGAACACGCCATGCACCTTTACCTTTAAGTACTTGCTCACTTAAAGCCAATGCAAGAGCAACACTTTGATGTTGAGATTGTCCGCCAACAAAAATATTTTGATTGTACATGTATGAGCTATTTCCTGACTCGATTACCATACCTAAGAATTTCTGGAATTCACTAGCCTCTAAGGCTGCAACCTGATCTACTACACGAGCATTATCACCTTGGAAGTGCATTGAACGAAGAATAGCACGATCGCCAACTTTCTCGCGAATAGTTGGAATACCTTTTACTACATCTTTCATAGAAAGTGGTCGAAGAACTTCTTGACCAAGTTCCTTGGCTACTGCTTTCATTTCGCCAGGAAGAGAATTGTATTCAGCATCTAAACCACCGTGGCTACCACCTGTGTTGGTAATTACCAATGAGTACCCTGTTTTAGCAAAATCGAAATCCAAAGCCTTTACAATTGGGTTAGCTGGATTTTCAAAATCGATCGTAATGAAACCACCTACAGCACAAGCAGTTTGATCCATTAATCCACAAAACTTTTTACAAGCATGCTCAGCCTTTTGACCAATTTTTGCATTGTCAACTGGATCTAATTTTCCATCGTTAAATAAGTGACTAAAAATAGCACCTATCAAAACTTCGAAAGAAGCTGATGAACTTAATCCTGATCCTTCTGGAACAGCACCATCAATAATTGCATCGAAACCAGAAACTTCAAGACCTAATTCTTTAATACCTGCAGCAATTGAACGAACTAAATTGGTTGGCGTTACTTCAAATTCAGTAACTTCAAGATTCGATAAATCTACTTCGAACGGAGGGAAACCGACTGAATTAATACGAACTACATTTGTACCATTAGCTGCAGCAACAGCAATGTTATCTAAATTTACAGCTCCAGCCAAAACTCTACCCAACTGATGATCAGTATGATTACCACCAACTTCTGTACGACCTGGAGAACTAAATAAACTTGCCTCATCGCTACCAAAAGCAGTCTGAAAATCAGCCAACTGCTTAGCATATCGGTCAGATTGAAATTTTAGTACAGCAGCATCATTACCATATAAAGCATTAAACGCTTTATTATCGCCACCATTAAGTTTCTCAATTATTGCATTTATTTTCATCTTAATATATTTTAATAAATTATTGTACCTGTTCCTTTATTGATGCTCTGTAGTTGTTCTCCCAATCCCATGCAGATTTGGTCATTTCATCCAGTGTTTTTTCAGCTTTCCAACCCAAAACGGTATTCCCAATGGTTGTATCAGCCCAAATTTTAACAATATCACCTGCTCTTCTTGGAGCAACAACATAGTTCAATTTCTCTCCTGATGTTTTTTCGAAAGACTTGATTACTTCAAAAACAGAAAATCCATTACCTGTTCCAATGTTAAACATCTCGTAAGAAGATTCATTTCTACCATCGATCATGCGCTCTATAGCAATGATATGAGCCTTAGCTAAATCAACAACATGAATGTAATCGCGAATACAAGATCCATCTGCCGTATCGTAGTCGTCGCCAAATACACTTAACTGATCACGCAAGCCATAAGCTGTTTGCGTTATAAATGGCATTAAATTGGCAGGAACGCCAATTGGCAATTCTCCAATAAGACCTGAATGATGCGCTCCGATTGGGTTAAAGTAACGTAGTGCGATTCCTTTAATTTTTGCACCCGAAGCAATTGTATCTTTTAGGATATTTTCATTCACCTGCTTGGTATATCCGTAAGGAGATTCAGCAGGTTTTACAGGAGCATTTTCCGTTACAGGTAACTCATCTGGTTGCCCATAAACCGTACAAGACGATGAGAATACAAAATTCTCAATTTCATATTTCTTCATTCCCTCCAATAAATTTAGCATGGTAACCAAATTATTGCGGTAATAGTGTAACGGAATGTTTACTGATTCACCAACTGCTTTTGCAGCAGCAAAATGAATAATTCCCTTTAAATCATTGTTCTCAGCAAAAAATGCATCCAGTTTTACCTGATCAAGCAAATCCATCTCATAAAACCTCGGACGTGTTCCTGTGATTTTTTCGATGCTATCAAGAACTCTTACTTCTGAGTTAGATAAATTGTCGATAATTACAACTTCGTATCCTTTATTGATTAACTCAACTGTTGTATGAGAACCAATGTACCCAGTTCCGCCAGTTACTAATATCTTTCCCTTCATGATTATTTTTGCTTGTAATGTATTTCAGGTAATTCTCTTAATCTTTTGGCAGCTCCTTCTGCAGTAATATCTCTTTGTGGCGTACCAAGCATTTCGTATCCTACCATAAATTTTTTAACGCTAGCCGAGCGTAGTAAAGGTGGATAGAAATGCATGTGTAAATGCCACTCAGGATGCTCTTCTCCATCGGTAGGAGCTTGGTGCAATCCTGCTGAATATGCGAAAGAAACTTCAAATAAATTATCATACATTATTGTCAATTTCTTGTAAATATCTGCTAAGTCAGTTCTTTCCTCATCGGTTAATTCCAACAAGTTAGAAACTGCTCTTTTACTAATAATCATTGTTTCGAAAGGCCAAACTGCCCAAAAAGGAACCAAAGCAACAAATGAATCATTTTCAGCTAAAATTCTTTCTTTCTTTTCCAACTCGCCATTTAGATAATCCAATAGCATTGTTCTTCCATGCTTCTCGAAATATTCTTTCTGAGTTTCTGTTTCTTTTGATGTTTCCAAAGGAATTAATCCTGAAGCCCAAATCTGTCCGTGTGGGTGAGGATTAGAACATCCCATAATAGCACCCTTGTTTTCAAAAATCTGCACATAACCAATGTCTTCTCTGTCTCCAAGCTCTTTGTATTCTTTACACCAAAGGTCAACCACTTTACGGATATTTTCCACTTTCATTTCTGGAACCGTAAGACTATGATCGGGACTAAAGCAAATTACTTTACAAACTCCTGATTCACTTTCTGCTTTAAACAAATCGCCATCAGCATATTCTCCTTTAGGAGTATCCTGTAAAAGTGCACTAAAGTCATTTTGGAAAGCATACACATCTTCGTAGTTCGGATTATTTTCACCACCAATACGTTCGTTTCGCGGACACAAATAACATTCCGGGTCATGAGATGGACGAGTATCTTCTACTACCTTTTCAACTTGACCTTGCCAAGGTCTTTTCGATCTGTGTGGTGAAACAAGCACCCATTCTCCAGTTAAAGGATTGTACCTTCTGTGAGGATTCTCGATATAATCAAACTTACTCATAGCTACTTTATTAAATATTTTCGATTCTTTTTCCTCCCTTACCCATTTCTAAAAAAAAGTGGTGGATTCTTTAGAATCATTTTATTTCTATTCTATATGACGATGAATTGAATTCTGCCGGGCTTAATTCACCCAATTGAACAATTAACTTTGAGGGGGTAATTGCGTCAACAGCAGCCCGACATTCTTCAACTTGTTCATTGTAATTTTTTGTACCTCAGTTTGGCAATTAACCTAAGCGAAATGAAAATCATATCAATCAATTTCATCACTAATTAATATCTTACTGGTTGGTACTGGTGGGTAAATATAGTTTTTTTTCATTAAAACCCAAAAATCTATTCGAAATTTGGGTTTAAATCAATTGAATCCAGATTATAAGGATCTTCTTCTAATCAGCTCGCACTTGTTTTGAATTAGTTCTTTTTCACCGCCTAGTACCATTTTTGCAAGTAGTTCTCCCATTTCCTTAAAATCTGTACTAATCGTAGTAATTCCATCAGCTACAACCTCTTTAAGTGGCGTATCATTATAAGAAATGATTCCTAATTCCTCACCAATTTTAAACTGGTTGGCATTTGCATCTTTTACCAAGCGAACCATATCATGATCGTTCGGCACAATATAAACTTCCGATTTTTGAATGGCATGTCCTTTTAGACTTGAAATAATCTCGAACTCCCATTCCTTGTCGTATTGCTTTGCAAATTTCTTAAAGCCTTTCATCTGTCCTTCAGGCTCTTTACCTCCGGGATAAACTAAGTAGATCTTTTTATATTTCTTTAATAAATCCAATCCTGAAGAAAGAGCTTTGAAAACGTCATTCTCAAAATTCTGATATACTGCAGGGTAGTGCTTTTTTAGCGTAGGATTGGTTTGATCTAGAATGTAAACTTTATCTTGTGGCAATTGCTTTAAAACCGAGTAAGCATCTTTAAACTTGGCAGGCATAATAACATAGGAAGTATATTTTCCATTGTTATTTTCAATCAATTCTTTAAATACTCTCTCATTAAAATGATGAAAGAAAATATCTACCGTTGCAACATCATTCAAGCTTTCAAGAAAAGAGTTGTACAAGAATTCTTTAAAGACATTAAACTCCTCGAAAAGTAAAAATATTTTGTGCTTTAACTGTGTAATATTACTTTCTAAATAATATCCCTTACCAGGAACCGAAGAAATAACACCTCTAGCTTTCAATTCATTAAAAGCCACCAGTACAGTATCTCTAGAAAGTTTAAATTCTTTGCATATAGAATTTATCGATGGCAACTGATCTCCAATCTGAACATCACCATTTTCAATAGATTGATATAGAGAATTGATCAACTGTTTGTATTTGGGTACTCCCGAATCAGTTGTAACAGAAAATATTTTTGAAGGCATAAACTATTGCTTTTAAAATCTTATTTAAGAAACAAAGATAGTCTTTTTCATTAACTGTTGGGTACTGGTTGGTTTTTTATATTTTTTACTAAGATATAGCAACAAAAAAAGACAGCCGAATAGGCTGTCTTCTAAAGTGTATATTGAATTGTTTATTATAAAAGATTATTTTCTAAGAATAAACCATACATCAGGGTTAGTTGTGCTAGTTAATTTAACTTGTGTAGGATTTTCAGCATCATCCATTTCTGTAATGTAAGGTGCATTATTTGCAACAACATTTACAAACGTTTCAAAGTGCCCATACCATTTCCAGTTAAAACCACCATCAATTTTAATAACATTTAAATAATCCTCGTGCCCTACAACTCCGCCAAAACTCAAGTTATAATGAGATCTATAAGCTTTACCTGCAGCAGTAAATGAGTAAAAGGACATTCCAATATCATTATAGGCAGCATAACATAAGCCCATAAATACTTCTCCATATAAGTTCTCACCCCATGTGCTATTGTTTGCAGCGTGAGCATTATCCCAAGCTATTTTTATAGCATCAGAACGATCCGTTTCAACACTAGTATCAAGTGACCATCTTGCTAAAGTCAAATCGATAGGAGCAAATGCAATATCAACAGTTAACTCTCCATTATCAGCTATAAATTGCTTGCTTTCTTTGTTTAATGTGAAATTTTGTGCAGATGCATTTAGTATTTCAACTGGCTTGTACAAACGAATTCCTTTATCCGTATAAACAAAAGCAATTGTTTCATTTACATCCTCTTTTCCATCGTTATATACAAAAGTTAATTGTCTTCCAGCCAGAATAATAGTAACCTCAGTTCCATCAACTACAGTACCAAACGAAGCACCTCCAAGAAAATCTAAAACCTCTTTTGCTTTAGCAAAATAAGCTTCAGGAGTTTCAGTCATTTTAATCAAACGCATGTCATTTCCGGTTTTGGTTCCCTTAACAGAAATCACAGCCTCATCGTTCGACATCAAAAGAAACTCAGAATCACCACCTTTGGCATTGTATTCTGCCGCTGAAGGTGTCGCAAAAGCGTGCATAAATGGATTATAAGTATTAAATGTAAGTACAGGACCTCCGTACGAAATCAAATCATATAAAGAGATTTCAGGTTCTGCATCTGGCACTAATTCAGTCCACACAGAAACACTATCGTGCTGGTTAAATTTCACTACATAGTTAAAACCACCATACTTTTGGGTTTCTTCTGGAAAATACTGAAATAACCACCCTTGTTCTGAAGATTTAAGGGCTTCATCAAACTCCTGTATTGCCGCAGTTTTACGCTCGGCTGCTGTTTCTTCAAAAAGCATATCTGTTTCATTATCACACGAAACTGCACCAATGCTTAATAACAAACCAAACAGCACTATATATATATTTTTCTTCATAGCTCTTATTCTATTGTTATTGAATCAAAATCTTGTTCGTCTAATTTCTCAGCACGAGTCTGAATAGCTGCACGTAAGTCATCCATATCAATACTCCAAACCTCTTTCATATAAGATTTAACGATAGTTATTTTCTGCTCAAGAATTGCTTTGCCAGAATCTCCTGCAGGCTCAATTTTAGCAGCCCAGGACTCTTCTGTATTCGTAATATAATGGGCAATTAACTCCACAAAATCTTCATTCGTTTCTTTACTAGAATAGTCACTAATAAAACCTGCTTCTAAAGACGATTTTCCATCCCAAGCATCATTCCATGATCCACCAACATACTCCGTTGAAGAAATCTTGTCAAAATCTGTAGTATAATCTTTGGTTTGATGTAAAATGTGAGAAAATTCATGGAAAATTGTGCGGAAATAATATTCATACAATCTTTCAACATTAGATATATCCAAATTGTTGATATCATACAAAGTGATTTTTAAACCACCTTCTGCCGTTCCCAATACAACTGTACCATTATTTCTGTATGCACCAGAACCAACCATCATCATCATTTTAGGAAAATACACCTTTAAAAAGCCCTCTGGAGCTACTTCCTCGTAAGCATCCAAACAAAGATACTTAACCAGATTAGCCATTTTCACAGAGTTTTCATAGGTCGCAGGAACCAACTGATAGTTCATATCCGACTCTATATCCGCCAGTTTATACTGGAAACTAATGTTATATGGCTCGGTATAAATTTTCTCCAAATATTTGTCAAAATCGTTGCTCTCTCCCGTTCCAATACTAATAACACTAACATCGGTGTTAGGGTCATCGTCATCAGTACAAGCAGCAAGAACAATTATCATTATTGCCAGTGATAGCCAATATTTTATATTATTCATCATTTTTCTTTTTAAAATTAGTACTTAGCGCGGATTTGCTTCAAAACCTGCAGAAACAACATCCTGAGGAATCTGAATTGCTTTTCTTAAGTCTTCCACTTCTAAAACATCTATTACTGTTGATGTACCGTCTGCTTGAATTTGGTAACGAGGAACTTCAATTCCATATCGCTTAATATCAAACCAACGCAATCCCTCGTGCAGAGTTAAAACTCTTCTGCACTGCAATACGTAATGAATTAAATTTTCTTGAGTACCTGTTGCAAGCGTAAACTTGGGACTTAACCTTTTCTTTTGACTTGCAGATACTTCTGATGAAAATGGCAAATTAGAATAGAAATCGTTTACCTGAGTCAATGTAGCTTCATTCCCTTTAAAAAAGTTAGAACTCCACGCATTTAAATCTGCCAAGGCTGCATCATTTTCTCCCAACATTGCTTTTGCTTCAGCTCGAACAAGTAAGGTTTCATCGGTAGTAAATGGTATCATTACAGATCTTCTATAACCAATGCCCGCTACAGGATCTGTATACTCGAAAAGAAATGGAATTTTATAAAACAAAGTCTTATCAAGATTAGTACCTGCATAAACAAAAGGTCCAAAATTATAATCAGATCCCGAAATACCTCCAAATGGGAGTGGTGCTAATAAGGTTTGCTCATCTGCAATTTTTCGAGAATGGTTATAACGAGAACCATGGTAATATGCACCAAAATAAAGTCCAATATTAGAACCAGATGTTGCAGCCAATAAATTTGCCGCATCATTAATATATGCATTTGTTACTGGATCTGGCTGACGAGGCAATGCTCCTAATGCTGCCCAATCTCTCAACTGTGTAGAAGGATTATCGGTAACAACCTTACTTGCATATTCCTTGGCCTTTGCCCATTTCTCGTAATATAAATTAAAACGTGCAGCAAATGCATAAGCGGCCTTTTTTGTAAAATGATAGGCATTTACTTCATAAATGTCATCACTTATTAATGGTAAGGCAGCCTCGATATCAGTATTTATTTTTTCGTAAACATCTTTTACAGTACCTCTCTCATACTGCGGATTTAAAGTAGTTTCTGATGTTTCCATATATGGAATTCCTAAGTCAGAAGAACTCGATCCTGTATTGTAGTGTTGACAAAAAACATTTACCAAGATAAAATGATTGTAAGCTCTCGTGATTAAAGCTTCTCCTTTTTCTGCTGCCAATTCGGCTTCGCCTAATTCTGCAATAGCGGCTAAGGCTTCATTTGAGTGTGCAATGGCGCCATAAGCACCTTCCCAGATCGTTTTAGGATCATCATTTTCAACTTCAGTAATGTCCTCCCAATTGGCTATTTGCTCGTAAAACCTAGTGGTATTAGGATTAGATTTACCATTGTCGTCAACATTATCAGACGATACTTCAGTAACTAATGCATAATTACCTGTAGAATATGCGGA
This sequence comes from Labilibaculum sp., assembly GCA_016342745.1. Lineage (GTDB taxonomy): Bacteria > Bacteroidota > Bacteroidia > Bacteroidales > Marinifilaceae > Paralabilibaculum > Paralabilibaculum antarcticum. The sequence continues at coordinate 162,899 of JAEINT010000006.1, forward strand.
CACCAATAACTTTCTTATTTTCAATTGGCTATCCACCTCTGCTCTATTGTCTGGTGTTTCGTCCAAAAAACTATCGCACGAAACGGTAATCAATGCCAAAAGAGCTATAAATAATATATTTATTCTTTTCATGTTTAAACTTTTTTACTTCTACAATCCTAATTTCAATGTAAATGTGAACTGCTTAGGTACTGGTGCTGCTACACCACCTGCATTAAAGAATTCAGGATCCTGACCATTTAGTTTATCATCGGAATACAACAAAAACAAGTTTGTTGCTTGCAGTTTCACTGAAAGATTATTTACACCCAATCTAGTTGCTACATTTTTTGAGAAATCATAAGCTAATGAAATCTCTTTCATTCTGATAAAATCTCCATCAGCAATTCGATCTGAAGAATAATTGTAAGCATTATATGCTGTTGCAAGATCTCCTGAGCCAATATTATCTGCTTGTCTTGCAGTAGCAATAGCAGGAATCGTAGTAATATTTTCATCCCCTGGCCGAACCCAACGATTCTTAAATTCGCGTGGCAAAGCATCAAGATCTGAATAATTACCGTTAAAAACAGGATCTAAACGAACAACATTTCCAAATGAGTAGGTCATGAAAACATTAAATCTAAATCCTTTATAGGTAAATGTATTACTCAAACTTCCAATATCTGTTGGATCAGCAGATCCTGAATATTCAAGGAAATCAAGATTTTCTCTCTCTTGAAAATAAATATCGCTAACCGTTACATTTCCACTCTGATCAAGGAAAGTTGGTAAACCTTCATTATTCAAACCTTTAAATGGAATTGAGAAGATTGAACGAACAGCATACCCCTCACGAGCAAAGCCATTACCTTTCACCATATCAATTACACGCGATCTGGTCTCCAATTCTGTAACCTTATTCTTGTTTTTGGAATAAACAAAGTTGGTAACCCAAGAAAAGTTATTTGTTTTAATATTAGTTGATGAAATAGAGAACTCAAATCCATGAGATTCCATAGAAGCAACGTTACCATATTTAGAAACTTCACCACCTAATCCTTGCGTAGTTACTCGGCCTATCAGATCATAATTATCACGAGTATACCAGTCAATTGTGGTATTAATGCGATTATTTAAGAATCCAATATCAGCACCAACATTAAACTCATGTTTCTTTTCATACGTTAATTCGCTATTCTCTAAGGACTCAATATACAGGGCACTTTCTTTCATTCCTGCAGTTGGTCTCCAAGGATTTCTACTTCTGATATCAACTAAAGAGTTGGTAACATAGTGTGGCCCACGATCGGCCGTTAAACTATACGATGCCTTTAAAGTAAAGTGCGAAACCGTTGGCTTTAATGATTCAAAGAAAATCTCTTCATGAGCATTCCATGCACCAGAAATATTCCATGTAGGTAACCAACGTGCACTATTTGACTTTCCTAACTTATTAGTTCCTTCGTAACGAAGCGTTCCGTTAAGTGTATATTTCCCCATATAGGAGTAAGTCGCATTTCCAAAGAAAGCTGTATTACGATATCTGGTATTTTCCATCCCATAATACAAGTTATTATTTTCAATCCCTTTTTTGAACAACTCATAGGTGTAAAATGGAATCTCTCCCATAGAGTATTGTAATCCCCAACCAGTATTGTTTGTCTTCTTACGATCTATAGAGTTGATTTCCATACCACCATATAAATTAATGATGTGTGTCTCATTGAAAACATCCTTATAGGAAGCTGTTGTTCTAAAATCATAACCTAACATCTTATAGTCAGTACGCTTGTAAATTCCACCTTCAGGCAGAATACTTACTGGCAAAGCATAAGGATCATCTGGATCTTTATATAAGAATGAATTTCGATCACGAATCGTTGAATTAGGCATTGCCCTATAAGCTTGAGCCTGATTAGAAAATTCAGTAATGTTATGCTCCTGAGAAGTTGACTGATATTTAAGAGCACCCAATGCACTTATTTCTACTTTAGGAGTAACTTTCCATTTTAATTCTGTTTGGAATTTCACATCCACTACATTTAAATCAATATAGTTTTCGTCTAACTCTCTATTGATATTAAAAGGAGCATAGTTACGTATATAGTCTGCATTAGGATCTAAAGTTCTAGATGAGTTCAAGGCAAAGGAGTAAGGGTTTATGTCAAAATCTCTTTTCACTTTTCCTGTTACTACATCCGTATCCTGAGCTAATGCACCTGGTGCTTTTTGCTTACGATAAGAAGCACTACTAATGGTATTAAACGTAAGATTATCAAATACTTTATAATTCGACTTAAAATTAGCAGTATATCTATTCACATTACTAGCTTTAGTCCAACCTGGATCAACTAATGCACTAATTGAAGCATAATAAGTAGACTTTTCTGTTCCTGAAGACATGCTTACAGAATGACTTTGCATGATATTGGTCTTAAATAACTCCTTAAACCAATCGGTATTTCTGTATTCAGCTTTACGTAAGAATGCTGCTTTAGCTTCCGGAGTATTTGCTAACAAAAAGTTCCCCGAAGCATCAATCTGGTTTAATTGTTGGTACATTCTTCCATAAACACCACTCTCGCGAGCGTTAGCTACATCAGCATAGTTTAACCAACCACCTTCACGCATCTCTTCGTAAACAGACATCTGTTCCTGAGAATTCATGATATTAAAATCATTGTAAGAAGGAGTTAATCGATAAGTGTACTCACTTGAATAGTTGATACGACTTACTCCAGCTTTACCTTTTTTTGTTGTAATAACAATAACTCCAGCCATTGCGCGAGCACCATAAATAGAGGTCGCCGAACCATCTTTCAATACTTCGAAACTTTCAATATCATCAGCATTTATACCCGCAATTGCAGAACTGATCAAAGTTGTTACATCACCCGACGAAAGCGCATCGGAGGTTAATTCAACCACATCTTCCAAGATCACTCCATCAACTACCCATAATGGTTTAGAACTACCATAAATAGAAGTAGCACCACGAACACGGATTTTAGGAGCAGCACCAAAAGTTCCAGAAACATTCTGGACAGATACCCCAGCAGCACGACCTTCTAAGCCACGACTAACATCTGGCATACCAGCCAATTTAACTTCTTCTGCTTTTAACTTCTGACTAGCACCAGTAAATAATCGCTTATCCATTACAACCATACCGGTTACAACAACCTCCTCAATTTGTTCCGAATTTGCTTCTAGAACAATATTAATTTCACTCTGATTAGTAACTTTTATTTCCTGAGTGTCCATTCCAATAAACGAAAAAACTAAAGTTGTTTCCGTTGCATCCGGTAATTGTAACTTGTATACTCCATCAATATTAGTGGTTGTACCAATACTAGTACCTTTAATAAAAACAGAAACACCTGGTAATCCGACACCTGAATTATCAGTTACAACACCGCCAACTTTTTTTTCCGCTTGAATAGGATTTATTTCCTTCTGAGAAGTTTCCTTTTTAGCTTGTGGCTTAATAATAATTACCTCATCTCTAATCTCATAAGTAAGACCAGTGTCCTTAAGACAGTCGGTTAATATTGTTTTAACACTTTTAGGCGAAGCGCTTATATTAACGTTATTAATTTCTTTTATGTCATCAACATTGTAAAGAAAAGTGTAATTGGTTTTCTCCTTAACTTTTTCAAAAACCTCAATTAATGTACTGCTTGACATCTCTAACTCCAGAATTTCACCCTGAAGATTTGCTAAAGCCTGAAAATTAAAGACGTTAACAATCAGAAATAAAAGCAAGAGTCTTTTAGCAAGAATTGGTTTTCTTTTCTGCATAAAAGACTTTTCCCGATTTTTTTTCATAATTTTGAATGTGATTTGGTTAGTATTACATTTCTCCAAAAAGAAATGTTTATTGACTTTGCCGGAATCTGTGGCTGCAGATTCCGGTCTTTTTTTATCTTTTATTTTCTTCGATCATAACACTACGATCCTTTATTGTAAATTTTACTTTCTCTGTTACTTCAATCATCTCTAAAATTTTATTGATTGTATCGTAACGTGCTACATCTCCAGTATATTTTAGATCTTTAATCGAATTTGAAAGAAAGAAAACATCAATATCATACCATCTCGAAAGTCGGAGCATCAAATCATCAAGACTCTGATTATCAAACACAATTCGCCCATCTTTCCATGCTGTAAACAAATGAGGATCAACAACTTTTTTTGATGTTTGACCACTTAGCTTGTTAAAACTCAACTGATCGTTAGGAAGTAATTCTTGACGAATACCTCGGTATTCATCATTCACCTCAACCTTTCCTTCTACCAAGGTTGTCACAATTTCCTCTTGCTCATTGTAAGCATTTACGTTAAAGGAAGTTCCCAGAACTTTCACTTCAGCATCCGTAACATCTACAATAAAAGGGTGCTTCTCATCTCTAGCAACTTGAAAGTATGCTTCTCCTTCAAGATGTACTCTTCTTACTCCATTTCCGAATTCTGAAGGATATCTTAATTTTGAACTTGAATTCATCCAAATTTTTGTTCCATCAGCAAGAGTTAACTTGTACTCTCCACCTTTAGGTATGATAATGGTATTATAAGTTACTTGATTTGAAGAAGCCTTTTCTCCAGATTTCTTATAAACCAATTCTTCCGAATTATTTGAAATCTGCATTCCTTTCTCTTCCAAATCAACTTTTTCATTTAGTTGATATTTCTCTCCGTCACTTAGTACCAAAAGTGCCTGATTTTTTCCAGGAACTATTGCCAAAGGTTCACTGTAAACAACATCTTTATTTATAGATGTAAGAACTCCTCCAACGCTAGCAACGATTACTAAAACAGCTGCAACTTTTATTAAAATTTGCTTCAAGCGAATACGCTTATCATTCCTAATTTTGGCTTGTATTTTGTCCCAAACCTCAGTTTTATTAGCACTCTCGAGCTTAGACTCTCTCTCAAAATATTGTTTTTCTGGGTTTTGAGAAAGCTTGTGGAAGAGTACCAGATTTTCCTCTTTTGCGTATTTCCATTCTTCCAAAAACTGCTCTTCTTTTGCGTTCAGCTTCCCCTCAAGCCTTTTCACAATTAAGTCTGCAATTTTAAATCCAGATGGTAAATTATTCATATTCGTATTCTATGTGTGCGATTAACAATTACTATAACAGGTATAAATAAAAAAAGGGTGACAAATTTTTCAACTTTTGTCCCCTTTTATAATTTATTATTCTTAATTCCCTAAACCATAAATGGTAAGAAAATAAAAAGATCTTTCAGATTTTCCTTTAAAAACTTCGTTGCTCTTTGTTTTTGTGTCTTAACCGTATTGATCGAAATGTCTAAATCTTCTGCTATTTCAGAATTCTTTAGCCCTTTTAAACCTAATAAATAAATTAACCTTGCAGATTCTGGCAATTTTTGGACTGTTTCTGCAATAATTCTGCTTACCTCTTCATCAATAACATTCTTCAAAAAATAATCTTCATCATGAATATCTTTCGCAGATTGATTTTCATATGTCATTCGAACCTTTCGGTGATCAATTTGATTCAAACATGAATTTCGAACCGTTTTATATAAAAATGCCTTTAAAGCCCCTTCATGGAAAAAAGAAGATCTCTTTTCCCAAACCTTAACAAAACTCTCCTGAATAATATCCTCTACAATATCTTGCGACGAAATATACTTGTGCCCAAACATATAAAGAGCATCAAAATACATGTCGTATAAATGCTTAAAAGAGCTTTCATTGCCATTCCTTAGGGTTTTCAGAAAAGCTTGGTCTAGGGTTTTCATGCAAAATAGTGGTTAATAATTTTAAAAAAGGGGAAGCAATAATATGAATTAATTTCATATAAATACTTATTTCAAGTAAACTATTTTACATTTTATAGATATTAAACATCTAATTTAAAACCCATTTTGCCCTAATTACATGCTCATTTAAGCAATCTAATATCAACAAAAAAAGGATGTCAAAAAATGACACCCTTTTCACTTTTAAAGCTTGTCTCTACAAACCTAATTTCCTTTTAACTTCTTTTGGAATCGCATCTTTATGAACCATTATTGCAACAGTTTTCAGCTTAACATACGCTTCACTCATATTCAAGTAACCACCAAATTTATTACTATTTTCGGCCCATGAATTTTTTGTTTTGTAATAAATTGTACCATTTTGATCCTTAACGATTCCTGTTAAATGCATCAAATGATCATCTGTTGTTTCAAAATTATCAAAAGTAAGCTGACGCAATGCCTGATCAACCTCTGGCTCTTTTCCTTTTTGACTTACTTTCTTTTCAGCTTTTTTCACATCCTTTTCCCATTTAGCAATCTCTGAATCTGTCATATCCGCTGTTTTACTAGCAGGTAAAACAGCATATCCGTTTCTATGAGAAAATCCCTTTTCACTAACGTCTCCATCCCAACAAACCGAAAATCCGTTGTTCAATGCATAATTAATAACATCCATCATCTCGTCCATAGGGATATTATAATACAAATCATCAGACCAGTTATCAGGAATTTCTAAATTAACTTTTTCATAAAATGGATGATGGTTATAGGAAGTTATCTCAATATAATCCTCAGTGTTAAACCCTAATTTTTCAGCATAAGCTGCAGGTGTAATTTCAGTTCCTTCATAGGTAAATGTTTTAGGTGTTTTGCCCATGTAAGTATCCAAAACTCCGTTAACAGATTCTTCCCAAACCGGAGTTATCACACGATTAGGATTCTTTATGATTTCATCCAGCATCGACTTGGTCGATTGCACCATTTCTTTGTGGATATGAAAATCGCTACCATATCTGTTACCAGAATAAACGACTTCAGGAACAAATCCATTTTCCTTAACTACATTTAAAACATCGTGAGCTTGTCCTCCCTCACTATAATTTCCTTTTCCGTGTACACGAAAATAACGCTTCGCTTTTTGCGTATAAGCTAAACGAACAATATACATTTCCGAGAGATCAATTTCCGGCGCACCCAATCGAAGCAATTCTGTTTCGATATATGAAATTCCAGCATAACACCAACAAGTACCGGTACTTTGCTGATTCTTAACAGTAGTTGTAGGAATATCTACAACAGTGCTAAATTTTTTCTCTTCTTGTTTTTCTTGAGCCCATAGCATATTAACACTACAAAAGGCAATTAGCATTAAGGTAATTAAGGTTCTTTTCATGATTATATTAGTTATTTAAGTAAAAGTTTCTATTTCAATAATTCTGCTTGCATCTTCTTGGTCATTTTACGCACTACTTCGTCATAAGAATGATCTATCCATTCTTGCAATTGTTTATCTGATACACTGCCATCTATTAACACAGTGTTCCAATGTTTTTTATTCATATGATAGCCTGGAAGAACTGAAGGGTACATTTCTCTTAATTCAATTGCGTTTTCAGGTTCGCATTTCAAATTCATACTTAATTCCTTATTGATATTGGTAAGTAAAAACATCTTATCCATTACCTTGAAAACTAAAGTCTCATCATCAAATGGAAATGCTTCAGTAACTGCTTTCTTTGACAAACAGTACTCTCGTAATTCTTCAATATTCATTGTTTAATACTTTGTTCAGATTTAAAATACGTAAGCAATAAACAAATATAATTACTTTTAGGTACAAGCCTAAAGATCTATCTTCATGAGTATTTAAAAAAAATCGTTCTAAAGACAAAAAAAAAGACCATCTTCTAATCGGTCTATTGAATCAAAATCCACATCAAATTTACAATCTAGATAAATTAAAAATTATTTTTTTGATTCTTCACAAGTTCCATATCTATTGAGCATATTAAATTATAAAAACAATAATTTGACCAAATTAGAAAATCATTTTTTTTATACTAGATGCATTTTTGTATATTTAGTTCTAAGATTGTGTTAAATAGATCCAAGAAATCATGAAAGATACAGGATACGCTCAAAAATACAAATGGAAAAATAAACGAATTTTAATTGTTGAGGACGAGGAAATCAACAATATGTTCTTTGATGCAGCACTTAGCAGAACGGAATCGAAACTACTATGGGCAAAAAATGGAAAAGAGGCTGTTGATATTATTGAGAGTTCAGAAGATATCGATGTTATTTTAATGGATATTCGTTTACCAATAATGGATGGTTGTGAAGCAACTCGTCGTATCAAAAAAAATCATCAAGAAATTCCAATAATTGCACAAACGGCCTATGCTCTAGAAGGGGATAAAGAACGCATATTAGATGCTGGTTGTGATGATTACTTATCCAAACCTATCCGTTTTGAGGAACTTCTTGCTACAATTGACAAATATCTTGCAGATTAATCGACAGGTGCAATAAATGCATCTTCGATGTGCTCTATTTTATATTTTTCACCTTGCTTAATTACACTAACAACATCAAAGCGCACTTCGTATTCTATCCCCTTTAAATCAACATAATCTTGTGTTGCTCTCACCAAGAACTTGATCTTTGATAAAGTAATTGCATCTGCTGGATGCTCAAAATATTCTGTGGATCTTGATTTGACTTCCACTACAACCAATTGATTGTCTTTTAAAGCAACTATATCTAGTTCTTTTTTCAAGTAAATCCAGTTTCGATCTATAATCTTATATCCATTTTTAAGCAAATATTTTGCTGCAAGATCTTCACCAAGCTTTCCTAATTCGTTGTGTTTTGCCATCTCATTTATTTTCAGAACTACTTTCCCAAGAAAAGTTCACGATTTGATCACTTACATTTAATTTTAAAAATCGACCCATTGGTAAAGTCCAATTTTCTTTAATATGACCTGCAGGAAAATTATAAACAACGGGATAATTATAATGCTCAACCACTTCATTGATAATTTCATAAGCAGATTTCCCAAAATTTGGATTACCTACTTTCATTTCACTCATTCCTCCAACAATCAAAGCTTGTAATTCTGAGAGTTTACCTCCTATTTTTAGATTTCTCATCATTCGATCCAAATGATACAATTCCTCACCAACATCTTCTATAAAAAGAATTTTACCATGTGTTTCAAAATCCATAACCGTTCCACGCAAACTGTAAAGAATAGATAAATTACCACCTACCAATTCTCCTTCACTTTGCCCAATTCTATTCAATTTATGCGAAGAGATTGAATAATCCTCTTGATCTCCAGATAGCGTCTTAATTAAAGTTCCCACTGATTTATTGTCATCACCTTCTGCAGGAAAATTAATTGGCATGGTAGCGTGTAAACTTTCGACACCTAAAATATTATTCAAATAGCTATGGAACACAGTAATGTCACTATATCCAATAATCCATTTAGGATTACGCATAAACAAATCAAAATCTAAATGTTCTAATATTCGCACACAACCATATCCACCTCTAGAACATAGAATCGCCTTAATTTCTGGATCGTCTAACATTTTCTGAAAATCCGATAAACGATCCATATCACTACCAGCGAATTGATCTTTCTCATCGAAGACATGATTTCCCAACACCACTTTATAGCCTACATCTTCCAATTTCTGAACGGCTATTCCTACCTTTTCAGGCTCCATTTTCCCTGCTGGAGAAACAATCCCAATTTTATCTCCTTTATTTAAAGCAGCTGGCTGATACATATCTAATTAGTTTTTTTTTGAAGTAAGAACAAATTAAGAATAAAATACAAATGGATAACTACATTTTTGCCAATTCTATCTTATCTTTGCAAACAATTCGATCAAAAGTAAAATTTTGATCATCAATTTAGATAATCAAAATTAACTGAGGAATCTTTTATCTCAAAACAGATTAAGATATTCCTTAGAAAAAAAAAATAAATCTCAAATGAAGAAATTTAATAGAACACTTGTAACCACTGCCTTACCATATGCAAATGGTCCAGTTCATATTGGACACCTTGCTGGAGTATATGTTCCTGCCGATATTTACACAAGATATCTTCGTATGAAAGGTGAAGATGTATTACTAATTGGTGGTTCTGATGAGCATGGTGTACCCATCACTATTAAAGCTCAAAAAGAAGGTATTACACCTCAAGATGTTGTTGATAAGTATCACAATATCATTAAAGACTCATTTGAGAAATTTGGAATTACATTCGACGTTTATTCTCGAACTAGTTCAAAAACACATCATGAAACTGCTTCAGAGTTTTTCAAAACATTGGATGCTAAAGATGAGTTTACCATTAAAACAAGTGAGCAGTTTTACGATGCAAACGCGAATCAATTTTTAGCAGATAGATACATTACAGGAACCTGTCCACATTGCAGTAGTGATGGTGCTTATGGAGATCAGTGTGAAAGTTGCGGAACTTCTTTAAATGCAACGGATCTTATCAATCCAACTTCTTCGATTACAGGCAACAAACCTGAATTAAAAGAGACAAAGCACTGGTATTTACCTTTGGATAAATATGAAAATGATTTAAAGAAATGGATTCTTGAAGATCACAAAGAATGGAAAGCTAATGTTTATGGCCAGTGTAAATCTTGGCTAGACAATGGTTTGCACCCTAGAGCAGTTACCCGTGATTTAAATTGGGGAGTACCTGTTCCTGCAGAAGGTGCTGAAGGTAAAGTATTGTACGTATGGTTCGATGCTCCTATTGGTTATATTTCTGCTACAAAAGAATTAACTCCTGATTGGGAGAAATATTGGAAGCAAGAGGATTCAAAATTAGTACATTTCATTGGTAAAGATAATATCGTATTTCACTGTATTATTTTCCCTGCAATGTTAAAAGCCGAAGGCTCTTATATCTTACCAGAGAATGTTCCATCAAACGAATTTCTGAACCTTGAAGGTGATAAAATTTCTACAAGTAGAAACTGGGCAGTATGGTTGCACGAATATTTGGAAGAATTTCCAGAAAAACAAGACGTTCTTCGCTATGTTCTTACAGCAAATGCTCCAGAAACAAAAGACAACGACTTCACTTGGAAAGATTTTCAGGCAAGAAATAACAATGAGTTAGTAGCAGTTTTAGGAAACTTTATAAATCGTGCATTAGTTTTAACTCACAAATATTACAAAGGAATTATTCCTGCACAAGGAGAGTTAACTGATTTCGACAAAGAAACACTTGCTCAGATTCCTGTATTTAAAGAACAGGTTGAAAAGAATTTAGAAACTTACCATTTCCGTGAAGGATTGAAAGAAGCAATGAATTTAGCTCGTCTAGGAAATAAATACCTTGCTGATACAGAACCTTGGAAATTGGCGAAGACTGATCCTGAAAGAGTGAAAACAATCATGAATATTTCACTTCAGATTTCTACCAACCTTTCTTCCTTAATTGAGCCATTTTTACCATTCACAGCCAATAAACTTCGTGAATTTCTTAACATAGAAGCTCTTGCTTGGGAAAATATAGGTGCTAGCGTTATTGAAGAAGGTCATCAAATAAACAAAGCAGAATTGCTTTTCGAGAAAATTGAAGACGAAACAATTCAAGCTCAAGTTGATAAACTTTTGGCAACAAAAGAAGCAAACGCAGCCGAAAACAGAGTGGTTACTCCTGCTAAAGAAAATATCAACTTCGATGATTTCATGAAATTAGATGTTCGTGTTGGAACAATTACAGAAGCTGAAAAAGTAGCTAAAACCAAAAAACTCTTAAAATTAACTGTTGACACTGGAATCGACCAGAGAACAGTAGTTTCTGGAATTGCAGAACACTACAAGCCTGAAGATATTATTGGCACTCAAGTTAGTATTCTTGTAAATTTGGAACCTAAAAAGTTAAAAGGAATCGAATCTCAAGGAATGATATTAATGGCTGAAGATGCTGATGGGAAATTATCTTTCGTATCTCCAGACCAAGCAATTAAACCTGGTTCTGAGATCAGATAATTCAGATAAAGAGACAAAAAAAGCGCTTTCCAATGGAAAGCGCTTTTTTTATTATTTTTGAAGAACCCAACAAAAAGCTTTTGAATTCTTAGCAATTACTTTCTTTTTAAACTGATCTGCAGCTGCTCGATTTGTAAATTGATTAACCGCAACCGAGTATAAATTTTTGTTTTCAATGATCACTGCTGGATAAGATTTCGAGATTAACTCCTGACGCAATATCTCTGCATTCTCAATTGAAGTAAAACTCCCAGAAATCAAATAAAATCTTCCTTTTTGAGTTTTTTCTAACTTACTCTTCTTCGTCAATTCTGGCTCAAATGCAACCAAATCTTCAGGAGGAGATACAACAGGATCCAATTGAACAAACTTTTCAGTTATCTCCTTTTTTTCATTTATTGATATCATAGATGCCTCACTACCATTTCGTTCCGAACTCATTGGGAGTAATGCAACTGTTAATATAAATGGAATTGCAGCTGCCGCATACCAAAGTCTTTTCTTGGTAAAAAGCGTTCTGACTTTTACTTGAGGTATGGCAACAGGATGATTTTTCTCATCACTTATTGGTGAAAGAGTTGGAAGAGAAAAGCGTTCCATACCAAAAGCATCAACCAAATAATTTAATTCTTTAGAAGGTTCGAATAGTAAATTATGCCTTCTGTCATTATAAAAACAGCCAATCTTATCTAATATTACCTTTTCGCCTCGCTGAATACGAACACGAAGGTCTTCAATAAAAAACTGAATAGATTTTTCAGCTTCAGAATAAGTCAAATTTTCAGCTTCAGACAATCTATTAATCAGCAAACCATCATTTTGAGATAAATTACGGTTAAATCCAATTGATTTAGAAGGAGGAATTCCAAGATTCATCTCTTCATCGATATCTGCTGGCTTATAGTTGGCCACAAACCCACCAAAACCAGGTAATATCACACAATCGTGAATAAACAATAGATCTTTAATATATTTCGATACGTCTAGCATAATACACAAATATAATCAAAAATATATGCCACTCAAATTGAATAATTGCAGTAAGCTATTAACCCCCTATAAACCAATATTTTCTGCACCGAAAAGAAATTTAACTCAATTCAACCTATCCGTTTATTAAGTAAATTATTGTAAATTTAATCGATACAATTAAAAATTTACAACAGGTATTCAAGTTACTTAAAAGTCTTCTTTTAAAACAAGCATACCTCAACATTAAATATTTTTAACGCATGGATAAGCAAATACTTGTAACTGGAGGAACTGGATATATTGGATCGCACACTGTCGTAGAGCTTCAAAACAATGGATATCATGTTATTATCGCCGACAATCTTTCTAATTCTAAAATAGAAGTTCTTGATGGTATTGAAGCAATATCTGGAATTAAACCTCTTTTTGAGAAGGTAGATTTAAGCGTGAGAGAAGAAAGTATTGCATTTTTCAAAAAACATACAAACATTGGTGCTATTATACATTTTGCTGCCAATAAGGCTGTTGGTGAATCCGTTGAGAAACCATTGATGTATTACCGAAATAACATCAATTCTTTGATGAATATTTTAGATGCAATGAAGGATCACAACATCCCTAATTTGGTTTTCTCATCATCATGTACCGTTTATGGCCAGCCAGACAAATTGCCAGTAACGGAAGAAACGCCTCGAAAACCCGCAGAATCTCCATACGGAAATACAAAGATGATTAGTGAAGATATTATTCGCGATACGATAAATGCAAATCCAGAACTAAAAGGTATTGCCTTACGATATTTTAATCCTATTGGAGCTCATCCTACATCAAAAATTGGAGAACTACCATTAGGCGTTCCGAACAATCTTATTCCATTCTTAACACAAACAGTAGCAGGAATGCGTGCAGAACTTAGTGTATTTGGAAGTGATTACAACACGCCTGATGGATCTTGTATTCGTGATTACATTAATGTTGTTGATTTGGCAAAAGCGCATGTAATTTCCATTGAAAGATTGCTACGAGATAAACAATTAAACAATTATGAGTTTTTCAACGTTGGTACTGGCGAAGGCGTATCAGTATTAGAAATTATTAGCTCATTCGAACGTGCTACTGGCGAAAAAGTGCCACATAAAATCGTTGAACGACGTGCAGGTGATGTAGAACAAATTTATGCTGAAACAAGCAATGCCAATAAAGTATTGGGTTGGAAATCGGAAGCTACACTTGATGACACTTTACTTTCAGCATGGAATTGGCAAAAAAGCCTTTAAATAAAAGAATAGAAATTGTTTAATGATCCCAATTCAATTGAGATCAATATAAAATATCACATCTTGAAAAAGAATATTTTAATAACTGGAGGAGCAGGCTTTATTGGATCGCATGTGGTTCGATTATTTGTCAACAAATATCCCGATTATAACATTGTGAATTTAGATGCCTTAACCTATGCCGGCAATCTAGAGAATTTAAAAGATATTGATAGCAAATCGAATTATACTTTCATTAAAGGAGATATAACCGATTTAGCATTTATCACTGATTTATTTCAAAAGTATCAATTCGAAGGTGTATTGCATTTAGCCGCAGAATCTCATGTAGATCGCTCTATTTCAGATCCTTTAGCATTTATTACGACCAATATTGTTGGTACCGTAAATTTATTAAATGCAGCAAAGGAAAGTTGGAAAGATCAAATGGCTGGAAAGAAATTCTATCATATTTCGACAGACGAGGTGTATGGATCCTTAGGCAAGACAGGTTTCTTTACCGAAGAAACATCTTATGATCCAAGAAGTCCATATTCTGCATCAAAGGCTAGTTCTGATCATTTGGTTCGAGCATATTTTCACACTTATAAGCTTCCTGTTGTAATTTCAAACTGTTCCAATAACTATGGAGCAAATCAGTTTCCAGAAAAGCTAATTCCACTAGTAATCAACAATATTAAAAATAAAAAAGTGCTTCCTATTTATGGAAAAGGCGATAATGTTCGAGATTGGTTGTACGTGGAAGATCATGCCTTAGCTATAGATTCCATCTTTCATGATGGAAAGTTAGGTGAGACCTATAATATTGGTGGCAATAATGAATGGACCAACCTTGATTTGGTAAGAAAGCTTTGTGATATTATGGATGCTAAACTAGATCAGGAAATAGGTACTTCCCAAAAGCTAATCACTTTTGTTAAAGATCGTGCCGGACATGATCAGCGTTATGCTATTGATGCTTCGAAAATAGAAAAAGAACTAGACTGGAAACCGAGCATTCAATTCGAAGAAGGATTTGAAAAAACCGTTGATTGGTATCTTGATAACTTGGATTGGTTAGAAAATATCCTCTCTGGAGATTACGAAAAATTTTACGAACAACAGTACAACAACAGATAAAAGAAAGAGGGATGTAATAATTACATCCCTCTTTTATATGATTTAAAATCGAAATTATTCTACGGTAACAGATTTTGCTAAATTTCGAGGTTGATCAACATTACATCCTCTGTATACAGCGATATAATAAGAAATCAATTGGAAAGGAATTACCGTTAATAAAGGAGCCAAAGGTTCCAATGTTTCTGGTATCTCGATTACATGATCAGCCATTTTACTAATCACAGTATCTCCCTCAGTCACGATAGCAATTACGTGGCCTTTTCGAGCTTTTACCTCTTGAATATTACTTACAATTTTCTCGTAAGATTTATCTTTTGTAGCAGCAACAAAAACAGGCATTTGTTCATCAATCAATGCAATAGGACCATGTTTCATTTCTGCAGCAGGATAACCTTCAGCATGTATGTAAGAAATCTCTTTCAATTTAAGCGCACCTTCCAAAGCAACTGGGAATAAGAATCCTCTACCCAAGTACAAAGCATTTGTCGAATCAACATATTTCTTCGAAAGCTCTTTAATATCCTCTTCTTTTTCTAAAATTCTCTGAATTTTCCCAGGAAGATTTGCAAATTCTGCGATCAATTTATGGTACTCTTCTTTTTCTAAAGTTCCTTTTCTATAACCAACAAGCATTGCCATCATGGTAAGAACTGTTACTTGAGCAGTAAATGCTTTTGTGGAAGCAACTCCAATTTCTGGTCCAGCATGCGTATAAACACCTGCATCAGTTTCACGAGGAATACTAGAACCAACAACATTACAAATACCAATAACTGTTGCACCAGCTTCTTTTGCTAACTTAATCGCAGCCAATGTATCGGCAGTTTCACCACTTTGACTGATAGCCAAAACAATGTCGTCCTTAAAAATTACTGGGTTTCTATATCTAAATTCTGAAGCATATTCCACTTCTACAGGTATTCTTGCAAATTCTTCGAAAAGATATTCGCCTACCATTCCTGCGTGCCATGAAGTACCACAACCAATAATAAGAATTCTGCGAGCATTTACCAACTGAGGGATAACCTCGTTAATTCCACCTAAGAAAACTTCTTTATTTGCTTTTGATATACGACCTCTAATTGTATCATGAATAGAACTGGTCTGTTCGAAAATTTCTTTCAACATGAAATGATCGTAACCGCCCTTTTCAATTTGCTCTATATCTAAATCTAACTCCTGAATATGAGGAATCAGCTTATCATTCTGAATTGTTTTTAGTACTAGCTCATCTCTATTGATAATTGCAACATCATTATCATTCAGATAAATAACACTATTCGTATACTCTATAATTGGGGTTGCATCTGAAGCTAGAAAATATTCACCATTACCAACTCCAATAACCAAAGGACTTCCTTTACGAGCGGCTACCAATTGATCTGGCTCATCTTCACAAATAACGACTAATCCATAAGCTCCAACAACCTTGGTCAAAGCCAAACGAACAGCAATCTCTGCAGAAACCTCACCTTTTAAATAAATATATTCAATAAGGTTCGCTAAAACTTCGGTATCTGTATCACTTTTAAAAGTATAACCTCTTTTTACAAGTTTATCTTTTAAGGTTGAGTAGTTTTCAATGATTCCGTTGTGAATAATCACAAACTTATTATTCATTGATCGATGTGGATGCGCATTTTCATCGTTTGGCTCCCCATGAGTTGCCCAACGTGTATGTCCTATTCCAATCGATCCTGAAATATCACTTCCTTTCACGTGATTTTCCAAGTCCTGAACTTTTCCTTTACACTTAAAAACTTGCGTTTGATTTGTACGTAAAGCGATTCCAGCAGAATCATATCCACGATACTCTAGTCTTTTCAAGCCATTAACAAGTATAGGATAAGCATCCTTATCCCCAATGTAACCAACTATTCCACACATAAATACATATATTTCAGTTTCGGTACCACGCGAAACATATTAACAAAACAATTTATTAAAATACATCAAACTTATTTCCAGTGATGTTACTCAAAAAAAAGTAGCTCCAATAAATTATCATAAATTCCCCTAAAAATACTATAAGTTCAAAAGCCAACCAAACTTCTGTTCGCATTTTAACTGGACTCCTTAAAAAACAAAGGTGCATCTAAGCTAATGCTCAAATACACCTTTATATATCTTTTTTGCAGAAATTATCCTGCTACCAATTCGTCATAAAAATCAGAATAAGCACTCACATATTCCTCTTTACTTTTATAATCAAGGAAAGGTTTACCCGAAGCAACAGCATAAGCTTTAACTTCTTCGTTTATTTGAGGGCTACCCATAATTAAGGCATCCGATTGATCTATTGCAAGTTTGTGAAGAGCAACATAGTTTGCATCATCCAATACACTTACATCATCAGAACTAACTCCTTCAATAATTGACTTCTCTTTGAAACCTTTATTGAATTCTGTTGGAAATTCATCATCATAAATCGAAAACACAACTTTTGTATCCGTAAACAATGGATCCTCGTTAAAAGATTTTTTCAAATACAATGGCACTAAACCAGTAAACCAACCTTGACAATGCACCACATCTGGAGCCCATCTTAGTTTTTTAACCGTTTCAAGTACACCGCGTGCGAAAAAGATTGCTCTTTCGTCATTATCCTCGAAGCCATTGCCTTCTTCATCAAGCAATATTTTCTTTCTATGAAAATAATCCTCATTATCAATAAAGTATACCTGCATACGAGCTGCTTGAATCGAAGCAACCTTGATAATCAAGGGATGATCTGTATCATCAATTATTAAATTCATTCCTGAAAGGCGGATAACTTCATGCAACTGATTTCTTCTCTCGTTGATGCATCCATATCTCGGCATGAAAGTTCTGATCTCTTTTCCTTTTTCTTGAATTCCCTGAGGTAAGTGTCTGCCGATTTCAGACATTTCAGATTCAGGAAGATAAGGGGTAATTTCTTGTGAAACAAACAATACTTTTGTCTTTTCCATATAAGTCGCTAATATTAATACAGATTATCTGCGCAAAATTAGTAAAAATATTTAACAAACTGGATCAAAACCAAGGCATAAAGCAAGCACAATGCAATTAAATGCCATAATAATTTCTCTCGTATATATTTATTTATTTTATTTGCAGTCTTAAATTAAAAGTCAATCTGATTTTTACAGAACAATTTACTGGGATGGAAATAGTCAAACTTGTTGCTGAAACCAAAGCGAAAATCAGCAAGTTTAAAGCGGAAGGAAAAACAATTGGATTTGTACCTACAATGGGTGCACTTCATCAAGGGCACTTGTCCTTAACGGAGGCATCTGTAAAAAATAATGATATTACTGTCGTTAGTATTTTTGTAAACCCTACACAATTCAACAACCCTGATGACCTAACAAGTTACCCGAGAACTCTTGAAGAGGATTTGGAAAAGCTTTCAGTTTACAATCCGGAATTAATTTTTATTCCTGAAGTGAATGAAATTTATCCAGAACCAGATACAAGAATTTTTGATTTTGGTATGCTAGATAGCGTGATGGAAGGTAAAAATAGACCTGGTCATTTTAATGGCGTTGCACAAGTGGTGAGCAAGCTTTTTGACATTGTAACACCCGATAATGCTTATTTTGGACAAAAAGATTTCCAACAAGTAAGTGTTATTAAGCAGATGGTGAAAGACCTTAAGTTAAGTGTGAACATCGTACCATGCCCTATTATTAGGGAAAAGGATGGTTTAGCTATGAGTTCTAGGAATGCGTTGCTTTCAAAAGAGCAAAGAAAAAATGCATCAAAAATTTCTGAAACTTTATTTAAAGCATGTAACTTAGCAGCCGAATTAAACGTTACTCAATTAAAGAATTGGGTTGTTGAAGAAATCAATAAAAACTCATATCTTTCGGTGGAATATTTTGAGATTGTTGATGATACAACTTTAGAAGAAATTAAAGACTGGAATGAGTCGAATAATAAAGTTGGATGCATCACTGTTCAAGTAGGAAAAGTCCGACTGATAGATAATGTTACTTTTTAATATTAGTTAAAAGCGATATGTACATTGAAGTTTGTAAATCGAAAATTCACAAAGCATCAGTAACTGGTGCTGATCTTCAGTATGTTGGAAGCGTTACCATTGATGAAGATTTAATGGATGCTGCCAATTTAATTGAAAATGAAAAAGTTCAGATTGTTAATGTTAACAATGGTGAACGATTAGAAACCTATGTTATTCGTGGGGAAAGAGGTTCAGGAACAATCTGTTTGAATGGTCCTGCAGCTAGAAAATGTGCCGTAGGTGATGTTATTATTATCATCTCTTATGCATCAATGGAGTTTGAAGAAGCAAAATCTTGGGAACCAAGCTTGGTATTTCCAGACACTGCTACCAACAAATTGATCTAAACTAACTCATTTTATAAGTACAGGGCTGTTCTAATCGATCAGCCCTTTTTTTATGCCATAAAATCAAAAAATAACGATAGAAAACGAACTATTTCATGTCGCAGCTATTTTGAACCTTTGCTCTTACTATTTAATACTTGTACATTAGTACTTTCAATAAAAACAAACCGATGAATAAACTAGATATCATTAAAAATAAAATCTTTTCCAATAAAGAAGATGCATATAAGCTTTTGCAAACCTGGAGGTTTAGAGAGAATAAAATTGTATTCACAAATGGCTGTTTTGACATTGTTCATCGTGGACACCTGGATTATTTAGCATCTGCTGCTTCAATGGGCAACAAGCTTATTATTGGTTTAAATACTGATGCTTCGGTACAAAAGCTTAAAGGCCCTGATCGTCCTATTATTGATGAATACTCTAGAGCTTTTTTACTAGCATCATTGGGTTTTGTAGATATGGTAATTTATTTTGGAGAGCAAACTCCTTACGAACTTATTGATTTTGTAAAACCAAATATACTTGTAAAAGGAAGTGATTACCAAGCAGAAGATATTGTTGGTTATGATATTGTGAAAGCAAAAGGTGGAGAAATTAAAACACTCGATTTCTTAGAAGGATTTTCATCAACAGGAATCATCAAAAAAATCATCAAAACAAGCAATCTATAAGCGTTTAATTATATGGCAATTAAAGCAAAAACAAAAAGTGCATGGTTTTGTCAATCCTGCGGAGTCGAATCAGCAAAGTGGGTAGGCAAATGCCCTTCCTGCGGCGAATGGAACTCCTTTGTTGAGGAAGTTGTTGTCAAATCTAAATCGACTCAAATAGTTGGTTCAAACGGGCAAAACAAAAAGAATAAACCACTTAAAATATCTGAAATATCCTCTTCTGAAGAAGCTCGTTTTGACACAAAGGACAATGAATTAAATCGAGTTCTAGGAGGTGGATTAGTACAAGGATCTTTGATTCTAATTGGAGGTGAACCTGGTATTGGAAAATCGACACTTGCTTTGCAAATTGCACTTCATTTAAAAAGCTATACCACTCTATATGTATCTGGAGAAGAGAGTGCTCAGCAAATTAAACTAAGAGGTAATCGAATTAATTCGGATAATGAAAATTGCCTGATTGTTAGTGAAACTTCAATGGAAAATATTTTTTCACATGTGAAAAATACAAATCCAGATATCATTGTAATCGACTCGATACAAACCTTGGCAACAGAAACGATTGAAGCAAGCCCTGGTAGTGTTTCGCAAATTAGAGAATGCACTGCTCAATTGTTACGCTTTGCAAAAGAATCGGCAACTCCAGTGCTGCTTATTGGCCACATTACTAAAGATGGCAATTTGGCAGGACCTAAAATATTAGAACACATGGTTGATACTGTTCTTCAGTTTGAAGGAGACCAAAACCATATGTATCGAATTTTACGCTCTACAAAAAATCGTTTCGGATCTACATCCGAAATGGGAATTTACGAGATGCAACACAATGGGCTTAGAGAAGTTTCAAACCCATCAGAACTTCTTCTCTCTCATGAAGACGAAAGCCTCAGCGGAGTAACAATATCAGCATCTATAGAAGGAATGAGACCTTTTCTTATAGAAATACAGGCATTGGTTAGTTCTGCTGCTTATGGAACACCTCAGCGCTCTTCAACAGGTTTTGATCTTCGCCGATTGAACATGCTATTAGCGGTTCTTGAAAAAAGAGCTGGATTTAAATTGTCCGCAAAAGATGTCTTCCTAAATATCGCCGGAGGAATTAAAGTAAATGATCCTGCAATTGATTTGGCTGTGATTCTTGCTATTCTTTCCTCAAGTACCGACATCTCAATTCCTAAAGAAGTTTGTTTTGCAGGAGAAATTGGCTTGTCAGGTGAGATAAGGCCGGTAAGTCGTATCGATCAACGAATTAGAGAAGCTGAAAAACTAGGATTCAAACAAATTTTCATTCCTAAGCACAACTCAAAAGGATTGGATATTTCCAAATTCGATATTAAAATTCACTTGGTAAGTAAAGTTGGGCAAGTGTTTCAAACCCTATTTAGATAAAATAACAAGGCCGAAACTTTCGTTTCGGCCTTTACAGTTACTATGAATTTTCTCGATTCGAATATGGCAGTTCGAATCTGCTTGCGTCGGAATTAGAAAGAAATAATTGAATCTTTCCGCTTTTCTTACCCGAAAGCTAAATCCACGATACAGGTAGGTCTTCTGGCTTATTCCGATCTTAAGCACCTTCCCATTCCCTGAAGAACAGTGGTTTCTTTCTTAAAATACTGATTCGAAAAACGAATCGGAATCTACAGCTGCGGGGACAGCTCCTGCTTAAACAGGATTCCCTATTATTCCCTTTCAGGAACCTGAATCTCTTGCAATTTTAAATAAAATAAATTGATCTACCAATTATTTTGGCCGACTAGATTTAAAAGAAATCTTCATCTTCAGACTCATTTAAATCATTGTTATTATTTTCATTAGAAACCTGATCACAATCTAAATTGATATTAACGCCTCGAGGTTTTTCAAAATCACCTTGGGTAAGACCAATGCTTTTATCGGCATATACCTTTTGCATGTACAAAGCCCATATTGGTAAGGCCATATTCGCTCCTTGTCCTTGCCTAATCCCTTCAAAATGAATCGAGCGATCTTCCGCTCCTGTCCATACTCCAGATACTAATTCAGGTGTTATACCCATAAACCATCCATCCGAATGATTTTGTGTAGTACCTGTTTTTCCACCCATTGGATTATATAAATCATAGGTAAAACGTAGTCTTACACCAGTCCCTTTTTGAACTACTCCTTGCAATAAGTTAGTCATTAAATAGGCTGTTTTTTCGTCCATCACTTCTCGTTTTCTTGGAACCGATTGAGCGATCAAATTCCCTTTATGATCTTCAATTTTAGTTACAAAACGAGGCTTAATATATACTCCTTTATTCACGAATGTACCATAAGCACCTACCATTTCAGAAACAGTAATTTCTGATGTTCCTAAGAAAATAGATGGAACAGGATCAATTGGACTAACCACACCCATTTTACGAGCCATAGCTGCTACAGATTCTGGTGTTGTCTGCTTCAAAACCCAACCTGAAATATTATTTACCGAATTGGCTAATCCCCATTTTAGAGTTACCATTTCACCGGCTTTTTTATCCATTGAATTTCTTGAAGACCAAGGAGTACCATCAGGTAAAATAAAAGTTTGAGGAATATTTGGCACCTTATCACAAGGACTTATTCCCTCTTGCATTGCAAGTGTATATAAAAATGGCTTTATCGTTGATCCTACCTGACGCTTACCATTGGTAACCATATCATACATGAAATGCTTGTAATTTGGTCCTCCTACGTACGCACGAACCTCTCCAGATTGAGGAACCATAGACATAAAACCTGCACGTAAAAATCCTTTCATATAAAGAATTGAATCATTCGGAGTTAATATCGTATCACGCTCTCCTTCCCAAGTGAAAATTTTCATCTTTGCAGGCGTATTGAAAGATAAACGAATGGAGTCCATACTCATTCCATTTTTCTTTAAAACACGATACCTCTCACTACGTTTCATTGTAGTTACCAGATTATTTTCAACATCTTCATTTGATAAATCATCCGAAAAAGGAGGATTTTTATGGTTTTCTTTCTCACGATCAAACGCCTTTTGTAAATTTAAACCTAAATGCTCTGTAACAGCCTCTTCCGCATATTTTTGCATGCGAGAGTCAAGCGTAGTATAAATCTTCAAACCATCCTTATAAATATTATATGGAGTACCGTCTGCTTTTGTATTTTTATTGCACCATCCAAAAAATGGATTACTCTCCCATTCTAGTGAATCTCGTTTAAACCGCTGTACATTCCACGATGCATAATTTTTACGCTCAGGCTTTTTAGCTGTTAACGACATCCGAAGATACTCTCTAAAATAAGGAGCCATTCCCCTTTTGTGATCTACTCTTTGAAAATCAATTCCCAAAGGAAGATTTTTTAAGGAATCATACTCTATTTTAGTTAAATAATCATACTTAACCATTTGTGACAAAACCACATTTCTTCTGTTCAAAGTTAATTCTGCTCTCCTTAATGGATTAAAATACGACGGATTTTTTGCCATACCAACAAGCATAGCTGCTTCGTGAATTTGTAGAGAATCAGGGGTAGTATTAAAATAAACATTTGATGCCGATTTAATTCCTACCGCTAGATTTAAGAAATCAAACTTGTTAAAATACATTGTCATGATTTCCTCTTTGGTATAGCTACGCTCCAACTTAACAGAAATTACCCATTCCCTGAACTTCCGGAAAACGATATCCATTTTTTTACTAAAGCTTTCTCTCGGGAAAAGCATTTTTGCTAATTGTTGTGAAATAGTACTACCACCTCCAGCATTTCGATTTCCTGTAACCAAACCTTTGGCAACACGACCCAATCCACGAACATCAATACCTGAATGATCTTTGAATCGAACATCCTCAGTTGCAATCAATGCATCAACCAAAAAAGGAGATAATTCATCATACTTTACAAATGACCTATTTTGAAAATAAAACTTTCCAAGTAAACTTCCATCTGAAGTATAAACTTCTGTAGCCAAACTACTTTTCGGATTCTCCAACTCTTCAAAAGAGGGCATAAAACCAAAAGTTCCATTCGAAACTCCAGCGAAAAATAATACAGCTCCTAAAACACCAATCACAAAAATTGCCCAGAATATAATTAACGCTTTTTTAAAGCGCTGCAATTGTGATTTCGGTTCTTGTTCTAAATTTGAGTTTAACTCAGTATTGTTTTCTAACATTATCGACCAATTAATAATTTTGTGCTGTAAAAATAGCAAATAAAATTTGAACTAATAAGCATCATATTACTCCTTATTATATAGATCAATTTCAGATAACCAAAATAAGCAATTTCAAAATAATCATCATAAAATTTTGAAGTTAGGATCCTTATTGTTTTACTTTGCAAAAAATTTTAACCTTAACTTTCCAAAGTAAAGATACGAGTATGGTAGAGAATTTAGTTATAGTCGAGTCCCCTGCAAAAGCAAAAACCATAGAAAAATTTTTAGGTAAAGGTTTCTTGGTAATGTCTAGCTTTGGGCACATTAGAGACCTAGAGAAGAAAGATTTTGGAATTGATATAAAGAATAATTTCGAGCCCAAATATATCGTATCCACGGATAAAAAAAAGGTAGTTACCGAATTAAAGAAATTAGCAAAGGAAGCAACTACTGTATGGATCGCATCCGATGAGGATCGCGAGGGGGAAGCCATCGCATGGCACTTATACGAAGTGCTAAAACTTAAAAAGGAAAACACCAAACGTATTGTTTTTCACGAGATTACCAAAGAAGCAATCCTAAAAGCAATTGAAAATCCTCGTCAAATAGACGAAAATTTGGTAAACGCACAGCAAGCACGTAGAATATTAGATCGCTTAGTTGGATTTGAAGTTTCTCCTGTGCTTTGGAAAAAAGTAAAACCACAGCTTTCTGCAGGTCGAGTTCAATCTGTAGCTGTACGATTAATTGTTGAAAGAGAAAGAGAAATTATTTCTTTCGAGTCTGAGTCTTTCTTTAAAGTTATTGCTCAATTTACTATTACTGATGAAAAAGGAGTTGAAAAAACTTTAAAGGCCGAACTTCCAAAACGATTTTCTACAAAAGAAGAAACTCTTGATTTCCTTACTAGTTGTAAAAATGCAGAATACGCTGTTCGTGATATTGAGAAAAAACCATCTACACGTAAACCTGCTGCTCCTTTCACAACATCTACTCTTCAACAAGAGGCAAGTAGAAAGCTTGGATTCTCGGTTGCACAAACCATGTCGGTGGCGCAACGTTTATACGAAGCAGGAAATATCACATACATGAGAACTGACTCTGTGAACTTATCTGAAACAGCACTAACTGCTGCCGAAGAAGAAATCACCAAGCGTCATGGCTCTGAATATGTTCAGATCAGAAGATACAAAACAAAAAATAAAGGTGCTCAAGAGGCTCACGAGGCCATCCGTCCAACCTATTTAAATAAAGATACTGTTTCAGGAGAATCAAATGAAACTCGTCTTTATAATTTAATTTGGAAAAGAACAATTGCATCTCAAATGGCTGATGCCAAACTTGAAAAAACCAACATTCATATTAGCATTTCTACTAATGACAAAGAATTAGTAGCAACTGGTGAAATGATTAAATTTGATGGTTTCTTCAAAGTATATATGGAATCGACCGATGACGAAAATCAAAAGCAAGAAGAATCATTATTACCTCAAGTTAAGGCTGGAGACATCTTAAACGAAGAAGTGATGAATGCTACTCAAAACTTTACTTATCGTCCGGCAAGATTTACAGAAGCAAGTTTAGTTAAGAAATTAGAAGAACTTGGTATCGGTAGACCATCAACCTATGCGCCAACCATTACTACGGTTCAAAACCGCGGTTACGTTGTCAAAGAATCTAGAGATGGTGTAGAACGAAAATACGAGGTAATTACACTTCAAGAGAATAACATCTCTGAAGACATAAAAACTCAAATAACTGGAGCTGAGAATAAAAAACTTTTCCCTGCGGATATAGGAATGGTTGTTACCGATTTCCTAAACAAGCATTTTACCAATATCATGAATTACAATTTCACCGCCGATGTGGAAAAAGAATTCGATGACATTGCAGTTGGTAAAATGGTATGGCAAGAAATGATTGGTAAATTTTACCATCCGTTCCATGCCAATGTTGAGAAAACACTCGAAGAGTCTGAAAGAGAGACAGGTGAGAGGATTTTAGGCAACGACCCTAAGACTGGAAAGGTAATTCTTGTTCGCATTGGTCGATATGGTCCAATGGCTCAATTAGGAGAAACTCCTGATAACAAAGAAGAAGAAGCTCCAAAATTTGCAAGTCTTAGAACTGGACAACATTTAGAAACCATCACACTTGAAGAAGCAATTGATTTATTTAAACTTCCTAGAGATTTAGGTTTGTATGAAGATAAAAAAGTTGTTGTAGCAATTGGTCGTTTTGGACCATATGTACGCCACGATGGAAAATTCGCTTCCTTAGAAAAAGATTTAGATGATCCAATGGAAATTGATCTTCCTAGAGC
The DNA here is from genome assembly GCA_016342745.1 of Labilibaculum sp. GTDB lineage: Bacteria > Bacteroidota > Bacteroidia > Bacteroidales > Marinifilaceae > Paralabilibaculum > Paralabilibaculum antarcticum. Next base: position 189,554 of record JAEINT010000006.1, read on the forward strand.
CATAGAGCTTATTGAAATCAAAAGAGAAAAGGATCGCTTGAAACATATCAAGTCCTTCGAAGAAGATGCAGAACTTCAAATCCTAAATGGCAGATGGGGACCTTATATCGCTTATCAGAAAGAAAACTATCGATTGGCGAAAGATATTGAAGATCCTAAGACACTCAGCTATGAAGATTGCCTAAAGATAATTAAGTCAGCACCTAAAAAGAAGACTAGTAAAGTTGCTAAAAAAGCGCCTGCGAAGAAAAAAGCACCAGCTAAAAAGAAAGCAACAACAACTAAAAAGAAGACAACAACAGCCAAAAAGAAAACAAGCACGGCTAAAAAATAAAAAAACTTAAAAAAAAATTAAGGGCTATCTATAAATGTAGATAGCCCTTTTTTATTACCATTCTTTTACTCCCTATCATCATATAATTACAAATTATTGTTTACTTTACAAGAAAAATTTCAAAAATCCTTAACAAAACAATAAAACCATCGTAAATAAGAATTACGTTAAAATAACTGATCACACTGTTTTTCTAAGAAGTCTGATCTTGTGTTATTTAATTTAATGTTAGACAGATAGAAATTAAGTTTTGCATGGAAACATAAAAAATAATGACTAATGGGGCTGAACATCTGATAAAACTTGTAAGGAACATTTATTTTTATTTACTTTACTCCTCATAGTTTTTGGCATTAACTGAACCATAATATTTTACATGAAAAAATTTATTTTCTTCATATTATTGGCTTGCTCATCTTTACTAGCTAAAGCTCAGCAAGATCCACAGTTTAGTCAAAACATGTTCAACATTCTTTCTGTAAACCCTGCTTTTGCAGGATCTGAGGAAGATATTCTGGTGTCAGCAATTAATCGTCAACAATGGGTTGGATTCGATAATGCACCAGTTAGTACCGTTGTTAATGTAAGCACTCCTATATCATTTATGGGTGCTGATCATGGGATCGGTTTAACCATATTAAGTGACAAGTTAGGCTTTGAAAAGAATACTGCAATGCGTTTTAGTTATGCATATCAGAAAAAAATAAGTACAGGTTCTTTAAATATTGGAGTAAGTGTCGGGTTTCAGAACAATTCACTTAAAGGTGAATGGTTTGTGCCAACAGGAGACGGTTTTGTTAGTGCTGAAGATGATTTGGGAGCTGGAAATATTGATGACAGCAAACTTGTTTTCGATTTAGGATTGGGATTTTATTATCATACCAATAACTTTTATGTCGGAACATCCGTAAGTCATTTAAACAAACCAAATATTGGTTATAACGAAACTGTCGAAACTTATCTTGCACGTCATTATTATGGAATGGCAGGATATCGATACGAACTAAACGAATCGTGGGAAATTTTACCCTCGATATTTTATAAAACCGACGCTGTTGTATCTCAGTTTGATTTAAATACTAACATCAGATACAATAAAAGGATTTGGGGAGGCGTTTCATATAGGGTTGATGATGCCATTGTTGGAATGTTAGGAGTATTATTCAATAATGGAATTCAAATTGGATATGCTTATGATATTTCCACATCGAAGATTGCGAAGGGATCGCACGAGTTTTTATTGGCTTACCGATTTAATACTAAATTGGAACGTCGAAATCAAAAATATAAGAGTATTCGATTTTTGTAATAACATTTGAAAATCTATGCAAGTTGCATAATTTATAAAACCACTATGAATAAACTACTTACAACACTTTGTGTAATTGTTTTATTGTTCTTGTCCAGTTGTGGAAAAAACACTGGAAACGGAGAACTTATTGGTGCGGGTCAAAGAGGAAAATGGTTTGAACCAAAACCATATGGAATGGTATTAATTCCTCGCGGAAGCTTTACTGTCGGACCTAATGATCAGGATGTAGCATGGGCACTTAATGCTACTGCCAAGACCGTATCTGTTGAGTCTTATTGGATGGACGAAACTGAAATTACAAACAATGAGTACCGTCAGTTTGTAAATTGGGTTAGAGATTCAATTGCTCGCGAACTTTTAGGTCAACAATTTGAAGAATTTCTAATTGCAGAAGATGAAAATGGTAATCCTATCGACCCTCCTTTTATCAATTGGGATGAAAGATTAGAATGGGATAACGAAGAATACACTGAAATTCTAGAAGAGATGTATTTACCAGCTCATGAAAGATTTTTCAGAAATAAAGAAATTGATTCTCGTAAGTTAAAGTACCAATACGAATGGGTGGATTTGCAACAAGCTGCAAAAAAATCGAATCGCTACAACTACGAAACTGGTGAGTATGAAGGTATGGTTGACGACTACAAAGGTGGTAGAAAGCAAATTGAGGACCGTTCTTCTTTTATTATGAAAGAAGCTCTTCATATCTATCCTGATACTTTGTGTTGGATTCAAGACTTTACCTATTCTTATAACGAACCTTGGACCAAACAATATTTCTGGCATCCTGGTTACGATGATTATCCAGTAGTTGGAGTTTCTTGGAAACAGGCTACTGCCTTCTCTATTTGGAGAACTCGATTCCACAATTCGGCTTTGAAATCTGAAGGAGATTATCCAGTTCAAGAATATCGTTTGCCAACCGAATCGGAGTGGGAATATGCTGCACGTGGTGGTATTGCACTAAACATGTATCCTTGGGGTGGTCCTTATACAAGAAATGACCAAGGATGTTTCCTTGCAAATTTCAAACCTCTAAGAGGAAATTACGTAGATGATGGTGGATTGGTAACCTTACCTGTTGGTAGTTACGAACCTAACGAGTTTGGATTGTATGACATGGCCGGGAATGTTGCAGAATGGACTTCTGGAGCATACGATGAGTCTGCATATTCATTTACCCATGATATGAATCCAAACTATGAATACAATGCGCTTCCATCTGATCCTCCAGCATTAAAAAGAAAAGTTACAAGAGGTGGATCTTGGAAAGACATAGGATATTATTTACAATGTGCAACCAGAACATATGAATATCAGGACACTGCTAAATCTTATATTGGTTTCCGTTGTGTTAGAACTCATTTAGGTAAATAACATTTTACCAGTATACTATTTATTTTAGACCTTATTCAAACAATCAGATCATGAATATTACCGAACTTGTTCAATCACCCAGATGGAAAAAATTTATGGGCTACGTTTACGGCTGGGGAGCTTCCGTAGTTTTGATTGGAGCACTATTTAAAATTCAGCATTATCCATACGCTGGAGAACTTCTTACTGTCGGTATGACTGTAGAAGCTATCATCTTTTTCTTCTCAGCATTTGAGCCTCCACACGAACAACCAGACTGGAGCTTGGTGTATCCCGAACTAATTGGTCTAGAACCAAGAGAAAGAGCTGGTGGAGGTGTACAAGTTGAAGGATTAGAGCAACTACAATCTTTATTAGAAAAGATGAGTGTTGAGCCTGATAAGATTTCAAATTTAAGTCAGGGGCTAGCAAAACTAACCAATGCTGCCGACAATCTTTCTAATCTTTCTGAAGCAGCAGTTGTGACTAACGGATACATTCAAAGCCTACAAAGTGCTTCTGAATCTGTTGGACAATTCTCTAACAAATATGCAGAGTCTACTCAAGAATTAGCAGAATCAGCTCAAAAGCTTAGCAATTCTTACCAAGAAACTGCTAACACTGTAGCTACTTCAAGTCAAGGTTTTGCAAGTAAAGTGGACGAGTCTGGAAATAAATTAATTGAATCGTACCAAAATATTGACAAGTCCTTACAAACTGATTTTGGTAAAATTTCTGAAAACAGCAGCTCTTTCAATGGTTCTATGGAATCATTAAATAATAACCTTTCTTCTTTGAATGCAGTTTATGAATTGCAATTGAAACAAGGAAATGAGCAAATGAACAATTCAAAAGCTGTTCACGAAGATTTAGATAAGGTATTGGAAACGCTTACAGCAACATTGCAAAACGCACAAGCTTACAAGAAAGAGACAGAACAGTTAAACGAAAACCTTGCGGCATTAAATACCATTTATGGTAATATGCTAAGCGCGATGGATGTAAAGAAGAAAAATTAATTTAACTGTCAAGCTAAGCTGAAATGGGAGCAACGAATTGTAAAGAAACGCCACGGCAAAAAATGATTGGAATGATGTATTTATTCCTAACAGCAATGTTAGCAATAAATGTCTCCAATGAGGTTCTTGATGCGTTTACGATTATTGATGATGGTTTAGCTAAAACCATCCAAACTTTTGAAGAGAAAAACAAAATCAAATATGATGATTTTGGTATTGCACTAGAAGCAAATCCAGCAAAAGTAAAAGATGCATGGGAACTTGCAGATAGTATTCGTATAAAGTCTGATGAATTAACAGTTTTCATATCTGAATTAAAAGAACGAATTGTCAAAAAAGCTGATGGTGATGACTATGACATGAATAACATTAGCAGTAAAGACAACCTTGATGTTCCTCCTGAAATAATGATCGTTGGCGGACAAGGCAAAAAACTGAAAGAATTTATTCAGTCTTACCGTGATCTTATATTACGTCATGTTGCTTCGAAAGATTCAACACTTCGTCATGCAATAGAAAAAACTTTGAATACGGATAAACCAGAAAAAAATAAAAAAGGTGATCCAAACTATACTTGGGAGTCACAACAATTTTCACACACACCATTAATTGGTGCAGTAACTCTTTTGTCTAAAATTCAAACAGATGTTCGAAGTACTGAATCTGATGTGGTGAGCTATTTATTTAACCAGATTGAAGCAGAATCATTTAAGTTCAACAAACTAAGAGCTGAAGTTTTTGCTCCATCTAGTTATATTTTGAAAGGTGATACTTACGAAGCTCAAGTATTTTTAGCAGCTATTGATACTACACAAAATCCTAAAATTGTCATTGACCGCAAAGGTCCAATGAGCAAAAATGATTTTAAAGATGGTAGAGGATTATATTCGGCAAAAGCAGATAAGGTTGGGCCCGTAAAATGGGGAGGTGTCATCACTTATAAAAGTCCATCTGGAATAGAAACACCATACGAATTTGAATCAACTTATATCGTAGCTGAACCAAACGTTGTAGTATCTGCAACAAAAATGAATGTTTTCTATGTAGGTGTTGATAACCCTGTAAGCATTTCAGCTCCTGGTTTTTCTTCGGATAGAGTTAGAGCTCGCATGGATAATGGAGATCTAATTAAAAAAGGAAATAACTATATCGCTAAACCTAAGGTTGCACTTAGAGATGCACTAGTTAGCGTTGAAGCTCAATTTGATGATGGTTGGAGACCTTTACGTAAAGTTAAATTTAGAGTGAAACCAATTCCAGATCCTATCGCTAAAGTTGCTGATTTAAGTGGTGGTAAGATTAAAAAGAACTTACTTTTAGCTCAAACTGGAGTTGATGCAGTTATGGATCAGTTTGATTTTGATTTGACTTTTAAAATTACTGGCTTTACCGTTTCAACCATTGTTAAAGGCTTTACGGTTGATCAATCATCTCGATCTGACGTATTTACTCCAGAACAAGTTAAATTGTTTAGAAACTTAAAAAGAAATCAGAAATTATATATTGAAGACATTAAGGCAGTTGGTCCCGATGGTGTGACTAGAAACTTGCCTACAATTTCATTTAGAATTCAGTAATAAAATTTACATATGATGAAAAGAAGCTTATTACTACTCATTGGTCTTGTTTTGATTTGTGCCTCATATGCAGGAGCACAAACTAATGCAACTAGCGTATACACAAAAGATCATATCAAAAACAGAAAGCCAATTCCATATTCTAACATTCGTGAATCGGATGTAATGTGGTCTAAATTGGTGTGGAGATTTGTTGACTTGAGAGAAAAAATGAATCTTCCAATGTATTATCCAACTACACCGGAAGATGATCGATATAGTTTGATCGATTTGTTAATGTACGGAATCGAAAACGAAGGTCTAACAGCCTACGAAACTAATGATGATGAATTTAAAGTTCCAATGACTATTGATCAGATTCGCACTAAATTTGATGCTCAAAACGACACCATCATGCAGCGAAATAGATTAACTGGTGAGTTAGAAGAAAAAATTCTACCTGGTGAAATGCATACTGATGATGTGAAAAGATACATGGTTAAGGAACAATGGTTCTTCGATAAGCAAACATCAACTTTACAAGTTCGAATTATTGGAATCTGCCCTATTCGCGAATACATTAAAGATGGTGATTCTGAATTAGATGGAATTCAGCAAAAGCAATTATTCTGGATTTATTTCCCTGAAGCAAGACCTTTGCTTGCATCGCACGAAGTATTTAATCCTTATAATGATGCTGCTCGCTACTCATTTGATGATCTATTTTTGAAAAGACGTTTTTCAAGCTTTATTTCACAAATTTCAAACGTTCATAACAATCGTACAATTAGTGAATATACAGTTGGCTTGAACTCTATGCTAGAAGCTGAAAAAATTAAAAATGATATTTTCACATTTGAACATGACCTTTGGGAGTTCTAATAAGAAAATTGAAATATAAAAAAAAGGACCTTTTCAGGTCCTTTTTTTATTATACAAACTTTTCTCCTTTTGTTATTTTAACGTCATTAACAATTTTTCGAAGTTCTTGTTCATCCCTTTTCCTGCAAATAAGCAAGGTTTTATCCGTTTCTACAACGATATAGTCTTTTAGACCTTGTACCACTACTAATTTATCATCAGGCACGTTTACAAGGCAATCTTTAGATTCATACATCATAACATTCTCACCTTGAACAGCATTATCATTATTATCTTTGGAAGAATGTTCGTAAAGTGAGCCCCAGGTTCCCAAATCAGACCAACCAAATTCAGAACAGTAGACAAAAACATTTTCCGATTTCTCTAAAATTCCATAATCAATGGATATGTTTTGACATTCAGGATAAATCTGATCAATGAATGCCTGCTCTCCTTCTGTATCCAAGCTATCTATACCATCCTCGAACAATGCTTTTACATCTGGTAAATACCTACTAAAAGCCTCTTGAATATCTTTTAGTTTCCACACAAATATTCCCGAGTTCCAGTAAAACTCGCCTGATTCGTGAAAAATTTTCGCCAAATCGAGATGTGGCTTTTCTGTAAAAGTTTTAACAGGATAAATATCTGAATTGTTCGTAACTGCTTTATTCGAAACCTGAATGTAACCATAACCGGTTTCTGGCCTAGAAGGCTGAATACCTAATGTCAATAATTGATTTCCATCCTCTACAAACTTGATTCCTTTACCCAATACATCTAAAAACTTTGTTTCGTTTAAGATCAAATGGTCTGCAGGAGTAACAATTATGGAAGCTTCAGGATTTCTTTTCTGAATTTTAAAATTTGCATAAGCAATACATGGAGCTGTATTTCTTCTTAGGGGTTCTAATAATACTTGATTTTCCTTTATTTGGGGAAGTTGCTGAAGCACCAAATCCTTGTATTTCGCATTTGTTACAACGAAAAAATTCTCAACTGGACAAATGGATGCAAATCGCTCAAAGGTCAATTGAATAAGCGTTTTACCAGTACCAAGAATATCAAGAAATTGTTTTGGTTGTTGTTTTTTACTTAAAGGCCAAAATCGTGAACCAACGCCACCAGCCATAATCACACAATAGTTATTTTTATCCATTGGACTATTTTTATCTGAATTCAGAAAAATTCCACTAAATTCAAGAGAAGTAAATTTATACCCTAAAATACTGAAAAGGCATCTCAATTCAAAAAAGAATAGAAAATTACAATGATATTGTTGGACAAGAAGATTGTAAATAAATAATTTGTAATTTTATCGTAAAGTAAAATAACTATGAACCTATTCGAAAACGTAGGAAAATTCTCTAGATTTCTTGTGCTGGTTGTTTCTAAGCCTCCAAAAGGAAAAGATTTTTTTAAGCAAATTGTACAAGAAATACATAAACTTGGAATCAATTCTATTGGTATTGTTGCCATTATATCCTTATTTATGGGTGCTGTAATCACTTTACAGACGGCTTATAACATGCTAAACCCTTTACTTCCCGATTATTTAGTTGGTTACACAACAAGAGAATCGATGATTTTAGAATTTTCATCGACAATCGTTGGTTTAATTCTAGCTGGTAAGGTGGGTTCCAATATTGCTTCGGAAATTGGATCGATGCGAGTAACCGAACAAATTGATGCTTTAGAAATAATGGGGGTTAATTCAGCAAACTATTTGGTATTACCTAAAATAATAGCTGCAATTTTTATTAATCCTTTCCTATACGTACTAAGTGTTTTTATTGGTATTTCGGGTGGTTTATTATCTGGATATCTATCTGGAACAGTAAATATTATCGACTATATAGATGGGGTGCAATTTGCTTTTATACCTTACTATATAACTTACTCGTTGATTAAAACAGTCGTATTTGCCTTTATCATTACTGCTATCCCATCCTATTATGGATATTACGTTAAGGGAGGATCTTTAGAGGTCGGAAAAGCAAGTACCAAAGCCGTTGTGAATAGCAGTATATTAATACTACTTGCCAATGTGATATTAACTCAACTATTATTGAAATGATAAGTTTAAGCAATATAAATAAATCCTTTGGCAACCTTCAGGTATTGCATGATATCTCAATTACTTTTGAAGCAGGCAAAACCAATTTAATTATTGGACAAAGTGGTTCTGGTAAAACAGTATTGCTTAAATCCATTATTGGATTACATGAAGTTGATTCTGGTAGTATTTTTTATAACGATCGGGATTTTAGCTCAATGAATTTAAAAAAGAGGAAAGACATTCGTAAAGAAATGGGAATGGTATTTCAAGGTGGCGCATTATTCGATTCTATGACTGTTGAGCAGAATGTATTGTTTCCATTAAACATGTTCTCTGATATGAATGAAAGTCAGAAAATGGAACGTGTTAACTTTTGCCTTAATCGTGTAAACATAAAAGATGCAAACCATTTATTTCCTGCTGAAATTAGTGGTGGAATGCAAAAACGAGTGGCAATAGCTCGTGCAATTGCCTTGAATCCTAAATATTTATTTTGCGATGAACCAAATTCTGGTTTAGATCCTGTAACCGCTATTCTGATTGACAATTTGATTCAAGAGATAACCAAAGAATTTAACATGACAACGATTATTAACACCCATGATATGAATTCAGTTATGGAGATTGGTGAAAAAATTGTTTTCATTAATAAGGGTCACAAAGGCTGGGAAGGCACTAAGGATGAAATTTTTAATACGGATAATGATTCCTTAAATGATTTCGTTTTTGCTTCCGAACTGTTTAAAAAGATTAAAAAAACAAGCTAAATCAATTCTCAGTCTAGGCATTCTCATTGATTTATTATCTTTGCCATCAGACAAAAAGAAACAATTCATGAATAAGATATTCTACTTCTGCATTTGCATCGGCTTTACTTTTTTAATTTCATGCAATGACAACAATAAATATCAACCAAAGTTAGATGAACAGCAATTTACGAATATGCTTATTGATATTCATATTGTAGATGGTAGTCTTTCCACTAAAAACATTTACCGTACAGGTAAAAACTATCGCCCTAGCTATTATTACAATTCAATTTATAAAAAATACAAGCTTACCCGTAGCCAGTTTGATTCTTGTGTTACTTATTATTCCAACGACACAAAAAATTTCACTTTGCTTTACGATCAAGTCATTGATTCCTTGAACAGACTGGAAACAAAATATCGAATTCAAGTAAAAAAAAATAGAATGGAACGCGATACGGTTAATTTGTGGACTAAGAAAACTCGTTGGAGAATACCAAGCAAAGATAAAAACACATTAGACTTTACAATTCCTATTTCGCAAAAAGGACTTTATACGGTAAGTGCATCCATTAAAATTTTTAAAGATGACCAAACCGACAATCCTAAAATTGAAGCCTACTTTTGGAAAAAAGACAGTCTTGGAGAAGAACATAAAGTAAGCTTTATGCCTTTACCAATTACAAAAGACATGAAGTTTAACAAGTATGAGGCTCAAATGGAATATCCTGATTCAAGCTATACTGAATTGCGTGGAAATTTCTTCGCTGGAGAAAACGATTTAGAAGAGTTTACTCAACATTTTGAGGTTAAAGACATCTTAATATTTAATCCTCAAATTAGGCCTGATTCAGTATTACTTGAAGAAGAATTAAGAGTAAAAAGTTTGGAAGAAATCAAGAGGTTGCGATGAGAAAGATTTCTGCAAATTATATCTTTCCAGTATCCTCTGCTCCATTAAAAAATGGAATTATCGTTCTTGATGATGCCAATGCAATTATTGATGTAATTGATACTGGTGGAAAAATTAAAGAAATTGAAAATTTGCAATTCTACAGTGGTATGATTGTGCCTGGCTTTGTAGATGTATTTACGCTTTTAAGCTATCCTTCCTTTACGAAAGAGAATTTTCAAGAAATCACTTTAGGTGATTTTTTTAACAATCTGAAAAATAAATTAACAGAATTTCCTAAAAATGCTGATTCCTTTCAACGAGGAATTAATCATTTAGAAGCGTTTGGAACTGTAGCTGCTGCCGACTTTTTTCCATTGGAAGACAATGAAAATCGAAAAAAGAAGTCAAAAGTGAAATTTATCGATCATGATTTTTCTGAATGTGCATTAGAATTGCCTCTCAAAATAAATTCTGACTCCAAATCTATTCTACTAAATCAGTTCGTGTTAGAGCTAGGAAAGTCTTTTACTCCCACAGAAAACGAATACAACCGTTATTGCGTTGGTACTGGATCATTAGCAACACATCAGAAACTATCAATTTTTGAAGAAATAAAAGCGATTCAAGAGCTTTTTCCAGAACTTAGCTATTTTGATTTACTTTCTTGGGCAACCATTAATGGAGCTAAACATTTGCAATTAGATGATAAAATTGGAAGTATTGAAATTGGCAAAACACCAGGCTTAAACTTACTTACAAAGCTAGATTACACAAATAAAAAACTCACTAAAGAAAGTGAGTTAAAGGTTTTATTATAAACCATTAGGATCGATATTTTTCAACTTTATCGAGCAATTCCTGTAATTTTTGTTCCAGTGTATCGAAAGAAAAATGCTTTTTCCCTAATTCATAATTGTACTCGCCAATTTCTTTATTCAATTTCGGATTGTGGATAACATCCTTCATATCGGCCAATGCTTGATTTGTAATTTGATTGTCTTCGAGCATTACCGTTTTGAAACCCTTGCTGCCAATATCAGGCCAATAAACGGGTTTGTAATTGTTCACAAAAACAGGACACTTTCCCATTACTGATTCAACAAAAGCGTTACCGAAACCTTCGTAGGTGCTAAAATAAGTACTTGCTTTAGCATGTGCATATGCATCCGATAAAGAATATGCTGTACTATTTGCTGTTTGTCTACGCTGATTTTTAATAATGTGAGATGCAAACATGACTTGTCTTTCCAACTTTAATTCATGTATTAAATCAATCAACTCATTGTAATAAACATTTCCCTCATCGTCGGAATGATTTCCCGTAATAATTAATTTCGCGCGAGAATCTTCTAACATATGAGTCAATTTGATCGCTGTTTCGATTCCTTTTCTACGAACAATTCTGGTTACCTGAGCCAAAATATAATCCGACTCCTGTAAACCAAGATTTCTTTTTAAATTAATATTGGTGTCATTAACTTCCCCAAATGACAAATCAAAATTCATGACATTAGGGACCAAAACAGCCTCTCTCTTAAAGCGATTTTGTAGCGTATCAACTCCGTAAGTATTAATTACTGCATGAAATACATTAGGTAATCGCAAAGGAAAGTTATCCGCTACTATTTTGTTTATTTCGGCATGAGGAGAAAGATACCGAGTGCCTCTTTCCCAATAAAAATCGTGATCGTGAGTTATGGTTGGTATTCCCAATTCGACTACCGCTTTTTTGATAGCCAATCCCATTTCTAAGTGAGCTGGCAGAGCGGAAGCATTTTCAGAAATAAGAACATCCAGTTTTTTATCTCTGGCCCAAGCAATAATTTTATCGCCAATTAAATCGGCGTAAAAATGAATGTGCTCTAGCAGTTCAGTTAAATTACCATCGGGAAAATGAAAGGCTTTTTTTTGCCCCCAAAAACTCTCCGGAGAAAAAAAGGACATTTCGGGTACTAGAGTTTCGAATGTAGGATCAAATTTTCGTTCTTCGTACTGACCAGATAGTGTGAATACTTCATGCCCCATTTTTCTCAAAACAGCTATCCATTTTTCAGTCTCTAAAGCGACCCCATCTACACCTCCAATACGTCCAATTAATATCCCAACTCTCATACGTCACAGTATCAAATTAACTTTCATTTTACGCTCACAAATTCGATTTGTTTCCCCAATTTACATGTTTTTTTAGCAAGGTCGTATATATTTCATTTTTGTTTGCATATTCTAGCTAAAAGTATAACTTTAAGTTTATTACAAAATTTAACCTAAGAGAAATCATTACATCTATGCTTAAAACATCTATTAAGATATTCTGTATTTTCCTTTTTTTAACGACTTCGATTTTCACTTATGGATGTCAAAATAAAAAAGTTACACCAGAAAAACAAACTGAATTAGTGGTTCCACAAAGTCAGAATTTTAAATCTGTGAAGACCTTATTTTATAATGTTCCTAGTCCTATTCAGGTGACAGAAATCATTAAAAAGATGAACCTTCCTTATCAACCCGATTTAATGAATTCGGTGAACAACTCAGACAACTATTTATCTCAAGCTGATATTGCAATTAATATTGGTATTTATGGTGCTGACCTTAGTTACATTCGAATTTATGAGCAATTTCAGGATGCTGCAAGATATCTTGCTGTAATTAAGAAATTTACTCGCGAATTAGGTATACCAGAAGAACAGGAAAAAATTACTGCTCGCAGAATGGAACGAAATATTGAAAATCAAGATTCTTTATTAACAATTATCACAGAAACCTTTACCAATTCTGATAGTTATCTGAAAGAAAATCAACGTGGTGGAGTTGCTGCTCTGATTGTATTTGGTGGATGGATTGAAACGCTTTATTTAGCTACTAATATTGTTGATTTAGACAATCCACAAAAGGATATGATTAGCTTAATTTCACAACAAAAACACTCTGTAAAGAATCTTATTGGATTACTAAACCAATATCGAGACAACTATAAAATAAAGCAAATACTACCTGAACTGAAGAAATTAGATGCAAAATTTCAAGAAATTTCTCAAAGTCGATCTGCAGCTTCAAAAGCCAAAACAAAAGATGGTAAAATGATCATTAGAAACAAAGTTACATTAACAGCATCGAACGAGACACTTAAGGGAATTAGGGAAATTAATAACAACATTAGAGAAACATTGACAGAACTGTAGTAGTAAGCGTACTTAATGAATAGAATTAACATGACTATAAAAACAACTTTACTTATCATTTGCCTATTCGCGCTACCAACACTACTAGCTGCGCAATGCAATGAATACACGAAAAAAGAATGCATACCACAACTGAATCCATACACTTTTAATGGACAATTGAATAATGCTGTTTTATCGGAAGGTGAAACCGCAGAATTACAACTTACATTTTACAAAGATCAAGAGTATCGCATTCTTGTGGAGGGAGAAAATAGCTTGGGGAAAATACAATTTCAACTGTATGATACCGATTACAATTTACTGTATGATAATTCGGATGAAGATCATACCAACCTTTGGGATTTTATGGTAGAAAGTACCGATGATTTTGTAATTCGGGTTTTGGTTCCTAACGATGAAGAAAAAGAGAAAGTTGAAAGTGGATGCGTTTCTATCCTAGTTGGCTTTAGAGCCTTTGGATCGAGAACTATTTTTAAATAATTCATTCTCAAATTTACAGATACAAAAAAAACCATCCTTTACGGGATGGTTTTTCTTGTTTTATATTTTTTATCATCTTACTTCAATAAAAACTTTGAAGTGCCAATGTGATGTCCCTCTGTAAACACATCAACTTTATATTCTCCACCAATCAAGCTATCATCACTATCCCAGAAAATAGCTACGTCTAATTGTTCTCCTTCGTAATCAATTTCACGTTTTGCCGAATAGACCAATTTTGTGTTTTCAAAATCGAAAAGCAGGTTTTCAGGATTTCCTAAAACTGCTTCGTCAGGGCGCGTAATTCGAACAAAAATTTCTTTTGCTCCCGTTGCGGCAGTAACATTCTTTTGAATTGTAAATTCAGCTTTTAGTTTTACTGTTTTAGAGATTTTCTTAACAATCTTTCCTTTTTTATTAATTGGCGAACAAGAAAGGTCAACAAGCGTAAGTGTTGCTGCTTTGCTAATTACTTCCTTCATCGATTCAGTAGATTCTTCAAGCTTTACATTTCTATCCTTTACCCAATCAATTTGTTTTTTAACCCTCTTGTTCTCGGCAGTTAATAACTGATTTCGTGTATTTAAAGAATCGATTTGTACAATGTAGTCTCTTAAAACTCCCTTTAACGTTCCTAATTCTCTCTTGTATTTATTGATTTCAGCATAAGAGTTATTTCTAAAAACTTTCATTCGATCTAATAGTTCCGAAATCTTCTCTTGTTCCATTTTTAGCTGAACATTCAAGGTATCATTACTAGTTTGCAAAGAATCATAATCCTGAGAAAGTAATTTTAATTCATTTTCCAGACCAACTTTCTCTGTTGTTATTTCTGCAATGTACTTTTTGTTATCTCTATGCTCCATAAAATACATTACTGCAACAATAACAAGAATTACTCCTAAGGACGCCAACATTCCAATATAAATATTGTCTTTTCTACCCGTATCTCTACTCTCAGCCATAAAAAATTCTACTTTAAAAATTATTCGCACAAATTTACTTAACTTTTTTAATATAGTATTGCCTGATACCTATTTGTTTGAGATGGAATTCTTTATCCTCCTAGTCTATCGCAACTTTAAACACACTGCAATAAACAAACCAAAAAAAAATATCACTAATTAATAAAGAAAAACGGAGCTAACCATCTGTTAAAGAAAGCGCCCCGTTTAAAAACTAACCCAATATTCTTATCTCTCAAAAGAGGAATTATTCTACAAAATGTTGCCCAATTTCACACCAAAATAAACTGTTCGAGGATTTAATGGACCATAAACATATCCTGCATCACGTGCAGAACCATAATCGAAATCATCCTGGAAAGAATTAAATATGTTTTTCACACCACAATCGAACTGCAATTTCACATCTCTACCCAAATCGAAATGGTACGAAAAATTGATTCCTAGATCCGTAAAACGATCCGATTTCATGAGACTTTCTTGTATCTCATTACCCATTTCATCAGCTCCACCTCCAAGGTGAATTAAACTCATTGGCCCTGTATAACTTCCCGATAAGGTTGTTGTAAATTCATGTAATGGCTTCCAGTTTAATGCGAAGTAACCATAGGTTTCAGGTGTTCTAAGAATCTCATCCGTTGTTGTATTCGCTGTATCATCATCTTCCCCCTGATCAACGGCATCATCATATTTACTAGATTGAACCGTCATTCCCATCTGGAAATCCCATTTGTGAGAAGGTGCTAACTTAAATTCAAAGTTCATTCCTTTCACAACGGCACCATTCGCATTTTTTCGAAGCATCACCATATTTCCACTAGCATCTACCTCGCTAAATTCATTGAAAAATGGATCAATTAGTTGCGTATAAAATCCTTCTGCTAAAAAATAAGCTTGGAGCTTGCCATAGGACTTTGTATAATCCCAAGAAGCTGTGTAACTATTTGATGTTTCTTCTGTTAAATCATCTGCTAATTCGTGAGTAATTCTTCTTGCAGTAGAAGCTTCAATGTGTAAATCCTCATCGAAAATTTGTGGAGCTCTAAAGCCTCTTGCGTAACTCATTCGCAATTGGGCTGCTTCAGATATCTTAAACAATACATTTGCCCTTGGACTGAAAACCGTATTCGAATATTCCGAATCATCCGCTGAATTTTCAATCTTGTAAGAATCCATACGAACACCCAATAGAAATTTGACTTTACCTAGATTCCACTTACTCTGTGCAAAAGCTCCAACAGTATTTGAAGTCTGATCGGCAATATTAGTAGTTGCAACAAACTCATTCTCTGTAAAGTCATAAAATCCCAGCTTATCATCTTTTAAACTGTTGTACACATTCTCTATACCAAGTGTGATATCAGCAGGTGCGAATAGCAAATTATTTATTTTTGTATAGAACTGTGCACCAGTAGAAATAGCCAAATCTTCTGTTTTACCATAAGCACCATAATCGGGAATCCGAACAGCTAATTCCACCCCATTTTCATCGTGAGTAGTTGCAGCACCGTAATAACTTTTTCTATCGATACTTTGCCCTGAAGCATAAATCGAAAACTTACTTATTCTGTCTTCATTTAAATATTGATCCCAAACCAATCCTCCCGAATTAATTCTATGACTAACTTGTTCTGCAAGTGTTGCTTCATGCGCTTTTAAATTTAGTTGATCTCCTCCTCTTCTAAATTCATCAACAACATGATACTCTACTGTTAGTTTTGCCAAATCGGAAAAACGGTGGTAAGCGCGTAAACCTGCACTAATATTTTCCATTTTAACCAATTCAGAATAGCCATCATCATTGGCGTCCCAATCATCTCTTTCGCGGTTCATACCAAAAATAAAAATTCCACTTTTGTGATCTTCAGAAACAACTGAGGCATTAAAGTCAGCAGTAATATCACTCGCAGAACCGCTACTTCCATCAACACCAACACCCAATGCACTATATTTTACGCCAGCTTTAAAAGAATTACTAATCGGATCTTTTGTAATAATATTAATGGTTCCAGCAATCGCGTTTCCACCAAACAAAGCCGATCCACCACCACGAACAACTTCAACACGTTGTATCATACTTGCTGGAATGTGCTCTAAACCGTAAACCCCAGCCAAACCACTAAAAATTGGTCGACTATTTATTAAGATCTGTGTATATGGTCCTTCCAAACCATTCATTCTTACTTGTGAAAATCCACAATTACCACAATCATTTTCAACTCTTAAGCCAGGAGAAAAAACCAAGCCATCAGCCAATGTTGCTGCAGATGTTTGTTCCAATAATTTGGTTGAAATTGAATTAACAACTACAGGAGCATCCTTACGCTGAATATCATTTCGATCGGCCGTAACCACAACCTGATCTAAACCAATAAAATCTTCAGCAATTTTAAACTCTAAATCGGAATTATTGACTCTTTTCAAATCTAATTCCTTCTTATCTAACTTGTAACCAACACAAGTTGCCACAATATGGTAATGTCCTACAGGCACATTTTCAATAACAAATTCGCCATCGAAGTTTGTTACTGCTCCCATACTTGAGCCTTCTAATGCAACGCTTGCATATGGAATTGGCTCGTTATTTAAATCAACTACTTTACCTTTAACTATTGCGGTAATATTTTCAGCATTAACTGAATTGGATAGGCTTATTAGCATAAAAATGCTAATACACAGATGAGTAATACTTCTCATTGTATTCGAAATTTAATATGATTAGATGTGTTTGTTGTTGAATTGCAAGTTTACTCCACAGAAATAACTAGGAATAAGCGTGTATTCGAAAAGAATTACCTGAACTTAGGTAATGTAAAATGGTACTTAAGCTAATACGGGAGGAGCACGATTCGGTAAAAGTGCATCTAAAATTCCTCCTTTAACCAAGAAATGATAAAGGTTTCTAAGCTCGAAAGCCTTTCCAATTAAATCCGCTAAAAAAAGGATTGTAGCTAGAAAAAATAAAAATGTAGTAAGGTGTTGTATCGAAAAACATTCGTGAGAAGAATGTTGATGACTTGCTGCACCGTCTGAACTATTTGTTTTGTGATAAGGGTGAGCATGAACCATTACAGTTCCGTCTGCTCCTTTATGAACGTGCCAATTAAAAACAGCATTACCGGCTAGCAAAATCATTGCTGGCAACAGTAAACTTAAAACCGCTATTTTAATTTTTCTAAAAAAGTTCATTTGAACCGACAGATTACTTTACTAATACGGTTCAAAAGTAGATAGTCAGATTCCGTTTAACAATACCTATTTGTTGGTATTCA
Organism: Labilibaculum sp.; assembly: GCA_016342745.1. GTDB lineage: Bacteria > Bacteroidota > Bacteroidia > Bacteroidales > Marinifilaceae > Paralabilibaculum > Paralabilibaculum antarcticum. The sequence continues at coordinate 207,597 of JAEINT010000006.1, forward strand.
TTAATTTTTAAAATGTTATACAACATCTGCACCTTTGAATTCAGCGAGATATTTTAAGAAACTATCCTCATTATCAATCAAATCAGAATTCATTGCTGGCTTACCTTCCTTTATTCTTGAAACATAATCCTCGTATGTACAAGTCATTTCGAAATGGTACAGATACCAAACTTGAACATAGGTCCACAAATCATCTCCGGGTCCAAACCTAGGTCTCAGCTCATACGCTTTTTCGGTTAACTCCTCTATTTCGGAGCCATAGCGATAAAACATGTTTTAAAAAAAGGTTGGATTTACTCCTGTTTGTTTTGCTTCATCGAAGCGATAATCTCCAAACTCGATTATTTGCTGAATTTCGATTCTATCTTCGAAATTAGAATCAATAACCGGTAATTCTTTCATTTGCTGATTCAATTGTGAAGATGATAAAGACAAGTTTGTTTTTAAAAATTTGGCAACATCTTCCAATTGGTTTTTTAGACTATTACTCTCGGTACACGAAAGCAATTTCGAATCTACAATATCGTCTAAACAAAATTTCAGATCCCAGTTTATCAATCGATTAATTTCATCGATTAACTTTTGTGCAAACCGTTTATTATCATCTTGCGACTCGTAAATGAGTAGGAAATAATCTTGATATCTTATCATTCGTATCAACACACCATCAAGTTCAAACTTCAGGCTTCGTTTTAAAAACAAACCTTTCTTTTGCAGATACAAATGAATTTCCTCTCTGCTTTCCGACTTCTGTTCATGCGAAAAATCGAGTATTGTCTTACAGTTTACCAAATAGTTCTTCTGATCATTCAGCTGATCGCTAACAGAAATCTGGTTTTTACTCTTTCTTTCACATTGCATGTGGTTTAAAATGAGTGCTCCTTGCTGAACAGCACTCTTCAAAATCGATATCAATAATCGATTTGTCGATATTTTAAACTCTTTATCGATGGAAACCGCATCGCCATTCTCAATTTGCAAGGCTGATTCATATTTTGCAACATCTTTATCTCGAACTGTTCCTGGAAGTAATTTTTTCCATTTTGATGTATTCCTTTTGATGTTTAAGTATTCATCGGGCAAGATTAAATGTGGGAATTGATTCCGAAAAGCCAATAAAAATGCATTATCTCTGTCGGCTGTATCTACTATAGGGTGTAGTGATTCACGAAAATCTCCATTGTTAAAAATAGCGCATTTATAACCCTGTGTACTCGCAAAAAGAACAAACAAAGCTTCCCTTACACCAACACTTGTAAATACAAAATCGAATTGCTGATTTGCAGCCAATTCATGAAAATTATCTCTTTTTAACAGGGAAAATGATAAGGAAGCATCCATTTTACTTTTATTAACTTATTTTTGTTTTGAAACTTTGTAATTTTGTTGCCGAATATCAATTAACAAAACCAATCAATTTGAAAAAGATAGCTTTTAATATCCTTTTAGGATTTGCAATTTCAGCTTTTATATATTCTTGTGCAAATGTAGGTATGCCAACTGGTGGACCTCTTGATTATACCCCTCCAAAGGTTACCGAAACAAGTCCTGAAAATTTCGCAACGAATTTTAAAGGTGGAAAAATAGAAATTTTCTTCGATGAATTTGTTCAATTAAAGGATATCAGTGAAAACTTTACGATTTCGCCTCCTTTAAAAAAGAAACCAGTAGTGAAACTTAAAGGCAGATCTATTTATGTGAAATTAGAGGAAGAGCTTCGCGAAAACACAACCTACACACTAGATTTTGGTGAAGGAATCGCGGATAATAATGAAGGAAATGCACTGGAAAACTATCAGTTTGTTTTTACAACAGGAGAGAAATTAGATTCCTTAAGCATTAAAGGTAAACTGGATAATTCCTTTGATCAATTGCCTGTTGAGAAGACCATTGTTATGGCTTATTTGAATACGCATGATTCTGTTCCTTTAACAACGATTCCAAGCTATGTTGCAAAAACAGATTCTGCCGGATATTTTCAATTGAATAATTTATCAAAAGGAGACTATAAATTATTTGCTTTGGTTGATGGGAATCGAGATTTCCTATACAATGGCCCAGGTGAAATGATTGGTTTCTATGATGATATCATCACGCCAAGTGCTCATGTTTTTGAACAAATAGATAGTATTGCTGGTGACTCAATTGCAATACAAAAGATGATTGCAACAGAACCTTCAAATATTCATATAAGAATGTTTGATGAAGAAAATCCGCTTCAATATTTAAGTACCTACAAAAGGGATCGTAGAGAAAAAATCTATTTTGAATTTAGTGCCAAAAGAACAGACACTCTTTCTATTGATTTTATTGATGTGGAAGAAAGTACAGATTGGTTTATCTTGGAAAAAAACAGAACGAATGATACACTTTCTTACTGGATTAAAGATTCGAGCATATACAAACGCGATACTTTACTAGCGAAGCTTGAATATTTAAAGACAGATTCGCTTGGCGAGTTGGTTAGTTTTATTGATACCGTGAAATTTAATTTTAAGGATCCGAAAAAGGCTAAGGTTTCGAAGAAGAAACAAGAAAAAATGAAAATTAAGAAGCCTGTTTATAAATTCAATTTAAAAACGAGCAGTACTCAAGATCTACACAAGGATCTGATTATTAATTTTAATGAACCTCTTGCAGAAATAAATAAGGACAGCATTCATTTTTATCGACTGCAGGATACCTTGCAAATACCTGTAGATTATAAACTTGAACAAGACACTGCAAACCTGCTTCGTTACCACATTAAAATTGATTGGGATGCAGAAACAAAATATGCCGTTGATATTGATTCAACAGCTTTCTTAAATATCTATGGCATCAATTCAGATCAGTTTGAGGGCAAGATAACAACTCGTGAAAAAGAGCATTACGGCAAAATAACACTCGATGTAATAAATGTAAAACAAGCTCTTATTGTGCAATTGTTAAAGAACAACAAGAGTGAAAAAGTGATACAAAGCCAACGAATTTATTCAGATCAAACGGTATTTTTCAACTACTTAAATCCAGAAACCTACATGATTAAAATTATTGTAGACAGTAACGATAATGGAAAGTGGGATACTGGAAACTACAAGGAGAACCTACAACCCGAAATGGTACACTATTTCCGAAAAGAAATGAAAGTACGATCGAATTGGGAGGTGAAAGAACGCATTGAGATTAATGAGCAAGGCCCAGAGATCAATTTCCAAAAGCATCAGGCGGAAATGGAACGCAAGCATGAACTCGAAATTGCAAAGGCAAAAGAGAAAGATGCTTTGAAGAACAAAAAGAAAACCAGAACTAAAAAGACCAAATAACAAATATATGTCAGTACTTCTTGAATTTGCTATTTTTCCTACCGACAAAGGAGATAGCGTAAGCAAACAGGTTAGCAAGGTAATTGAATTGATTCGAGAAAGCGGTATTAGCTACCAGCTAACGGCAATGGGAACATTGATTGAAACAGATGCTCTTCCTGAAGCGTTAACGCTTGTAAATAGCTGTTACGACGTTTTAGCGGAAGACTCTGAACGTGTTTACACCACAATGACCATCGACATTCAAAAAAATAAGCACAACCGTTTAAAAACAAAGGTAGAAGCTATTGAGAATAAGATTGGTGCCGTTAATAAGTAAAAGTATCAAGCTTCAAGTATTAAGTATCAAGAAAAATTACTGATGAAATTTAGATGCACTTCCAAGCAAGGTTCTTTTCTTAAAAGTATTGTACTTTTTCTATTCTTACTAATAGGAACTTGCAATGGTCAAGCGCAATGTTTAGAAAAAAACTTTGCTTTTAATGCCGGTGAGGAATTGGTTTTTAGAGGCTATTACAATTGGGGCTTTTTGTGGGTAGCTGCTGGAGAGGTTAAACTTTCTGCATCTGCAGATCAATACAAAGGCAAAGAGGTTTTTAAAATAAAAGGAGAAGGCAAAAACGCGAAAGCATTTGACTGGTTCTTTAAGCTTAGAGATACTTTAACTTGCTACGCAGATGTTGAAACTCTTTCACCACTCTACTTCGACAGGCGAACACATGAAGCCAAATACGATGCGCATCATGAGTACTGGTTCGATTACGAAAAAAATCAAATTACTTCTCAAATTCAGAAAAGAGAAAAACCAGTCAAGCTGGATACCCTAAGCAATAAGCCTTGTACTTTTGATATTTTATCGGTGGCTTACTATGTACGAAACATCGATTTTTCAAAATACAAGAAAGGCGATAAAATTCCACTTTCGATGCTAATCGATAACGAAATTCACTCACTATACATCCGTTATCGTGGATTGGAAACCATAAAGGCAAATTCGGGCGAACGTTTTGAATGCCTGAAATTCTCTCCCCTTTTAGTTGAAGGAACCATGTTTAAAGGTGGCGAAGACATGACCGTTTGGCTTAGCAATGACGACAATCGAATTCCGATTATGGTAGAAGCAAAAGTATTGGTTGGCAGCGTTAAAGGGATTCTTGAAAGCTACGACGGCTTGCGAAACACCAAAAACTCATTCTTTAAGAAGAACAAAGGGAATTTAGATATTGCTGAATAAAAAAACCACTCCTTTTACTGAAGTAGTTTGTCTTTTTTTCTATTTCCGTTTCACTTAGCAAGAGCTATACCTAAAACATTTTTTTATAAAAAATCAATCAAAATATTTATAAGTCCGTTTTAATACGAGTAATGAAGGAACATCTCTTCCAGTTCTATATTCCACACATTTTATCCAATTTCCTTTTTCATCGTATGTGTATTTATTAGTACCTTGTTTATAAATAATGTCTCCTGCAGATGAAAAAATATTAATTTCTATCACATTGCCTTTTTCATCGTATTTATAATAAAACGTTTTATTTAAATCGTCGTCATAATCACACCAATATTCTTCTTTTATCATATTACCACTTTTACTATATTTAAAAGTGCTTTTTGAATGTTCTTTTCCATTGTAAACTTGGTTTTCCTCTGTTAAATTTCCTTTTTCATCATAGGTATAAGTAATTTTTTGCTCTAAATTATCTTCGCCTCTAAATTCTTCCGCTTTTATCAGATTGGTCTTCGTGTCATAATTATAAATCCATTTTTTTTTCACATATTTCCCATCATTTGCCTCTGGAAAAAATTCTCTAATCTCAAACATTATAACTTCTATTTGGTTGCCTTTTTTTTTGTAAATATATTCGGAAGTAATACATTTTTCTGGAAGCAAAGTACTAATTTCACACTCCTTAAATTCTACTTGATTGCCTTCTTTATCATATCTATAAGTCCATTGACGATATGGATTTTTGATTGAACAGTTGTAAAAAAGTCTGTCCGTTAAATTTCCCTGTTTATTAAACACAAACTTTTCTTTTCTTAAACAAGATGTTACTACTACAAAACCATAAATATTTTCACCTTTATGCCTAGTCTCTATATAGGATTTTACCTGCCCTTTTAAATTTTCTTTATTCCAATTTGTATTCCTTGTGTGTAATTCTTGTGAATTAGAAATATTGCTACTCAATAAGCTCAATAGTAAAAATAAAATAATCTTTGTCATTATGCTTTATTATATATAACGGTCTTACAAAATTTCGTAAGCGATTAAGGTGTCGTCTTATCAATGCACCAAGTTCGCTAGCCAATTAAATTTATTTATATTATAGCAAACCCAAGTTTACAAACTTTGCTTCCTCTTCCCCAGCTAGCGCAAGCTTTTAGCTCGTGCTCTACGGATGCAGTTATCACAAAAGTTACACTTAAAATCGTCGAATATCCCTTGGCTAGTGTAAGATATAGTTAAACCATTTTCTTTGAAAATGGATACGTGTCAATTGCTCGCATCAGCAATAAAGAATTTAAGTTTAGTTTAGCTTTGTCATTCCAAATTGGCCTATTGCTTGTTTGTCATTTTCAGCTAGAGAAAAGCTTAAATCAGTCCACGCAGTTCCTTCGATTCCTTTTAGAACTATTCCATTTTCTGTAATCATTATTGTAATAAGAAAATCTGCAAGTTTAGAGTCTTTATCGGAAGAAACTTTGTCCAAAGTTGTCATTCCATACTCGTCAATTGCTTGTGGTAAATCTGTATTACAGCTAAACGATAAATCAATCCAAGCACTTCCCTTAATACTTTGCATTTTAATTCCGTTTTCTGTTTTCTCCAAAACAACTTTAAAATCTTTTAAATCAGTCGATCCTTTTTCTTGTGCCATTAAATCAGAACTTGCAGCTAAAACAAATACTGCAATTAATAAACTAAAAATCAGTCTCTTAAAATTGTTTTTCATCTTTATCGTTTTAATTTTTTGTTTGTCAGCATCTTATGATCCGAAAGCCATTAACTTAACAGTAGTAAAGTTAATAAAATTCACATAATAATCATCCTATCAAACTTGTCAAGTTTCTTTTGTAGAAAAAATATGAGACCTGACAGGTTTTAAAAACCTGTCAGGTCTGTTGTAACAAAAAAGCAGCTTACCCAGAGCTCTACTTCTCGGGTAAACTGCCAATAAACACTAGCCTGCTTATTTAACACTTAATCTACAAATATTTTTTAGCGTATTCTTCTGCCGATTTCTCCAAGTAAATTCCCGCATTTGCAATGGAATCTTCTACATCGGTAGCGTATGTCGCAATCTCTGAAATGTGATCGATGCTAATTTCTTTTCTTCGAGCATCGGTCAAATCGACTACACCGCAAAAAACAGCTAATTTTTCTTTTGTTATTGAATCCAAAACACCTCTAATTACTTTTCCCGAGAATGTTTGATCATCTAGTTTTCCTTCTCCTGTTATTACCCAATCGGCACCTTTAATATTCTTATCGAAATTGGCTTCGTTCTTTATTAAATCGATACCAGAATTCAGCTTTGCATTTAAAAACAAAATACAACCTGCACCTAAACCTCCGGCAGCTCCCGCCCCTTTAATCGATTGCAAATCAGCATTGAATTGTTTCTTTACCAATTCGCAAAAATTGATTAAACCACTATCAAGTTCCATTATCATTTCTGGCGTAGCTCCTTTTTGTGGAGAATAAACGTAAGCAGCACCATTATGTCCATACAATGGATTATCTACATCACAGGCCACCTCAACTTTAACCTTCGACAAGTTTTCATGCGCCTCCGAATTATCGATAAAAGCCAATTGGTTTAAATCTGCTCCAGTACCTTTCAGCTCCTTCTCGTCACAATCAAAAAAACGATATCCTAAAGCTCTAGCCATTCCCATTCCAGCATCGTTAGTGGCACTGCCACCAATACCCAAAATGATATGCTCTACACCTTTATCTAGTGCATCTTTAATTAATTCTCCGGTACCATAAGTACTTGCCTGCAATGGGTTCGCCTCATCGTTTTTAAGTAAACGAATACCCGAAGCTTCGGCCATTTCGATAAAAGCCGTTTTTTTGCTTTCGGAATACAAGTAGCTAGCCTGAATTTTTCTATGCAAAGGATCATGAACCTCCAAAGAGATCATTTCTCCATTCAGATAATAGTTCAGGACCTCAATTGTGCCATCACCACCATCTGCTAAAGGCAATTTTACAATTTCAATATCCGAAGTATGCTTTCGAATCCCTCTTTCAATAGCATCGCAAAACTCCATACCCGTTAGCGAACCTTTAAATTTATCTGGAGCTAATATTAGTTTCTTCATTTTCACAAATCTTATAAGGTTTCTATACGATGCTTTCTATTCAAAATCACACCAAACGAACGCCCTGAAAGCATCGATATAGAATCCTTTTCCTAACTAACTATTCTAACTTAAAATATCCTTATTTTATCTTGTTATTTCGTCGCAATAAAATTTATTCTTTCTAAGAAGAATTGCTTGTGCAACGAAAAACAAATTCAATTAATTCAACACAGGACGTTGCCCTGTGCTAGATTAGTTAAGCCTTTCAGGCTATTCATTGATCATTTATAATTAATCACTATTTTTTATCTGGATCCTTAAATTGTTTGATATAATCGTAAACTCTTCGTTGAACTCGAGCCTCATTCAAACCATAACCCAATTCAGTAATCCTTCTCTCGTTCGATCGATGACGAGCCAATATTGCTGATAATTGAGCTTCTAAAGCAGTCCTTCTCCACATTGGGTGTTCTACTTTTTCTTTTAAAGCCTCAGCTCTACTCAATTCACTCTGTATCTCTTCTTCCGAAACGTAACTTGCGTATTCAAAATCGTCAAACAATTCACGTTTACGGTCAAATTCATAAACCAATTCACCATCATCGCTTGGCTGATACGATTCACGAGTAAGATCCAACTTCAATGTAAATATCTTCTTCGCTTCTAAAGTAAAGCTAATCGAATTGTCCTTAACGGATAAAGATCCTGTTTCTTCCTCCAATAAGTTCGCTAAGGCGGCTTTCTCAATCGTAAATACACTCGAAATCTCTACTGTTGTATCCGATTCTGCTGAATTGTATCCTCGAATAATAACCGATTTTCCATCCTCACTTCTCTTTATCGCCGTTATTTTATGCGTGTCTAAGCTATCTTTTGAAGAAAAGTAATTCGCTTCAGTTGGCAAAACACCATCGTGCTTATCGGTTGTACAACAAACCAATTCTGTATTGTACAAGTTCGAAAGATTACAAACTTTGGCTTCCTCAGTATTTCCCGTGTGCGGATAAATAGCATATTCAAATTCCATTTCTCTCAAGCACTGTGCATCTGGAGTAAAAATTTCTGGTCCTGCATCTCCAATTCTAGAATTGATTTCCTTGGCAATCCAACCAACCGAACGGAATAAAGTTAAAGCAATGGTATCTTTATTAATGATTTGATATTCTGGCAATCCTTTTGAGAATACTGCCAAGCCATCTTTTTCATCATTTAAATCAACAAACTCACGATTCAAGAAAATGGTATTTGGCTTTGCTTCACGAGCACCAATAATTACCTTTTTCACATCTTCCGGAATAGAAGACTCATCGTAATCTTCAATCGTAATTGGTCTTTTCACTACATCGAAAGGACTACCTGCATTCGCAAATTCTGTTTGTATTCCAGATTCAAATAACACACGCATGATATGATCCTTCGCCGTATTCCTCAAACTTGTTTTGCACTTTACAACAGGAGAATCCACCTCTATCGTCACATAAGATACGATTGGTAAATCGCGCATTGTTGTGCTACGAGTTTTGTGATTATCCGCATCCGATTCTGGTACACTCATTACCATTTCGGTGCGAACAACAAGCATACTTTCCGACTGCTCAACAATCTCTATTTTGGCTTCACAATCAGCACTTGTAATAATTACATCCTTGTCAGGATAAGAGTAATTGTACTCATCTCCCGTATCTGCACGATCATCAATTAAGCCTTGATTCAGGAATTTCTTACCTGATTTCTTGTACAATAAATTGAATGATCCGTTGCTGTTGAAGTCAACTTCGATCTCGCTATTGCTGATTTTTAAGCCATCAACAACAATTTTTCCCTCTGCCTGATCGGAAGCTTCAACTACTTTGTATCCCATTGCTGGAATATCTTTTACGTAATAAGTTCCACTCTGAAAAGCTACATTTTCAGATCTGCTTTGGAAAGATGGGTTGAATACCATTTTCACCTCATCATCCTTGCAATTCATCGTATCAATTAAGCTCGTCAGTTCTCTTAACTTTTGCTCGGTTAAGGATTGTGTTAATTGATGAACTACTCGCGTACGATTTTCCATATCTGTGTGCACGTCATCGATACTTACACCACAAATACTATCGTGAGGATGATTCTTTAGAAGCGTTTTCCAAGCTTCTTTTATCTGCGTTTTCTCGTATTCTCCTCCTAATGCCCAAACCAATGTTGCTAATGGCTCTACACGCTTCTCTAGCGCTTTTTGCTGTTCATCGTTCTGTAATTTTAGATAGATACGAGCCGACATAACACCTGGAAATACCGAAATAAAACGACCACTATACAAAGCACCATTTAAAGTGTTTAGTTTTGGCTTTTCGCTCATTACGTCGCGAATGTATTTCACCGGATTCGACTGAATAATTTTATATTCTGGCGTGTCCATTTTTCCTCCAGAAATGTATGGCTGGATATCATCCGGCACCATTTCCTGATCGTAACCATTCATCAATAACACATGACTTGTTGTCGCAAAAGGGGTTAATTTCTCCACCTCATCGTAAACACGATCGCGCATAATGTCACTGTACTCGGCCAATCGCATTACATTTCTGTAACTATCTAGCAGATACATCGAAGGAATAGAAGTTCCATCTGGCGAACGCCAATAAAATTCTGATTGAACATCATTTGGATCCATTTCAACACCTCTCCAAACATATAATCCTTCCAATTTGAACTGATCATGTATTTGAGAAGTCTGAGAAATTTGGCCAAAATTATCCAGCATCCAACCCACTTTCATGGCTCCACCTAAATCTTTAGCAGCATGAATTCCATACATCAAGTTACGAACCAATGATTCCTCACTTAGCAATTGCCAGTCTGGTTGCAAGTAATACGGACCAATAAAAAGTCTGTCTTGCTTCACATACTTACGAATCTTTCGCTTGTATTCGTTCACATTATAATTGTGCTTATCCAACTCCTCAAAATAATCCTCTACCATGGCCATCTGACCATCTAACACAAATATATAATCTGGTTCTTTTTCGAACATTTTAAACAAATTATCGAAGAAAGGAATTAACCATTCGTTCGTATACTTGCTGTTCAAATACCACTCTCTATCCCAATGGGTGTGCGAAATTATATGTGCCGTTTTCTGTTTCATCTGTTTATAATTTTATCGTTAGGTCAGATGGAACTCCCAAGTAAATTAAATCATCCTTCTTTTTAATCTATAATAATGAATTTACTTGCTCGTTTCATAGCTCTATTTACTTGTAATTTTCAACCACCTAAATTCATATTTACCAAGAACATCGTTCATCTCATTTACTAAACTGACTTTTCCCTTGGTATACTTTTCAATATTCTTTTCTTCTCCTGTGAAATTGTGAAGACAATAAATCGTTTCATTGTCTTGAGTGCGTTCTACAATAAAAATCCCGTTCTCATTATAAAACTTAGCTTTTCCCGTTGGATTAAATACTTTTTCTGATCTTCTTATTTTCAATAACTCCTTGTAATCTTCATATACTCTTACTCGTAAACTGTCTTTTATCTGGAGTTCTTTTTCTAGGTCTGTATAGCTTAATTTCTTTCTGTTTATTCTTCTGTTAATTCCTGATTCCACTGCGCCTTGCACATCATTTTCCGATCCGAAAATGGAATGATAATACACTCCAGGAACTCCTGGCATACTTAACATTGCCGATTGTGTTAACAAGAATCGTTTCCTTCTTAGCTCATCCGATTCACTTGGATTGGTCAAGAGATCCATGTAATTGCAATTCAATTCGTATGGCGATTTTGACCCATCCAAATTGGTTTTATAAGAAACAAAACCACCATGCTTTTCAGCTTTCTTCGCCAATTGCATTACTTCCTCATTGGAAACAATTCCCTGCAAAGGTCTTACTCCAATTCCATCGTGACTAGCCGTAAAATTGAAGAAACAAGTTTTATCAGATGGCAATTCTAAGGACTGCGCCCAATTGCTTAATACATCGATATTTTCATTGTGCAAACTGAAAGCTAACAATGGCGGCAAAGAAAAATTGTACACCATATGTGCTTCGTTCAATCCATCACCGAAATACGAAATATTCTCTTTGTGTGGCACGTTTGTCTCACTTATAATAACGGTTTGCGGAGCCACTAAATCAATAATTTTTCGATAAGTCTGAATGATTCTATGTGTCTCTTCTAAATGGATGCATTCTGTTCCAATAATCTTCCACATAAAAGCAATTGCATCCAAACGAATTAGTTTTGCACCCTGCGAAACGTAAAACAATAGAACGTCTAGTACTCTTAAAAACACCATTGGATTGGCGTAATTCAAATCAATCTGATCTTCTGAAAATGTGGTCCAAACAAATGCATCTTTGCCACTTTTATTGTACTTATGCAACAATGGCAATGTTCTTGGACGCACAACTTTGTTCAATTCTGGATGATTTGGATCTTCCTCCACAAAAAAGTTTTCAAACTCAGAATTCTCATTTAAAAAGCCCTGAAACCAATCTGACGATTTCGAAATGTGATTAATAACCGCATCGAACATCAAATAGAATGATTCCGATAATTTTTGAATGTCTTTCCAATCTCCAAACTCTGAATTTACTTCTTTGTAATCTACAACCGAAAATCCATCATCAGATGTAAAAGGATAAAATGGCAAAATATGAATGCTATTCACACAGTCTTTTAAGTACTTATTCGCTACTTTATTTAAAGTTGCTAAGCCTGATTCTCCCTCATCCTTAAAACTATCAGCGTAAGCGATTAAGACCACATCATCTTCATTCAGTTCGAAATTACCGCTCACAATAATTTTCTTATAATGAGCGATTATTTTCTCAATCTCTGCAAGAATTTTATCTTCTTGAGACGGATATAAAAAGTTGATATTTTCTTTAATTTCGTTCATTCCCCAACACATTATTCAACATTACACCTAAACTTTCTATCGATAATTCCTTGGCTGCTAATTCATAATTGAATTCGACCATTTTTGTTCGATACTGATCATCTAACAAATAAACCAAACTCTTTTTTGCTGCATTTTCCATTATTTTGGCATCTACCTTCACAAGATCTTCTTCAGCAGAATGTTCGCAGCCAAGCGATACTACATTAAAATTAAATTTCTCGATATCAGTTAAATAAACTGGATACTTGTAAGTTGCCACCGGAAGTTTTGCAACAATAGCTTCTAAAAACTGGTTTCCCCAGCCCTCCAAAATACTTGGATAAGTCACCATGTCGGCTATTGAATACGCATCCCAAAGCGAATAAATTTTATGTCCCGATTTACACGATCTGTTATGGCTAATTATATTACTTATATCTAGTATTGTAACACCTTTACTTTTGGCGTATTCCTGTAGTTTTTGATAATAATCTGGCGACTCATTTTTTCCAGCTAAGACCAAAAACATTTTATTATCAGAAGAAAATACTTTTCCCGAATGCATTTTCTTCCCTAATAATTCATCTCTCAGCTTCTCTAATTCACAAACAAAATCGATAGCCAATTCTATGGCTTTTCTTTCTACCACTCTTGTGGCTTGCATTATTACCAAATCTGCAGGCTTAATACCCAATTCTTTTCTCAGGTCTTTATTGTATTCATCAACTACAATTAGTTCCTGCTTAAAATCGAACACATTTGGAACCACATCAGCATCTACATTGTATCTCGTTTTCAATTCCGCTTTCGCAATATGATTAATACAAACATGAGATATATTATCAGCTACTGGTGGAAAGTATTCTTTCAACAAATCAGCTGCAAAATCCACTTTTGGATTCGAATACAAATCACGTTCCCAATGAAAATCGTGATGATGACAAAGAACTCGTACTCCAGTTTTTCGAATGGCTTTTGTAAAAGCAATACCTGCTGAAAGTCCCCATCCCAATGACAGAATGTTATTTGGGACAAGCAGATCAATATTATTTTTCTCGATCAAATTAATTAGGTCCCTTTCAATTGAATCGGCCAAACTAATTATCTCTTTCCTTACGTCTTTTTCAGAGCAATACGACTCTAAATTTTGATATACATTCTGAACAATCCTGTTATTTACAGGATGCTGGTAATGCAAATCAGGAATAATCTCAGCCTCACAATTCCCTGCACTTCCGGCGATATAAATCACATGGTGACCGAGTTGTTCAAGTGCTATTTTCCACTTGTCCATCTCCAATGAAACACCATCGGTTTCCCCAACTCTAAAATGACAGAGAGCAATATTCATAACCTTATCCGAAAATTTGTGGGATGTATAAACTAAAAATCACAATTACGATAAAGAATCCAACAAGTATATAAGTTTCCTTGATCAGGATATCTTCCTTTGTTATCTTGAATGTTACTTCAGGAACCTTGTTGTTTGGATCTGGAATTAACATACTAACGAAATAAGCTATTCCCGCACACATTGCGAATCCAGTAAAGTTCAGCCAAATCCAAAATATTTCTATTCCTGGATCAAAACCAATTATCCCTTGCATGGTTTTCGAAAAAATCAAGTTAAGTAGTACCGATACAATGATACCTGCGTTCATTCCAAACTTATTCACCTTCTTGGAATAAATAGCCAAAAGAAAGGTTGCCAAAACTGGTCCATAAAAAACAGATCCAATTGCATTAATAATTTCGATTACTGAACTTTCACTGCCTCCTAATAAAAAGGCACAAGCAATACACACAACTCCCCAAAACACAACTGATATTTTCGAAATCATCATGTACTTTTTACCCGTCAATTTCAGTTTTCCTCTGTTAAAGAAATCTTCAACAGTAACCGCTGATAATGAATTAACCGTAGAGCTTAATGAGGACATCGCTGCCGACAAGATTCCCACCATTAAAATACCGATTAAACCATGTGGTAAATACTTCACAATAAATACTGGCACCATTAAGTCAGGCTTTATGCCAAACTTTGCATATTCCTCTGGGAAATATTTTTGAGTTACCGAAGCAATTTCTTCTAAGAAATCAGGAGCTACAAGAATAAAAGCACCCAATACCAATCCCATGGTACAGTATACCAGTACAACTGGCAAACGAAGCATTCCATTTGCAAATAGCAAGGTTCTTACTGTCTTTTCATCTTTTGCCGATAACAATCTTTGCGCCTGTGTTTGATCACATCCGTAATAAGAAACATATAGAAAGAAACCACCTATTAACATTGGCCAAATACCGTATTCATTCCCTTCTCCAAAGCCAAAATTACTTTGAATCACAACCAATCTTTCCGGATCAACATTTGAAAGAGAACCTCCACTCTCAATCATTAAATTGTAACCGTAAACCAAACAAATAAGCAGACCTGCAAACAAAATCAACATCTGAATTGCATCGCCCCACACAACAGCTTTCATTCCACCTTGCCATGAATAAATAATGGTAACCACACAAATCAATGGAATTGTATAGATAAAGCCAATATCGAGAACTGCCTGAAGAATTATCGCGATAGTATAAACCATCACTCCAGTACCTAAAGCTCTACTTATTTGGAAAACCACACTTAAAATCATTCTGGTTGAGGTATCGAATCGTCTTTCTACAAACTCATAAATACTAACAACTCCCGAACGAAATAAAGGTGGAATTACCACAATCATGATAAAAAACATTGCCAAAGGCACAGCAAACTCGAAAGAGAGCCATTTCATTCCTCCACCAACTTTTAAAGCAACAAATGCCGGTGCAGATACAAAGCTAATGGCCGACAACTGTGTTGCCATAGTTGATAAGCTTAATGGAAACCATCCCAGGCTTTTTCCTCCTAAGAAGTAGTCTGTAGAATTCTTATTCTCTTTAAAGAAATATCCCATTCCTAAAAAGCCACCAAAATAAAAGAGTATAATTAAGTAGTCGAGCCAATTCATCGATTCGGTTTTTTATTGTTTGTACTAACTAAAGCCTAATTTACTAAACAGACTTAGTAGTTATAATAAAGGAAGAGGAAATTAACCTCTTCCTTCATATTATTTCAGCATTTAAACTTCTACTTATTTACCTTAAAATAAGAGTAATTCATACCACAATGCCACTTACATATTAGAAACTAAATGTTGTTCTAAAGAATACTCTTCGAGGAAGAATAGGACGACCAACAAAGTATTCGCCTGCTCCTGATTGAGTAACATCTCTTGGATTACCTTCTGTAATTCCATTGTCATTAAACACATTAAATACTGCTACTCCGAAACGTAATGTTTCACCATTGTCACCCAAATCCATTGTGTAACCAGCATCAAATCTAAAGATGTTAATTGCATCCAATTCTACTGTATTCGCAATATTGGCAAACTTTTTACCTGTGTAACTCCAAGAAAAACCAGCATCGAATGCATTGTTATCAAACTCTAATGCAGAATAAGACATGATACTTGGTTGTCTTTCTAATTCATTACCCTTAAAAGCTGGATTAGCTTCACTTTCGTCGTATTCATGACCTTGATAGGTAATACTACCATTAAAATTAAGATTCTCAGTTAAGTCATATCTCCATGTTGCCTCAATACCAAGTGCTTTTGTACTTAATAAAGTAACCGTTTCGATAATCGTACCCGGATTGTTTGGATCATCTCTAAGATCAACATTTTGTCTGTCGTTCAAATCAACATAGTAACCTGCTAATGTTCCCTTAAATCTACCTGAACCATATTTTATACCCAGTTCTCCCTGGTAAATCTCTTCTGTTTCGTAAGAACCAACTGTTCCATCAGATGCAATCTTAATACCTCGAGGTTGAGGAAAGAAATAACCTTTGGTAACATTACCATATAAGTTAACTTTTTCGTTTAACTCATAGTTGGCAGCAATAACTCCAGCCCAATCAGTATCTTTTCCTGTTCCTGTTAGGTATGCGTTATTACCCCACTTCACACTTTGAAGATTCGCAGAAAGGCTAGCATCATCATCCATTAAATAACTCATATTTCCTTCACGAGAAACTGTTGCTTCAATTGTTTCGAAACGTAAACCAACATCAATTCTCCAACGGTCTAATTTCATTTCATCAGTAAAATAGATCGCTTTTTTGTTCGCTGTAATAAAGTTATTAGCATAAGCTGCTCCCGGATTATACACACCATTTTTACTTAGAATCATTTCATTTCCGCCATTCATATAACTAATGTCAAGTAAATGAGGTTTTGAAGTGAATTCAGTAATGTATCTGGTTTGAACATTCTGATCGTCAGCTTCAGTTCTTGATAAGAAAAGACCTGCTGTAATATTGTGCTCAACGGTAACACCTTCTAGTTTCTTCGTTACATTAATTTCGGTAGCCATATCCGTCATAGGACGATTACGATCTAATAAGGTATTTTCATAAACCAAATCACTACCACTTAATGTACTTGATAGACCTGTTTTTCTACCAACAATTCCTGTAGCACTTGCATCTTGACCAGTAACAAAATCATTCAATGAAATAGGATTGTTCGAACCCGCAAGGAATAAATTAAACTGGTGAGCATATCGTGCATAACGCATTTTAGCGTCCATTTTCAAATTGTTCTCGAATTTATGCTTGTAGTTTGCCATAAAATATCCACCTTTTGTAGAAACTCCATCTTTAATAGGAGTTCGGTATACTCCATCAGGAGTTTGGTAAGATAAATTTTGAGCATACATGGTTTGAATTGTTTTCACATCTTTACCGTCGTTACCTTTGGCATAATCACGTGAAGAACCATCCAATGGCAATGGCAAGAAAAACTGCACTCTATCATCAATAAACTGACCAGAAACAATTAATTCACCATTATCGAATTCTTGCTTGATGTTACCACGAAGCTGCATACCTTGAGTTGGTAAACCTGTATCCAAAGGACCTTCGTCGTAACGGTAAAATCCACTTAATGCGTAATAAGTTCTTGAATCTTCTCCTCCTAGTTTTCCACCAGAAAAGAAATCAGCTCTTACTCTGCCTTTATCGGCAACTTCTAATTGAATGATATTCTCAGGTGTATCTGTACCTGTTTTTGAAATGTAATTGATTACACCAGCAACAGAACCTGCACCATAAAGAATTGCAGCACCACCTCGAGGAAAATCAAGAGATTTAATTCCCATGTCATTTCTTACGTAAACATCATGAGCTGATGAGTTCAAACCAAACGTACTAATAACAGGCATTCCATCGTACTCAAGTGGATTAAATACATACTGACCACCAGAAGGAAGACCACGAACAAATACATTGGTAGCAACTTCACCACCACCACCTTCAGCAGTAATACCAGGAACTGATCTTAAAATATCAGCCTGACTACTTGCTGCTTTTTGCTGTATTTCTTCAGCTTTCATTGAACTCATAGACATTGCTGATTGTTTCTGAGAACGTATGGTTCTTGTACTTGTAACCATGATCTCATCCAAACCAACACCTTCATTCATTGTAATTGTAACCATCTCTGCAGAATTAACTACAGTTTCTTTTGTTTGAAATCCTACAAAGCTTGTAACCAAGGTTACCGGCAATGACTCAACGCTTAGTTCAAATTTTCCATCCATATTGGTAACAGTACCATTGGTTGTATTCTGAACGATAACACTTACACCCGGAATTGTAGATCCGGTAGCATCTTGCACTAATCCAGTTACTTTTGTTTGGGCTTGAATCGTAAATGCGAAACAAGTTAAAGTAAGCAAGATTAAAACTCTTAATTTTTTCATATTATCAATGGTTTAGAAATTAGATTTGTAACAAATTAAGACCAATAAATAATGCTATGCAAACGTTAGCAAGATACGTAAACGTTTACGGTTAATAACTTTTTTGCTTATATTAGCACTTTATATTTATTACAAATAAGATGCTGATTCTCAATGAAAAGGACAACTTTAAAAGATATTGCTAAAGCCTTAAATACAACAATAGCAACTGTTTCGAGAGCATTGCACGACAATCCTGAGATCAGTTCTGAAATGAAAAATCGTGTTAAAGAAGTAGCCAAACTTTACAATTACAAGCCCAATACAACCGCTTTATCCCTCAAATTTCAGAAAACTTACACTTTCGGTGTCATCTTCCCTACGCTGATGAATCAGTACATGACTCAAATGCTTAGTGGATTGCTACAGGAAGCCAGTAAAAACGGGTATAAGCTAATAATTGCAGAGAGTAATTACGATCCTGAAAAGGAATTGGAGCTAATCCAAGAATTTTATGAATATGATGTGGATGGAGTTCTAATTCTGCCAAGTAGAAAATTGAATATGATGAAGGAAAAATTGGAAAATCAGATTCGTGATGACATTCCCTTCCTAGTAATTGATCGTTCAATCTACCTAGAGAACAAAAAAATTCCCTTCATTTCTTCAGATGATTATGTTGGCACAAAAGAAGGAATTACTCATCTCATAGAACAGGGATATCAAAAAATTGCACACATTAAAGGACTAGATTCATCATCAATATCAAATGTAAGGCACCAAACTTATTTAGAAATTTTAAAGAAAAACAAGATGGAGATCAATCAAGAATGGATTATTTCGTGCGAAGATTTCACTAAAAAAGAAGGTGAAGATTTGGCAATACAACTTATGTCCTTAGATCATAAACCAGATGCTATTTTCTGCATTGATGACCATGTTGCAGTTGGTGTTATTAGAGGTTTACAGAAACTAGGAGTCAAGATACCACAAGAAGTTGGTGTTCTTGGATTTAGTAATGCAGATATATCTGAAGTTTGTACTCCTCAGCTTTCTACCATATATCAACCTGGCGTAGAAATTGGCAAAAAAGGAATCCAACTAATTCTATCCAATATCAATAAAAACAAGGACATTTCTAAAACCAACATTGTGCTTAAAACAAAATTGATTATACGAGAAACAACACAGAAAAAACAAGAAGAATAAAATCTAGTTTTCTTTCAGTTTGATTTCAAACATTTTAGGCCATCTCTTACCCGTAACAAAAATGCGATCATTAGCTGAATCATAGGCAATTCCATTTAATACGTCATCACCATCTCTCAATTTTCGCTTATCCGACATGGTCATAATTGAACCCAAATTTAGGCTTCCCTCAACTTGACCTGTTGCAGGATTAATAATGACAATACGATCGGTTAGCCAAACATTAGCAAAAATTTTACCGTTAATATATTCTAATTCATTTAAGCTATCAACTTTTCCAACATTATCATATACTTCAACAACCCGTTTTCTCTCATAACTGTTCGGATCGAAAAAATACAAAGCATTAGAACCATCGGTAATAACCAATTCATCTTTCATTGTAGTAATCCCCCAACATTCTCTTTTATTGGTTTGTGGGTAGAAAGTATCTGTCTTTTCGAATGTTTCGGCATCCATAACGAAAGCCTTTCCCGAATTCCAGGTCAATTGGATGATTTTTCCTTGATAGTAGGTAATTCCTTCTCCAAAATATTCTTGTTCCAAATTCAACAATGAAAGTGCTTCTCCATTTTCTAATTTTACTTTTCGAAGTGAAGATTCTCCTTGCTGACCAGTTCCTTCGTATAAATAACCATCGTGGAAAAACAATCCTTGCGTGTAAGCTCTTTTATCATGAGGGTAAGATTTCACAATTTCAAAAGAGTATTCAACAGGAGCCTTATCGGATTTAATATTGATGTAAGTATTAACCAATCCAACTTTCCCATCTTCTTGATAAGCCAATATTTTTAGGTTATGTCTTCCCATTTTAGCTTTCATAGGAGTCCATTTTGCTACCCAAGGCTTTTGCTTCAAACTTCCTACCAATTCGCCATCTCCAAATATTTGAATTGAATCAATCTCAATTTTCTTCTTTTTAGGATTAATTACAATCTCAATTTGTTTTCCATAGCTGAATACATCACCTCTGTGCGGACTCTTAATGCGTAAGCTATTTACAAACTCAATTGTTTTTTCGACAACCTGTGTCGATGATTTAGCTTTACCATTGTCGCGATTCACACTATTACCATTACACGATGAAAGTATAAAAATCAGAACAAGTGTTAAGAAAGAAGAAATCTTCATTACAAGAATATTTTAGTAGAAAGATCTGTTTGACCTTACAAGTCATAAATTTAGCTAAAAATAAAAAAACTGCCTCGATTACTCAAGGCAGTTAATATTATTTAACGATTTCCCATTCGGAACCGTCTTTTGTATCTTTTATTGCAATACCATAACTGCTCAATTCATCTCGAATTTTATCTGCCGTTGCCCAATCTTTATTTTGTTTGGCCTCGTTACGAGTTGTGAGTAATAATGAGATTAGTTTATCCAGAATTTCATTCGCTCCACCATCTGTTTCACTTTCATCTTTCAAACCTAATACCTCATATACTAAATCAGTATAAAGCTTTTTAAGTGCTTCTAATTGGTCTTCAGTAATTTGTTCTTTACCTGCCGCCAACGAATTAATCATCTTCACACCATCAAAAAGGTGAGCGATAAGAATAGGTGTATTCAAATCATCATTAATAGCTGCATAAGCTTTGGTTTTCAAGTCCTCAACATTAATTGTTGATTCCTTACCAGCCTTTAGCTTATCAAGCGTTGCAACCGCTGCCATTAAACGATTAAATCCTTTTTCTGCAGCTTTCAATGCATCATTCGAGAAATCTAGAGGGCTGCGATAATGAGCCTGAAGAATAAAGAAACGAATGGTCATTGGACTATAAGCTTGCTCCAACACATCATTATCACCAGCAAAAAGTTGATCAAGCGTAATAAAATTACCCAATGATTTTCCCATTTTCTGACCGTTAATAGTGATCATGTTGTTGTGCATCCAGTAACGAACTGCTTCGTGACCATGAGCACCTGTAGATTGTGCAATCTCACATTCGTGGTGAGGGAATTGTAAATCCAATCCGCCGCCATGAATATCAAATTCCGCACCTAAATATTTCTGACTCATTGCAGAACACTCCAAATGCCATCCTGGAAAACCATCACTCCATTTCGATGGCCAACGCATGATATGCTCAGGATTCGCTTTTTTCCAAAGCGCAAAGTCAAAGCTATTTTTCTTTTCGCTTTGTCCTTCTAATTCACGTGTGTTGGAAATAAGATCTTCAATTTTTCTTCCTGAAAGCTTACCGTAATCATGTTTTTTGCTGTAGGTTTCTACATCAAAATAAACAGAACCATTGCTTTCGTAAGCAAAACCATTCTCGAACAATTTTTCAATTACTTCCATTTGCTCGATGATATGTCCAGAAGCCCGAGGTTCAATACTCGGTTTCAAAACATTAAGATCATCCATGTTTTTATGGTAACGATCCGTAAAGTACTGAACCACTTCCATCGGCTCTAACTCTTCTAAACGAGCCTTTTGAGCAATTTTATCTTCTCCTTCGTCAGCATCATTCACAAGATGTCCAACATCAGTAATGTTGCGCACATAGCGCACTTTATAACCTGAATGCTTTAAAAAACGGAATAATATATCAAAAGTAATTGCTGGTCTAGAATGCCCTAAATGAGCATCACCATAAACCGTCGGACCACAAACATACAATCCTACATGAGGAGCGTTTATTGGTTCGAACAATTCTTTTTTGCGATTTAATGTGTTATAAATGAACAACTTGTTTTCCATAACTTTAATATATGTCGATATTCTTTTGGGTCTGTAAAATTATAAAAAAATATTGCTCCAACTGTCTAAACATGCTAATAAGTTTAGAAATCTGACTGATAGCGGTCATTTAGGAAACAAATTTCAGCCTTTACAGTTCTTTTTCGATTCAAAAATAAAGAGGTACAAACACGACTATTTTATTATATTTTGTCATAATATTCGCTTTTTATTGTCAATATAGATTCCTTCACCTATCTTTGTCCTATTAATTATTCTATCCAACATCTCTGATAATGAGATTTCCCATCAGCAAAAAGGCTGAAAATCTTACAACTTCTCCTAAAGAAAAAACTGGAAATTCAACAGAGGAAAACTAAAAACAGTAAATAGAATTTGATTTAATTGGATAAAATTAATGCAGAAAAAGCTGCAAGTAAGATAAATCTTAAGATAAAATTCACAGAATTAACATCTCAGAATAGGATTTTTATTCTTACATTAAATCAATAACTGCTCACCAGATCAAATCTATTGAAGCATTACAAAAATTAAGAAATGGCAAAAAAAATTAAGAAAAAAAATAAAAAAGAAAGCCCAAGATATAACCGCAAAAGTTTATCAAAACTTATTGATGGTATTTTTTCAAACAACCCAACAAAAACATTCAATTACAAACAGATTTCCAGTGCTTTAGAAATTAAAGACATGGGAACAAAACAATTAATTGTTGGTATTCTATACGATTTAGTTGACTTGGATGCACTGACTGAAATTTCAACAGGAAAATTCAAGCTAAAATCGAGAATGGGCAACATTACGGGAACTGTTGATATGACAGCTCGTGGTGCAGCATTTATTGTATCAGACGATATTGAAGAAGACGTTTTTGTATCACAAGCAAACCTTAATCGTGCATTGCATGGCGATACAGTTACTGTCTACTTATACGCTCGTAAAAAAAGCAAACAACCCGAAGGTGAAGTTGTCGAAATTGTAAAAAGAAAGAAAACCACATTTGTTGGTACTCTTGATATCTCAAAGAATTACGCATTCTTAGTTTCTTCAGGTAGAAATATGCCTCATGACATTTTCATTCCTTTAACAAAATTGAATGGTGCTCAGAATGGCGATAAAGCAATTGCGCAAATAACAGAATGGCCTAAGAAATCAAAAAATCCAGTTGGACAAATCACAAGTGTACTTGGAAAACCAGGCGATAATGATACCGAGATGCATGCAATTCTTGCTGAATTTGATCTGCCTCATGAGTTTCCTGAAAGAGTTAACGAAGCTGCAGAAGATATCTCTGATGAGATAACAGCAGAAGAAATTGCTTTGCGAAGAGATTTTAGAGATGTAACAACCTTTACGATTGATCCGCATGATGCGAAAGATTTTGATGATGCCTTATCGATCAAAACACTTGAAAATGGCAATTGGGAAATTGGCGTTCACATTGCTGATGTAACTCATTACGTAAGAAAAGGAAGTATTATTGAGCAGGAAGCTTTTGATCGAGCCACTTCTGTTTATTTGGTCGATCGTGTGGTACCAATGCTACCAGAGCGTTTATCGAATGGTATTTGTTCCTTACGTCCTGATGAAGAAAAATTAACCTTCTCGGCAGTTTTCGAAATGGATGAAAACGCCGACATTATCAATACATGGATTGGCAAAACCGTAATTAAATCGGACAGACGATTTACCTACGAGGAAGCTCAAGATATTATAGAAACAGGCGAAGGCGATTTTAAAGAAGATGTTCTTTGTTTGGATAAACTGGCTAAGCTCGTTCGAAAAAGAAGATTTAAAAAAGGTGCAATTGATTTTGACCGCTTCGAAGTAAAATTCGATATCGATGATAAAGGAAAACCAACTCGTGTATTCTTTAAAGAATCGAAAGATTCTAATAAATTAATTGAAGAATTTATGCTTTTGGCCAACAAACGTGTTGCTGAAGTCATTGGTCGAGTTGCAAAAGGAAAAACAGCAAAGACCTTTATTTACAGAACACACGACCAGCCAAATCCTGAGAAGCTAGACACATTCAACAAGTTTATTCATAAATTTGGCTATAGTCTTAAAACAACCAATGCAAGTGCAATATCAACATCCTTAAACACATTATTACATGATGTGAAAGGTGAGAACATTCAAAATTTGGTTGAAACTTTAGCCATTCGATCAATGGCTAAAGCGGAATATTCAACTGTAAATATTGGACATTACGGCTTGCATTTTAGTCACTATTCTCACTTTACTTCTCCAATTAGAAGATATCCGGATATGATGGCTCATCGCCTAATTGAAAGATACTTTGCTGGTGGAAAATCGGTGAATGGAGACAAATACGAAGAATACTGCCAGCATTGTAGTGAAAGAGAGCAAAAAGCTGCTCAGGCAGAACGAGCTTCCATTAAGTACAAGCAAGTTGAATTTATGCAAGAGCATGTTGGTCAGGAATTTATTGGCACCATTTCTGGCGTTACCGAATGGGGCTTTTACGTAGAATTGGACGAAAACAAGTGCGAAGGCATGGTTTCAATTAGAGAATTGCAAGATGATCACTATGAATTTGATGAAGACAACTACTGTATTGTTGGACGCCATCATCATAAGAAATACCAATTGGGTGATAAGGTTGAAATTCTTGTTGCCAAAGCAAATTTAGTTGCCAAACAACTCGATTTCGTCTTAGCTGATTCAGATCCAAAATAATAAGCTTAAAAAGCTCAAAAAATAAAACAGGCCAGATTCTTTCCTTAGAATCTGGCCTTATTTTATTGTTATACAGTTAAATATCAGAAATATCTTAATAAATCATAAATTAAGCCGACTCATTTCATTCCTCCACTCTTTTTATGTAATTTTGATTGAAGCAGATAAAGGAAGAAAATTTCTTTATTGCATCTCTTTAAAATGTATTAACCAAGATTACTTGCCGAATGAAGAAGATTTTAATAATTGATGATGATCCAACAATATGCCTGATGCTTCAAGGTTTACTTAAGCGTAAAGGTTTTGATGCTGATACTGTATTTTCTGCAGGAGAAGCCTTAAAAAGATTGGAGAACATTCAATTTGATCTTGTTCTAAGTGATTTTCGTCTTCCTGATTTTGATGGATTGGAACTTCTACAGAAAATAAAGGCCATGCATCCTCATGTACCGGTCATTATCATGACTTCTTATGCTGATATAAGAACGGCAGTGAATGCAATTAAAATGGGCGCTTACGAATACGTAACCAAACCATTAAATCCTGATGAAATTCTATTGCTTATTAATTCAGCCTTAGAAAAATCAGAAGAGCCAAAGAGTTCAAAAAAGACAAAAGAAAAAAAGAAAAAAGATGAGATTGAATTTGTTCGAGGAAACAGTTCGAATTCTCTTCAAATAGATCAATACATTAAACTGGTTGCTCCTACTGATATGTCGGTTATTATTGAAGGGGAAAGTGGTACTGGGAAAGAAATTGCAGCACGTAGAATTCATCACGATAGCAAAAGAAAGAAAAAAGCATTTGTTGCTGTAGATTGCGGTGCCTTATCGAACGATTTAGCTGGAAGTGAACTTTTTGGTCATATAAAAGGATCTTTTACAGGAGCAATTAACGATAAAGAAGGACAATTTGAAGCCGCTCAAGGTGGAACTCTATTTCTTGATGAAATTGGAAATCTATCTTACGAGATTCAAATTAAGCTATTAAGAGCTTTGCAAGAACGAAAAGTAAGACGTATAGGGAGCAATAAAGATATTGATGTAGATGTTCGAATTGTCGTTGCAACCAATGAAGATCTTTCTGTATCAGTAAATAAAGGTGATTTTAGAGAAGATCTGTATCACCGATTAAATGAATTTAAAATTACTGTTCCTGCTCTACGAGATCGAAATGCAGACATTGAATTGTTTGCTAAATATTTCCTAGACTTATCGAATCATGAGCTAAATAAAGAAATCTCTGGCTTTAGCGCCGAGGTTTTAGAGAAGTTCAAATCTTACTCATGGCCGGGTAATTTAAGAGAAATGCGCAATGTAGTGCGAAGATCTGTTCTACTTAGTCCTGGAGAGGAAGTTGAATTAATTAGTTTGCCAAACGAAATTCTTAAAGATAGTGCAGCATCTAACATTATTGTTGAAGGTTCGAACCTTAAGCTAATTCAGGCTGCAAATGAAAAAGAATTGATCATATCTACCCTTAGAAAAGTAAATTACAATAAATCGAAAGCGGCTAGAATGCTCAATATCGATAGAAAAACCTTGTACAATAAGATAAAGCAATACGGAATTGAAATCTAAATTTTTCTAAACCGATATCTCTTCCTGAATGCTAGAAATCACAATTTCTGTATTGATTTCTACCTCCTTTATTAAATCACTAATATCATCAAATTGAGGATTTGCATTTTCCTTTTTATGCAGTAATTCTTCCAATTCCGTCAATAAAGGCACCACATCAATCACCCTTAATTGGTTAAATGAGCTTAGCATCTTATGTGATATTTCGCCAATCCCTAAGTAATCCTTTTTTTGCAATCCATCCTTCAGTAAAGCGACATTCTCATTCGCCGATAAAATAAATTGCTGTAGTATTTGATTTATTAATTCCTGATCGGTTGTAAACTGCCTTATTTGGCTTAAATCAAATAAACTCTCTTCAAGTACAGCATCAGCAAGCTGAAGTTCAAGCAATTCATCATCTACCTTATGCTCAAATAAGTCCAAAAGCATTTTAATAAGTTTGGCCTCATCGAATGGTTTAACCAAACATTCTGTCATTCCTGAATGCAAGTACTCTTGCAAATCAGACTCCCTTACATTTGCAGTTAAAGCCACAATTGGAATCTCAGCTTTTTGAGTTTGAGTTAATTTTCGAATCTGTCGACACAACTCAATCCCTCCCATTTCTGGCATATGAATATCTGTAAGAATCAGATCATAGTTCTTTTCTCGAACTAAATCAAAAGCTTTTAAGCCATCTTCAACAAAATCGGCTTCCAAACCCCAACCTCCAAAAATCGTTTTCAGCAATAACAAACTGTACGGATCATCATCAGCAACTAAAAATCTTTTTGCTTTAAGTGCTTCTGGAATTTGAATCTCCTTTACACCTTTAGAATCAATAGTTTCCTCCTTCGATTCCAAAAGAGGTATGCGTAAAGTAAAACAGGAACCTTTTTCCAACTCACTCTCTACAAACAAATCGCCACCAAGTAATCTGGCTAGTCTTCTACTAATGGCAAGACCCAAACCCGTTCCTCCATATTTTCTGGCCGAGAAGGAATCTGCCTGAGAAAAATCTTCGAAAATAGTTTCTAATTTACTTTCATCAATCCCTATTCCGGTATCAATAACTTTCACTTCAAAAATGGAATAATTATCACTAGGAATAACCGAGGCCTTTATCGTCACCTCTCCTTCGTTGGTAAACTTTATGGCATTGCTACCTAGGTTTAAAAGAATCTGTTTGATTCGAAAAGGGTCGCTATCTAAATTAATTTTAGGGTCGCCAATGTATTCCCAATTGAAATTGAATTTGCGATTTTCTGCACTCACATTTAAAACATCATAAACATCAAAAATCAAAGTATGAGGACGAAATGGGATGTTTTCAATGTGCAATTTCCCAGCTTCAATTTTAGATAAATCAAGAATCTCATTAACTAATCCCAACAAATGCTTCGAAGAATTCTTAAGAACTCTAACAAATCCTTTTTGCTTTTCTTCTAGTTGGGTTTTATTCAATTGATTCGTAAAACCAATAATTGCATTTAAAGGCGTTCGTATTTCATGACTCATTATCGCTAAGAAATCCTCTTTCACCTTCGCCAATTTCTCAGCTTTTCCCTTAGCTACAACCAACTCAGAACGGTAAAAATTACTTTTCGTGATATCTGTTAAAATGAAGATGATAAACAATATTCCGAGAACGAATCCCACGATAATAATAACAGAGATCATGAAAATAGAATCATTTGCAGCTCTCTTTGCAAGACTTGTATCAATAGCTAATTGCTCCAAACGCTCCGTTTCCAATTGTCGAAGCAAAAGTTTTATTTTATCCCAAATTATCGTGTTCTCCTCTAATAATCTCAACTCTTCTCGAGACACAATCTCTCTATTCAATTGTTCTTTTGCCTGTGCAGTTTGCAACATGGTTTCCAAACTTCTCAATAAACTATCTGCCTGTGGCAAATAGGTCGTATCAACCGTAACCTTTGTTCTTTGAATTACCGTCTCTGAAGAATCTACTTGTTCCTCTTCCTTTTTAGAAAATAATTTAGCTAAGAAACTTTTCTTCTTCTCCTCTTCTTTCTGTTCCACAGCGGTAACAAGAGTATCTAAAATAGTGGTAGTGGTCGTTGTCGTTTTAATTTTTGTCTTTGTGGCATCCGAAACTTCACTTAATTGTTTCATTGCTTTTTCAGATAATTTCTCTTTCTCTTTCGACCTTTTTAACCAAACAAACCGCTCTAACTTATCAGCACGTTCCTCTAATAAAAAGTTCATTGAATCAATTAAAAAGATCGATTTACTACTATCCGGACTATATGCTCTTAAGGAATCAAGGTCAGACTGTATGTTTAAGATATTTTCAGCATAATGGGCTAGGTATCTTTCCTTTTTTGTTAAAGAATAGATCCTAATTTTATTTTCCGCCTCAGATAGGTTGGTTAGCACACGATTCATTCTGGTCATTTCAGCGTCTGGCTTCGAAAGTGAAATCACCGAATCGAGAAGCTTATTATAGCTTCCGTAAGCAATAAAGAGTGAGGATAAAATCGCTATAAAAACGAAAATATATCCAAGTATCACCTTAATCTTAATATTGCTTTTTTTCTCTGAGACCATTCGCTTATCTAGAATTTGAATCTTTTGTGTAGAAACTGAATCACTACTTGTAAAGTTAAGAAGAATTTTTTTAGTCGTATTTCTTAAATTTTCTGTATGCTATTCGCAGTCTACTAACTATTTCTGGGGATTATATACCCAAAAACTGGGGAATTATTCCCCATGCTAATTGGGGACTTAAATCTCACCTCTTTTTAGAGCACAAAATAAGCTCTGCATTTCATCCTGATTAGCTGCACTTTGCGAAAGTAAATCCAATAAATTAACTGATCAGAAACTTTTGGCATGATATTCACATATGTATTGGAAACAAGTAACGAAACCTAATCTCTAAAAACTAATTTATGAAACGTATTATTATAGCATTGTTGATCGTTCCTTTCTTTGTTGGGTGTAATCAAAAAGAATTAAAACAACTAAGAGAGCAAAATCAGCAACTAACTGTAATGGCTCAGGAAAAAGATTCTTCTATTAATGATTTTATTGGTGCATTAAATACAATTGAAGAAAACCTTGAAATTATTAAGCAGAAAGAAAATATCATAGCAGTAAACGCTGAGAATCCAAATCAATCTCAGAAACAAAAAATTGCAAGTGATTTAACATCAATCAATAACTTACTAGAACAAAATAAGCTAAAGATTGAAGAACTAGATAAAAAATTAAACAATAGCTGGTACCAAAACTCTAAGTTACGCAAGTTAACTGATCGTTTAAAAGCAGAATTGGAAACAAAAGAAGGCGAAATTGTTGTTCTTAATGATAAAGTTGCAAAACTAAACATTGAAGTAGAAAACTTAAATGGAAAAGTAACTGAATTAAACGGAACTGTGTTGGCTTTGAATACTGAAAACGAAAACAAAGCAAAACAAATTGAGAACACAACAAGCAATCTAAATACAGCTTACTATGTATTTGGAACTAGTAAAGAACTAAAAGAAAAGAACGTAATTTCTAAAGACGGTGGATTCATCGGAATTGGAACAACTGCTGTTCTTAGTAAAGATTTTAATACAAGTGAATTTGAAAAAATTGATATCACCAAAACTACTACGATTCCTGTTATCGGGAAGAAGATTAGTTTAGTAACCAATCATCCAAGTAGCTCTTATAAGGTTGAGGGAGTTGAAACAGTTGAAGGAATTACTATACTAGATCCAGTTGAATTCTGGAAGTCTTCAAAATACCTAGTAGTATCGGTAAGATAATCAATACATGGTTGAGTTTTAAGGTTGTCCAAGAAAGGCTGTCAGGAGTGGCGGCCTTTCTTATGCTTTATACTTTCTTAAATTAGAAAGCTATTTTGAAAGTTCTTGAGTTTTTGTACTTTAGTATTTAAATTTAATTTAAATAAAAATAAGACTCATGAAAGAAGCATATCAAATCAATAAAGTTTATTCAATAGTACTGCTACTTGCAGGATTATTTGGCTTTGTAACTAGATATTTAGAAGTAGGAGATTGGCAGTTTACAGCTTTAATTCCTGCATTTTTTGGCCTTATTCTATATTTCTGTACACCAGGTATTAGAAAAGAAAATGCGGCCATAGGACATGTTGCAGCACTAGTTACTTTACTTCTGGTGATAATGTCGCTTGTAATGCTATCGAAAGGCTTATTTGGCGATGCAGAATGGGGACGCAAACAATGGATCTTCCTTTTAATAATTGCTGGAGGTATATGGAGCTTACGCAGCCAAATATTGTATTTTAAAGCACAAAGAAGACGAAAAGCCAGTCAGGCTAAATCATAAAAAAAGGCTCCTTAAAGGAGCCTTTTTTTATTCATGTTCTTTTATAAAATATTTTCTTTGAAACAACAGGATTAAAGCAACACCTATTGTTATGTACGAATCTGCAATATTAAAAACAGGTCTAAAGAAGATGTAATGTTCACCTCCCCACACAGGCATCCAAGATGGAAAATTACCTTCTAAAATTGGGAAGTACAGCATATCAACAACTTTTCCATGTAAAAAGGAAGAGTAACCTCCTGCCTCAGGCATAAAAGTAGATACCTGATAATAGCTATCATTAAAGATCATACCGTAAAAGGCACTATCTAAAATGTTTCCCATGGCTCCAGAGAATATCAAGGCTATTGATATAACTAAACCTAGAGGAGCTTTTTTGGCACATATATCGTAGAGATACCAACCAATTCCACAAACTGCTACAATTCTAAAGAGGCTAAGTAATATTTTTCCCCATTCGCCTTTCAGCTCCATGCCAAAAGCCATTCCATTGTTCTCTATAAAATGAATTAGGAACCAATCTCCAAATACTGAAAATTCCTCTCCATGCATCATATGAGTTTTGATCCAGATTTTAACAATCTGATCTAAAACAAGAAGCAACACAATTAGTGCTACCGATCTCTTAAATAAGGACATAATGATTCTTTAAACGTTAATTACCATCAATTTTAAGATATCAAATAAATAAAAACAAATGGTGGTAAACAAAAATGATTGGAAGAAATATCTTCCAATCATTAATTATATTCTTTAAACGATATTACTGTTTGTTCTTCGCATCGATACTCAATGTTGCATGAGGAACTGCGCGCAGTCTCTCTTTGCTAATCAAGTTTCCTGTCTCACGGCAAACTCCGTAAGTTTTATTTTCGATTCGAATTAAAGCAACTTCCAAATGAGAAATAAATTTGGATTGACGTTGTGCTAAACGTCCAGCTTCTTCTTTCGACAATACAGAAGCACCTTCCTCCAATACTTTAAAAGTAGGTGAAGTATCTTCAGTATCATTTCCTGAACTATTCGAGATTACAGCCTTTAAGGTCTCGTAATCCTTCCTCGCTTTTTCAAGCTTCGAATTAATCAAATCCTTGAATTCGACTAATTCTTCGTCTGTATATCGCTTCCTATCTGTCATAGTATCTTTTTTTTTTAAAGATAACAAAAAATCGATTATTCGCTAACTTTTTCGATCTTAATAAAGCTCTCTACACCCTGCTCAATCTCTACTGCTTTGGCTTCATTTTCGGCTAATTTTTCAACCAATTCAACGCTCACAGCTAAAGTTTGACTTCCAATGTATTCTTTATGAGCAAGAACCGCTTCGTTGATCGAATCGTGCATCATAATCTCCAATTTAATTTTATCGGTAACATCGAAATCGCTATCCTTTCTCAAATTTTGAATTCTATTGATAAATTCACGAGCAATTCCTTCTTTACGTAATTCATCAGTTATGTTCACGTCCATTGCAACAGTCAATTTTCCTTCGTTGGCTACTAACCATCCTGGAATATCTTCTGAAATGATATCCACATCTTCTGGAGCTAAAACAATATTTTCATCGTTAACAACAATGGTATAGTTTCCTTCTTTTTCGAAAGTAACAATATCCTCTTGAGTCATTGTACCGATTGCAGCAGCAATTTGTTTCATTATCTTACCATGCTTTGGACCTAAAGTCTTAAAGTTAGGCTTGATTTTCTTCACCAAAACGCCTGAAGTATCAGTAATGAACTCCATTTCTTTCACATTAATTTCAGCAAGAACAATGTTTTTAATTGCCTCTAATTGAGGAACCATTGTCTCATCTAAAATTGGAATGATGATTTTCTGCAAAGGCTGACGAACACGAATCTTCACTTTACGACGTAATCCTAATGACATTGAAGAAATCTTCTGCGCCATATCCATACGTTCTTCCAAATCCTTATCGATAACTTCAGCATCGTATTTAGGGAAATCTACCAAGTGAACAGATTCATCAGTATAACGACCTGTAGCTGAATTAAGATCTTTAAACAATTGATCCATGTAGAAAGGAGCAATTGGAGAAGCCAAAATAGAAATGGTCTCTAAACATCTGTAAAGCGTTTGGTATGCAGAAATCTTATCATTAGAATATTCTCCACCCCAATATCTCTTACGACACAAACGAACGTACCAGTTCGATAAGTTTTCATTTACAAAATCCTGAATTAATCTACCTGCGCGAGTTGGCTCGTACGCTTCGTAACACTCTTCTACTTCCTTAATCAGAGAATTCAATAGCGAAAGAATCCAACGATCGATCTCTGGACGCTCTTCCATTGCAACATCAGCTTCTGAATAATTAAACCCATCGATGTTAGCATATAATTGGAAGAAACTATAAGTATTGTAAAGGGTACCAAAGAACTTACGACGAACTTCTTCAACACCACCCAAATCAAATTTTAAATTATCCCAAGGCTGTGCATTGGTAATCATGTACCAACGTAAAGGATCTGAACCATATTTTTCAATGGTTGCAAATGGATCAACGGCATTTCCATGACGCTTAGACATTTTGTTACCTTTCGCATCCAATACCAATCCGTTAGAGATGATATTTTCGAAAGCAACACCATCGAAACACATGGTTGCAATTGCGTGCAATGTAAAGAACCACCCACGAGTTTGATCCACACCCTCAGCAATAAACTGAGCTGGGAACAATTGGTCAAAATTCTCTTTGTTTTCGAATGGGTAATGCTGTTGTGCATATGGCATCGCTCCTGAATCGAACCATACATCGATCAAATCAAGCTCACGAACCAATTTCTGTCCTGTTTCACTCACCAGAATTAAACCATCAACATACGGACGGTGTAAATCGAATTTTTCATAGTTCTCTTTGCTATTATCTCCTTCGATGTAATCAGCAAGAATATTTTCAGTCATGAAACCAGCTTCAATTGATTTTTCAATTTCAGCTTTTAATTCAGCAACTGAACCAATACATTTAATTTCTGCACGATCTTCGCTTACCCAAATTGGTAGCGGAGTTCCCCAGTAACGTGAACGAGAAAGATTCCAGTCCTGCAAGTTCTCTAACCATTTTCCGAAACGACCTTCACCAGTTGATTTAGGTTTCCAGTTAATGGTTTTATTTAGTTCGATCATGCGATCGCGAACTTTTGTGGTTTGGATAAACCAAGAATCCAATGGATAGTAAAGAATTGGCTTATCTGTTCTCCAGCAATGTGGATAATTATGGACATGCTTCTCAACTTTAAAAGCCAAGCTCTCTTTTTTCAAAGAAACTGCAATATCAATATCTAAAGTTGCATCCTTTTCGGTTAGTGTAGGATCGTAAGCATTCTTAACAAAACGACCAGCATACTCACCGTAAGCCTCAACATTCACAAATTCTTTTACAAACTCCTCGCTCAAGTCTTCAATTTTGAAGAATTTACCAGTACGATCAACCATTGGTTGCATCTTACCTTCTTTATCGCGAAGAATTAGTGGAGAAATACCGGCTGTTTTGGCAACTCTATCATCATCCGCACCAAAAGTTGGAGCGATATGAACGATACCTGTACCATCTTCTGTTGTAACAAAATCACCAAGAATAACACGGAAAGCATCACCTTCTGGCTTCACCAAAGGCATTAACTGCTCGTAACGAACACCTTCTAAATCTGCTCCAACATGTTCCGAAAGAGTTTTAAAAGTTAAGCGCTTGCTTCCAACTTCATATTCTCCCAATTCAAGTCCTTCGTATTTTTTATCAAAGAAATTGTAGAACAAGTTTTTAGCAAGAATAACCACACAAGGAATTCCTGTATATGGATTAAAAGTACGAACACGAACGTATTCAATTTTTGGTCCAACAGCCAAAGCTGTATTCGATGGAAGTGTCCAAGGAGTAGTTGTCCAAGCAATAAAGTATGCATCACAATCCAATCCTTCGTAAATAAACTCACTCTTCTCATCACGAGCTACCTTGAACATACCAACAGCTGTAGTATCTTTCACATCCTTGTAACATCCTGGTTGGTTCAACTCATGAGTTGACAAACCTGTTCCTGCTGCAGGAGAGAATGGCTGAATTGTATAGCCTTTGTAAAGCAAGTCTTTCTCGAACATTTGCTTTAACAACCACCAAAGTGTTTCGATGTAACGGTTATCGTAAGTAATATATGGCTCTTCCATATTTACCCAGTAACCCATTTTAGAAGTCAAATCTTCCCACTCACGGGTATATTTCATTACATTGGTACGACAAGCTTCGTTGTATTCATCAACCGAAATTTTAGTCCCAATGTCTTCTTTAGTAATTCCTAATTCTTTTTCAACGCCAAGTTCAACAGGTAAACCATGAGTATCCCATCCTGCTTTACGATTCACTTGAAATCCCTTTAAAGTCTTGTATCTACATACAATATCTTTAAGAGCACGTGCCATAACATGGTGAATACCAGGCATACCATTTGCTGAAGGAGGTCCTTCGTAAAAAACAAATGAAGGATTGCCTTCGCGAGTCTCCAAACTCTTCTCGAACGTGTTGTTTTCGTTCCAATCTTTTAGAATGTCTTTATTGATCTGTGATAGATCAAGACCCTTATACTCTGGAAATTTCGTGCTCATTTATATGTAATATTTATCTAGAATTCGTCAAAAAGTTTACAAATATAGAAAAAATACAAGACTTGATGATCATAGTGATTGCAGAATCAAGGGTATAAGCTCAATTTTATAAGTACATAAAAGCTGATTGTGGCATCTAAAATTCGAAATACTTATAATTCGAAATTTTTAAATTTAATTAGGTTTTAATTTGAAAGAAAATTGCAAAGATTTACAAGCTATTTTATAAATGTTAGCTTCTGTTTTATCTTATCTGAAAATTTATAAATTTTATCAAGAAGAAGTAAAATGCTTACAGTTACACCTACAATTATATTTTTCTCAATTTTGACCCAATCATATATCCAAAATTCAAAAGCTGTTGTAACAATCGCAAAAACCACACTAAAAATTAGTACGAATATGATATTCTCTTTTGTTCTATTCATTTGTTTAATTATTATGTTGATTTATATAAAGCTTTAACAGTCTGATCTCAAAAAAAGGTGACAGATAAATATTTTTTTTTGTGTTTATCCACATCATGCTATTTGTAAGTTTAATGGTAAAGCGTAAATTCACAAAACAAAATATACATTGATACTTTTCACTAAACACAAAAACAACATGACAACTATAAAATCAAAATACCTTGGTGACTTAAGAACAGAGTGTATTCACTTGCAATCTGGCAATAAAATTTTCACCGATGCTCCAACTGATAATCAAGGGAAAGGAGAAGCTTTTTCACCAACCGATTTGTTAGCAACCTCGCTGGGCTCTTGTATCATGACCATTATGGGAATTGTTGCTCGCGATAACAATATTGATATTGTAGGAACAGAATTGGACATCACCAAAATAATGGAGAGTGATCCAAGAAGAGTTTCGGAAGTTATCGTAGAGTTCAATTTTCCTGATAAAAGTTATACTGCCGAAGAAAAACAAATTATTGAAAATGTAGCTGGAACCAGTCCAGTTCCATTGAGCGTATCAACTCAAATGATACAAACCATAAAACTGAATTGGGCGAAATAGCTTTTCGATGTTAACTTTACATCCCTTACAGGATACTACTTATTTTAAATAATCTTCCATGATTTTAGTTACCGGTGGAACAGGCCTTGTTGGCTCACATTTACTATTCGATTTGCTTTCGAAAGGAAAAAAGGTTCGTGCATTGAAACGCAAGAGCAGCAACATTGAGATGGTACGTACAACTTTTGCTTACTATTCCGAAAAAGCAGATGAGCTTTTTAATAAAATTGAATGGTTCGATGGAGATATGTTAGATCCTTTTTCTTTGGAAGATGCGCTTAAAGGAATCAAAGATGTTTACCATTGTGCTGCTTTGGTCTCCTTTAAAAAAGACGATCATAAAAACATGCAGGATATTAATATTGAGGGAACTCGCAACCTGGTAAATGCTTGTTTAGATGCTGATATCAGAAAATTTTGCATGGTAAGTTCTATTGCTGCATTAGGTTCTCCGGAAGAAGGTGAAGATACGGTAAGTGAAAAAACCGCTTGGAGTCCTGAAGAAAAACGTTCTGGTTATTCGATTAGTAAATTTAATTCGGAACTGGAAGTTTGGCGTGGCATTGAAGAAGGATTAAGGGCAGTAATCGTAAATCCATCGATTATTTTGGGACCAGGGCAATGGAACAAAGGCAGTTCTCAACTTTTTAGTACGGTTGCCAAAGGTTTAAAATACTATACCAAAGGAATTACCGGCTATGTTGATGTTCGAGATGTGAGCCGTTCGATGCATGAATTAATGGAAAGTAAGATTGAAAATGAGCGCTTTATCCTTAATGGTGACAATTGCTCTTTCGAATTCATCTTTAAGACCATTGCAAAACAGCTTGGAATTGAAGGACCAACAAGATATGCAAACAAAAAAATGACTGGGTTAGCTTGGAGAGTAGCATTTCTAAAAAGAATCTTTTTGTTTAAAGAACCTGGTTTTACCAAAGAAAATGCACGATCGGCACATCATGTGAAATACTATTCTAATCAGAAAATTAAAGAAGCATTGGGTTTTGAGTTCATTCCAATTGAAAAGAGCATTAAAGATACCTTAAAGCATTATCCTATTGAGGCTAATGTGATAATAAAGTAAAATCAATTATTCAAAAATTATTTTCAAACTCCAATCAGAATTAATTGTTTTTCCTCGCCATCTTGCTGGAGTCCATTTAAACGCGTCAAAAATATATCTAGCAAGAAGTTCTTTGTTGATTTTATCATCACAAACAACATTTTGCAATTGAGTTAAACCATTTTTATAAATTACCAAATTGACTTTAGCAGTGCATCTCCTTAATTTATTCTTACGAGATAAATTAGACACTAATTCTTCGTAAGAATGTTTTATTCCACCTGCTACTGATGGAATTCGATATATCAATGGATTAAAGTCTATAAACTCACACCCTAACCAAACATTAATCTTCGAAGAATCTCTAACTCTTGGAAATTGTTCTAGATAACAAATTGAATCAACTAGAATTTCACCTTTTTTGGTAACAACTAAATCGGGTAAATAATATATTTTTTCTTCAGCTTAAAATTAATTGTTTGTTCATTATTATCTAATATTTTTATAGTTTGAGGTTCATATTTAAAGTTGAAGACGTCAATTTCTTTAACACTATCAATCTCAAAAAAATATTTCCCATCAATATCAGTCATTTCATAATACTTTAAGGAATCAAATTTATTATAGGCTAAGAATAATACTCCTAGTAGAGATTCTCCTTCTGCATTTCTAACGTCTCCTTTTACTATTTTTTGTTTTAAGTATTGATCCCAATTTTTCGGATGAATATGAATCAATTTCAATTCTAAATTATCTTTACTTCTATAAAACGTCAAAGTCATTCCTTCCTTACGATAAACTTCTAAAGAATCATTATTTCTATAACTATGATCTTTCTTTAAATCTAAAGCTAGAATTTTTTTATAGCTAAGATTATTTACATTCAAATAATCATCAAGAAAAACAGAATCTTGATTCGTTAAAGCCAATGAGAATGCATTCAAAATATATTTACCCTTTGAATCTTTAACAAATACAGTTTTATAGTTGTTTTTATTAATCCAATATTCATAATCTGTTCCAGAATCACAATCCCCATCCCAATGAGAAATTATTGGACTACCCAAAGAATCAATTTGGGACTTTGTTAAAATATCACTCAAGATAGTTTTCCCGATCAGGAGAGTATCTTGATGTAATATGATAGAATCATTTTTGATAAAAATGTGGTTTTGAATTTCTTGTGATGAAACAGAGAAACTAA
This sequence comes from Labilibaculum sp., assembly GCA_016342745.1. GTDB lineage: Bacteria > Bacteroidota > Bacteroidia > Bacteroidales > Marinifilaceae > Paralabilibaculum > Paralabilibaculum antarcticum. The sequence continues at coordinate 246,266 of JAEINT010000006.1, forward strand.
AAAGTAGCAAGTAAACAAAGAGAGATAATTTCCGACACATATAGCGATTTTTATTTACTCATAAAACTACCAATTTTATAGTTAAATACATAGAAAGCTAAAAAAGCCAGATCCAAAGATCTGGCTTTACTGTTTTTAATTGTACTAACAAATTTATGGTAACACGGCATGACCAAAGCTTACACTGAAGTCGACGCACCAAATAATCACATATTTTAGGCTTTCTAAATCAGTACCATCGGGAATTGTGTACTGATAATCACCTTCAATTCCTTTTAATTCTCCTAAAGTTACATAACTGGTAACTGCTAAATCGGAGGCCATATATACTTCTAACAAAGGACCATCATCTGTTTTAAAATCAGCAAAGGATAAGGTTTTCCCATCATCACTAAGTATTACAGTTCCTGATGTTGGATGAGCATCGGAAACAAAATTAGCTGTTGTTGTTTCTTCTTCTTCCATCATGTTTTCCTGATCATTGGGAATTTCAACCATTTCTTCCATTTCATCGATCATATCCCCGCTGCTTGAACAGGCTGTAAACAAAAGCAGTGCAATATATAAATACCAATTTTTCATACCTTAGATCTTAAATAAATACTAATTGTGTTTTTAAAGAGTTCTTTGAATAATAAAAGACTTTCTTATCTGAAATTAGCGATTAAAATACGATTATACAAGTAAGTATCTAATATTTAGGACGAATGATACGATCTTAAGTTTGAAGTATGCTAAGTTTTGGCTTAGGGATTATAGTGGAAACCCCGCAATGAGGAACGAATGAGGAGTTGAAACGGAAAGCCCGACCCGAAGGGGAAGCCCCAAATAAATTTTATGAGTTGAATAATCGGCATAAAAAAAGCCATTTCAAATAAATGAAATGGCTAATAATCAATTTTTTAATCGATTTTATAGGTTGAAAGCTTCTTTTACTTTCCCGATATAATCTAGTTTTTCCCAAGTAAACAACTCTACTTCTAATTCGATATCTCCTGAATATGGAGAGTGGAATTTTTTGGTAACAACACGAGGCGTACGTCCCATGTGACCATAAGCTGCTGACTCTTCGTAAATAGGATTACGTAATTTTAAACGCTGCTCAATAGCTGCAGGACGAAGATCAAATAGTTCTTTTACTTTTTCAGCAATTTCGCCATCGGTTAATGAAATGTTCGACTTACCATAGGTATCAACAAAAATTCCTACTGGCTCGGCAACTCCAATTGCGTATGAAAGCTGAACCAAAAGTTCTTCTGCAACACCTGCTGCAACCAAATTCTTAGCAATATGACGAGATGCATAAGCGGCTGAACGGTCTACTTTCGAAGGATCTTTACCAGAGAAAGCACCACCACCATGAGCACCTTTACCACCGTAAGTATCAACAATAATTTTACGACCAGTTAATCCTGTATCTCCGTGAGGTCCACCAATTACGAATTTTCCTGTTGGATTTACGTGCAAGATAAAATCCTCATCGAACATAGCCTGTACACGTTCTGGCAATTGCTTAATTACACGAGGAATTAAAATGTTACGAACATCTTTCTTGATTTTGGCCAGCATCAACTCATCGTTAGGACCAAAATCGTCGTGCTGAGTAGAAACCACAATGGTATGTACTCTTTCGATTGTATCATCATCAGCATACTGAATGGTAACCTGCGATTTTGAATCAGGACGAAGATATGTCATCTCTCTTCCTTCGCGACGAATGGCAGCCATTTCGATTAACAAACGATGCGAAAGCTCTAAAGACAAAGGCATGTAATCGTCAGTCTCTTTACAAGCATAACCAAACATCATTCCTTGATCACCTGCTCCCTGCGACATTGGATCTTCACGATCTACACCGCGATTAATATCATCTGATTGTTCGTGAATTGCCGACAAAACACCACAAGAGGCGCCGTCGAACTGGTATTCACTTTTGGTATAACCAATGCGATTGATTACGCCACGCGCAACTTCTTGCGCATCGATATAAGTTTTGGTTTTTACTTCACCGGCAAGAATCACCTGCCCAGTTGTAACCATGGTTTCACAAGCAACTTTCGAATTTGGATCGAAAGCTAAAAATTTATCCAATAAAGCATCTGAAATTTGATCAGCAACTTTATCTGGATGTCCTTCTGAAACGGACTCTGATGTGAATAAATATCCCATAATATTTAAATAATAATTAGTTGTGATGTCGATAGTATTAAACGAATTAATAAATCGACAAGCGTTGTTGTTTAAGTCCGCTAAGTAAATAGCGGAGTTCACGATACGGGAAAGCAATGGTTGGTTGTCTAGGTGCAGAAAAGCACATAGTTCACCATTTAGCATTTTTTTCCGTGGTTGCAAGCAGCCAAATCTTTCCACTTAATTCGGGGCAAAGGAAATGATTATTTTGGAAAGAAACAAAACTAAACTCTTGGTTTTACAACATTTTAACAAATGCTTGATCTGAAAAACAGGGACTTCCAAGCCAATAAAGAGCTACAAGTCTTTATTGTAGTGTTTATTCGTAGTATCTTTTTAAAAAGGGAGAACACGTTAGAAATATTTCACACAAGGTAAAACCAATCCATAAAATATATCTTTCACCACAGAGGGCACGAAAGGTAACAAAGGAAGAGCAAGACTTAGAAAAAAAAGACTTATTTTTTTTCTCTGTGATACTCTGTGGGACTCGGTGGTAGAATCATTTTACACAATGTAATCTAACTAACAATTCTTTTCTTCCACCACAGAGGGCACTGAGGCGCACAGAGGATTTACATTACCGAAAGAAATAAATACTGAATCAACTGAATACGAACAAAGAATTACAATGGGAAACCTAAATCTAACTTTTTCTCGGTGGAACTCTGTGTGGCTCGGTGGTAGATATTTTTTTTAATGAAATGGAACTACTTTTTAATTTTTAAATACATAGCACAGAGATGTTAATACCCATTAATAACTCTCTTAATACCGTACTTTAATTTTTCCACATTAAAATTTATCATCAGCCCTACTCGTCTATCGGCCAATTTTAGATAGGTAAGTGTTTGTGCTAAATGAATATCCTTAAAGGAAACAATAGATTTTAATTCTACCACAACCTGATCTTCAACAAATAAATGAATACGATATCCACAATCTAATTTTACTTCATCGTAAATTAATGGCAAGGCTTTTTCTTTTTCAACTTTTAAGCCAGCCTTTAATAGTTCATAATACAGGCATGCACTATACGCTGATTCTAACAATCCAGGCCCAAGGCTAGAATGCACTTTCATTGCTGCCTTAATTATTTGATCTGTTATTTGATCTACCTCCATTATTGTTTTTTTTAGATAACTTTAAGCTACACTAAAAAACATAATATCAAATCGTGAGTTCATGGAAAATGTCTTCCAGATTTTTCGATTGGGTGTTCATTTCAAGGATTATGAGGTTTTTAGAAACCGCAAATTCAAAAATATCTTTTCGGATATCCTCATTCGAAACAATTGAGAACCGATTCTCTCCTAAAGACTTGTAATTAGTTATCCCAGCAATTTCATTCAATAGTTCTGATGGAAATTCGGTTGCGAATTCGACTTCCACAATTTTAGCTTCTTTTCGATTGCTTAGAAAATCGATGTCTCGATCGGCAACCAACTGACCTTTGTTTACAATTAACACTCGCTTACAACAAGCTTCAACTTCTTGCATAATATGAGTTGATAACATCACCGTTTTTTCTCTGCCAACTTCCTGAATCAAGTTTCTGATTTCGATTAACTGATTGGGATCCAAACCGGTTGTTGGTTCATCTAGGATTAGCACTTTAGGATCGTGAATAAGTGCCTGTGCAATTCCCACACGTTGGCGATATCCTTTCGAAAGAGATGCAATTTTTTTATTCTGTTCCAATCCCAAGCCTGTCAATTCAACCATTTCAGCAATTCGCTTCGCTTTCGATTTTCCTAGCTTGTAAATGGATGCTACATGATCTAGATATTCTTTCACGTACATTTCTAAATACAGCGGATTGTGCTCTGGCAAATAGCCAATTTGTCTTTTTATATCAAGAGAATCAGTACTTACACTCAAGCCATTTACCTCTACCAAACCCGAAGTTTGCGGAATGTAACCGGTAATTATTTTCATCATTGTGGATTTTCCAGCACCATTTGGCCCTAAAAATCCGACAATTTCGCCCTGTTTAATTTCGAAACTCAAATTATCCAAAGCCTTTTGCTTTCCGTATAACTTGCTTACTTCCTGAACCTTTATTGACATTGAAATGTATTTTAAACTACTAATCTGAGGTTGAATTTAATCATTCTTCCGTTCTTTTTATGAGAAATCCGTAATTCGTAATTAATAATTCATAATTAGCTACCTTTGTACTTCTAAATTAAAACCAAGGAAATGAGTCTCTCAAATCATCAACTTTTTTGTAAAGATCTGTTTAACTACTCTCGTCGTAAATCGTCTGAATCTTTAATTGGAACTACTGCCTTAGGCGGTAACAATCCGATTCGCATTCAATCGATGACCAATACCGATACCAATAATATTGAAGCCAGTGTAGAGCAATCGATTCGAATGATTGAATCGGGAGCAGAATATGTTCGCCTTACTACTCAAGGCACAAAAGAGGCTGAAAACCTTAAATTTATTAAAGAGGAATTGGTAAAAAGAGGCTATAACACTCCTTTGGTTGCTGATATTCATTTCAATCCGGCAGCAGCCTTAATTGCAGCCAAATATGTCGATAAGGTTCGTATCAACCCTGGAAACTTTGTTGATAAAAGAGCTGATTTTACAAATCCAGGATATGGAGATGTAAAGTATCAGGAAGATTTAGAAAAAATACGAGACAAATTTATTCCACTAATTCGCCTGTGCAAAGAACACAATACGGCAATTAGAATTGGAACCAATCACGGCTCTTTATCGGATCGAATCATGAGTCGATATGGCGATACGCCAAGAGGAATGGTAGAGGCAACGCTGGAATTTTTGCGAATCTGTAAAGAACAAAACTTTCCGAATGTTGCCATTTCAATTAAATCGAGTAATACGGTAATGATGGTGAAAACAGTTCGTTTGCTGGTAAGCGAAATGGCGAACGAAAACATGTTTTACCCTTTGCATTTAGGTGTTACCGAAGCTGGCGAAGGCGAAGATGGACGTATTAAATCGGCTGTTGGAACTGGAGCTTTATTAAACGATGGTATTGGCGATACGGTTCGCATCTCTCTTACCGAAGATCCAGAAATTGAATCTCCTGTAGGAAAAAAATTGGTTGATTACGTTCTAGAAAAAGAAGGGCACCAGCCGATTGCTTCTATCGAAAACGTGGATGTTAACCTATTCGATTTTTACAAAAGATCAACGCAAGTAGTCCGCAATATTGGAAGCTCTAAAGTTCCTGTTGTGGTTACCGATGCTAGTCACGAATCGTATATTTCTACCGAATTGCCAGAGAAGGCAGGTTACCTTTTAAACGAAGATACTTTTGAATGGGAAAAGGGCAAGTTAGCTGCCGATTACCTTTTCGTGAATGGTTTTGATGCCATTTTTGCTGATTACCCAAAAGATTTAGGCATAATTGTAGACCAGGAATGTTGGGAAATGGCGAATAATTTTGCCGAAAACACTTATCCAATGTTTCAGACAGAGGAGTTTTTAACCGGTAATTTGTCTTTCTTCCATAGCGATCTCTTTTTTGTGGAATGCACTTACCCTCAACTAACTGATGCATTTATTCAGACGGTAAAGGACAATCCAAAGGTGGTTTTGGTCTGCTCATCGAATCATCAGAATGCTTTTGCCGAACAAAGAGCATTTACTCTACGATTGATTGAAGCAAAATGCAAAACGCCAGTTATTTTTAAAAGATCCTTTAGCGAATCCAATCTGGAAAACCTTCATATTAAAGCTTCCGCAGATTTAGGAAGCTTATATTTCGATGGTTTGTCCAACGGAATTTGGCTCGATAACAATGGTGACATTTCTCATGAGGAGGTCAATTCTACAGCCTTTGGTATATTGCAGGCAGCTCGTGTTCGAACCACAAAAACAGAATTTGTCTCTTGTCCTGGTTGCGGAAGAACCCTTTTTCAACTGCAAGATGTTGTGGCAGAGGTAAAGAAAAAATTCTCACATCTTACCCATTTAAAAATTGGGGTTATGGGCTGCATTGTAAACGGCCCAGGAGAAATGGGCGATGTGGATTATGGTTATGTTGGTGCTGGTCCTGGAAAAGTTAGCTTGTACAAAGGACATGAACTTATCAAAAAGAATATTACGAGCGAAAGTGCCATTCATGAGCTCACAGAGATCATTAAAAGCCATGGAGATTGGATTCATAAATAATCCAAATGAAACTTTTTTTAATCACTCTTTGTTTTATATCTTGCATATAGACCAAATGCACTGTATACATTGAAAAACAAAGTATTACTTATCATCTTTATTTTCCTTTTTAATTTTGCTTACGGAGACAAGCTAGAACTTAATGGCGTTTTCTTAGGCAAAAATATCTATGTTATGAACCCATTTTCCGACTCGGGTGTTGGTTTCTGTGTTTATGAGGTTACTGTGAATAGTCAAACTTCTACTGATGAGATTAATAGTAGTGCGTTCGAAATTGATTTAAGCCAATTTAAATTTGCCATTGGCGAAAACTTACACATTATTCTCCATTACAAAAATGGATGTTTTCCAAAAGTTATTAATCCAGAAGCAATAAAACCAAGTTCGTCTTTTAACCTCCAAACTGCAAGTGTCGATAAAAAAGGCATCCTTCATTGGACCACTAAAGGAGAATTAGGCTCCTTAGCTTTTGTAGTTCAACAATATCGATGGAATAAATGGATTACCATAGGAGAAGTTGAAGGAAATGGAAAGCCTCAACTTAATAAGTATGAATTGGATGTTCGTCCGCACTCTGGCGAAAACACTTACAGAATATATCAAACTGATTATACAGGAACACCTAATTATTCTGCAGATATTAAGCATGAATCTGCCCTTTCGGCCATTACTTTTGGACCCGAAAAGGTAAAAGACGAATTGCTTTTTACCCATGCTACCTTATACGAGATTTACGATAATTACGGAAACATCGTTTTTAAAGGTTTCGGCAATAAAATAAAGCTGGAAACACTGCAAAACGGATTGTATTACATCAATTACGACAATACAATGGGAAGCTTCCGTAAAAAATAGATTCCTCTACTAGAACAAATCCAAAACCGTTTCCCCATTTTCCAAATCTAAAAAGTGTGCCTTCATGCCTACCGATTTTGCGGCTTCGTAATTCGCATACATATCATCAACAAATAAAGTTTCTGATGGTATTAAACCTTCCCTCTCTAAAACAGTAGTGTAAATTTTAGGATCTGGTTTTCTCAAGCCCAAATCGTGCGAATAGTAATCTTTTTCGAAAAAATCAGATAAACAAACATTGTGCTGTTCTTTTACCATACCCATATAAGCTTCCCAATGAATGATATTGGTATTACTCAATAGAAATATGCGGTGATTCTTTTTTAGGCGATCTAAAAGCTCTAAACGTTCAGCTGGCAAATCCAACAACATCGAATTCCATGCATCATCAATTTGCTGATCCGTTACTTCAGCATCTATGTATTTTCGAATTTCGCTTCTAAAACAAGCTGGACTTATGCTTCCCTTTTCCAAACGATCAAACAGACCGTTTTCCTGATATTCTTTTTTAATGCGATCCACATCGGAAAGACCAATCGATTGGAAACTCTTAACTGCCTGATCCGTATCAATATTAAGGAGCACGCCTCCAAAATCGAAAATTATATTAGGGATGGAATTGTATTTTTGCATAAAAAAAATTGTTTCAAATATTGAATAATTCAATACAAATATGTAACATTGCACTCGCAAAACAAAGGTAATAATATACTTTTACCGTCTTGTTTTCATCGGGCCTATAGCTCAGCTGGTTAGAGCACCTGACTCATAATCAGGGGGTCCATGGTTCAAGCCCATGTGGGCCCACCCCCAATATCAAGCAGTTACGATTATTTCGTAACTGCTTTTTTTATATACGCCCTCCAAAATTTTAATATTCATTATATTTAAGTTAAACTTAAATAAATGATCTACTTTTACATTTCTCGTAGCAATCAACGAAATAAATATGGCTATTGGTAATCAGAATTTACATTAAAAGATCAATTGAAAAAGCATAATGAAAGTGATCATATCCATAACAAAAACAGATATAGGCTTCATACTATTCGCACTTGTACTCTTAGGTATTGCTGTCAATAGCCAAGTAAAAAGAAATAATCTAAAGGAGAATGCTAGTTATACTATTGGAACTACAACAAAGAAAAGTTATGGACGATGGGCGACGTACATAAAATATGAATATTCTACTAATGGTAAAGAGTATGCTTCTTCACACCTGATCAAAAATAAAGAAATAAGAAAAGGAGAAAAGTACTATGTAATTTTTCAAGCTGACAAACCTGAAAACAGCCGATTGTTAACAAATGAACCAGTAAAATACATTCCCAACCCTATTCCCATTAATGGATGGAAAGAGCTTCCAAAGACTAAAAACACTTCCATTCTAAATGATGAAATTCAAAATAAACTAATGGATCTGAATCGCACAATACCTGGAACTACAAGGGTAAAGGGAAGAAAGTTTGCCTACATAGAACACAGTAGTAAATCTTCTTTTTCTGATTTTTTCGATAAAATTGGATCTGCAGGGAGTATTGCGATGCCTAAATTTGGAGGATGCATAAATGAAAATACCATGATCGAATTACCAAATAAAAAACAAATGTTTGGGATCTCATACAAAGGCGACATTGTAGCTTGGAAAAAAATGTTATCTAAGACTTGTCAGGTTAATAACTTAGAATTAGGCGAGATAGAAGGACAATCAATAAAACTAAGCAACGGAAACATCATTTTATTAAGTGATTGTGACGTGCATTTTTATTAATATTTTTCATTTGTTTAGCAGCTGATTATAAAGGCTGCAGGCCCCCACTTAAATCAATTAAGAAAAAAGCATCTTAGAAATAGATCAAGACTATGATTTTTAAAATACAATTAACTACGATATTATTTGTTGCCTTATCTCATTTCTTATTTGCTGATATTACAATACCTCAGGGAAGAGTTAATAATGAATGTAAGGATACACTTTATTACGAAACTGGTGAAGTTAGAGCCATAATTGAATTGAAAGGTTCTTTATTAAATGGTACGTGTTTATTTTTCTTTGAAAATGGAAAACTATTAGCGTCAGGCGCTTACAAAAATGGTGTTATAGATATAAACAGTAATTTTGATACTCAAATTATTCCAAAAAAAAATAGATTTGGGAATTGGTTTATCTATTACAAAAATGGGCAAAGAAGAACTGAAAAAAGTTATAAGAATGGCATGAGAGAGGGACTATTTAAAGAATGGTATCCTAATGGTCAAATTATGATCGAAGCTTTTTTTGAACACGGATTATTTAAGGGCAAGTGCACTTCCTGGTACGAAAATGGCCAAATCATGGAATTAAGTTATTTTGCTAACGGTGATAAGGATGGAATATCTATGCAGTACTATGAAAATGGGAATTTAAAGGAAAAAGGAAACTATAAGAAAGGCATAAAAATAGGGAAATGGGAATATTGGAATGCGAATGGAACTTTGCAAATGACAGAGGATCATTTTCCACTTCCCCAGAATCCATCGCATTTGGAATAAGCAAGCCCCAACAAAAAAACACCTAATCTTTCCATTAGGTGTTTTTTTATGCTCAAGTGCGACTTAACAAATTCAATTCGTAAGTATACATCCAAATATTCCCCATCCATAATAAGAATAAATTATATCAGGAAAACAAATTTGACACATTTGAGAGCTATATACTTATGTGAATTTTATTAGCTTTGGTACTGTTCAATATATTTTATAATTGTTGTTATCACACTGTATTGGAGGGTGAACAACAACTTTAATGATAAGTACGCAAACTAAAGCTGACCCGTCTCACTTTACCAGTAACATTACAAACAATAGTAAGGAATCTAGCGCATGAAAAAATTACTTTATTTACTACTCATTAGTTTAATAGTGATCTCTTGTGATAAAAGTGAGAATTGCTGCACAATTGTTGACACACATGTTGATATCAGATTTGTAGATGCTAACGAAGATAATATTCTTGACCAAACAAATGGGATTGAATCATCAAAAATCACAATTTTTAATAAGGTTGAAAACTCCTGGATTGAATATTCTGAGGGAAACCTTGATTATTCAAAGGGATATATGGTCTACGAAAGGGATAATGAAAATTATTTACGTTTATTTCCGAATGGTGATATAACATCTAATAACCTTTCTGAAACTAAGATACAGTATTCTAATTTTGAACCTGATGTAGTAAAAAGTCAGATTGATTTAAGTAATGGAAATATGATATGCACAAAGTTATGGCTTAATGGAGTTATGATTTGGGAGGGTAACGAATCTGAAAGAATAATTCAAATAGAAAAATAAATACAGTTTGTAACAACTAAGCATTCGTGTGGCAGGAACTGCCCAACTTGATAATATAACAAAAACAATAAACACCAGCGATTTTAATAAGGCGGCGGTTGTAAAGCACCCATAAATTTTAGCAAGACCGTTATGCTTCATTATAAAAAGATGCAATGAAAATTCATTTAATCATATTTTTAACTATTCTGACATTCGGAATTTCTTGTAAGCAGGACAGGAAAATAACTGCGACTATAAATACGACGGTGACTGATTTGAAAGGAAAGTTTGAGGTTGAGTTGCCTTCAAGTTGGCATAAAGAGTTTAATACATCAGACATTTCTTCTGGAATAATCTCATCAGATACAACAGTAGATATGAATGAAGCAATGGTTATAAATGCTACTTGGAATGCAGACATAGTTTTTATTAATTCACATTTGGAAAGGGTATTGGATTCATTAAATAAAACGGTTGGTCTTAAAACAAAAATGAGTAAAACTGGAAAAATCAATGAATATGGAACTTGCTTCAATTTCAGTTTTGGTTTAGACTCTCTGAATGAAATTAATAGGAATCAATTACTTTATGTGCTTAAATCAGATTCTATTGGTGGACATATCTTATTGACAGCGGTAATATACGGAGATTCGCTTCAGGAAAGCCAATCAGGGCTAATTGCAGAAATTATCAAATCAATAGAAATGAAAAAATAACGAAAGCCTAACAAAAGCTAAATTTTCATCGCCGTTGATGAGCAATTTGATAGTTCAACTTAATTAAGAAAAACCTGCAAGCCAATTAAACTTGTCTTGCTCAAAATATAAATAAGTAAATTTAACCGGCTTGCTTACTTAGTGCTTTATTAGAATGAAATATGAACCATTTAAATATTCAATTATGAAATCAAATTCAAATTATTCAATTTACAAAAATGGAATTTTCATACTTTTTTTAATATTAATAACCAATATAAGTTTTGCTCAAACGAAAGTTGAGCAAATCGAAGAACTTTTAAGTACCTATGAAGAGTATGGTAAATTTAATGGTTCCGTTTTAGTATCCGATCAAGGAAAAGTTATCTATAAGAAAGGATTTGGTATGGCAAATATGGAATGGGATATTCCAAATGAAGCCAATACAAAACATCGTTTAGGGTCAATCACCAAACAATTTACTGCAATGCTAATTTTACAATTAGTAGCGGAAGGGAAATTAGATTTGCAAGCGCCAATTACCACCTATCTGCCAGATTATCCAAAAACCAGTGGTGATATTATAACTATCCATCATTTACTAACACACACTTCAGGAATACCAAATTACACAGCATTTCCTAAATTCATGGATGACGAAAGTCGCAATCCATATACTCCGGAAGAATTTGTGGGAAAATTTGCTGATAAGGAATTGGAATTTACACCAGGTGAAAAATTTAGCTATAGTAATTCGGGTTATTTTCTTCTCGGTGTTCTTATTGAAAAAGTATCTGGGAAAAGCTATGAAGAAATGCTTCAAGATAAAATTTTCGACCCACTAAACATGACAGATACGGGTTATGATAATCATGGGGATATCTTAAAAAATAGAGCTACAGGATACGAAAAACAAGGTGGAAAGTATGTAAATTCTAAATACTTAGATATGACGATTCCATATTCAGCTGGTTCGATGTATTCAACTGTTGATGATCTTTATAAATGGGATCAGGCTCTTTATACCACTACTCTTTTGCCAAAAGAATATATGACAATGTATTTTAAGCCTAACATATCTGCTTTTGGCAACACGCATTATGCATATGGTTGGGCTGTTGGCTATGATAAAATAGGATCCTCAAAAGATAGTATCTATACCATAAGTCATGGTGGCGGTATTAATGGTTTTAATACTAATATTTCTAGAGCAACTTCAGATAAATCTTTGGTAGTCCTTCTAAATAATACCGGTGGTGCACCGCTTAACGAAATGACAATAGCTATTCGAGGTATCATGCATGGCAAAGACTATAATAGGCCTAAAAAGTCGGTAGCCGATGCGGTATTGGTTGTTATTAAAGAAAAAGGTATTGATGCTGGAATATCTCATTACAATAGCATAAAAGATTCTGAAGCTTATAACTTAAGTGAAAGAGAAATGAATAATATTGGTTATCAACTTATGGGTTCTGATAAAGTGGAAGAAGCCAGCAAGGTATTCCAACTTATTATTACAGAATTTCCTACATCGTCGAATGCCTATGATAGTTTTGGAGAAAGTTTAATGAAGTTAGGTAAAAACGAGCTAGCGATTAAAAATTACAGAAAATCAGTAACACTAAACCCCAATAATCAAGGTGGTATCAATGCATTAAAAAAACTTGGGGATGATGTAAGCGATTTGATAAAAGAAGTAAAAGTATCCAATGCTGTTTTAGATACTTATATCGGTAAATACGAACTCCAACCGGGATTTATTATTACCGTTAGCAGAGAAGGAAATCAATTAAAAACGCAAGCCACAGGACAACCGATAGTTGATATATTTCCAAAATCTGAAAATGAATTTTATCTAAAAGTAGTTGATGCACAATTAACCTTTAATAAAAATGATGCTGGCAACATAGATAGTTTAACCCTTTTTCAAGGAGGGCGTGAAATGAAAGGTAGAAGAATCGATTAATTTCAAACCATTAGTAATATGCAATTTACCTATAGAAATTAGCCACCGCACAACAATGGCTATAGGTAATTGCTTGTTCTCATCTACGTAGGAAATTCTAAAGGAATATCCTACGTAGTAAGCACTTACAAAGTTAAATACTAAGCCACGCAACCACTTATATTCATACATACCACGAATAGATAAAAGACAAGCTATGGCAAAAACAAAGACCTTAAATAGCTTAATTCACAGTTTAGCTCATTCCTACTTTTCTACTTTGAATTATTGGGACGGCGGATACATGAGCGATTGGATTGTGAATGCCGCATCTGAATTAGGAATGGATGAAGTGAAGGTTGATGTATTGGAAAAAAGAATCTCACCAAAAGAAATGGAAATTAAACCATTATTGTACTATTTGGACGCTTTACCTCCCATTATTGCGAAGACTTTAAAAAATAATGACCTGCCTTCAGACTTTATTACTGAAGCGAGATTTGAAATTACCATATCAGAAAATCGGCTTATGCATTGTGATGGATATGCAAAAGGAATCAACGAAAGAATCTATAAATCAAAGCCATATTCAGAACAATCATTTGAAACATTTAAAGTTTTTAATCAGTCTTTAAAATAAATTGGAAAGAATTTGAAACTTGAAAACTCTGACGGCCTTATACTTATTTGAATTTTATTAGCTTTGGTACTGTTCAATTTGATATGAGTTGTTGACACATAAGAAATAACAACAATATTGGTGTTATAAACTAGTTAGGGTGCATTAAAGAAAATGAGATATATGAGGATAATATTTATCGGTATTTTGATTCTTACTTTGTCGTCATGTCGACATAAAATCGAAAGAGAATTTACCAATTATGAATATTTTGACATCACTGAATCAGAGATATTAAACAAGGATATACTATCTGCAATAACTAATGAAGATTATTTGCAATACGGATCAAGTGTCGCCTATGTAAATGAAAAGGGTGATACAATTATTCCATTTGGTAAATATGCCTATTATGGAACTGACACTTTTGTTCATTTTGCCAATGTCATGGTACATCCTAATGACAGCACATATGGCAGACAAGTGGGAATCAATCGACATCAAAAAATATTGTTTGACATAGTAATGTTTGATAATGGTCCTGAACCATTCAGAGAAGGATTATTAAGAGTAATTCGTAATGGGAAAATGGGCTATGTAGATAAATATGGAAAAGTTAAGATTCCTTGTATTTACGACTATGCTAAATGGTTTTACAACGGAACAGCCGAAGTGACATTTAATGCCGAAGAATATAGGGATATGGATGAGCATCTTAGAGTTGAAAGTGACGAATGGTTTATAATAGACAAGACAGGAAAAAAAATACAAAACGCACCCTAATCGAGTAGGCAGCCGCTAGGCCATTAGCCTAGCGGAGAACCTCTCACACCACTGTACGTACGGGTCTCGTAT
>JAEINT010000023.1 GCA_016342745.1 Labilibaculum sp.
TGTTTCTCCATCTGCATCTGTTGCATTCCAATCAATAACATCAGCGGTTCCGTTTTCTGCATAATTAATCGCTGCAGAAGCATCACTTGAATGATTTGTAATTACTGGAGCATTATCATTTATTCCAACAACTGTTACTTTTATATCTTCCGAATCAAAATGTCCGACAGCATCTGTTACAGTTACAGTTAAATTATAATCATTATCTCCTCCATTATCTCCTGGAATCTCATAGTCTGGTCCAAGTTTAAAACTCAAATCTCCAGTCGATGGATCAATATTGAATAATAAGGCATCAGTTCCACTAATTGAAAATAGCTTTGTATCGCCAGAATCTTCATCAGTAGCACTTACCGTCTCAACAAAAGTGATTCCCTCATTTATAGTTTTATCAACTGCTGTTATTACAGGAGTATAAATATTGGCAACTAAAGTCTTTTTATTTTGTGGATTCAAGGTTGCAACAGAAGTTAAATACAATTCCCCACTAGCACTATAATTGTATTCACAAACCATAAATCGATAATCCGTATCTGCTAATAAATTATTTACCACAACAGATGAACCATTACCATTATATATACAGTACCAACCGGTAGAACCAATTTGATCTCCTAATTCAAAACCAAGGTTAGCCGTGTAAGTTGTTCCATCATCAGCGAGTGGCTGACCACTTGTTGTTTGTTTTGCAAATACAACTCTTTTCACACCATTACCATCCGTCCAATCTAATTTCATTTCAGAAGATGTAACATCTGAAAACAAAATATTTGTAGCTTGAACATCAGGCTTAACGCCCAAAGTAGCCTGATTTAGAGGATTTGTTGCAACTGTACCATCAATATACTCATGGTCATTCACGTAATCTGCAACCATCACTCTATATTCTGTTGACGGATCTAATCCATCAATACTTACAGAAGATCCTGATCCTTCATAAACACAATACCAACCAGTTGAACCAATTTGATCACCAGATTCAAATGTCGCATTTGATGAATAAGATACACCATCTACAGGAATTGGTAAATCAGTAGTTGAACTTGTTTCCTTTACAAAAACTTGTCTCGCCGTACCATCACCATCCGTCCATGCAATATCCATATCTGTTGTTCCAACATTGCTAAATACAATGTGATGGGCAGGACTTAAATTAGAAGTTTTAGTAGTATTCGGATTATTAGTATTTGTTATGGTAACGTAATTCTCATTCCCATTAGAACCAAAATACTCTAATACCATTACCTTATAATCCGTATTAGATGCCAAGTTTGAAACATCTACCGTAGTTCCTGTACCATTGTAAATACAGTACCATCCCGTTGTTCCAATAGGATCACCTAAACCATAAGAACTATTCGCTGTATATGTTGTATTATTAACTGGAGTTGGTGTTCCTGTAAGAGTTGGTTTTATGAATGCAAGTCTACGAGTACCCGTTCCATTGGCCCAATTAACAGTCATGCTATTCGCAACAACATTAGAAAAACTAATCTCAGAAGCTTGAATAACTGTAGCTGTCCTTTGGTTCATTGGATTATCTGTTGCTGTATCAGTATTGTATATTTCGCCTGTACCTCCAACATTATACTCGCATACCATTACCTGATATTCGGTATCTTCTGTTAGGCCCGTTACAACAACTGACGAAGATGAAGCTCCATTATACACACAATACCATCCTGTTGAACCTATTTGGGATCCAGATTTAAAAATCGTATTTGCAGTATAGCTTGTATTATCGGTTGGTAAAGCAGAACCTGAATTTGCCTCTTTTACAAAAACAACTCTTTGAGATCCATTTCCATCGGTCCATTTAATTTTCATTGCTGATTGACCGACTTCTGAAAACCTAATATTTGTAGCTTGTACTGTTGGTGCCGAAGCACTTAATCCGGGCAAAGGTAGTGTTTTAGATCCACCACTTACAACATTACAATACCACCAGGTATTAATCGTATTAACATCTCCATAAGAATTGTTCGTCCAAGTATGTGCTGGCACAGCGCCACCATTTAATTCTCTTTTACTACTACCATCACCAGTAGCGTCGGAAATATCAGAATCATCCCAATAAAGTTCAACTACATAACCATTTGATGGTCGTACTTGAGAAACACTTAATCCACCCGTTAAATACTCTGCATCATAAGTTGGAAAGTTACTTCCTCCATCTGTATACGATACAGTAAAGTTTAAATTATCACCATCATCCAAATTTACATTCGAACCATTTCCATCTTTACCATCCCATGGTATTGCTCTTACATATGGAGCTGTTTCTCCTGGCTGCGGAATTACATCATAAGCTAGTACACGATCTTTTGTATTTGTAATATTATCAAATACGCCTCCATCAGTCGGATTTTCAATATTCAACAATATATTATAACTACCTGCTTGAGTAGATTCTACATTAAAACTAAATTTATTAGCACCACTTACTGCAGTTCTTGAAATTGTTGGAACTGAAGCAAAATCACCAAATTCTGCACTAGGCATAATTTCTTGCGGAGGAGGGTTTAAAAAAACAGGAAAAGACGGAACTCCTGAATTTGAACCTTCCACTGATTTTCTATCTTGTTCTAGATCCCCAGAAGTCCCTGGTCCCTTATCATTATAATAAACCGAAAACACATAAGGTCTAAAATCAGATCCTTTATAATCTACTTTGGATACAAAACCATCTGTAGAATACGCATACAAAGTAGCCTCAAATGAATCAACTGTATTCCAGCCTCCCATATCAAACCACCAAATCATTGACCAAACACGTCCTTTTTGAGCAGTAGCAGGACTACCTACCGTAGCGACTGTAATATCCCAATAAATTGCATTAGCTCTATCTGGAAACTCTATATAATAATTTCCAGAAGGAGCTCCCGCAGCGGGTGTATAAATTTGCGGAGTATAACCACCTGAATTTAATGCTGGAGCTGGCCCAGCTTCAACTTGTCCAAAATCTGAGCCATTAGAATTTGTAACTTCTGAAAATACTTCATTCCCATTAGGATCATAAATCTTATATGTATCACCAGAAGTACTAAATCCTAGATACACAACCTCATTGGTCGGATTTTTTATATAAATATTTAACCTTTGATTTGTGGCTGCACCTGCACTAGCCCAACTATTTTTACCAAAGTTTGTTGTCACCTCATTTGAAGTTCCATTAACCAACTCCTTTAATCCCTCTGCTTTTATTGAAGCAGTACTTCCAACAAGTAATACAACTATAAGCAAAAGAAAAGTGAACAGTCTTTGCATAATATTTTGCGAGTAAATTTTTCTCATAGTATATAGATTATTTTTCTATAGATTTTAATTCAAAGTCAACTCTACGATTGAACTTGTGCCATTCTTCTTCTGATTGAGAATCCATCTTTTCTAGCGGTTTTTCTTCACCGATCACTCCCATATCAATTCTATCTGCCGAAACTCCTAACTTAAGAAGTACTTTACAAGCACTTTTTGCACGATTTTTCGCCAATCTTTTATTGTATCGGTTCGATCCTCTAACATCAGTATTTGCCATAACAGTTACAGCCATATCTTCATGTTTTGATAATAATTCGAACAAATCAATAAGAATTTCATTAGCCTCACTTGTGATTTCATGTTTGTCGTAATCGAAGTAGATTGGAGGTAATGATTCTGGCAAAGCATCAACTATTTCCTCAACAACAGGAATCGGAGTCAAATAGTAAACATGCTTCTGTTTAGCATCAAAAAGATCACTATAAAAGCTTGTATCCTTACTCACAAAACCTTCTCTTGAAATATGCAGATCGTAATTCTCTTCTCGAGTAATTTCCTTAGTATAAGAAAACGTTTCTGAATTAAAGTCTAAAGATGAATCTACCTTATCATTAACAAGAATCTCATCTGCAGCAATTAGCTCATGAGTTTCTGCATTCAAAATCTGAATTTCAACGTCATTTGTTCCAGCAATTGCGAATTGATAAATATCATCATCCCCTTTACCGGTTCTTCTATTAGATGAAAAATATCCTTGATTACTATTGGCATGCATTACTAATGCAAAATCATCAGCCTCTGAATTTACAGGTGCTCCTAAATGCGTTAATTCCGTCTCATCCGAAATTAAATCGGCTACATAAATATCTAAACCACCCATTCCTGCGCGACCATTCGAGGCAAAGAACAAGGTATTTCCATTTACATGAGGAAACATTTCATTTTCAGATGTATTAATCTTTTTGCCTAAATTAATTGGCTTGGTCCATTTCCCATTTTTCAAAAGAGATTTATAAACATCCGTTCCTCCAATACCTCCTGGCATATCAGAAACGAAGTAAAGAGTGTTCCCATCTGCACTTAAGCTAGGATGACCAACCGAATATTTATCGCTATTAAAAGGAAATTCAGCAGCAATTTTCCAATTATCATTTTCCTTTTCAGCAATGAAAATTTTCAAATTATTTACACCCTTTTCATCTCTATTCAGTTTTCCTTTGAAATAATTACTTCGAGTAAAGAACATCTGGTTTAAATCTTTCGAGAAACAAACAACACCTTCGTGGTATCTAGATCCTATTCCTTTTGCAAAACGAATAATTTGCTCTTCTGCTATAGTATCCTTAGTAAATTGAAAAAGTTCAAGAAAATACTGACCATTCCAACCATACTTATCTGAACGAAAACTTTTACTCTTTCGTCCTGAACTAAAAATTACTTTATTACCATATAAGGCAGGTGCAAAATCAGAGTAGCTTGAATTAAAATCAACTTCATTAATTGCACACTTCAATTCAGTCAAGTCAACTTTTTCAAGCATTTCCATCTGCTCAACAAGACTTTTTATTTCTTCTTTATCTGAATCTACCTTTAAATATTCTTGATAACATTTTTTTGCCAAACGATATTTTCCGTTTTCTCTTGACAAATCACCATATAAAATCCAATCAGAATTTTCATGACTAGAATTGTTAGTTAGTAATTCATAAAATTTAAAGGAGTTATCATTATCACCAATTTTGTGGTACGATTGAGCTAATCTTCTTTGTACATGTACTGCGGAAGAATCTTTTTTTAATGCATGTTCATAATACTCAACAGCTTTCAAATAGTTAAACTGATCGAACTCCTTATCTCCCATAAAAACAGAAAATTTTTGAGAAAAAGCAGTATTTGAAACAATGCAGATTAAAAGAATAAGTGTAAATCTTTTGATCATATATAGTTTTATTAAGGTCGGGGATTAAAAATAACGTGGGGACTTCAATTTCTTAGAATTGAAGACAATATCATAGCTTAAAGAAATCTCATGAGATCCATCACTACGACCAGACAATTTAGAGATTGCAAAATCGTAAGAATATCCAATTCGAAGTTGGTTGGTAACATTCACTTGAGCAATAGCTGCTACAGAATCTTCATTTCGGAATGAAGTTCCTAGCCACAAACGGTCAACAAATATTGCCATCAAAGAAATATCGTATGATAATCGTGATCCTTGGGTTGCTTTTACCAACATGGAAGGCTTTAATTTCATGAAAGGATTTACATCCATTAAATATCCAGCCGTTAAAAAATAATGCAATTTCCCTCTATCTAAAGTTGATTTGGCCAAATCGCCTCCTTCAACATCAGTTTGTATAAGTCTAGGAATAGAAAGACCTGCAAAAAAACGATCGGAATATAAATAAGCCCCAACTCCAAAGTTTGGAATTACGTCTCCATCAATATTATTTAATAGCAAAGGGTCGTTTTGATCTACCGCTTTTGCATCCAACAAGTCCACTTTATAGTGTGCTAAACCAGCTTTTAAACCTAAATTTAAAAACATCGATTCACTCAACTGCAAACGATAAGATAAGTCAACTCCAACATCTGTGTTCTTTTCTGGACCCAACTTGTCACTTTCTACAGTTAGACCTACGCCCATATTAAAAAATGTAATTGGACTATTAATCGAAACAGCCGAACTTTCAGGAGCTCCAGCAATTCCGACCCACTGTCGACGAGCAATTCCAAGTATTTGTGTTGCTCCTCTAGAACCTGCATATGCAGGATTAATTGCAGAAGGATAATTTAAGTATTGGGTGAACATTTTGTCCTGCTGCCCATAACTCATACTAACACTCCCTAACAATAAGAATAAAAAGGGTAAAAGTTTTTTCATATAATAGATTTGTTTGGTTTTTCTTAATCATTTTTAAGGATAAGGATCAGTTTAACTTCCTTTCCCTCTCTAAATCAAATTCATAAACTAAGATGCTATTCTTACAAATTCTGCTGACATCACACAATAGTGATATTTCTTAGAGAAGCTCAAATATACTCCCTTAAATTCTATCCCAATAAAGCATTCTAAATAATATGATCAATGCATATTTTCACCTGACAAGAGCACTTATCAACTCAATAAACAGATTCAAAATCTTCTAATAACTACTCAAAATTGGAGTATTACATATCTTAAGTTGTCAGGGATCATAAAACATAGACAAACAGAACACTTTATTTGACCAAAGCCACTTAAACTAACTACTGATGAGCTGTAAAAAATGCACTAAACAAAGACTGTGTCGTAAATAATTTTAACACTCTTTTTTTAACGAGTTCGAAAATACACTACATATTAAAAGAAAAGAAAACAATGTTCTGAAGGGAGTGATAGCTGTTATGAAATAACATTATTCTGTTCTTAATTTTTCTATAAAAAATAACCGTAATGGGAAAAACCTCATTATATTTTTCTTTTTTTTAAAACGAGACACAATGGCACAAAAAAAAAGGAATGCCTTACTGACATTCCTTTTATTTGA
This sequence comes from Labilibaculum sp., assembly GCA_016342745.1. Classification (GTDB taxonomy): domain Bacteria; phylum Bacteroidota; class Bacteroidia; order Bacteroidales; family Marinifilaceae; genus Paralabilibaculum; species Paralabilibaculum antarcticum. Next base: position 6,792 of record JAEINT010000023.1, read on the forward strand.
TCTACCCATTAAGCTTATCCAATATTTATTCGATTAATTAAATCATTTCGATAATTTTTTCCAATAGGTATTTCTACTCCTTCTATTACCACAGTCTGATTGTTAATGCTTTCCAAAAAATCTAAATTTATTACATAGCTTCTATGCGTACGATAAAAATTATCTGGCAACTTTTCAATTAAAGAACTTATGCTTCCACGATGTACCAAATATTTTCCCTTTGTATTGTAAATCTCAACGTACACATGATCACTTTTCAGAAATAGAATATCAGTAAACTTGATTTTGAGAAATACATTTTTGCTTTTAAAAAATAATGCATCTTTTACAATTACATTCTCCTCTTTGGAACCTTTGTTGTTTTTATTAAAATTATAAAGTGCAATCTCAATAGAAGTGTATAAATCATCTTTATTGAAGGGCTTCACCAAGTATGCTGGTGGATCAGCTTTCTTTGCTTTTTCAATAGTCGCAGGGTCAGCATTCGAAGTCAGAAATATAAATGGAATATCGTAATCCTCCTTTATGGTCCAAGCCAAATCGACACCATCCTTTTTACCTGCCAATTGAATATCCAAAATAGCAAGATCTGGTTTTTCATTTTCAATTGTTTCGATGGCCTCGGTATAATTGATGGCTGGCTCCAAAACCTCATAACCCAAGTTTTCTAAAATATTGCAAATGTTATCAGCAATAATAATCTCATCCTCAACTACTAGTATCTTCACTTTACTCATAACACATATTAATTAAGAAATTTCTTTACGAGCATCGGTATCTTTAAAATAAATGGTAAAAACCGAACCATTATCGTAAGTGTATTCAGCTTTCCCATAAAGTTGTTTACTTAGACGTCGCACTAATTTTAAACCAAGCGATTTCGATTTGTTAAAATTATAATCTTCAGGTAAACCACTCCCATTATCTCTTATTGAGAGCTCATAATAATCCGCATTGTGTTCCAGTTTAATGCTAAGCTGCCCAATATCCTGTTTTGTAAAAGCATATTTAAAAGCATTCGTCAACAACTCATTTACAATTAAACCCAACGGCACTGCGGTATCAATATCAAAATTCACATCCTCCATTTCAATGCTATGCTCAAACTCTTGTTCTAATTGATTACTATCACTTACCTGTACAACCAATTGTTCCATATAATCTTTAAAAGAAATACTCTCGATATGCTTATTCTGATACAAATTCTGATGAATCAAAGCCATGGCTTTCATTCTTGTTTGTCCATCGTTAATGGCAACAAGTGTGGCTTCATCATCGATAGTATTCGATTGTAAATCGAGTAAACTAGAAACTATTTGCAAGTTATTCTTTACTCTATGATGAATTTCTTTTAAAAGAAGTTCCTTTTCAGAAAGTGATTTATTGATTATGGTATTTTTTTCATCTAACTCCTTGGCTTGCTTTTTCCTTTTTCTTGCATAGATAAATATAAATATTGCGGTTCCCAATAGAAGAACAATCATGAATCCAGTGATAATCAACCCCCTATCACGCTCTTGAATTTCTTGTTGATGTTTATACTGCAATTCAAGATCTACCTGAACACGTGCCAAGCTATCATTAAGAATTTGTTGTTCGTATTTGTACTTTTCATCAAGCTTTGTGAATTCCTGAATCTTTTTTTCGCTTGAAACACTATCTCTAAACTGTATATGCTTTTCCAAAGTCTGATAAGCCTTTTGGGTCATACCAAGCTTGTTATAGACATCTGCCAACGGATATGTAATATTTTTAATCTCTTCATAATATCCTAATTCTTCAGCAAAATCCAATCCCTCTTCTAGTATTGTTTTAGCTTTTTGATACTGATTGATATGTAAATACGATCTACCAAGAAAAAATATACCATCAGCATATTGAAAATCTGATTCATATTTTTCCGAAAGCTCAATTTTTTTAATGCTATATTCTATTGTTTTTTCGTAATTGGGAGTCTCCAAAGTAAAATGATAATATGCTAAAACAGAATAATATCCAATCATCCCTTTTTCATAATTGGCTTTCTCATAAATTGTTTTAGCCTTTTCTAACGTTTCTAAACCAAGCGCAACATTCCCCTCATCAAAGTACAACTCCGAAAGGTTATTATATAAGACTCCTAAATTCTTTGATTCATCAATTTTTTTGTAGGCTTCAATACCTTTTAAATACACCTCTTTTTCTTTTGGCTTATTATTGGTTTCTCTATATATTAAGCCCATAGAATTATATGTACTACCTATTCTTGAATGATCGTCAAGTAGTCTAAAGGCATTAATGGAGTTCTGCATATTTTTTAATGCATTTACATAATCCAGTCTATGGTAATATATCCTTCCTAATTTATTACTTACTATACCATACCATAAAGTATCCTCATTAATTTGAAGTAAGCTTATAGATTTTTCGTAATACTTAATGGAAAGCTCAATTTCGCCAATACTTTTATATATCACAGCGATTTTAACATTCATTTTACCTTGCATAGAAAAATCTTCTTCTGATTCAAAGATTTTTTCTGCCAATTCAAAATGGTAAAGTGATGAATCTCTCTCTCCTTTTGTAGAATAATATTCACCATACAAACTTTCGGCTTTTCCAATATATAAAGGAAGCTTATTATCAGTTGAAATTTTATAAAGCTTTTGAATTTCTAGATATGAGGAATCTAATTTTTTAGCGCGTATATCTCTTGATATATCAACATACGATGCTTCAACCAACTCTTCTACAGACTGATTTTGTGCGAACAGGGAAGTTGAAGATATATTCAGTATGAATAATAAGAAAGCTAAATAAACATTTATACTGTATTTCATAGAGTAGAATTCTTTGATTAAAATTTATTAAAAAGCAACACTAAGCATTAAGAAATCTCCTTACGTGTATCAGTATCTTTAAAAAAGATTGTAAAAACAGAACCATTATCAAAAGTATATTCAGCTTTCCCATAAAGTTGCTTACTGAGGCGACGAACCAATTTTAAGCCAAGTGATTTCGATTTCTCAAAGTTATAATCATCAGGCAATCCTTAGCCATTGTCTTTTATGGAGAATTTATAAAATTCCTGATTTTGCTCTTATTTTAAGTCGCCAAACATAGTGATAAAAATCAAGAGCTAAACACACATTTCCATTAAACAAACTATCCATTACACCAATGGCATTAGCAAAATTAAAATCTTATTCTCTCACTAAATAATACTTATATGCTAAGCGGTTATTTCAGCTTATTTAACGATCATACGAGGATGAAGTTTTTTTCATGAAAATCAAGTATACAACCCATTTCGATCTAACTTGAGTTAACAAAAAAAAAGCGCTAAGCTTTTTAGGCTAGCACTTTAAATAACGTATTGAATATTACTATATATAAAGTTCAATCTTTATCTTTTTCGTTTTTTCTGTTTCCGATACAAAATAAAACCAGTTATTAAAATCCATAAAATACTAATCCCAGCCAACGGAACAAATAAGATATAAAACCTTCCAAAGATGTATTGATATATCCTTCCTGTATGAATTTCCAAGCAAAAATTCCATAAGGACATTGGAGAATCTTGTATCATCATTGGCATTTGTGAAAAACCACTATTACTGCTTAAATTTCCAGCTCCAAGATTGTAATCAAACAATATTTCATTCCCATTCGAATCTTTTAAATAACCCGCAATTGGATGCGCAGAAATTGGAGGTCCCATTGTTCTAACTGGCACATGTGGCTTCTTCGTTATATAATCAAACACAAGACCTTTTTTTGGTATCCAATAAAAAATACCACTAAAAGAACCAACTATGTAATTTCCTGTACTTGCTTTCTCGAAAACATTAACACCCATTACTGATATTGGAGGCTGAACTGCATAAGAAATCGGAGCACTTGCAAAATGATCATCTGTAAAATACACCCTCTCATTAGTAGCTAATAAAATTCGATCAAGCTCTTCATCGTACATTATTCTTCGCAACTGATCAAACCAAGGATTTGAGCTATCAAGATGTGTAAATGGTATTTTTGTAACACGATTAGTTGCGATAGCAATCAATAATGGTGGACGCAAAAACATCCCCGTAAGAGTGATTAACAGCAAAAAAACAATCAACCAATTTCCAAAATGATTGTGCCACTTTAAATTAAACTTTAAAAACTGCACTTTACTTTTCAAAGTTTTCCCTTTTTGCTTTAGAGATTTTATCCATTTCGGATAAATAAAATAGACCAATCCGCTAAAACACAAAAAGATGAAAATTAAGCCAATAAAATCAACAAACAACTTTCCTACAACATCAAATGCTTCTCCACTATGAATCTCCCACAAAGTTTTAAACAGGCTTATCTTATTGTCGTAATCTTCTGAAGGTGGTAATTCTACAAGTTCAAAACCAAGTTCTGTCCTCTTTAATAAATGAGAACGAGTTAAAACGTATAATTGATTCTTAATTTCTACCAAATCAACCACACGCTGTTCTGATATAGGCAAGTCAATTTGTTCCCATTTTTCAGTTTCCGAATCTTGAAGAAATAAACCAAACAAACCTCCAGCAAATACTTCTCCGGATTTTAGTTTGATCAATTTTTCAATCTTACGATTATCAATCCCATCCTTAAAGCCCAGATTGTAATCCTGAAATGATTTGAAGTTATCTGTTGTTTTCCATACTCCAATATTACCATATATTAAGGCTGTATCTCCATTGATCTTAACAGCCGATTTAACGGCAGCCTTATTCCAATTCACATACTGATATTCACTTCCCAAATATTCACGATCTACATCTACAGATGAGAACAGGCCTCTATGATTCATTACAATACCTGAAATTGCAAACAGAAAAACAAAAAAAGTAAGAGCCAAAGATGGCCACTTATGGTATTTTTTAAAAAATGAAATTGTCTTATTTCGACTCATATCAACAACTTAAAATAGAAATTCTAAGATACAAAAACTGCCTAACGTAGAATATATAGTATCCACATCAGGCAGTAATTATTCACTTAACCCTAAATTTTAATAAAACATTCCGATAGTTCTTCTCCTCTATCTCTCTTCACGATCGGAATGTTTTTACCTTTTATATTCTTAGTTTAAAAACATTTTCATGTCTTCATCTACAGTTCCGATTCCACCAATTCCGAATGTATCAATCAATACCTTAGCTACATTTGGAGAAAGGAAAGCTGGTAATGTTGGTCCTAGATGAATATTCTTAACACCTAATGAAAGAAGAGCTAACAATACAATTACAGCTTTTTGCTCGTACCATGCAATGTTGTATGCAATTGGCAACTCATTGATATCATTTAATTCAAATACCTCTTTCAATTTCAATGCGATAACAGCTAATGAATATGAATCGTTACACTGACCTGCATCTAATACTCTTGGAATTCCTCCGATATCACCTAACTCAAGCTTGTTGTAACGATACTTAGCACAACCAGCTGTTAAGATTACAGTATCTTTTGGTAAAGCAGCAGCAAATTCAGTATAGTAATCACGACCTTTCATACGACCATCGCAACCTGCCATTACAAAAAACTTACGGATAGCACCCGTTTTAACAGCATCAACAACTTTATCAGCTAATTGCATAACTTGGTTGTGAGCAAAACCACCTACGATAGTTCCGTTTTCAATTTCTGTTGGAGCAGCACAATTCTTAGCTACTTCAATAATTTCAGAGAAGTCTTTCTTTCCATTCTCATCAGCAGTAATGTGCTTGAATCCTGGGAAACCAGAAGCTCCTGTTGTATATACCTTATCTTGGTAAGTAGATTTTGCAGTTGGAGGAACAATACAGTTAGTAGTAAACAAGATCGGTCCATTAAAAGTTTCAAACTCTTCGTTCTGCTTCCACCATGCATTTCCGTAGTTACCTACAAAGTGCTCATATTTTTTGAATGCTGGATAGTAATTCGCTGGCAACATCTCAGAGTGAGTGTAAACATCAACACCAGTTCCTTCAGTTTGCTTCAACAAATCTTCCATATCCTTCAAGTCGTGACCTGAAATCAAAATACCTGGCTTGTTTGAAACACCAATATTTACTTCTGTAATTTCTGGGTTACCATAAGCAGTTGTGTTTGCCTCATCAAGAGTGGCCATAGCAGTAACACCATTAGCACCACATTCCATAACTAAAGCAACCAATTCATCAGCACTTAAAGTATCGTCAGTAGTTGATACCAATGCCTTTTGCATGAATGCATACATTTCAGCTTTTTCAAGACCCAAGTTATATGCATGCTCAACGTATGCAGCAAAACCTTTTAATCCGTAAATTAACAATTCTCTTAATGAACGAACATCTTCGTTTTCTGTTGAAAGAACACCAATGAAACGAGCTTTTGCATCAAAATCATTTTCAGCATCAGCATACCAAGTTGCTGAATGATGCAACTCACCAAAAGTTACTCCCACAGCTTCAGCCTGAGCCTTAATCTCTTCACGAAGTTTTAAACCTTCACGAATAGCTTCAACAAATTTTACTTTATCAAAATTTGCATTTGTAATTGTCATGAACAAACCAGTCATGATGAAATTATTCACCTTGTCGTTCTCAACACCAGCTTCGCGAGCCTTAGTACTGAAAACTGAAATTCCTTTCATAACGTACATCAGTAAATCTTGAATGTTTGAAACCTCATCGGTTTTTCCACAAACACCTTTAACTGTGCATCCAGTTCCTTTTGCTGCCTCTTGGCACTGATAACAAAACATAGCCATAATTGTATTTTTTATGTTATTAATTTGATTATTCAAGTTACGAAATACAGAAAGAGAATACCATTTTATTTTATCCCAGTACTCAGAAATAAAATTGCTCTTTCAACAGTACAAATATGCAGTGGAATAATTGTAAAAAGTGTAACGGATGTTACAAACATGAAAATATTTCAGATTTTTTTATCTTTTTTTCTTAATTGTAAAAATAAAAGATCATCGTAGATGATTAGTACAAAGAAAAAACCCAATCGAAATTCGATTGGGTTTATATTTTAAAGTAGTTCTTTACAATTACGTTTGAGTTCTTCTTTCAGCTCGCATTTACATTTGATATAACTGGCTAATTGTTTTTCAGATAAAACATCTTTCATTTCAACTTCCTTTCGCAACAAACTATCTCTTACTGCTTGCATACAAATAAATCCTTGCTTCTCTATCGTTAACCGATCAATTTCTTTTTCGTATTTCAGATTTAAAATCTCAACCTTTGCAATCTGCTCTGCAGATAAATCTAACTTCTTCTCCATCCAAGATGTAATTAGATTCGCTCTTTTTACTGCAGCAGAATTATTTTTGGCACTCACCGTAAAACTCAGCAACACCAATAGTAGAACTAAACTTCTAGCTATAATCTTCATACATTTATTTTTAATTTTCACTAAAATCAAGACATATATTAGAACGTCTAATTCTGCGAAAAGTTTTAAGAACACTGGAAATTTAAATATTTTTAACGACTTCTGCAACCATTCATCATTTTAACAAACTGCTATTCAACTAATAATAGCTTTTTTGTATTAATTAAAAATAAGGAAAATCATATCCTATTTTTTAAAATTTAATTAATAATTTAGACGTCCTTTTCACATCTAAAGCTATCATCAATAACAAATAGCTCTCAAAAGTGATTCAATCAACAATATATTTACATGAAATCAATTGATATTTATCCCAACACAGAAGCTTTCATTTTTGATTTAGATGGAACATTAGCTGACACTATGCCATTGCACTTTCAAGCATGGACAAAAACAGCAGAAATCATGAACTTAAAATTTAGCCTTGATTTTTTAAAGAGTTGCGCAGGAATGCCATCGGCAAAAATTATCAATTTGCTAAACGAGAAAAACAACCACAAAATTGATCCACAAGAATTCTCTAATCTGAAAGAAGAGTTTTTCACAAAGGATATGCATAAAATTAAAAAAATCTCAGCGGTTACAGATTTGGTGTACAAATATCATGGTAAAATACCAATGGCAGTTGGAACTGGTGGCAAACGAACTATTGCTTCTGAAACATTACAAATTTTAGGTCTAGACAAGTACATTCCTATTTTGGTTAGTGCAGACGATGTTGAAAATCACAAACCAGAACCAGAAACTTTTTTAAAATGTGCAGAACTAATGGGCATCTCTCCTAAAAATTGTCAAGTGTTCGAAGATGCCAACTTAGGCTTTCAAGCTGCTAAGGCTGCAGGTATGATGTTAACTGATGTTACTCCTTTTTATTAGAATCAATTAAAACAAAAACATGTTCAAAAAATTACTGTTTGTTCTTATGGTGGCTCTCATCGCCATTTCTTGTTCTCAAGAAAAAAAAGAGTACACAATTGCCTTTTACAATGTCGAAAACCTATTCGATACGATTGACGACTCAAATACTTGGGATGAAGATTTTACGCCTAATGGAAAACTAAGCTATACTGCAGATCGATATCAAAAGAAACTTGATAATCTTTCTAGTGTAATTTCATCCATTAATACAAATACTCCTCCAGCAATCATTGGTCTTTGCGAAGTTGAAAATAGAGCAGTTCTAGAAGCCTTAACCAAGCAACCTAAGCTCGAAGGTGCTAATTACGGAATTGCACATACAGACAGCCCCGACGGACGAGGCATTGACTGCGCCCTTCTATACAATAAAGATGATTTCAACTATATTGGTCACGATGTAATTTCGATAAATTATACTTGGGAAGAGAAATACAAAACACGTGATATTCTTCATGTTAAAGGTACCCTTGCAAATAGCGACACATTACATTTTTTTGTAAACCACTGGCCTTCAAGAAGAGGTGGATTACAAGTGTCCGAGAAAAAACGTGTGTTTGTTGCTGAACAACTTCGATTAGCAGTAGATAGATTACAAGACAAAAATCCACAAGCAAAAATCATCATCATGGGTGACTTTAATGATGAACCAAACAACAAGTCTGTAACAGAAGCTCTTCTCGCAAACAACAATAAGAACACCGAAAATCCTAAAGCCCTTTACAACTTAATGTATGATCTTCAGCAACAAGGTAAAGGAACTTACAGCTATAAAAACAATTGGAATATGCTTGACAATTTAATTGTTTCAAACAGCCTTATCAACAATCCTGATGGCCTTCAAACGAATCATCAAGCTGGAAGAATCTTTACTGAAGAGTGGATTTGCTACGAACCTAGTGAAGGCGTTTTTCTTCCAAGCCGTTCGTATGCTGGTCCGAAATACTTTGGAGGTTACAGCGATCATTTCCCTGTCTATTTTCAGCTAAACAAGAAATAAAAAAACGAACTTTTAAAAACAGCTGATTACCATTCGTAATCAGCTGTTTTTATTTTAATAAGATCATGATTTCATCATTTTCAATTCAAAAATTACCATGGTTCATATTGTTTCTATACTTTAGCATTTCAGAGGAGAATTTATTCAAAAGTGCTGCATGGAATTTAAGATAGAATCAAAATTTAAACCAACAGGAGACCAACCTAATGCCATCGAGGAATTATCGAAAGGCTTAAATGATGGTGCTCCTTTTCAAACTTTACTAGGTGTTACCGGTTCTGGTAAAACTTTCACTATTGCTAATGTAATTGAACAGGTTCAGCGACCTACACTCATATTGAGTCACAACAAAACGCTTGCAGCACAGCTTTACGGGGAATTCAAAACATTTTTCCCAAATAATTCGGTTGAATATTTCGTCTCCTATTACGATTATTACCAACCTGAAGCATACCTTCCTGTTACCGGAACATATATCGAAAAAGATCTCTCCATTAATGATGAAATTGAAAAACTACGCCTAAGTGCATCTTCGGCTCTATTATCAGGCAGAAAAGATGTTATTGTTGTTTCATCCGTTTCCTGTATATACGGAATTGGAAATCCAGACGACTTTCATGCCAACGTAACAGAAATAAAAAAAGGACAACTAATATCACGAAATAAACTTCTTCATTCGTTTGTTGATGCATTATATTCAAGAAATGAAGTTGAATTCGATCGTGGAACATTCCGCGTAAAAGGCGATACTGTCGATATATTTCCTGCTTACGCAGATTTTGCTTATCGTCTTATATTTTGGGATGATGAAATTGAGGAGATCTACTCTTTCGACCCGATTAACGGCTCTAAGATAGACAACTACGACAGAATTACGATTTATCCTGCTAATATATTTGTAACCAGTAAAGACAGAGTACAAAATGCCATACATCAGATCCAAGATGATATGGTAGCACAAGTTGCCTTTTTAAAGGACATAGGAAAGCATCTGGAGGCAAAACGCCTGGAAGAGAAGGTGAACTTCGACTTGGAAATGATACGAGAGTTAGGCCATTGCTCAGGCATTGAGAACTACTCCCGATATTTTGATGGCAGGAAAGCAGGAACACGTCCCTTTTGTCTTATGGATTATTTTGCTGATGATTTTCTTGTGGTGATCGACGAAAGTCATGTTACCATTCCACAAATTCGGGCAATGTATGGTGGCGATCATTCAAGAAAAATTAATCTCGTAGAATATGGATTTCGTTTGCCATCGGCATTAGACAATCGCCCTTTAAAATTTGAAGAGTTTGAGCAAATTGCAAAACAAACAATCCACGTAAGTGCAACCCCAGCCGATTACGAACTAGAAAAGTGCGAAGGTGTTGTTGTCGAACAAGTAATTCGACCGACAGGCTTACTTGATCCAGAAATCAGTATCCGTCCAAGCTTAAACCAAATCGATGATTTAATCGCTGAAATAGACAAGCGAACCAAAATTAACGAAAGAGTTTTGGTAACCACTTTAACCAAGCGGATGGCCGAAGAGCTTTCTGAATACTTTACAAACATGAACATTCGCTGTAGATATATTCACTCCGATGTAGCTACTTTAGATCGAGTTAAGATCATGGAAGAACTGAGAAATGGAACTTTTGATGTCTTAATTGGGGTCAACCTACTTAGAGAAGGCCTTGATCTTCCAGAAGTATCATTGGTAGCCATTCTAGATGCCGATAAAGAGGGTTTCCTAAGATCTACCCGATCGCTAACACAAACATCAGGTAGAGCGGCTCGTAATGTGAATGGCAAGGTGATTATGTATGCAGACAAAATAACTCGTTCGATGCAAGAAACAATTGATGCAACCGACAACAGACGAGAAAAACAATTAGCATACAACGCCAAACATGGCATTACTCCAACTCAAATTAACAAAGCTCAGAAGAGTATCATGGATATAGCCGAGAAAAATGAGGAGCAAGTAGCCTATGCTGGTCCAGATTCAATTGAGATTGCTGCAGATCCTGTTGTTCAATACATGAGCAAAGACAGCTTAGAGAAAACGATTCAACAAACGAAAAAAGCAATGCAGAAAGCAGCAAAAGAAATGGATTTCTTGCAAGCAGCTCAATATCGAGATGAAATGTACAAACTTCAAAAACAACTTGAAGAAAAGAAATAAAAAAAAAGCAGTTTCGAAAGAAACTGCTTTTTTTATATCGTAAAGGGAAATTGATTATCCCAAATAAGATTTCAACAATTTACTTCTTGAAGTGTGGCGTAAACGACGAATCGCTTTTTCCTTAATTTGGCGAACACGTTCACGAGTCAAACCAAATTTTTCACCAATCTCTTCTAAAGTCATTTCCTGAATACCAATACCAAAGAAAAGCTTAATAATATCACTTTCTCTTTCGGTAAGTGTTGCTAATGCACGATCAATTTCTCTTGTAAGAGACTCGTTCAAAAGGCTTCTATCAGCAATTGGAGAATCATCATTCACCAACACGTCAAGCAAACTGTTATCCTCACCATCAACAAATGGTGCATCAACAGAAATATGACGACCAGAAACACGTAAAGTATCTGCAACTTTATCTGCAGGCAACTCTAAAGAGTCAGCTAACTCCTCTGGAGATGGCTTTCTTTCGTGCTCTTGTTCAAATTTAGAAAAAGCTTTGTTAATTTTATTCAATGAACCAACCTGATTCAATGGCAAACGAACAATTCTAGATTGCTCCGCTAAAGCTTGAAGAATCGATTGACGAATCCACCAAACTGCGTAAGAGATAAATTTAAATCCACGAGTTTCATCAAATTTTTCAGCTGCTTTTATCAAACCAAGATTACCTTCGTTGATAAGGTCAGGAAGGCTCAATCCTTGATTTTGATATTGTTTCGCTACAGAAACAACAAAACGCAAGTTAGCTCTAGTTAATTTTTCCAACGCCTTTTGGTCGCCCTTTTTTATACGCTGCGCCAATTCAACTTCTTCCTCTACTGTAATAAGATCTTCCTTACCAATCTCCTGTAAATACTTGTCTAACGAAGCACTCTCACGATTGGTAATTGATTTAGTTATCTTTAATTGTCTCATAGTCCCTTTTCATCGAAATATTTCGCAAAATTAGACTTTTTATTAATGAAAGTCAAATTTATTGTCTCTATTATTCGAATTTATATTAATTTCCCCATTTAAAACCCCCTATTCTTTACGATTCAAAGAAAAGGCATAATACTTTACATTTCCATTCGGATAAATCCCCGAAATAAACACACCCCCATCCTTCACAGATTGCAGAGCTTCTCTAACATCTGACACTTTATAAATTGGGGTTTCATTTATTTTATAAATAATAAAACCCTCCTTTATGTTTTCTTCCTTAAATTTACCGCTTCGCAGATTCTTCACCCTCACGCCTCTATTTATCTGAAGCTTATTTTTATCTTCTGATGAAATCGGCTCAAATTCAGCACCTAAAAAATCAAGGTCAGTTGCCTTTAATACCTCAGTATTACCAAGTCTATTACGTAAGATGATATCAATTTGTTTCTTTTCTCCGTCTCTTTTTATCAAAACACTGATTTCATCTCCTGGATGATACTTACTAACTTGTTCTTGTAGCTCAGCACTAGAATTTACAACTTTTCCAGCTACATCCAATATAATATCACCAGTTTCTATCCCTCCTTCTTCAGCAGCTCCATCAGCATTAACACCAGCAACATACACGCCTTCTATCTTTTCAATTTTAAATTCATCTGCCAAATTAGCATCAACAGTTCTTATCGAAACTCCAATAAATGCCCTTTGCACCTCACCATACTTCTTCAAATCGCCAATCACTTTTTCAACTATCGTAACTGGTATTGCAAAAGAATAGCCAGAATAAGATCCCGTTCTAGATTCAATAGCCGTATTGATCCCTATCAAACTACCTTTAGTATCAACAAGCGCTCCTCCACTGTTACCCGGATTTACCGCTGCATCCGTCTGTAAAAAAGATTCAATACTCATCCTACTTCCATTTAAGCCAAGATTTCTAGCCTTTGCACTAATGATACCCGCTGTAACTGTCGAAGTAAGATTAAATGGATTTCCTACGGCAAGAACCCACTCTCCCAACTTCAAATGATCAGAATTACCAAATTCCATTTTCGGCAAATCCTTCTCTTCTATCTTAATTAAAGCTAAATCAGTAAATGGGTCTTGTCCAATTAATTTCCCCTCGTATTCTCGCTTGTCATGCAAAACCACGTTAATCACATTTGATCCTCTCACAACATGATTGTTGGTCACAATATATCCATCATCAGAAATAATTACACCTGAACCAGAACCTAAGCTTTGTTTTGGTTGGGTTCTTCGACCTTGTTCTCCAAATAAAAAATCGTAAAACTGGTTTCCCTGATAATTTTCACGAGAATATAATGTTTTAACATGTACTACTGACTTTACTGATAACTCTGCAGCATAAGTCAAATCAACTTGCTGTCCCGAACTTGTTGGCAAATTTGCCATCTGAACAGTTGGCGATTCTTGAACGGTTATAATTCTTTCTTTCTTATCAGTAAAAAAAACAAATAATAAAACGGCGATTGCTCCACCTAAAATAGCAGTGAATAATTTTCCCAAAAACGATTTTACCATCATCTTAAAACTTTATTTAATGAATAACTTATAAAACTCCACACCTCACTAATGTAACTAGAATACAAACTATTGCCTAAAAAAAATAACAAATCTCAAGAAGTCAGATTAAAAACAATCTTAAAGTCCTGCTCTTGATCCAATTATTTTTATTTTCTTAGTATGCCAAACTAGCAATTAAAATAAGGTGAGTACATTTATACAAGTGTAACGATATAACTTAACAAGTGTTTTACATTTTATTGGTATTTAACACTTCTTAACAAGAATTAAAATGAATATTAAGTTTTCTAAATACCAGGGAACTGGAAATGACTTTGTTCTAATCGATAATAGAGAACAACTTATATCTCCAGATAATTTTTTATTATTTGAGAAACTTTGCGATAGACGTTTTGGCATTGGCGCAGATGGATTGATGCTGCTGGAAAATGCAGATGGTTTTGATTTCAGAATGAGATACTACAACTCAAATGGAAGAGAAGGCAGCATGTGCGGCAACGGTGGACGATGCATTATTGCATTTGCTCATCATCTTGGAGTTATTGCAGATAAAACCAAATTTATAGCCGTTGATGGAGAACATGAAGCGAAAGTTCATCAAAGCAATGATGGTTTAAAAGTGAGCCTTAAAATGATTGATGTAACTACAATTGAGTTTGGTAAAGATTTTTATTTTTTAGATACTGGCTCCCCTCACCTTGTCAAATTTATTGATCATCATGAACAATTTGACACTTTCACAGAAGGCAAGAACATAAGATACAACGATCGCTTTAAGGAAGTTGGCACCAATGTGAATTTTGTTTCCTTACACCAAGACCACATTCAAGTAAGCACCTACGAAAGAGGCGTTGAAGATGAAACTTATTCTTGCGGAACTGGTGTTGTTGCTTCGGCAATTAGCTCTAGCTTTAAAACGAATAGCGACAAGTTCAAAATCAAAACCAAAGGAGGAGATCTTGAAGTTAATTTTGACAAAATTGATGAACAAAGCATAGAAAACATTTGGTTAATAGGACCTGCCACCCATGTATTTGATGGTATTCTAAAAATCTAAAAGATGAACTCTCCCGTATGAAATTTATTCTTGTTAAACTCTTTGAAGACAAAAGTATTTCAAAAGTATTTTTAGTTTCTCTTTTGGGTATTTCCTTGCTCTCTATTTCCATACTCGGATTATTTTGGATTCAACAAGCCAATGAAAAGTTTAAACAAGAATCGAAACAAATTCAAGAAGATTTTTTCAAAACTCAAGAAAAAACACTTCTACAAGAAACTCAAACACTAATCAATTTCATTGAAAATGAGAGAGAACAAACCAGAAACTCATTAAAAGATCAAATCAGTAAAAAAGTTTACGAAGCTCATACGATCGCAATAAACATCTACAATAGTTGCAAAAATGAATTGAGTCAACAACAAATTCAGAAATTAATTATTGACGCCTTACGACCAATAAAGGACAAGGAAGAAGATGGTTTTTTCTTTATCAACAATTTAAATGGAACCGTTTTAATGGATCCAGAGAAGCCAGATTGGGAAGGAAAAAATAAGAAATTAACACTTGATGTATACGGAGTTCCGATCATCAAGAAAGAAATTGAAATGGCCCAAAAATATGGGCAAGGATTTACCAACTATTCTTGGCAAAACGAGAATGGAAATAAAATACATCCCAAAATTTCATTCATAAAAGCCTTTAAGCCTTTTAACTGGTATATTGGATACACCAAAAAAGTGGACAATCACCTTCAAAAAATAAAAGATCAAATCTTATCAAAGATCACAGAAATGAGATTTGATGAAAATTTCACGATTATAGTATTAAGCTTTGATGGCACTTGCCTAGCCCACACTCAAAAAGAAATTGTAGGTCAAGATCTATGGCGTATTAAGGATGAAAATGGAAAAAAAATTACGCAAGAATTTATCAGCCAAGGCACAAATGAGAAAGGTGGTTTTATTCGCTACCAGGATCCTTTTATAACAGGAAACGAAGAAAGTAAATCAAAACTAATGTATGCGAAATCCTATAAAGATTGGCAATGGATTATAGGAAGTGGAATACATATAATGGAATTAAAAAATGCAATTCAAAAACAAAAAGATGAATTAAAAGCTAGTGTGAATAGCTATTTTATAAAAGCAATCTTAATCTTCCTATTATCTGGTCTTATAATAGTTGTAATCACGCGTTTTGTTGTGCAAACAAATAAATCAGGCTTGAAAATCTTAAGCCAATTTTACAAGGATGCCCTTACGGAATCTCAACTGATTGATACAAGTAAATTGCATTTTAAAGAGTACAAAACACTGGGTGAACATGCCAATCAGATGATTCTAAATAGAAAAAAAATAGAACATCAGCTAAACATTGAAACCGCTTATTTTGAGCAACTCTTTGAAAATTCTCCTGAGGCAATCGCAATCACTGACCATGAGAGCAAAGGGATAAAAATAAACCGACAGTTCACCAAACTATTTGGATACACTACAGAAGATATTTACGGTATTGTTATCGACAACTTACTTGCTGACGAATCAAAACAAAGTGAAGCAAATAACATTAACGAAATCACGTCAAAAGGGCAACTAATCGAAATAGAGACAGAAAGAAAATGTAAAGATGGAACTCTTATTGATGTATCCATTATGGGGAACCCGATAGAAGTAGCAGGAGAGCAAATAGCAATATTCGGTATCTACAGAAATATTACAGACCGTAAACATTACGAAAAGCACCTTAAAGAAGCAAAAAGCAGAGCAGAAGAATCTGACAATCTAAAATCTGCTTTTTTGGCAAACATGTCGCATGAAATAAGAACACCAATGAATCACATTCTTGGCTTTACCGACATCATGAGCTCTACACAAATAGACGAATCTGACCGACAAGAATATGCTGGATTGATTAAGCAAAGTGGCACCAACCTATTACAGCTTATTAATGATATGATTGACTTATCTAAAATCGAGTCTAAACAAATAAAACTTCACAAATCAGAGACTTCGGTTAACACATTACTAGCCTCTTTGTATGAAAAAAACTACTCGTACAAGAACACAAGTCAGAAAGAAAATTTAATTCTTCAGGTTCAAAAAACCTTGAGTGATGAAGATTCAATTATTTTTACCGATGCAGGTAGACTAGAACAACTTCTTTCAAACTTAATCGAAAATGCCATAAAATTTACGAAAACAGGAATTGTTGAGTTTGGCTATCATTTAAAGGACAGAACAAACATAGAATTCTATATAAAAGATACGGGAATTGGCATTCCTGAAAAATCACTTAAAGATATTTTCCAAAGTTTTAGACAGATAGATGATTCTGACACAAGAAGATATAGCGGAACGGGATTAGGCCTAACCATAACTCATCGACTTACAGAAATTCTAGGTGGTAGCATAAGAGTTGAATCTGAGGTAGGTAAGGGAACCTGCTTTTTTATCACTCTTCCCTACATAAAAAACAATCAAGATCTAAAAAACACTGAGCTTATCTCGAAAGAGAACTACAATTGGAAAGGCAAAAATATTTTAGTGGTTGATGATGAAAAAAGCAATTTCACTTTCTACAAAGCAAGTTTAGCTAAAACAAATGCAGACGTTTTATGGGCCAAAAGTGGACATGAGGCTATTAATCTGTGTAATGAGAACAAAATTGATTTGGTTTTAATGGATATTCAAATGCCAGAAATGAACGGCTACGACGCAACAAAAAAATTAAAAAATATTCATTCACAGATTCCTATTATCGGCAACACAGCATTCTTTCAAAAAGAATACAAACAAAAAGTAATTGCCGCTGGATGCGACGATTACCTTACCAAACCAATAAAAATACCCAAGTTACTAGATTCTATCAATAAACAACTCATTAAGAACTAATCCCACTTGGTTTTTAACTGATCATGTTTATAATTCCGAATGTATTTTAATGCGTCTTTATAATTGTTTTCAAATCGATAAAACTCACGATAATCTTCTTTCGCAAAATTCTCCTGATAAGTTGTCTCAAATTGGTTTTTCAAACAATCATAAAATCCATCCGTATTGATAAACACAATTGGTAAATTATGATATCCCAATTGCTTCAAGGTGATGACCTCCAATATTTCTTCCAAAGTACCAAATCCACCTGGCAATGCAACAAAAGCATCCGACTTATCTCTAAGCACTTTTTTACGTTCAGCCATGTCTGGAGTAATGATTAATTCATCCAGAAAATCTGCAGAAATCCCATACTCCTCTATCAATTTAGGAATTACACCAATCACCTTTCCTCCAGCTGATTTCACAGCTACAGCAACTTCATTCATCAAGCCAACATTGGTTCCACCATACACCAAACCATTATGAGCTTCTCCAATTGATTTTCCCAAATCCCTAGCTTCCTGAAAAAACTTTTCATCCACTGAATTACTGGACGAACAAAACACACAAATATTCATTTAAATCGATTTTAATTAGCAATTAAATGTATCCAAAAATTACCTAATACAAAGACTAAATCGTCCTTAAATCTTAAGAAATAAAGCAAAAAAAAAGCCCTTAAGATAAACTTAAGGGCTTTCGTTTAGATATTATGAATTATGCATCGATATTTGCATAAGTTGCATTCTTTTCAATAAACTCACGTCTAGGAGGAACTTCATCACCCATCAACATCGAGAAGGTATGATCAGCTTCAACAGCATTGTCAATTGTTACTTGACGCAATGTTCTAACTTCAGGATTCATTGTAGTTTCCCATAATTGCTCAGCACTCATCTCTCCAAGACCTTTGTAACGCTGAATGTGCATTGAAGACTCTTTTCCTCCGCCCCATTCCTGAATTAAGCGTAGACGTTGATCTTCGTTCCAGCAATATTCTGCATTCTTTCCTTTTTTCACCAAGTACAATGGAGGTGTAGCAATATACAGGTACCCATTTTCAATTAATGATTTCATGTAACGGAAAAAGAAAGTCATGATTAAAGTCGCAATGTGACTACCATCGACATCGGCATCACACATGATTACGATCTTGTGGTAGCGAAGTTTTTCTACATTAGCCGCCTTACTATCTTCTTCTGTACCAATAGTAACACCAAGAGCAGTAAAAATATTCTTGATCTCTTCACTTTCAAAAACCTTGTGTTGCATTGCCTTCTCTACGTTCAGAATCTTACCTTTTAACGGCAAAATAGCCTGAAACTTACGATCACGACCTTGCTTAGCAGTACCACCCGCCGAATCTCCCTCGACAAGAAATACTTCACAGTTTACAGGATCTTTATCAGAACAGTCAGAAAGCTTACCTGGCAATCCAGAACCACCTAAAACTGTTTTTCTTTGTACTAACTCACGAGCTTTTCTAGCTGCATGACGAGCCGTAGCAGCCATGATCACCTTTTGAACGATCGTTTTAGCATCTCTTGGATGTTCTTCCAAATAATTCGCTAACATCGTACTTACCGCTTGATCAACAGCAATACTAACCTCTGAGTTACCTAATTTTGTTTTTGTTTGACCTTCAAACTGAGGCTCTGCAACTTTCACAGAAACAACAGCTGTTAAGCCTTCACGAAAGTCATCCCCACTAATGTCAAATTTCAATTTTGACAACATTCCTGACTTATCAGCAAATGCTTTTAGCGTTCTGGTTAAACCACGACGGAAACCAGTTAAGTGAGTTCCTCCTTCTATTGTATTAATATTATTCACGTAAGAGTGAATATTTTCAGAATAAGAAGTATTGTACTGAAGTGCGATTTCAACAGGAACTTCATTCTTGTCTATTGAAACATGAATTGTTTCCTCGATTAAGCGCTCTCTTGTATTATCTAAATACTCAACAAACTCTTTTAATCCTTCTTTTGAATAAAATGATTCAGAACGAAACTCTCCATTCTCATCAACATCTCGTTTATCTGTAAGATTCAATCGAATCTCTTTATTTAAGAAAGCAAGTTCTCTTAAACGTGCAGCTAAAATATCGTATTTATACTCTGTTACTAGGAAAATTGAATCATCTGGCTTGAAAGTAATGTTTGTACCAGTATGATCAGTTTCACCAATCACCTTCACATCTGCAAGAGGTACACCTTTCGAGTACTCTTGAAGATAAACTTTCCCATCGCGATGAATTTCGGCACTTAAAAGTATTGACAATGCGTTAACACAAGAAACACCAACACCGTGCAAACCACCAGACACCTTGTATGAACCTTTATCAAATTTACCCCCAGCATGCAAAACAGTCATTACTACTTCTAGTGCTGATTTGTTTTCTTTCGCGTGCAGTGAAGTAGGAATACCACGACCATCATCCTTAACGGTAATTGAGTTATCCTCATTAATAAAGACTTCAATATTGTTACAATATCCTCCTAAGGCCTCATCAATAGAATTATCAATAACCTCATACACCAAATGGTGCAAACCTTTAAAATTAACATCCCCAATATACATGGAAGGGCGCTTACGAACCGCTTCTAATCCTTCTAGTACCTGAATACTATCAGCTGAATATTCATTATTCCCTTTTGGCTTATTTTCTAAATCACTCATCTAACAGATCTTTAGTTTCAATCAAAATACGAACCAGTAACTAAACAATGTAATGGTTCATTTTCAATCTTATATTCTAATATTTTTATTGTACAAAATTCTTTTTACTCCTAGGATTGTTTTTATTTCCCAAAGGCGATTAAAAAGAGCAACCACACAAAAGCGAAAAAGCTTTATTAATCAACATCTTACCACCAAGAAAAAACCCAAAAGAAAAAGTTAAACAAAGATAATAAAAATGATGAAAATACGAGTAGGAAAATCTATAAAAATCGTGCATTTTATCATATTTTGACAAAGCGATTTTTCAGTAGTAATTAAAGTGAAAATAGCGACCCCTTATGTTTACAATTGAATCGAATTTCGTCTTCGCGGTCTTTTCATCTTAAAACGAATAATAAAATTCTTGACTTGAGCTCCCTCAGAAGTTGTTCCATATTCGTGAAGCTCAAATAATGTGGTTACATTTTTGAAATTTTTTGGCATGGCTTTCCACATTCGATAAAACACTACCTGAACATTTTCCATATCCACATCGTCAAGCTTAATTTTAAGCACTTCCTTGCCTTTTGGCAATGCAAATACACTTACACCATGTTTTTTCCAGCTAATGGACTCTTCAGCCGCAAAAGACATATTTAAAGTATCCCTAGTGATGTCAAATAAATAAGTAATTCCCATTTCAGAATCACCAAATTCCATCAAAATCTCAAGAGGCTTCTGATCGTTATTTACAGATAACTTCCAACGTTCATCTTCTTGCGCATTTATATTGCCAACAAATGCAATGAAAGCAAATGTAAATAGTAGTATATATTTAGTTTTATTGGTCAAATTTAAACTCATAAACTCCGTATGTATTTAATAATAATATTAAATGTAGCAAAAAGCGTGCAAAAAACAATTTGCAAAAATAGTTAAAATAAAAAAGGATGCTCTATTTAAAGAACATCCTTTACAATACGGTGATTTCTTTATTTTAAAATACGACTTTAATTCCTAATAGGAAATTAAGTCTCTGAGAAGGATATCCATCCCATTGGTAATATTTATCAGCAAATAAGTTATTCACTTTCCCAAAAGCTGTAAAATGCTCGTTTAAACGATAATTTGCACCAATACTAAGGTCATATACAGCATCAAGATTTTTTGTTACGCGATCGACTATAACCGTACCTCCAAAATCATTTACTTCATAAGAAGCAACACTTCTCTCTCCCAATACACTAACCCCAGCTTGAAAACTTAATTCTTCGCTAAACAAATAAGAAGCATTTACATTCATTTCAAATTCAGGCTTGTACCAAGCTTCTTCTAGAGCATCCATGCTATAACTATTGTACCAAACAGAAGAGTTCAACTGTAACTTATCGGTCCAACCAATGGTTACTTCAGCTCCCAATCGAAGTAAACTTATATCATCCTGTTCAATAGCAAATTTATTCGTATTACGAACTGCAACTCCCCCAGATACTGCCATTAAATCTGCATACCTAGTAAAAAAGTATTGATTTTCAACATCACTGTATTCTGCAGATAACTTAAATGATGCATTGGACGAAAGACTTCCTTTCACTCCTCCAAACAGACGATATTTTGTATTCGTAGGACTAACATACAAACCAGAATAAACAAATGGATTTTCATCCGCGATGTCATTGTACTTGTTCATATTTAAGCCTCCATCAAGACCTGCAAACAAGGTCAAAATTTCATCAACAGCCTCATAATCCATAGAAATATTAGGATACAATTTTGTTTCTGAATCATCTCCCATGGCTAAAACAGCATCAACACCCAAACTTATATTAAGTGCATCTGATTGCAATGAATATTTTGGGCTCAAAGTCCAAACCATCGTTTGTCTGTCTTCAAACTCATCAAAACTAGAAACATATAAACCATCAGTCGCAAAATAGTCAAACTCTGAAGTCAAAGACCAAAGTCCTTCACCTCTTTTAATTTTAGCCTCTGCTTTAATTAATAAGTCATTCTCAGCAACTTCGAAATCATCTCCAAAATGTTCATATTCCAAACCAATGCCGAAATTCAATCTTTCCAAATCTTTGAATGTTGTTTTAAAATCAGCATTTAAACCAAAGCGATCTTGCTTCTGGCTGTCATAATCAAACAAACTACTTTGATTGACAAATTTATCGCCATAATAATTATAACCTTTGTGGCCGTAGTAAACTCTACCAGAAAGTTCACTATCATCTAAATATATTTTCCCGTAAACTTCAGCCAACTGTTCAGTCCAATCTGGTTTTGCATCTTCTCCATTTTCTAATTCAACTTTTCCGTTGGTAGAATAATGCCTAATATGCACACCTAAATCAGAAGTTTTAGATCTTTGATTGTTGTAACGATAATCCCCGAAAAGGGTCGCATAATTACCACCAGCCAAAGTTAAAGCATGACTGTTAACTGATTGCAATGGCTCACCAACAATTCTTGCTGCAGGAATTAAAGCTGGAGAAAAACCAACCGATAAAGGCTTGGTCTGAATAAAATAATTAAAAGAAGGCGTAAATTTAGTCGTATCTACAAGTGTTGGCAACTCACCAATTCTTTTCGATTTATTAATTTTAGGTTGGTAAGTTGTTTTTACTTTTACCTCTTTATTTAAATCTCGTTCTTCCTGGGCATAAGAGATTGTGCATGCAAAGCTGAATATTACAGCCGACAATAGGAGCTTTTTGAACATTGTTTCTTTATTATATTTTACTTATTCTATTTCCTCTTTACTTAGCATTTCTTCCAACATCATTTTTTCCTCATCCAAACCTATAGAATCCGATTCTACTGATGCGTTTTCGAATAGCTTTTCACTCTCGGTGTGATCTGCACCTTCGAACTGAACTTTTACTTCTTTATTGATAATCTTCTCTTCGGCTTTCTTTTCGGCAGCAAGTAAAACATTTAATTTTTCTTGCGCTCTTTCCAAAATCCCATCCTCTTTCGAAGCATAATTGTCAACGATACTTTGTAAGGTATATCTAGCTTGAAAGGCATCATCTTTCTTTAAAAACACATCCGAAAGTAACAGAAAGCTCTCTGCCAACCAATAATGATGTGGAGAATTCATTTCGATAAACTGATTGATTTCTTTTTCGGATAAATCGTATTGCATCTTATCAAAATACAATTTAGCCAATCGATATTTCGACTCAGCACCTTCTGTTGTTTGCGTTTCTTTTGCCAAAGCTTTAAAATCTGCAAGAGCTAAACTTTTATTTGCCATAGCTAAGTATGACTTAGCTCGTTTGTATTTTGCTTCTCGAATTAACTCTTCCTCGGCTTTGGTTATTTCTAGAACCACTGCCACTGCTTGGACCGTATTCTTATACTCTTCCAAAGCATATACAGAGCGCATGTAACCGATTTTTCCCAAGCTAACATTCTCTGGAATTTCGGCCATTTCATTCAATCTAGAGAACTGTGCTTTTGATTGCACGAAATTCTTTTTGCGATAATTCAATTGCGAGGCAGCCACCAATGCTTTTTCGGTAAACAAATTGTTTGGCTGATTTAGCACCTGCTCGAAACCTAATAAAGCCTCATCTAAATCATCCTGATTTAGGGCGGCATCGGCTTTGTAAAACTGTGCATTTAAGCGGAACATTCCATCTGGGAATTGACTTAAATAGTCGCCCAAAGCATTAATTCCACGCTCTGTTTCGCCCGACATGTACAATCTTTCGGCAGATATATATGACAAAGAATCTTTCTCAGAACTACGAATTACCCCTCCACCTTTAAACGACTCTGCAAAAGCAAAATACTCGTTTACCTTGTTCATGTCCACATATACATTCTTTAAGCCTGTAAAAGCACTTTTCTTTTCTTCGCTTTGCGGATATTTTATAACTACCTCTTTGTAGGACTCAATTGCCTTTGGATAATTTCTTGCATTGTAATTCAACTGCCCCAATTGCAATAATGATTTCGGAGCGAAACTACTTTTCGGGAATTTGGTAGCCAATTCTCGATATATTGAAACAGCAGCAGATTCATCATTCAACTTCACTTTTGCTTTTGCCAATTCATACAAGGCATCATCTAAATATTCCGATTCAGGATAAGATGCTCTCAATTGCTGAAGCAAACGAGCTTTCTCTTTTGAGTTTCCCATTAAACCAAGCGATAACGCTTGTTGATACAGTGCATAATCGGTATCCCAATTGTTTGCTGAAGCTGCTTTCCCATAATACTCGGCAGCATGATTGTAATCTCTATTCAAAAAGAAACAATCGCCAATTCGGTTACAGGCATCAGAAACAAAATTACTTTTACCATCGGCCTGATTCACGAATTTGCGGAACCAATCGGATGCTTGCTCATACTTATCTTGCTCGAAATTTGCATAGGCAATGTTGTAGTAAGCACGCTCGTAATATCCTGAAGAACCAGAACCTGGTGACAATATAAACGCATCGTAAAGCTTTGTTGCTTTTTCAAAATCGCCCAAGCGATAATTTGCTTCGGCTTTCCAATAAACACATTCTGCAGCAATTTGAGAATTGTATATTTTATATTCCAATGCATTGTCGAAAGACTTTATCGCAGTAGCGTAATCCAACTGCTTCATTTGCTCTAAACCACGCAGCCAAGATACTCTTTGATATGCCTTTTTAATTTGTGGGGTTTTGTTGCTGATCTTATTCATGGAAGCCAATGCATCTCCATAATTTTTGGTTGTCATGTACACTTTCACCAAATAATCGTAGGCTTCATCATTACGATCAGAGCTTGGATATTTTTGCAAATAGGCATCAAAAGCCTTTATGGTTTCATTGAATGGCGAATAAGACAATTCATAAGTCAACTTCGCGTAATTGAACAAAGCATCTTGCTGCATGTTCTCGTCAAAATCCATTCTTGAGGTAGCGGAGAAGGCCGCTTTAGCGCCATTTTTATCACCCGATTGCAAATAACAATCTGCCAAACAATAATTGGCAACCATTAGCAATTCATCATCCTTGCCGCCTACTCTTTCAAATTGAACTACTGCCTCGGCAAACTGCTTTTCTTTGTACAAACAGTATCCGTAAGCAAATTTATCTTCTCTAGACAAACTCTTTTTTCCTTTATCAAGAAATGGAATTGCTTTTGTGTACTCTTTTAACTGATAATGCGATAAACCAATCATTTTGGCAATCTCAGCACTACGTTTTACCGAAGTATCATCTAAAAATTGTGGAGCATAATCAATCACCTTATTGTATTTCTCTTGCAAATAATAAATCTGCGTGATGTAGTAAGGCACAATTGGCTTAAAAGTTTTGTTCTTTGTCAGTTTTTCAAAACCATTTAAAGCGGTTTGATAATTCTTATTCAGGTAAGCAATGTATGCGTAGTAATAATTTGCTGGCGCATTGTATTCTCCCGACACATCAATAATTTCAAATAGATATTTACGAGCTTCTTCCAATTTTTCACGTTGAAAATAGGCGTACCCCATTTTAAATTGGTACTCGGTGCGTTGATCAGTGGTTAACGAATAAGCATCAACTTTTTTGAACCACTGCAAAGCTGTTTTGTATTTTTTACTTCTGTATTGCTGTCTTCCCAATTGAAAATAGGCAGCTTGTTTTAAATTGCTTTCCGGATTCTTTTTAATAAAGGCTTTCATTTCTTGCTCGGCCTCGGGGCGAAACAATTCAATTGAACACCAAGCCATGTAAAAGGAAGCTTTAGTCGATCGGTCGGAATAAGAATCGTTCTCTTTCTTTAGAAAATCAGCAAACTCATGTCTTGCTCCACCATAATTTTTATTTTGGAACATTTCCATGGCCGACTGCCAAATCTGGTTACTACTCTTGTGTGTTAAGGATTTTTGGGCCTGAGCGGTAAAGCTCAAACATAAAAAGAGAAGGGATGCTAACATCCACAAACTAAATTTATTTCTCATACTACTTTTCGTGTGTAGGTAAAAAAAAGTTGATTATTATGACCATTAGGGAACTGACTTTCTAATCTATTTCCAAATCATAAAATCAGGCTTAAAGATATAAATAATCTGCAAGCTTATCGTAATTCAAAACGGAGGAAAGAAAGAAAAATTGCACGCTTATTTGATAAAGAAAATGTGCAATAAGAAAGCTTCTGCTGAAATAATTTTTTAGATTTGTATGTCGACACACAAATTGAATATTCTAAAAAGCGAAATACATGTCCGAATCTGCTATCATTGAACTTAAAAATGCCATAATCCGTCAGGCGGATAACATTATTTTAACTGATGTAAGCCTTGAAATAGGAAAAGGAGAGTTTGTTTACATTATTGGTAAAGTGGGTAGTGGAAAAACCAGCTTGATGAAAACTTTGTATGCCGAATTGCCAATTAAAGATGGCGGCGGATCAGTTGCGGGATATTATCTCCCAATTATTAAGACAAAGCAAGTTCCTTTCTTAAGAAGAAAAATTGGCATTGTATTTCAAGATTTTCAATTGCTTACCGATCGTAATGTGCACTCTAATTTGGAATTTGTATTGAAAGCTACTGGTTGGAAAAACAAAAAAGAAATTGACAGCCGAATTGAAGAAGTTTTGGATAAAGTAAAAATGGGTAAGAAAGGCTACAAGATGCCTCATGAACTTTCTGGTGGAGAACAGCAGCGTATTGTTATTGCGCGCGCACTATTAAATTCTCCTGATATTATATTAGCTGATGAGCCTACTGGAAATCTTGATCCAGAAACCTCTGATGAATTGGCTCAACTACTTATGGATATCAGTAAAAATGGTAGAACTGTTGTAATGGCAACTCACCAGCACGATTTATTAAAGAAATTCCCTGCACGTACCATCGAATGTAAAGACGGTAAAGTTATTGAGCTTTTTAATCCTGATACCGACGAAGAAGAAGAAATCGAGTTGGATTAGAAACAGCCTTTATCACTCCATACCCCTAAAAGGGCTTTCAAAAAAAATACAATTTTAATAATTTGCGAGATAATACGCCATATAACAAAGAGTTTGAACAGCTGAAGTTAAAACACAGCTTACTGTTTCCTATGGCTTTTTTGTTTTTAATGTGGGCGGTTAAAATTTTTGAGTGGGGACTTGGTTTAGACTTTCATTTTCTAGGTGTATTTCCTCTTCATGCAAAGGGATTAATTGGCATTTTAACAAGTCCATTAATTCATAAAGATTTTAGCCATCTAATGGCCAACACGGTTCCTTTTGCCGTTCTTAGTTGGGGGATTTTTTATTTCTATCGCCCACTCTCCTATCGAATATTTATACTTTGCTACCTAACTTCGAATATTTTGGTTTGGATTGCAGCTCGGGAGGCTTACCACATTGGAGCAAGTGGTTTGGTTTATGCTTTTGCTTCTTTTCTATTCTTTAGCGGAATTATTCGTTACTACTACCGATTAATTGCCATCTCTTTTGTGGTGGTTTTTCTATATGGCGGTCTGTTTTGGGGCGTATTTCCAATATTAAATGATGTTTCGTGGGAAGGTCATTTATTTGGCGCATTTTCTGGTTTAATTTATGCTCTTGTATTTAGAAATGATGGCCCACAAAAACCTGTTATTACCCTACCTGAAGATGATGATTCAATTCCTGAAGAAGTTTGGAATTCGGAATTACTTGAAGGTAAGGAACAGTTGAGGAAGTGAGTTCAAATAACAAGGAATTAAGCTCCAAGTTATAAGGCCATATGGCTAAAGGAGAATCTCAATGCCCAAGCTTCAAGTTGAAAGAAAAACATTTAAGTCAAAATAAAAAACCTCACTCTTTCACTCTCCTGCAAGAGAAAAAATCAACTATACTCAATTACATTTTAGAATAAACGCTTACAGGTCTTCGACTCTGTCAGGTAAAAAAAATGGCATTCTAGCAAAAGCCAGAACGCCATTCTTCTAATTCTTTATATTTTCTCGAAACACCTTATTTCTTATAGTATTTCATTGCTTCTGGCATAAAAGCTTTTAAATCTTTAACACGAGTATCATCAGCAGGGTGAGTAGACAAAAACTCTGGTGGTTTTTGGCCTCCACCTTCGCCCATTCTCGTCCAAAATGCCACTGCTTCTTCTGGATTATAGCCTGCCATAGCCATAAATATTAAGCCCATTTTATCCGCTTCTGTTTCATGAGAACGCGAGAATGGTAACATTACTCCAACATTTGAAGCTGCTCCAAAAGCAGTCATCCAAATTTGCTGAGTTTCTGCTGGCTTTTCGTTAAGTGCAATCGCTAATCCTTGACCCAATGCCTGAATTCCCATTTGCTGACTCATTCGTTCGTTACCATGACGAGCAATGGCATGGGCAATTTCGTGTCCCATTACAACGGCCAAACCTGTTTCAGTTTGTGTGTAAGGCAATATTCCAGTATAGAAAACAACCTTTCCACCTGGCATACACCATGCATTTGGAGTCTCATCATCTACCAAATTAAATTCCCAAGCAAAGTTTGCAATACGATCGCTCATACCGTGCTCGTTCATAAATTGTTCTACTGCCTTGGCAATTCTTGCTCCACAAGATTTCACCATAGCTGACTGGTCTTTATTTGCAGATAACTTGCTTTCCGATAGGAATGCATCGTACTGCGTTAAACTAGTGGCAATCATGTCTTTTTCTGGATACAAATTCATTTGTTTTCTTCCAGTAATTGGTACTGTTGCACATGCTGCTACAATCAGTAATAATCCTGACATTAGGATGTTACGCATGTTTTTTTTCATAGTATTGATATTTTGATTTTTAGTTATTTTTCTTTCTATAAAGATTGTATAAATACTAGTTTTAATCGTGTTACAATCGTGTTACCGCTACGCGGTATCCTATCCACACTAAATCCATTTCCATTATCGTCGCGAAGAACAAACACTCCTTAATTAATATTTAATTACGCGACGTTTAATGTCCGTGACTCAATTCTCAGGGCGTTGCCCTGAGCTAAAATATTAAAGCCCTTCAGGCTTAATAAACTACACCCAACTTTTTACTGCTAACAGATTACTTAACACTTATCTCTGACAATTGTTTTAGCACGTCATTTGAATTTGTAACTGGTAATTTACAAGTTTTATTTTTACAAAGATAGAAAGTTGTTTGCCCATTTACATAACGATTTTGCAGCAAAGGCAAATTACTTTCCGTATTACTCCCAGAAATCAAGACATTGGGCAAAAATAATTTTTCGATTTTTTCTTTCTGCTTACTAGCATCCTCGCCTACAACCACTATTTCGATTGGCGGATTTGCAAACCAAAAATACAATTGTCCCCAATTAGAGTGATATGCTACAGACTTCTCTAGGCGGCTTTTCACATTCAAGAGCATCTGTTCGGCACGTTTTACATATCTCGTTTTTTCGAGGTAAGTTCCCACCAAAAACAGACTTTTGGCAATGGATGAGTTAGACGATGGAATTACATTGTCGATTAGCTCCATTTTACGTGCAATTAATGCCTCATCTTCGTCAGAGGTGTAAAAGAACATTCCTGATTTATCATCTGTAAAATGAACTAACACATGTTCGAGCAATTGGTTGGCCTTGTGCAACCATTGTTCGTCGAAGGTAGCCTGATAAAGCGCCACAAATGCCTCTATGGTAAATGAGTAATCGTCTAAAAAGGCATTAATTTTTGAGTTGCCATCTTTGTAATTTCGATGCAAATGTGCTTCACCTTTCCAAAGGTATTTTTGTATGAAATCTGCATTTTTTATAGCTACAGCGAGATATTTTTCATTTCCCAAAGCTTTGTAAGCATCAACATAGCCTTTAAGCATTAGTGCATTCCAGCTCGTTAGGGCTTTATCATCTAATCCAGGGCGAATTCTATCGGCACGCTTGTTTAATAATGCTGCTCTGCCCTTTTCCAGTTTCTCATCCAATTCCTTTTCTGATATTTTGTACTTCTTGGCTAATTTATTCTTATCAGCAGATATCATTAAAATATTTCCTTCTTCCCAATTGGCATGATCTGTAATGCCATAATATTCACAAAACAAATCGGACTCTTCCTTTAGTTGAGCTTCGACTTCGGCTTTTTCCCAAACGTAAAATTTACCTTCTACACCTTCGCTATCGGCATCGAGAGAGGAATAAAAACCGCCTTCAGGCAAAGTCATTTCTCGCTCAACAAAGTCTAAACTTTGCTCTATCAACTGCTTGTACTCAGGAATTTTTGTTAATTGATAAGCTTCGGCATACAAACTGATTAACTGACCGTTATCGTAAAGCATCTTCTCAAAATGCGGCACTTTCCATATGGCATCGACCGAATAACGGGAAAAACCACCACCTACCTGATCGTAGATTCCGCCCATTGCCATTTTATCGAGCGTAAGCGTTACATGATCTAGTGCCGATTGATCTTTGGTTTGATGATAATATCGCAGCAAAAACTGCAAAGAATTGGGCAATGGAAATTTTGGCGCTCTGTTGTTTCCTCCCTCGCGACCATCGAACTCTTGTTTCCATTGACGATATGCTTTTTCTAAATCAGCTACAGTAAAATCGGAAGTCTCTGCTTTTAGCGTAATGATTTCGTTTTCACGGATTCCATTCGCAATTTGATCGCCCACTGATTTAACTTTCTCAGATTCGGTAAGCCATGCATTTTGAATTCCTTGCAATACTTTTACCCAATCGTTCGGTCGAAAATAAGTACCACCGAAAAATGGTTTACCATCGGGCATGGCAAAACAATTTAAGGGCCAACCTCCACTACCAGTCATCATTTGCACGGCATCCATATATATTTGGTCGATATCAGGACGTTCTTCACGATCGACCTTTATGCAAACGAAAAATTCATTCATGATTTTGGCTATTTCCTCATTTTCGAAACTTTCATGTTCCATTACGTGGCACCAATGGCAGGCGGCATAACCAATGCTTACCAATATTACTTTATTTTCCTTTTT
The DNA here is from genome assembly GCA_016342745.1 of Labilibaculum sp. Classification (GTDB taxonomy): domain Bacteria; phylum Bacteroidota; class Bacteroidia; order Bacteroidales; family Marinifilaceae; genus Paralabilibaculum; species Paralabilibaculum antarcticum. The sequence goes on from JAEINT010000023.1 coordinate 38,163, forward strand.
TGCTTTTGCCAAGGCCTCTTCACCCCAAGGATACCAGTTTACGGGATTGTGTGCATGCTGAAGCAAATACGGACTGTTCTCTTTTGCTAAGTTGTTGGTATGTTTGTGATTCATATTTTCCTTATGATTTTGGGCGAAAACAGTGCTATTTATCATCAATACGATGGCTAAAAAGGCTAAGACATTTGCATTTCTTACTGTTTTCATTCCTCTCCTAATTTTTTACTTGATTAGTAACAATTAAAGATAGAAATTATTTTTAATCATTTTAAATAAGGATAGGTGAATTCATCAAACTTATTCTACTTAGATGAAATATAGAAACAGATCCTACTTAATGGTAGAGAATTATTGTGATAACGAATTGTAACAATTCAAATAACAAACTACACAAAACCAATTAAACTTATCTAACTCAAATTTTTATAAGTAATTTTAATCGACTTACTTGGCCTATTGATAATAACCAACTTTATTGTCCACAAAACTTATATGATCATTTTAATTAAGCGTTTATTTCAGAACAATATGAGAGCACTAATTTTCATTTTTCTATTAATTACTTCCTTTTCAATACATGCACAACCTGCCATAAGCTTCACTTTTGATGACGGCACGATGCAGGATCGTGGTGATTTCAAATTTGAAGATTGGAACAATATGCTCCTCAACTCACTTGATGACGCAAACATCAAGGCTGTTTTTTTTGTAAAAACCAAAGACAAGTCAGGTGATAAAGGGCAATATCTGATTAACTCGTGGAATGATAAAGGACATAAAATTGCTAATCACTCTTATTCTCACCCAAATTTCAATAGCAATAAAAATAGTGCGGCTAAATTCAAAGAAGACCTAATAAAAGCCGATTCATTAATCAGCAAATACAGCAACTATACTAAATTGTTCAGATTTCCTTATCTCAAAGAAGGAAAAGGTCAAGAAAAAATCGATAGTATTCGTAATATTATGAAAGAACAAGGCTATCAAAATGGATACGTTACAGTTGACGCATCAGATTGGTATATTGATAGTCGATTACGAAAAAGATTAAAGCAAGAACCAAATGCAGATATTGAAGGGTTTAAAAAATACTATTTGGAACACTTGTTTGAGCGTGCTTCCTTTTATGAAAATCTCTCCTATGAATTGACCGGCCGACACATAAACCATACCCTTCTTTTGCACCACAATTTAGCGGCAGCCTTATTTTTAGATGACTTAATTGATATGTTTAAATCTAAGGGTTGGAAAATAATGTCAGCTGATGACGCCTATAATGATTCAATATATAAGCAAATACCAATTCATGCTGGAGAAAGTTTAATTTGGAGTTTGGCCAAAGACACTGGTAAGTTTGAGGAAAAACTAAGATATCCTGCTGAAGACAGCCGATATGAAAAAGATAAAATGGATCAACTCGGATTGTAAAACCGAAAAAATCCCTGAAATTGAATTCAGGGATTTGGCATTAATTATCCTTATTTTTCTAGTAAAACTAGGTTATCAATAAAATCTTCATCACATCTTGTTCCGTAAGGATCTATTGCAACATATTCTGGAAGTTCGTCGACTATCAAACTAACTTCCATTAGCTTTTTATTAATTTGATGTGGCTTTAGATACAGAATACCATTCTCCTCATTTGCCGAACTAGGATGTTTTGAGAAAAGCCCAATTGCAATCGGTTCATTAATTTGAATTTCTTTAAGACTTCCATCAGCTTGCGTTTCAAATCGCTTCGATTGTAGTTTAAAATTGATCTCATACTTACCATTTTCCAGTTCCCGATATTTGGCATTTTCTACAGACAAATCGTAAGTAATTACCCGCTTGAACCAATCATCAATTAAAACATGTTGCTCGGTAGGAGTGTGCTGATAAAGATCCTCAATGAATTCGAGTGTATTGGCTTTAAAATCATCTTCATTTCTATGTCGATCGGTAATGCTACGCAAAACAGAATTCAATTTTTCTTCGCCCAATAAATCACGTAAGGCCAGCATGATTGTGTAATTTTTTCCATAAGAAATATAACTCTGCCCATCTACTATATACAAGGGAGGTTCTGGTGTTGAGGCATAAGCTCTACCTCTAAAATACCTACTGTTAGCATTCTGACTCAATTGCCAAACTGCACTTTTACCATACATCTTTTCCAGAATTACCGCCTCGGTATATTTGGCAAAACCTTCAACAAAAATAGAACCACCTTCTACCATTTTCGGAATCAAGGTATGTCCCCACCACTGGTGAGAAACTTCATGAATCACTCTTTTTGCCACCAAATTAAAATCCTCATCTTCTCTGGTATCCACCAAATACAATCGATCTTCAACCATACTAATGACCCCAGGATGTGCAAAGCCACCAAATGACCAATGTCCTGGAATTTCAGCCATTCGAAGATGATCGAAAGGGTAATCTCCAAAATTCTCAATACAATATTTTAACGCTTCCTTTGTACTTTCCGAAATGTCTTTAAGATTATATTCATGGCCCTCATGATAATACTGCTCTAAACTGATTCCCATAAACTCTTCCTTTATGGTAGCGTATTTAGCAGAAAAATAAGCCATAACTGGTAGAATTTTATTCTCCGTTTTATAGTGATAATAATTCCTACCATTCTCAGTCCACTGTTTCAACAGCTTTCCTGAGCCAATAGCAATCTCATCAGCTCGAGTTGATATAATTGTTTCATAATCAATTCGGCCAAAATCCACTTCAACCAAATGTAAGTGTTCATCTTCAACACCTTCCTCTTCAATACGAGGTAAGCCCCTTTTCTCTCTTTCGAAATTGTTCGGTATTTCAAGACTATTACGATAAGTTAGAATAGGCTCAAAACTTCTATGCATGATATAAGAACCATTGGCTACAATCTCTTGCGATGCTTCATAGCCTTTTAATGTCTTATGAATTTCGTACTTGAACTTGACCTCTTGCTGAGCTTTAACAGGCTCGTTGAATTCAAACAAGTAAGTTCCGAAAAGGGAATCATGCTCAACTAGCTTTGCATTTTCAAGTTGAATAGAATGCATAGGCTCTTTTTCTGTTATAAAAAGCATAGCTATTGGATGATCATGCTTGTTCTTTAGTATATTATTGGCCTTGACGGTATAGCGTTGTTCCTTTGGGTACAAATCAACTTCAGTTTTCATAGAAACATGATAAAAACGATCCATATCATCATACTTCTTAAATTTACGTTCGTAAGCTTCCTTATAATCAAGAACTTCTGCAGACGAGTAATAGTCGTTCAACACATTCATATTGTAGTAAGTGGTTCCCCCTGATGCAAACAGAACAATACCAAACAAAGCCAGAATTGTAATTTCCCATTTTCTCCAATTGGAGCGTACTTGTATGAAATAAAAACGAAAGTTTGTTGCAACACCTCTCTGCCAAAGCTTAAAGGATATCAGTGATAAAATACTAGCCAAAGCAAACCAATACAAACTCAAATGGTTGAATAGAGTTGATTCACCAGAATACCCAGTCATATTGTTGTAAGACAATCTTGGCAAGAAACCAAATCGCAACATATCATGCTCTAAACCAATCTTTGGAGCGAGGAAGCTTCCTAGAATAATTAGGCCTGTAACACCCATTCCCAAGTATTTATTCCTGAAAAGACTCTGAATGAAAAGAGCCATCATACTAAAAATGATTAACTGTGTTCCATTGTAATAAAACATAGACAGGTATTGCCCCAACTCAAAATTGTAATAGCCTTTTGAGATTTGAAATCCCAAAGCGACAATAATTCCAGAAGCAATTAATAAAAGAGGAAGCATGATCAATGCAAGAAGTTTTGACGAAAATAAAACCCAATTTGCCACTGGTGTTGCGTCTAAAATTCCATCAAAGTTGAGACTTCGTTCTCGCCAAACCAATTCTCCACTATAAAAAATAATAAGGATAAAACTTAAGATGGACAAAGGATCAGCAAAAAGATCTATGAGTAAATTACTTAGTGGGTACAAACTATCATTGTAAGCTCCCCCCTCATTTATAGTTGAATTAATCTCCATAAAAACAATAACTAACCAGATGCTAATAACACCTATAAAAGGCAAGCTTTTAAAGACACCACTCAGTTCTATTTTCAGCAAAGAAAAGAAGGAAGCACGCTGTGATTTTTGCCCTACAATGGCTTGAATCGGCCTATATTCTTTAGATTTTTCTGGCTTATCAATCACCACAACTGCCTTCTTCACTTTTTGACTCATCTTCCTAAATGAAAACAAAAAATAAGTTCCAAATAAAACACAAGTTGTAAGTGCAATCCACAATATTCGATTCCACATATACAAACCTGTGAAAGATAAAAACTGAGTATTCTTTTGAAAAGGCGTCCAAAATTGTGTTTGTTCAAAGAATGCGGCAATACCGAATGGATCTGCTAGTGCTGCAAGAGCCATACCTTCAGGTGTAGCTGGAACAGACTGAGCCATAAGTGGAGAGTTCAAAAACATTGAACTAATCATGTAAAGCATGTAGATGAAAATGGCAGATACATAAGTTGCCAAATTACTCTTACTAAGCGTACTTGTTGCAAAAACTAAGGCTGAACATACTAGAATATTGGGTACTACAATAAGTAACCAGGCCCTTACATAAGTTAACATATGAAATTCAGCCACTCGTTCTGGATCTAAATCAGAAAAAGTTACCGATACAGCATAACCTACTAAAAATGGGGTGAAAGCGAGTAAACTACTCACAAATACACCTAAGTAACGGCTCCAAAAGAACTGCCATTTCTTTATGGATGTACTGTAAATGATATTTTCCATATTGAATCGTCTATCGCGAAGCATGCCACTAATGGCAAAAAACATTACAATAAAAACACTACCTAAGCTGATTAAGCCTGTGAAAAAATTAATCTGATAAGTTGAATTAAAATCAACATTGGCTGGGGCAAACCCCTGACGACCCGCTAGAATACCCATAAAAAAGAAAAGACCTGCCAATAGAGGAAAGGCGCGTTGTTTTAGCTGATAAAAAGCTTCGAAACGTAATAATTGAATGATCATATCTTAGGCCGTTTTTAAAGGTGAGTTTGTATGAACAGTAGCAAAGTAAAAATCTTCCAAATTTGGATCTACGCTATCAAAAGCTTGCTCTGGACTAGAATCAGAAATCACTCGAATTTGAGTTTCACCTGAAACTAATTTTGTCGAAATAACTTTAAAGGCTTTCTTATAAGCGTCAACATCTTCCTTTTTAATCATCTTGCTCCACACTTTGCCTTCCAAACTCTTTACCAAGTGGGATGGATTGCCTTGAGCCACAATTTCACCTTCAGCGAGGATGGCCATATTCTTGCACAAATCACGAATGTCTTCAACGATATGTGTTGATAGAATAACGATCACATTCTCTCCAATTTCGCTAAGAAGATTTAAGAAACGGTTACGTTCTTCAGGATCTAAACCTGCCGTTGGTTCATCAACAATAATGAGCTGAGGATTGCCAAGTAAAGCCTGTGCAATACCAAAACGTTGACGCATACCACCCGAAAATGTATAAACGGACTTTTTGCGATGCTGATACAAATTGGTTTGTTGCAATAATGCTGTCACTTGATTCTTACGTTCCTTTTTATCGAGTATGCCTTTTAGTACAGCTAAATGATTCAGTAATTTTTCAGCTGATATCTTTGGGTAGACTCCAAACTCCTGAGGCAAATAACCCAGATTCTTTCGCACCTCTTGAGGCGAGCTAATAATATCAACATCGTTAAAATTTATAGCTCCTGAGCTTGGCTCTTGCAGAGAAGCAATGGTTCTCATAAGGGATGATTTTCCAGCTCCATTAGCACCCAGTAAGCCAAACATACCATTACTGATGTTTAATGATACTCCATTCAAGGCTTTAACACCATTTGGATAAATTTTAGATAGGTTCTCAATTCTTAATGTATTCATGAGTTTGTGATTTTAAGTTTGATTTCGAGTAAACTTATCATCAATCAAAATACCTTACTAATATAGATGTCACATGGCTTTCTTTTTGAGCCATACAAGTGCAAAAATCTCATGAATTGGCTTGAGTTAAAAAACAATGGTGTTGGTGTCATTTCCCATAGTGTATGTCAATTAACTTGTTCGTCAAACATTTCATTCCTATTTTCGATGTATGATAGATTTTATTAAGAAATACAAAGCGTTCGGAATCGGCTTATTAATAATCGTTCCTATAATTTTGATTCTGCACCAAATTAAGTTTATACTTATACCTGATGATGCTCCAATAGAAATCTTTCTGGTTTTTACTTTTTGGTGGTTCATGATCTCGCTCCCTATTCACAAATTAGATTATCTGAAAAAGAATAAGCGTACCATATATAAGATTGGTGGTCTCATGCTACTTTTTTTTGGTGCTATGATCGTTGACTCAAATATGAGAATGCCCGACAACCCAATAACTTTCCTTCTTCTACTGATATTTCTATTGGGAAGTATATACATTCTCACCCCTGTTTTCTTTACGAAATATCTAAAATTAATCCTTGCTATATATGTGAGCGCCATGCTTTACTTCACTTATGTGCGCTTGTTTTCAGGTGATTTGGAAACTTATCGTGAAGTCAGAAAAGGAATGGCTATCAGTTTCTTTTTTATTCCTATTCCATTGTTTATTATTCTTTGGTTGTTTGAACAATGGAAGTGGTTAAAAACCTTACAGGCTGATAAGTCCAAAGCAGAATTAGCCTTACTCAAGACACAAATCAACCCCCATTTCTTTTTTAACACTTTGAATAATCTGTATGCCTTAACAGTAAAGAATTCGGATCAGGCTCCAGGTGTTATCTTAAAGCTATCGGAAATGATGCGCTACACAATTTACGAAGGCAAAAAAGAGTTCGTACCTCTAAAAGATGAAATCGAATACTTAAACAATTATATTGATTTACACAGAATCCGTTACCACAAAAGCGTAGATATACAATTTAACTCTACCGTTGATGAAAATATGAAAGTTGCTCCATTAATGTATATTATACTATTAGAAAATGCTTTTAAACACGGGATTGAAAGCATTCGAGAAGGAGCATTTCTTCACATGAACCTAGAAAATATTGATAATACAATCCACTTTAGCCTTTCAAATAATTTTGAAATCAACGAAAGTGAAGAAAAAAAGGGAATTGGATTAGCCAATCTAAAACAAAGACTTGAATTGATCTATCCGAAAAAACATGAACTAAAACTCTCAATAAAAGATAATCTCTTTAAAGTAGACTTTAAAATTCAAGTTACATGATTAAATATATAATTGTTGATGATGAACCACTAGCACACGACCTTATTGAGGGTTTTTGTGATATTCTTCCACATTTGCAGTTGGAACATCATTGTTACGATGCCTTGGAAGCAATGCAATTCTTAAACAACAATCAGGTAGATTTGATGTTTCTGGATTTGAACATGCCAAAATTAAGTGGGTTTGATTTTCTTCGTACACTTAGCAATCCTCCAAAAGTGATTGTTACAACTGCTTACAAGGAATTTGCTTTAGATGGTTACGAATTAGATATTGCTGATTATTTACTAAAACCTTTCAGTTTTGAACGTTTACTTAAAGCTGTTAATAAGGCAATTGGAGATAATTCACAAAGTACCACATCAAATAATAGTGCTGAGATCACAAGCCCATCACACGCAGCAAACAAACGTTTTTTTGTCAAAGGAGATAAGAAATATCATCAGGTAGATTCGGAAGATATTTTATTTATTGAAGCCTATGGTAATTACACCAAAGTCTATTTTAAAGAGGAGATGATTATCAGTCATGAAAAAATATCTTACTACGAATCCATATTAGACAATCAACATTTTATGAGAGTGCATAAATCCTTTATAGTGGCACTTGACAAAATCAAATTGATAGAGGGAAATCGAATTTCAATTAATGAGCATGAAATTCCGATTGGTCAAACCTATAAGAGTTTGGTAAGTAAACTCTACAATTCCTAGTTTAAATGAAATACCACTCCATCTTAATAAAATAAAAGGACGCCTAAAGCGTCCTTTCTTCATAGTATTATTTCTATTCACTTTTGAGTTTCTCTATTTTCTGCTTGTACATGTCAAGGCCACTAATTTCGTAGGCTATTGTAAGCTCTTTGATTGCATTTTTCACATCATTTTGAGCGATATAATACTCAGACATAGAGTCGTGAGCATTGGCACTTTCAGGGTAATATTTGATCGCCATATTGAAAAAAGCATATGACTTTTTCATTTGTCCAAATTGCATATACATGTAGCCACCCATATTAAAAAGCTCTTCATCTGCTGGCGGCGTTAGATAACCAAAATGTTGGGTCAATTTTTCTTCACGCTTCTTTACAAGTACTAACAATTCAGCCAATGGGGTTTCAGGATTGCTAAACATTTGGCCCGATTCAAGTTGATACCAATCAAATAGAAAGAGCAAACCATCGCGCATTGATGGTAAAGGAACTGTGCCGTGTAAATCGTTGGGATAGCTTTTCCATGCGAAACTTAATCCATTCTGTTTTTGTGTCTCGATAAAATTCGAAAAATCAATAATAGAACGCGCAAAGAGCGTAAATTCTGTAGTGTCTTGCATCACGTTTTCTAGTGTAATTTCAGCATTTTGCATGTGCAATTGCTCTGCAGATAAGCTTACAAATAAAGATTTACCCTTAAAACTCTCCGACTGCAATTTTGCTTTGGCCTGTTTCAGTAATTTTTGATTATCCCAATCGAGGCTTGGATCTATTGCAATGTAATTCACGAAAAGGTGTGGATGATTTATTAAGGCATTAATGGTGAACAATCCTCCAAAAGAATGGCCAATTAATGTTCTGTAGGACGTAGTAGCGAATTTACTATCAACGTAAGGAATCAATTCTTTTTCGATAAATTGAGTAAAGTTTTCGGCACCACCATTTTCATTATTATAAACGGCGCCACGTCTTGTTTCAACTTTAGAAGTGGTTAGATCTCTTGTTCTGTTAGTTTGATTTGAAATACCTACCAATATCATATCTGGCAAATAATTCCCCCAATAATTGTTATAAACGGTAGCCAAAGAATTGAATTGGACACTACCATCTAATAAGTAAACCACAGGATATTTTCTACTTCCATCTGCCTTGTAGCTTTCGGGAAGATTAACCCAAATATCGCGTTTTTCATCTAGAATCTTAGAATACAACTTATCAGGCTTGCCGATTTCAACCAAATAGTTTCGTTTCGATTTGCTTTGTGCTTCGGATTGATAAATGCCTGCCCAAGATAGTAGCATAGCAATTATTAGAATCATATATTTTTTCATGTTGATTGTGCTTAGTTGAAGTGATTTTTGTTCTAAAGAGTTTCTTTCTTTTGTGCCCAAATGAGAAGTATAATGCCCAATCGACCGATTAAGAAAACACTCATTCCAAAAGCAGGAACCAAAAGAGATATTTCTAATCCTCCTGCAAAAACCGAAGGATCAACATTGCCACCCGTTCTTTGTAATGAATCAAAAGCACCTATCAAGCCAACAATCTGACCTAAAAAACCAAATACAATTGCAAACAAACTGATTGATGAGATCAAGCGAATAATTTTCTCAACATCGCCCTTTTTCAAGAAAGCTTTGGCGATTAAGATCAATGTTAAAATTAATATAAGCAACAGAGGATACATAAATACAGGGCCTCCTTCGTGTAAACGAGTAAAAAGATGTGACATAAAATGATTTTTAAGTTTAGATCTCCACGAATATATAATTTAGACCCATTGAAATATTTTTTTTGCGATGATTCAAAGGTTTACGTCCTTGTTTAACCGATTAATACCTATTTTTATAATAATGACATTTCAAGGTTGAATCCCGTCTTAATTAAGTCATTCACCTTAATTACATGTTCAGAATGAATAAAAATCCTATTTTGCATTCATGAATTTAATTGAATTATTAAGAAAAATAAAATTTGTACCCTTACACATGCTCTTCTGGGGAGGTGTATGGTTGTTCTATATCTATTTTTTTGGTTTTAATTCTGCTAACCAGCCTTACGTTATCTGGTTTTCGAACATCTTGGTGCCTGTTACTATCGTCACAACTTATTTTGTTATTTACTTCTTAATTCCAAACTATCTACTTAAGAAAAAACATTGGTACTTTTTGCTATATGGCATATATACCCTAATTGCCTCAGCATATCTTATAACCATATCCATGTTTTTGGGATTCATGTTTAAAACGGAGTTGAATACGGATCTTATGCCTCCTTTAAGTAAAAGCCTACCATTTATTTTAATCGGTGTGTATTTAGTTGTCGCCTTAGTTTCAGCATTTAAACTCTTGCGGCACAATTACGAAAGCATAGAGAGAAACAAATCTTTAGAGAATAAAATACTGGAAGCCCAACTTCAAATTAAAAATCAGGAACTGCAATATCTGAAAAAACAGATTCACCCACATTTTCTTTTCAATACCCTGAATACGATTTACGGCTTTGCTTTGAAACAGTCAAAAAGCACACCCGAGATTATTTTAAAGCTCTCAAACCTCTTAGACTATATCCTCTATCAAATAGAAAAACCAAAGGTTAGTTTGAAGGAAGAAGTTTTACACATTGAAGAATACATTGAATTGGAGAAAATGAGATTTCAAGATAGTTTGAAAGTGAATTTCAAATCTCAGCCCATTCCCGATACCATTCAAGTAACGCCCATGCTACTCATTCCTTTTGTAGAAAATGCCTTTAAACATGGGCAAATTATTGATGGCTTTTTAAGGGTTGATGTCGAGATCTTTTTAAAGAATAACAGCTTGAATTTTTCCATTAAGAATACGATTCGAAGTACCGATGAAAAGAAAAGTATAAAGGGTATAGGACTTGACAATATTCAAAAAAGATTACAATTGTTATATCAAGATCAATACCAATTAGAAATTGAAAATCAGGACCATTGGTTTTCCGTTAACTTGGTGGTCAATAATTTAAACGCCTCGATAAATGACTAAACTTATTAATTGTTTGATTGTTGATGACGAACCTGTTGCGCGTGAAATTATAGAAAATCACTTGCAAAAAATTAGTCATATTCGCGTACTGGCATCTTGTAAAAATGCCATTGAAGCTTTTAAAGAAATTAGTGCCCATCAGGTCGATCTGATTTTTTTAGATATCAATATGCCCGAAATATCAGGTTTGCTCTTTGCTAAATCCATCAATAAAAATATTAAAGTCATTTTTACCACTGCCTATCGTGAATATGCCGTCGAAGGATTTGATTTGCAAGCCGTAGATTATTTATTAAAGCCTATCTCTTTTGATCGCCTCTTGCAGGCTGTCAACAAATTCATGGGCGAAAGCACTCCAATACAAACAGATATATCAGCTGAAATTATCGAAGAAAAAAGTGATTTTATTTTTGTTCGCTCAGATCGTAAAATGATAAAACTTAATTTTTCGGACGTAAACTATATTGAGAGCTTTAGTGACTACATTAAAATTCACTTGGATGATAAGACCATAGTAACCCGTGAAACGATTAGTAGTATTGAAGCCAAACTTCCTCAAAATGATTTTATAAGAATTCATCGTTCCTATATTGTTTCGTTTGCCAAAATTGAGTCATTTACAAACGAATGTATTGAGGTAAAAAACAAAACACTACCGATAAGCCGAAGTTATAAAAATGACGTAATGGCCAGACTTAGCATGAAAAATTAATCTCCTTCCCTAATTATATATTGTTCTTGGTTTAAAGACGATCATGCTCAAAGTATAAACTTATTCGGTTTACTTTCTTTGCAGTTTGTTTAGAGGTATTTTTTATTCGAACTTCATGAACAAAACTTGTACGACAAATGTTCTTAGTGTAATTATATGTTTATCTTAGTTACGGAACTAAATAAGATTGTTCATTTTTTTCGTTAAAAATAATCGAATGTTTAAAATCGGCAAAAGTTTAAATATTGTCATAATTAGCTTACTAATCATGAGCAATTCCTTCATCAGTTGTACAATGCAAAAATCGGTTATTGATAAAACAGTAGTTAATGAGCTGGATATTCAACGATATTTGGGCACATGGTACGAAATTGCTCGTTACGACCATCGTTTTGAGCGTGGCCTAGTTGGTGTAACAGCCGATTATTCAATACGCGATGATGGAAAAATTAAGGTCGTAAACAGTGGTTATAAAAATAGTTTTGACGGGACATTCTCGCAAGCCATTGGTAAAGCTAAAATCCCAAATCCCGAAAAGGAGCCAGCAAAACTGAAAGTTTCCTTTTTCTTGTTTTTTTACGGCGATTATTTTGTTCTGGATTTAGACAAAGACTACCAATGGGTTATTATTGGTAGTAGTTCTGATAAATACCTTTGGATTTTGAGCCGTAAGCCTCAAATGGAAAAAGAAGTATACAACGAGTTACTTGATCGATTAAAAAAACGGGGCTATGAGGTTTCTGACCTAATAAAAGTGGAACAAAAAGCTTTGTAAACGATTCAATACTAAATACTATGCATATAAAAAGCATTCTTATAAGCTATCTGCTTACTTTCATCGTTTTTTTGATGGTAGACTTACTATGGCTTGGCATTATTGCTAAAAACCTCTATCAAAAACACCTTGGGGATTTATTATCTGATAAAGTAAATTGGACTGCAGCATTTATCTTTTACTTCATATATGTTGCTGGAATTTCAATTTTTGCAATTTATCCAGCAATTCAAAAAGGTTCTGCTTTTAATGCAATTTTGATGGGAGCATTATTTGGTCTTTTTACCTATGCTACTTATGACTTAACAAATTTGGCCACGCTTAAGGACTGGCCAATATCTATCGTTTTTATCGATATATTATGGGGAATAATTTTATCAGCAAGCGTTAGTTTATCAGGTTTTTATATTGTGAAATGGGTTAATTAATAAGAAGTATGCAAAACATCAAAATACCATTTATTGACGGGAAATTCTTGTATTATGCTTTCATCGCAGGTGGAAATCAAATATTAAGAAACCAGGTCGAAATAAATAGAATAAATATATTCCCTGTTAACGATAAAGACACAGGAACAAACCTTGCCTCGACCGTCCGTTCAGTAATCGACAATATTAAACCTCATAAATCTTATAAAACTACGGTAAGCAATATTGCCGATGCAGCATTAATTGGAGCACGAGGTAATTCGGGCGTTATTTTTGCTCAGTTTCTGCATGGCTTAAATCGGGAAACCACAAATAAACCGGTAATCACTTTAACTGAATTTGCTGAAAGTGTAAAAAAATCAATTCCTTATATGTACGAAGCCATTGCAAATCCTGTTGAAGGAACAATGCTAACCGTTATCAAGGAATGGTCCGATTTTCTAAACAGTAAAAAAAATGCCATTCATGAGTTTGCCGATGTAATCATTGATTCTCTTGTAGTATTGGAGAAGTCATTAGCTGAAACGAACACCAAGTTGAAAGCATTAAGCAAATCGGATTTTGTGGATGCTGGAGCAAAGGGTTTTGTATTGTTCATTGAAGGTATTATCGGTTTTATTAAAAATAGAAATATTCGAAACCTTGTAGTTGATGCTTCTGAAAACATTTCCCTTATTCATTCGAACGAATTGATCGAAGAAGAGATCACCTTCCGTTTTTGCACCGAGGCAATTATAAAAAACATTAGCCAGAGTAAATCTGATCTTCAAAATTTTCTTAGTGAAAATGGTGACTCTGTTGTTGTTGCTGGTTCGGAAAATCTTTGTCGTATTCACGTTCACACCAACAAGCCTGCAGAACTTTTTCATCAGCTAAAAGAAATGGGAACCATCACTTTTCAGAAAGTGGATGATATGCTTCGACAGCAAGAAGCGGTAAGTAAACGCAGGTGGAACATAGCGCTAGTCACAGATTCAACATGTGATTTATCACAGGAATTGATTGATTTTTATCAGATTCATGTGATGCCTCTTAATCTGAATTTTGGTGATAGCCATTATTTAGATAAAGTGACTATTCAACCCAATCAGTTTTACGAATTACTGGAAACGGAACCAGAATTTCCAAAAACATCTCAAATAAATGAACAGGCTTTTACTAACCTATATTCGCATTTGGCCTCGCATTACGATGCTATAATTGCTGTGCATTTAACCAGTCAGTTTAGTGGAACCTTTTCAAATAGTGTAAAAGCTGGAAAACGCATTTCAAAAGAATTTAAAAAACCGGTTCATGTAATCGACTCAAAAAATTTATCGGGAGCATTGGGTTTATTGGTATTAAAAACTGCCCAAAACATTGAATCTGGCGAATCGGTGGAGTCTATTGTTGAAACCCTTAAAAAGGATGTACTTCAAGCTAAGATTTTTGTAAGTGTTCGCGATTTACAAACAATGATTAGAGGTGGAAGAGTATCCAAACCAAAAGGGATAATCGCAAGTGCTTTAGGCTTAAATCCCGTTATCTCAATGGATGAAAACGGAAAATCGCTCTTGTTTGGAAAAACTTTTAGCCAACAAGCCAGCTTAAAAAAGATATTTAAACATATCGAAAAAATTGGCCGTGGAAAAACCTTATGGAAATACATCATTTTGCATGCAAACAATTCTGATGGCGCTCAACTAGTAGAGGATCAAATGCTTAAAATAACCGAACAAAAGCCAGTATCGGTTGTCAATATTTCTCCTGTTATTGGTATGCATGCCGGTAATGGTGCTCTTGCTATATCATTGCTTTTTAACAATTAATACGACTCAAATGATGACTCTATTTTTACAGGCATCTTTACTCATTTTAGTTCTGGTAAGTCTATTATGGATTTGGAGTATATTCCTAAAGAATGTTAGTATTGTCGACATTTTTTGGGGTATTGGCTTTGTTGTTGTTAATGCGTTTTACCTATTCATGTCGGATGAAATTAATATACGAAAGATATTAATATCAAGCTTGGTTAGCATTTGGGGACTAAGGCTTGCCATATATCTTGCCATTAGAAATATTGGCAAAGGAGAAGATTTCAGATATCAGGAATTTAGAAAGAATTATGGTCCCAAACGTTATTGGTGGTTCAGTTTTTTCCAAACCTTTTTATTGCAAGGCGTCTTGATCATGATTATTTCCCTACCCTTATTAGGTATTCATTCGAGCACCAACTCTGGAGAACTTAATATACTGGATTACCTCGGAATTACAGTATGGTTAATTGGCTTTGCCTTTGAAGCTGGAGGCGATTTTCAGTTGGCACGTTTTAAACGGGATGCTGCAAACAAAGGAAAGGTTCTGAATACGGGATTTTGGAAATATACACGCCATCCGAATTATTTTGGCGACTCAGCCGTGTGGTGGGCCTATGCAATTTTTAGTACTGCAGCTGGCAGTTACTGGCAAATAATCGGTTCTGTTATAATGACTTTATTGATTATCAAAATATCAGGCGTAGCACTGCTTGAAAAGACCTTAAACGATACAAAACCACAATACAGAGAATACATCGAAAAAACCAATTCTTTTTTTCCTTGGTTCCCTAAAAAATAAACGAAATGGACTTTATCTATAAAAATATTTGGTTTATACTTTTTGTAATATGGGGTTTGCCATTGAGTTATTACAGAAGTAAATTCCGTAAAATCGTATATCAAACCGATAGCTGGACAATAAACATCAAACCCGTTTTTTGGAAAGAAATCAAAGGACTTTTTGGGAATATCTATCCCGACAATCAGAAATACAAAAGGTTTAGAAACTTCTACCTGTTTTATCTGACTATTTATTTAGTCTTGTTTATTGCTTATTTAATTTTTGACACAAATTCTGAAAAAATGAAAGAAATTGAAATCGGAAACAAAGTTCCAACATTTGAACTAAACGACCAGAATGGTGATCTATTTAAGCTTGAAACAGTATTGGGTAAAAAGAATCTGGTGATTTATTTCTATCCTAAAGACGATAGTCCAGGTTGCACAAAAGAAGCTTGTTCGTTTCGTGACCAATTTGAAGTATTTGCCGATGCCGATGCTATGATCATAGGAATTAGCGCACAATCGGTAGAAAGTCATCTGGAGTTTGCTAAAAAGCACCGCCTGAATTACACCCTATTGAGCGACACTGGAAATAAAGTGCGTAAATTATTTGGCGTACCAGCCAGTTTTTTTGGTTTACTTCCTGGCAGAGTTACTTATGTTGTGAATAAGGAAGGAGAAATAGCTTACCTATTTAATTCCCAGATTCAAGCCGAAAAGCATGTTAGCGAGGCCTTACGCATTATTCAAGAACTGAGATGAATACAAGTATTTTATATCCTTTTATACTGCTTTCCTACTTATTAGGAGCAATCCCCTTTGGCTATATTTTAACTCGATATTATACAGGCAAAAATATTCTGAAAATAGGCAGTGGCAATGTAGGCTCAACCAATGTAGGTCGAGTTGCAGGAAAAAAAATCGCCATCATTACTCAACTTCTCGATATGCTCAAAGGATTGTTACCGGTAGCTGTCTATCTTTATTTTTTTGATGATAATAAGATCGATACTGAATTCTTTGTCTATTGTATTGCTCTGGCCGCGATTATTGGTCACGATTTTAGCATTTTTTTAAAATTTAAAGGAGGAAAAGGTGTGAACACCACACTTGGTGCCTCAGTATTGCTCGCGCCATTTTCTGTTTTTATTTCGGTAGCCATCTATTTCATCGTAAAATGGCGCCTAAAATATGTTTCGCTGGGCTCTATTATTCTGGCAATCAGCTTGACAATAACGGAATTCCTTATTCACGGTCTTAGCTCAACATTCTATTATTTATTCGTTTGCATGACACTAATAATTCTTTTGCACCGAACGAATATTAAACGCTTGTTGAACAAGGAAGAACTTTCATCTTAAAACGAAATTTTATGGCATTTTATCAATTTGAAAAAGAACAGTTTGTTAATGCCTCTATCGACGAGGTCTGGGATTTTATTAGTTCACCTCAAAACCTAAAAAAAATTACGCCCGAAAATATGGGTTTTGATATACGTACGCCAAATTTACCAGATAAAATATATGAAGGCATGATTGTTTGCTATACGGTTCGCCCCTTATTGGGTATTCCCACAACTTGGGTTACTGAAATAACACATGTTAGAGACAAGTCCTATTTTGTAGATGAACAAAGAGTTGGCCCTTATAAACTATGGCATCATCAGCACATTATTGAAGCTGTAGAAAATGGTGTTTTAATGAAAGACATTGTGAGCTACCAACCTCCATTTGGCTTCTTGGGAAGTATTGCAAATGCCTTGGTCATTAAAAACAAATTGAATGAAATTTTTGACTTCCGTACCCAAGCACTTGAAAAAATATTTCCATCCTTAGAAACTGTTTAAAAGAAAAAAGCCGCTGAGTAGAAACTCAACGGCTTTTGTATATCAGAAAAAAAAATTCTTATTTACATGCTTCTTGCAAGGCTTTAACCGCAGCTTCTAACTGCTGATCTTCCCCATTATCAATTTTTCCAGGCATATTTTTCACCTGAACTTCAGGAACAGTTTCGTTGTTTTCCAACCACTCTCCTGCTTTGTTTTTCGCACTTACAGGAATCGATCCCCAAAGTACTTTCCCATTTTGCAACATTTCCCATCCTGCAAAACTACAAGTTCCAGGAACCGGCATACCAACTAGTTTACCAATACCTAAGTCCTGATATCCACAAGAAAAACAGTGTCCGTCGCTATAGTTTGCCTCGTTAATCATGGCAACCGATGGCTTTGTCCAACGATATCCTGGCTCGTATCCAATTGTTCTGTCTTCAATGGCATACTCCATAAAGGTTTCGCCAGTTAAAAACATGGTTATATCTCCAACCAAATCGCCACCACCATTAAAACGAGTATCAATAATAATACCATCACGATCGTAATATTTACCCATTACCTTTTCGTAAGTGTTACGGTAAGCACCATCGTTCATTCCAGGAATGTGCACATAGGCCAATTTTCCACCACTCAATTTCTCAACCTCTTCTTCATTCTTTTTCACCCATCGCTTGTACTGAAGTGAAAAACTTGATGAAATAGGCTTAACTGTAATGTTTTGAGATTTTTTTGTAGCAGGATCGAAAATATGAAGAGCAGTAAACTTACCAGCTTTACGATTCATAAATTTAGCGAAATCAACATGTTTACCGATTTTAATTCCATCAATTTGATTGATAATCATTCCTTTAGAAACTTTCAAACTCTGCTTATCCAAAGGACCACCTTTCATGATCTCATCAATCTTGATCCCTTCTCCTTTGTAAGAGTAGTCAATAAAGATTCCCAATGAAGCTGTTTTATCTCCGTTAGACATTCCTCCGTAATAACGAGCTCCACAATGAGAAACATTCAATTCCCCTAACATTTCAGAAAGCAATTGAGAGAACTCAAAATCGTTACCAATTGATTTTAGTTTAGGCTCATAGTTTGCTCTTAAATCGTCCCAAGGAGCACCATGATAATCCGAAATATAGAACATGCTCTTGTTGCGTCTCCATACATGATCGAACATTTGCTGACGTTCTGCAGTTACATCAAGTGTCATTTCTCCACTTATCGAAACTGGCTTTGTAGATTTCGCAGCCAAGTCAACCTTAGACATACTTCCATCAGCTAAAAGGAAAAGATTTTTCATTTTCTTATCCCAAATTAAGCTTCCACTTTTGGCACCTAATTTAATTAGCATTTTAGTTTCCTTGGTACGTAATGTTGTACTCCAAAGGTTATATCCTTTTTCAAATTTAGCTAGATAATAAAGCGTTTCTCCATCTTTCGAAAGAACCGCATCGCCCAATTTAGAAGAGTGTAGTGTCAATCGTTTTTTACGATCTTTCAATCCTTCCCAATCGAATGTAAGCGTGCTATCTTTTTTCACCTCATCTTTTTTAGCATCATCTTTCTTCTTCGATTTTTTCTTATCCTTATCAACTTTTTTCTCAGCCTCCTTTTTGGCTTTTTCTTTCGCTTCTTTTTCTTTCTTTTCGATTTCTTTTAACAAAGCGTAATCATCCTTGCTCATGCTAAATCGATCCCAAGAATCTTTGGTAAAGAACATGGTATAAACATCCATTTGGCGAGAACCACTGTTGGCATATGAACGCAATCCGTGACGATCACTAAACCACAACATTTGCTTGCCACCATTTACCCAAATAGGACTAGCATCACCATAACCACTTTCGGTAAGGTTGATCATTTCTTGCTTTCCATCCGCCGAAATTAGAACCACTTCGCTATTGGCTAGCACTGGAGAATACTCTACCAATAACCATTTGCTATCTGGACTCCAAGAAAAATACTGATCACCATCTCCCATGTAGAATAGTTGATCACCATTCATGATGGTACGGATCTTTTTACTCTCAATATTATAAATCTTCAATGATCTTTTGTTCTCAATAAAAGCGATCTCTTTTCCATCAGGAGAAAATTTAGGCTGATAATTTTCATTCTCGTTGACAATTACTGGCTCTTCTTTCAACAAGGTTGAAGCATAAAAATATGGTTCTGTATCGCTTACTTTTTTACTCTGATATATTCCCCATTTGGCATTTCTTTCACTTGCGTAAAGAATGCTCTTTCCATCAGGAGAAAAGCTAACAAAACGTTCCTCTGCAGGAGTTGTTGTAATTCGCTTTGTCATTTTCGCCTCTACAGAAGAAACAAAAACTTCCCCTCTAGCAGTATAAGCAATCTCTTTTCCATCAGGTGAAACAGCCATTTCCTTCACATTTCCTCTTACCGAGATAATCTGTTCATTGTTGTTCTTCTCTTCGGTATTGATTTTTACATTTACCTTTTTCTGATTTCCATCAGTCATGGTAAACAATTCACCATTGTGCGTATAGCAAAGCGATCCGTTGTTTGCCATACTTAAATAGCGAACCGGATGCATTCTAAAATCAGTAATCTGTTCCTTGTTAGCAGGATTATCCAATGCCAATTTATGAACATTAAAACATCCACTTTCTTCGCTTAAATAATAGATACTTTTCTCATCAGTACTGTAAACAGGATTTCTATCTTCACCATTAAAACTGGTGATCATCGTGTGTTTATTCGCCTTTTTATCGTATTTCCAGATATCACGCGTAATGGCAGAAGTGTGATGCTTACGAAATTCGTTTTCACCACCTTTTTTATCATGATAAATCATTTGATTACCATCCTTACTCACCTGAATATCTTCAGCAGGAATTGTCCAAATTTGATCAACACGTCCTCCATTGGCAGCAACCTGATACAACTCTGGTTGCGATCTTGTTGGGTATTGACGATGACTGGCTGCATCTAATCTTTGAGCTCCAAAAATCACATTCTTGTCATCATTGCTAAATGAATATGGATATTCATTAGTTGAATGGTAAGTTAAACGCTTGGCTGCTCCACCATTTGCATTAATCACAAAGATGTCGAAGTTTCCATATCGCTCCGATGCAAAAGCAATTTTGCTTCCATCGTGACTCCAAACTGGCATAAAATCGTGTGCTTTATGAAAGGTAAGTGGGCGCGCTTCGCCTCCTTTTGACGCTACCAAATATAGATCTCCCTTGTTGGCAAATACAATCTGTTCTCCATTCGGAGAAATTGCTGCATAACGTATCCATTCAGCATTACCGATAGCCGAAACGAATCCGCTCAATAATACAGCGAATAGTAAAATAAAAGTTCTTTTCATTAGTGTGTGTGTGTCTTGTTAAAAAATACAGACAATAGAGTGATTTGTTAAATTCTAGTGCCTGAGGATAAAATTAGATAAAAATTTAAACCTAATGTTTTAAAGGCACAATTAATCGGGCTTTCTTTGATGTGTTATTGAATTTTGGTGTGGAAATTCAGCTTATAAAGCTATAAAAATTTCAAGAAGTATAAGCACAAATGTAAAATAAGAATATCACGAAATACCTTTTTGGAAATTCGTTGGACAATACAAAAAGCTTTACCACAGAGAAAATAAACTGAACAATCCATTAAAAATAATCACCACAGAGAGCACTGAGCTACACAGAGAAAAAAAACACGCTAAGAAAATCAGAATCCGCAGGATTCAAATGTTTATAGGACGAATAATACAATATGAACATATGACCCCGATGGGGTCAAATATCCTCTTTCCCACCAAATGCTATAAACATCAAATCCCTCTGGGATTACCATAAAGGACAAAGAAAATAGTTAACCACCAAGGCAAACAAAGTACAGCACGAAGAACACAAAGAAAATAAACTGCACGATCCATTAAAAACATTTACCACAGAGAACACCGAGTAACACAGAGAAAAAAAAAGCTGTACTAAGATCCGCATTAGAAAAAATTGCGTTAAGAAAATCAGAATAATGGAGCGTTAAAAAACTGGCATGTTTGAGGAACGTTAGACATGAATCCCGATTTTTCGGGACCAGCGAAGCTGGGTGGCTAAAAGAACGAGTTCCAGGTTTTAGCGAAATGATCTGATTTTTAGTGATTTTTTCTACCGCGGTAGATTTTTGTTTACTTTTCATCAATGTACCGAACAAAGTGAGATCATGAATGCCCGTGAAAATTATGAATGAATCAAAAGTAAAAGTCCGTCCGACTTGAGGACAAAAATAAAAGGTAATACTGCAAAGCAATACATTCACCACAGAGGGCACTGAGGAACACAGAGAAAAAAAAATTAACCACAAAGGAAAATGAAGTACATCACGAAGTAACTCAAAGGGAATAATTGCACGACCCATTAAAAACATTTACCACAGAGAAGCACTGAGTTACACAGAGAAAAAAAACACGCTAAGAAAATCAGAATCCGCAGGATTCAAATGTTTATAGGACGAATAATACAATATGAACATATGACCCCGATGGGGTCAAATATCCTCTTTCCCACCAAATGCTATAAACATCAAATCCCTCTGGGATTAGCAAAAATCAAAGACAAATTTCTTTTGATTTCCTTTAATGGTATTTGGCTACAATTTCATCAATTTTAGATAGGTCTTTTTTGATCCATTCTGCCATAAAGTATTTATTAGCTTCCTCCGTCATCTCCTTAGCCAACTGTTTAATTCTGTCTATATTTTTTTGATTTGGAATTTGTGCCTGCAATTTATCGTATGCAATTACTAATTCTTTTTTTGCATAAAACTGATCTGCTGGATTTGCAATGGCAACTTTTAGCATCTCATCAATTGTGATGATCACAGCTTTATAATCTTTGAAATGATTTAGAACAGCAACTTTACTAGTATAAGCTGAATTATACTTTGGTCTGTTTTTAATGTATTTATTGGCAAACTCTACGGCTTTTTCTTGATTTCCTATATTCGCATAACAGTTGCCAATCAATCTATTTTTAAAGGCAGGTTCAAGTCTCGATTTTTCACAATATTCTATTATAGACTCATAATCCTCGTTCTCAAATTTCTTTTTACCGCCAAGATGCTCACGAGACCATTTCTTATACGCCAACTTGCTATTTAAATCATTTAGAGTTTGGTTGGCTTTCGCTTCTTTAAAAACAGAAACCTTTTCACTTGCAATATCATATTCTAAAAACTGTCCTAATCCAGCTAATCTTTCAGCATATGAGAAATATATTTTATTGTTCGTGTTATCCATAATGCAGCTCTTAACAGTCATGTCATTATTTATGCCAATGTAATATGGATCATGCTCTAGATGATAGTATTCGGTACAAGAGACCATTTTGTACGCCTTCTCAACTAAATTAGTATCACTGATCTTATGATTGAGCTCTTTCAATTTATCTTCTCTAGCGATATTCCAATCTTTGTGCTCACTAATAGAACTATATTCAAATCGTCCTTCATCAGATAATGACAGGTTGGTAACCGCTATCATATTGTCTTTCATATCATTTTTAATCATCCTACCGCGTGACAATTCATAAACAGCTGCCAAATGATCTTTTTTACTCCCTACTGTAATGAACCAGCCATGAGTACTATAAGTTTTAAATAGTTCATCCACTTCAGATAATTCGTCGGCATTCTCCATTACCTGTCTTAATTTATAAGGCATAGGCATATCGATGCTGTAATCACTTCCTTTTTTTCCATCTGGAACGGAGCTATAATTGCTATTAATTGACATACTCAATCCTTTATGGTTCATACCTGTGTAGGCTGCAGGATAACTTACAAAGGACAATATTGTAGTTGGCATTTTTCCTTTACGGTGATAATTTACAATCAGTGGGTAATGAGTAAATATTTCGATATTCGGCCAATCTAAATTGCGTCCATGAACAATTCCCTCATCATTTTTTAGAACGAATGAGGTACAGCTAATATTAAAAAACAATTGAGGAAAATAAGCCATGGTTTTTACCTCTCTTAAATTCAAGTCGCAACCTTCCGCCATTCCTTCCAGTTCCTCAATAAATTCATTTGGCATTCTTTTTTCTATCTTCCTAATCTTGGATTTCAACACTTTATTCGCAATCCATTTTTTCAGGAAGAACTTACCCACAAAAGAATCAATAATGCTATCTACTTTTACATCTAAATCTAGAATTTGATCATTCATCAGGACGCCATACTGCAAACCCATTTCGAACGACTCCCCCTTAACAGTTAAAAAAGGAACACCCTCCTTAACAAACACACTACCTTCATGAAAGGTTCTTACACCATTGTTCTCCTCATATTTATACTCTTGCGAAAAAACAAGTCCGGAATAAAAAACACAAATAAGAAGTAAGAGTAATTGCTTTATTTTCATGGCAGTTAAAATGATATTGAATGAATAGTAAAAAAACACAATAGCTAGTAAAAATCACATGTTTTCAAATCGATTTCATTGTAAATTTCTAAGATTGAAAACATACATAATAAACCTAAGGTGTAAATGTACATAATTTTATCCCTGAAGACGAAAACCCAATGATTTTATAATAAAAGGCAACAAAATCTCCCCTTTATTAAGCCGTATTTATCGGCGCATGTACACAGGGCATTTCTATTTTTGTATTACAAAAGCTACACAATTAATAAAAAGAAGATATAATGAGTAAGAAGTTATTTATTGTTGCATTAGTACTGATGCTTGTAAGCAATCATAGCATTGGTCAGAAGAAATACAAAGCCGACTGGGAATCTCTAAAAACTTATGAGATACCACAATGGTATAAAGATGCTAAATTTGGAATTTTCATTCATTGGGGCCCAACAACCGTACCGGCAAACAATGCGGAATGGTACGGATTTCATATGTGGAACGAAGGTGAAGTTGATGCTCTTGGAAATCCAAGTAAAAAATCTTCGAGTGCCTACAATTTCCACAAGGAAAACTTTGGTGACCCTGCCGAATATGGATACACCAAATTCATTCCAGAATTTAAAGCTGAAAATTTTGACCCAAAAGAATGGATTGACCTGTTTGTTGAAGCAGGAGCAAAATATGTTGTACCCGTTGGAGAACATTGCGATGGATTTGCCATGTACAACTCAAAAATTACACGATGGAACTCGGTAGAAATGGGACCAAAAAAAGATATTGTTGGTGAACTGTTCTCGGAAGCACGAAAACAAGGTTTAAAAGTGGGTACTTCTTCGCATTATGCTTACGGTTGGCACTGGTGGACTTACAAAGACAAATTCGAAACTACAAATCCTGAACTAAGAGATTTCTATTGGGATGCTCACGATCGTTGGGAACCTGCATCAAAAGAATGGGTGAAAAATTGGTACAACCGCACCATGGATATGATGACGCAATACCAACCTGATCTATTATGGTTCGACCTTGGATTTTGTGAGCCTGCTTATGAAGATGCCCGCAAAAAAATACTAGCCAATTACTACAATCAAGGTTTGAAAAACGATCAGGAAGTTGTATTGAACTACAAAAACATCCAATGGAAACCGGTACCTGATGGTGCTGCAGTATTGGATTTGGAAAGTGGAAAGCTTGACAGAATCCGTAAAGATGTTTGGCAAACAGATATGAGCTTAGGCGGCTGGCGTTGGGGATATTGTGAGCCTTATGAAATGCGAGATGCAAGTAATTATATACAAGACCTGATCGATATTGTAAGTAAAAATGGCGTTTTGCTACTAAATGTTGCTCCTAACAAACATGGCGTTATTCCTGATGACCAGAAAGCAATTTTAAGAGATATTGGGGGATGGTTAAAAGTAAATGGTGAAGGAATCTACGAAAGTGTACCGTTTACCGTTTTTGGACAAGGACCAACTAATGCCGAGATGCGCATTCATGCAAACATACACGAAAAAGGTTTTACTTCAGATGATTTCCGTTATACCCAAAACGAACAGAATATCTACGCTTTTTGGATGAAAGCAGACGATAGAAAAGTAATTTCCTTGGATGCATTTGGTTCTGAAAATCGAATCATTAATGATGCCATTAGCAAGGTAAGTCTGTTAGGATACGATTCCGAAATAACTTGGATTCAACAGAAAAATGAGTTGGTTATTCAACTACCTGCAAATTTTTCATCTAAAAACCCTCCTTGTTTAAAAATAGAACTGGAAGCAATGCCAAGTGATATTTTTAATACCAAAAAATAAGAAACGAGGAACTAAATTCCCAAAACAATGTAACTAATAAGCTCAGATTAAAAATCTGAGCTTATTTTGTTTTAAAATCTCAACTTTCTTTATGGGAAACTGAGATTACACGATCCATTAAAAGCATTCACCACAGAGAGCACCGAGGAACACAGAGAAAAAAGATTTAACCACCAAGGCAAACAAAGTACAGCACAAAGAGCACAAAGAGAATTATTACACGATCCATTAAAACAATCACCACAAAGGAACACCGAGTTACGCAGAGAAAAAAATACGTTGAAAAATCAGAATCCGTAGGATTCAAATGTTTATAGAACCAATAATGTAATATGAACATATGACCCCGATGGGGTCAAATAACCTGATTTCTCTAAATCCTATAAACATGAAATCCCTCTGGGATTACCACAAAGGACAAAGATCATAGATAACCACCAAGGCAAACAAAGTCCATCACGAAGAACACAAAAAAATTAATTACACAATCCATTAAAAACAATCACCACAGAGGCACCGAGGAACACAGAGAAAAAACAAAGCTGCACTAAGATCCGCATTAGAAAAAAACACGTTAAGAAAATCAGAATAATGGAGCGTTAAAAAACTGGCATGTTTGAGGAACGTTAGACTCGAATCCCGATTTTTCGGGACCAGCGAAGCTGGGTGGCTAAAAGGACGAGTTCCAGGTTTTAGCGAAATGATCTGATTTTCTTAACGTGTTTTTTTCTTCTGCGGTAGATTTTTGTTTACTTTTCATCGATAGAAAAGTAAAAGTCCGTCCGACTTGAGGACAATACAAAAAAACACAAGGCAAGATTCAATAAGAACCTATTACTAGAAGCTAGAATCAAGTCATACCCTGACATTAATGGCTTACTTATAGTCAGAGCATGACAATCAGTTTCAACCACGGAGAGCACCGAGGAACACAGAGAAAAAAGATTTAACCACCAAGGCAAACAAAGTACAGCACAAAGAGCACAAAGAGA
>JAEINT010000040.1 GCA_016342745.1 Labilibaculum sp.
CTTTTCACTATTGTAATAAGTTGAACAAGTTAGCCGAAGCGGAGTAACTAACATTAAAATTTTGAAAATGCCGAATGCGTAAGAAGCGGTCGGCTTGAGTTGTTTGTTATACTTACTAAAAAATATTGGGGGAACATATTGGTCCCTTTACTAATTCTATTTGACAAGTAACATTTTATTCGTTTGAACAAAATCATTTACTTGAATTGTGTAGAAATAGATGCCACTTGAAAGATTAGATGCATCAAATGTTGCAGTATATCTGCCTTGAGTCTTCATTCCATTTACTAATTCTGCTACTTCTTTACCAAGCGAGTTGTAAACTTTTAAACTTACATTTCCAGATTCTGGTAACTGATAACTGATTTTAGTTGTTGGATTGAATGGGTTTGGAAAATTTGAAATTTTATAATCAGTTATTTTTTGAGAACCTTCTGTAAAAATATCTAAATGTTGTTTTAAATTATTAGCATTTATTTTCTCTGTTATACCAATTACAGATACAATATTACTCATTCCCGAATATTCATTATCTATATTCATGGCTTTTAAATGGTATTCCAAGAAATCTACAGGATTAGTTAGATTTGTTTCAAAATCAGTATAACTAGATGCGGAACCTGATAGTCTTGCTCTTTCAAACCAGCTACCGCCGTTTTCTCTTATATAAAGTACATATTCTTTAATATTTTGATTAACAGCTCTTGTCCAGCTTAATAATGGATTTGTACCTCTGGTTGAAACAGAAAGATTTTGTGGTGTTGCAGGTGCTGCCGGATCCCCAAATCTTATTTGACTCGTAAATTCTGAAACCTCAGATGTATTTTTTGTTTTAACTTTATAATAAACAACCTCGTAAGCACCAAGACTAAGATTTGAATCATAATAACTTGTAACAGTTTTCCCTATAGTGGTTATTTTAGTATAATTATAAGAGGGTGGATAATTTGATTCTACACATCTGTATACTTCATAACCTGTCCAGTAATCATCTACTGGTGTGCGATGTTGCCATGATAGAAATGGTTTTGAATTTACCGTTGTTATACTAAAATTTTTCGGCGCATATGGCTCGAATTTATCTTGTGAGGGAGAGCCAACTCCTTTTAAAGACCATATATTAATAGTGCTACCATTAGTAACATCGGTCCAATATTGAGAACTAGCATCACCAGAATATGAATTAATTTTTATTTTATCATCACAAATCATATTTTATCCAAACATCAGCATCATGCCCTGTGGTTGCATTATAGTACCCATATCTATCATCTCTATAATCAAGTGTGCATACTGCACTTTCATTTCCTAAGTCAAACGCCAAAACATATTTTCCATATCCAAATTGTTGATCGCTAAAATTATCACTACCATTCCATTCAAATCCAGAATGAACCTGATTGTCACAAGATGTTGAATAACTTAATGATTTAAAATTAGAAGTTAATTCTACTTTTAGAGTTGTATATGTTTGGGTACTAGATTCATAATTTGTTTCCCAAACTGTTCCAACCGCAGTCATTGTTGTTGGAATTGATTTACTTGGATTCGTTGGATCATTTCCTAATAAATAAATTTCAACAGCTGCAGCTTTAGGATTTGATGGGATACTTTTTTGCTGTGCATTTAAGATTACAGATAAACTAAAAAATACTATAAACAGAAATTTGTACATGTTTTAATCCTTATTTTATTTTTGTAATTGAAAAAAGTGCATTTCTCCAAGAAGGTAGTAAAATGCTTTGATCATCAGTTATTGCAGGTCCTGCACCAACAGTTCTAAATTCTAAGTCTTCTATAACCCAATTTAATTCACCATTTTCTTTAAAGGAATAGAAAGATTCACTGCTTGTTGTTCCAAAATAAATATTGTTTTCGATATCACATAATAAAGATGTAGAGATATTTCCGGTTACATTTTTTGTCCACCTAAGTTTACCGCTATTTGTTAACGAATAGAGTGAATCCCCACCAAAGTAAATGTTCCCGTTATAATCTATTGTAGGTTCGGTATTATCCCAAAGATCATTACTTGTAAACTCAAAATCCCAATTTACATTTCCATCCTTATCTAATGAAAACATTTTTCTGTTTTCTTGACTATATGTCTCACCAGGTATTAAATAAATATGACCATTATTATCTACAACAGGAGATGAAAGCAAAACATCATCGCCAAAAGTCCAAATGATTTCCTCTGCATTAATATCTACTGCTAATATTGAAGGATTTAATCCTTGCAAATAGATTGTATTACCGTCAGGAGAAAATGATGGTGCTGAATGTTGCGGGCTCAAAATTCTTGAATCTTTTAAACTCCATAAAGAGTTTCCATCCTTATCTATTACTCTTAAACTAGCAATTCCATCAGTATTCTTATCTCTATCTAAAAAGTAGATGTTACCTTTTTTATCAATTGTAATACCCAGACCCGATGTTGTATTGGTTCCTTTGGTCCAATTAGTATCACCCTCGTAACTGTATGATAAAAAAGTCTGATGCAAAGTTGTAAGATATATTTGATTATCACTTGCTAAGATAGGTGTTGTAATACTTGTTAATTCGTTAATCCAATTAACAGTTCCATTGTAATCGAATGAAACAAAACCGGTTGAGTGCTCACCCGAAGGCAAAAAGCAAGTGTTATTTTTACCAATCACAACTCCACTCATAGTCATATCAATATCAAATTTCATTTGTTGAATTGTCCCGGATTGTGGACCTAGAAACTCACTTCTACCTGTAGATTGAGGATCATGATGATAAATAGGCCATGGAGTATCTGCAAGAGAAGACCATTCAATATTTTTTTGTGGAACCATATCTGGATCAACTTCTGTAGTATCTACCTTTGTTGTATCCGGTTGTTCTACCGGAGGATCTGTTGAGCTGTCTTCGCAAGAAAGAGAAAGCATGAGTGCTATTAACATTGAAATAATTAACTTCTTTTTCATTTTAACCTCTTTAAATTGTTTTTAGTTTTGTCAAAAAATATTTTATAAGTACTAGTTAAGTCATAAAAAAATCTCCCCCCAAAAAAAGGAGTAATTTAATTCTACCAAACAATAAAAATACACCCTTTGTTAATGTATTTAGCCAAAGGATTATTTGTAACTGAGATTTTATTTGCTTTAATAAAAAATTTAACATGGCACCTTCTATAGAATTGTAAGTATAAAGGCGTATTATGTTAACACACAATAGCCTGTTAGATTAAATTCTCTTAATTATCCGTCCTATTTCAGACGGTTTATTTAATAACTATTTACAACATGAAGAAGTAACAACCTATTATTCGTCATCTTGTGACAAGTACTTGTTCGTTCAAATAGTTCGGGCTCACACTCGCCGACGCTTTCTTTTTGAAGCACACCGTTATCGTAGTCACCGATTATTATACTGCTCTGTTTACTTCATAATCTTCTTCTTTTATTCTAATCCACTAACATCAATAAAATCCAACACATATTTGTTAAACAAATCCCAAAAACCTTATACTGAGTTTACCGAAGTGAGGTTTAGTTCCTTTCCACCATTGTGTGGTCATTCTTAGCAATCATATTTGATATTATTTGGCTTCGGCTATTTTATTGTTTAACAATATTTCAATGAACAATTTATTTTGTGTGGATATTTTTTATCCGCTTGACTTTTTACTTACCTGTCTGCCTTTGGCAGATTTAAGAGGTTATACGTGTTTATAAATTATATTGCAACCCAACCAAAAAGGAATTTTTATTTTCTTCGTTGTCTAGAAATTCTTCTTCGTTTAGAGATATAAAAAGCATTGCATCGCAAATTAAATCAATTTGATTATAGATGTTAAATCTGAGACCAACGCCAAGGTCAAATGAAAAAACATTAAAATCTTTTGCCTTTCTATGAGTACCAGTAAGAGATTCACCACCAACATACTCTTCATTTATAAACCTTGAAGAAAGACGTGTTAAAAAATGGATTGGTACGGGAAATGAATTCAAGTATTTAGTTGGATAAAATTCAAATCCAACTCCAAAGCTGGTACTAGAATATGAATAAGTTGGATAGTCCATTATTGGTAAAGGATCATCAATTCCATCATCCCAATAAGAAATACATAACGACCAATTTACCTTGGCAGTAAAAAACGCCCCACCAATTCTGAATTCTTGACCAAAAGAGAATAAGTCTTCGTTTTGGATGTCAAATTCAAGTTGATAATTTCTAAAATAGCCGCCTTCTAAAGACAAATTGGAGATATTGATTTGAGCAAACGTAGAAGAAAAGGTGAAAATAAGAATTATAAATAAAAATGATTTTTTCATAATATTAGAACCTTAAACGTATAACGGCGTTGCCGATAAGCGGCGCCCCAGAACAGGAATGCCGTATTTACAAACTACGCCAAAGATTATGCAGACAATGATTATTTTTAACAGCAATCATTGTCTGCTACAATTTAGTTTTTATCACTACTGCCGAACAGCAATGTTTTATTTTTTACAAAACTTAATAACAGCACCAAACCCGCATGAATAAAGGCGTCCGGTTGATTTGCTGGTTATACACCTTATTATTCTATTGCACACTCATCTATTAAATGATATGCATTTTTAAATACTTCAAATTTCTCTACGGGAATAAAATCTATTACTTTGCCTTTTTTCTTCTTCACTTTCTCAAAATTCAACTGATATATTGGTGTTTCCATAGTTGATTTGGATTGATAACCTAATTGAGAAATTGCTATTGATGGAATTATCCAAATTGTTTCTAACGGTTCTGAATAAAATATATAAACCAAATTTTTCCTTGGATTCTCAAGCTTTACACTTGGCCAAGCACCCCACGATTCTTTTTTTGCAGATTTTGAACGTGCTTTTATTTGAATGTCAATGTATTTTGGTCCCTTTTCCGTTTCCATGCGTATGATACAATCTATCTGTTTGTCATCGACTAAAGTTGGATAAACATCATATCCTCGTTTTAATAAATCAGCCATTGTCAAAAATTCTTGTCTTTTACCAAATGAAGCACTATCTCTAAATTTCATATAATCCTACATTTTTTGAAAATAATTTTCTTGGTGTATAACGGCGTTGCCGATAAGCGGCGCCCCAGAACAGGAATGCCACTTAAAAAGCAACTGCCAATAATTTAGCAAACTGTTCTTAACTTTCACTGTAAGAGCAGTTTGCAACAATGTTATTTAATAGAACTACCTTTAACAAGTTAGCCGAAACGGAACGACTAACTTCATAATTTATAAAATGCCGAATGCGAAAACGGCGTCCGCTTGATTGGCTTGTTAGCTGTACGTCATTTAATTATCAAAATGCCATTCTATATAGTCTTTATTTTTTTGATATATGTTCTTAAGATTTTTTGCAACAAGTGAATTCTCATCTTTTATAGTTATGACCAAAGTATCTATTGCCCTTGTTAATGGTATAAGACCCCACAAATAAACAAACTTATTTTTTCTTTCCTCCTCTGTTTCCAACATCAAAGTTTGGTTATTGGCTTCTTCTTTGTAGGATTCTAATTTGTAACGAACAAATTCATCAAACTCTAAACATACTACAGTCCATCCCTCAATTCCTCGACAGGATTCATATTGCAATAATCTGTGCTGATTTAATTCAACTGGATATATGGTTCGTAAATCCCTTGAAGTTCCATCCCAGACAGGTAAATCGTTTTTTTCGTATTCTTCTTTTAATGAAAACATTCTGGAATCTTTATCCTTATTATCTCGATTCACCAAAGATGGGGGTACAAGAAAAAGCATCTCATAAGCTTGATTACCGTTTTCTCGGCATCGATGGAATTCTTCTTTAAATAATGAATAGTCTTTTGAATTATTTGTTATTATAACTTTCCCACCGGTTAATTTGCTTGCTGGCTCAAGAGACCAGTTAAGGTTGAATTGCTCGGCATACTGATTCACAAATTCTATTAAATTAACTTTTTGCCGAAGACCTTTTTTCTCTGTTGTTTGATTAACGACATTTATAATTCCTTTTAAGCGACAATTAAAATTCCCGAAAAAAGTGGAATTTTAGCCATCCTAA
>JAEINT010000041.1 GCA_016342745.1 Labilibaculum sp.
AACCCGAATTTAGCCATCTTTTTGTCTAGCGCAAAGAAATCATAAATTAAAAATATGTTTCGGTTTCCTATGTTTATAAGGAGACTGGGGTTTATAAAAATGAAAGAAATTTTTGTTACCCAATATCTATTCGTGTTGGATAGTCATTAGATATTGAATTTATCCTTATCCCAATTTTTAGGGTTTGTTAAAATGTATTCTTGTATTCGCTTAAACGATTCATCGTTTCGAATAATATGGTCGTGAAAACGTGTTTGCCATGCAAAATCCGCATGTATATTACGCGATTCGAATGTAACACGACCTTTATACCAACGAATAATACGTGATAAATTATCGGTCAACATTGGATTTTTATTTCCGGTTATGCCACCTGCGTTATTTAATTCGGGATTTGTTACCGTAGAGACGCGATTAATCGCGTCTCTACCATCACGTCCATTGCGTTCATTATCGGGTTTGTCAATTACAATTATAGCGTGCATATGGTTAGGCATTATAATCATTTCACCTAAATGTACAAAGGGAAAATGTTGTGGAATTTCGAGCCAATGTTTTTGTGCTAATAATCCGATTTTTGATAATTGCATTGAAATGCCTAATTCGGATGTGTTCACAACATCACCAAAATAATGTTTGCGGTGAGCGGTGCAAATGGTAATAAAATAGGCTGCATTGCATCCATAATCCCAATTTTGTAATCGGGAAGAGGCGATGCGATATTTATTTTGATATTTTTTTGCCATTATTTTTCAGCCTAGGGACTTTTAAATGCAAAAATCTTAAAGTAATCAAACGAACACTTTTTATGTTTCTAAGAACCCGAATTTAGCCATCTTTTTGTCTAGCGCAAAGAAATCATAAATTAAAAATATGTTTCGGTTTCCTATGTTTATTATAAGTTGGAGTTTATGTAAATAAAAAAGGAGATTATTGTTTTGTTGAATAAAAATAATAATTTAACTTAATGCCTCGTTAGAAGAACATATTGTGCCGGTAGATTTGTTGTTTTTAGCTCATGAAAGAACATTATCTATCGGTTCTTTTTGTCTGTTAAATAATGGTAATTGACTTGTTGTTAGTGCAATAGGAGTGCTAGGTCTGGAAACTTGATGTAGTGTGAGAACAGTAAATGCATTAGGGCTGGAGACTTGGTACATTGTGAGAACAACAAATGCATTAGGGCTGGAGACTTGGTGCATTGTGAGAACAACAAATGCATCGCGGCTGGAGACTTGGTGCATTGTGAGAACAATAAATGCATCGCGGCTGGAGACTAGATGCATTGTGAGTCTCGTAAATGCATAAGGGCTCTAAACTTGATGCATGCTAAGTGACACGCAAGGCATAAATCCTGAAGGATTTAGTCATTTTTTATTTTTGCAAGACAAAAAACGAGTAAGGAACGAATTAAGTATAGTTATTGGACAGAGGAAAAGAGACCTACTGTCTATTTGTTTAACCTTTAAAATTTGAATGTATGCCATTCTTGGAACATCCAAAATCAGATGCAGCGAGACTTGAATTGATGGATCGTTGCATTACCACGTCAGAGCAGGACAATGCTACAGAAGTTAAGCTATTACCTAAACAATTGGTTGCTGAGCTTACGAAAAGGAGTGCTGAGTTTAGAACTGTTTCGACAGAGAGCAATGCAAGTATGTCGGCCAGACAAAAAGAAACCAGAGAGAAGAACGAAGCCAAACAGAATTTGGAAGTTGTCGTTCGTGATTTCTTCGAAGTCGTAAAACGTCGTACTTATCGTATGAATCATCCGGTTGAGGTATTGCGATTTTACAACATGACCAGTAATGCCGATTTGCCACGCTTAAAAAGCGAAACAGAAATTCTAGATGCAGCGGTTGAAATCGTTACTGGCGATGCAAAAGCGGTAGAAGCTGGTTATCCTGCCATGCAAAACCCTACCGCAGCCGAGGTAGAAGAGCAGTTGAGCTTAACCAGAAAAGAAATTAGTGATTTAGCTCCTGCCGATCGTGCCCTTAACAAAGTGCAAAAAGAAATGAGAAACATGCGCGAGCCTATTGATGAAATGATTCGCGACATAGCGGATTGTCTTCAGTTTGCCTTACGAAAAGAAACGGCTTCCAATGCGCGTAGAATTATTAGATTGTATGGTTTTAAATATCGCTACCTGCAAGGTGAACCAATTGATGAGATTGTAGAAAGCAATATCAGTGAAAACTAGAACTTGTTTTGTTTTGAAAAGAAACAAAAAAGCGAACCGAAGGCATTGCCAAAGATTCGCTGTTTAATTGCCAATGCGCCCTGTTGCACTTGCCTGCGTTGCTAGGATATCTTGCAAGAAATTACAGCAAAGCAGTCGTTTGTAATGGGGACATTGCTTCTACAAAGCTAACAAAAGCAAATTAGAAGCTTGGGTTACCGAAGAATTTTTGAATGAAATTTAGGAGGGCAAAAAGCGATTGAAAATGACTTAGAGCATATGCTTTAGGTCATTTTTGTTATTGCGAACTGTTATACATCATGATTAGTCCTTTTGCAGCACCGAATTCATTTAAAATAATTAAATTCGAACTGCATTCAAAATAGAAATTCAATGAATAATTTATCAGCAATAAACAAGCAGAGTAGCAAAGAGGAAGTAAGAGAAGAGCTTGTGAAATTATTTACGCCTTATGCACAGAACCTTTTGGCTTCGGGAGGCGATTTTTCCTATATGAACATGTATGCTGATAATTTTCGTGATCAGTTGCAAAAACGGAGTCAATTTAATGAGTACGATGTGTATACGATCTTAAATGAAGCCTGCGATATTAGTTGGCGAAATGCGGTGAACAAGTAGGAGATGCATTTGTGTTGTGCCTTACGGTCTAAATAAGAGATACTTATTGACTTTGCCTTGTCAAATCCTTAACTTCTTGTCTATTCACTAAAAACAGGAGGACGAGAGATGGAAGGATCACTTTATGAACGATTAGGTGGAACAGAGGGAATAACAAAGATTGCTAATGACGTTGTAGATTTGCATCTAATAAATCCAGCAATTGCAACGAGATTTGAAAATGCAAAGATGGATATGCCAACATTGAAAAATGGTGCAGCTACTTTTTTTATTGCAGGTACGGGCGGTCCAAGTGTATACAAAGGTATGGATATGCTCGCTACACACAAAGGCTTAAACATTAGCGATACGGAGTTCTTGGCTGTAATATCTGATATGATGAAGGCTTTGGATATGAATCATATTGATCAGCGAGAGAAAGAAGAAGTTTTATTTGTTTTGTACAGTATGAGAGAAGATATTGTTGCCGTATAAAATCTAAATAGATAAAAAATAAATAGCCGCTTTCTTAGCAAAAGAGAGCGGCTATTTATTTGGCGTAATTCCATGTGCAAATGAACTGAAAAGAGATTTTTTAATTTCTAATGCGATCAATCAAGGCTTGCATCTCCCTTATTGTTTTTGCTTTTGGACGTTTATCACTGGCTATTTTTACCTGTTTGGTTTGTTGCTTGGGTATTTTAGCTCGTTTTTGTTGTTCTTCTCTTTTTTTTACAATTAGCTCTAACTTTTTTAACTGCTTTTGTCTTTTCTCTTCTTTAGCAATCTCAGCCAGTTCTATTCGATGATTGAAATAATCCTGAATATTTTTTTCAGCGTCTTGAGCTTGAAGTTGTAAATGATCTTGTTTGGTGGCAAGAAATGTGAAAAACTCAGTAAGGATTTTGTGTTCTTTACTCATATAAGTCTTATTTAAATAGAGATCACTTCAAAAAACCAGTCGTTTTGTATTGTTTGTTTTTGAAGTTTTAATAGTAATACTGTTTAGTTTTATTAATCGAATGTAGTAATTATTTTAATAAAACTTAACATTGATGCAAAAGATAATATTGATTCAAAATATCGAAAAACCATTGTATTCAATAAGTTTTTAGAAAAATTGAATGTATTTTTGCAGCCGAACAAGCAAACACTATTTTAAATAAACCATTTTATAAATCGAAAGAAATTTTTTATGGTAAAAAAGATTTTACTATTGGGCTCGGGGGAGCTAGGAAAAGAGTTTGTTATTGCTGCTCAGCGTTTAGGTCAAAATGTAGTAGCCGTAGATAGTTACGCGGGAGCTCCAGCAATGCAAGTAGCAGATGCCTTTGAGGTAATTGATATGCTAAATGGTGACGCTTTAGATTTAGTTGTTGCCAAGCATCAGCCAGATTTAATTGTGCCAGAAATCGAAGCCATTCGTACCGAACGATTTTACGATTATGAGAAGCAAGGAATTCAGGTTGTTCCAAGTGCTAAGGCAGCAAATTTTACAATGGATAGAAGAGCCATTCGCGATTTAGCAGCTAAAGATTTAGGAATACGTACGGCAAAATATTTGTATGCAAGCTCTTTAGAAGAGATGTACCCAATTGTTGAAGAGGTTGGAATGCCATGTGTAGTTAAACCATTAATGTCTTCATCCGGAAAAGGTCAATCGGTAATTAAATGCCATGATGATATTGCAAAAGCATGGGAAATTGCAGGATCGAAAGGTCGTGGCGATTCTGGTGATGTTATTGTAGAAGCTTTTGTGAAGTTTACTTCAGAAATTACCTTACTAACCGTTACTCAAAAGGATGGTTCAACACTGTTTTGTCCACCAATTGGTCATGTTCAGGAACGTGGTGATTACCAACAAAGTTGGCAGCCAGCTGTGGTTTCTGATGCTGATGTAAAAGTTGCACAAGATATGGCAGCCAAGGTCACTTCCTCTTTAACGGGAGCAGGACTTTGGGGAGTAGAGTTCTTTATTTGCGAAGATGGTGTTGTCTTCTCTGAATTATCTCCACGTCCTCACGATACAGGAATGGTTACTTTAGCAGGAACGCAGAATTTCAGTGAATTCGAATTGCATTGTCGTGCCGTATTGGGTTTGCCAATTTCTGAAATTACCTTGGAAAGAGTAGGAGCAAGTGCTGTTATTTTAGCCGATAAAGAAGGTAATAACCCCTATTTTGAGGGAGTGGAGAAAGCTGCAATTTATCCAAAATCAGATTTGCGTTTCTTTGGAAAACCAACAAGTCGCGAGTACCGAAGAATGGGTGTAACATTAGCCTACAATGCAGTTGGTACAAATGTTTTCACTTGCGTTGATCAAGCCAAAGAAATGGCTGCGCTTGTTACGGTTAAGAATAAGTAGAATTTTACTAAATAGATATGGGAAAGGATGTTTGAGTGATCGGACATCCTTTTTGTTTTAGTTGTCCTATAGCCGGACTGGCTCTTACTTTTTGATTCATTCATAATTTTAACGGGTATTTATGATCTCATTTCGTTCGGTACTTAGATGAAAAAGTAAGGAGAAGAATCAAGCCTCTCGGAAACTGTTTGGCTTTCTATAGCAACTGAATGCCCTGCATCGCGCACGATCGGCAGATTCCGAATTAGAGAAGTATTGAGTTTACTTTTGATGTAAATTTAACAATTAGGAAGCTAGAATTTTATACCAACCAGCATTCAACTCGAAGCTGGGCACCCATAGGTGAAAAAGGCGTTAATAACAGAATCCCATGAATGAGGTACCAATGAATATTATTCTGTTTAGGCTTTGAGTCGTGATGGGTAGCTAAGAGTTGTGGCCTAGCCCTTTTGGTTCTTTTATGGTAATGATAAAAGAACAGCCTGTCTGGCTTAAAGACGAATACAAATAATTTAGAAGAAACTCCGCTTTTAAAATTAAGACTACAAAATCCATAAACGAAAAAGAGGATGTCCATATTATGAACATCCTCTTTATATATGAAATTAAGGTAAGGGTACGCTGTACCTAAACTTAAAAATCCATTTAATTTTCTACAAATATCTCGGTGCTCTGCACCAGAAAATTTAATTTTGTGCTAACTGCTAACTGCTAACTGCTAACTGCTAACTGCTAACTGCTAACTGCTAACTGCTAACTGCTAACTGCTAAC
>JAEINT010000007.1 GCA_016342745.1 Labilibaculum sp.
GTATACGAGACCCGTACGTACAGTGGTGTGAGAGGTTCTCCGCTAGGCTAATGGCCTAGCGGCTGCCTACTCGATTGAAATTAATTTAGTTTACTAATCTTCCACAGGAATTGCAATTGTACTTAGTAATTCTATGTTATTGATATCTGAGTAATCATATTGAAATAGACCTTCCGTTCCCACCACAATTAGAATATTTCCCAAAGGAATGACATCATAAGGAGTTATGTCAGTATAAGTCTTCAATAAGTTAGAACTGATATTTAAAGGATCTGAAGCATCATATATTTTCAAGCCTGAAGTTCCATCACAAACAAAAAGTAAATCACCATCAATTCCTAAACCATAAGGATTTTCCATGCCATACGATTTTACAAGTGTTGGAGTGCTTAAATCACTTAAATCAACTACATCTAATTGGCTGGTATTTTGGCCACAAAAATTACCAGCCCTTAAGGTGATGTAGGCATAGTTATCATCTACAACAACTGGATCGCAACTCATAAAATGATCGTATTGTGATAGCAATTGAGGGGAGAAAGGATTATTGATATCATAAATATACATTCCATTTCTTGCACCAATAAACAATTGTGTATTGTGGACAAATAAGGTTTCCATTCCCCAACCAACATTGAATGTTCCATTTTTTGTAACCAAATTTGGATCTGAAATATCAAAAAGTGCTAAAGACCAAGTTGAATTTAAGGTAAATAGCGTATTTTCATAGATCATGAATCGTGCCATTGATCCAGCTTTACCAGTGCCACCATTCGATGCTTTTACTCCTGCAGAATTTGATGCGTCAAACATAACATCCTCATAGTAAGGATAGTATTTTGGTTCTTCGTATTTTTCACTTATTCTTTTTACTTCCCATCCTATAACAACGCCTTTATTAGGATCTATTTCACCTAAATTGTAATTATTGTCTGTAGGTGGGAGAACCCAAGGGAATACATCATCAAACCTCTTTTCAATCTGTAGGTTGTCAATATCAAGAATATTAATTGCTATTAGGTCGGTATACGAATCAGCGTAAAGAATATCATCTTTTACAGCCATATCAATATTTCCAGGTATTGTAATAAAATTGATATTCTTAGGATCGCTAGGATCTGAATTATCAATAACATGAATTCCTTCATATTTTTCATTAACAAAGATATAATCCTGGTAGAAGTAGATTTTTCCAGCAACTGATAATTCTCTTGCATTTTCAGTTTTTACTGCTGCCTTGAATTCTTCAGTAGACATGTAGATTGGAGAATTTACAGTGTATTCGTGCTGAATGTTATCTTCGCAAGACCAAGTTCCTAGAAGAAATGAAATAAAAATAGATAAGACGGTAAAAAGTTTTACTGTTTTCATGATTAATATTTTTAAGGCCAATTTAAATACTTGTTTTTCTTCAAGATGCAAATTGATGCATAGGGTTGCGTTCTTAAAATTGTTTTTTTTTATTGTTGAACCCAACGCAACCTTTCTAATTGTATATCATCATAAAAGAAAATAAAAAATCGTATTATGAAAACTCTTTTTGTGGTGTTAAAATCAGTTTTAGTCATATTCTTATTGATGCTTTGTGTTTCTAGCACATCGGCTCAGAAAAAAATGCATGTGATTACCTTAAAAAATGGAAATGTTTTACAAGGAAAAATAATTAGACAAGTACCTGGTGATTTTTTAGAAATAGAAACTCAGGATAAGAATTTTTGGAAATTTGATATGGAAGATATTGCCGAAATTCGTTTCGAAAAAAGAAAATTGCCTAAGAATTATAGAGATACAATTGTTCAGCCTTTAAAAGGAATGCGCTATGAAATTAAAATGGGCGTATTAGCTGGAGGTAAAAGCAATGAAGATGATGCTCCTTTTAGTATGTTAGTTTCTGGAAATTATCGTTTTGAATCAGGAATATCCGCAGGTGGAGGTGTTGGATACGAAACCTTGAATGGTGGGAGCATGCCTGTTTTTGGAGAAATAAAATACCAAGCGAAATTAAATGGAATTAGTCCGTTTATTTATTTGCAATCTGGTTATTCTATAGCATTGGAAAATCAATTTGGGAGAAATTTTTATCACAACTCAGAAGATGATGTAAACTCTGTGGGTGGAATATTAATAAATCCAGGAATTGGTTTTAATTTAGGGAATATTGGAGATAATCGTTTTACTTTAAATATTGGTTACCGTTTTCAGAAAATGAAGCATAAATGGGAAAATTCATACACTAAGGATACAGAATATTTAAAAGAAGAATACAACCGTTTATCTATTCATTTGGGTTTAATTTTCTAAAAAAACTTTTAGGATGGGTAAATTTTATGAGATTATGCTTACTTTGAAAAAAATCAGGATAAATCCTGATTTTTTTTATTCACCAAAATAGAATAAAATGTCAATTCAAATTGGAAGATTTTCTTTTCGTGGTCCATTCACTAACTTAGATGAAATAAAAGATCGTCCAGGTATTTTTATTGTGCACAAAGGCGAACAGAAAATCGATCCTTATTTTATTTGTGAGACTCCATTGCTTAAATCAAGCATTGAAAAAGAACTTAAAGCAAATAAATTGGAATTAGGTTCTCAAAAGAATTGTTTCATATCTGTTTACAATACTTTTTGTGTTCTTACTCTAGATCGAAAAGAAATGGTAGAAGAAATTGAGACTCTTTTATTGTAAGTTCGTTCTAAAATCAAAAATACATCCCTC
This sequence comes from Labilibaculum sp., assembly GCA_016342745.1. Lineage (GTDB taxonomy): Bacteria > Bacteroidota > Bacteroidia > Bacteroidales > Marinifilaceae > Paralabilibaculum > Paralabilibaculum antarcticum. Next base: position 2,717 of record JAEINT010000007.1, read on the forward strand.
CATACATATTCAGATTCTTTGTCTTTTTAAGCGATAAAACTTGATTAAAGCCTTCTATTGCTATTCGTTTCGACTTATAAAGAGTTGAAAAGACAATATTTTAAACAGTTTATTTTATCTTTGCAATTCAAAATAAGTTTAAATAAGAGATTTGGCACGAATATTAGCAATTGATTACGGAAGAAAAAGGGTAGGCATAGCAGTTACGGATCCATTGCAGATAATTGCAAATGGTTTGGATACAGTGCCAGCTAGGGAAGTTTTAGACTATCTGCAAAAATATATTGCAACAGAACCAGTTGAGTGCTTCGTTGTCGGATATCCAAAGCAATTAAATAATGAGGATAGTGAATCTGTAAAATACTTGAAGCCATTTTTGGGAAAATTAAAGAATAAATTTCCTGAAATTCCGGTTGAGTTGGTTGATGAAAGATTTACCTCTAAAATTGCATTTCAAACGATGATAGATGGTGGTTTGAAAAAGAAAGCAAGAAGAGATAAAGCCATGATTGATAAGGTGAGTGCTACAATAATATTACAAACATACATGGAGACCAAAAGAAATCTTTTTTAGATTTCCTGGAATTCGGATAATTAGAGATTGAGAAGAATGATTTTACCCATTACCATTTATGGCCATCCTGTTTTAAGAAAGGTAGCCAAAGATATTGATAAGGATTACCCAGACTTGGAAAAGTTTATGGCAGATATGTGGCAAACGATGTATTTTGCCGACGGAGTTGGATTAGCAGCTCCTCAAGTAGGACGCTCAATAAGAATGTTTGTTCTTGATTGTTCGTCTTTTGCTGAAGATGAGCCAGAATTAGAAGGTTTTAAGAAAATGTTTATCAATGCTAAAATAACTGAAAGAACAGGCGATGAATGGGCTATGTCGGAGGGTTGTTTAAGTATTCCAGGATTGAATGAAGATGTTACTCGCCCTGAGTCGATTAAGATTGAATATTACGATGAAAATTGGGTGTTTCATCAAGAAGAATATTCCGGTTTCGCTGCTAGAGTGATACAACATGAATACGATCATCTTGATGGTGTGATGTTTACAGATCATTGTGCACCACTAAAAAAGAGGTTGTTGAAAGGTAAATTAACAGGTATTTCGAAAGGTAAATTTAAAGCAAAATATAGATTTACACTCGCTAAATAAATTCTAAACCCTACCATCTCGGTAGGGTTTTTTTATGCCCTCACGGATAATATACTATGCGAATCAAAATTTGAAAAGGGAGACTTGTACTTGTTTTTGTTTCAAATTGCTTAAACAAAAAGAAAAAAACTGCGTACTAGCAGGTGTTGATTGAAATCTAATTTAAATCTCTTTATGATGAAAAAACTTATTTTACTACTAATATTGGTTGCTCCATTTTTAGGAAAGGGACAAGATATTGAACAATTCTTGTTGGCAGGAACTGAGGATGCTTCTAAATTGACAAAAAACTATGTGAATCCAGTTGCTAAGGGTTTTATGTATGGATTAAATAATGGGTGGTATTCAACTGCTCGTACTCATAAAAAATTAGGCTTCGATATCACTTTTGTAGCCAATTTAGCAAAAGTGCCTGGTAAAGATGAGATGTTTAAATTTGTTGCCAGTGATTATAATAATATCAGCTTACAAAGTGGCGCAAGTTCTGCTCAAATCGAAACTTTAATGGGTGGTAATAATAATGAAACTTTGCTAGCCAGAATTGATGCTGGTGGTGGAAGTTTTGATGTTGCAGAATTCAGTGTTCCTGATGGTATAGGGGAAGACTTACCAATGAATGCTGTTCCATCTGCAACTTTGCAGGTAGGTATTGGTATTCCTGGTATTGATGCCGACTTAAAAGTTCGATATTTACCTAAGGTAGGAACGGATGATTTGGATGTTGGCATGTTTGGTATTGGTATTCAAAAGGACTTAAGTAAAATGTTTAAAATCGATAAAACGCCTATTTCGATATCAGCATTGTTAGCATATACAAAACTAACAGCTGAATATGATATTCAGGGAAATTCTGGTTTCGAAGGAAGTGGGCAAATGATGGAATTTGCTACCAATGCATATACATTTCAAGTAATTGGATCAGCAAACTTAAAGCTAATTGAGTTTTATGGAGCTCTTGGTTACAATACAGCAAAAATGGATGTAAATATCAAAGGAACTTACGAATTAGAATATACTGATACAGATTCAGGCTTAAGTGGTGATGCTGGTACCTTAGTTGATCCAGTTTCTATTGATTTTGATGCAAGCGGTATTCGAGCAACTATTGGAACCAGATTAAACCTAGGTTTCTTTAAAATATTTGGAGATTATACCATTCAAGAATACAATACAATTACTGGTGGAATAGCATTTAGTTTTAGATAATTTTCGATTGAATGCGTAAGCATTCGGTACATTAGTTAGAAAAGCCCTTGTTCATTGAACAAGGGCTTTTGTTTTTTAGGCAGATATGTTGTAATTTAGTTTACAATAAATAATATTATTGATGATCTTTAGAGAGTTTATACGTCAAAATCCATTTTTCCGCCTTTTACTCCCTTTGATAATTGGAATTGTAGTTGCCCATGCATTTTCATTGCCTCAAATGTTATACTATTCCTTCGTATTAGTCGGTTTATTGGGAATTATGATTTTTACATTTGTTGCAAAGTTTCGAAAGTCATATGCTCTCCGTTCCTTATTTGGAGTATTTGTTTTTTTCACTTGTATTGGAGCTGGTGGTATACGATATTTTGATGACGAATCATCAATGCAAATGAACTTTGATAATTCTTCCGTTGGTTTGTTGGGAAATATTGTAGAGCAGCCTGTCGAAAAAGCGAATAGTTATGCTGTTGTTTTTAAGGTAAAACAGCAGAATATAGGGAATGATTGGCAAAATGAGGGCAGTAAAATAATGCTTTACCTGCAAAAAGATAAGCAGGTAAGAAGTTTGCAAATGGGAGATCAGCTTTTGCTGAATAGTAGCATCAGGCAAGTAAAGAATTTGGGTAATCCGTATGAGTTTGATTACGCGTCTTATTTGAAGACTCAACATATTTTATATACATCTTACGTAGATTCTTTATCATGGAATAGGGTTGGAAAGAATACAGATTTTTCTTTTCGTGTAATTCCTGCCCAATGGAGAGATAACCTTTTGGAAATCTACCGGAAGAATGGAATTAAAGGTGAAAGCTTTGAAATTCTTGCTGCCTTAACCTTAGGATATAAAACAAGTCTCGATCCGGATACGAAAAAAGCATGGGCAAATGCAGGCGCGATGCACGTACTGGCCGTTTCTGGTTTGCATGTCGGAATTATTTACCTAATTATGAGCTTCTTATTGCGGTTTCTAACAAAACTAAAATATGGTAGTTTACTAAGAGGATTCGTTTTGCTCATTACACTTTGGTTGTATGCATTTTTAACAGGCTTGTCTCCATCGGTAATGCGCTCGGCTAGCATGTTTAGTTTTATTGTTATTGGAGAAATGCTAAAACGAAATGGAAGTGTTTATAATTCGTTAGCTGTTTCTGCATTTTTTCTTTTACTATTAGATCCTTTTTTACTTTTTACAGTAGGATTTCAATTTTCGTATCTAGCTGTAGTTGGGATTGTCTTCTTTCAACCTAAAATTGATAAGTTATTACAAGTAAAGAATGTGATTTTAAAGAAATTATGGCAGTTGACAAGTGTTTCTTTAGCTGCCCAAGTTGGAACGTTTCCATTGGCTATTTATTACTTTCATCAATTTCCATCCTATTTTCTAATTTCTGGATATATCGTAATATTAATGGCTGGTGTATTAATTTACCTTTCAGCAATATTGCTCATTTTATCTCCAATAGAAATTCTCTCTAAGTATTTAGGATGGTTATTGCAAAACGTGGTTGAGATGATGAATTACCTTATCATTAAAATTCAAAACTGGCCAGGATCTGTAGTTGAAAACCTATCAATGAATTCAATGGAACTAGTGCTTATCTATGGATTAATTCTTTCGTTAATTAGTCTTTTGGTTTTTAAGAAGAGAAAGGCAATTTATACATTTTTAATGCTGGTTATTTGTCTTCAGATTCCTTCTACATATGCTTTGTTTAAAGAAGGGGAAGCTGAATTAATTGTATTCAATTCGCAAAGGAATAGTATCATTGGAATGATAAATGACAAGAAAGCCACTTTTCTTATAGATGCCGAATTACCAAAGGATAAAAAGGATCGAATAATTGGTCCTTATATATTAGGGAAAGGGATTGTTGATGTTAAATATGAAGAGCTAAAACCTGTAGATATTCGAATAATAGGAGGGAAAGTAATTGTAATTATTGGTAAAAAAGTAGAGTCGATAGACAAGATTGTAAGCTCTCTAAATCCAGATTTTATCATTTATCGCAAAAGCGGATTGAAAACGAAAAATATTTTAACAAAAAAACAGCCCAATTGTCAAGTGATTTTTGATGCCTCTCTCTATTCCAAAGACAGGAGGAAGTTTTTGCTTGATCAGAATATCGATAAAAATGATATTATTGATATTCAGACTTATGGAGCTTGTGTTTACCAGCTATAGAAAATAGAATTGTGCTAGGCACTAAATGATTAGCTTTCGCTTGATATCTTTGTTTTATTAATTCCTTTTGGTAATTTAGAGAGCTTGGTCTTTTAATATTTTTCAGCAATTAGCACCTTATTTTGATTGATAATGTGTTAATTTGCCGCTTGAAATTCCATTTAATTGTTAACGGATTAAAGTTATGAAGATTGTAATTGCTGGAGCGGGAGCTGTTGGTACTCATTTGGCTAAAATGCTGAGTCATCAGGATCATGATATTATATTGCTTGATAGTGATGAAGAGAAGTTGAAGGAGATTGATTCCCATCTGGATTTATTAACGATTGTAGGTTCTAGTTCTTCGCTAAACGACCTAAAAGAAGCGCAAGTAAAAAAAGCAGATTTATTTATTGCAGTTACTCAATCGGAAGAGACGAATATCACGTCTACAATTTTGGCAAAAAAATTAGGTGCCATTAAAACAATTGCAAGGATTGATAATCAAGAGTATCTAATACCAGAAAACAGAGAATATCTGCGTAGTTTGGGGATTGATGAACTAATTTATCCTGAACGATTAGCAGCTAAGGAAGTAATCAGTTATTTATCACGTTCAGGTACTCGACAGATCTATGAATTCTCAGGTGGTAAGTTATTACTATATGGAATAAAGATCAGTAGTAAGTCTGAGATCATGGATAAAACAATGGTCGAAGTTGCTGAAATGACTAAAAATTTAGATTTTAGAGCTGTTGCAATAAAACGAGGTGACACAACCATTATCCCAAGAGGTCATAATCGCTTTTCCCGAGGTGATCTGGTTTTTGTTGTAAGCAAGCCTGAGATTATGGAGAAAGTCATGCTTTTAACAGGAAAACAAAAGTATGAAATCAAAAATGCAATGATTCTTGGTGGTAGTAGAATTGGACAGAAAACCGCTATGGAGTTAGGCAAGAAAATGAATTTGAAATTATTGGAGATCGATAAGGAAAAAAGTCTTAAGCTTGCGGATAGACTACAAGATGCTTTGGTAATTAATGGTGACGGTCGAGATAAAGAATTGCTTAAAGAAGAGGGAATTCATAAGATGGATGCTTTTGTTGCTGTTACAGGTAACTCTGAAACTAATATCTTAGCTTGTCTATTGGCTAAAAAAATGGGCGTAAAGAGAACCATAGCCGAGGTCGAGAATATCGATTATATCGATTTAGCTGATAATATTGGTGTGGGAACCATGATCAATAAGAAATTATTAGCTGCAAGTTATATTTATCGATTTACAATGGATGCAGATGTGCAGCACTGTAAATGGTTAACCGTATCGGATGCTGAGGTAGTAGAATTGGTTGCTAAACCAAATTCGAAAATTACTCGAGATGATCTAATGAATATTGATTTCCCTGAAGATGCCAATATTGGTGGCATTATTAGAGGAGAGGAAGGTATCATTGCTGCAGGCGATACAAGAATTATGGCTGAGGATAAAGTGGTAATCTTCACAATGCCTTCAGCAATTAAAAAAGTAGAAAAGTTATTTAAATAAAATACAGAAAACCGAATTCGTAGAGTTCGGTTTTTTTTTCTAGCCTTTTTATTGAAACAATATTTTTTTTTGAATTGACAATACTGTAATTGAACCTGCTTTGTAATGTTTAACTGGAAGTTTGTTTTTTACGTAATGTCGGTACTAATGATTGTGGAAAGCTTTTTTCTACTTGTTAGTTCGGCAGTGGCCTTATTTTATGGCGATGGGGATTTTAATGCTTTTGTACAATCAGCAGCTATTAGCTTGGCTTTTGGAGGTGTAATATATTTATTTACATGTCGTTGTAGTCGTGAGGTTGGCAAGCGAGAAGCCTTTCTTGTGGTCAGTTTAGTTTGGGTTGTATTTTCCATATTTGGAGCATTGCCATTTTTACTTGGTGGATATATCAATGGTTTTACCGATGCTTTTTTTGAAACAATATCGGGATTTACGACAACTGGAGCATCAATAATTAATGATATTGAAGCTTTACCACATGGTATTTTATTTTGGCGTTCTTTAACCCATTTGTTGGGAGGAATGGGGATTTTGGTTTTAACTGTTGCGATACTACCAATATTTGGGTTTGGTGTCATGTCTTTGTTCAGTGCTGAAGCAGCAGGAATTACTACAGATAAATTACATCCAAGAATTAAGGAGACAGCACAAAGGTTATGGGGCATTTACATGCTTTTGGTAGCCTTAGAGACAATATTTCTGGTCTTAGGAGAGATGGATTGGTTCGATGCAATCTGTCATTCATTTGGAACCTTAGCTTCAGGAGGATTTTCCACTAAAAATGCGAGTGTTGCTAATTATTCTCCATACATTCAATATGTACTGATTGTTTTTATGTTTTTAGCAGGTACTAATTTTACACTTCATTATTTTGCTATAAAAGGGCGATTTAAAAAAATCTGGAGCAATGTTGAGTTTAGAGTATATGTTGGTCTAATTTTATTGGTAGCTTCCATCATTACAATAACTTTGGTGTATCTCGATCATGGAACCTTTGAGAAATCTTTTCGAGACGCATTGTTTCAAGTTGTTTCGATCATTACAAGTACAGGTTTTGTAAGTGCCGATTATACCTTATGGCATCCTTATTTGTTATTTCTGATATTCGGCTTAATGTTTACAGGTGCATGTGTTGGATCAACTTCAGGGGGTGTTAAAATTCTTCGTCATTTACTCCTTTTTAAAAATAGTATACTTGAATTTAAACGGATGATTCATCCGTCTGCAGTCCTTCCAGTTCGTTACAATAACGAAGCGGTTTCTCAAAGTATAATTTCTAAAATTCTGGCATTCTTAATACTATATTTTATGCTGTTTTTTATTGGGTGTTTTGCGATGTCTCTGGTCGGATTAGATTTTGTATCAGCAATGGGAGCAGTCGCTACAACAATGGGTGGAATTGGACCTGGTTTAGGAATGGTTGGGCCTATGAATAATTTTTCGCTAGTTCCCGATTCGGGCAAATGGATTCTTTCTTTTTTAATGTTGCTTGGTCGACTAGAGTTATTCACCTTTTTAATTATTTTTACGCCGTCTTTTTGGAAGAATCAATAGACTTAGTTTTTTTTAACAGCTTAGAGTAATATCTTTAGGCGAACTCTCAACCCAAAAAAAAAGTGGTCAAGTATAAAGTTATTTTAAATATTCTGGGGAAACTTCTAGTCGGGGAAAGCTTCTTTCTATTTCTTTCTCTACTTATAGCATTATTTTATAAGGAGCCAGATAGCATGGCCTTTCTAAAATCAGGCTTAATAACTTTTGGCGTTGGAGCATTTAGCTACCTAATTTCAAAAGGGGTTGCAAAGGATCTGGGCAAGAGAGAGGGCTATATTATTGTAAGTCTGGTATGGGTGGTTTTTTCCATATTTGGATGTTTACCTTACCTGTTTAGTGGTGCTATTCCTTCAGTAACAAATGCGTTTTTCGAAACCATGTCTGGTTTTACCACAACAGGTTCTTCCATTCTTAATAATATTGAAGAACTGCCACATGGAATTTTGTTTTGGCGTTCATTAACCCAATGGATGGGTGGAATGGGGATTATTGTAATGTTCCTTGCCATACTTCCAACCTTAGGAATTGGAGGCCGTGAATTATTTGTGGCTGAAGTCCCAGGGCCAGCACCAGATAAATTAACACCACGAATTAAAGAGACTGCAAGAAACCTTTGGGGTTTATATATGTTATTCACCTTAATAGAAACAATAATGCTCTATTTTGGTGGAATGAGCTTTTTCGATGCGGTGAATCATTCGTTAACAACAATGGCTACGGGAGGTTATTCTACGAAACAGGCTAGTGTAGGATTTTTCACATCACCATATCTACAATATGTTATCATCTTTTTCATGTTTGTGGCGGGAACGAACTTTACTTTGTCTTATGCATTGATTACTGGTAAAATGACCAAAGTGTTTAAGGATGAGGAATTTCGTTTTTATACGATTGTAGTATTTCTTTTTTCAATAATGATAACCTTGGGCTTGTTAGCATCTGGAAATATTGCGGGAGAACAAGCTTTTCGGGATAGCTTATTTACAGTTGTTTCAATTATAACAACAACAGGATATGCAACGGTAGATTACCTGCTTTGGACTCCATTTTTAGGGATGTTAGTCTTCGTATTGTTTTTTGTTGGAGGTTCGGCAGGTTCAACAGGTGGTGGAGTAAAGGTTGTGCGAATACTGCTTTTGTTTAAGAATAGTTTTTATGAATTAAAGCGTTTGGTGCATCCAAATGCAGTTATTCCAATTCGATACAATCGACATGTTGTCGATCAAAGAACGGTAACTAATATCTTGGCCTTCTTTGTTTTTTATATTCTTATTTTCATGATTTCATCCATTCTTATGTCTCTTTGGACTCCAGATATTTATTCTGCTTTTAGTGCTGTAGCTACAACGCTAGGGAATATTGGTCCTGGATTTGGGGAAATCGGACCAATGGAAAATTTTCATGATTTGCCTGATCTGGCAAAATGGTTCTTGTCATTCTTAATGTTATTAGGTCGATTAGAGTTGTTTACTGTCTTAATTTTATTTTCTCCTTCTTTCTGGAAACACTAATTTACATTCGTAAGTTTTCATTTGTCCCTGCGTGTTGGGATTTTTATTGTAATTCCTCACGCAAGTCAGCAGTATTCTAGTATAATCCTCAAACAACAGGATGATATTTTGACTTATTTTCAATACTAATCTGTGTCCTCACGTAAAATACGACGATAAATGGCCTTTATTGAGTTGTGTATTCTAATAGAGATATATTGGTTTTCCATATCATACCATTCTTAACTTAATCGAAAAGCTTACCTTAAGATTTCTTATTAGTAATGATATCGTATTGCCAACTAATTAACTATCAGTCTATAAAGATCCTATATATTAGGTAAATAATGCCGCTAATTTTAATATGCATCTGCTTCTGCATTCTTGGAATTTCTATCTAGGGTACTTGATGTATATTAATCAGATGATCAATTAAAAAATGCCATATTATTTGTTTTGAAGAGACTCGATTTCTTGCAATATCTCTTGTGCTTGTGCATATTTCAGATCGCTTTCCGAACGATTTATCTTCGATAAATTATGCCATTCTTTCAATAACGATTTGTATTTTTTCTGTAGAATTTCCGTTTTTGTTTTCTTTTTGAATAATCCAAACATGAGTTTTTATTTTATAGTTTAGTACTTAATATTATTTGGTCGTGAATAAAGTAACTGCATTACATTGATATTACGCATATCAAAGGCTGCTTCGCAATAAGAAAGATAGTAATTCCATCTTCTGATAAATAAATTGTTGAAGCCAAGTTCATTGACCTTTTTTTCTTTTTTATTGAATGAATCGCGCCACATCCGCAAGGTTTTCGCGTAATGTTTTCCCATGTCTTCCAAGTGAATAGGTGTTAAATCTGAACTCTGATTCATTGCACTGTGCAAGGCAGATACTGATGGTAATAAAGAGCCAGGGAAGATATGTTTTTGAATCCAGTCAACCCCTTTTTTCATTTCTTTAAAACGTGAATCGGGACAAGTAATAACTTGTATGGCTAACAAACCGTCTTTTGCGAGTAGGTTATTTACTTTTGAGAAGAATGGTTTGTAGAATTTGTATCCAACCGCTTCCAACATTTCAATCGAAACGATTTTATCAAACTTGCCATTCACTAATCTGTAATCTTTAAATAGAATACTAATTCGATCTTCCAATCCCGCATTTTTAACACGCTGTTTAGCATATGTATATTGTTCTTTCGAAATGGTAATTGCTGTTACATGAACAGAGAAGTGCTCTGCCATAAAAATGGCCATTCCTCCCCAGCCGCAGCCTATCTCAAGTACTCGATCACCATTAGTAAGTTTCATTTTCTCTGCCAGTTTTTGGTATTTCATTTGTTGTGCTTCATATAGCGATGTTTCTTCATTTATGAAATAGGCGGCTGAGTAAGTCATGCTTTTATCTAGCCAAAGGGAGTAAAAATCATTGCTTAAATCGTAATGAGCAGCAATGTTTTTTTTCGATCCGGACAGCGTGTTATCCCGAAAACTGTGGCTCATTTTGTTAAGCCATTTAAAAAGATTAAAGGCTCCGGTTTTAATTTTACTTCCCGATATATTTGGCGTATTATCGATGTTTGCCAGAATCCAGGAAATCAATTTTGTGATGTCGGATGTTTCCCACAAACCTTGTTCGTAAGCTTCTCCAAATCCGATATCTCCATAAAAGAAAAGCTGCTTGTAAAATTTCGATGATAGAATTCTAATGTCGGCTTTTATTTTTGCATTCGCTGAACCAAGGCGGAATATATTTTGATTTGGAAGACAAACTTCAATTGATTCTCTGTCCATCTTTTGAAGCAAATTCAGAAATATTTTTTCCTGAAATCCTGTGTTTTGTCTTATTGCTATTGTGTTTTCCATGATGAGAGATTTTTATCTGTGAGCTTGTTTTTTTCTTCGTATTTTTTTAATCGATCTCGTTGTAAATCTAAATGTTCATTTTTTCGTAAATAGGGAATCCCTTTAAGGTAAAGTTTCAAGGCTTGATAGTGAATCAGAAAGATAACTTGTAAGGTGATGATAGGAAAACGAAGCATGAAACGGATTACATTTCGGTTGTTAAGTGCTAATTGTTTACCTCGAAGAGAAGCTGTGAAAATTCGATTCCCATCTTTATAGTCATCAATTTTGTTGAAAAATACCTTTTCGGGTATGCTGAGTTCAAAATCGAAATCGACATCGTGTTGGATAAAAGGAGAAACGTAAAAGTGCTTCTTCTTTCGATCAGTAAATTTTCCGTCGCTATAGTTTTCTTTTCCCAAATAGAATAATTTCATTTCCCCGTAGGTATTGTTTACTTCAGCAATACTTCCCAATGTATTGTTTTCTTCATCAAAACAATAGTAAAAAGAAACAGGATTGAATTGGTAACCCAAAGTGCATAAGTTGGTTAGTAGAATTATTTTTGAAGGATGCTGATGAATACCTTGTTTCTGCAAAAATTGTTCTACCTCGAAACGAACACTTCTGGCTTCTCCTGATTTTGTAAGCTGTAAATGATCTTTATCGCGGAAATTGAAATAATTAAATCGGTTGTGACTCACAAACCACAGCGTTTTGGAAAGAACTGGCAGTTCATCCAAGTCGATACAGAACAGAAAGGTCTTGTATCGAAATGATCGATGAACCTTTTCCATTCGGGAATGAAATACCTCGCATTCGAATAGGCTTGAATTGATGATATGTTCTTCTTTTTTAGTCATCCTGCTTTTTGTTGTATCTTTTTTTGATGCTCTGTTTTTAAGATTGTTTTGGCTAGTTCTACTGCCGAACTGTAAGCGTCTTCATGAAAGCCATATTTGAAATAACTTCCGCAGAAATAGATTGGGCCCTCATGATTCAATTCAGGTAAACGTTCTTGTGCTTTCATTGCTTCCACCGTAAAAATTGGATGATCGTAAGGAATGCTTTGGTGAATCTTTTTAAGCTCCAATTCAATTGGGTTAATGGAGACAAAATAATTTTGCTTTTCGGATACATTTTGTAGAGAATTCATATTGTAAATCGTGCTGGTTTTTATGTTTCCTGAACGATCGTCCATCAGATAATTCCAACTCGACCACACCTTTTTGTTTTTTGGCATAACCGAACAATCAGAATGCAAAACAGCTCTATTTTTCTGATAGCAGAATTGAGATAAAAGTTTCTTTTGTAGCTTGTTCGGGTTGACAAGCATAGAAAGAGCTTCATCTGCATGTGCAGCAACAATCACCTTGTCGAACCAATGCTCTTTACCTGCATTAGTTGTTATTTTCACTTGCTCTTCTACAGTAAGAATTTCTTTTATGGCCGAATTCAAATGTATTTTATCCCGAAAGGGTTCAATAAGTAATTGTTTGTAGCTTTCGCTTCCACCTTCTACTGTATACCATTGAAAATGGGAATCTACACCCAACATACCATGGTTACGGAAGAAATGCACAAGTCCTTTGATTGGAAATTTTAAACTCACATCAGGAGGTGTAGACCAAATTGCCGAGCTCATGGGAATAAGATATTTGTCGGTAAATTCTTTTCCCAGCTTCTTTTGCTGAATATATTCTTGTATCGTTAGGTCTTCGAGATTGCCATTTACAAGATCCTGTAAACTCTCTTTGTTGAATCGATTGATCTCTAATAACATTTTAATGAATTGAGCATTGAAGATGTTTTTGCGTTGGGCGAAAAGGCCTGAAAAACCCGAACCGCAATATTCCAACTGGCTGCTTTTGTGCTGAACACTAAAACTCATGCTGGTTTTTTTAATAGGTACCTTTAGTTGATTGAACAGATTAATCAAGTTTGGATAGGTTTGTTTGTTGAAAACCATAAAGCCTGTATCAATGGGAATTTGTTGGCCATCCTCTTCAACATAAACCGTATTGGTGTGTCCACCAACGTAATTGTTTTTTTCGAACAGTTCAATGTCATAGCTGTGCTGAAGCAAATGAGCTGAACCCATTCCTGCAATTCCAGTACCTATGATTGCAAGTCGTTGTTTTTTGAAGTCCATAAGATCAATTTTTTAGATTTAAGGGCCTAGTTCCGGATAGTTTAGTAAAGCTTTATAGCTGTGTCCTTCCTGATCTCGAATGTTAGAAATGCCTTCGTATTTACTAATTCGTTTGCTTTGTAGATCGTAATGAACGTAAATGGGATTCATAAGTACACGAAGAAATAGTTTTTGGCATTCCATTCGAAGTACCACTATGTTTGGATTGTTGGTTTGTTCATTTACTTTATATATTCTGAAGGTAAAATAATCCTGAAAGGCAACAGAAAGAAAGTTGAAAACTAATTTTTCTTCTGCCATAAGTTTATTCCAGTTGTTTTTGATGTAGTAATTAAAACCTCCATCGACAACGGCTGGTTCGGGTACATATATACTTTTTTCTTTTAGCTTCGAATTGTAATTTTTCTGATAGCGAATACCGAATTGATTGGCTCCCAAATGAATGACCTCTTCAAGTAATCCGCTTCGTTCATCCATCAAAAGGTAATTCGGTTTTTGAAAAGAATTCCTAAAATCAAGCTCTCTATGAGCAAACTCAGATCCATTTTCTCCAACAAATGAGGTTTGTGTTTCTAAATGTTTACCTTCTCTAAATATCTCCTGATGCACCTCTTTGTAGATGAATTCCAATGAATTTTTATCCATTGCAATGCCTTCGTAAACTCGATTTTCGGTTCCCGAACGAAAACCGTAAAAAGAGAAGAGAATAATAATGAATAAGAGCTTTTTCATCTTCTTAGAATTTAATTGATTTTAATTGGGATTTCTTTTACTGAAAAGGTAATGGCTTATGCTCCATTCTTCACCTTGTCGATATCCCCATAATTCGGAACAAGCCATAAAGAAGATCCTCCAATAAACCCACCAGCGAACAGCCTGATTGGTACCGTAAGTTTCTTTGAATATTGGCATGATTTCGGTTTTTTGTTCATCCATTTTTTGCAACCATGCTTCTGCTGTTTTCTCATAATGAGTTCCGTTCATATGCCATCTTTTTTCGATGGTTAAGTGTTCTTGAAAGTGCGAGAAGAGATTTTCTCCCGGCATGATTCCTCCCGTGAAAAAGTATTTTGACATCCAATCGCTCGAATCCTGAATTTCAAATTTGTATGTCAACTCTTTGTGCGAGAAAACATGAACAAAAAGTTTACCGGTTAGCTTTAAAAATCCATTAATTCGAAGTAAAAGTTCTTGGTAATTTCTCATGTGCTCGAACATTTCAACAGAAATAACTCTATCAAATTTTTCATTTATATTGAAATTATTCATGTCAGCAGTAATGATGTGTAGGTTGGTAATTCTCATACCAAGTGCTTTGGCTTGGATGTATTCTCGCTGAGAATGAGAATTGGAAACCGCTGTAATGTGCGAATTTGGAAATTTTTGTGCCATATACAAGCTAAGAGATCCCCAACCACATCCCAATTCGAGAATGTCATGTCCATCTTGAATTTCAGCTCTTTCAATTGTCTTTTTAAGCATTTTTTTCTCAGCTTCATCCAAATCGTTTGTACTCTCGTCCCAAAATCCACAGGAATATTTTAAATACCGTCCCAGAACTTTCTCGAAAAAGCCTGCAGGTAATTCATAATGTTGCTCGTTGGCTGCATTGGTATTGATTGCGATTGGACTCTCTTTTAATTCATCAACTAATTTATTGATATTGAATTGTTTTCGCTCATTTTGCAGCCGTTGCTTTAACAATCCTCTTATTTTGATTCTGATTAATGAATCGGGAATCAAGCCCTTTTCAACGATATTAATATACCACATAGCAATTGTGTTTTATTTGTTTAATGAATTCTGGTTCAATTTTATGATTCTAAATGAGTGTAATATTTTCATAGCAAAAAAGGAAGGATCGAATTCATACCATTTACTTGCAAAATTTGCTTTCCATGGTTTTGCATGGTGATTGTTGTGCAAGGCTTCTCCTCCCAATAGAATTTCAATAGGGAATAGATTTGTTGAATCGTTGTTCTGTTTGAAATTTCGATACCCAATTTTATGTGAGAACCAGTTGATGATAGCACCATGTATAGGACTCATAAAAAAATGGAGCGGGAGCATAGCAAACCAATATATGTTTGGTGCATAAAGTAGATAGATTAAGATATAGACACTAGCCCATAAAATTCTTGAAACCCACGATTCTGAAATTTTCTCAAAAGCGATCCATCTTGGTATATTCTTATTTACACCATTTTGAAGTGTTATCTCTTTATTTTTCACCAATGAATAGTAGCGATAAGTACTCAGCATAAATTTGAAAATGTTAGACGAATGATTAGGAGAATGCGGATCATTTGCTTGTTCTGTGTGCATGTGATGCATTCTGTGCATATAAGCATACGCAAACGGATTTAAATAAGAAGTACCTTGAAAAATCCACGTTCCAATGAAAAAAGTTCGTTCCCAGAACCTGTTCATTTCAAACATAGAATGAGCTGCATAACGATGCAGGAAAATTGTCTGAAAGAACAAGCTAGCGTACCAATGAGCGATAATGAATATGATAATTACCATGAGCAAATCAAAAAAATGTTAAAAGATCAATTTTTAAATTGTTTAATCAATTTATATATTTATTAAACAGTTTACATGCCTAAATGGTTCACACTTGGTAGTAAATAATTTCATCTTCAGCATTATTTGTTAATAATATGCATGAAGAAAAGATTACAATTCAGTCAATTTATTGAAAATAAGGTTTTAAAATTCAAGAAGAAATCAGGTAAGATTTTGGAGAAGTTTCAGAAGAAGTTTAACAAAGGAAATGTAGTTGCAACTCATCATTTTAATAATGCAAGTCCTGAGTTAGTTGGTATTGTAAGATCAGAATTGGAAGAAGCAGGTTTTAGACCAGAATTAATCGGAAATAAGCCAGATGGACATATATTGCTTCGAGTGAGTTTACTTAAATCCGTAAGAAAAGTAGCATAGCAAAACTCAACCTTTATATAAAATGTCATCAATGTTAATTATTGGTGGCATTTATTTTTGTCAATAAATTACTGCATTAATTCTCCAATACCAGGTCTGATGATTTCAAAAGAGTCATTGGTACAGTCAATAATTGTGGAGGCTGTATTGTTTCCAAACCCACCATCAATAATCAAATCAACATACTTGCTGTATTTTTCCTGAATTAATTCTGGATCTGTTGTATATTCGATCACTTCATCAGGATCGTTAATAGATGTAGTCATAATAGGGTTTCCTAATTCTTCAACAATTCGCAAAGGGATGTAGTGATCAGGAACGCGAATTCCAACTGCTTTCTTTTTGCTCTTAAATAATTTGGGAACGCTACTACTTGCAGGGAGAATAAATGTGAAGGCGCCAGGAAGGTTTTTCTTCATCATTTTAAAAGTAGTATTATCAACTCTAGCATATTCAGCTAAATTACTTAGACTGCTACAGATTAATGAAAAATTACCTTTCTCTGTTGTTGTTCCTTTCAGTTTAGCGATTCTTTGAATAGCTTTGTTATTGGTAATGTCACAACCTATAGCATACACAGTATCAGTTGGGTAAATGATAATGCCGCCGTCCTTTAAAATATCTACTATTTGCCTAAATTCCCTGTGATTAGGGTTGTCAGGGTACAATTTTAAGAGCATTTGTAGTGGTTTTGGGTTATTACGGAGGTTAAAGATAGAAGATTCTTTGAAAAAGCTAATCTTCAGAGGCTTATTTATTTTCGTTCCTTGGAATGTGAAGTAGGGTCTGTTTGAAATAAGGCACAAAAAAAAGGAGTACATGCGTACTCCTTTTCTAATTCTATCGTTTATTAGCCATTAAGCTTATTGTAATCTGCAAGAAACTGAGCTAATCCTTTGTCAGTTAATGGGTGATTAAGTAGGCCAGTAATAGCATTTAACGGACTTGTTGTAACATCTGCTCCTGCTTCGATACATTGTACCATATGCATTGTGTGACGCACTGATGCAGCTAATACTTGTGTTTCAAATCCATAATAGCTATTCATATCAACAATTTGGCGAATTAAATCAATACCATCAGTACAGATATCATCTAAACGCCCTACGAATGGAGATACGTAAGTTGCACCCGCTTTGGCAGCTAAAAGTGCTTGTCCTACAGAGAAAATTAAAGTACAATTGGTTCTAATGCCTTTAGTACTTAAATATTTTACTGCTTTAATACCATTTTTAGTACATGGAACTTTAACCACAATTTGGTTGTGAAGAGCGGCTAATTCTAAACCTTCAGAGATCATGCCATCAAAATCGGTTGCAATAACCTCAGCACTTACATCGCCATCTACAATTTCGCAAATATCAACATAGTGTTTTTTGATGTTTTCTGCTCCTTTAATCCCTTCCTTAGCCATAAGTGATGGATTAGTAGTTACGCCGTCAAGAATGCCTAAGTCCTGGGCTTCTTTAATCTGATCAAGATTTGCTGTGTCGATAAAAAACTTCATTCTACGATTTTTAGTTTGTTATTAGAGTTGAAAACGAAAATACACTAAATTCTTTTGATGAACAAAGGGCACATTTCATTTAACTCATGAAATTTAAACATAGAGACACGAAAATACATTCGTATCAGAGAGATTCGATAATATGAAGTTGGTGGGGGGATTTTAAAAAAAAAAAGAGCCGATGGAGGGACTCGAACCCACGACCTGCTGATTACAAATCAGCTGCTCTAGCCAGCTGAGCTACATCGGCTTGTTAAACTTTCACTACTGCAATCAAAATAAATTGATTGTTTGCCTCTTGATATGCATCGAGATAAGCGCCTTTGGTGAAATCTTGAGCCATTGATGAGAATTGAACTCATGACCTCTTCCTTACCAAGGAAACGCTCTACCCCTGAGCTACAACGGCAGTAACAAAATAAGAAGAATAAATCTTCAAAATGGAGCCGGTGGAGGGACTCGAACCCACGACCTGCTGATTACAAATCAGCTGCTCTAGCCAGCTGAGCTACATCGGCATTTTGTTACTATAAAAAAGGGTTTAACCTTTTAAAACTTTTTAAAGAACGAAAGAAAGCCCGAAAGCTTTCTTTTAGTTATTGATGGAGCCGGTGGAGGGACTCGAACCCACGACCTGCTGATTACAAATCAGCTGCTCTAGCCAGCTGAGCTACATCGGCAAATTTTTACTTTTTAAAAAAGTAAAAAGTGGGTAAACAACTACGTCGCACTGCTTCGACCACCTACCCTTGCTGCCTTCCGACCCTGGGGGGATTCAGTAGGAGCGAGTCGCATAGTGCTTACCCGACGACAAAAGTAGAAAAATCTTGTTGCCTCGCAAACATTTTCACAAACTTCTTGTCTTATTTTTTACTCAAAATAGGCCAATGGTTTTATTCTCAGATAAATAATTTTTCGAAAAAAAAATATTTTTTTTCGAAATTGATGTTGGCTCTGATGTTTTGAATGAAAGAGATTGCAGAAATAAGCCAGACACAGGTTCGCATTCTTGTAAAAACGGATATCTTTGTGCTCGAAAAACAGAATAGATAAACATGCAGAATTATAAAAATTCAATGATAAAGCACTCCTTTTTATTTGGTGCGCTTGTGGGAGGAGTGCTTATTTTAGCAGCACTTGTTTTTTATTTTAAAGAAATGTCGATTAATTTTGATCCTCAACTTCGATCGATAAATCATTTTTTAATTGCTTCAGGAATATTTCTTGGGGTACGTAAATATAGAGATGATGAATTGAATGGGATTATTAATTATGGACTGGCTTTTAGCGTTGGCATCTTAATTATTGGCTTTGCATCCTTGTTTTATTCTATTTTCATCTATGTATTAACTAGCTATTATGATTCTTCAATTATTAATGAAGCAATTGTTTTTTTGGAAAAAGGGTTGAATGAGGCAGGATACAAAGATAAAGATATTGATTTGTTAATGAGTATGTATAAGCAGATTACTCCTGGAATGTTTGCTTTCGGACAATGGTTTAGTAAAGCTTTGTCAGGACTATTATTTGCCCTTATTTTGGCATTTTTCTTTAAACCAAAAGGAAATTTGCTTAATAAGAAGTCTATTGATAAATTTAACGAATCGAATAAATAGTAAATTCAAGATATGGATATCTCAGTTGTAGTGCCTTTATTTAATGAGGAGGAATCACTTCCAGAATTGGTTGCCTGGATTGACCGCGTAATGCTAAAGAATGATTTTAGTTATGAAGTTGTATTGGTTGATGATGGGAGTAAGGATACTTCATGGGAAGTAATAGAACAACTACGAACTAAATATTCTACCGTTCGAGGAATTAAGTTTCGCCGAAATTACGGGAAATCTGCAGCCCTTTTTAGTGGTTTTGAAATTGTTAATGGCGATGTGGTTATTACAATGGATGCTGATCTTCAGGATTCACCAGATGAGATTCCTGAACTGTATCGCATGATAAAAGAGGATGGATTTGATTTGGTTTCAGGTTGGAAACAAAAGCGTTACGATCCAATCTCTAAAACGATACCAAGTAAATTTTTCAATAGAACGGCAAGAGCGATGTCGGGTATTAAATTGCATGATTTTAATTGCGGTTTAAAGGCTTATAAAAATAAGGTTGTGAAGAGTGTTGAAGTGTATGGAGAAATGCATCGATACATCCCAATTTTAGCTAAAGAAGCTGGTTTCGTTAAAATCACAGAGAAAGTGGTTCAGCATCAAGAACGAAAGTATGGTGTTACCAAATTTGGATTAAGCAGATTTATTAATGGATTTCTAGATTTACTATCCATTACCTTTATCAGTAAATTTGGTAAAAAGCCAATGCACTTTTTTGGATTGTTGGGAACCTTAATGTTTTTGGTTGGTTTCTTTGCTTCTGCATGGATTGGATTCCAAAAGATTTACAGCATGAGTAAAGGTGAAATGGCACCTTTGGTGACTGATAGTCCTTACTTTTTTATTGCCTTGGCTACAATGGTAATTGGAACACAATTATTCCTGACTGGATTTATAGCTGAATTGGTGAGTCGAAGTTCTTCTGAGCGAAATACATATCAAATAGAAAAAGAAATCTGATAACAGCATACCATTTCTCATGATAAAAAGTTTAATAAGAATTCTTTTGCAAATTTTTCCTCGTCCCGTTCTGATACGGATGAGTTTATTAATCAACCGAATTGTTGCTGTATTTCTAATTGGTAATAAGGTGAAATGTCCTGTGTGTGAAGGAACATTCAGAAAGTTTCTTCCTTATGGTTATACAAAAGAGACAGGTCGCGACAATGCCCTTTGTCCTAAGTGCCTTTCATTGGAGCGTCACAGGTTAATGTGGTTGTATTTAAATGAAAAAACAGAATTCTTTACCAAAGAATTAAATGTATTGCACATAGCTCCAGAACAGTGTTTTTATAAGAGATTTAGAAAGCTTTCTAATTTAGATTATACAACGGCAGATTTAGAGTCTCCAATAGCAGATGTACATTTCGATGTGCAAGAAATACCATTTGAAGATGAATCGTACGATGTACTTATTTGCAATCATGTATTGGAACATGTAACGGATGATCATAAAGCGATGAGTGAGATTTATCGTGTTTTAAAGCCTAATGGTTTTGCGATTTTACAAGTTCCTATGGATACAGATAATCCTAAAACAGAGGAAGATCCTAATGTGACTGATCCTAAAGAAAGAGAAAGATTATACAGGCAAAAAGATCATGTTCGTTTGTATGGATTGGATTATGCAGATCGCCTTTCAAAAGTAGGATTTGACGTAACGCCAATTCATTATGCCAAGGAGATATCTCAAGCTTTGGCAGAAAAGTATCGCTTGCCTATGAATGAGATCTTTTATTTCAATCAAAAAAAATAAGAATGAAAGAGGAAATTAAGCTATCCGTTATCATCCCAGTTTACAATCGACCGGATGAAATGAAAGAATTGCTTGATAGTTTAAGTGCACAAACTTTTACTGATTTTGAATTGGTTGTAGTGGAAGATGGATCGCAAGTGAAAAGCGAAGATCTGTGCAATGCTTACCGCGATAAAATTTCAATATCCTATCACTATAAAGAGAACGAAGGACCTAGTATTGGTCGTAATTATGGATTAGCCAGAGCAAAAGGAAATTATTTTCTGTTCTTTGATTCTGATTGCATTCTTCCATCTCATTATATGGAAACCATCCATAAGGAATTAACAAATAATTTTGTTGATTGTTATGGTGGCCCAGATGGAGCAATGGATGATTTTTCTAATTTTCAGACAGCAGTTTCTTATGCAATGACTTCTTTTTTTACAACCGGAGGAATTCGAGGAGGAAAGAAACAAGTTCATAAATTCCATCCACGTAGTTTTAATCTTGGTTTTTCAAAAGCGGTTTACGAAAATACTGGTGGATTTCCAGTAACCACAATGCATCCAGGTGAGGATATGGTTTTTGCCATTGAAGTGCTTAAGCGCGGATTTGAAACTCGCTTGGTTCAAAATGCCTATGTGTTTCACAAACGGAGAGTTTCCTTCAAAAAATTCTACAAGCAAGTTTTTGGTTTTGGAAAAACCCGCTATATCATCTCAAAGCATTATCCAGAAACCTTTAAAGTTTTCTTCTTATTTCCATCCTTATTTACATTGGGAAGCATAGGAGCTTTGGTTTTAGGAACTTTAATTCATCGAGTATTTGCATTTCCAGTCTTGCTTTATGCAGTTCTTGTTTTGGCTGATGCCATTAGCAAAAGCAAATCTTTTAAAGTTGGTTTTTTAGCTTTACTGGCAAGTTTTGTTCAGCTGTTTGCTTATGGAATAGGTTTTATGGATGCAGTGTGGAAACACAAGATTCTCGGAAAAGATGAGTTTGGTGTTTTTGGAAAAGGATTTTATGAATAGTTTAATAGATATATAGAATAAAAAAAAGAGGCTTTAGGCCTCTTTTTTGATTTTATCTTCGATGTATTGAAGTACTTCTTTTTCTTGATCAGGATGAAACCATTCAATTTCTTCATCTCTACGAAACCAAGAGAGTTGACGCTTGGCATATCTTCGGGAGTTACGTTTGATCAATTCAATTGCTTTTTCTAGGCTGATATTACCATCGAAATGTTCAAATAGTTCCTTGTATCCAACTGTGTTTAATGAATTGTAATGTCGGAACTCAAAAATAGCCTTAGCTTCTTCAATGAGTCCTTCTTCAATCATTTGATCTACTCTTGTGTTGATTCTTGAGTATAATTCCGTACGATCTCTATTCAAACCAATCTTAACAATCTTAAAGTCCCTTTTCTTTTTCGAATTGGTTCGTAATTCAGAATAAGGCTTACCTGTCATCAAGCAAATTTCCACAGCATGAATCACCCGTTTTGCATTTTTTAGGTCAACTTGATCGTAAAAAACAGGATCTAGTTGTTTTAACTGCATTTTCATTGATTCAAGACCGTCTTTTTCGTATCGTGTAAATACTTCTTGACGGAGTTCAGGATCAATGGTTGGAATTTCATCAATCCCATTGCAAACTGCATCGATATACATCATGCTGCCGCCAACTAATAATACTTCATCTTTTTCTTTATACAGCTCAGTAAGTAATTCTATCGTTTGTTTTTCACATTCCCAAGAACTAAAATAATCATGAATAGAATGCGTGTGAATAAAATGGTGCTTTACGGCCTCTAGTTGCTCTTTTTCAGGTACAGCAGTGCCAATACTCATTTCTCTATAAACCTGTCGGCTATCCGATGATGAGATAACTGTATTGAAATGTTTGGCTATGCGAATACTCAAATCGGTTTTGCCTACACCGGTTGGGCCAAGAATTACAATTAGAGTTTTTGACATAGTAGGTTTATGAAGATTAGTGTATTGAATTTATTTTAAATAAACAATGAGTAATATCTTTCTGGCTGATAGCAAAAATATTACTCATTATTAATTAATAATTATTCATTGATTACAGGATATCCTCGTAATCGTCTAGGCTTTCGAATTCTGGACCATCATTCATGTCATCATCAAAATCAGCTAAGTAATCATCAGCAGTTTTTTCTTTTTTTGTAGCTGCATCGAATTCACCAAGATCTAACCCTAAACCTTCGAAATTTTCTGCATCCATTTTAATTTGCTCTGGAGCATCTCCTTTTGAAAGGCTACATTTTGGGTATTTAGCTCTTGATTTAGAAATTCCTTTTTCGATTAATTCAACATTAAAATATCGATCAGAGAAAAAGTCAAAAACATAAATCAACTCAGGTCTTTCCGAAGAAACAAATTCACGCATCATTGCAACATCCATAGGTACAATATTCATGTTGTCATCTTCTTCTGTATTCATCTCAAAAAGAGCAATTTCTAGTCCACGTTCACTTGTTGGAGTGATTTGGTAAAAAGATGCCATTTGTGTATTGTCATACCCTATTGACTCTTGAATTTTATTGTGAAATTCTAAATAAGTTTGCTCGTGATTGATCTCTATCTCTCTCACAAATCCTTCTACTTCCGAAGAGGTGATTCTAAATTTATATATCATCTTGTTAATTTGATTTTATTTTTGTTAAAAATGCCATGGTATCCACATCGTCAGCATAATCCCATAGCTCAGGTTCCTGTGCTTTTCCAAAAGGAATTGCGTGGTCTAATTCATTACTTACAATACATTGAATAAGATCTGTATTTAACGCTAAGGATTCTTTCAGACTATCAATTTCGGAATAAAATTCATAGTTCACAACTCCAATTGGTGAAGAAATGGATTGATTTTCTGTTAAAAGTAAGAATCCATTATCAAAATGCTCAATGCGATTCATTAAGAGCAAGGAACGCTGATAATCGCAGTTGTTAGCATATTTGTTATGATTGGCAACGTAGGCATAGTCTTGCCATGTGTCAAGTAGTTTGGTAAAATCATAGCCAACTGGCACATATAATTTTGAAACATTTCTGCATCCCAAACCAAAGTATAGAAAAATATCATTCCCCAAAGCTTTTAATTCCAACTCTGATTCTTTTCCTGTTAAGATGGAAACAGAGTTTCGGTTTCGACGAATAATGTGTTGGTATTTTTTGAAATAGGCCTCGAAATATCGAGCTGAGTTATTGCTTCCCGTGGCAATAATAGCATCGAATTTGTTTTCGCCACTTAATCTTTCCGATTGAAATGAGATTAACTCCTTAAACTCAGGGTTGATTTCAATTAAAATTTTCGAAACAAAATCTAATAATTGATTGTCCTTCGACGATAGTTTTCCAATAAAAGAATGTCCTGAAATTAAAACAGATAACATATCATGAAATCCGACCATTGGAATGTTGCCAGCCATAATCACGGCAACCTTAAGGTTTGTGTTCTGATCAGAAACAACATATTCTGATAGCCATTCCTCTAATTTTTCTTCGTTTAGAAAGGTGCAGATTCCATTTATCGACGCATGAACATGAAATGGAGTGAACCATAAATTTTCATTCGATATTCTAGAAAGCAGTGCTTTAAAATCATCGTAAAATATTGAATTTAAAGGATGATTTATCTGTGTCTGGTTTTCCGAGGAAAACTGCGATAAGAAATCACCCAATTCAATAAAGCTATTTATTCTTTCACTTAAGTTCATAGTCTGATTCAAAAAATCCCCAATCAACCTTTAGTATAAAAAGTTATTAATGGGGAGTTTCATTTAATAATTCGACAAAGATAAAAATTGTTCTTAAACAATCTTAACTATTTTAATGCTAATGTGAAGAATGCTAAAGTTTAGTTTTGAAGTAGTAATTTTTGAAAGAAGTTTCCAAGAATCAATAAAGTTGAAATCAGGAAAAGAATTTTAATAGCAATTGCTCCCCAAGCGAATTTGAATTTTAGATGGAGTAGAAGTAATGCAATTAGACTAAATATGGGAAATAAGGCAGGATATAAATGTATTGATTCAATAAGATCTCCTTTAAGAAGTGCAATTAAAGAGCTTTGAAATCCACAGCCGGGACACTCAATTCCAAATTGTTTTTGAAAAGAGCAACTTAAAGAGTTATTTTCAAGCCAGTTAATGAGTTTTTGCCACATACGGATAATTATCTTGTCTAATTTAAATAAACAGCGGGATAAAAAAAAGCCGATGCATAAGCATCGGCTTTAGAATTATTATTTTGAAATTCAATTACAGATCGCGACGTTGGTATAGAGCATCCTCCATATCCATTTCATCAAACTGCATGTATTTGTACACTTCTTCTTGGTGTGCAGCAATTTTCTCATTGTAAATCTCCATATACTCAGCAGGAGTAGGTAATTTACCCAAAACTGAAACAATAGCTCCTAGTTCTGCAGAACCTAACCAAACCTGAGCACCAGTACCCATACGGTTGTTGAAGTTACGAGTTGAAGTTGAATAAACATTCACCTTATCTGGAACACGTAGTTGGTTACCCATGCATAGTGAACATCCAGGAGTTTCGATACGAACACCTAATTGAGAGAAAGTAGAGAATGTCGCTTCTTCTTTCAATACCGCAGCATCCATACGTGTAGGAGGTGCCATATAAGTTCTTACCTTATCAGATGGTGTTAATCCGCTCCAAACTTTCTCACAAGCACGGAAATGACCAATATTTGTCATACAAGAACCGATAAATACATCCTGAATCTCAGTGTTTTGAACATCAGAAAGTAATTTTACGTCATCTGGATCATTAGGACAACAAAGAATAGGCTCAGTAATTTCAGAAAGGTCGATCTCGATAGTTGCAGCATATTCAGCATTCTCATCTCTTGAAAGCAATACTGGGTTAGCTAACCACTCGTTACAAGCATCGATACGATTCTGAATAGTTTGAGCATCATCGTAACCCATCTTGATCATTGATTCCATCAAGGCAACGTTAGACTTCACATACTCGATAACACGCTCTTCTGATAACTTAATACAACCAGCAGCAGCAGAACGCTCAGCAGTCGCATCAGTTAATTCGAAAGCTTGCTCAACTGTAATATCTTCAAGACCTTCCATCTCGATAATCTTACCGCTGAAAATATTGATTTTATTTTTCTTAGGAACAGTTAACTGTCCGTTTTGAATAGCAAAATATGGAATAGCATTTACCACATCACGTAAAGTGATACCTGGGTTAAGCTTACCTTTAAATTTGATTAATACCGATTCTGGCATATCCAATGGCATGAAACCTAAAGCTCCTGCGAAAGCAACTAAGCCTGAACCAGCTGGAAATGAAATACCCAATGGGAAACGTGTATGAGAGTCACCACCTGTACCAACAGTGTCAGGAACCAATAAACGATTCAACCAAGAGTGAATTACGCCATCACCTTGCTTCAAAGGCACACCTTTACGCTCAGACATGAACTTAGGCATAGACTTATGCATTGCCACGTCAGTTGCTTTTGGATAAGCCG
The DNA here is from genome assembly GCA_016342745.1 of Labilibaculum sp. Taxonomy (GTDB): domain Bacteria; phylum Bacteroidota; class Bacteroidia; order Bacteroidales; family Marinifilaceae; genus Paralabilibaculum; species Paralabilibaculum antarcticum. The sequence goes on from JAEINT010000007.1 coordinate 29,187, forward strand.
CAGTATGACAGAAAGATTGCATAAACATTGGCGCTTCGAACTTCAAACATGCCAACTCTTTAATCTCATCACGAGTCATAGGACCAGTAGTATCTTGAGATCCAACAGTTGTCATTTTTGGAGCACATGATGTTCCTGGCAATACGCCTTCAACACCACAAGCTTTACCAACCATTTTTTGAGCCATTGTATAACCCTGATTAGCTTTTGGCTGTGGGTTGTTAGCAACAGTAAAGATGTCAGCAGCAGGCATTCCTAGTGCAGAACGAGACTTTTCAGTTAATGCTTTACCGATAATCAATGGAATACGACCACCAGCACGGTACTCGTCAGTTAATGTGTCCGGCGCTAAAGAATAAGTGCAAACCACTTCGCCATTGCGAGTAATTTCACCTTTTACATTGTTAATGATGATTTCATCACCTGTATTTAATACAGAAACATCAGTTGTGATTGGTAATCCACCTGAATCCTGTGTTGTATTATAGAAAATTGGAGCGATAGCACCACCAATAACTACACCAGCAGTACGCTTGTTTGGTACACATGGAATATCTTCACCAATGTGCCATAGTAATGAGTTCGCAGCAGATTTACGAGAAGAGCCAGTACCCACAACGTCACCTACAAAAGCAACCTTGTGACCTTCTTTTCTCCATCCAGCGATCGTTTCAATACCATCTTCGAAACGACCAGCACCCATAGCTAATGCATGCAATGGAATATCAGGACGAGTAAACGCCTGAGATGCAGGAGAGAAATCATCAGTATTGATTTCACCTTCTACTTTATAAACTTTAAGTTTGATTTCTTCAGGCAATTCTTCGCGAGTAGTAAACCACTCAGCATTTGCCCAAGATTCAAGTACACTTTTAGCAGCAGTATTAGTCTTTGCTAATTCTGCAACAGTTTCGAATGCATCATATACAAGGATAATTCCTTTAAGAGCTTCAGCAGCTTCTTCAGCTAGAGCATCGTTTTTTAAAGCTTCAACCAAAACGGTTACATTGTAACCACCCATCATGGTACCCAAAACTTTAATTGCTTCAGATTTTGTGATGATTGGAGAATTCAATTCACCTTTTAAAAGCTTTCCTAAAAATTCAGCTTTTACTTTTGTAGAATCATCAACTCCTGGAGCGATTCTTTCTTTGAATAAATGCAATAGGAAATCTTCTTTTCCTTGAATAGGGTTCTGCAATAGTTGGCAAAGATCTGCAGTCTGTTCTGCATTCAATGGCAAAGCCGGGATACCTTTGGTAGCGCGGGCTGCTTCGTGTTTTAGATATTGCTCTAACATCTTTTGTTTGGATCTTGTTGTGTAAGTGTGAAAGTGATAAAAAAAATAGAGAATTAATTCTCTATTGACAAGGCAAACATATGGTTTTTCCTTATAGGTTGTTCCAAAAAAAAATGTGTTTTATATCATAAAAAAGAGCAAAAAAAAAGCTCCCGAAAGGGAGCTTTTAGCATGTATTTTGATAGGATTATTTTACTGAATCCATATACTCAACTAATTCACATACTTTAGTAGAATATCCCATTTCATTGTCATACCATGAAACAACTTTTACGAAAGTTGGAGACAATTGGATACCTGCTTTAGCATCGAAGATAGAAGTTCTAGTATCACCAGTGAAATCGTTAGATACAACCATATCTTCAGTATAACCAAGAACACCAGCTAATTCGCCTTCTGAAGCTTCCTTCATTGCAGCACAAATAGCTTCGTAAGAAGTTTCTTTTTCCAAACGAACAGTTAAATCAACTACAGATACATCAGGTGTAGGAACACGGAAAGACATACCAGTTAATTTTCCATTCAAAGCAGGAATTACTTTACCTACAGCTTTAGCAGCACCAGTAGAAGAAGGAATGATGTTTTGACCAGCTCCACGTCCACCTCTCCAATCCTTAGCAGAAGGACCGTCAACAGTTTTTTGAGTAGCAGTTGTAGCGTGTACAGTTGTCATTAAACCTTCGATAATACCAAACTTGTCATTTAAAACTTTAGCAACAGGTGCTAAACAGTTAGTAGTACAAGAAGCATTAGAAACGAAAGCCATATCGTTAGTGTATTCTTTGTTGTTTACACCCATTACGAACATTGGAGTATCATCCTTAGAAGGAGCAGACATTACAACTTTCTTAGCACCTGCATCGATGTGTCCTTGAGCTGATTCTTTTGTAAGGAAAAGACCAGTAGATTCAACAACATACTCAGCATTTACAGCACCCCAGTTAATATCAGCTGGATTTCTTTCAGCAGAAACGCGAACAACGTTACCGTTTACAACTAATTGACCATCCTTAACTTCAACAGTACCGTTGAATTTTCCATGAGTAGAATCATATTTTAACATGTAAGCCATGTAATCTACATCAATAAGGTCGTTAATTGCAACTACTTCGATGTTACCTTTTGCAACAGCTTGACGGAATACGAAACGTCCAATACGTCCAAATCCGTTGATACCAATTTTAATCTTTGACATTGTGTATAAATTTTAATTTATAAACCCTTTGTTTCTCAACGGCAAAAGTATGTATTTTAATAATATTTTATACAGTAAATTGCAAAAAAAATACTTATTTTTTTTGTCGATAGATAAGGCTTAAGTTTCTGTGAGTTAGGTTTTAATGGCGGGTTAAAACGATTGCAATTGTTGGATTTAAGCCAAAAAAAAATCTCATTTCTGAGATTTTTTAGTCGATTTAAACATTTTTGCTTGTACTAGTCGTATCAGATTTTGTATAAGCGGGACATTTTTTATCAACTGCGCATGATGTTGAAATTATTCCCAATAGGAATATAACTGCTATTGCGTAAAGTGCTTTTTTCATAGGTTATAAAATTAAAGATCTGGTAATTTCATTTTAAAACTGAGCAAAAGATATAAAAAATAAAGTTTGCTTTAATAGAAAATGCGAATATTTGTGTTTTGTTAAATTTTTATTGTCTTTTATACTTAGTCTGTCTTACTTTTGTTTGCAAGATATTGAATTAAATTAATGAAGAGAGTCTTTTTAGTAATAATCCTGTTCCATTTTATGATTGCTTTTGCTTATTGCCAAGAGGAATCATATGTGCTTAATATCATAGGAAATCAGTCAGATGTTGGGTTTGCTAAATTTTCAAAAGAAAGAGACGAAAAATTTGTCTTAAAGAAATTAGCCATAGATCGCTTGCAAAATAAAATTTCAAATTTTAGACAAGATGGTTATTTAGAGGCAAATATTGATTCCATTTATTCGAGTAATGACACAATTCATGCTTTTGTTCATTTGGGTGAAAAGTACAAATGGACTACTGTTGAATTTATAGAATTACAACAGATTCTTAAACATACTTCTCACTTAAAGAGGAAAGCTCGATTTTCCGATTTACAGGAATTGAATACTGATATTTTATCTGATTTAGGAAATCAAGGATACCCTTTTGCACAAATTGCAATAGAGAAGTTTGCTATCAATAATAAAGATATCAGTGGAGTATGGAGGATAGATGCGAATGATAAAATTATATGGGATAGCCTGGTAATAAAAGGAACATCAAAAGTGAAAGCAAAGTTTTTACAACGATACTTAGGGATATTTCCAAATCAGATTTATCAGGAAAAGCAAAGTAGTTCTATATCTGATAAATTGAATAACTTAAATTTTGCCAAAGAAATTAAGCCTTCAGAAATAGAATTTTCGGAAGGAAAGGCTCAGGTTTATACGTATTTAGAAAAGAAATCTGCAAATCAGTTTGATGGAATTGTAGGATTTCAATCAAATAAAAAGAATAATAAACTAGAGTTAACAGGAGAAGTGAAATTGTTGTTGGAAAATACCTTCCAAGCGGGAGAGCGTATTTATTTTAACTGGCAAAAATTAAAAGAACAAAGTCAGAATTTGTCATTGGGCTTGGTATACCCATATCTCTTTTCTTCAAATATGGGTGTTGATTTAAATTTTGATATTCAAAAACTAGATTCTACATATATCACTACTGCTATAGATGCAGGTCTTCGTTTTTCTCAAGCGGGAAAAAATTACATTAAGGTCTTTATTGAATTGAACTCTTCATCACTTCTTTCTTCTGAACATTTAAAGAGTATTACAGTTTTACCAAATTATGCTGATGTCAAATCTCAATTGTTTGGGTTTTCATATCATTTCGAAAATTTAGATTATTCTTTTAATCCTAGAAAAGGCTGGAACGTGAATTTTTCAATAGCAGGAGGGAATCATCAATTAAAAAAGAATTCTAATATTCCTGAGGAATTGTATGAGAATATGGATTTGTCTTCTAAAATGATGAACGCGGAGTGGTTGTTAGAATATAATATTCCTCTTAGTAAGAAGATGAGTTTTCGGATAAGAAATAAGGGAGGTTATAAGAATTCAAAGGAATTGTTTCAGAATGATTTGTTTCGAATTGGAGGATTATCGTCAATCAGAGGTTTTAATGAAGAAGCTTTTATAGCCTCAAGCTATTCAGTTGCAACCACTGAATTAAGGTTTATTCCACAAGCTAATTCAAGCTTTTATTTATTTTGGGATGGAGGCTATTATAGAAACAGTTACTTGTCCGAAAAAAATGAAGATTATCCTTGGGGTGTAGGCTTTGGTTTAAATTTCGCTACCAAGTCGGGTATTTTTACATTGAATTATGCCATTGGAAAACAAAACAACAGCAATGTCGATTTGCAAGAAGCAAAAATTCATTTTGGTTTTATTAATCGATTCTAATTATTCTTAAGCATTACTGTTGTTTTTTACCAAGAAGTAATAGCTTATTAAAATAGAGGCCCCTGTTATGATGGAAGCTAGAAGATTAGGAATTGATCCATCAATAACTAGATTTATGCTAAAAATTAGCAAAAGTGCTGTAGTGATGCCAATTGGAAAAGATTTTAAGATATAATTAAAGTTCGATTTGGAAGTTTTACTAGCTAGATTTTCAAGTTTTTCAACATCCACTTCAAATTCTTCAATTGCCTTAGCGAAAGCAGCTATTTCTTCATTAAAAAAATGGTTTTCTTCTTGTGAAATAAAGAAGAGAAAGGAGCTGAAATTATAATTTGCATAGATATTATAGTCCAGTCTGCTTTTTTTAATAATTTCAATGTTAACAACAGTCTTCCATTTAATTGGATTCAAAGAAAATAAATTCCCCACAAGATCTCCTCTTAAAAAAGTCATCCCTCTAGAATTTGCATCCGTAAGAGTATATCCTCGAACTTCATAGAATTTTATGATGTCGGAGACTACTAATTTCTTATTTCGTTTAATGTTGAAGCCAATTAGTTTTTTCATGTAATGCGTTGTGTGTTTCAAATGTATTAAAAAAATAAAGGCTATGCAATTAGAAGTAGGTTAAATAGAATTGAGTTTATTGTCTTATTTTGTAATGGTTATGTCTATGTGTTTTCTTACAGTTTGTTAAGTTTAGTTTTATTGAGTCGTAAGGATGTTTCTTAATGTGGTGATATGGTGTGTTTTACAATAATAAATGAATATTGTTCATTTATGGAAAAAATATGCAAATTTATATAACTCAAAGCTCTATAAGTGAGTATAAACACAATATTCAGCCATATGTCAAATGTAATATCCCCTTATGTTGGAAAATAAGAACTCTCTTACCTCTACTGGAAATCATCGAAATAAAAGAAGTTTAAGCCACTTTAATGATATTCCAAATCCGAATAGTTTAGAAATGATGTTGAATACTTTTTCTGAATTAAGTGATTGTCCATGTTTGTTTCTGAATCTTGAAAATCGATATGTAAATAGTTGCAGTTGCAAAGCGATGACATTACTTAATAGTGATTTGGCTAAGAGTGAGGAAGGGCTTTTTAATGAAATTACTAGGATTGGAACAGAACGCGAGGATTCTTGTGTTGAAATAGTATATGGACCTAATGCAAGAGGTGTTTTTGTACCTGTAAATATTAAGGGGGAATTGTATGGGTACTTTGTTTATGGTCAGTTTGTTGAGGAAAAAGACCCCATGGCTATAAAAATTAGAAATGGTGAAAAATTAACTGATGACGAGGAAAAGGACGCAAGCTTACTAAAAGTGTTATCTCGAAAAGAAATTGAGGATAATATTCAAAAATCAATTCAATTCGTAAAAAGTATTGAGTCTCAATTCGAAATGAGTTATGAGTTGAATAATGAGATTAAAAAGAATAAGGAATCAGCGAACGAACTTCGGATTCAGAAAACATTCTTTGAAAACCTTTTTGAACATTCCCCTGAAAGTATTATTATACTTGATAATGAAGATCAGGTGATTCAAGCAAATCAAGAGTTTCTGCGATTGTTTGAATACACTCAAGAAGAGATCAAATCAAAAAAGATAAATGATTTGATCGTGCCAGAGAGGTTTAAAAATGAGGGGTTTGGGGCAACTAAGGATGTATCTTTAGGGAAGATGGTTGAGATGACAACAATCCGTCAAACTAAAACAGGAAAACAGATTCATGTTGAAGTGCATGGAAAACCAATTGTTTTAGATAATAATCAGCTTGCTGTTTACGCAATTTATCGCAATCTAACACAGCAAGTTTGGAATCAGAAAAGTCAACAAATTATTCATAATATTTCCGAAATATTAAATTCTTCATTGAATAGTATTGAAGTGATTAATAAAGTAGGAGGAGAATTAGAGCAAATTATTGGTGCAGGTAAATTATTTTTGGAGCTAATAGCACCGAATAGGAGATCCTTGAGAGTTTTTGAGGAAAAGGATAATGCTTTTACTAATATTCTTTACTCTCAGTCTTTGAGCAGTTGTGCTATAAGAGAAAAAAGAATGTTGTATCTCAATTCTGAGGAAATACAAGAAGTGGTTAAGGAGAATAGACTTAAACTTCTAAAAAATCATAAGAAGTGGTTTGGTATTCCTCTTATTGAAAAAGAACAAGTTCTTGGTGTTTTTGGCATTTCTTTTGATTCAGACGATTCCGATATGAGCCTGGAAAGTATTAAGTTTATTGAGATGATTTCAACTCAATTAGCTAGTGGGATAAGTAAGAAAAGAAAAGATATGAAACTAAGGATGTTGGAACGCTCAACAGAGCAGAGCCCAGCATCGATCGTAATTACTGATACCAATGGTAATATTGAGTATGTTAACCCTAAATTTTGTGATGTTACCGGTTATGATTCAAAAGAAGTTGTTGGAAAAAATCCTAGGATTCTAAAGTCGGGGGCAACTCGTTCTGAGGAATATAAAGAGATGTGGGAAACTGTTTTATCTGGAGGTGAATGGAGTGGTGAATTTCTTAATGTAAAGAAGAATGAAGAGTTGTATTGGGAGAGAGCCAGCTTTTCATCCATTAAAAATGAGTATGGTGAAATTACGCACTTGTTAGCTGTAAAGGAAGATATAACAGAATTGAAGAAATCCGAAAAAGAATTGTTGGAATCTAAAAATAGAGCAGAAGAATCTGATCGATTAAAATCTGCTTTCTTGTCAAATATGTCACATGAGCTAAGAACTCCTCTTAATGCTGTAATTGGTTTTTCGAATTTATGCGATGAGTCTTTATCTACTACAGAAATTTTGGAGTTTGTTCGCTTGATTAATAAAAGTGGAAATCAACTTTTGGGAATTATCGAAGATATTTTAAATTTCACTTCAATAGAATGTGAAAATTTCCAAGTTGAGTCAGAGGAGTTTTTCATGTTTAATTTCCTTGATGATGTCATGGAGATGACGAAAGAAAAACGAATACAAGAGAATAAGGAACGCTTAGGGATGCAGTTCAAGGCGGAAAAGGAATATTCAAAAATATTAGTAAAAACAGATTACCAGAGGTTATTGCAGGTTGTCACTAATTTAATGAAAAATGCCTTGAAATTTACAACCGAAGGGTTTGTTGAGTTTGGTTATAATGTTGAGGGCGATGAGTTGTGTTTGTATGTGAAAGATAGTGGTGTGGGAATTGAGAAGAGTAAAAAAGATGTAATTTTTGATCGATTTAGGCAGGCTGACGATTCTATTACAAGAACTTTTGGAGGAACAGGTTTAGGATTGGCTATTTCGAAAAAAATTATGGACATGTTAGGCGGTACAATCGAAGTGGAATCGGAGCCTAATGCAGGATCTATTTTTAAATTAAGATTGAAATGTGTAATTTCAAAACAGAGTGAAAATAAGAAGTCTAAAGAAAATAATGGTATGGAAGCTTCGAATTCAAAATTAATATTAGTTGCAGAAGATGAAATTTCTAATTTTAAATTAATTGAAGCAATATTAACGCGCAACAACTACAAAGTGATTCGGGCCGAAAATGGTGAGGTTGCTGTTGATATGTGTCGAAATAATTCAGATATCTTATTGGTGTTAATGGATATTAGAATGCCAATAATGGATGGCTTAATAGCGACGAAAGAAATTAAGAAATTTAAGCCAGATCTACCAATAATTGCTCAAACAGCATACGCAATGGATGGGGATGAAAATAAGGCAATTGAAGAAGGTTGTAACGATTATATTTCAAAGCCGATTAAGAAAGATCTCTTATTGGAGAAATTGAAAAGCTTATTGTAATATTTAGTAGTGATAACCGTCAGTCTTGACGGTTATTTTATAGTTGTTAATTCAATCCCGAAATGGTTTTTTGTTTTAAATAAAAATAATGTAACTTAAAATCACGAACCAAAACTAGGATTTTGAGAGGACTAACGGTTTTATTATCTGCCTGTATCGTAAGTGTTTGCGCTTTTTGTTCTGTGTCATGTAGTAACGATTTGAGTTTGTTAGTGCATGAAAAAGAAATATCAAAAAGAGACAAGCAACAGTTACTATCTGTAAAATATCCTCAATTCAAAAATAAGGCAAGTAAATCAAAGAGAGGTTGTGATTCTATTAACAGCAATATTAGTGTATTTGTAAACAATTTACTTGCTGAAATGGAATGTGATCAAGAACCTGAAAGTGGTTTTACAAGCATGGAATTAAAGGTTAATTATGATCTTGATATTTTTGCAACAGATTATGTAAGTGCAAAGTTTATAATATACAAGTATCAGGGAGGTGCACATGGGCTAACCTATTTTAAATGCTTTAATTACAATGTGCAGAAAGCAATAGGACTAACTTTGGGAGATGTGTTTCATGTGAAAAGCAAAATGGATATACAGGCCTTAAATAAGTTACTGGTAAAATACTTTAATAATCCTGATAATTGTTTTGATGAATTACCTGTGGTCACTTCTGCTTTTGAATCTTTTTCTTATCAGGAAGGTTTTTTTATTTTTTCTTTTTCTGATTATTCTTTGGGACCGTACGTTTGTGGAACAGCTGAAATAAAAATACCAGTTTGGGATTTAAAACAGCATGGTTTACTAAAGCTTTAAGGTATTTTTTTGATGATCTTGAATCAATTTAAGTGGGTTTTCTTTCATTTTATACATGATAATTCCGGCTAATCGAAGCATTATCTGCTTCGATTAGCCGGAATTATAGTTTCTTAGAAACTTAGTTTTTGTTAACATCTCTGGCCGTTGCCTGATCTGTTGGCATAATTAAAATATCATTAATGTTTACATGTGCAGGTCTGGTTGCAATAAATTCAACTGTTTCTGCTATATCTTCAGCATAAAGAGGTGTAAATCCGTTGTAAACTTGTTCTGCTTTTTCTGAATCTCCTTTGAAACGAACAAGGGAGAATTCGGTTTCAACCATTCCTGGAGCTAAAGAACAGACCTTGATGTTATGCGGTAGTAGATCAATTCTCATACCCTTGGTTATTGCATCTACTGCGTGTTTAGTTGCACAATATACATTTCCTCCTGGGTAAACCTCTTTGCCAGCAATTGATGAAATGTTAATGATTTGTCCTTTTTTCTGTGCAATCATTAATGGACTAATTGCTCTTGTCACATATAATAAACCTTTAAGATTGGTGTCAATCATTCTTTCCCAATCATCAACAATGCCTTTTTGAACGGGAGATACTCCTACAGCTAGTCCCGCGTTGTTTAGAAGTAAATCAATTTTCTTCCACTCAGAAGGAAGTGCTGAAATTTCTTTTTCAACATCTTCTTGATTTCGAACATCCAATTCTATAGATAAAACTTTAATCGTGAATTTTTTAATTAATTCTGCTTTTAATACTTCAAGTTTCTCTTTTCTTCGACCTGAAATGATTAAATCAAATCCTATTGTCGCTAACTTTTTTGCACAAGCTTCTCCAATGCCTGCAGTTGCTCCTGTTATAAATGCAATTTTGTTCATTTTTTTGAAAGTTTATTCAAATTTTTGTTTGGAATATCTTATCCTTATTAAGAAAAAGTAAAGGTAAAAACTACGATGATTATTCGTGTTCCTATCTTATTTTTTTTAAATTTAAATATTATCACCTAAAATCTCGCACCATGGTAAATCAGGAAGTTTCAGTAGAGTTAGCAGAAGACTTGGGAATAAATCAGGAAGCTTTTGAAAAAATAACCAAAAACCTTGGAAGGAAACCAAATTTACTTGAATTGCAGATTTATTCTGTAATGTGGTCGGAGAATGTATCCTATAAAAGTTCATTCAATTGGATTAATTTATTGCCTAATACTGGCGATAAAATTATATCTGGAGCCCGCCAGTCTAATGCTGGAGTTGTAGATATTGGAAATGATGAATATTGTGTGTTTAAAATGGGAACGCACAATCATCCAAGTGGAATAGATCCATACCAAGGAGCTGCGACCTGTGTTGGAGATGTATGTAGAGATGTAGTGTCTGTTGGGGCAAAACCTGCACTTGTATTAAATTCGTTGAGGTTTGGTGAAGCTTCTTTAGATAGAACGAAATGGTTGATGGATGAGGTAGTAAAAGGGATTAAAGATTATTCATCTGTTTTATACATGGAGAATATGGGAGGCGAAGTTTCTTTCAATTCTTGTTATGATACCAATCCGATTGTAAACGTTATGGTGGCTGGGGTTGTTCCCAAAGAGAAACTCCTATTGAATAGAAAAATTAATCCGGGACAATTAATATTGTTAGCTGGAAATTCTACAGGTGCCGAAGGAGTATATGGAGCAGAGGAAAATTTTAGCATACCAAAAGGAAACCCTGGTGTTGGGAATTCTTTAATTGATTGTATTTTAAAATTGAATGAAGCAAATGCCATTGTTCGTGTCGAGAATTTGGATATGGCAGGCATCGTCAATTCTGTAGCTTCTGTTAGTGTTCATGCTAATTCTGGTATTGATGTTAATTTAAATAAAATTCCATTAAATCAAACAGGACTTAGTATCGAGCAAGTTTTACTTTCAAGAACACAAGAAAGGGTTATTTTGGTTATCGAAACAGAAAATCTAACAAAAGTATTAGATGTTTTTACCAAAGCTCATATTGCTTGCGATGAAATTGGAACAGTTACCGAAAGAGATACGATTCGATTTATGGAATCTTCAGTCGTAGTGGCTGAACTGCATGCAAATGATTTAATTATGGGGCATGGAGCACCACAATTAAATCGGAAACACCATTCAATAAACGCAGACAAACAAGACAATTTTCTAGAAAGATTTTCAGAACCTGATAATTATTGGAAAATTATTAATGAGATGGTAAATAATCCGAATCTTATCATAAAAGAATATTTACAATTGCATCAAGAAGAGGAAGCGAAAAATTCGCCTTCAGATGCGCAAATTTCAACCGTAAACTCTAATGGGAAAGCACTTTGTTTCACTATTTCGGGAAATTCTGTATATGCTTTTAATGATCCTAATGTTGGAGCACAAATTAATGTCGCAAGAGCTGTTCGTCGAATAATTTGTTCTGGAGGAAAACCTTTAGCCATAAATGATTGTCTTAATTTTGGCAGTCCCTTGGAAGAAAAGGTATTCTCTCAATTTGTGGAAACCATAAAGGGAATTTCAAGTGCAAGTGAATTTTTTAAAACACCTGTGGTTGGGGGGAATGTTAGCTTTTATAATGAAAGTTCCGTACTGGGAAAAAGAGAAGCAATTAATCCTACACCTATAATTGGAATGCTTGGGGTAATAGATCCAAAAGTAAATCACATGTCCTATATTTTTAGGAATAAGGGAGATATGATTTTCTTAATAGGTAAATCGCGAAATGACATATCAGGTTCAGAATATTTGTGTTCAATTCACGAGAAATGCGAAGTTGGTGTACCTCATTTTGATTTGGATGAAGAAAAAAATATTAATTCTGTAGTCTCAAAATTAATTGAACAAAAATTGATTTGTTCAGCACATTCAGTAGAAAGAGGAGGTTTGTTTTTCAATTTAATTGAATCTTCAATGCCATTGGGGCTTGGTTTTGATATTACATCTCCAGCAGAAGTACGAAAAGATGCTTTTCTGTTTGGGGAATCTCAAGGAAGAATAGTTGTTTCTGTTTCAATGGAAAATGAGGATGATTTTGTTGATTTAATGATGGAAAGTGGCGTACCATTTTCAACTTTAGGACATGTAACTAAAAGAGAGTTAAGAATTGATGATATTTCATATGGCTATGTTGATGAATATAAAAAGCTATATCAAAAGAAAGGGATTAAATAAGTTTTAGTCACATATTATGAGTTTAATTTGTTAACAAAGAATCAATACATGATTCTTTGTTTTTCATTCACTATATTTGTGTCGTTCTTTTCAAATTTGATGAGAATACTAGTATAGTTTATTTTTAATTATTAGATATTTTTTCGTGGTAAATCCCTATAAAGATTTAGATAAAGGCAAAAAGGCTCAGGTTGCTCTGATGTTTAATAATATTGCTAGGAAATATGACTTCTTAAATCATTTTCTATCAATGGGTATTGATAAGCTTTGGAGGAAGAAAGCTGTGAAATTGTTAAAGCCAATTCAACCAAAACAAATGTTGGATATTGCAACAGGAACTGGTGATTTTGCATTGGCGTGTTTGAAATTAGATCCTGAAAAAGTTACAGGAATTGATATTTCAACCGAAATGTTAGCAGTAGGAAGAGAGAAGATTGCTAAAAAAAATCTACAAGATAAAATAGAATTATTCGAGGGTGATTCAGAAAATATTCAATTTGATGATAATTCATTTGATGCAATAACAGTAGCATTTGGGGTTCGCAATTTTGAGAATCTAGAAAAAGGCTTAAAAGAAATGAATCGTGTAGTGCGACCTGGAGGTAAAGTTGTTATTCTTGAATTTTCAAAGCCAGCAAAGTTCCCTGTAAAGCAATTTTATAACTTTTACTTTTTTAAAATTCTTCCTTTTTGGGGTAGAATGGTTTCTAAAGATAGTTCTGCCTATACATATTTACCTGAATCGGTAGGTGCTTTTCCTGATGGAGAAAACTTTTTGAAAATTTATAGATCGTGTGGATTTGTAAATACAGAACAAATTAAATTAAGTTTTGGGATTGCATCCATTTACGTTGGCACAAAGCCAGTACAATAAATTCGTAGATTGTCGGTTTATACTTTAAAGAAATTTCCAGTTTGAAAAGATTATTAATTATACTATTGCTGTTGTCTTGTTACACTTCTAGTTATTCTCAAAGAGGATATAAGGCAGAAAGTGTTTTAAATTACCAAAAGGTAGATCAGAAATGGCTGCATTTTGGCTTTACGCTTGGAGTAAATAGTATGGATTTTGCAATCTATAATTCGGGAATTGGTGATGCTAGAGCTGAACAGGTTGTCTTTTCTCCTGGATTTTCGGTAGGTATTGTTTCCGATTTGCGTTTGCATGAGAATTGGTCATTGCGTTTTCTGCCTGGATTAGAGTTTGGACAACGCAGTATTCAGTATTCAAATTTGGATGTTGAAGAAGTTAACGTCGAATCTGTTCTAGTTAATCTACCTCTTTTATTGAAGTTCAGAGCCCGCCGACTAAATAATTACCGACCTTATTTAATTGGAGGTGCTAGTTTTAAAATTGATGTACAATCACAAGAATCTCTCGATCCCGAAAATGATATGCTGGTTCGCCTAAAAACAACAGATGTTTACGCTGAGTTAGGTGCTGGTGTTGATTTTTATCTGCCTTATTTTAAATTAGCTACGGAATTAAAATTTTCAATAGGCTTAAAGGATATTTTAAATCATGAATATGATATAGATAATCCTGGATATGAGGGATACTCCGATGCAATTCGAAAAATGAATTCCAAAATTATTACGCTTTCTTTCCATTTTGAATAGAGATAAAATCTCACAATATTTCATAGAATGATTACCGAACTAGATATAGTGCTAAGTCCGAAAGATGCTTCGGACGAAAAATTTTACAAGCCAATTGTAGCGGATAAGTTAAATGTTAATGTCGCTGATATTTTCGGAATCAAGATTCTTCGAAAATCCATAGACGCACGACAACGAAATGTTAAAATAAACCTGCGTTTTCAAGTTGCTTGCAATGAGGAGTTTGTTGTAGAGCAAGGAGATTCTTTCGAGTATGCTAATATTCTTGGGAAAAAGAAAGTGATTATTGTTGGTGCTGGCCCTGCAGGTTTGTTCGCAGCTCTTCGTCTAATTGAATTAGGCTATCAGCCAATCGTTTTGGAGAGAGGGAAAAGTGTTGAAGATCGCAAAAAAGATTTAGCAGAATTGCATAAAATTCGTAATGTAAATCCGGATTCGAATTATAGTTTTGGCGAAGGTGGTGCTGGAACATTTTCCGATGGGAAATTATACACTCGCGCTAAAAAGCGTGGTGATATTAAAAAGATATTAAAGGTCTTACATTTTCATGGAGCCCAAGATGATATTTTATTCGATGCTCATCCCCATATTGGAACAGATGTTTTACCGAAAGTGATTGTTCGAATTAGAGAAAATATTAAAAAAGCAGGAGGCGAAGTTCATTTTTCTACTAAAGTTGTAGATTACATTCTTGAAGGCGATAAAATTTCAGGAGTAATTACAGAGAGTGGGGAGCAGATTTCTGCCGAAGGTGTAATTTTAGCAACCGGTCATTCAGCTCGTGATGTTTATCGTACATTAAAAAATCAAGGAGTTGAACTAGAGGCCAAGTCATTTGCGATGGGTGTTCGAATTGAGCATTCACAGGAATTAATTGATCAGATTCAGTATCGCAACCCAGATGGAAGAGGTAAATATTTACCTGCTGCAACCTATAGTTTTGTGCAACAGGTGCAAGAGCGAGGTGTTTATTCATTTTGCATGTGTCCTGGTGGCGTTATAGTTCCCGCTGCTACAGGAGCGAAGCAACAAGTGGTTAATGGCATGTCTTCTTCGAATAGAAATACTGCTTTTGCAAATTCTGGAATGGCGGTTGAAATTCGTACTCAGGATTTGAAAGAATACAAGCAATATGGAGCATTGGCAGGATTGCATTTCCAGGAAGAATTAGAAGAAAAAGCTTTTGTTGAAGGTGGTGAAAATCTAACTGCACCAGCACAAAGAATGGAAGATTTTGTAAATGGTAAAATGAGTACTTCTTTGCCAAAAACATCATATCATCCGGGAATCGTTTCGTCGGCTATGCACATATGGCTGCCAGAATCTATTCGTATTCGTTTACAGGAAGGTTTTAAGGCTTTTGGTAAAAAATCAAGAGGTTTTCTAACTAATGAGGCCGTGATTTTAGGCGTAGAATCGAGAACTTCTTCTCCAGTTCGTATTCCACGAGAAAGAGATACGTATCAGCATGTTCGAATTGCTGGCTTATTTCCATGTGGAGAAGGTGCTGGTTATGCCGGTGGAATTGTTTCTGCTGCAATGGATGGAGAACAATGTGCCGAAGCATTTGATCGTTTATTCACGGCAAATAATTAATTAAAACTCTTTTCTTCTAAATTCAGAGCAAATAATTGAAGTTGCCACAGATACATTTAAAGATTCTGAGGCAGCTTCTCCGCAAGGAAAATCTGGGATGTATAGTTTATTTGTAACCAATTCCTGTATTTCAGGAGAAACACCTTTGCCTTCGTTTCCCATAATGATAAAACCTTTGTTGGCAAGTTCACACTTGTAAATGATATCACCTTCCAGAAAGGTACCATAAATTGGGAAATCTGTGTTTTTATAATTCAATATTAAATTTTTAAGCGGAGTATAGCATACTTTAACGCTTGAAATTGCTCCCATGGTGGCTTGAATAACTTTTGAATTGTATAGGTCAACAGTATCTGGCGAGCAGAAAATGTGTTTGATCCCGAACCAATCGGCTACACGAATAATTGTTCCTAAGTTTCCTGGATCTCTAACATCATCCAAAACAATCGATAAAGATTCTTGAACTAAGCTTTCGTCTATTTTTTGCGACGGCATCTTAAATACTCCAATTACAGATGATGGTGTTTTTAATGAGCTGATTTTTTTTATCTGAATAGAATCTGTTTCTATAATTTGATTTGCTTTCAGCGTAGTGGAGATCGTACTTTCCTGATGCCATTCTTTTGTGTGAATGAGATATTCAATTTCCGTTTTTGCTTCAATTAAATCAGAAACTAATTTGTTTCCTTCGGCAACAAAAAGTTGATATTGATCTCTAAATTTTTTCTTTTGAAGACTACTGATTAGTTTGATTTGATTTTTGGAAAGCACGGCTGTTATTTTGAAAAATTATCATTGAAAAAGGCAACTAATGCCAATAATATCTCATTGAAGTTAAGTATCTTTGTGGTATTTTAAACCGAATAATACTTTTATTATACTTGAAATCTTACGAGAAATACAAAAGTAGTTATAATTTCCTTATTTTAATTTTTTTGTTGAGCTTGCTTGTAGGCTCAGGGGCATGCTCCACTACAAAGTATGTTGGCGAAGGCGAATACTTATTAAATAAGGTAATTGTAAAGTCAGATGATAAATCAATTGCGACAAGTGATTTGAAACGAAATATAAAGCAAAAACCTAATTTGAAGATTTTAGGTATTTGGAGGTTTCATTTAGGTCTGTATAATTTATCAGGAAAGAATAAGAGTAAAGGTATTAACAAGTGGTTGAGTCGAATAGGTGAAGAACCAGTTGTTTATGAAGATTTTCAAACAAAACGATCTTTAAAACAATTAGAGATATACCTGCAGAAAAGAGGTTATTACAATGCAGAGCTCCGCAATTCTGTTAGTTTCAAGAGAAAAAAAGCAAAGGTTTATTACTTTATAAATGCAAAAGAACCTTACCGATACAATAAGGTTTACCATGAAGTCGATGAACTTCCTCATAATTTCCTAAAGCCTTTTCAAAAGGAAGTGGAAATGTTAGATTCAACTTTAATTCGTCAATATATTTCTGCTGATAAAAGTAATTCCTACGTTCACTCAGGAAATAAAGTTGATTCGGATGTTTTAAATAAGGAACGAGTCCGAATTTCAAAGCTGCTTAAAAATCAAGGATATTTTAATTTTTCTAGAGAGTACATTCATTTTATGATGGATAGTACCAATAAGGGAAATCAGATGGATATTTTTGTTGGCGTAAAAACTCCTGTTGATAGCAATGCAACTAAAAAATTTAGAATAAATAAGGTTTCCATATTCACCGAATATGATCCCAAGTTAATGTTGATGAATGATGAGGAGTATATCAATTCATTGGATACAATTCAACATGGTGGTGTCAACTTTATCTATAAAGATAAGTTGAAGATAAAGCCAAAAGTAATTTTATCATCTATTGTTGTTCGAGAAGGAGAACTGTACAACCTAAAAGCTGTAGAGCAAACCTATAGCCGATTGCAAGCCTTAAATCAATACAAATTTGTAAATGTGAAATTTGAAAATGATTTAACGGCAAATGGAAGCGATATTGGTAACTTAAATTGTATTATTCACTTGACGCCTTTCGATCGTCAATCCTACTCTGTAGAGTTGGAGGGAACAAATTCATCTGGGAATATTGGTTTTGCAGGGAATTTAAATTATCAACACAAAAATCTTTTTGGTGGTGCTGAAATTTTAGATGTGCAATTTTCAACCGCAAAAGAGACATTAAAGTCCAATCAACAAACCGATTTTAGCTCATCTGAATATGGTGTCGAAACTAGACTTAAAATCCCTAAATTTTTATTGCCCTTTTTTAGTGCTGAAAAGTTCAGGAAATCATATAATCCTAAAACTGTTTTATCCTTATCTTATAACTATCAAAGACGACCAGATTATACCAGAACAATTGCCGATGCAAGTTTTGGTTACGTATGGAGATCATCTAAAAAGTTAACGCATACTTTAAATTTAATAGAATTAAATTTTGTAGATGTGAAGAATTTGAGTTCTGATTTTTTGGGGTCTATTGATAATTTATACATCCAAAATTCATTTACTGATCACGTAATTCCTACCAGTAGATATTCGATGATTTATAACGATCAGAATATTAATATTCCGGGAGATTATAATTACGTTAGATTTAATTTCGAAACAGCCGGAAATTCTTTTAATGCCTTTAATCAATTAATAGGTAGATCTAAGCGAATCGATTATAATGATGATGGAATAGAAGAAGGAAAGTATTATGACTTTTTAGGAATTCGTTATGCACAATACCTAAAAGCTGATATTGAATATCGATACAGTCACCATATTAATAAGGCCAATACCATGGTCTATCGTGTCTTTTTAGGTGCCGGTTTACCGTATGGGAATTTGGATGTATTGCCTTTCGAGAAAAGTTATTTTTCAGGAGGAGCTAATGGCATTAGAGCATGGCAGGTTCGATCTTTAGGGCCAGGATCATATTTCTCTGATGAGGCAACTTATCCAAATAATTCAGCCGATTTAAAAATTGAAGCCAATTTAGAATATCGCTTTAAACTCTTTTGGGCTTTGGAAGGAGCGTTGTTTGTTGATGCAGGAAATATTTGGGCGATTTCCAAAAAAGATGATCGTGAAGGTGCTGCGTTTAAATTTAATGACTTTTACAAGGAAATTGCATTGGGTACAGGTTTTGGTACTCGTGTCGATTTAAATTTTATTCTATTTCGTATCGATTTGGGATTGAAGTTAAGAGACCCGGCTTTAGGTTCTGGAGATGGGTGGATTATTGCCCATCGTCCGTTTAAATTTAGTCAGTTAACCTTTAATATCGGAATTGGATATCCATTTTAATATTGCATTCGTTTGCGTAATTTTCTTATATCCAAAACAGTGCAAAACTTATAATTTCTTTTTAACTTCGTGCTCAAATTGACTTGCCAAGCCAAATATATTTAGAACTATCCGATAAAATTATATTATTATGAAACGAGTATTAGATGTTGTTAAGCCAGGTGTGGTAACTGGTGATGATGTACAAAAATTATTTCAAGTTGCTAAAGAAGAAGGATTTGCAATTCCTGCAGTAAATGTTGTTGGAACGAACTCAATTAATGCTGCTCTAGAAGCTGCACGTGAGGTTAATTCTCCAATCATTATTCAGTTTTCAAATGGTGGTGCTTCTTTTTTCGCAGGTAAAGGTATTGCTGCAGAAGGACAAAATGCTGCTATTATTGGTGCTGTTGCTGGTGCAAAATATGTTCATGCTGTTGCTGAGCATTATGGTATTCCAGTAATCATGCATACTGATCATGCTGCTAAGAAACTATTACCTTGGATCGACGGTTTGTTGACTGCTGGTGAAGAATTTTTCGCACAAACAGGAAAGTCATTGTTTAGTTCTCATATGTTAGATTTATCAGAAGAGCCTTTGGAAGAAAACATTGGTACTTGTGCTAAATACCTAGAGCGTATGGACAAAATTGGTATGACTATTGAAATTGAATTAGGTTGTACTGGTGGAGAAGAAGATGGTGTTGATAATACTGATATGGATAACTCTTTATTGTATACTCAACCAGAAGATGTTGCTTTAGCTTACGAAACTTTGTTAAAAGTATCTTCTCGTTTTACAATTGCAGCTTCTTTCGGTAATGTGCATGGTGTGTACAAGCCAGGTAATGTTGTATTGACTCCAAAAATCTTATTAAACTCTCAAT
Source organism: Labilibaculum sp. (assembly GCA_016342745.1). Classification (GTDB taxonomy): domain Bacteria; phylum Bacteroidota; class Bacteroidia; order Bacteroidales; family Marinifilaceae; genus Paralabilibaculum; species Paralabilibaculum antarcticum. The sequence goes on from JAEINT010000007.1 coordinate 49,078, forward strand.
CATTTATTTCTGAGAAATATGGTGTTGAGAAAAATACAGTTGATTTTGTATTCCATGGTGGATCAGGTTCAAGTGTTGATGAGATTCGCGAAGCGATTTCTTATGGTGTTGTTAAAATGAACATCGATACAGATACACAGTGGGCATGTTGGGATGGTATTCGTACGTTTGAAGCTAAAAATCACGATTACCTTCAAGGACAAATTGGAAATCCTGATGGTGATGATAAGCCAAATAAGAAATTTTACGATCCTCGTGTATGGTTACGTGCAGGTGAGGTTTCAATGAAAGATCGTTTGGTACAAGCTTTCGAAGATTTGAATGGTGTAGGTAGAAACTAATCTAACCTTCATTTGATATATAGAAACCCGGAATCACTTCCGGGTTTTTTCATTTAGAATAATTACAAAACCTAAAACGTTGTTTTGATATTGAGCGTAAATTTAGCAAATTTGAATTTCCCAATCTAAAAATGACATTAACCCAATAACCAAGCATGAGTAAAAATTCTCTTTCCAGTCGCGATGTGTTTTCAAGTAAATTTGGTGTAATTGCGGCTGCAGCTGGATCTGCGGTTGGTTTGGGTAATATCTGGAAATTCCCGTACATAACTGGAGTTTATGGTGGTGGTGCTTTTTTGTTTGTTTATTTGGGGTTTATATTACTTATTGGGCTGCCAATAATGTTGTCGGAGTTTACAATCGGTCGAAAATCAAAAAGTAACGCTTTTGGTGCATTTAAAAAATTAGCTCCGGGATCTCCATGGAAGTTTGTTGGCATGCTTGGTGTAGCAGCTGCATTTATGATTTTGGCTTTTTATGGCGTAGTTGCAGGTTGGAGTATTGATTATGTGGTAAAAGCTCTGTCAGATAGTTTTGCCTCTAAAAGTCCAGGTGAATTAGAGACAATGTTTTTTGATTTTACTGAATTGCCTGTAACGCCAATTCTTTATCAGTTAATTTTCATGGTGCTAACAATGGGGATTGTTATAATAGGAGTTAAGGATGGAATTGAGAAATATGCAAAATTTTTAATGCCATTACTTGTAGTTATAATTATTGTATTGGGAATAAGGGCAGTGACTTTGGAAGGTGCTTCAGAAGGATTGAAATTTTTATTTTATCCTGATTTTTCAAAGTTAACAGCAGAAGGAATATTGAGTGCCTTGGGGCATGCTTTCTTTTCTTTAAGCTTGGGAATGGGAACTTTGATAACCTATGGTTCTTATATTAATGATACCAATAACTTAACAAAAACAGCTGTTCAGGTTACGCTTGCTGATACCCTAATTGCCATACTAGCGGGAGTTGCTATCTTCCCTGCAGTTTTTGCTTTTGGAATTGAGCCCGACAAAGGAGCTGGATTAGTATTTATTACATTGCCAAATGTGTTTCAGCAAATGCCTGGAGGTTATTTCTTTTCCATATTATTCTTTTTGCTTTTAACTGTGGCTGCACTAACGTCGTCTATTTCTATTCTTGAAGTTGTAGTGGCATATTTTAGAGAAGAGTTAAACCTGAAAAGAAAAATGTCAACAGTATTAGCTACTATTCTTATCGCCATTGTGGGAGTTTTTTGCTCCTTATCAATGGGAGTGTTGAAAGAGTACACTGCTTTTGGGTTAAACTTCTTTGATTTACTAGATTGGATTTCGGCTAATTTGCTGCTGCCACTGGGAGGTTTGTTTATATCTCTTTTTGTAGGTTGGTACTTGGGAAGAAAGAAAATTGAAGAGGAGTTGGCAAAAGGTGCAGGGGTAGTGAGTTGGTTGTTGAGTGTTTTTATTTTTTTAGTGAAGTTTATAGCGCCGGGTGCAATTGCAATTGTGTTCCTTCATGGGCTAGGCGTTTTTAATTTTGGATAATAGACATAAAATTGAGATATTGTTAAGTGTAAATTTTGTTTAGATATACATTTAACAGTTAAAATGAAGATTCAATTCCTACTAAAAGAGTATTTTACTTATTCGGCTTCCGAAAAGAAAGGAATATTTATATTATTGATTCTGATATTACTCTTCTTTTTCTTGCCTTTTTTATTTCAAGTAAAAACGAATAATACTTCTACTCAAGATAAGATTAAACAAGAAGAATTGAGTCGTCTTCTCTCAGACATTGTATCGAAGACAGAAGTTGAGAAGCCAAAAATAGATAAGTCTAAGTTATTCCGTTTCGATCCGAATAAGGTGAGTCATTCACAATTGTGTAAGCTGGGATTTACCGATTATCAGTCTAAAAACATAATCAAGTATAGAAGTAAGGGAGGTGTTTTTAGAAATAAGAAAGATTTACTACGTATTTATGGTATCTCTTCAAAAGATCTTTCTTCGTTTGATTCCTTTATTGATTTCCCTAAGGCAAGAAAGAGTAGTAAGAGAATAGTTTCTGAACCCAAAAAGATTCTTTTTTCATTTAATCCTAATTTGATTAGTGAGAATGACTGGAAGCGCTTGGGGGTATCTTCCCGTATTGCTAAAAGAATAAAAAAATATTTAGCTAGCGGCGCTAGTTTTAAATCAGCTTCAGATATAGGCAAAATATACGGGTTTGATACTTTATTGCTCAAGGATCTCTATCCATATGTCTGCATTGACAATGAGTTGTCAATGAAAAAGAAAGAGCTATTGGTTGATTTAAATAAAGTAGATTCTATTGGGTTGAAGCAATTGCCAGGGATCGGTGCTGTTTTGTCTAGGCGAATCTTAAAGTATCGGGATCTATTAGGTGGTTTCTCTTCTAAGGAGCAACTAATAGAAGTGTATGGGATCTCAAAACAGAACTTTGATCCTATTTCTGACAAACTTATTGTTGATTCTACTTTGGTTCAGAAATTGGGAATCAATTCTATAAAGCCTGAGGATTTAAGAAAACACCCTTATATTGACTATCGAATGGCAAAAGATATTATCAGATATAGAGAACGAAAAGGATCGTTTTCTTCTTTGAAAAAATTGACAGAATATCGATTAATATCCGATTCTACATTTGTCAAATTACGTCCATATTTAAATTTAAATTAGAAAGTTCGTTATTTATTGAGAAAGAATAGGTTATTTTCTACCTTTGTACGCCCGCAAAAAGAACTTATTTCTTATTTTTAAGGAAATGTTCATAGTTTTATTCAAATATATTTGAATTATAATGAATGAATTAATAAATTTGCGGCTCAGTAAGAAAAATTAAAATTTAAAGGAGAAAATTATGATTGTTATTCCGATGAAAGAAGGCGAAAATATTGAAAGAGCCTTGAAGAAATTCAAAAGAAAATTCGAGAAGACTGGAGTAATCAAAGAACTAAGAGGAAGACAGGTTTATAAGAAGCCATCTATCAAAAGAAGAGAAGAGAAATTGCATGCAATTTATGTTCAGCAAATGCAGCAAGCTGAAGATTGATTTCTTGTAAATTAAAATTCCTTGATATCTTAATTTTTTGTATCTTGGATTATCCTGTTGGATAAATATCCTGGATGTATGAGTTATAAGGAATCTTTTTTATCTTATTTACAATTTGAAAAGCGGTATTCTAAGCATACAATTCTATCATACGACTGTGACTTAACTCAATTTTTTGATTTTTTGTCAAAGAATAAAATAGTTGAAGAACTGAAAGATGTTGATTTTAAAAGTGTGCGGAAGTGGATCGTTTTTTTAATGAATGAAGGTAAGTCTTCGAGAACTGTAAATAGGAAATTGTCTTCTTTGAAATCCTTTTTTAAATTCTTATTGCGAGAATCTATTATTGAATCGAATCCTATGGATCGTGTAGTTGGGCCAAGACAGGGGAAGAAATTGCCCGGTTTTGTAGCTGAACATTCAATGAAGTTATTGCGAGAAATAGATTTTGGAGAGGGGTTTGAAGGGGTGAGAGATCAGTTGGTGGTGGAAATGTTTTATCAAACAGGCATGAGATTGTCAGAGTTGATGAATTTGAAATTAACCAGTATTGATCGACAAACCTCTTTGGTGAAGGTCTTAGGTAAACGAAATAAGGAAAGAATCATTCCGGTAAGCAAAAACCTGGAGCAACTTCTTGATCAGTATTTGGAAGTTAGAGAAGGAGTTTTGGAAGATGGGAGTGATTTTCTTTTTGTAACTAAAAAGGGGGTGCCTGTATACGAAAAGTTGTTGTATCGAATTGTGACAAAGCATTTGTCAAAGATTACAACACTTGCCAAGCGAAGTCCTCATGTGTTGCGGCATACATTTGCAACACATTTGTTGAATAATGGCGCAGAACTGAATGCTGTGAAGGAGTTGTTAGGACATGCGAATCTCTCAGCAACACAGATTTATACTCATACTACATTTGAACGTTTAAATAGTATATATAAACAAGCTCATCCAAGAGCGTAAAGTGTGGAGGAAAAAATATGAATGTAAACATTCAGTCAATCGGTTTTGTTGCAAATATTAAGTTGGAGACATTTATTCAAAGTAAATTGAATAAATTGCTGAAGTACGATGATGATGTTATTGGAGTAGAGGTCTTTCTTCGTTTGGAAAAATCAAATTCAATTGATAATAGAATTGTTGAAATTAGTTTAGATATAAAGGGTGCTGATTTATTTGCAAAAAAGCAAAGTCAAACCTTTGAAGAGTCGGCTGATTTGGTTGTGGAAGCTCTTCGTCGCCAGCTAAAAAAACACAAAGAGAAGCTTCGTGCAAAATAATCGTAAAAAATACGCAATTCGCTTGCGATAAATTTAAAATATTTTTACATTTGCAGACCATTTTCAGGGAAAAGTATGCCTGTTAAATAGATGGTTTGTAAATTGCCGATGTAGCTCAGCTGGCTAGAGCAGCTGATTTGTAATCAGCAGGTCGTGGGTTCGAGTCCCTCCATCGGCTCTATTGTAATTTTATTGGGGAGATACCAAAGTGGCCAACTGGGACGGACTGTAACTCCGTTGACTTCGTCTTCGCAGGTTCGAATCCTGCTCTCCCCACTAAGTATAAAGAAAGAAGCTTTATTGTTTCTTTTTTTTGCGGGAATAGCTCAGTTGATAGAGCATCAGCCTTCCAAGCTGAGGGTCGCGAGTTTGAGTCTCGTTTCCCGCTCATATTTTATGATTGCCGTTGTAGCTCAGGGGTAGAGCGTTTCCTTGGTAAGGAAGAGGTCATGAGTTCAAATCTCATCAATGGCTCAGTAATAAAAAGTATTGTTTTTAATTGTTGTCTAATATTTAATTAACTTTTGGAGTTATGGCTAAAGAACATTTTGACAGGTCAAAACCACACGTAAATATCGGTACTATCGGTCACGTTGATCACGGTAAGACCACCCTAACTGCTGCTATTACAACAGTGTTGGCAGAAAAAGGGTTCTGTGAGGTGAAATCTTTCGATTCTATCGATAATGCACCTGAGGAAAAAGAAAGAGGTATTACTATTAATACTGCTCACGTTGAGTACGAAACTGCTAACCGTCACTACGCTCACGTTGACTGTCCTGGTCACGCGGATTACGTAAAGAATATGGTTACTGGTGCTGCTCAGATGGATGGTGCTATTTTGGTTTGTGCTGCAACTGATGGTCCTATGCCACAGACTCGCGAGCACATCCTATTAGCTCGTCAGGTAAATGTACCTAGAATTGTAGTATTCTTGAACAAAGTTGACATGGTTGACGATGAAGAGATGCTAGAATTAGTAGAAATGGAAGTTCGTGAATTATTAGAATTCTATGAGTTCGACGGTGACAATACTCCTATTATTGCAGGTTCTGCATTAGGTGGATTGAACGGAGATGCTGCATGGGTTGATAAAATCATGGATTTAATGGATGCTGTGGATAGTTGGATTCCACTTCCTCCACGTGATGTAGATAAGCCATTTTTGATGCCTATCGAGGATGTATTCTCTATTACTGGTCGTGGTACTGTTGCTACAGGTCGTATTGAAACAGGTATTGTTAAAACTGGTGAAGAATTACAGATCATTGGTCTTGGTGCAGAAGGTATGAAAACTGTTTGTACTGGTGTTGAGATGTTCCGTAAGATTCTTGATGAAGGTCAAGCTGGTGATAACGTTGGTATCTTGTTGAGAGGTATTGATAAGTCTGCCATTAAGCGTGGTATGGTTATCTGTCACCCTAAGACAATTACTCCTCATACTAAGATTAAGGCTGAGGTTTATGTATTGAAAAAAGAAGAAGGTGGACGTCACACTCCATTCCATAACAAATACCGTCCTCAGTTCTATATCAGAACTCTTGATGTAACTGGAGAGATTACTCTTCCAGAAGGTGTTGAAATGGTAATGCCAGGTGATAACGTTACTATCAACGTTGAGTTGATTACTCCAGTAGCTTGTGATTTAGGTCTACGTTTCGCTATCCGTGAAGGTGGTAGAACAGTAGGTGCTGGTCAGATTACTGAAATCGTTGAGTAATTAGGATAAATATATAGATTGATCTGGGTAAAACCAGATCAATCTTATTATAAACGGGTGTAGCTCAGTTGGCAGAGCACTGGTCTCCAAAACCAGGTGTCGGGAGTTCGAGTCTCTCCACCCGTGCAAAGACAAACAAGCCTTATGAAACTAAAAATTTATTTTGAAGAAGTTTATAAAGAACTAGTTCAGAAAGTATCTTGGCCATCATGGTCTGAACTTCAAAGTAGTGCAATCGTAGTTATGATTGCTTCCGCTATTATTGCAACAGTGATATTCGCAATGGACTTTGGGTTCAAGAATTTGATGGATGTTATATACAAAATGTTTTACTAATTCTTGAAGAAAAAGATGGCTGAAATTGATAGAAAATGGTATGTTCTTAGGACTGTCGGAGGAAAAGAAAAGAAAGTCAAGGAATATATTGATAGTGAAATTTCTAATCTTGGGCTTCAGGAGTATGTATCACAGGTTCTAATTCCTACCGAAAAAGTATTTCAAGTGCGTAACGGTAAGAAAATTAGCAAGGAAAGAATATTCTTACCAGGCTATATTCTTATTGAAGCAGCACTCGTTGGAGAGATCCCCCACATCCTTCGTGGTATCACGAATGTGATTGGCTTCCTGGGAGATACCAAAGGCGGAGACCCTACACCAATGCGAATGTCAGAAGTGAATCGTATTCTTGGAAAGGTTGATGAATTAGCTAATAAAGATGAGGAAATTAACATTCCTTATTTTGTTGGTGAAATGATTAAGGTAACGGATGGACCGTTTAATGGTTTTACTGGTGTGATTGAAGAGGTTAATGCAGAGAAGAAGAAACTGAAAGTAATGGTTAAAATCTTCGGACGTAAGACTCCTCTTGAATTAAGTTTCATGCAAGTAGAAAAAGAATAATTAAATCCTTTAGAAAAAAAGCTATGGCTAAAGAAGTTGCAGGATTAATCAAATTGCAGATCAAAGGTGGTGCTGCAAATCCTTCACCCCCAGTAGGACCTGCGTTAGGTGCTAAAGGGGTTAATATTATGGATTTTTGTAAACAATTCAATGCAAGAACTCAAGATCAGGCTGGAAAAGTAATCCCTGTTGTGATTACTGTCTATACTGATAGTTCTTTTGAATTTATTACAAAAACTCCTCCCGTTGCTGTTCAAATTCTAGAAGCTGCAAAATTAAAGTCTGGATCTCCAGAGTCTAATCGTAAAAAAGTTGGTTCAATTACTTGGGATCAAGTTCGCGCGATTGCAGAAGGAAAGATGAAAGATTTGAATGCTTTTAAAGTAGAAAGCGCCATGAGTATGGTTGCTGGAACAGCAAGAAGTATGGGTGTCACTATTAGTGGTGATAGTCCTCTTAATCAATAATTATAAAATACTGCAAGTAAAATGGGTAAACTAACAAAAAATAGTAAGTTAGCTTCAGAAAAAGTGGAGACTGGTAAGCTATATTCTATCGATGAAGCAGCAAAGTTGGTTAAGGAGATTACATCTACCAAATTTGACGCTTCTGTGGATATGGATGTTCGCTTAGGAGTTGACCCAAGAAAAGCTAACCAAATGGTTCGTGGTGTTGTTACCCTTCCACATGGTACTGGTAAAAATATTCGTGTTTTAGTTCTTTGTACTCCTGATAAGGAAGAAGAAGCTAAAGCTGCAGGTGCTGACTTTGTTGGCCTTGACGATTATGTTACCAAGATCAAAGGTGGATGGACTGACGTTGATGTTATCATCACAATGCCTACTGTAATGGCGAAAGTTGGTGCTTTGGGACGAGTTTTAGGACCACGTGGTTTAATGCCAAATCCTAAATCTGGTACAGTAACAATGGACATCGCTAAAGCGGTAACCGAAGTGAAAGCTGGAAAGATTGATTTTAAGGTCGATAAATATGGTATTATTCACTCTTCAGTTGCTAAGGTATCTTTTGATGCGGAAAAAATTGTTGATAATGCAAAGGAATTTGTAGGTATCATCAATAAATTAAAGCCTTCTGCAGCAAAAGGAACTTATATCAAGAGTGTTTATTTGTCAAGCACTATGAGTCTTGGAATTCAATTGGATATTAAATCCCTTGGCTAATTTTAATTTTTAATCAGGACCTTAGTAATCATGAAAAGAGAACATAAAATTCAGATTATTGATAGCTTGACGGAGGAAATCAACGCTTCAAACCACTTATATCTTACTGACATTTCAGAAATGAATGCAGAACAAACATCAGCTCTTCGTAGAGCGTGTTTCGAAAAAGATGTTAAGTTGCTTGTTGTGAAGAATACACTTCTTCGAATTGCTTTGGAAAAAGCAGAAGGTGAATTTGACGGTTTAACGGAATCATTAAAAGGTGCTACATCTTTAATGTTAACAGAAACTGGAAATGTACCTGCAAAGCTTATCAAAGAGTTCCGTAAGGGACATGATAAACCTATCCTGAAGGCGGCCTACGTTGAAGAGTCGATTTATATTGGAGACAATGAGTTGGAAGCTCTTTGTACTATCAAGTCTAAAGAAGAACTTGTTGGTGATGTTATTGCATTGCTTCAATCTCCAATCAAGACTGTTATTTCTTCGTTGGAATCAGGAAAGAACATTCTAGCTGGTGTTGTTAAGACACTTGCAGAAAAAGAGTAATATATTTAGTAAATTAAATTTTAAAAACTGAACGAAAATGGCAGATTTAAAAAAGTTTGCAGAAGAATTAGTTAATTTGACTGTTAAGGAAGTAAGTGAGTTAGCTGAGATCTTAAAGGATGAGTACGGAATCGAGCCAGCTGCTGCTGCTGCTGTTGTAGCAGGACCTGCTGCAGGTGCTGAAGCTGCTGCTGAGCAAACTGAATTCGACGTAATCCTTGTAGCTGCTGGTGGTTCTAAACTAGCTGTAGTGAAATTGGTTAAGGAATTAACTGGTCTTGGATTAAAAGAAGCTAAGGCTGCAGTTGATGCTGCACCAGCTCCATTGAAAGAAAAAGTTTCTAAAGAAGAAGCTGAAGCACTTAAAGCACAATTAGAAGAAGCTGGAGCTGAAGTTGAACTTAAATAGAAGCGTAAAGACCTATATATAAGGTTATTTTGGTTTAGAGTTCCTAACCGGGACTCTAAGCCTTTTTGTTGTTTATTATCGTTTAGGTTCAATTAATTTTAAGTAAATGTCTTCAAATACAATTAGTCAAAGAATTAGTTTTACTTCTAATAAGAATCAGTTTCTATATCCTGACTTCTTAGAAGTACAATTAAAATCTTTTCAAGACTTTTTTCAGCTGGAAACTACCCCGGAGAAAAGAACGAACGAAGGATTATTTAAGGTATTTAGCGAGAATTTTCCGATTACTGATACCAGAAATAATTTCGTATTGGAGTTTCTCGACTATTTTGTTGATCCACCCCGTTATGCAATCGAAGAATGTATCGAAAGAGGTTTAACTTATAGTGTACCACTAAAAGCTAAACTAAAACTATATTGTACTGATCCAGAACATGAGGATTTTGATACTGTTATTCAAGATGTATATCTTGGAACAGTTCCTTACATGACTGAAAAAGGTACTTTCGTTGTAAACGGAGCAGAACGCGTTGTTGTTTCTCAGCTTCACCGTTCGCCAGGTGTGTTCTTTGGACAAAGTGTACACGCCAACGGAACCAAATTATATTCTGCCAGAATTATTCCATTTAAAGGTTCTTGGATTGAATTTGCAACTGACATCAACAATGTCATGTTTGCTTATATTGATCGTAAGAAAAAGCTACCCGTAACTACATTGCTACGTGCAATTGGTTATGAGAGTGATAAAGAAATTTTAGAAATTTTTGATCTGGCTGATGAAATCAAGGTTTCTAAAACAGGACTTAAGAAAGTTGTGGGTAGAAAACTTGCCGCGCGTGTTCTTAAGTCTTGGATTGAAGATTTCGTAGATGAAGATACGGGAGAGGTTGTATCGATCGAACGTAATGAGGTAATTATTGATCGTGAGACAATAATTGAACCAGAACATATAGAAGAAATTCTTGAGTCGGGAGCTAAGACTATTTTATTGCATAAGGAAGAACAAAATCTTGCTGATTATGCAATTATTTATAATACTCTTCAGAAAGATCCTTGTAACTCTGAAAAAGAAGCAGTTCTTCATATTTATCGTCAGTTGAGAAATTCTGAGCCACCAGATGAGGCTACAGCTCGTGACGTAATCGATAAATTATTCTTTTCTGACAAGCGTTATGATTTGGGTGATGTGGGTAGATACCGTATCAACAAAAAATTAGGCTTGAATACAGATGGTGATACGAAAGTATTAACCAAAGAGGATATTATTGAAATTATCAAGTATTTGATAAAATTATTGAATGCACGTACTGATGTTGATGATATTGATCACCTTAGTAATCGTCGTGTTCGTACTGTTGGAGAGCAATTACATACACAATTTGGTGTTGGTTTAGCTCGTATGGCTCGTACCATTCGTGAAAGAATGAATGTTCGTGACAATGAGGTTTTTACTCCAATTGATCTGATTAATTCTAAAACACTTTCTTCTGTTATTAATTCCTTTTTTGGAACTAATGCATTATCTCAATTTATGGATCAAACAAATCCATTGGCTGAGATTACGCACAAAAGAAGAATGTCGGCACTTGGGCCAGGTGGTCTTTCTCGTGAAAGAGCTGGTTTCGAGGTTCGAGATGTTCACTATACTCACTATGGACGTTTATGTCCTATTGAAACTCCAGAGGGACCAAATATTGGTCTGATTTCTTCTTTGTGTGTTTATGCGAAGATTAATAATCTTGGATTTATCGAAACTCCATACCGTAAGGTTGTAGACGGGAGTGTTGATTTATCTAACGAAGGAGTTAATTACTTATCTGCTGAGGAAGAAGAAGGTTTGACAATTGCTCAAGCTAATGCTCCATTAAATGATGATGGTTCATTTGTTAATGCAAAAGCAAAATCTCGTAAAGATGGGGATTTCCCGTTTGAAGAAATTGAAAGTGTTGATTTGATGGACGTAGCTCCAAATCAAATTGCCTCTATAGCAGCTTCTTTAATTCCTTTCCTTGAGCATGATGATGCCAACCGTGCATTGATGGGATCGAATATGATGCGTCAGGCAGTACCGGTTATTAGTCCTGAGTCTCCAATTGTAGGTACAGGTCTTGAGGGAAATCTTGTAAGAGATTCAAGAACTCAGATTTGTGCAGAAACGAATGGAGTTATTGAATTCGTTGATGCAACTAAGATTGTTATCGCATACGAACGTTCTGAACAGGAAGTTTTTGTTAGTTTCGAAGGAAATAGTAAGACTTATTTGCTTCCTAAATATGGAAAAACGAACCAGGGAACAACAATGGACCTTAAGCCAATTGTAGCAAAAGGTGATAAAGTTGTTAAAGGACAAATATTAACTCAGGGATATGCAACTCAGTTAGGTGAACTTGCCCTAGGTCGTAACCTTAAGGTTGCGTTTATGCCTTGGAAAGGTTATAACTATGAGGATGCGATTGTAATTTCTGAAAGAATTGTTAAGGATGACGTATTTACATCGGTTCACGTTGATGAATATACATTAGAAGTTCGTGACACAAAACGAGGTATGGAAGAATTAACTTCTGATATTCCTAACGTTAGTGAAGAAGCGACTCGTAACCTTGATGAGAATGGATTGATTCGTATTGGTGCTAATGTTGAGCCAGGCGATATCTTGATTGGTAAGATTACTCCTAAAGGAGAATCTGATCCTTCTCCAGAAGAGAAATTACTTCGTGCAATTTTTGGTGACAAAGCTGGTGATGTTAAGGATGCTTCTTTAAAAGCGTCTCCATCGTTAAGAGGGGTTATCATTAATAAGAAATTGTTCTCTCGCTCTGTAAGAGATCGTAAATCAAAACAATCTGATAAACCGTTAATTGCTAAATTGGATGAAGAGCTAGAACAGCGTATTCATGAATTGAAGAATAGGTTAATAGATAAGTTATTCATTTTAGTAAACGGAAAAACTTCGCAAGGAGTAAAAGATTACTTAAGTGTTGACGTAATTCCTAAGGGAGTTAAGTTCACTCAGAAACTTTTGATGGACATCCAATTTATGGAAATTAATCCAAATAAATGGACTACAGATAAAGAGAAGAACGAAACGATAAAGAAATTACTGCACAATTACATTATCAAGTACAAAGAACTTGAGGGTGTTAACAAGCGTAAGAAATATAACGTTACCATTGGAGATGAAATGCCAGCAGGTATTATTCAGATGGCCAAAGTATATGTGGCTAAGAAGCGTAAGCTCCAAATTGGTGATAAAATGGCGGGTCGACATGGTAATAAGGGTATTATTTCACGTGTTGTACGTGAGGAAGATATGCCTTTCCTTGAAGACGGATCTACAGTAGATATCTGCTTGAATCCACTTGGTGTGCCATCACGTATGAACCTTGGACAGGTATTTGAAACTGTACTTGGTTGGGCAGGTAAAGAACTAGGATTGAAATTTGCTACACCTATCTTTGACGGTGCATCTCTTAAAGAGATTACTGAATATACAGATAAAGCTGGAGTACCAGCCTTTGGTAAAGCTTATTTGCATGACGGTGGTACTGGTATTAGATTTGATCAGCCAGCAACAGTAGGTATTATTTACATGCTGAAACTGGGTCACATGGTTGATGATAAGATGCACGCACGTTCTATCGGACCATATTCATTGATCACACAGCAACCTCTTGGAGGTAAGGCGCAGTTTGGTGGTCAGCGTTTTGGAGAGATGGAGGTTTGGGCTCTTGAGGCCTTTGGTGCTGCTCATATCTTGCAGGAAATCCTTACCGTTAAATCTGATGACGTGGTTGGTAGAGCGAAAGCTTACGAAGCTATCGTTAAAGGTGAGCCAATGCCTAACCCTGGAATTCCAGAGTCTCTTAATGTATTATTACATGAATTAAGAGGTTTAGGTTTAAGCGTTAAATTAATATAAGCCTATTATAAGCGAATGCTGGGTTTTCCCGGCATTCGCCTTGCTTGAAACAATATTGTTAATTTCCTAATTTTCAACATATGGCATTCAGAAGAGATAACAAAGTAAAGAGTAGTTTTACAAAAATCTCTATCAGTCTTGCTTCTCCCGAAGAGATCTTAGAGAGATCCAGTGGTGAAGTTCTAAAGCCTGAAACCATCAACTATCGTACTTATAAACCAGAACGCGACGGATTATTCTGTGAAAGAATTTTCGGTCCTGTGAAAGATTATGAGTGTCATTGTGGTAAATACAAACGTATCAGATATAGAGGTATTGTTTGTGACCGATGTGGTGTTGAGGTAACCGAGAAAAAGGTGAGACGTGAGCGAATGGGACACATTCAATTGGTCGTACCTGTTGCCCACATTTGGTATTTTAAATCGTTGCCTAATAAAATAGGTTACCTTTTGGGTTTACCTACAAAGAAACTTGATTCAATTATTTATTACGAACGTTATGTAGTAATTAATGCTGGTATTAAAGCCACTGATGGAATTAAGTATCTTGATTTTCTAACAGAGGAGGAGTATCTTGATATTCTTGATGAGCTTCCAACTGAAAATCAGTTATTAGATGATGAAGATCCTGATAAGTTTATCGCCCAAATGGGAGCAGATGCTCTTTATAGCCTTTTAGGTCGTTTGGATCTTGATACACTTTCTTATGATTTACGTCATAAAGCTAACACTGAAACTTCACAGCAACGTAAAAACGAAGCATTGAAGAGACTTCAGGTTGTTGAAGCTTTCCGTATATCGCAAGGGGTAAATAATCCGGAATGGATGATCGTAAAGGTTGTTCCTGTAATTCCACCTGAATTGCGTCCATTGGTACCTTTGGATGGTGGTCGTTTTGCAACTTCCGATCTAAATGATTTGTACAGAAGAGTAATCATCCGTAACAATCGTTTAAAAAGATTAATTGAAATCAAAGCACCAGAAGTAATTCTTCGTAATGAGAAGCGTATGCTTCAGGAAGCTGTTGATTCATTATTTGATAATTCACGTAAGTCTAATGCAGTTAAGACTGAAAACAATCGCCCGCTTAAATCTCTTTCAGATTCATTGAAAGGTAAGCAAGGTCGTTTCCGTCAAAACTTATTGGGTAAACGTGTTGACTATTCAGCTCGTTCTGTAATTGTTGTAGGACCAGATTTGAAGATGCACGAGTGTGGTTTGCCTAAAGATATGGCAGCTGAGCTATACAAGCCATTCGTAATTCGTAAACTGATTGAGCGTGGAATCGTTAAAACAGTAAAATCGGCTAAGAAAATTGTTGACCGTAAGGATCCTGTAGTTTGGGATATTCTTGAGAATGTATTAAAAGGTCATCCTGTTCTTCTTAACCGTGCTCCTACTCTTCACCGTTTAGGTATTCAGTCATTTCAACCTAAGTTGATTGAAGGAAAAGCGATTCGTTTGCATCCTTTGGCTTGTACTGGTTTTAATGCGGATTTTGATGGTGACCAGATGGCGGTTCATTTACCATTAGGTAATGAAGCTATTTTGGAAGCCCAAATGTTAATGTTGTGTTCTCACAATATTTTGAATCCAGCTAATGGTGCTCCAGTAACAGTTCCTTCTCAGGATATGGTACTTGGATTGTACTACATTACGAAGGAACGTAAAGGTTCAAAAGGTGAAGGGTTAACTTTTTACTCTGCTGAAGAGGCAATGATTGCTTTTAATGAAAAAGCGGTTGAATTGCATTCTAAGATTAAAGTAAAAGTTAAAGATTTAAATGAAAATGACGAATTGGTTGATACTATCGTAGAAACTACTATTGGTCGTATTATTTTAAATGAATCTACTCCTCTTGGAGCTGGTTTTATTAATCAATTGATTACTAAAAAAGCTCTTAGAGATATTATTGGATACGTATTTAAGAAGTGTGGTGTAAATGCTTGTGCTAACTTCTTGGATGATATTAAAGATTTAGGTTATCGTAAAGCATTTGAAGGTGGACTATCATTTAACCTTTCGGATGTTGCTGTACCAGCAGAAAAAGAAGCTTTAGTAGCTGATGGATATGCACAGGTGGAAGAAGTGTTGAATAACTACAACATGGGTTTCATTACGAATAATGAGCGTTACAATCAGATTATTGATATCTGGACGCACATTAATGCAAACTTAACTCAGACATTGATGACTCAGTTAGCTGAGGATAACCAAGGGTTTAACTCTGTTTATATGATGCTTGATTCTGGAGCCCGTGGTTCTAGAGAGCAGATTCGTCAGCTTGGTGGTATGAGGGGATTGATGGCGAAGCCACAAAAATCTGGTGCTACTGGTGGTCAAATTATTGAGAATCCAATTCTTTCCAACTTTAAGGAAGGTCTATCAGTACTTGAGTACTTTATCTCTACTCACGGTGCTCGTAAAGGTTTGGCCGATACGGCTCTAAAAACTGCAGATGCGGGTTACTTAACTCGTCGTTTGGTTGATGTTGCACAGGATGTAATTATTAACGAACAAGACTGTGGTACTTTGCGTGGACTTACAATTTCAGCAATTAAGAATCAGGAAGAGGTTGTTGCTTCTTTATATGAAAGATTACTTGGTAGAACTACTGTTCACAATGTTTATCATCCTTTAACAGGAGAGTTAATTATTGAAGCAGGTGTTGAAATTACTGAAGAAATTGCAACGCTGATTGAAAAATCACCAATTGAAAGAGTAGAGATTCGTTCTGTACTTACATGTGAATCTAAGCGAGGTGTTTGTGCTAAATGTTACGGACGTAACCTTGCAACTGGTATTGCTGTACAAAAAGGTGAGGCTGTTGGTGTTATTGCTGCTCAGTCGATTGGAGAGCCAGGTACACAGCTTACTCTTCGTACTTTCCACGTTGGGGGTACAGCGGGTAATACTTCTACTGAAAACTCAGTAATTTCTAAATACAATGGATTTGCTGAATTCGAGGAGTTACGTACTGTTGAACACAAATCAGAAGATGGTAAGAACTATGATGTTGTAATTGGTCGTTTGGCTGAGTTACGTATTGTTGATAGAAATACCAATATAACTTTAACAACACATACAATTCCATACGGTTCTAAATTGTATATTAAGGATGGACAGGACGTTAAGATCGATGATCTTATTTGTGAGTGGGATCCATATAATGCAATGATTATTACTGAATTTTCAGGTAAGGTTTCATTCGAAAACTTTATTGAAGGGGTAACCTTTACACAAGAGTCTGATGAAGCGACTGGTTTTGCTGAAAAGGTAGTAACTGAATCTAAAGATAAAACAAAGAATCCAAGTGTTAAGATTATCGGATCGAATGGCGATATCTTAAAATCATACAATTTACCTGTAGGTGCTCACGTTTCAGTATCAGAAGGTGAAATGGTTGTAACTGGACAATCTTTGGTTAAAATACCTAGAGCTGTTGGTAAAACAGGTGATATTACTGGGGGTCTTCCACGTGTTACTGAGTTGTTCGAGGCTCGTAACCCATCTAATCCTGCTGTTGTTTCAGAGGTTGATGGTGAGGTTACTTTTGGTAAGATTAAGCGTGGTAATCGTGAGGTTATCGTTACGACTAAAGCAGAAGATGTTAAGAAGTACTTGGTACCTCTTTCAAAACAAATTTTGGTTCAGGAGAACGATTATGTAAGAGCTGGAACTCCATTATCTGATGGTGCTACAACTCCTGCTGATATCTTAGCAATTAAAGGACCTACAAAAGTACAAGAGTATATCGTGAATGAAGTTCAGGATGTATATCGTATGCAAGGTGTGAAGATTAATGATAAGCACTTTGAGATTATTGTACGTCAGATGATGCGTAAAGTAGTTATTAACGATCAAGGGGATACTAAATTCTTGGAAAAACAAATTATTGACAAGATGGTATTCATGGCTGAAAATGATGAAATTTTCGGTAAAAAAGTGATCGTTGAAGGTGGAGATTCAGAAGAACTTAAGCCAGGTATGATTGTTACTTCTAGAAAATTAAGAGATGTAAACTCTGTATTGAAAAGAAGAGACTTGAAATTGGTTGAAGCTCGTGATGCAATTCCTGCTACTTCTACTCAGATTCTACAAGGTATTACTCGTGCATCTCTTCAAACTAAGAGTTTCATCTCAGCTGCTTCCTTCCAGGAAACAACTAAGGTACTTAACGAAGCTGCTATTAGTGGTAAAGTTGATAAACTTGAAGGATTGAAAGAAAATGTAATTTGTGGTCATCTTATTCCTGCAGGTACTGGTTTACGCGAGTACAAGGATGTAGTTGTTGGTGCAAAAGAAGAATACGAAAAACTTTTAGATTCTAAAGCTAAAGAATATTAAAAGTTACTCTATCAAATACAAAGGGTGTTTCCATATGGAAACACCCTTTTTTTATTTTCTAATTAATCGTAATCAGGAATATTTTCATAATTTAGCAGTACAAGAAGTAACCAAAAAATTAAAGAGCAATTATGAGCGATAAGAAACCATCGAATCAGATAGATATTCAATTAAAAGAAGATGTTGCACAGGGTACATATTCTAATTTAGCAGTGATAACTCACTCTAGTTCAGAATTTGTTGTGGATTTTGTGAGAATTATGCCTGGCATTCCAAAAGCAGATGTAAAATCGAGAATAATTTTAACTCCAGAGCATGCAAAGCGATTAATGCTCGCCTTACAGGACAACATTCGTAAATTTGAATCTCTTCATGGAAAAATTAAAAATGTAGAAGAAAGTCATTCGCCTCAAGGTCCTATTATGCCAATGGGATTTGGCCCAACAGGTGAAGCATAGACTTCAAATATATTATTGAAAGAACCGGAAAGTACAAATGCTTTTCGGTTTTCTTATTTTACGGGAACTTGTTCTGTATTAATTGTTGATGCCTTTCTGCTTTTAAAGTGAAAGAGTAGATAAATTCCAAGAGCAATTCCTAGTCCTAGGATATAGCCTATTTCGGGAGTTATGGCTAAACCTCCATTTTTATAAGGGGCTACAAATAAATAGGTAAAACAAATGGCGGTCATAAACACAGCAGGTATGCTAAGATAGAAATGATTCTTTCCTTCTTTAGCAAGATAAATTGCTGCTGTCCATAGCATGACCATCGATAAGATTTGATTAGACAAACCGAGATATTTCCAAATAGTAGAAAAATCTAACTGAGATAAAAGAAAACCAATTACAAAAAGAGGAATTGAAACAATTAATCTACTTTGTATTGAACTTTGCTTGTACTTAAAAATATCAGCAATGGTTAATCTTGCACTACGGAAAGCTGTATCCCCGGTAGTAATAGGACAGGCAATAACACCAATAATTGCAAAAATAGCACCAACTCTTCCAAGCCAAGTATTGCAAATTTCATTCACAATCCATGCAGGATTATGACCTGATATCACTGTGGCGTTTAAACTATTTGCATCCCCAAAGAAGTTCATTGCAGCAGTTGCCCAAATGATGGCCACTATTCCTTCTGCAATCATGGCTCCAAAGAAAACAGGCCTTCCATAACTCTCTTTTTTCATACAACGAGCCATCATAGGAGATTGTGTTGAATGAAATCCAGAAATGGCACCGCATGAGATTACAATAAACAACATCGGATAAAGTATATTCTGGCTGGGGTTAACATGAAGGTTTTTTAGTTGGAGGATAGAAATTTCATTTAATTGAAGGCTTCCATTAAAGGATTTATAGATCATTATTCCTGCAATACTCATTGCCATAAGTAAGAGGGCCGCACCAAAAATGGGATATATTTTGCCAATGATTTTATTTATTGGAAGGAGGGTAGCAAGTAAATAGTAAGCGAATATTCCATACAACCACCAGTTTAAGCCGCCACCAGTTAAATCTTTTAATAAGCCAGCAGGACCAGTAACAAAAGCTACACCTACGAATATCAGTAATAGAATGGTAAAAAGTCTGATGAAGTTTTGAATGCCAGAACCTAAATATTTACCTACAATTTCTGGAAGTGAGGCGCCATCATTTCGAATGGATAACATCCCTGAAAAGTAATCGTGAACAGCACCCATGAAAATGCATCCAAAAACGATCCAAATGTATGCTATTGGACCATACATTGCGCCTAATATGGCACCGAAAATAGGACCTAAACCAGCAATGTTTAAAAATTGAATTGTAAACATTTTCCAGGTAGGCATAGGAATAAAATCAACTCCGTCTTCCAAACGAACTACTGGTGTTTTTACATTGTTATTTGCTCCAAAAAAACGTTCTATGAATTTACCGTAAAAAAAGTAGCTAAGTACTAAAATGAAAATTGCGGCTAAGAATGTGATCATGTTTTTATTCGTTGATTTATTTATTAGCAAATTTAGAATTTTATATGAAAATGTATTTGATATTGATATCGACTTGACAGAAAAAAGTAGTTGTTATATTTCCTTTAGGAATTGTTCGAAATGTTAAAATTAAACAGATTTGTATAGATGAATTTGATTTTAAGATCATTAATAATTAAAATACCATTACTCAGCTGATTGTAAAACACTGTAATAGAGCGTATTGGTGGAGTGAGTGCTGTGAGGTCCGATATCGATTTTGCTATTTTATTGCTAACGATTAATCTGTTTTTTAACTCACAATCTAGATTTGTTTTAAGTACTCTAATCTTTATATTTGCTAAGCTCAGAATTAAAGAATTCAATTATTAAATGAGCAAACCTGAATAAGGAAATAACAATTAGTGATTAGATGGTTTAAATGACTTAAAATCTTTACTCGAAGCTATTGGGTAGGAAAGTTTGTTGTGATAAACTAGGATCAATTACAGATGATAAAATATATGACAATGAAAGGATTAAAAATTGTTGTTCTTGCAAAGCAGGTTCCTGATACTAGAAATGTTGGGAAGGATGCGATGAAAGCGGATGGAACTGTGAATAGAGCTGTATTGCCAGCTATCTTCAATCCTGAAGATTTAAATGCACTTGAGCAAGCGTTACGTTTGAAAGATAAGTACCCTGGAACAGAAGTTACACTTTTAACAATGGGACCTGGTAGAGCTGCGGAAATTATTCGCGAAGGTTTATACCGTGGTGCTGATAATGGTATCCTTTTATCGGATCGTGCTTTTGCAGGTTCTGATACATTGGCAACTTCTTATGCTCTTTCTTGTACCCTTAAAAAAATGGGTAAAATAGATATTATTATTGCTGGTCGTCAAGCTATTGATGGTGATACGGCTCAAGTTGGACCTCAGGTTGCTGAGAAATTAGGTTTTCCACAAATTACTTACGCTGAAGATGTAGTTTCTGCAGAAAAAGGTAAAGTTGTTGTAAAACGTCGTTTAGAGCGTGGTGTTGAAACAGTTGAAGGATCATTGCCAATGGTAATTACCGTAAATGCATCTGCACCAGAATGTCGTCCACGTAATGCAAAGTATGTAATGAAATATAAACATGCGAAAGCGGTTTCTGAAATGCAAAATGCAACAGAAGATTATATTACATTACATAGTAATCGTCCATACTTGAATATTGGCGAATGGAGTGTTAATGACATTGAAACCAAAGCTGAAGAGCTAGGTTTAACAGGTTCTCCTACTAAGGTGAAAGCTATTGAAAACGTTGTTTTTCAAGCTAAAGAGGCGAAAGTTCTTGAGCCTACTGATGCCGATATGGGCGAATTGATGAAAGAATTAATCGCTAACCATACTATTGGTTAATCGGTTGGGAATTCCAGTCATCTCAATGTAGAATTTAAAAAATTGAAACCGTGAATAACGTATTTGTATATTGTGAAATTGAAGAGGGACAGGTTGTTGATGTAAGCCTTGAACTTTTAACCAAGGGTAGAAAACTAGCTGATGATTTAAAATGTGAGCTTGAAGCTATCGTTATTGGTACTGATCTTAGAGGTGTAGAGAAGCAAATTATGCCATATGGTGTTGATAAAGTTTGGATCGCTGATGATAAGCGTTTGTATCCATACACAACATTGCCTCACACTTCTATAATCGTAAAATTATTTGGAGAGGAAAAACCTCAAATTGCTTTGATGGGTGCTACAAGTATCGGTCGTGATTTAGGTCCTCGTGTATCTTCAGCTCTTCATTCAGGTTTAACTGCAGACTGTACAAGTCTAGTAATTGGTGACCATGAAGACAAGAAGAACAAGAAAGATTATAAGGATTTGTTGTATCAGATTCGTCCTGCTTTCGGTGGTAACATTGTTGCTACAATTATTAACCCAGATTGTCGTCCGCAAATGGCTACAGTTCGTGAGGGTGTAATGAAGAAAGAAGTTCGTTCGGATGCTTACAAAGGAAAAGTTAATAAGCTTGATGTTGAAAAATATGTAGGTGCTGAAGACTTCATCGTGAAGGTAATTGAGCGTCACATGGAGAAATCAAAAGTAAACATCAAAAATGCAGGTATTATTGTAGCTGGAGGTTACGGTGTTGGTTCAAAAGCAAATTTCAATTTGTTAACTGAATTGGCTGAAGTAATTGGTGGTGAAGTAGGAGCTTCTCGTGCTGCTGTTGATGCTGGTTATGCATCTCATGAGCGTCAAATTGGTCAAACTGGTGTTACTGTGCGTCCTAAGTTGTATATCGCTTGTGGTATCTCAGGACAAATTCAGCACACTGCAGGTATGGAAGAATCAGCAATGGTTATTGCGATCAATACTGACAAGAATGCACCAATCAACAATTTTGCTGATTATGTAATTACTGGTGATATCGCTACAGTAGTTCCAAAAATGATTAAGCAGTACAAAGAGAATACGAAATAATCGTACTTCCAATTTGTATTTAAGCTTGAATTATTAACAAAAAAACATCCAAAAGAAATGGCTAATTTCTATACAGATAATGAGGATATGAAGTTCCACCTGGATCATCCTCTAATGAAAAAAATTGTTGCACTTAAAGAGCGCAACTTCGAAGATAAAGAGAAGTACGATTATGCACCATTGGATTTTGAAGATGCAATGGATTCTTACGATCGTACTTTAGAGATTGTTGGTGAAATTTGTGGTGATATTATTGGTCCTAACGCTGAAAGTGTTGATCAAGAAGGTCCACAAGTTGTTAACGATCGTGTTATTTATGCAAGAGGAACTCAAGAAAACCATGATGCTTTAACAAAAGCAGGTTTAATTGGAATGTCTCTTCCTCGTGAATATGATGGATTAAACTTTCCAATGATACCATATGTAATGGCCGGAGAATTAATTTCCCGTGCTGATGGTGGTTTTGCTAATATTTGGGGACTTCAGGATTGTGCTGAAACGATTCACGAATTTGCTTCAAAAGAGCAGAAAGATAATTATTTACCACGTTTTGCAAAAGGTGCTACTGCTGCAATGGATTTGACTGAGCCAGATGCTGGTTCTGACCTTCAGGCTGTAATGTTGAAAGCAACTTATAACAAAGATGAAGATCAGTGGTATTTGAACGGTGTGAAACGTTTTATTACGAATGGTGATGGAGATGTTTCATTAGTTCTTGCTCGTTCTGAAGAAGGAACTACTGATGGTCGTGGTTTGTCTATGTTTATCTACGACAAAAAACATATGGATGTTAAAGTTCGTCGTATTGAGCACAAAATGGGTATTATTGGTTCTCCAACTTGTGAGTTGGTATTTACCAATGCTCCTGCTGAATTGGTTGGTTCTCGTAAAATGGGATTGATCAAATATGTAATGTCTTTAATGAATGGTGCACGTTTAGGTGTAGGCGCTCAATCTGTAGGTATTGCTGAAGCAGCTTACCGTGAAGGTTTAGCTTATGCAAAAGAACGTCGTCAGTTTGGTAAGGCAATTATCGAATTCCCTGCGGTTTACGAAATGCTAACAAATATGGAAGCTAAATTGAATGCTTCTCGTTCAGTATTATATGAAACAGCTCGTTTTGTTGATGTTTACAAAGCATACTACCACATTTCTCAAGATCGTTCTTTAGATAAGGATGAGAGAAATGAAATGAAGAAATATCAGAAGATTGCTGATGTATTTACGCCATTATTAAAGTTATTTGCTTCAGAATTCTGTAACGAAATTGCTTACGATTCATTGCAAATTCATGCTGGTTCTGGGTATATGAAGGATTACCCAATTGAGCGTTTAGTTCGTGATGCTCGTATTACGAATATCTACGAAGGAACTACTCAATTACAAGTTGTTGCTGCAGTTCGTGGTGTTACTACAGGTGCTTATATTGCTAAAATTAAGGAGTATGAAGCTTCTGAATTAAATCCTCAATTAGAGTATATCAGAACTTCTCTTAAAGCAATGACTGCTAAATATGAAGAGGCTGTAGCCAAAGTTAATGAAATTAACGCTAGTGCTGATCACAATGACTTTTTAGATTTCCATGCTCGTCGTTTAGTTGAAATGGCAGGTTATATTATTATGGGATATTTATTGTTGACTGATACAACTAGAAATGACAAGTACAAAGCTTCTTGCGAAGTATTTGTTAAAATGGGACAGGGAAAAGTTGCTGCTCATTTAGAGTATGTTATGTCTTCAGAATTGAAAGATTTAGGTATTTTCAAAAAATAATTAAGTTTTGACTTAATTCAGGAGGTTTCCAGTTGGGAACCTCCTTTTTTTGTGTTAATTTTTCGTTAAGACGAATTAACATTTACTTAAAATACTAAAGTGGGTAGGTTGATGGAAAGAAATTAGTTTTGTGACAGAATATTAAGAAAACATGTCAAGTTAATTACAATAAAAAGTCAAAATACTAAAACAACCAAAATGAAAGGAAAACAATTATTAATAGCTGCTTTGGCACTATTTTTAAGTTCTTTTGCAATTGCACAAGAAACTACCGAATTTGTGCCATCCGGAAAGGCTAGCGGGAAAGTATTTTTTAACTACCATTACGATATGACAAGTGGTGAAGAGCAAGAAAGTAGTTTTGAAATTAAAAGATCTTATTTAGGATATGATTATAATATAGCCAAAGGTTTTAAAGCAAGTATTACACTTGATGTTGGTAAAAATGATGGTGGTAGTGATTATACAGCATACCTTAAAAAAGCTCAATTGGAATGGACTATGTCTCCTGTTGTAAAAGTTTCTTTAGGTATGATTAGTACAATTCAATTTAAGGAACAGGAGAAATTCTGGGGATACCGATACATCAGAAAGTCATTTGCTGATGAATTTGGATTTGAGTCAAGTGCTGATGTAGGGGTGAAAGCTAAATTTAAGATTAGTGATTCTTTCTCGGTAAATGCGATTATTATGAATGGGGAAGGATATAAGAATTTGCAAGATGAAGATGGAAAGCAAAAAATTGGAGCCAGCTTAGTTTATGAAAACAAAGGCTTATTGGCTAAAGTTTACGGTTCTGTACTTTCAACTTCAGTTGCAGATGAAATAGGAAACGAGGAAGATGTAACATCATCAAGCATAGCTACATTTATTGGATACAAATTTTCAGATCAATTTAAATTAGGAGCTGAGTATAATTTATTAACCAATGCAACCAAGTATTCTAGCACAGCGAAAGACAAAGATATGACAGGTTTATCTTTTTATTCAACTTATACATTTAATGAGAAATGGGAAGTATTTGGAAGATACGATAAGCTTTCTTCAAATACACTGAAAGGGGAAAGTGAGAAATGGAATTTGGCTAATAATGGTGGTGCAATTACAACTGGAGTGCAATATGCACCAGTAAGAGGAGTTAAGATGGCACTAAATTACCAAGGGTATAATTTTAAGGATTCTAACAATGAAGATAACTCGTTGGTTTTTGTGAATTTTGAGTTTAAATTCTAAAAAGAGATTAAAATATTAGAACCGCTTGCATCACAGATGTAGGCGGTTTTTTTATGAGGTATTATTAAACATTAAAAATTATTAGATGTAATTTTGAATTTGATTGATTTCATGATTATTCTCTTTTTTTCATTGGATTAAGTTTTATGGCTACTTTATTAAGTTTTTATTATTAAAGCTTTAATATAGATTGTCTTTGTAGTTAACTTAATTTGTATTGTCGAATTATTATGAATGTAATGGTTTTTGATAATTAATTAATTGTAATCATAAAATTAATGATAAGCGAATTGTAAAATAGCCTAGTAAGCAGTAAATCAAATAGATAAACTTGTTTTGTAGAATGATTACAAATAGATAGTTTATTTAAATTTGTTAGGTGAAAAATATTTTTTATGCTTATGTTTGTCGCCACAGAAGACAATTTGACTAGCTCGAGTTGTTTTTTTTGGCTAAAGAACATAGTAATACTACATATTATACGAATAGATGTATTTTACTATGTAAAGTATATAACATTGGAATATATTTTACAAATGATTATTCTGTTATAATAAGAGTTATAGGAAAGCTTTAAAGAGAAGATTTAGTTCCCTGATAATTTTTGATTGAACTCAAATATAATTACTCAAAATCTATTAATATGATTGGTTTCTTAAAACCGGCTGCTCATAAGGAGTTGTTGTCGGAAGATAAAATTGACCCTACGTACAAACGATTGCGATTGCAAGTGTTTATAGGGATTTTTCTTGGATATGCAGGTTATTACTTGGTAAGAAAAGTATTCTCTCTTGCTATGCCAGATCTTATTGAATTGGGCTATTCTAAAACACAATTAGGATTCGCACTATCGGGGGTGTCTGTAGCTTATGGTTTGAGTAAGTTCATAATGGGAAATGTTTCGGATCGTAGTAATGCACGACGTTTCTTAGCATTTGGACTTGTTCTTTCGGCAATTACAATGATTGTAATGGGACTGCTTCCAGTTGCTACATCATCGATTGGGATCATGTTCGTTTTGCTTCTGTTCAATGGATGGTTTCAGGGTATGGGATGGCCACCATGTGGAAGAGTAATGGTTCACTGGTTTTCTATCAAGGAACGTGGTACAAAAATGTCTATATGGAATGTTGCGCATAATGTTGGTGGTGGTATTATTGGCCCATTGGCAATTTTAGGAGTTGCAATTTTTACCGATTGGCAATCTAAATTGTATTTCCCTGGCTTTGTTGCTTTAGGCGTTGCTTTTATTGCTTGGCTATTGATTCGCGATACACCTCAGGCGTGTGGTCTTCCAAATATTGAAAAATACAAAGATGATTATCCTGATTCCTACTCAGAGAAGTTTGAGGAAGAGATGACAGCAAAGGAGATCTTCATGAAATATATCTTGAAAAACAGATTGTTGTGGGCGATTGCTTTCGCTAATGCATTTGTTTATTTGGTTAGATATGGAGTGCTAGATTGGGCTCCATTATATCTCGAAGAGGCAAAAGGATTTTCGATTAAAGAATCGGGTTGGGCATATTTCGCTTACGAATGGGCAGGTATACCTGGTACTTTACTTTGTGGATACTTAAGTGATAAGGTTTTTAAAGGAAAACGTGCTCCTGTTAGTATTATCTATATGGTATTGGTTTTTGTGTCTGTATTTATGTATTGGACAAGTGAATCAATTGTTGCCAATTCAGTTGCTTTGGTGTGTATTGGTTTCCTAATTTATGGACCGGTAATGCTAATTGGTGTTCATGCACTTGATTTGGTTCCTAAAAAAGCGGCAGGAACTGCTGCAGGATTAACTGGATTGTTCGGTTATATGGGAGGTGCCTTGTTTGCTAATATTGCAATGGGTGCTGTTGTTGATATGTGGGGATGGACAGGCGGTTTTATTGTTCTTTTAGGAGCATGTGTTGCTGCTATAATTTTAATAGCAATGTCTTGGGTTTTGGAGAATAAAGGCCATAATGGCTTGCATTAAGACCTTATAAAATCCGATCAAATTTTATGAGTGTAAAATTGATACTTGTATCAAAATATGAGTTTACTATTTATCAACTATAATTTAAAACTAATGAAAAACTTTAATGTGAAAAATTTGTTGGCAGGAGCGCTTATCCTGTCCAGCATTGGATTTGCAGGGTGTGAAGACGACACTCCTGATTACAATGAGTACACTAATTATCAAACTTATCCTTTAAAGGAATTGAGCGCTGAGGCAAAACTAGTTCGCGATTACGTGAAACCAGATGCAGTGATTGCTCACCGTGGTTCTACTTTCTGGGCTCCAGAGGAAACTGAAGCAGCTTTCCGTTGGGCTCGTAACATGGGTGCTGATTATTTAGAAATCGACTTGCAGAGAACTAAGGATGGTGTATTGTTAGCATTACATGATGGAAATCTTCGTCGTACTTCTAATATTGAAAGTCAATTTCCAGGACAAGAAGATTATCCTGTAAGTGTTTTCACTTTGGCTGAGTTACGTCAATTAGATGCTGGTGCTTGGTTTAATGAAGCAGTACCTGAAAATGCTCGTCAGTCATTTGTAGGACAAAAAATCTCTACACTAGAAGAAGTGTTGATGATTTCTGAAGGAATGAGAATCAAAAGAGACTTAGCAGGAGAGCCTGTAAAGGATATGACTCGTTTAGATGAAGCTGGTTTATGGGCTGGATATTACGAGTTTGAAGTAGATCCACAAGATAATGGTAACCGTCCTGGTGTTTATGCTGAGACTAAAGAGCCATATTTATTCGGTGGAATGGAAGCTGATCTAGCTACATTCTTAACTGAAGCAGGTTGGAATATCACAACTTCTCCAAAAACAATTGCTACAACTCCTGGTAAAGTTGATGTTGCAAATACAAATGGTCGTTTCATTTTACAAACATTCTCTCGTGAATCAATTGTAAAATTAGAGAAAGAACTTCCTGGTGTACCTAAATGTATGTTGCTTTGGGAATCAGAAAGTGCGTCATATGTTCGCCCTTCGAATACGATTGAGTCTTTAGCTGAGTTCATTAACTTCTCAGTAGACTACAACTGTCATATTGCAGGTCCTTCTGTAAAAGGAAGTCCAAATGATTATCCTGAATTAACAGAACCTTGGATGTGTGAAATGTATCACCGTGCTGGTATGCTTGTGCATGCTTATTCTTTCGATACTGAAGATCAGTTGAGAAGATACAATGGTGATTATTTCTATGGTAATGTTTCACGTTTCGATAATCCAAACCGTGAGGTTGTTGGAGATTTTAGTTACGATGTTAACCAGAATATGTTTATCGATGGTGGTTTTACAAACTTGACAGATTTGTCAATGGAATACCAAGGTCGTGAATTAGTTGGAACTGCTCAAGAAGTATTGGACAACTTAGGCTACTAATTGTTAAATCTATAATAGATAAAGATATGTTAAGAAAATTATATATCGCTACACTAGCTTTAGGAATGGTAGCGACAAGTGCAGTAGCTCAGGAAAAAGAAAAAGCTACCGATTCGGAAAATGGAGGAATTGTTTTGACCTCTAAAGATAAAGAATACCAGGTTAGTCTTAATGGTAGAATGTACATGGATGCAGTTCATTATTTTGATGATGTAACTGATTTAAGTGATGATGCTACAATTGAAGATATCCGTTTAGGAACTGTTATTAAATGGGGACAGTGGAGTGCTAAAATTAATGTTGGTTTCGGAAATGAAGAGGTAAGCATTAAAGATGCATTTTTAAGATATAACCATAAAGAAAATAGCATTTTTACTGTTGGTAACTTCTTTGAGCCATTTGGTATCGAAGCTGCTGCATCTAGCAAAGATCTTCGTTTTATCGGAGCTTCTAACATGACACAAGCAATGGGTATTGGTCGTGGTATTGGATTAGGGTACAATTACTATACTGATAAGTTTTATGCTGCAACTGGATTATTTGTTGGATCTGTTGACAATCACAATAGTGGAGATCAAGGATTCTCTACCACAAGTAAATTGGCTTATACTCCTATTGTAAACGATAAACTTACTGTACAGGTTGGTGGTTCTTTCACATATCGTATTCCTGAAGCTAACGGATTTAACGAAAGTTTTAACGATGACGATTACAACAGAGAAGTTGTTTTAACTGCAGGTCCTGAAGGTAAATTTTTGAATGCAGACATTCAGAATGCTCAAAGCGATATGCGTTTTAACTTACAGACTTTGGTTCTTAGCGGTCCTTTAATGTTACAAGCTGAGTACACAAAAACTAAAGTTACTCGTGATGATGATTACGTTTCTAAATTAATTAAAGACGGTCCTGCTAACTATGTAACTTATGTGTGGCCAACAACTCCAGGTGATTACCCAGGATGGTATGGTGAGTTGCGTGATATCGAAACAAGTGCTTACTATGCTCAAATAGGTTTTCTTTTAGGAGATAATTACTCATACAGTTCTTCTTCAGCTTATATTAATCGTCCAAAAGCAGGAACTTACGAATTCCTTTTGCGTTACGATAATACTGATTTGAATGATATCGATGGTACTTATTTTAACGGATCTTATGGTCCTGCTGACTTAGGTGCTGCTCTTGGTGGAGCTGGTAACAAAAGTATCCAAGGTGGAAAATCAGAAACTTTTAGCGCTGGTGTAAACTACTATTTGAACAACAACGTAATGTTTCGTTTAAATTATAGCTATATGGATGTTAACAACTGGCAATATCCATTAGATGAAAAAATCAGTATGGTAAAAGCTAGAGTTCAAGTGAATTTCTAGTAAGTACAACGTACTATTTATTTATTTATTTATACGAAAGAGGAGCAATTTTATTGCTCCTCTTTTTTTTGTTAATTGTGTTTTGGTGAAATTATTTATTCTTAATCTAAAATCTCTATTTAGTACATTTAGATTGCTAATCACTAATTAATCTAACATGAAAAAGTTCTACCTACTTATTTTCTGCTTTTGTTTTTTTGCAGCAAGTTTATTCGCCCAAGATTCTAACAAACTAAAATTAAGTGTTAAAAAAGGTTCTGTGCAATTGGCATCTGACGATGGTCAGTTTAACTTTGGTTTTGGAGGACTACTCTTTATGGATGCCGCAAGTTATTTTGATGATGAAACAGATTTAGGAAGCGGTAGTGAAATTAGAGATGTTAGATTTTTAATGAAAGCTACTCTTTGGAAAAAATGGGATGCGAAAATCAATATTGGATTTGCTGATGGAGCAGTATCTCTTAAAGATGTTTTCTTAAAATATAAAATTGACAAGAATAGTTTTGTTCGAATTGGCCATTTTCTGGAGCCTTTTGGAATAGAGCAAACAGAAAGTTTTACCTCCATCAAATTCTTGTATGCTTCAAGTACTATGGAAGCATTCCGACCAAGAAGAAATCTAGGCGTATCTTATGCTACTTGGGGAAATAAGCATTTTTGGGAAGCAGGATTATTTGGTAGTGATACCAATAACAAAACTCAAGGTGACGAAGGATATGGATTAACCTCAAGATTTGCATTTGCTCCAGTTCAAACAGATGCTGGTGTGTTTCATGTAGGAATATCGGGAATTTATCGGACCGCTAATTCTGTTGGTTTTGATGAAAGTGGTATCGAGAATCCAAAATCAATTCGTTATAGATCAAGACCTGCCACTCATATCGAAAGAAGAAGATTTGTTGATGCAAAAGTTAGTAATGCAGAAAATGAGGTAAAGCTAGGTTTCGAAATAATAGCTGCCACAGGTCCTTTATTTTTGCAAGGAGAATACATCGATGCAAGTGTATCTAGAAAATCAGGAAATGAGGATTATCACGCAAAAGGATGGTATGCTCAATTAGGATACTTGCTTAAAGGTGGTAATTACAAATACAAGATGAAATCAGCACGTTTGGCTAAGCCTGCGCCCGGATCTATTGAATTATTGGCTCGTTACAACGAGACGGATTTGAATGATTCTGACGCCTTAATTTTTGGAGGGAAACAAAAAGATATAACAATTGGTTGTACCTGGTATATGAACCACAATATGCAAATGAAATTTAATTTTGCTAATGTTGATTTGGATGAAAATACGTTAAATGGAGAAGAGAATTTTAATCTGATTCAAACTCGATTTCAACTAGCATTCTAAATTGAATTATTGAAATTATTATATTTTTACGAAGCCTGATTTATTATCAGGCTTTTTTGTTTTTGATCGAGTAAAGTCTTTGTTGTATTTATATATCTTTGCTTTATGGACAAAGAAAAAGCTGAACAGGAGAAACAGTTTATACGCAAAATCTTCATCGATGAAATTGGCCGCTTGCAAAAAGAAGGCTTCTATTTTTTCTCCTTTATAATGATGGGACAAGCCATTGAGGCATTAGGTTGTTTTTTAGATAATAAACCATTAAAAGCTCGTGCTCAATCATCAAAACGATTTTCAAAATCATTAAATATATTAATGGGGAACGATTATCGTGCTGTGAATAAGGATTTTTGGCTTTACGACAGACTTAGAAACCAATTAACGCATTCATTTGTTCCGAGCAAATCTCTTCTGCTTTGCGCTCGAAATAATCAACCGGAAGATGCAGATCATTTAGACTTTTTAGATGATAGGTTGGTTTTGGTTGCCGAAGATATGTATGAAGATTTGGTAAAGGGATGTGAAAAACTCTTTGGAATGATCGATAGAGGTAAAGTACCTTTGAAAAATATTGCAGCATCTCCTGAGGAGTTGGGAATAGTATAATATCCATAATATGATTGAAAAAATTGTAATAATTGGTGCAGGAAATTTAGCCACACAACTTTCGCTTGCTCTTCACGAAAAAGGCTTGGGAATTATTCAGGTTTACAGTCGAACCATAGAGTCGGCTAGTGAACTTGCTGGCAAAGTAAATGCGGAAGCAAGCAATTCCTTACAGGATATAAAGACAAATGCCGATTTGTATATTTTGGCAGTAAGCGATAAGGCTTTGCAATCCGTTTTGGATGGAATTTCAATTCCAAAGGCTAAGCTTGTCCATACCGCAGGGAGTATCTCTGTTGATGTTTTTAAAGATTACACCGATACCTTTGGCGTCTTCTATCCTTTACAGACCTTCTCAAAAAATAGGAAAGTAGATTTTTCAAACATACCCATCTGTATTGAGGCAAATCAAGAAGCCTTTGCAGCTGAATTGTTCGAATTGGGAAGGAAAATATCTTCGAACTTACATGCGATATCATCCGATCAGAGGAAGCAATTGCATTTGGCTGCAGTTTTTACTTGTAATTTTGCAAACCACATGTATAGTATTGGACAGGAGTTATTGGCTGAGAAAAATGTAGATTTTAATTTGCTTCAACCTTTAATTAAAGAGACAGCAGAAAAAATCACAGAATTGGATCCAATAGCCGCGCAGACGGGACCAGCGGTTCGATTCGATGAAGAAATAATGAATTCTCATGAGAAGAGCTTAAAAGATTCTCCTGATTTTCAAAAATTGTATAGATTTGTGAGTGAAAGCATTTATAAGATGCATTCTTCAATAAAATAATAGAGAAACACATAGATATTAACATTATGGCATTTTTTAAAGAAGACTTGATGAAAGTTACGGCTTTCATTTTTGATGTGGATGGAGTTCTTTCCAACGAATGTATTGTAATCGATTCATCGGGCGAAATGTTGAGAACAGCCAACACGAAAGATGGTTACGCAATTCAATATGCAGTAAAGAAAGGTTATCCTGTTGCCATAATTACTGGTGGAATGTCAGATGCTGTAGAAAAGCGCTACAGAGGATTAGGTGTTAAGGATATTTATATGGCATCGAAAGATAAGATTAAGGATTTTGAAGATTTTATTTCTAAGAATGACTTAAATCCTGATCAGATCATGTATATGGGTGATGATTTGCCAGATTATGAGGTAATGAAACGAATTGGAGTGCCTACTTGTCCTGCAAATGCAGTAGAGCAAATTAAGGCTATTTCAAATTATATTTCGGATAAAGATGGTGGCTATGGATGCGTTAGAGATGTAGTTGAACAAGTGCTTAGAGCTCATGGGAAGTGGCTTGAGGCGGACACTAAAATTCAAAGTATATAATCTAATTCTAAACCGATACGACCAATGAATAGTTTCCTAAAATTGATCCGCTTACCTAATCTGATTATTATTGCGTTAACACAATATGTGATGCGATATTTTATTTTACAGCCACTTTTAGGAATAAACGGCATAAAGCTGCAGCTAGCTGATTTGAATTTTGCATTACTTGTTCTTGCTACTGTTTTTATGGCGGCTGCAGGTTATATTATAAATGATTATTTCGATACCAAAGCAGATCGATTAAACAAGAGAGAGGTAATTGTAGGCCGAAAAATTACCCGAAGAATTGCACTTTTTTTGCAACAAATAATTGCTGCAATTTCGATATTGCTTGCTGGTTATGTGTCCTATAAAATAGGGCACTGGCAATTTGTGTTTATTTATTTTATGGGAGGTGGCTTGTTGTGGTTCTACTCTACATCTTATAAATATTACTTTTTATTAGGAAGCTTTTTAATTGCATTGGTTGTTGCGGCTATCCCATTTATTGTAGTGATATATGAAATTCCACCACTTAATAAGGTATATGCTGATGTATTAATGAAATCGAAAACCAACTTTAACTATTTATTGTATTGGGTTGGCGCATTTTCATTCTTTTCTTTTTTCAGTGTCCTGATTGCTCAGTTTATTCGCGATCTAACCTCTATAAAAGGAGATCGAGAAATATATCGCAGAAGTTTACCGATCGTTATCGGATTAAAATGGTCTAAAGTGGTAATCATACTGCTTATTCTCTTTTTGTCTGTTTCTGTATTTGGCGTTTGGTATCAGTTTTTGAATGCACCAATGGATAAAATTACACCATGGTATTTTGGTGGTCTTATTGTTTTACCCCTGCTATTTCTAGCTTATCAGGTATACAAATTTGAAGAAGGTGGTAAATTACGCTTGGGACTGTATTTGATGCGTTTTGCAATATTAACTGGTATTTCATATGCTTTTGTTGTCAATTATATAGTTAATAAATTATAAGTTATTAATGATAATAGTGTTAAAATTAAATCTTTTCATTTTGCAGTTCGAATTGTTAAGTTGTATAAACATCTTTGTGATAATAAAAGGGAGTTTGTGTTAAGCAAGCAATTGTTGCGTTCAGGAACCTCTATTGGGGCTAATGTTAGAGAGAGTCAGAATGCTGAAAGTAGTGCTGATTTTATTCATAAATTTGCAACTGCTCAAAAGGAAACGGATGAAACATTATACTGGCTTGAGTTATTGAAAGAAACTGATTTTATTGTAGAGAATGAATTTCAATCGATGCATGCTGATGGTGTTGAGTTGTTAAAGATCATTCGTAGTATCATTATTACAAGTAAGAAGAAAAATTGTTGAGGTATGATAAACTTATAATTCATAACTCTTAATTTATAATTATTAAATCATGCTGAATAATCTAAAAGATTATCAATTAATACTTGCCTCTAAATCGCCTCGCAGACAAGAAATGCTGAAGGAGTTGGGTGTCGAATTTGAAATTAAATTAAAAGAAGTTGAAGAGGTGTATCCAGAAGGTTTATCGGCAATCGAAATTCCGGTATACTTGGCTGAATTGAAAGCTTCTGCATTTCTAGATGATATAAAAGATAAAGATTTGGTTATTACGGCAGATACGATTGTTTGTATTGACGATTGGATTTTGGGAAAACCAAAAGATAGAGCAGATGCGGTGAAAATGTTAAAAGCACTTTCGGGTAGATCGCATAAGGTGGTAAGTGGTGTTTGTTTAACGAGTTTAAAGAAGAAACTTAGCTTTTCAACTACAACAGATGTTCATTTTAAGGTTTTAAACGATGAAGAAATCAATTATTATATAGATAATTATAAGCCTTTTGACAAAGCCGGAGCTTACGGTATTCAAGAGTGGATTGGCTTTATTGGTATTGATGGAATTGAGGGCTCTTACTTTAATGTAGTAGGATTGCCGATTCAAAGACTTTATCAAGAATTATCAACTTTTTAAATACGAATTACTTACACAACACATAAATAAAATGATAAAGAAAATTAGTTTACTATTATTTGCCGCTGTAATGATTTTGGGTGGTCAGGTAAAAGCAGATGAAGGAATGTGGATTCCAATGTTGTTGAAAAAATACAATATTGAAGACATGCAAAAAGCAGGCTTTAAGCTTTCTGCTGATGATATTTACAATATCAATGAGGCTTGTTTAAAGGATGCGGTAATTGGTTTGGGAAGAGAAGGTAGTCCTTTTCATCACTTTTGTACTGGAGAATTAATTTCAGACGAAGGATTAATCGTAACGAACCATCATTGTGGATATGGTGCTATTCAAGCTCATTCTACTTTAGAACATGATTATTTGAAAGATGGTTTTTGGGCGATGAGTAGAGAAGAGGAGCTAGTTAATGAAGGAATTACGGCTTCATTTTTAGTTCGAATGGAAGATGTTACTTCTATAGTATTGGATAGTATTACTGATGAAATAAAAGAAGTTGATCGTCAGAAAATGATTCGTAAAAACATAAAGAAACTTCAAGATGAGGCGGAAAAAGATTCGGATTACCGTGCAAGTGTTAAAGCATTTTTCAATGGGAATCAGTACTTTCTTTCGGTTTACGAAATTTTTAAAGATGTTCGTTTGGTAGGTGCTCCTCCTTCAGCAATTGGAAAATTTGGTGGCGATACCGATAACTGGATGTGGCCTCGTCACACTGGTGATTTTTCGATGTTTCGTATTTATGCGGATAAAGATAACAAACCAGCTTCTTACGCTAAGGAGAATGTTCCTATGAAGCCAAAGCAATCTTTCAAGATTTCGCTTAAAGGTGTAAATGAAGGTGATTTTACAATGGTTTTTGGATATCCAGGAACGACAACAGAATATTTGACTTCTCATGCTCTTGAAATGATGACGCAGGTTGACAATCCTCATAAAATCAAGATCAGAACTAAGAAATTGGATATTATGAGAGCTGATATGGACGCCTCTCCAATGGTACGTATTCAGTATTCGGCTAAATATGCTGGCGTTGCAAATTCTTGGAAAAGATGGCAAGGTGAGATTAAAGGATTACAGCGTTTAAATGCTATTGCTAAGAAGAAAGAATTAGAAGAAAACTTTGTTACTTGGGCAAATACAAACGAAGAGCTTAAAAAGAAATACGCGGGTATTGTTGATGAAATGGGATCTTTGTACAAAGAATTGGCTCCTTTAAGTTTGGCTCGCGATTACGCTTTAGAGGCAGGTTTTAGAGGATCTGAAACAGTTGGGCTTGCGGCGAAGTTTAAAGGCCTTTCTCGACTCACTAAAAAAGATGCGGATAAGCTTAAAGATGCGGTTGAAGCACTTAAAAAGCAAAGCGATAAATTCTTCAAGAATTACAACATGCCAACCGATAAAAAATTGTTGGCAGCTACCTTAAAAATGTATAGCGATAATTTAGAAGATAAGTATTTACCAAAAGAAATTATCAATATAAGAACGAAGTACAAAGGAAATTTTGATGCTTATGCTGAGAAAGCTTTAAGTAAATCAATTTTTGCTGATGAAGCGAAGTTGAATAGTTTTTTGGCGAGCTATAAAACTTCAATGGCGAAGAAGTTGACTAAGGATCCAATTTTTGCTTTAGCAAGTAGTATTAGTTTCCATTACGAGTCGGAAATTGCTCCAGGCTATGGAAAGATTTCAAGAAAGACAACGAAGTTACAACGTACCTATATGGCGGGTTTAATGGAGATGCAAAAGGATAAAACTTTCTATCCAGATGCTAATTCTACTTTTAGAGTTCATTACGGTAAGGTGGCAGGTTACAAGGCCCGAAATGCGGTTACTTACGATCATTACACCACTTTGGAGGGAATCATTGAAAAGGATAATCCTGAAATTTTCGATTATGATGTTCCACAAAAATTGAGAGATCTTTATCATGCAAATGATTTTGGACAATATGCGAATGATAAAGGAGAAATGCCTGTTTGTTTTGCAGCTACGAATCATACCACAGGTGGTAATTCTGGTAGTCCAGTATTAAATGCAAATGGTGAATTGATTGGTTTAAATTTCGATCGTGCTTGGGAAGGTGTTATGTCTGATTTGATGTACGATGCTGAAATTTGTAGAAATGTGTCTTTAGATATTCGATATGTTCTTTTTATAGTAGATAAATTTGCTGGAGCAGGTTATTTATTGGACGAAATGAATATCGTTAAATAAAACTCTAAGCAGTTAATATTGCTGTTAAAGTAAAAGGGAATTGCCATTGGTAATTCCCTTTTTTATGCTTTAGATTATAATTTGCATTAACTACAAGGTAGGTAATAGTCTTTTAATGGATTGATAAAAAGGACTGGGTTTTTCTCTTCTCTGAGTATTTTTTTTAGTTGACCAGGACCATAATGAGAAGCAATCCATCCAGGATTGCGATTGGACATTAAAATAAGTAAATCAGATTTTAAATCTTTTGAGATTTCAATAGCTTCTAGATTAATATTCTTACTCTTACTATTTGTTTTTATTATTTGATATTGAAACGTGAAAGCTTCAAACATTTTTTTCGTGAAAATGAGCGTTGCTTTTATCGTCCTAATGTAGCTTGCTGATTTTTCTTTTGGTGTTACAAGATGGACAATAGCTTTATTGAATCGTCCAAAATAGCTTGCCCAGATCATTTTCTCTTTACTTTCTTTCCGATGATCTATCGGCACGATTATATTCTCGTACGAGCAATTTATATTGGAATGAGCTGTAAGTGCTATGGTTGGAATTTTTGCATTTAAAATCCAATTGTAAATTGAATGCCTTTTTAAGTTGTTTAGTGATTTAGGAGAGAATTGAGTCACGATTAAAATTGCATCAAGTTGTTGAATACTATTGTTTGGTTCTTTTTTTAAGTTACCAAATTCAAAAAAGCGATAGGAGATACTGAATTGTTTAGATTTTTCATGTATTATCTTTTCAATTGAGACTAAATTTTGATCTTTTTTAGATGGATAGAATGCTATTGCAACCTTCGCACTAAATATCCTTGCAAGAGTAAATGAATGTTCAATTGCAATATTCATATTCTCTTGATCTTGTATGAGTACTAATATGTGTTGTTTTTTTTGGCTCATTGATTAAAGAAAAAAATAAGTAATGCAGGTATTGTTATTCTCTGTATCTAGCGAATATAATCAAAAAAACATTCGTCATATCACGACATTCAAAAAATGCGATATCCTTAAAAATTCTTCACATAAAAACTAACTGTTTTTTAGATTATTATTCCGAAATGTTTTTGAAAAAAAGATTAAGATTATTCATTCTAAATTGAGTTATTTAGATTAAATATTTATTTTCTCTTTTTAGTGCTATTCAGTTATATATCATTTATTAATCTTACTCAATTTCTTATCTTAGTCCCATTAATAAAGAGTAAATAATAAACATAAGTTGGTACTGCGATATGGTGAAAGTGGCGGATGTAGTTGATAAACTTAATGCAAGTGTTATTTGTGGGAATGGGGATTTGAATCAAGATATTCATTTTGGTTTTGCTTCTGATTTAATGAGCGATGTTTTAACAATAGATACTGATAATCTGCTGTTGATCACTGGTTTGAATAATTTACAAACCATTCGTACATCTGAAATGTCCGACATTACTTTTATTTTATTTGTTAGAGATAAGAAGGTGTCTCCAGAAATGAAAGAATTAGCTTGTGAAAATAATATGACCCTAATTGAATGTGGTTATTCAATGTTTAGAACATGTTCTATTTTGGGTGAAATGGGTTTAGAGCCAGTATATTAGGTGTGGGTATGGAGTTTACGTTTTTTATAGAAGGGGGAAATTTTTCTAAAGCTGGAACTGCTTCTAGTGAAGTGAAAAAGATATTAAAACAACTTAATGTTGATTCGAAAATTATCAAACGGACGGTTGTTTCATTATATGAAGCTGAAGTGAATGTGGTCGCACACGCTTTTGAAGGGAATATGAATGTTGAATTATTTCCGGATAAAATTGTGGTGAAGATAGTAGATAAAGGCCCAGGGATTCCAGATATCGATAGGGCAATGGAAAAAGGTTTTTCTACAGCGACATCAAAAGTTCGTGAAATGGGTTTTGGCGCTGGTATGGGTTTGCCAAATATTAAACGAAATTCTGATGAGATGAATATTAGTAGTAAGGTTGATGTTGGGACCACTTTGGAAATTGTTAATTTTTTGAATTGATAGTATGATGGAGAAAGCTCATTTTTATCAC
Source organism: Labilibaculum sp. (assembly GCA_016342745.1). Taxonomy (GTDB): domain Bacteria; phylum Bacteroidota; class Bacteroidia; order Bacteroidales; family Marinifilaceae; genus Paralabilibaculum; species Paralabilibaculum antarcticum. The sequence goes on from JAEINT010000007.1 coordinate 88,473, forward strand.
GCGTTAAAAGTTGTTGAGGAGGTTTGTATCGGATGCACACATTGTATGAATGTGTGTCCAACTTCAGCAATACGTGTGAAAAATGGAACGGCTGACATCAATAATAATGCTTGCGTTGACTGTGGGGAATGTTTAAAATCCTGTCCTGTTAATGCAATAATTGTGGAGCAGGATGACTTCACTCAAATTTTTAATTACAAGCAAAGGGTTGCTTTGTTACCTACTGTACTTCTTGGTCAGTTTCCTGATGGTGTTTCCGAAGTGCAAGTTTATGAAGAAATAAAAGATCTAGGTTTCACGCATGTTTATGAAGTGGACGGAGCTGTAGGTGTACTTTCCGATGCAACTAAAAAATACATGCATAAGCACAATCAGGAAAGACCGTTTATTTCAAGTTTTTGTCCAGCAATTGTACGATTGATACAAGTTAAGTTTCCTGGATTAGTTGATAATATCATTCAGTTGAAACCGGTAATTGATATATCGGCGCAATTCTATCGTAAGAAATTAGAAGATAAAGGTTATACTCAGGACGAGATTGGTATTTTCTATGTAACACCATGCGCCGCAAAAATTGCTGCTGTTAAAAGTCCAGTTGGTGAAGAACAGTCTTTGATTGATGGAGTGATTAATATGGACTTTATTTACAATAAGGTTCTTCTAAGTATTAAGCAAAATAACAAAGAAGCAAAAAAATATCCTGAAAATATTCACATGTCCAGAAGGAGTATTGGTTGGACCTTAACAAATGGAGAGGCTTCTCAATATTCAGGAAGATGTTTGGCTATCGATGAAATTCATAATGTAATTGAAGTTCTGGAAAAGCTAGAAAACGAGGAAATAAAAGATGTAGATTTTTTAGAATTAAGAGCTTGTGATCATTCTTGTGCCGGAGGTGTTTTGGCTACAGAGAATCGATTTATTGCAATTGAGCGCTTGCGAAAAAGAGCAGCTTGGTATCACCGAAACAAACCGGTGATAATGGAAGAAAAAGAGATAGAAGAATACAAACCATATTTATTAGAGCATATTTCGATTAATAAAGTTGAACCACGATCAATTCTTAGTTTAGATTCTGATATGATGGTTGCAATGCAAAAGATGAAAAAGATTAATCGAATCATGAAAGTTTTACCACAGATTGATTGTGGTGCTTGTGGAGCTCCACGTTGTCAGGCTTTAGCCGAAGATGTAGTGCAAGGGAAAGCAAAAATGACACAATGTGTTTTCTTACAAAAAATGCTTACGAAAGAAGGATTAATTTCTCCACAGGAATCATTTGATATATCAGAGAATACTTGGGGAAAGAAAAGATTTGAAAAGAAGAATATAAACGATCATTAAGAAACGATGAAAGTACAAGATATAGTTGATAAGTTAGAATTAAAAGTTTGTAGTGGCGAACAAGGATTAAATCGCGAGATTGAAGGTGGGTATACATCCGATTTATTAAGTGATGTGATGGGAAATGCCGATGAAAACCATGTTTGGGTAACCTTGCAAACTCATAAAAATATCATGGCAATTGCTTCTTTAAAAGATTTAGCCGCGATTGTCTTGGTAAAAGGATACGAGCCAGAAGAGGATGCTGCCGCTCAGAGTAATGAGGAAGGGATTCCTATTCTTTCTTCGGAAGAAGAAGCATTTGAATTGACTGGGAAGTTGTACGAATTGATTAATCAGGCGAAGTAGAAGGATGAAAAAATTCCGAGCAGATTTGCATATGCATACAGTTTTATCTCCTTGCGGTGACTTGGAGATGAGCCCAGCAAATATTGTTCGAAAAGCTAGTGAACGTGGTATTGACATATTGGGAATAACAGACCACAATTCAACTTTACATGCTCCTTTAATTAAAGAATTGGCATCTAGAGAAGGAATTATGGTTTTAATGGGAGCAGAAGTAACTACAAAAGAGGAAGTGCATTGTTTGTGCTTCTTTGAAAATGAAGTGCTTTTATCTCAGTTTCAAGAGTATTTGAATCGGCATTTGCCGAATATTCCAAATGATACCGACCGATTCGGATATCAGGTTGTAGTAAATGAAGAGGAAGAAATTACAGACGAAATTGATTGTTTGTTGATTTCTGGTTTAAATCAGGGAATTGAAGAGATAGAAAAGAAAGTTCACGCTTTAAATGGTTTGTTTATACCAGCTCACATTAATAAAACAGTGAATAGTATTATTAGTCAATTGGGATTTTTACCACCAGATTTAAAGGTTGATGCTTTGGAAATATCACAGCATACAACAAAGAGTGAATTTTTAAAGAAGAATAAGTATCTGAAGAATTACAATTTTATTCAAAGTTCAGATGCACATTATATAGATAATATCGGAAATACCTGGACAAACTTCTTTATGGAAAGACGAAATTTTGAAGAAATAAAAATGGCATTAGCAGGTATTGATGGAAGAAAAATTGAAATAAAATAAGCCATTGGTATTTAGCTGTTGGTTTTTAGTTAAATAAGGAATGAAGAATTTTAGGAAGTTAAATATTTGGCAAAATGGAATCACAATCGTTAAGATGACTTATCGATTGGCTGATATGCTTCCTAATGATGAAAAATATGGCTTGAGAAGTCAAATTTGTCGAGCGGCAGTTTCTGTTCCTTCTAATATTGCTGAAGGTTCTAGAAAAATAGTGATGCTGATTTTAGACGTTTTCTTGATATTGCTTTGGGATCTTTGTTCGAATTGGAAACTCAACTAATAATTATAGTAGAGTTGAATTTTATAGAAGAAAATAAGACTAAGGAATTAGCTGAATTAATTCAGCAGGAAGAAAAGATGATAAACAGTTTAATAACAGAGCTAAAGGCTAACTGCCAATAGCTAAAAGCTTAAAATATTGAAAGATTTGTCAATGCATATAATGGATATCATCCAAAATTCAGTGAGAGCTGAAGCATCTAATGTACAGTTGGAAATTGTAGAGAGTCAGAAAGATGATCTGTTTTCAATTGGCATCAAAGATGATGGGTTTGGTATGTCGAAAGAGGTGTTGGCGAAAGCGATTGATCCATTTTTTACAACAAGAACAACCCGCAAGGTTGGCTTGGGCTTGTCATTATTAAAGCAAAATGCAGAACAGACTGGCGGGAGAATGGATATTTCATCAAAAGAAGGAGTTGGTACTGAGTTAAAAGCAGTTTTTTCTCATTCACATTTAGATCGTCCTTCATTGGGTGATGTTGCAGGCACAATGGTATTGTTAGTGGGAGCGAATCCTGAAATGGATTTTTTATACAAACATACTTCTGATATTGGTGAATATGTATTTGATACAAAGGAAATAAAAGAAGTCTTGGATGGGGTTTCAGTTTCAGATCCTGAAATTATGAAATACCTAAAAGAGATGATCAAAGAGAACCTAAACACAATAATATAAATAATTAAATTCTAACCTTTAATAAATTGAGATTATGGCAAAAGTTAAATCCCTTGCAGATCTGAAGAAGATAAAAGAGAAGCTTCAGACAAAGATGGATCTTAGGGAGAAAAGCAACGATCCGGAAAGCTTGGTGCAGATTAAAGTAGCTATGGCGACTTGTGGTATTGCATCCGGAGCTAAAGAGGTGATGGAGTTCCTTATTGAGGAAACAGCCAAAAGAGGTATTCAGACTGTAGTGACACAAACTGGATGCATGGGCTATTGTTATGCAGAACCTACAATTGAGGTTCAAATGCCAGGTAAAGAACCTGTCGTATTTGGTGATGTTGATACTAAAAAAGCTGATGAGATTATTGAGAAATACATCAAGCTAGGTGAATTGGTAGATGGAATTATTCCAGTTAACTACAAAACTATTGACAATTAAATCGTAAAAGAAACTGCAATTATGGAAAAGTATAAAATGCATATTCTTATTTGTGGAGGTACAGGGTGTCGTGCATCTGCAAGTGAGGCTATTCAAAACAATCTACAGGATGCTCTAAAAGCGAAAGGGCTTGAAGAAGAGGTTCAGGTAGTAATGACGGGTTGCTTTGGCTTTTGCGAAAAAGGTCCTATTGTAAAGATTCTTCCAGACAACACTTTCTATATTGAAGTGAAGCCAGAAGATGCAGAGGAGCTTATTGAAGAGCATATTGTAAAAGGACGTAAGGTGATGCGTTTACTTTACACTGACCCAGAAAATAAAGAAGTAATTAGTGATTCTAAACATATGGGATTTTATAAGAAGCAAATTCGTATCGCATTACGAAATTGTGGATTTATTAATCCTGAAAATATAGATGAGTACATTGGTTCAAATGGGTATGCTGCTCTTGGGAAATGTTTAACAGACATGACTCCTCAAGCAGTTATTGATGAAATTAAAGAATCTGGTTTACGCGGACGAGGAGGAGGAGGATTCCCAACTGGTTTAAAGTGGGAATTTGCTTCTAAAAATGATGCAGATCAGAAATATGTAGTTTGTAATGCTGATGAGGGAGATCCTGGAGCATTTATGGATCGTTCCATCTTGGAAGGTGATCCACATTCTGTACTAGAATCAATGGCCATTTGTGGTTACACAATGGGTGCCGATAAAGGTGTGATCTATATTCGTGCTGAATATCCGTTAGCAATTCAGCGTTTGAAGGTTGCGATTGGACAAGCTAGAGATTATGGTTTATTAGGAAATGATATTTTAGGTACCGGCTTTAATTTCGATGTGGAAATGCGTTATGGCGCAGGAGCTTTCGTTTGCGGTGAAGAAACTGCTTTGATCCAATCGATGGAAGGTCTTCGTGGTGAGCCAACTGTTAAACCTCCATTCCCTGCAGAATCAGGTTACAATGGAAAGCCAACCAATGTAAACAATGTTGAAACTTTTGCCAGTATTCCTGTTATTATTAACAAGGGTGCATCTTGGTATAATAAGATTGGTACTGAAAAATCAAAAGGAACCAAAGTATTTGCTTTGGCCGGAAAAATCAACAATGTTGGTTTAATAGAGGTGCCAATGGGAACTACTCTTCGTGAAGTGATTTACGAAATTGGTGGTGGAATTAAAGATGGTAAGAAATTTAAGGCTGTTCAAACAGGTGGACCTTCTGGAGGTTGCTTAACTGAAAAGCATTTGGATACACCAATCGATTTTGATAACCTTCTTGCTGTTGGATCTATGATGGGTTCTGGTGGTATGATTGTTATGGATGAGGATGACTGTATGGTGTCAATGGCTAAGTTCTATTTAGATTTTACTGTTGAAGAATCATGTGGTAAGTGTACTCCTTGTCGAGTTGGTAACAAGCGTTTGTACGAATTGCTTGATAAAATTACTGAAGGAAAAGGTACTAAGAACGATCTTGATTTATTAAGAAACTTAAGTACTGTTATTAAAGATACTTCTCTTTGCGGATTAGGACAGACATCACCAAACCCTGTTCTTTCTACAATTGAAAATTTCTATGATGAGTATATTGCTCACGTTGAAAATCACAAATGTCCATCAGGTCAGTGTAAGGCTTTAATGCAGTACGTAATTGATCCTGAACTTTGTGTTGGATGTACGCTTTGTGCTCGCAATTGTCCTGTTGACTGTATTGCAGGGGAGCGTAAAGAGGCTCACATTATCGATACTGCAACATGTATCAAGTGTGGTGCTTGTATGGAGAAATGTAAGTTTAATGCGATTAGCATTCAGTAAGGAGGATCTTAAAATGGAAAAAATGATCAAATTAACCATTGATAATAAGCAGATAGAAGTACCTAAGGGGACTACTATTTTAGATGCAGCCAAGGGAATTGGAATTGATATCCCAACCCTTTGTTATATGCATTTAGGCGATATGGGTATAGAACACAAGCCTGGCGGATGCCGAATTTGTGTCGTAGAGGTTGAAGGGCGTCGTAATTTAGCTCCTTCATGTAACTCTAAGTGTGATGACGGAATGGTTATTCATACTCACAATATGAGAGTATTGAATGCACGTAAAACAGTTATGGAATTGATGCTTTCGGATCATCCATTTGATTGTTTAGTTTGTGCTAAATCGGGTACCTGTGATCTTCAATCTACAGCTCAGCAATTGGGTGTTCGCGAAATTCATTACAAAGGTGAGCAGTCTACTTATAAAGTAGATTATTCTCCTTCAATTATCCGTGATATGGATAAGTGTATCATGTGTCGTCGTTGTGAAACGATGTGTAACGATGTACAAACAGTTGGTGCTCTTTCTGCGGTAAATAGAGGATTCGAGTCAGTTGTTGCTCCAGCATTCGAAATGGATTTGGAGAAATCAACTTGTACTTATTGTGGTCAGTGTGTTGCTGTATGTCCTACAGGAGCATTAACTGAAAAAGATCACACGAACCAATTGATTAGAGATCTTGCTGATCCTAAGAAAACAGTAGTTGTTCAAACGGCTCCAGCTGTACGTGCTGCTTTAGGTGAAGAGTTTGGAATGGAACCAGGATCTTTAGTAACTGGTAAAATGGTTTCGGCTTTACGTCAATTAGGTTTTGATAACGTATTCGATACAGATTTTGCTGCCGATCTTACCATTATGGAAGAGGGTACTGAATTATTAGAGCGTTTACAAAAGCATTTAGATGGAGATAAGGATGTGAAACTTCCTATCTTGACTTCTTGTTGTCCAGGATGGGTGAATTTCTTTGAACATCACTTCCCAGATATGAAGGAAATTCCATCAACTGCCCGTTCTCCACAGCAAATGTTTGGTCCTATTGCAAAAAATTATCTTGCACAAGAAATGGGAATCAAGCGTGAGGATATGATTGTAGTATCTATTATGCCTTGTTTGGCTAAAAAATACGAATGTCAGCGTGATGAGTTTAAAGTTGACGGTGATCCAGATGTAAATTACTCAATTTCGACAAGAGAGTTAGCCAACTTAATTAAGCAGGCTAATATGGATTTCAATGCTCTTCCTGAAGAAGATTTTGATAATCCAATGGGAGAATCAACAGGTGCTGGTGTTATTTTTGGTACTACCGGTGGTGTTATCGAAGCTGCAGCTCGTACAGCATACGAAGTTTACACTGGAAAAAGCCTAGAGAAAGTTGACTTTGAAGCTCTTCGTGGTATGGATGGTATCCGTAGTGCAACAGTAGATTTTGATGGTTTGCCAATAAATATTGGAATTGCTCATGGATTGGGTAATGCACGTAAACTTCTTGAAGATGTACGTGATGGTAAGTCGCAATATCATGCAATCGAAATCATGGCTTGTCCTGGTGGTTGTATTGGTGGTGGTGGTCAGCCATTGCATCATGGTGATTCTTCAATTTTGAAGAAGCGTGCTGCTGCTCTTTATCGCGAAGATGAAGGTAAAGCGATCCGTAAATCTCACGAAAATCCATACATTATTAAATTGTATGAAGATTTCTTAGGGAAACCATGCGGTGAGTTGTCTCATAAATTATTACATACTCATTATTTCGATAAGAGTAAGGATATTGAGATTGAATAAATTATTTTGAACCATTCGGATTAAAAAATCCAATTAATATAAGGAGTTTATATTATGGCAAAAATTAAATTAGCAAAGGCCAAAGTTGAAAAACTTGCGGAAATTTGCAAATCATTTAATAATGAAGGGAGCGAATTAATAAATGTGCTTCACAAGGCTCAGGAAACTTTTGGTTACCTGCCTGCAGAAGTTCAGGAAATTATTGCTCGTGAGTTGAATGTTTCAGTTGCCCATGTTTATGGTGTGGTAACTTTTTATTCATTCTTCTCTATGGTACCTAAAGGAGAATTCCCAATTTCAATTTGTATGGGAACTGCTTGTTATGTGAGAGGTGCTGAAAAGGTATTGGCAGAGTTCAAACGTCAATTGAATGTTCCAGTTGGTGAAACTACTGAGGATGGTAAGTTCTCTATTAGCTGCTTACGTTGTGTAGGAGCTTGTGGTTTAGCACCAGTAGTAACTATCGGAGAGCGCGTTTTTGGGCGTGTTGCTTCCGGCGATGTTGCTGATATTCTAAAAGAGTATCAACAGTAAATAATTATTGATTCTAAAATAGAAACCTCCGACTAGCGTCGGAGGTTTTTTTTGTTTTCTATTTGAAAGAATGACGAATAATGTATGTTCTACTTTTAGTTTAAAGTGGGCTATTTATAGGCATAAAAAAAGCACTGCGAGATGCAGTGCTTTTATATTATTAGTATGACAATTAATTGTCATCATCAGTTTCATCCATTTTTGGGTTGAATTCCCACATGTCACCAAGGTAACCGCCACCAGCATTACCCGTAACGAAGAATCCTCTGTTGTTCAAAGTAAAGGCAACAGCATCTTCTCTTGCAGAAACTTCTCTCTCTAAAGAAGTTCTTTCAGTCCAATCATCTTTAGCAGGATTGTATTCCCAAACTTCAGTAGTGTAATTTCCATTTTTCCCAGTAGCAAGATATGCTCTATCACTAATAACAAAAGCAACCGCTTCAGCACGTTGAACATCTTCCCATCTGTTATCATCATCTAGGTATTCTTTTCTAGTCCATCCATTAAAGTCTGCACTAATTAAAGTTGGATCGTACTCCCAAACATATTTTAAACTTCCTGTTCCAGAAACAACATATGCTTTATCATTGATTACGAATGTTGCAGCATTAGCTGACTTTTCACCATCAAAAGCAATCTTTGACCATGTACCATTGTCAAATTTGTAAAAATCTTTAAGGTAGTTTCTATCTTTTCCGTCAAGGTAACCGTAACCTGTACCAACGTAGCCAACACCATTAATAGAGAATGAAATTGCATTTTGACGTGCAGTACCCATAAAATCAGGAGCTGGGCTCCATGTTTCAGCAACAGGATCAAACGCATAAAAATCAGCTAAACGATTATCGTCTTCATCAACTCCTAAGCCAACGTAAGCCATTTCTTTACCATCTACAATAGCTGTAAATGCAACAGCTTCTTTTCTTTCTGTTCCTGGGAAATCCGCAATCTTAATCCAGCCAGACTGAATGCTATATTTGTAGAATTCTTTCAGGCAATCTTCACCATCATAACCAGTACCTACATAAGCGAAATCACCTACCACGAAGCTTACAGCCCCACCTCTAGGGGTTCCTTCAAATGTAGAAGATTTAATCCAGTTACCATTTAGGTCGTCGGAACTTCCACAGCTAGTAAGAAATAGAGATAATGCAAAAAATGCAAATAATAATCTTTGTTTCATTTGTTATGAGTTTATCAATAAATAATATGATTATTTTAAATTCAAAGGTGGGAAAAAGCGATTCTCTCCCTTACCGAGGACAAATATAAATAAAAATCAATAGGATTGATTTTTCTATTCATAAAAATAAAGTGTCGTTTAGAAATTTTAACAATTATAATCACGATTTTTTATATACATTTGTCCGTTATCTGATATTTTGATTGAAATCAATTAATGATATTAGCTCATTATTTACTCTTTATTCACATGATTAGGAATCTGTATTTATTAAATATGAGAAAATTTAGTTTCATAATAATTGTTAATTTATTTGCCTTTTTAACGGCATGTGATTCTGATGGATTTCAGGAGCATGAAGTTGGGGATAGCTTGATTGATAAGTCAACTGAAGTTAGGTTGATTGATACCTTCACGATTGAGAGTTCAACGGTGAAAATGGATTCTGTTTTAACTTCAGGACAAAACAATATTCTTTTTGGTAGTTATGAAGATGAATTCTTTGGACGCATTAGTTCGGATTTTTACGCTATTGTTGGTTTAGGAGGAACGTTTAGCTTAAAACAAGTTACTGTTGGAGAAAACTTAGAAAAGACACCCATTCGCTACGATTCATTAGTTTTCATTAGCTACCCGGATGGTAATTATATGGGCGATACTATACCGACGCAAAGTATGTCAATTCACAGGGTTACTGAAGAAATAGAAATTCCAGATGATCAAATTGGATTCTATGCACACAGTTCATTTCCTTATGATGAGGAGAGCTTAGGGAGTAGTGATTTTATTGCTAAGCCAATATCTCAATTCTTAGAGTATAGCGATGAAAAAGAGGCTGATGTTGAGATTGATGATCTAGGGATAAGATTTAATATGGAAGATGCCTTAGGTATCGATATTGTTCGAATGGTTAATGCTGAAAACGATACTATTAAATTTTCGGACAAATGGCTTAAATATTTGAATGGTGTTGTTTTAAAAGCAGGTGAGGATAATTCAGTTATGCTTTCCTATAACTTGCAAGCAGGAAGAATGAAAATGCGTTTGTATTATACCTATACCGCATATGAATTAAGTGGAACTAGAGATTTTCATGATTTTCCGATTATTGCATCATCCTTAAATTTCACAAATGTAAAGTCAGATTTTAGTTCAGCTCCATATGATTTAGATCAAATAACTGACGAGACTGAAGATTTAAGTTCTGAGGAAACAGGTAATTTGGCATTTGTCCATGGTGGATTAGGTATGCTTACTAAAATTAAAATTCCTCATTTAGAAAGATTAAACACTGTTGGTTTAACAGGAGGTGTTCTTAGAGCAGAGTTAAAATTTTATCCAAAAGATGAGAGTTTTGATGATGATATATTCAAATTGCCAACATTACCATTTACACTGTATCAAACAGATAAGCAAAATCAAGTTTTAACACAATTGGTAGGTTCCACAGGATCAGCTGCAAGTTCAAATTATGTTGAGAACAGAGATAATCAAGATGAATCTTTTTATTCTTTTGATGTTACTAGCTATGTTAACAGTGTATTAGCAAACGGTCAGGAATTTGATGATGCACTTTTACTAACACTACCAATATCTAGTTTAGGTGTTTCAATGGATCGTTTAATCATTGAAAATGAAAGCGATTCAGATTTTAGAATTCGTCTTAAAACAACCTACGTAGTACAGAATTAATAATAAAAGAATCAATTTAATTACAATATATATGTGGAGCGTAAGCATGATTAAGCCTTTTAATTCTACAAAAAAACTAATTGCAATATTAAGTTTCGCATTGTTATTTGTGACGACTAATGCATTTGCTCAAAATAATACTAGTTCAACCTACTCCTATTTTGGATTAGGGGAATTAATGCAAAATTCTAACGGGCAAACGATTGGTCTTGGAGGAACAAGTTTAGCTTACAAAGGTGGAAGTGTTCTGAATCTTGATAACCCTGCATCTTTGAGCCAGATTGACAGTTTGAAATTTCATTTTAATATTGGATCAGTAATTAAATTTACACGATTGAATCAAGGAAATGACCATGATGTAATTAATGACTTTAATTTGTCACGAATTGCTTTGGGATTTAAAGTTTCTCCTAGATATGCTACTGCTTTTTCTATTGCCCCATATTCAGGCTTAGGTTACGAAATCACAAAACGTGAAAAAGTTTTGGGAGATGAGACCTATGTAATTCGATCATTAAAAGGAACTGGAGGATTGAATCAGTTTATGTGGTCGAATGGAGTTAAGATTACAAATGATTTATCTTTAGGAGTAAATGGAATCTATATTTTTGGAAATAATACACGTACTGAGAGTGTTGTTATAGAAAATGGTGGAACCAATGTATATATCAATAATTCAGAATTGATTTCCAAAGGTTTATATTTTAATGTAGCTGCACAGTATGCAATAGATTTTGGTAATTATGCAATTACAGTAGGAGGTAAATATCAACCTAAAATCGGTGTAAATGCTAAACAAAAAGTGGTGATTACAAATTCAAATGATCTTGTTGAACGCTACAGTGATGAGGATGATGGAGATTTCGATATGCCAGAATCGTATAGTGTTGGATTCGGTTTAAATAAAGGTAAACACTTATGGATTGGTGGGGATTATCAGTATGAAAAATGGAGTGATACTGAAATTTTTAACGAAAATAATGAATTTGTAGATCGTAATAAATTTAGTTTTGGTGTTGAGTATAATCCTAATGATGGCTATGCTCGAAAATTTCTACAACGATTATCATATCGCTTGGGTAGTTTTTATGATACTGGATATATAAAAGTCGAAGACAATAAAATTAGTTCTATGGGCATAAGCGCTGGTCTTGGTATACCTATGGCTCAAGGTAAAGGTACGATTAACTTAGCTGTGGAGTTTGGTACTACAGGCACATTAAATAATAACTTAGTACGTGAAGACTTTACCCGAATCACAATCGATGTTAGTTTATTCGAGCGTTGGTTTCAGAAAAGAAAATATAATTAGATCGACAATTACAATATTAAAAAGTCTGAAACATTCCTGTTTTCAGACTTTTTTTTTATTCCTAAAAGTGTAAAAAGAATATAATAGATCTTAAACTCTAAATTATTATTGAATCAAAATAATAATGTTTAATTTTGCTCTGAAAACTAACAATATACATGAAGATGGAGGATGAGTAATTCTCTGTTTTTAGACAATACAGCGCAAAACATGAAAATGATCTACAAACCTCAGGAGTATCGGATCAAGGATGAAAGGATGAAACCTTTTATTGACGAATCTGAAATTTGGGAGATTTTGGAAGAAGCCCAAGCTACTAAAGAAAATGTTCGCCGAATTATTCAAAAATCTTTGGATAAAAATCGTTTAAGTCTGCAAGAAACTGCTGTTCTGCTTAAAACGGAAGACAAAGAACTTATTGAAGAGATAAAGGCAGGGGCACGTGAATTGAAAGAAAAAGTGTATGGAGATAGAATTGTTATATTTGCTCCTCTCTACATCGGAAATAAGTGTGTAAACAATTGTACTTACTGTGGATTTAGAGCATCTAATAAGAAGCAGAAAAGGACCACTTTGGCGACTGAGCAGATTAAAAGTGAAGTTAAGGCATTAGAGGACTGTGGACAAAAACGATTGATTTTGGTTTATGGTGAGCATCCAATGTATGATGCAGATTTTATTGCCGATTCTGTTAAAACGGTTTATGAAGTAAAATCAGGAAACGGAGAAATTAGAAGAGTTAACATTAATGCGGCACCTTTAGATATTGAAGGTTATAAGAAAGTAAAAGATGCAGGCATTGGTACCTATCAAATATTTCAAGAGACTTACCACAGAGAAGCATACGCTAAATATCACTTGAGTGGACAAAAAGCTGATTTTAATTGGCGTTTAACAGGATTGGATAGAGCACAAGAAGCATTAATTGATGATGTTGGAATTGGTGCGTTATTTGGCTTGTATGATTGGAAGTATGATGTGTTAGGTTTGGTTAGACATGTGAATCATTTCGAAGCATGTTATAACGTTGGGCCACACACGATTTCGTTTCCAAGAATTAAAGCTGCTTCAGATTCTAATATTGATCCGGAATTTGAGGTAAGTGATGAAGACTTTATTCGTTTAGTAGCTATTCTTCGATTAGCAGTTCCTTATACAGGAATGATTTTAACCGCAAGAGAATCTAAAGAAATTCGGGAGGAAGTTATTAAACTTGGTGTTTCGCAAATTGATGCTGGAACAAATATTCAATTAGGTGGATATTCAGAAGATAATGGGAAACAACAAAAGCTCGAGCAAGAACAATTCGAAATAGGGGATACTCGCAGCCTTGGTGAGGTTATAGATGAGCTTTTAGATAAAAAGTACCTTCCATCATTTTGTACCGCTTGTTACCGAAAGGGAAGAACAGGAGAACACTTTATGGAGTTTTCGGTACCTGGTTTTATAAAGAGATATTGTGCGCAAAATGCAATACTAACGCTTGCAGAATATCTTGAAGATTATGGTACGGAGGAAATGAAAAAGAAAGGCTATGATTTGATCACGGTCAAAATTGATGAGCTTAAAGATTCGCAAAAAACGGAAGACTTGCAAAAACGACTGGAGATGGTTAAGCAAGGTGAGCGTGATCTTTACTATTAGACTTTAAACTTTAATTTTCTTTTTTAAGGGTGAAATGTTTTTTGTAACTTGTTGCTAGTCCTTTTGATTACTCTAAATTTCGGTTTATGGAAACATCAGCAATTTGGATATTTGGTGTATTAATTCGCGACAAGGAGAAGGAAGATGGTTGTGTGCAAAAAATTCTTGTGCGATATGCAGATTCTATCAAAACTCGTTTAGGCTTATACGATGTAGAACATCGGGATAGTCATCCTCAAGGCTTACTATTAATTCAGGTAATAGGTTCCGAAAAAGAAATGGATTTATTCGAAAAAGAAATCTATATGATTGAAGGTGTTGAAATTCAACACATGATGTTTGAATCGTAATGAATAAGGAAAAGTCCGATAATATCGGACTTTTTTTATATTACTTTTTTAAGGTCGATATAAAAATGAGCTCCTTTCCCAGGTTCACTTTCACACCATACTTTTCCTTGCATGGCATCAATGTATTTTTTAACAATAGATAGGCCTAATCCGGTTGATTTTTCTCCTGCTGTTGGTTTCGCGCTTAAGACTTGAAATTTACCAAAGAGTTTTTTCTGATCTTCAATAGGGATTCCAGGGCCTTCATCGCTAACTACTGATCTAATTAAATCTCCTTCTTCCCATATTTTCACGTTTATGTTTTTATTTAAAGGAGAAAATTTAATGGCATTTGAAATAAGATTTTCGTATACCTGCGTCATGTAATTGCGATCTACAAGAGCATAAGCATCATTAACATCGAGTTCAAGAGTGATTTGTTTTTGTTGTAAATGATTTTTGAAATTTAGATTGACAATCTCTATCAACTTTTTGAGGTTTGTCTTTTCTAATTGTAAATTAATGCTTCTAGACTCAATCATTCCAATGTCAAGAATATTTGAGATCATATCGTTCATCCGTAAAAGAGCTTTTAACATGAAATTGATACTTTCTAAATCTTCAGGATTATTAGTTCCTTCTATTTGCGATTGCAAGTGTTCTGTTATCGAAATAGTAGAGGTTAGAGGATTTTTTAAATCATGAGCAATGATTCCTATCAAATGATTCTTTTCATTGTTTAGTTCAGTTAATTCATTGTTTTTATTCTCGATTTGCTCCTTCTTTATTTTTACATCTTTGTTAACCTTTTGCAATCTTTTGGTTTGTGTCTCAATTTTTCGATAAGCTTGAGCATTTTCTATGGCAATGCTTGCATATACAGCAATGTTTTGCAGAAGGGAAAGATGATATTCTTGGAATGCTTTTTTTGCGAAACTTTGAACCGTAATTACACCATTTATCTTGCCTTTTATTCTTAATGGCAGGTAAATTACAGATTGGGGAGTACCTGTTTTTTCTACTGGGATTAATTTTGTGATGTATTTGTGATATTCATTTTCCAAATCAGTAATAAACAGTTCTTTATCATTGTTAAAGCAGTATACGGCTAACCTAGTTTCATCTTCTAAAGCAAATGTGACTTCATCGAGGTTTAACCCATCTTCTTTTATTCTAGGGAATACCAAGCAATTGTTATCTTTTTGGTAGATTCCTATACCAAATATAGAAGCATCCATCAGTTCATTTACAGATTCGTAAACGGTATCTATTATTTTCTCAATAGATAGACTTGCAGTGACAGCTTTTCCAATATCATTTAAATGAATCAAATTCATATATGATTTTTGAAGTCGATGAGCCTGTTGTAAGATTTCATCCTTTTGATTCTGTAGTACGCTATTTTTAGATTCAATTTCTGTATTCTGAATACTTATTTCTCTTGTTTTTTCTTGTACAAGCTTTTCAAGTTCTTCCTTTTTTTGTTTGATATTTTTGATCCGAATTCGAATAATAAAATAAATTGTGAGCCCAATAAGGAGGAGTCCAATAAGTTTAGCCCAAATGGTATTCCACCAAGGAGGAAGGATTTCAAAAGGATACTCATAGGCATTTGGGGTCCATATGCCATCGCTATTCGAAGCCTTAATTTTAAAATTGTAATTGCCAGGTGGAATTCTTGAGTAAATGGCTTCGCTTTTTGAACTTACTGGAGACCATGCTTGATCCAAACCTTCCAATATCCACTGATATTTGACTTTTTCGGGTGATTTATAGCTTAGAGCTTCAAAGTTGAAGCTTAGGTGGTGCATATCGTGTGTTAATTTTAAATCTTGAGGTAAGGGGAACCATGGATTAACACCACATAAGCATTGACTGTATTTTGCATCTCTCCAATTAACTTTCTTGAAGAATAACTTAATGTCAGTAAGTTGTATTGTTGGAGGAGTTGGATTTATTAGATCTTTACTAGGATTAAACATCATTGCTCCGTTAACCGTTCCAAACCACAAGTTTTTGTTTGCATCAATATAATTACACCCACCATTGTTTTCTATTCCAATAAATCCATCGTATTTGTTGTAATTTCGAATAGATGAGATCTCACCAGATTTGGTATAGGTTATTTTGTCAACACCATTTTGTATGCCAGCCCAAATTACACCATCTTCATCTCTTAAAATAGAATAAACTATGTCAGAGGTGAGGCCTTCATCTGTTGTGATGTAGGTCCAATCTTTGCCGTTCCAAATGTTAATACCACCACTAAAGCTAGCTGCCCAAATTCTTCCAAGCTTGTCTTCAGTAACCTGCATTATCCAGTTGTAGTTTAATCCATTAGTATCATTAAAATTCACAACCTTTTCTCCATCAAACATCGAAAGGCCTTGAAAGTGGCAAAACCAAGCTCTGTTTTTAGAATCAATAAAAACATTGGATATAAAATCGACTGCTAATCCATGACTTTGAGCGGTGATGTGGGTTCTTTTTTGATTTTTATCGATATGCATTACTCCAGCTCCACGAGTTGATAGCCATAAATCTCCTTGGTCGGTTTTTAGTATGTTTGAAATCCCGGTACCGTTAGGAAGGCCATATTGCCTAGAGACCTCTCTGAATGAACTTCCATTAAATTCAAGAAGACCACTAAAACTAGCCATAAGAATTTTACCGTTTTTTAATTCAAGAAAATCCCTAACATCTAAAAGACCATTATGATCTTGTGGAGTATAAGCTTTCCGAATATTTTTCTTGAATTCGATAATTCCTTTACCTGTAATACTAAACCAATACCGATTTTTGCTGTCTTGATATATGGCTCTAACAATATTCCCATCGATATCATTAGAGAAATCTAAGGATAGAAATTTATTGTTAGCGTATTGGATTAGGCCATTTCCTCTGGTCGTTAACCAGATATTGCCAGAAGAGTCTTCAACGATGGTATTTATAAAAGGGGTTATCAGACCTTTGTCAGCATCAATTATGTAGCTCCTTGTTCCATTAACAATTGCAACTCCTCGGCCATTTATACTAACCCATAATTTTTGATCCGAATCAAGTGTGAAATTTCCAATATTCATTGGCGATATTCCATCAGGCAAATTTACTTGTGTAGGTTTGCCATTTTCCATTTTGAATATTTGCGATCCGAAGCCTGCAATAAAGATTCGAAACCAAATTTCATTATTAATATCTTGAAGAACAGGTTGAATTATATGACCGTTAAATTCAGTAAAATCGTTGTATGTAGATTTTGATAGTATTTCGTTTTCGTAGGAATAAAGACCATTTCGAGTGGTAATGAATAAAGTGTTTTGGCTGTCAAGAAAAATGGATAGAATGCGATTATTGGTGATAAGTTCTGGTTTTTCTTTACCAAAATCGTAAAACTGGCCATTTTTAAAGTACATCAGAATGGGCGTATTCTGATTAACTCCAAGTGCCCAGATTTGTTTTTTGTCATCTTCAATAAGCTGAAAATAAATAGCATTTGGTAAGCCATCTTTTTGATCGTAATTTCGAAAAGAGACACCATTAAATTGAGAGATACCAACGCTGGTTCCAATCCATAAATTGTCTTTTTTATCTTGTATTAGTGATCTAATATTATTGTCTGCAAGTCCATGTCTTTTGGTGTAAGAAAAGAATTCTTTGCCATTAAATCGCGTAATGCCTCCACCATTTGTCCCTAGCCATAAATTGCCTTTTTTATCTTGTATTAAACTAAAAACTTCAGATTGAGGCAGTCCTTCTTCAAGAGAGTAGTTTTTGAAGTTGTACTCTTGTGCTACTGTCGGATTTTTTTGAATCAGACCTAAACAAAGGATTAGAAGAAGGAATTGTAAATGTTTCATGTACGAAAAATTCATGTTGCCAGAATTTATTTAAGGTACAATTTTTTTAGACCAATTAAAAGCATTCTAAATAAGCTGGAGTGTTTTTTTGCTGAAAAATGGGATATAAATAAAGCGGCTTAAGCCGCTTTATTTGTTCTGTCTGTTTTTAAAATGTTGTGAGTCTCCCCACTCTCCATAACCAATTTCTCCATCGGCCATATTAATTCTGGCTTCCATGCAGTTGGTGCAATCATCAGCACCTTCATCAATACATGGCTTATTTTGATACAATAAGTAGTTTGCTCTTTCTTTTGTAGGTGTAATGTTAGGCATGATAATATTTGCACCAATTCGCAATGCTTTTTCCCTGCCTAAAGGATCAATAGCTTGCAATGCTGTTGCAGATGCAATATTAATGTCCTTCATCATGATACGAAGTATCGCAATCATTTTTAAGGTAAGACGGAATCGATCTTTTAGTGGCATCAACTGGTCTCGGTATTCATACATTGGGGTTTGATCGTGCTCTATAAATGGTCCCATCCCAACCATATCGATATCGAACTTTTGCATAAACAAAAGATCATTCGCTAAATCATCATAGGTTTGAAATGGTATTCCAATCATAACGCCAGTCCCTGTTTGATAACCAACTTCCTGCAGGCTTTTTAGGCATTTTAATCTCGTTTCGTGAGAATGTTCCTCATTGTTCGGATGTATTTTATTGTAGAGATCTTTGTTGCTAGATTCAATACGAAGCAAATAGCGATGAGCTCCCGCATCGAACCATTTTTGATAAGTTTCCTTTGTTTGTTCACCTATCGAAATGGTTATTCCCAATTCGTTATTACTCAGTTTTTTGATTTCCTTCAGCAGGTTTTCAATACGATCAATGAATTTCTGATCAGATCTTTCTCCAGATTGAAGTACCAGAGAACCATAATTGTTTTCGTAGGCAAATTTTGCTGCTTTAAGAATTTCTTCATCTGCGATATCGTATCGGTCTACCTTCGGGTTGCCAGCTCTAATTCCGCAGTATAAGCAATCTTTTTTACAGATGTTTGAAAATTCAACTAATCCACGAAAGTGTACGTTTTTACCAATGTTTTCCAACTTAATTTCAGAGGATTTAACGAACAAGGCCTTCTCTTCATCGTCTTTCGATTGTAACAATCGAATGATATCATCTTTTGAAAATTGATCTTGTAATAAGATCTGTTCTATTTTTTTACTCATTGGGAATTATTAGCTTTTAATTCGTCAGCAAAATTACAGATAAAAATTAAGCTTTTAATGTTAGTTGTCGAAAAATGGATATTAGCACTTTAAACTCCGAAATTAATACTTTTTGCAATCGTTTGAAAGAAAAATTTCTTGTTAAGCCTTTGTAAGACTTAAGTTTTCGCGTAACGCGTTGTTTTACTTACAGATTGTTTGCAAAAATCATGATTTTCGCAACAGATTATTACTATATTTGTCGCAATTCGTAAAATAACAAACAACAAGACATGATAAACGAACAATTACTTAATCCCAAAAGTATTGTTGTTGTCGGAGGTTCTGACGACGTGCAAAAGCCAGGCGGAAAAGTATTAAAAAACTTAATCGACGGCGATTTTAAAGGTGATCTTTACGTTGCAAATCCTAAAATGGACAGCGTTCAAGGGATCCAATCTTATAAAGACCCTAAGGATTTACCACAGGTAGATCTTGCAATTCTTGCTATTGCGGCAAAATTTTGCCCATCAACCATAAAGTTTCTTGCTGAAGAGAGAAATACTCGTGCTTTTATTATTCTTTCGGCAGGATTTAGCGAGGAGAATGAAGAAGGAGCGAAGTTAGAGCAAGAGATTGTTGAAATCGTAAATTCTGTTGGAGGATCATTAATTGGACCGAACTGTGTTGGCGTATTAAATCCAAATTACAATGGTGTGTTTACAACACCAATTCCGAGTTTAGATCCAAAAGGATGTGACTTTATCTCGGGATCGGGAGCAACTGCCGTATTTATTATGGAGTCAGGTGTTCCTAAAGGATTGTCTTTTGCAAGTGTGTATTCTGTAGGAAACTCTGCTCAAATGGGCGTTGAAGAGATCCTTAAGCACATGGATGAGAGTTTTGATCCAGAAACAAGCAGTAAGGTAAAATTATTATATATTGAGAATATCGATAAGCCAGAAATGCTATTGAAGCATGCTTCTTCTTTGATTCGTAAAGGATGTAAAATTGCAGCAGTAAAATCTGGAAGCTCAGAAGCTGGAAGCCGAGCGGCATCATCACATACTGGAGCTTTAGCTAGTTCTGATGTAGCGGTAGATGCACTGTTTAAAAAGGCTGGTATTGTTCGTTGCAAGGGAAGAGATGAATTGGCAACAGTTGCGTCTATTTTCATGCATCCAGAATTGAAAGGAAAAAATATTGCTGTAATTACACACGCAGGAGGTCCTGCTGTAATGTTAACAGATTCTTTATCAAACAATGGTTTGGATGTTCCTCATATTGATGGACCAAAAGCTGATGCTTTGTTAGGGAAACTATATGGTGGATCCTCAGTAGCGAATCCTATTGACTTTTTGGCTACAGGAACAGCTCAGCAATTAGGCGATATTATTGATGCATGTGAGAATGACTTCGATAATATTGATGCGATGGCAGTTATTTTTGGTAGTCCAGGATTGTTTCCAGTTTACGATGTTTACGATCTTCTTCATGAGAAAATGAAGCAATGTAAAAAGCCAATTTATCCAATTTTACCATCTGTTATTAATGTGAAAGATGAAATTGATCATTTCCTTGCAAAAGGAAGAATCAACTTTCCAGATGAGGTTGTTTTTGGTGATGCATTAGCAAAAGTATATCATACAACAGAGCCACAGCCTGCAGAAATTGAAATGCCGGAAGTGGATAAAGCAGGTATTCGTAAGATTGTTGATGAGGCAGAAAATGGATATTTAAGTCCGGAGCAAATTCATAATTTGTTAGATGCTGCTGGTATCGATAGAGCAAGAGAAGGTGTTGCCGAAACAGAAGAGGAAATTGTAAGTCTTGCAAAAGAGATTGGTTTTCCACTGGTAATGAAAGTTGTTGGACCAGTTCATAAGTCGGATGTTGGTGGAGTAACACTTAACGTGAAAGATGAAGTAACTGTTCGTTCTGAGTTTAAAAGAATGATGCAGATTAAAGATACTTATGCGGTAATGTTAGCGCAAATGCTAAGTGGAACAGAAGTGTTCATTGGAGCGAAGCGCGAAGATAAATTCGGTCATATGGTTCTTTGTGGTTTAGGAGGTATCTTTATCGAGGTATTAAAGGATGTTAAGGCATCACTTGCTCCTATTTCTAGTGATGAAGCTCATGAGATGATTCAAGGATTAAAATCTTATGGTATTATTAAAGGAGTTCGAGGACAAGAACCTGTTAATGAAGATAAATTTGCTGAAGCAATTACAAGAGTTGCTGCTTTAATGACAGTCGCTCCTGAAATATTCGAAATGGATTTAAATCCGTTGTTGGGAAATAAGGATGCTGTTGTAGCTGTTGATGCACGTATACGAATTGAAAAATAGTCCCGAAATTATTTCGGAATTAAAATTTATAAGTTGTGATGAAAAAGTTGAAAGATCTAAGTTTAAATGAGAAGTTGATGATCAGTTTTGTGGTAGTTCTTTTGTTAGGAATTGCGATGAAATGGAAAGATGTGAAGGAAGGTTTTTTTAAAGGTCTGGATAGCTATACAGAACAAACAGATAATAAATAAAAGCAATAGCATGAGAATTTCTCATGCTATTTCTTCATAATAAAACGACTCATGAAAAAACAGGATATCATATTTGCATTAGGATTTATTCTATTGTTTTTACCCTTCTTTTTATCTCAATCGGTTTTTGATTTTTACATCGATTTTAACAAAGCACATGGTATGATTACCAGCTTTGTGAAATTTGCAATATTGGCAACAATTGGAGAAGTAATTGGCTTACGATTAAGAACAGGTAATTTCTATCAAAAGGGTTTTGGTATTTTACCAAGAGCTATTGTTTGGGGATTTTTAGGACTTACCATTAAGCTGGCTTTTGTAATTTTTGCAAAAGGAACACCTATATTTCTAGCCTACATTGGCGTTGAGGGAGCAATTGAGGCAATGCAAGGGCCATTTACCATGAATAAACTTTTGGTAGCTTTTAGTATTAGTGCATTTATGAATTTAATTTATGCTCCGGTAATGATGACACTTCATAAAATTACCGATATGCATATCGTAAACAATGGAGGAACATTAGCTGGCTTATTTAAGCCAATTCAAATGACAAACATATTTGTTAATTTGAACTGGGATGTGCAGTGGAATTTTGTGTTTAAAAAGACGATTCCATTCTTTTGGATTCCAGCTCATACAATCACCTTTTTATTGCCTCCTGATTATCAGGTGTTATTTGCAGCATTGCTAGGTATTGTGCTAGGTGTGTTACTTGCAATTGCGAGTTTGAAAAGTTCTAAATAAGTTTAACTTTGTAAGAACGATAAATACACAAACAAAATTAATAACATTAAATACTGTTCCTTATGAGTAAAATTGGATTGTTCTACGGACCTGAAGGTGGTAATGTAGAAAGAGTAGCTAAGCTTATTGCAGAAAAGATTGGTGCTGATCTTATCGAAGTACATAATGTAAGAGATATAGAGACGGATGTAGTCGTGCAATATTCCAATATAATTATGGGAATATCAACGCTTGGAAAACATACATGGTCTTCTGATAATACTGGGAACGATTGGGATATTTTCTTTCCTAAGTTGAATGGCTTAGATCTAAAAGGCAAAAAAGTTGCACTTTTTGGTTTGGGAGATCACATTGCTTACGCTGATTTTTTTGTTGATTCATTAGGTGATTTGGCTGAAAGTATTTCTGCTACAGGTGCCGAAATGATAGGCCAAGTAAGTGATGAAGGTTACGAGTTTAATGAGTCGAGAGCATTTCAAGATGGTAAATTTGTTGGCTTACCAATAGATGAGGATTTTGAAGATGATATGACTGAGGAAAGAGTTGATAATTGGTTGAAATTGATTCTTCCTGAATTCAAATAAAAGATTTAATAATATAGCAAGGCTGATTCATAAGGATCAGCCTTTTTTTTGCCTTTTAGTAATGATTCGTTAGAACTATAACGATTACTTTGTTTGGATTGAAATAAAATTAGCTGAATAAGTTTTAAATTGTTATAGATTTTAGTAAAATTGCAGACATCTAATAAAATACCAAATTTAAACAATCACTTAAACAAACAAATATGAAAACCCCGATAAATCCGGAAATTGTTGATGCTAAATTAGCAGCTTGCGAAATCAAGAAAATGGAGGATGCAACCATTCGTGATATTGTTCGAGTGGTGAATATGATTGAGGAAGAGAGCGGCGAGAAATATATTCGTATGGAAATGGGGATTCCAGGATTAAAACCAGCTAAGGTTGGAATTGAAGCGGAAAAGCAAGCTTTGGAAGATGGCGCTGCTTCTGCATATCCAATGTTGGAGGGCATTAAGCCTCTTAAAAAAGAAGGTTCTAAATTCATTAAGAATTTTATGAATATTGATCTAAGCCCTGAAGGAATAATTCCTACAGTAGGATCAATGCAAGGTGGTTATGCTGCATTTATGGCAGTAGGAAATTGCACAGCCGAAAAGGATACAATATTATTTATTGATCCAGGTTTTCCGGTTCAAAAAACTCAGCTTGAGGTGATGAATCAGAAATATGAATCTTTTGATGTTTTCAATTATAGAGGAGATAAACTGAAAGATAAATTAGAATCGTTTTTGGCGAAAGGAAACATCGCAGGAATTATTTATTCTAACCCTAACAATCCTGCATGGATTTGTTTTAACGAAGATGAATTAAAAACCATTGGAGAATTGGCAAATAAGTATGATGTGATTGTGATGGAAGACTTGGCTTATTTTGCCATGGATTTTCGTTCAGATTTAAGTCAGCCAGGTGTTGGGCCATACCAACCAAGTGTTGCCAATTACACCGATAATTATGTGTTGATGATTTCAAGTTCTAAAGCATTTAGTTATGCAGGACAGCGTATCGGACTACTTTGTGTTTCTGATAAATTATTCCATAGAAGATATGAGAATTTGAAATCGAGATTTGGTGCTGAAGAATTTGGCTACACAATGATTTACCGAATTATTTATACACTTTCATCAGGAACTTCTCATTCTGCACAATATGGTTTAGCTGCTATGTTAAAATCAGCAAACGAAGGCAATTTTAACTTTGTTGAGGATGTAAAAGAGTATGGAGAGAGAGCTAAGATAATGAAGAAGCTATTTTTAGATAATGGTTTTGAATTGGTGTATGGTGATGATGTAAACTTGCCTTTAGCTGATGGATTTTATTTCACAATTTCATATCCTGGAATGACTGGCCCAGAACTAAACAAGAAACTTTTGTACTATGGAATTTCTGCAATATGCTTAAATGAAACAGGTAGTATGAAAGAAGGACTTCGAGCTTGCGTTTCACAAGTTGGAAGAGAAAGATTTGAAGACTTAGAATACAGACTAAAAGAATTTCACAAACACAATCAAGTGATTGCCTAAATTTTCTTGGCTGTATTGATAATATGATATTTAATTGAAGGGTTTAAACTTCAATTTGTAAGGTAAAGGGTTTTATGGATTGATATTCATAAAACCTTTTTTATTACAATATATAAGCAAATAGAAAGTTAGACTTGTGATCTGTTATTTCCTTGTTTGATGCATTATTGCAACTTAGAAGTGCCTAGGTCTTGCAAATGAATACTTTGTCTAATTATTACAAAAAATAAGGCGTTTTATTTAGACTGATTGTAAATTTAATGAATTGGTGATAAATCGAAAGCTAAATGACTGAAAGTGCTTTTGAATTGTTACCTTTATGATGTAATTAAAAAATAATACTTAATTCTATATACGCTATGGCAAAATTTATAGGTGCTATTGTTGTTGACACTGAAAAATGTAAAGGTTGTGGTTTATGTGTAGTAGCCTGTCCTACGAATGTTATTGAGCTAGCTCGTGACGTGAATGGTAAAGGTTATCATTATGCTCATATGGCCGATCCTGATGCATGTATTGGTTGTTCTTCTTGCGGATTGGTTTGTCCTGATACCGTAATTACTGTTTACAGAACAAAAGCAAGCTAGTGTAAAGCTACCTTATTCTAAATTTGAAAAATTTATAAAAATATTTGTAATGGGAGACGTTCGTTTAATGAAAGGAAATGAGGTTATTGCTGAAGCAGCTATTCGCTGTGGATGTGATGGGTATTTTGGTTACCCGATTACTCCTCAATCCGAAATTATGGAAACCCTAATGATCCGCAAGCCCCAAGAAGAAACAGGGATGGTGGTTCTACAAGCTGAAAGTGAAGTTGCTGCTATCAATATGGTTTATGGTGGTGCATCTTGCGGTAAAAAAGTAATGACTTCTTCTTCAAGCCCAGGTATAAGTTTGAAGGCAGAAGGAATCACATATTTAGCAGGTGCTGAACTTCCTGCTTTAATTGTTAATATCGTACGTGGAGGTCCAGGTTTAGGAACGATCCAACCAGCTCAGTCAGATTATTTTCAGGCTGTAAAAGGTGGTGGTCACGGTGATTATAAGCTAATTGTATTGGCGCCGGCATCGGTTCAAGAAATGAACGATTTTGTTGATCTTTCATTCGAACTAGCATTTAAATATTTAAATCCAGCAATGATTTTATCTGATGGTGTTATTGGCCAGATGATGGAGAAAGTTGAATTGTCGGAATTCAAACCTCGTTGGACAGCTGAAGAGGTTGAAAAAATCTCTGGCTCATGGGCTACAACTGGTAAAACACCAGGTGCTAAAAGAAGAATTTCAACTTCCTTAGATTTAGATTCTGCTAAGCAAGAGATTTTCAATCATAAATTGCAAGCGAAGTATCGCGCAATGGAAGAAAATGAAGTAAGATTCGAAAAGATTGCATGTGATGATGCAGAATATCTTTTTGTTGCTTATGGATCTAGTGCTCGTATTTGCCAAAAAGCAATTGAGCAAGCTCGCGAGAAAGGAATTAAAGTTGGATTATTACGTCCGATTACTTTGTTCCCTTACCCTACTAAAGCAATCCAAGAAATGTTGGGTAATGTAAAAGGAATTTTATCTGTTGAGATGAGTGCCGGTCAAATGGTGGAAGATGTTCGTCTTGCTGTAAATGGTAAAGTACCTGTTGAGCATTATGGACGTTATGGTGGAATCATTCCTACACCAGAGGAAGTAGTTGAAGCATTAGAACAAAAAATTTTAGGAAAATAAGTTATGACAGCAACAACTGAAATCAACAAAATAATTAGCAAAGAGAATCTGGTTTATGATAAAACTAGTGTTCTTTTAGATAATGAAATGCATTACTGCCCTGGATGTACTCATGGAGTAATTCATAAAGTAATTGCAGAAGTTATTGACGAAATGGAGATTCAGGATAAAACAATTGGGGTTTCGCCTGTTGGATGTTCTGTTCTAGCATACAATTATATTGATATAGATTGGCAACAAGCTGCTCATGGTCGTGCTCCTGCATTGGCTACTGCAACTTCTCGTTTAATGCCAGAAAAATATGTATTTACTTACCAAGGTGATGGCGATTTGGCATCTATTGGTTGTGCAGAAATTATTCATGCATGTAATAGGGGTGAGAATATCGTAGTGTTTTTCGTGAATAACGCAATTTACGGTATGACTGGTGGTCAAATGGCTCCAACTACATTGGAAGGCCAAGTTACTGCTACATCTCCTTACGGACGTGATTGTTCAACTACAGGAGCTCCGATGAAGATTACTGAAATGATTGCTTTGTTACCAGGTACACGCTTTGTAACTCGTCAGTCTGCAGAAACTCCAGGCGCGGTAAGAAAATTGAAGAAAGTAGTTAAAAAAGCTTTTGAAAATACCAGAGAGAAAAAAGGATTATCTTTTATTGAAATTGTAAGTACATGTAGTTCAGGATGGAAAATTTCTCCAACTGAATCTAATGAGTGGATGAAAGAACATATGTTCCCATTTTACCCACTAGGTACGTTAAAGGATGAGTAAATCCATTTTAATCAATTAAACTGTAAAACAATGACAGAAGAAATAATTATTGCAGGATTTGGTGGTCAAGGTGTACTTTCAATGGGTAAAATTCTTGCTTATTCTGGAATCATGCAAGATCAAGAAGTATCTTGGATGCCTTCTTACGGACCAGAAATGCGTGGAGGAACTGCAAATGTAACTGTAATCTTAAGTGATGACAGAATTAGTTCACCAGTTTTGAAAAAGTTTGATACTGCGATCATTCTTAACCAACAATCAATGGATAAGTTTGAGGAAGATATTAAGCCTGGTGGGACTTTGTTATATGATCCAAATGGAATCACTCGTCATCCAGAAAGAAAAGATATTAGTATCTTTAAAATTCAAGGAGCAGCTTTAGCAGCAGAGATGGGAAATCCTAAGACTTTTAACATGATTATAATGGGTGGTTTCCTTAAAGTGAAGCCAATCGTAAAAATCGAAAATGTTCAAAAAGGTCTTGAAAAATCATTACCAGAACGTCATCATAAACTAATTCCTTTAAATATTGAAGCGATTCAAAAAGGAATTGGATCTGTTGAAACCGTTCAAGCTTTGTAAGAAAAAACACAGCAAAACTAGCATATTTAGAAGAGAGGATATCCATTGGATGTTCTCTCTTTTTTTTTATGTTTAAATTTTAATTATTTGGATTGATATCAGTGGGAAAAGGTCTATTTTTCATCATATCTGCTTGTGAGTTTACGCAGTCATTTAAATTAACAATTTGCAAATATTTTGTTTATCAGATTGCGTTTATCTGTGTTAAACTTTACTTCATCGAGTTCTATTGGAGTTTATCCAAAAAAGTTGACAATCGTATCAGATTAAGC
Source organism: Labilibaculum sp. (assembly GCA_016342745.1). Classification (GTDB taxonomy): domain Bacteria; phylum Bacteroidota; class Bacteroidia; order Bacteroidales; family Marinifilaceae; genus Paralabilibaculum; species Paralabilibaculum antarcticum. The sequence continues at coordinate 116,390 of JAEINT010000007.1, forward strand.
TAATATTGTTTTGCAGATTTCGATATAGATCGAATTTATTTACTAACGTAAAACTAAATCAAATGATGATGAAAAGGCTTCTACTACTTTCTTTGCTAGTAGTTACTGTACTTGCAAGCGGTTTTTCTCAAAATGGGAAAATTGAATTTGAAGAGTACGATTTGGATAATGGCTTGCATGTTATTTTGCAGCAAGATCACACAACTCCGAATATTGTAGTTTCGGTAATGTACCATGTAGGTTCAAAAAATGAAAACCCAGAATTGACCGGATTTGCTCACTTTTTTGAACATTTAATGTTCGAAGGAACTGAAAATATTCCACGTCATCAGTATGATAAGTATGTTTCTAGGGCAGGAGGAGTATTAAATGCTAACACTTCATCTGATAGAACATATTACTATGAAAAGCTTCCTTCTAATCAACTAGCTTTAGGACTTTGGTTAGAGTCTGAAAGAATGTTACATGCAAAAGTTGAAGCGATTGGTATTAAGACACAGAAAGGTGTTGTAATTCAAGAAAAGAAACAAAGTATCGATAATCGTCCGTATGGGAAAATTATGCCTGAAACAATGAAAAGAGCATATTTAGAGCATCCATACAGATGGGTTGTTATTGGTGATGAGCAGCATATAACAAATGCAAAAGATGAAGATTTCTTGAATTTTTACAAGGAGTTTTATGTGCCAAACAATGCGGTTTTAACCATTTGTGGTGATTTTAAAACGGATGAGGCAAAGAAATTAGTGGCGGATTATTTCTCTGAAATTCCTAAAGGAACGAAAGAAATTTATCGTCCAAGTATTGTTGAGCCTGTTAAAACTGCTGAAGTAAGAGATACGGTTTATGACAATATTCAATTACCTGCTGTAATTCAAGCATATCATATTCCAGCTGTTGGAACTTCTGATTTTTACGCAGTTGATATGTTATCAAAATTAATGACAGATGGTAAAAGTTCTCGTTTGTATAAGACTTTGGTAGATGAAAAACAATTGGCATTACAAATGATGGCCTTTCCAATGCCAAATGAAGATCCAGGTTTGACTTTGGCGTTTGGTATTCCAAATATGGGTGTCGATTTGAAGGATCTTGAAAAAGAAATGGACATCGAGTTTTCTACTGTTCGCGAAGAGTTGATTTCTGATAATGAGTTTCAGAAGTTGAGAAATAAAATCGAGAATGAATTGGTGAGTTCTAATGCTACAATTGAAATGCGTGCCTCAAATTTAGCAACTGCATATACATATTACAAAGATGCTGATAGAGTAAATAAGGAACTTGAAAAATATTTTGCTGTAACAAAAGAGGATATTAGAGATGTTGCACAAAAATATTTTGTCTCAAAAAATAGAGTGGTTCTTTATTATATGCCAAAGCAAAATTAATAGTATCGTGAATATGGATTTTAGTTGAAAATCCGATTGTTCTAGAATTGAAAAAAGAGAAATAATGAAAAATACATATAGATTATTCGCACTGTTTATTGCAATTTGTTTTGTGATATCTGCAAGTGCTCAAGTTGATCGAACAAAGGCTCCTGCTGCAGGACCTGCTCCAAAAATTCAGATTGGAGACTATGATAGCTTCACTTTAAAAAATGGATTAAAAGTGCTAGTGGTAGAAAACCACAAACTTCCTAAAGTTGAATTTGCATTGTCTTTATTAATTGACCCAATTGTAGAGGGAGACAAGGTTGGTTACACGTCTTTTGCAGGTGATTTAATGGATAGAGGAACAGCTAGCCGCACAGCAAATCAAATTGCTGAAGAAATTGATTTTATTGGTGCAGAGCTAGGTGCTAGTTCTGGTGGAGTGCAAGCTGGAGGTTTGTCTAGATACAAGGAGCAAATTCTTGAGCTTATGGCTGATGTTACTTTAAATCCAATTTTTCCTCAAGATGAATTTGATAAGATTGTAAAGCAAACTTTATCGGGTATTGAAGCAAATAAGACAGATCCTAAGGCAACGTCAAGAAATGTAAGAAATAAAGTGTTGTATGGTGAAAATCATCCTTATGGTGAGGTTTTAACTGAAGCAACTGTTAATAATGTAAGTATTGAAGATTGTAAGAAATATCATGCAACTTATTTTAAGCCTAATGTTGCATTAATGGCAATTGTAGGTGATATCACAACTAAGGAAGCTAAGAAATTGGTAAAAAAATATTTTGGCGAGTGGGAAGAAGGAGTTGTGCCAACTCATGAATATGATATGCCTGCTAAAATAGAGGGTAAAAGAGTTGTGTTAGCAAATAAAGATGCTGCTCCTCAATCCTTAGTACAAATTATCAATTGGATTGATTTGAAAAAAGGTAATCCTGATGTAATCCCTGCAAAGGTGATGAATTCAATGTTGGGACGTGGATTCTTAGGATTGTTAAATAAAAATCTTCGTGAAGATAAAGCCTATACTTACGGTGCTTATTCTGGAATTTCTTCAGATAAGTTGGTTGGTCGTTTTTTAACTAATGCGGAGGTAAAAGCAACAGTTACAGATAGTGCTTTAATGGAAATGGCTTTGGAAATTAATAAGATTCGCGATACGAAACTTACCCAAGACCATTTGGATATGACCAAGGCTACTTTAGCTGGTGATTTTGCAAGATCATTGGAAGATCCATCAACAATTGCAAATTTTGCAATGGCTATCGAGCGTTACAATTTACCTGCTGATTATTATGCTACTTATTTAGAGAAATTAGATAAGGTAACATTAGAAGATATTCAGGCAATGGCACAAAAGTATACTGATCCTAACAATGCGATTTACTTAGTTGTTGGAGATAAGAAATACAAAGATTGTTTGGCAAAACTGAGTACGACAGGAGAAGTTGAAGAATATGACTACAAGGGTGATATCGTAAAGGAAGATCCAAATGCGATTCCTGAAGGCTTGACTTGTAACTCTATTATTGAAAACTATATTACTGCCATTGGGGGCCGCGATAATTGGTCTGGAATTAAAGATCTTGCGATTAAAGGTGAGATGAAAATGGGACCAATGAGTATGAGTGTAGAATCTGCTTATAAAAACAATGAGAAGTTTTGCTTAAAAATGATGATGAATGGTCAGATTATGCAGGCAATTACATACAATGGTACTTCTGGTAAAGTTGTTGCAATGGGGCAAGAAAAAGAAGCTGGAGAAGCTGAATTGGCAAAGTTCAAGTTGCAAGCTCAAATGTGTCCTGAATTGAATATGAAGGAGCTTGGTTACAAGATGAATATTGTAGGAGCAGAAGTTATCGATGGTCAAAAAACGTATAAAGTTGAAGTGATAGATGCTGATGGTGTATCAAGATTTGACTTTTTTGCAGCTGATTCAGGCTTAAAGCTAAAAACAATTATGCAGCAAAATGGAATGAGTGTTGTAATGCTTTACAAAGAATATAAGGAAGTAGAAGGTGTAAAATATCCTTACTTAACGGTTACTAAAATGGGACCACAAGAAATGCCATTGACCATTACAGAATTATCTGTAAACAAAGGTGTAGAAGATTCTATTTTCAATTAGAAAAAGTATAATCTTAAATGTGAAAAAGGCTGCAATTTGCAGCCTTTTTTATTTGGTATAATATGTCCAAAATTAATTATTTTGGATCGTATTAGAAATAATTTAAAAACGCTTTGTATTTTCAAATTAATATTTACCTTTGCACTCCGATTCAGGAGTGTAGTGGTTAGGCATGATGATCGAATCGGTTTTCCATATGAAAATTTTAAGGTTTTAGGGTTAAACTTCATATAGGAAATCATTTTGGGTTAGAGAAAAGGCTGGTGGGGACCAGCCTTTTTCATTTTCTTATTTTTCGTAAAAATGCATCTCTTTCAGGTAGTTATATGCTGACTCTGGCATAAAGAAAGGAATTTCCTTTAGTTCGCTAATTGCTTTTCTAATAAAACTTGAAGAGACTTCCATTAGAGGTGCTTCTACAATGGAAATATTCCCTTTTAGTTCAATATTCTCACTCTCAAAATCGGGTCTAGGATACACGAAAAGACCATGATTCTTCAGAATTAAGTCATAATTTTTCCACTTTGTGAAATTTTTCAGGTTATCCGATCCTACAATTAAGGAAAATTGATGTGTTGGATTTTTTTCTTTTAGGTAGGTAAGGGTATCGATCGTATAGGATGGCTGTGGCATTCCAAATTCGATGTTTGAGGCCTTAAAATTAGGATACCTTTCAATTGCTCGATTAACTAATTCCAAGCGGTGATAATCGGTTAAAAGACTGCTTTTATTTTTAAATGGATTATGTGGACTAACTACAAACCAAATTTGATCCAAGTCGGTATATTCAGCCATGTAATTCGCAATGGCCAAATGTCCGATATGTATTGGGTTAAATGAGCCAAAAAAAAGTCCTATTTTCATATTAGCTAATTTACTTTATTATTTGTCTAGAAAGTTGGTAATGCTTGCTTCAGCTTCAGCGAAAGCATCTTCTAATTTGTCATTCACAATTACTTTATCAAATTGATCCGAAAAAGCCAATTCGAATTTGAATTTTTCAGTTCGTTGTGCAATTACTTCATCTGAGTCTGTGTTTCTATTTCGCAGTCTGTTTTCTAATTCCTCTATTGAAGGAGGTTGAATAAAGATAGCTAAAGCTTCCTCTTTATAGTATTTTTTGATATTTGTTCCACCAACAACATCAACATCAAATATTACATTCTTACCTTGATTTCGGATTCTATCAACTTCACTTTTAAGGGTTCCATAAAAGCATCCTTCGTAAACTTCTTCCCATTCCAGGAATTCATCTTTTTCAATTTTTGCTTTAAATTCTTCAGCTGATAAAAAGTGGTAGTCTTTACCATCTACTTCGTTGCCTCTTTTAGCTCTACTTGTAGCCGAAATTGAAAACTCTAATTTGAAATCTTGTTTAAGCAAGTGTTTTACAATGGTTGTTTTCCCCGATCCACTTGGGGCAGAAAAAATGAATAATTTCCCTGGCATCTGTTTGTTGTTATTGAGTTGATAATATAAAAAAGCGTAGAGTGAATACCCTACGCTAAAATATGATTTATTGTAATAATTACAATACGTTTAATAGTTGTTCTTTGATTTTCTCCAACTCATCTTTCATATCAATTACGATCTTTTGGATGTTTGAATCGTTGGCTTTAGATCCCAAAGTATTTATTTCACGACCAATTTCCTGAGCTATGAAACCTAGTTTTTTTCCAACAGAATTTCCTGCACTAGACGTTTCCATGAAATACTTACAGTGATTTGCTAACCTTACTTTTTCCTCAGTAATGTCTAGCTTTTCAAGATAGTAAATGATTTCTTGCTCAAAGCGATTTTTATCTACGTTTTGCTTTTCAACAAAATCGTTAAGATTGTCGTTAATTCTTGTTTTAACCGTTTCAATACGATCATTTTCATATTGAGGAACTTCATCTAAAAGTTGTTCGATATTTTTAATTCGAGCAAAGATATCTTCCTGAAGAGCTTTTCCTTCCTGATTACGGAAATCCATAATTTCAGAAAGAGCTACTTTGAAACCATCAAATATTTGATTCCATTCTTCCTCGTCAAGTGCCTGATATTCTACTTTTAGAGCATCTGGTAACTTCACTATAGTTTGAAGAATTGGTTCTTTGTCTAGTTCGATACCTAATTCTTTTGACAATTCGTTTAGTTGTCTATAATAAGACTCAACAATAGGTTTGTTGATTTTTGTTTCCTTGTCAGTACCAACGCTTTCAATAAAAATGGAAAGTTCAACTTTACCGCGTTCCAGTTTATTTTTGATTTCATTCCTTAAAACCAGATCTTTTTCTTTGTAAAGATTCGGAACTCGGGTATTGATATCTAATTGTTTGCTGTTTAGGGATTTGATTTCGATTGAAATCTTTTTGTTTTCCAGTTCTAGAATGGCTTTACCAAAGCCGGTCATCGATATTAACATATTCGGGCTATTTATTTCCGCAAAGGTAAGAGTTTGAAGTGGATTTACAAGTGAAATCCTTTATATGCTTGAATACTAGAATTGGAATTGAGTAATTTAATAAGTTGAGGAGCGATTATTATTGATTTCCTGGGGTAGAGATAATCGATTTTGTTTTCCATTTTCCTGTTTTGTAATAAAGGTATGAAAAGATTGCTCCCATTGACCATCCCAGTGGAATTGACCACCAAATACCAGTTTCTCCAATCTTCGATGAAAGGAAATAAGCTCCAGGAATTCGGATAATCCATAAGGAGAATAAAGTAATAAACATTGGGATTAAAGTATCTCCAGCACCGCGCAATACACCGTTGGTAGTAAATAGGGTAGAGAATAAAAGGTAAAAAGAACTAACGATGATAAGATACCTTTCGCCAATTGCGATGACATTCGCGTCGTTCGTAAACAATTTCATCATATCACTACCAAAAATGATAATGAGAGCTGTCATTGCCAAACAAAATAGGTTGGACATGATAAAGGTGGCCTTGAACCCTTGTCTTACCCGATCAATTTTATTGGCTCCAAGGTTTTGACCTACAAATGCTGCGACTGCTTGAGAGAAAGTCATCGCTGGCAACATTGCAAGAGAATCAATTCTACCAGCAGCTGTATATGCAGCAATAACATCAGTTCCAAAAGTATTTACAATTCCCAATAAAGCCATCATACCTAAGGCAACAAAGGTATGTTGGATGCCTGATGGAATCCCTATTTTCAAACTTTTAAGGAAGATTGCCTTATCGAATACAAGTTTGAAAAGAGAAAATTTAAGAATCTTATGAGTTCTGTTGAGGTAAATAATTCCACTTATAAATGCTCCACCTTGGGCAATAACGGTAGCCCATGCAGCACCTGCAATTCCCCATTTAAAGACCATTACAAAAAGCAAATCGAAAAGAATATTGAATAAAGAAGCTATTATCAGAAAGTATAAGGGGGTTTTGGAATCGCCTAAGCCTCTTAAGATTGAGCTTGTGCCACTAAAACCAAAGAATAGAATCATCCCAAGCATATACACATTTAAGTAGGTTGTAGCTTGTGGAATCAGCTCTACAGGTAGTTGTAGTAATAAAAAAAGTTCTTCACTATAGTAAATGCCCAATACGCTTGCAACTATACCCGACACGAACAAAAAGATGTACATGGTATCGATAGAGCGTTTAACCTTTTCTATATCTTTTGCACCGTAATATTGGGAAATAACAATTGAGAATCCTGAGCCAATACCAATAAGCAAGGCAATTAGCGTAAAGATAATGGGAAAGGATGCACCAACCGATGCAAGAGCTTCTTTACCCAAAACCTTCCCTACAATGATGCTATCAACAATATTGTACAGTTGCTGAAACACATTCCCTAGCAGCATTGGTAGGGCGAAGTTGAAAATTAATTTGCTTACGTTTCCTGTTGTGAAATCTTTCATGCACAAAATTGGCTTAGAAATACAAAGCTCTTATTTTTCTAATGATTCTCAAAAAAGCACGTGATGTTTAACAGAAGTTAACTGTTAGGCACGTTCGCTAAGTTCTAACCAACGAAATTCTTTTTCATCTATTAATTCTATAACTTGTTCTATGCGACTAGCTTTTTCCATCAATTCATCATTGGAAAGGCTACCAGAACTCATTGCTGTTTCAATTTCTTCCTTTTCGGATGTTAAGGTTTCAATATCAACTTCAAGTTGCTCAAATTCCCTTTTTTCGTTAAAGGATAATTTTTTAGATTGTTCCTGTTTTGGCTTTTCCTTTTTAGGCTTTATCTGCTTTTCGCTTTTTTTCTGTTGCTTTAATTCCTGATCAACAGAATCGCGATAGATTGTATAGTTTCCTGGGAAATTTCGAATTTCACCATGCCCTTCGAACACAAATAATTGATCAACAACCTTATCCATGAAATATCTATCGTGAGATACGATAATTAAACATCCTGAAAAGTTTAATAAATAATCCTCTAGAACATTCAATGTCATAATGTCCAGGTCATTGGTTGGCTCATCAAGGATTAAGAAGTTTGGGTTTTTTATCAAAACAGTCATTAAATAAAGTCGACGCTTTTCACCACCGCTTAATTTAGAGACTTGGTTATGCTGAGTTTTAGTTGGGAAAAGAAAGTATTCTAAAAATTGAGAGGCCGACATGACTTTTCCATTTCCTAAATCAATAGTTTCCGCTATTTCTTTAATAACGTCTATTATTTTTTCATTCTCATTAATGGTTATTCCATCTTGTTTGTAATAACCGTACACTACTGTTTCTCCTATTTCAATAGTCCCAGAATCAGCTTCGATATTTTGAGTGATAATGTTTAGAAAGGTTGATTTACCTGTTCCATTTTTCCCAACAATCCCAATTTTTTCGCCACGTTGAAACTTGTAAGAAAAATCTTCCAATATTTTTAAATTACCAAAGCTTTTATTCAAGTGGTCGAATTCAAGAATCTTTTTTCCTAAGCGAGCCGATTTAATATCAAGATCCATGCTAGCTTCTTTGAAGCCCGAACCGGCTTTCTTTTTTAAATCCTGAAAAGCATCAACTCTGTATTTGGCCTTAGTTCCTCTTGCTTGAGGCATTCTACGAATCCACTCTTGCTCTGTTTTCATTAACTTCTGAGCTTTGCCAACTTCTGCATTTAAGTTTTCGATTCGTTCCGCTCTTTTCTCAAGATAATAAGAATAATTGCCTTTGTATGTATAAAGATTATTAGATTCTATTTCTATGATTTCATTACAAACACGATCTAGAAAATACCTGTCGTGGGTTACCATCAAAAGAGTTCCTTTTGATTTGTTTAGAAATTCTTCCAACCATTCAATCATTTCCAAGTCCAAATGGTTAGTAGGCTCATCTAAAATCAATAAATCGGGATCGGTAATAAGCACTTTTGCCAAACCTACTCTTTTTTTCTGTCCACCGGAAAGTTCACCAATAGCTTGATCAAAATTTGTAATTTTTAGTTTGGATAAGATTTGTTTCACCTTATTTTCATAGTCCCAAGCTTTAAACTGATCCATTTTTTCAATAATATCAGCCATTGCCTCCTGATCATCTTCATTAATAATTCGTTCGTAGTCACGAATTACCGAAAGAACAGGGTCTGTGGAGTTAAAAACTTCGTTAAGAACAGTGTTGCTGTGGTTTAAATCAGGATTTTGCTCCAAATAAGCGATTTTCAAATCACTTCGGAATGAGATTTCTCCACTATCCTGACTATCTAATCCTGAGATAATATTTAAAAGAGTAGTTTTTCCAGTTCCATTTTTTGCAATTAATGCAATCTTTTGCCCTTGTCCTACGCCGAAGCTAATTTCTTCAAATAGTGTAAGATCTCCGTAACTCTTGGTAAGGTTTTCAACCTGTAAATATGATATCATCTAATCTGTTCTTAATTTTTGGAGTTCAAATTTACGAATAAGTAATGATAGATTACTACAATAGCTATTTAGAAGTGGATTAATCGCTTATTAAGAATAAAGTATTTGAAGGGAATGATGATAATTTTAAGAAAAATCGTGTTTTATGCAATGACTTTTTTAATTTCGTTTACCAAAGAATTAAAGTATGCGTAAAAAAGAAAGATTTGAAAAAATAATATCCTGGTTTCAGGAAAATATGCCAATTGCAGAAACGGAATTACACTATTCTAATCCTTACGAATTATTGGTAGCCGTAATTTTATCGGCACAATGCACCGATAAAAGAGTGAATCAAATTACACCACCTTTATTTGATCGCTTTCCAACTGCTTTTGATTTGTCTCATACAACTCAGGAAGAAATTTTTGATTTGATTAGATCATGTTCTTATCCAAACAATAAAGCCAAACATTTGTTGGGCATGGCGAAAATGTTAGTTGAAGATTTTAAGGAAGTTGTTCCTGATGATATTAATGAATTGCAGAAAATGCCAGGGGTGGGCAGAAAAACGGCTAATGTAATTGCTTCAGTGGTTTACGATAAGCCAGCAATGGCTGTGGATACTCATGTTTTTAGAGTTTCGGAAAGACTTGGATTGACTACGAATTCGAAAACTCCCTTGGAAACTGAGAAGCAGTTGGTAAAGTATATTCCAGACGAATACATTGCAACAGCTCATCACTGGTTAATTTTGCACGGTAGGTATGTTTGTTTGGCAAGAAAGCCAAAATGCAAAACATGCAAGATTACTGAATACTGTAAGTATTTTGAAAAGGAAGAAAAGAAAAACAAAAAAGGCTCAATTTGAATTGAGCCTTTTTGTAATTTATAGGAATAAGAGTAAGCTTACTGCCATAACTGCCATGCCAGCAATTAATCCGTAAATGGCAATGTGATGTTCACCATATTCTTCGGCAGTTGGTAAAAGTTCATCTAGTGAGATGAAAACCATAATTCCTGCTACACCTCCAAATAAGACTCCAAAAACAGTATTGTTTAAGCCAAGAAAAGAGTAGATTAATACAAAACCAATTAAGGCACCAACAGGCTCAGCTAATCCAGAAAGAAAAGAATATAAAAATGCTTTCTTTCGACTACCTGTTGCGTAGTAAATTGGAACAGAAACTGCGATTCCTTCAGGAACATTGTGTATTGCGATTGCAACAGCAATTGGAATAGCGATTGTAGGATCAGCTAAAGCTGCAGCAAATGTTGCTAAACCTTCAGGGAAATTGTGAATGGCAATTGCAAGGGCAGAGAACATGCCCATTCTCATCAATTTTTTGTCTACAGGTTTTTTATCATCAAGATCTTCAATTTTTTTCACTTCATGAGGGTTCTCGAAAGAAGGAATCATCTTATCGATTATGGCGATTAATAAGATCCCTCCGAAGAAAGACAAAACGGTATACCACGATCCAGCAACCTTACCATGTTGCTCAACTAATGCAGAATTTGCCTTTGGGAATATTTCAACTAAGGATACATAAATCATTACACCTGCTGAGAATCCTAAAGACAAGGCTAGAAATTTTGTATTTGTTCGTTTTGCAAAAAAAGCGATTGCGCTACCAATTCCGGTAGCAAGACCCGCAAATAAGGTCATCCCAAAAGCAATTGCAACTGTATTAAATTCAAATTCCATATATAGATTGTTATTTTTTGTTTGTGTGGATGTAATCTGGGGTAAATATAATAATTTGTTTGGAATAATTCTAAATAAGATATAAAGATGTTAACATCTTGTTTTGCGAAATGGCAAGTCGTAAATTTATTCTAATTATATTGAATTAAGTGTGTTAGTTAAATTTAAAACAAGAGAATTATGGCTTATATTATTTCAGATGATTGCACTGCTTGCGGTTCTTGTATTAATGAATGCCCCGTAGATGCAATTTCGGAAGGTGATATTTATGTAATTGATCCGGATACATGTATTGATTGTGCTGCTTGTGCTGAAGTTTGCCCAGTAGAAGCAATATCGGAAGGAGATTGATTTTAATTATCAATGCTATATGAATGGGATCTTGCGAGATCCCATTTTTTTTATTTTGTTATTTTTGAAAAAAAAAAGTGTTAAATTAGATAGGGTAAAGAGATTGTTAATCATCTTATTAGTGAAAAGGCATTTGTTAACAATGTTAATTTAATATTGTAGGGGATATAAATAATGCCTAAAATTAATTTACTAACCTAAACATTTTGACAATGAAATTACTTTTGAGAAAATTCCTATGAGGAATTAAAGTGAAAACTTGATTGTTTACAATTCTTTTGTAAACAAAGATTCGTTACATCATTTATTACTTGCCGGCAGTATAAAGAGTAACGATTGTAATTTTATCTCTCCAAGCTTTAAGCCCGAAACACCACTTTTTATTATAGTGAGCTGTCAGACCTGAGAATGGTACTGAATTGTTCTTTTATGCATAAATGTGTGCATTGTGATTTTAACATTTTTGTTAATAATCGAAGATCAGGTACCTGAAAGTGTATTTGCATAATTTCACTGTACTCTATAGAAACCAAGCATTTAAAGCTTTTTGTACTGATTCGAGTATAGTAATACTTGGAAAGTTTATTATGAAACATTTACTAAAGTTTAATTTTATGAAAAGACTGATATTTACTGTTTGTTTATTTATTATGTCAATACAGCTAATGAATGCACAAACAAAGCAAATAACCGGTACCGTTACTAGTGCCGATGATGGCGTAGGAATGCCAGGCGTTTCTGTCTCAATAAAAAATACGACACAAGGTACGAGTACGGATATTGATGGAAAATACTCGTTGGATGCTCAATCAACAGATATCCTTCTTTTTAGTTTTGTTGGTATGAAACCACAAGAAATTCTTGTTGGTCAGCAACTTGTTATTGATGTAGCAATGGAAACTGAATCTTTCGGTATGGATGAAGTTGTTGTTGTTGCGTATGGATCTCAATCTAGAAATTCACTTACTGGATCAGTGAGTGTTATAGATAAAGAGCAAACAGAAAATGCAACTTACTCAAATCCTGTAAAAAGCTTAGAAGGTTTAGTTTCTGGAATGAGAGTTATTCAGGCTGATGGTCAACCTGGTTCTGATCCTATAATTAGAATTAGAGGGTTTGGTTCTATAAATGCAGATAGCCAGCCACTTATTGTTGTAGATGGTGTTCCTTATTCTGGAAGTCTAAGTAGTATAAACCCAAAAGATATTGAGTCAACTTCAGTTTTAAAAGATGCATCTTCAACTTCTTTATATGGTAATAAGGCTTCAAACGGAGTTTTATTAATTACTACAAAAAAGGGTTCTAAAAATAGCTTACAGATAAATGTAGACAGTAAGTTTGGATTTACGCAAAGAGGTGCAAAAGAATACGACATTATAGAATCTCCTGGGAAATTCTATGAATCTTATCATAGTGTATTAGCTAATTCTGAATATTACAGGCAAAATGCTGCAGGAACTCCTATTACTATGCAGGAAGCTAGACAATTTGCATCTGATAATTTAATTGATAGATTGGGAAATTATAATTTATATGATGTTCCAGACAATCAGTTGATTGATCCTACAACGGGAAAGCTAAATAGTTCAGCAAATCTTTTGGTTAAGGATAAGTGGGAGGATGCTTTATTTAGAGATCACGCTACTTTTCAATCTCACAATTTTAATATTTCAGGAGGTTCTGATGATATAACTTACTATCTATCATTAGGTACAGAGACTAACAATGGATATACTGTTCGAAGTAGTTTTAAAAGACATACAGCTCGTTTAAAAGCTAGTTCAGCTAAAATATTTAATGTGCTGACATTAAATGGAGACGTGTCTTTTGCAAGTTCTGAAAGTCAGGCAGTTCCCGCTACTTTTGATGTTAATGGTATTCCTACAACAAGTTTTGCTAACGCATTCTTTTGGAATAGAAGAATAGCTCCAATATACCCTGTTTATCAATATGATGAAAGTTGGAATCCAATTCAAGACCCTAATAATCCTAATGGATTAGCTTATGATTTTGGTGTTCCTCAATTTTTTCCTGATGGAAGTAGTAGAGGTGCTAGAAATTATGCTGTAGGAGAACATCCTCTTGCTGTAATTGAAAACACTGTAGAGATCAATAAAACTGAGAATTTTAATGGAGGTTTAAGAGCAAAAGTAGATTTACCATTAGGGGTTAAGTTTGAGTATGTTATGAACTATTTAACTCAATCAACTCAAGAAACTGATTTCACTAAGCCTGGTGCTGGTGCTTTTGCTAAAGCCCAAAATGGTCTTTTAACTAATGGGCGAGGGAATTTTTCTGCTTTTACAAATCAACAGTTATTAACTTGGAAAGAAGATAATGGAACTCATAGCTTTGATATACTTTTAGGGCATGAAACGTATGTAGAAAAATTTACTACGTTAGAACTTTCCAAAAGAAACCTTATTGGAGATTTTAGTCCAATATTAGATAATTCTGCTGTTTATGCATCAGCAAGCAATTACAACACTAATTATACGACAGAGGGGTATTTTTCAAGGTTTATTTATGGCTTAGATCACACCTATTACTTGAATTTAACTGGTAGATATGATGCTTCTTCTGTTTTTCATCCAGACGAACGTTGGGGAGCATTTTGGTCTGTTGGTGCGTCATGGGTTATGAGTAACGAAGATTTCATGAAAAATATCGATATCATTAATTATGCAAAATTTGCCATAAATTATGGTACTACAGGTAACGATAGAATTTTTTATGCAGATGTTAATACTCGAAATTTGGTAGCTTATGAAAACCAGTATGAAATTGATGAAAATAATGGTGCTTTAACACAGAAATTAAAGTATTTAGGTAATGAGAAATTGACTTGGGAAAAATCAGCTAGTTTAGATATAGCTTATGAAATGAGTTTATTTAATAGGGTAAACCTTTCTTTAGGGTACTACAGAAAAAAATCTGATGATTTGCTATTTAATACGCCGATACCTATATCAACAGGGCAAGCTTCTAGACCACAAAATGCAGGATCTATGGTGAATAGTGGATTTGAGACCGAAATTTCATGGAATGCTATAAAAAAGGAAAAGATTAAAGTTAGTTTTAATGCAAATCTTTCTACAAATCATAATGAAATAACCGAGCTGCCTGATGATGAGCCAATACCATTTGGTAATTTCCGAAGAGAAGTTGGTAAAAGTATTTTTGATTTCTATATGAGAAAATCAGCGGGTGTAAATCCTGAAAATGGAAATGCTCAATGGTATATGGAAGACGAAACAACTGGTGAAGATGTAATTACAGAAGACTTTTCTGAGGCCGATAGGTATTTCCTTGGTAAAAAGGCAATACCAGATGTATCAGGAGGGTTTGGTACTCATGTTCAAGCTGGAGATTTTTCATTAGCTGTACAGTTTGCCTATCAAGTAGGAGGTTATGGTGTTGATAGTGAATATTATGGATTGTTGGGTGCTACTCAAAATGTCACCAATTTCGCAGATTATGAAAAAACGTGGACAGTAGATAACCCAACAGCGAGTTTACCTAGAGTTGATCCTCTAAGTGCAAATCAATATAGTATTTCAGATCTTTATTTAGTAGACTTAAGTTATTTGAGTATAGGTAATATTAATTTGTCTTATGTATATAAGAATAAGGCTTTAAAAAAATACCATGTTGATAACATCCGATTTTATGGAACTATAAATAATGCATTTTTATTATATAGTGCAAGACAAGGTTATGATCCTCGATTGAATTCGGTAGGAAGGTCTTCTGCTGAATATGGTGCCAATAGAACTATAGCTTTTGGTGTAAGTATAAATTTTAATTAAAGAACTAATTATGAAACAAAATAAATTTTCAAATATACATTTAAGCAAATATTTTGTCTTTATCTTTTCAATAACACTTTTTGTTTCTTGTACTGATTTAGATCAAGATTTTGCTGAGGAAAGATACCATACCGCATCACATGCTACTGCAATTTCTGCTGCCGGTGGAACTCAAGGTCTTACAGCATTAGATGGAGCCATTTTATCGTACCTTAGAGATGGAGAAGATGGTGGAGATGATGAATTTGGATTAAAAGCTGTAGAGCTTGGTATGGATTTAAGAAGTAACGACATGGACATAAGTAGAAATACTTGGTTTGGAGCTTACAGTAATTATGAAAATATAGGATTAACATATAATGACAATGATTTTATTTGGGAATTCTTTTACAAAGTAATTAATAATGCCAATGGAATAATTAATACCATACCTGATGATGCTCCTGAAGAAGTATTAGTTTTTAAGTATAAATCTCACACATATAGAGCTATAGCTTATTTTTATTTAGTCAGAATTTATCAACATACTAGAGCGAATGATTCAGAAGAGGCCGTACCTATAGATTTTGGAGATTTTGTAGGGCAACCAAAATCTACTGTAGGTGAGGTTAAAAAACTGATACTTGATGATTTAACATTGGCTTATAACGGATTAGAAACATATACTAGATCATCAAAAGAAGAAGTGGATGCTACTGTAGTAGCTGCATATTTAGCTAGGTATCATTTAACCTATGAGAACTGGTTGGAAGCAGAAAATTTTGCAGACATTGCAATGAATGCAGGAAGTATTAGTAGTGATGTTCTTCATGGTTTTGATGAGCTTTCATTATCAGAAGCTATTTGGGGTTCTGTAGTTACAGCTGCAACATCGACTGTATATAATTCATTCTTTTCTCACTTGAGCCAAATAAATGATGGGTATAGTGGTTGGAATCATTTTAAGACGGTAAATTCAAATCTGTATGATATGATTCCAGCAACCGACAAAAGATTTGCTTGGTTTGCTGATCAGGAGTATGAGCCAGGAACAATCTTAGTTCCAGGTACATGGGGGCATTATAATATAACGCCAAAGTACACAAGTTTAAAATTTATTGCTCAACCAGGGCCAGGTGAGTTTATTGGAGATTACATATATCTAAGGAATACAGAGTTTTATTTAACTAAGGCAGAAGCTTTAGCTAGACAAGACAAAGATGGTGAGGCTCAGCAAGTATTGTTCGATTTAAATACTGTTAGAGATCCTTCTTATACAAAGTCAACAAAAACAGGTCAAGCCTTAATTGATGAAATTCTAATGTATAGAAGAATTGAATTGTGGGGTGATGGTGTTGCTTCTTTTGATATGGCTAGAAATGGTATAGGGTTAAATAGACAAGATGGTAGATTAAATCTTGTAATGCCAGGTGCTGATCTTGTAATTCCTGCTCTAGATGCTAAAATGATTTATCAAATACCTCAGAGAGAAGTTGATGCTAATTCAAATTTTGATGACTAATTATAGTTTATTTTCACTATAATAATAGTAAGGGGGATATGTACAAACATATTCCCCTTTTTAAAGTTATTTTAGAACCCATTCAACTCCATGGTAACCGTTGGAATCAATAGTAAAAGCCCCAATAAAAGAAGGATTGCCATAAAGCCACCAATCCACTTTACCCATTTGTCGTAAGGGATTTTAGCAACACCTAGTACACCAATTAAAACGCCTGAGGTTGGCGTAATCATATTGGTAAAACCATCACCAAATTGGAAAGCCATAACAGTAGCTTGTCGCGATACACCAATTAAATCGGAGAATTGCGACATCATTGGCATGGTTAAGGCAGCTTTTGCTGATCCCGATGGGATAATTACATTAATGATATTTTGAATTAAATACATCATACTAACCGAAGCCATTTTTCCAAAATCGTTCATCGATTGTGAGATGTAATAAAGAATGGAATCAATAATTTGACCTTCTTCTAATACGATAAGAATTCCACCAGCTAATCCTACAATCATTGCAGCAGAAAGAATATCGCGACAACCTTCAAGAAATAATTGCGTGATTTCATTGGCTGTATTGTTAAAGGCAATACCTGCAAAAATTCCCATAGCAAAGAAAAGCGTTGCAATTTCCATAATGTACCAACCATAGCCCATAACACCTACAATCAAAAAGATGATTGTGAAAAGGAGAAGATTAAGAATATAAAAATGAACTGATTTTAACAGACTTAATAATCCAGAAATGGCAAATAAGCCAGCAATGATCGGAAGTACCATAAAAGTGGTTTCAGAGTTTCCAACCTTTAATGTGCTTACAGGATAATGGTATGCAAAACCAATCATCGAGATTAAAATGATAATATAAGTTACCCAAGCTGATTTTGGTGTGTAATATTCTATTGTTTCCAAGTCGGTATCGGTATGCTTTCTCCAATATTCATCATCGGTATAAACTAATGAAGAGCTAGGATTTTTACGAACCTTGGCCGCGTATCGTAAAATGAAAGCAAAACCGATCACATTAATTACTACCCAACAGAACAAACGGTATTCAATACCAGAGAACAATGGAAGGTTCGATAAACCTTGTGCAATTCCAATTGTAAATGGGTTTAGTAGTGCGCCGGCAAAACCAAGACCTGCAGCAACAAAACAAATGGCTACACCAACAATAGAATCGTAGCCCATTTTAATTGCCATAGGTACAAAAATTATTACAAAAGCAATGGTTTCCTCACTCATGCCAAAGGTGGCACCAAACAACGAGAATATAAGCATGATGAGCGTTAGGATAATATTGTTGACACCTATTTTTCGTATGGTTTTGTTCTTTTCTAGTTTTTTTGTGAAGTTAAGAAAGGAGTAGATTCCTATATCAATAGATTTGCTCGCATTCATGATCCAGAAAGCCCCTCCAATTACCAAAATAAACATGATGATATCGGCTTTGTCAACAAATCCTTTAAAGAAAGAAGAGAAAACTTCCCAGCTTTGTCCTTGACTTTCGGTTTGTTGATAGGAGCCTTGTACGATAACTTCTCGATCGGTTCCATTTACATTTACTGTAGTTCTTTCAAATTCTCCTCCAGGAATTACCCAAGTAAGAATAGCAGATAGAACTACTATGGCAAAAACGATTACGTAGGTATGAGGGATTTTTTTAAACATATTTTAAATTTTGAGGAATTAGTATCAATTGTGAATGAATCGAGTTATCTATTCGATTAGTCGACTCTTAAATTTTCGGGGGTAAAAATAATAACATTCCACAGAAAAAGGTCAATATTACTGATAGAATAAATTTAACTTTTGCATGTTGTCGAAAAGGTTTGCATTCTCATGATTTTTAATGTGATTTGAGTGTAATATTCTATCATTTTTTTTACTTTCGCAAAGTAGTTATATTAACATTATCAATTGATTACCTGAGTGAATGGATTGATAAGTACTAGTTATTAAAAGAATGTAGTATGAAGTTGCTAATAAGTAATATAAAGACCTTGGTTCAGGTAGATGAAAATTCGCGTAAGTGGGTGGCAGGAACTGACATGGCAAATTTAAAATGTATCGACAATGCTTATTTGTTGATAGAGGATGAAAAAATATCGGATTTTGGTAAGATGGAAGACATTCCAAATTACGATGAAATGGAAGGCTTCGATTTGGTTGAGGAAATTGATGCTACAGGTCGAATGGTATTTCCATCGTTTTGCGATTCTCATACTCATTTGGTGTATGCAGGTTCTCGTGAAATTGAATATACCGATAAAATTAAGGGGCTTTCTTACGAAGAAATTGCCAAACGTGGTGGTGGAATCTTGAATTCAGCAAAGCGCATGCATGAGGCTACTGAAGAAGAATTGTATGAGTCGGCAATGGAACGTATTCATGAGATTATTAGCATGGGAACGGGAGCTGTTGAAATTAAAAGTGGATATGGTTTAACAGTGGAGGATGAGTTGAAAATGCTTCGCGTAATCAAGCGAATTAAAGAAACTACACCATTAACAATTAAGGCTAGCTTTTTAGGTGCACATGCGGTACCTGCTAATTATAAAGGTCGTCAAGGGGAATATGTTGATATGGTAATCAACGAAATGATTCCAATGGTAGCAGCTGAAGATTTGGCTGATTATATCGATGTATTCTGCGA
Organism: Labilibaculum sp.; assembly: GCA_016342745.1. Lineage (GTDB taxonomy): Bacteria > Bacteroidota > Bacteroidia > Bacteroidales > Marinifilaceae > Paralabilibaculum > Paralabilibaculum antarcticum. The sequence continues at coordinate 135,725 of JAEINT010000007.1, forward strand.
TAAAGGATTCTTTACCGTTGAAGAAACCGACCGAATTTTAAATGCAGGAATGAAGCACGGAATGCGTGCAAAAATCCATGCCAATGAGTTGGATTACTCTGGAGGAATTCAGGTAGGAGTGAAGTATAATGCACTTTCTGTTGACCACCTGGAGTTTGTAGGCGATGCCGAAATAGAAGCTTTAAAAGGATCGGAAACTATGCCAACGGTATTGCCAGGTGCAGCTTTCTTCCTAAATATGGTTTGTTCACCAGTTCGTAACATGATGAATGCAGGTTTACCAGTAGCTTTGGCATCTGATTTTAACCCAGGATCATCACCGTCGGGTAATATGAAATTCGTAATGTCTTTGGCATGCATTAATTATAAAATGTTGCCACAAGAGGCCATTAACGCAACAACAATAAATTCTGCTTACGCTATGGGCGTATCAGATGAATTGGGAAGTATCACCAAAGGAAAAATTGCCAATGTATTTATAACAAAAGCAATTCCATCTGTTGAGTTTATGCCTTATGCATACGGTAGCAATTTAATCGATACGGTGATTTTAAGAGGACAAGTACTATAATAATTGATAATTATAAATTATTCTCCCCTTTTCAGGAGAGATGTCCGAAGGACAGAGGGGTGTTCGCACAAAACTAAAAGCACCCTTTCGCCTGTCGGCACTTTCCCTTAAAAGGGAAAGAAACGTTGATTTTGAAAGAAGTACAATTGAGAGAAATCATATTATAATCATTTACAATCAGCGTCAAGTTTTTTTTGTAAAATCAATTACAGAATATTTAAATACAACATATAATGAAACAATTAATCGAATGTGTTCCTAATTTCTCTGAAGGGAACGATATGAATATCATTAAGCAGATTACAAACGAAATTGAATCTGTAGAAGGTGTAAGCCTTGTTGATGTTGATCCGGGAAAAGCAACTAACCGTACAGTTGTAACCATGGTTGGTACACCTGATGAGGTTTTGGAAGCAGCTGTAAAAGCTGTTAAAAAAGCAGCTGAACTAATCGATATGAGTAAGCATTCTGGTGCTCACCCACGTTTTGGAGCAACTGATGTTTGTCCATTGGTTCCTGTTGCCAACATTACCATGGAAGAAACAGTTGAGTATGCACACAAATTAGCTGAACGTATCGGTACTGAGTTGAACATTCCTGTATATTGCTACGAAAATGCTGCACGTATCGAAGAGCGTAAGAATCTAGCTGTTTGTCGTGCCGGTGAGTACGAAGCAGTAAAAGATCGTATTGGAACGGAACGTTGGAAGCCAGATTTCGGACCAGCTGAGTTTACCGATGCTGTTGCTAAATCGGGTGTTACTGCTGTTAGTGCGCGTAACTTCCTTATTGCCTATAACTTCAACTTGAACACTACATCTACTCGTCGTGCCAATGCAATTGCATTCGATGTTCGCGAAAGAGGTCGTACCAAGCGTGAAGGAAATCCTATTACAGGAAAAATTATTAAAGATGAGAATGGTAAGCCAGTAATGGAGCCAGGAACATTGAAAGCTACCAAGGCTATTGGATGGTTTATTGAAGAGTTTGGCGTTGCTCAAATTTCGATGAACATGACCGACATTACGGTAACTTCAATTCACAAGGCATTCGATGAGGTTTGTGCTAAGGCTCAAGCTCGTGGTATCCGCGTTACAGGTTCAGAGTTAGTTGGTGTTGTGCCATTGCAGGCGATGTTAGATGCGGGTAAGCATTACCTACGCATGCAAGGTCGCTCAACAGGTATTGCCGATCGTGAGATTATCAAAATTGCCGTTAAATCATTAGGATTAGACGAGCTTTACCCATTCGATGCTGATAAGAAAATTATTGAGTACATTTTGGAGAACGAAGCTAAAAAAGGAGCTAAGAAATTAGTTGACATGAGCTTAACTGCTTTTGTTGAAGAAACAGCTTCAGAATCTATGGCTCCAGGTGGAGGATCTATCTCTGCTTACATGGGTGCAATGGGGGCTGCTTTGGGCTCAATGGTTGCTAACCTTTCGGCTCACAAGCCAGGATGGGATGAGCGTTGGGAAGAGTTTTCTGACTGGGCTGAGAAAGGTAAATTCTACCATACAAAGCTAAACTGGTTGGTTGATGAGGATACAAACGCCTTCAACAAAATTATGGATGCGATTCGTTTGCCAAAAGCTACCGATGAAGAGAAAACTGCTCGAGCTGCAGCTATGGAAGAAGCAACTAAATTTGCGACTATGGTTCCTTTCCAAACAATGGAGCTTTGCTTAGGATCTATGGATGTGGCGAAAGCAATGGCTGAAATCGGAAACCCTAATTCGGTTACCGATGCAGGTGTAGGTGCATTAGCTGCTCGTTCGGGTGTAATTGGTGCTTTTATGAATGTGAAAATTAACGCTGCCGATCTTACCGACAAGGTTTGGGCGGCAGATATCATCACGAAAGGACAAGCAATTGTTGACAAGGCTGTTGCTTTGGAAAACGAAATTGTAGCTGTGGTAAACGCTAAAATATAATACCACTACATCATTATATTTAGGGATACGTTACGGCGTGTCCCTTTTTTTTAGTTTGTATTTTATGATATGCGTATTTTTTTGTTCTATCTCTATTTATTTGATTATATACATCATGCAAAACTGCTGTTAAGAAGAGGATTTGAGATGTTTATTGGATGTGAAAAAGGCTACTTAGAAATAATATAAATATTTAGTACTGTTCAGTATTTTTGATTATTGTGAGTATATTTAATTCGCTTAAAAAAAAATAATATGAAGAATAGAAAAATCATCTTGTTAATTTTATTTGTGCTGTGTGTAAACAGTTTTGTATTAAAATCTCAAGAATATTTAATTGAGATTGAGACTAAGCGAAATGCAGATAATAGCGTTGATTTTAATTATCGTAAAAATTGTTATGGAACTTATTGTATTCAGTTTACTTTTAGACAATTATCTAATTCATTTCAATCAAATTTCCAAAGTACGGTTAGTGGATTATCAGGTAGGGCCATAAGTTTGAAACCTCGAGATGCTACTCAAGGTATAGGTTTTTCTTTTAGTTATATATATCAATTGGGTAGTCCTAATGTAAAGATCAATGATGATTTTATTTATTTACTTCCATTTAGAAATGATGTGAAATTGGAAGCTATTTCTTTGAATAATTTGAATAGATCATTTGGGAAAGGAGTTTCTGAAACGTGGAAGGCATATCGATTTGTAGTTGAAAATCCAGAATCAATTGTTGCCTGTAGAAAAGGATTAGTAGTTAAAGTGGTTGATGAATTTAATGTAGATACAACTCAAAATTTCAACTACAAAAGAAGCCAAAATGAAGTGATCGTAGAGCATAAGGATGGGACGTTGGCAAGATATTCTGGTTTTAAAGCTGGAAGTATTAAGGTTGAAGAAGGTCAAATGATATATCCTTATTCTGAAATTGGTATCGTTGGTAGAAATGGAAAGGATGTGAATTATAAATTAGATCTTTGTATATATTATTTAAATACGAAGAATTTAAATGATTTTAATGATGTTGTGAAAAAAGCAAATGCTTTGGCTTATGTAAACCCGAAATTTAATTATAAAGGTGCTGCTGCTACATTATTATCAAGAAATAAATATGTGACTGAATGTAATGATGAAATTATTACTCAGGAATTTTCACGAAGGGAAAAGAAGAAATATCTTAAAGGAGAGTTGAAGTAAAAAAATAGCCAAATTCTCAATCGAGAATCTGGCCTTAATAGACTATGTTGTAATTCTATATTCCTAATAACAAGCTATCAGGATCTTTTCCGTCGAATAGCATTTTGTGTGGGTTTTCAATCATTTCTTTAATCTTAACCAAGAAACCAACCGAATCTTTACCATCAATTACTCTGTGATCGTAAGAAAGGGCAATGTACATCATTGGGCGAACTTCCACCTTACCATTTATAGCAACAGGTCGTTCAACAATATTGTGCATTCCTAAAATTCCCGACTGAGGAGGATTGATAATTGGTGTACTTAGTAGAGAACCAAAAACGCCACCATTGGTAATCGTAAAGGTTCCGCCAGTCATTTCATCCAAACTGATTTTTCCAGAACGAGCCTTGTTAGCCAAAGCCATTAGGTTCTTTTCGATATCTGCTAAGCCTAAGCTTTCAGTATTACGAATTACGGGTACCATTAAACCTTTTGGAGTTTGAACGGCAATGGCAATATCTGCATATTCAGGAGTTACAATCTCCTCACCATCCATCATTGAATTTACTGCAGGGTGAAGCTTTAAAGCCTCCGATGCAGCCTTCGTAAAGAAAGACATGAAACCCAATTTGATATCATGAGTTTCCACAAATTTCTTCTGGTACTTTTTTCTTAGCTCCATTACCGCACTCATGTCAACTTCGTTAAAAGTTGTAAGCATGGCTGTTTCATTCTTAACAGAAACCAAACGTGCACTCAACTTCTTTCGAAGATTGGTCATTTTTTTACGTTTAGCTTCTCTCGAAATTTCTTTCGTTTGAGCCGAAACAACAGGAGCATTTCCTTTATTATCAACAACTGCTTGAATGTCTTTTTTCGATAAGCGCTGAAGGCCGGCAATAACATCATCAACTGAAAGTTGATTTTCTTCCATTAGCTTTTTGGCAACGGGCGAAATCTTAACATCCTTAAATTCATCAGAAGTTTGAACAGGAGCAGCTTCAGGTGCTTTCGCTTCTTGTTTTGGAGCTTCCTCTTTGGCTTCTGCTTTAGCGCTAGCAGGCTTAGCTTCGCCAGCAAAACTGGCATCAATGCTACAAGCAACAGAGCCTACCGCAACAGTATCGCCTTCTTGAGCTTTGATTTGAATTTTACCACCTTCATCAGCAATTAGCGTTAGTGTAGCTTTGTCCGATTCAATTTCTGCAATTTCCTGATCCTTTTCAACAATATCACCATCTGCAACAAACCAGCTGGCTATTTCTACTTCGGAAATGGATTCTCCGGGACTAGGTATTTTTATGTCGATCATTATATTGATTGTTTTCTTGATTGTACTACTACATTAATAACTTGCTCTTCTTTTGTTCAAAATATTCGTGCTGTCGAAGAATTTCTTCATGAGATCCACCTTCAACACATTGCAAACCGCAATATTTTAATTTTCGATCACAATCGCATTTTCGGAATACTTTGTTGATGATTTCATTTTGACCAGAAATATGAATTTTGGCTAGACCTGTTGCAGGACTTCCACTTGCTTGACGAGCGACTGGCACCAAATTAAGAGCACGTGCTTTAAAATTATAATCTACAAACTGCCAAGCACCCATATTTTCAGGTTCTTCTTGCACCCAAAGGTGAAGTATCGAGTTTGGATATCTTTCCAACACCTGATTGATCTGCTTGTTCGGGAACGGATACAATTGTTCCAACCTTACCAGTGCAACATCTTGGGCAAATAGTTCTTCTTTTTTAGCTAGCAAATCGTAATAGATTTTCCCCGAGCAGAAAACAACTCTACGTACTTCTTCAGCAATCACATTGTTATCATCAATCACTTCTTGGAATTCTCCATTGGCCATATCGTCTATTTTCGAAACACATTTTGAATGGCGAAGCAGACTCTTTGGCGTAAAGCAAATTAATGGAACTCTAATGTCACGTTTCACTTGTCGGCGAAGCATATGAAATAAGTTCGCAGGAGTGGTTGGGTTCGTAATTTGCATGTTGTTGTTAGCACAAAGGGTTAGGAAACGTTCCATTCTAGCACTAGAATGTTCTGCGCCTTGTCCTTCGTAGCCATGTGGCAAATACATCACCAAGCCATTTTTAATACCCCATTTATCTTCCGCAGCACTAATGTACTGGTCGATAACCGCCTGTGCTACATTGTGGAAATCTCCAAATTGAGCTTCCCAAATGGTTAAGCCAGAAGGATGCGCTAAAGCATATCCATATTCGAATCCAAGCACACCATATTCACTTAAATGTGAATTGTAAATGTGGAATGGAGCTTGCTTATCGCTGATGTTTTTAAGTGGGAAATATTTTTTATCTGAGTTCTCAATAACTAAAGCTGCATGTCGGTGCGAGAAGGTTCCTCTTTCAGAATCTTGTCCACTTACACGCACACCATTTCCTTCATCAAGTAAACTAGAGTAGGCGAGTAGTTCTCCCATTGCCCAATCCAATTCATCATTTTCAACCATGTTTTTTCGGTCGCTCATGAGCTTACCAATCTTCTTGAAAAAGCTTAGGTTTTCAGGTAAATTGGTTATGTTTTCAGCCAATTCAAGCAATTTCTTTTTAGCAACACCTGTAGTTGGTGATTGCTCAAAATCTTGATCGTTCGAATAGCGAATATTATTATAATAATCTCCTAGAAATGGCTGAATAATTACCTTGTCGAATGATTTAGAGAGCTCAAAATCATTATCTAAAAGCTTGTTGTAATCAGCATTTAATTGTTTCGTGTCTTCTTTTGAATAAATGCCTTTTTCAATAAGATAATCAGCATAAAGATCTCTTGGGTTTTTATGCTTGGCAATTTCTTTATACAGAATTGGTTGCGTGAAGCGAGGCTCATCACCTTCGTTATGCCCATATTTTCTGTAGGATAAAATATCAATAAATACATCAGAATTAAATTCCTGACGATATTCCATTGCCATTTTAATTGTGAAGATAAAAGCTTCTACATCATCACCATTTACATGGAAAACAGGAGATCTGGTTACCTTCGCAACATCAGTACAATAAGTGCTCGAGCGTGCATCCAAATAATTGGTTGTGAAACCAATCTGGTTATTAATTACCAAATGGATGGTTCCACCAGTTTTGTATCCTTTTAATTGAGACATTTGAACTGTTTCATAAACAATCCCTTGTCCGGCAATTGCCGCATCTCCATGAATAATGACAGGTACCAATTTGTCCTGATCACCAGCGTAATCATTATCTATTTTAGATCGAGAAATACCTTGCACAACAGCGCCAACAGTTTCCAAGTGAGATGGGTTAGGTGCAAGGTGCAATTTTACCTGGCTGCCATCATCAGTTTTTACTGTGTTGCCATATCCTAAATGATATTTTACATCTCCTAGTGCTATGTCTTCCTCAAATTCTTCTCCAACAAATTCTTTAAAAATATTGGCATATGGCTTTTCCAGAATATTGGCTAGAACATTTAATCGACCACGATGAGCCATTCCAAAAATGAATTCTTCAACACCCAATTCAGCACCACGCTCAATCATGGCATCCAAAGCAGGAATTAAAGTTTCAGTTCCTTCTAGAGAAAAACGCTTTTGTCCAACAAACTTTTTGTGGATATAGTTTTCAAATCCAACAGCAAGCTTTAAATGATAATAGATGTGTTTTCGTTGTTCATCATTAAAATTTGGAGTGTTTTTAGAACTCTCCATTTTATTTTGTAGCCATCTCAACATTTGAGGGTGACGAACGAAAACATATTCTGCTCCAATCGATTTACAGTAGGTTTCTTGCAAATGAGCAACAATGTCTTTCAATTTTGATGCTCCAATTCCAAGTTCTGTGCCCGCATGAAATACCGTTTCCAAATCAGCATCTGAGAGGTTGAAGTTCTCAATATCGAGAGTTGGGAAATATTTTCGGCGAGTTCGAACAGGATTGGTTTTTGTAAAAAGATGTCCACGTTGACGATAGGCCTGAATCAAATTCATCACATTGAATTCTTTATTCATCGAATTAGATGCAGGTATTTTATCGATTGTTGATTCTTGCTTAACTGGAAATTTGGTGCTTGCAAAATCAAATCCTTGAAAAAATTGTCTCCAACTTTCTTCAACAGATTCAGGATCATTTTTGTAGGATTGGTATAGTTCGTCTATGAATTCGATTTCACTATTGCCCAAAAAGCTAAATTTATCCATATAGTTGTTCCTTGTACTTAGTCTTGTTATTGTTGTAACTAAAACAAATGTATTAAATTTTCATTCTTATGAAGATATCAAAAACGAATAAAAGATAAAAAGGTCATTTTTTTTTCATATAGGCATATAGAGAATTTCTATGAGCTGTTTTTATTTAACATTGCTGAAAAAAGATGACACAATTCTTTTATATGAACTCGCTTCGGATTACTTTAGTTTTTTATACCATAAATAAGAAAAATACTACAAATGTTTTTACTTCGACTTTTGATTGGCTTTGTGATTATCACCCAATTTTTAGCCTGTGATAATTTACAAAAAAAATCGCGATTTGCTTTAGAAAAGGGCGATCTTCTTTTTCAGGATTTAGATGCTGATTCCATTTCTAGTGCGATAGAAACAGTAACGGGAGGCGCGAATAAACTGAGCTTTTCTCATGTTGGAATTGTAGATCTTAATAAAAATGGAGATACGCTTGTTTTAGAGGCAATATCAAAAGGAGTTTGTTATACAAAATTGAGTTCCTTTTTGAAACGAAGTCTCAATAAAAGTGGAAAGCCAAAGGTTGAGGTTGGGCGCTTGAATCCTGAATTTAAAGCATTAATAGATTCCGCTTTATTGGAGGGGAAGGAGCTGATAGGCAAAGCGTACGATGATGTTTACGTAATTGGGGATTCAAATTACTACTGTTCTGAACTGATTTATGAGATGTTTGCGAGTAATAAGGATTCCATAGAAGTATTTAAGCTAAATCCGATGACTTTTAAGGATGCACAGACGGGTGAATACATGCCTTTCTGGATTGACTATTACAAGAAGTTAGGTGTTGAAATCCCGGAAGGAATGCCAGGTTTAAATCCAAATGGTATGTCGCTGTCTCCAAACATAGAAATGGTTTATTCTTACCATTCAGAAAACAAATACTAAAATATTTTATACAATATATGAATTCATTTTTACGTCAATTAACTGCAGAACTTTACGAAAAGTACGGTAGCAATTTATCCAACTGTATGTTGGTGTTTCCGAATCGTCGTGCTGGACTATTCTTTTCAAAATACCTGAATGAATTAATTGATCAGCCAATATGGGCGCCAAAAATTCTAACCATTAATGAATTTTTTAAAGAACATTCGAATCTTCAGACAGAAGATAATTTGGGCTTGCTTTTTCGTTTGTATAAAATCTACATTCAAAAAATGGAGGTTTCGGAGAGTTTCGATGAATTCTATCATTGGGGAGAAATGCTTTTAGGGGATTTCGATGATTTGGATAAGTATCGTGTGAATGCGAAACACCTGTTTCAAAATTTGGCAGAAGAAAAGGCAATTGATGATTTGTTTGATTATTTAACCGAGGAGCAAATTGAAGCCATACAATCGTTTTGGAGTACATTTCGACCAGAGAAATATTCAGAGCACCAGAAGGAATTCGTGAAACTTTGGGAAAACCTGTATCCAATTTATACCGATTTCAGAGAAGAATTGGAAGGTAAAGGATTGGCTTATGAAGGTATGGCATCACGAAACTTGGTGGATAAACTAGAAGCTGGAGAGATTATAATAAAAGAAGACAGAGTGATTTTTATTGGTTTTAATGCATTAAACCGATGTGAAATGAATTTGTTTGATGAATTAAAAAGGCAAGATAAAGCTGATTTCTATTGGGATTACGATGAGTCGTATTTGCAAAATCCATATCATGAAGCTGGTTTGTTTTTGCGCGAGAATACCAAACGATTTCCATCTCCTAAAACCAATATTACCTTTGATAATATTAAAAATAATAACACAAGTGTAGAATTTGTGTCTCTTTCATCGGAGGTAGGACAGGCAAAATATGCACATTCTGTTGTCGATGAATTTTGCAAGAATTCGGATGATGCCCTAGAGGAAACGGCAATTGTATTGGCCGATGAGGAGTTGCTTCTTCCTGTTTTGCATTCCATTCCGCAAAGTGCAGAAAATGTGAATGTAACCATGGGATATCCGGCCAAAAATACGCCGGTAGCAAGTTTACTTCGTTTGGTTATCGATTTGCAAAAGAGCATAAAGAAGCAAGCTGGTGATGTTTTATTTCATCACAAACAAGTATTGGCTCTACTGAATCATCAATATTTGAATTCCGTAAATCCAGAATTGGCTCATAAAATCAGTCAGGATATTTTAAAAACGAATCGAATTCAAGTTCCGCAGAGTATTATTAAGGGTGATCCGGTTTTAGAAAAGTTGTTTTCACCGGTTTATAGTGTAGAGCAATTTTCTATTTATTTGCTTGAATTATTACAAGGAATTTATCAGAAACTAGATACCAATGAGGAGGAGAAATCATTGGTAGATAAAATTGAGCAAGAATATATTTATCATCTTTTTTTAGCAATAAAGCGATTGAATGCTTTATTAAATGAACACAAAATTGGCATTCAACAAGATACTTTTTATCGAATTTTGGATAAAATGATTCAGTCCCTAAGCATTCCATTTGAGGGAGAACCTTTGGCTGGTTTGCAGGTAATGGGAATTTTGGAGACTCGATTGCTCGATTTTAAAAAGATTGTGATTCTTTCGATGAATGAAGGGAAGTTGCCAAAAACGGGAGCTGCCAATTCATTTGTTCCTTACCACTTGCGTAAAGGATTTGGAATGCCAACCATCGATCATCAGGATGCTATTTTCGCCTATTACTTTTATCGATTGATTCAGCGTGTTGAGAATTTGAAATTGCTTTACAGTACGCAAAGTGATGGAATACGTACTGGAGAAATGAGTCGCTTTTTGTATCAGTTAAAATACGAATCAGATTTTAAGATTGTGGAAAATAGTCCATCTTACGATATTTCATTACAAGAAGCCAAACCAATTAGTGTTGCTAAAAATGAGCGAATTCAAACTCGTTTAAATGAATATTGTGGAACGAGTTATAAGAGCTTTTCACCATCGGCATTAAATACCTATTTGAATTGTAATTTAAGTTTCTATTTTAAATATTTAGCGGGCTTAAAAGAGCCAGATGCAGTTTTGGAAGAGATTGATCCTCCTACTTTTGGAAACTTGTTTCACTCAGCATTGGAGGAATTATACAAGCCTTTTGATGGGAAAACAATTCAGAAAGAAGAGTTGGAAGCCATTCGAAAGAATAAAGGATTGCTAGATGATGTTTTGAAGGATGCTTTTCGATTCAACTATTTTAAATTGGAGAAGGAGCAACCAATGGAGATTAATGGAAGGAACCTTCTGATTTTTGATATCCTAAAAAAGTTTATCGATCGAATCTTGGTTTTGGATCAGAAGTTCGCACCCTTTAAAATTGTTTCTTTGGAAGGAAAATACAAAATACAAGTTCCTATTGGCGAGAAACAGGATCGAATGGTTAATATTAGTGGCTTGATTGATAGAGTAGATCAGTTGGGTGATACCATTCGAATTTTGGATTACAAAACTGGAAAAGCTGATTTGATTTTTAAGGATATCGCTTCTCTTTTTGAAAAGGAAGGAAAGAATAATAATAAAGCAGCCTTTCAAACTTTATTGTATTGTTTGTTTTATGATGAAAATTTCAATCCGGGATTGCCAATATCACCTGGTATTTATAGCTTAAAAGAGTTTTATAACGATAGTTTTGATTGTATTCTCTCACAAAAAGAGGGTAGAGGGAAAGCTGTTAAGGTTGAGGATTATAAAGTATTTAAAGAGGAGTTTGTAGATGGCTTAAAAGAACTTCTGGAGGAGATTTTTAATCCAGAAATTCCATTTTCTCAGGTAGAAAACAAAGATATTTGCCGAACTTGTGTTTATTCAGAAATCTGTCATCGATAAATCCGTAAAATGTTTCGACATTCTTTTATATTGATTATTTGTTTGCTGATTGGCCTTACTTCCAATGGGCAGAAGAAATATAGCATTAAGTCAAAAAAGGCGATTAAGAACTATGAGGCTGCTGCCGAAACTTATCGTCAAATGGACAATGTAGAATCCTTAAAATACCTAGAACAAGCTGTTGAGAAAAGTCCTAAGTTTATTGAAGCTTGGTTGTTTATGGCTGATGTGTTGCATGAAACAGGTGAAACACAAAAGGAAATTGCGGCCTATTTAAAGGCTATTGAAATCAGTCCTGATTTTTTTTCGAACGTTCATTTTAACTTGGGGAATGCTTATTTGAAAATTGGTGAGTATGAAAAAGCACAAAAAAAATACAAAGATTTTTTAGCCATCCATAAGATCTCATCTCGAAACAAAGCCTTGGCAAAATCGAATTTGAAAAATTGCCAGTTTGCATTGGAAGCGATCTCAAATCCAGTGGATTTTAATCCTGAAAATTTAGGCGAAACGGTCAATTCTAAGTTTGATGAATACTGGCCAAGTCTTACCGCCGATGAGGAATTATTAGTTTTTACTCGCTTGGTCGGAGATGAAAAGGAAGTAACGATTAAAAGACAAGAAGACTTTTACTATTCCTATAAGCAAGATAGTTTATGGCTGCCTTCGAAACCATTATCGACCGTTATTAATACAGCGAAAAATGAAGGAGCACAAAGTATAACTGCAGATGGTAAATACATGTATTTTACAGCTTGTAGTCGTCCAGATGGTTATGGGAGATGTGATATTTACTATTCCGTAAAGGAAGGCTCAGAATGGTCTACTCCAATAAATTTAGGCAAACCAATTAATTCGAATGGCTGGGAAGCACAGCCAAGTATTTCTGCCGATGGACAAGAGTTGTATTTTGTTAGCAATCGAAAATCGGGTAAAGGAAAAATGGATATTTGGCATTCGCGACTAATCGAAATTCAAGCCAACGGAAAACCTCGATGGACACAGCCAGAAAATCTTTCCATTAATTCTTCAAAAAACGAAATGTCTCCCTTTATTCATGCAGGAAATAGATATCTGGTATTTTCATCGGATGGCTTAACTGGAATGGGTGGATATGATCTTTTTAAAACCGAGCTTGATGAAGATCAAAAATGGAGTGAACCTGTAAATATGGGCTATCCAATAAATACCTACCATGATGAAATTGGTTTGGTTGTTACAGCAAGAGGAGATAAGGCCTACTTTGCTTCTGATCGTTTAGAAGGAAAGGGAAAGGATATTTTTAGTTTCGATATGCCAATTGAACTTCAACCTCCTTCGGTTTCTTGGCTTAAAGGTAGCGTGTTGGATGCAAAAACGAAGAAGCCAATTTATGCTTCCTTAATGCTGATTGATTTGCAAAATAAGGATACCATTAGTCAGATTAAATCGGATCGAAAAAATGGTAACTATTTGGTCTGTTTGCCAGCTGGCCGAGATTATCTTTTTTCCGCTAAAGCGGATGATTATTTGTTCTATTCTGATCATTTTGAGATGTTAGATCAAAAGAAAAAGACAGATCCTCAAATATTGGATATTAATTTGAGTAGAGTTGAAAAGGGAAGTGAAATTGTACTTCGAAATGTCTTTTTTGAGCTGGATTCATGGGAGATATTGCCAAAATCAGAAATTGAGTTAGAATATTTATTTGATTTGCTACTTAAAAATGAGGAGTGGAAAATAGAAATTGGTGGTCATACGGATAATTCAGGAAGCGAAGACCATAATATTTCACTTTCCAATAAAAGAGCCAAAGCTGTCTGCGATTTCTTAATTGCTTCAGGAATTGATAAAGATCGATTGCAATTTAAAGGTTATGGAGCTTCTCAGCCAATCGCTACAAATGATTCGGAAAAAGGACGAAGTGTAAACCGAAGAACAGAATTTAAAATCCTCGAAAAATAAAATAATATGCTGCCTATTTATTTAGATTACAACGCTACTACACCTGTAGCACCAGAAGTTGCTGATGCGATGTTGCCGTATTTAAAGGATTTTTTTGGCAATCCGTCTAGCGCTCATATTTATGGTCAGCAATGCAAAAAAGCGGTTGACAAGGCTAGAGGACATGTTGCTCAATTGCTGAATTGCCATCCGAAAGATTTGATATTTACGAGTGGCGGCAGTGAATCGAATAATTATGCATTAAAAGGGTATGCTTTTGCAAATCAAGATAAAGGGAGGCACATTATCACTTCTTCAATAGAACATCCAGCTATAATAGAAGTATGTAGATTTTTGGAAACTCAAGGATTTGAATTGACTTATCTTCCTGTAGACAGAACTGGTAGAGTATCCGTAAAGGATGTGGAAAGTGTCATTCGACCTGATACAATTTTAATTTCGATCATGTATGCGAACAATGAGGTAGGTACGCTTCAGCCGATAGCAGAAATTGCGAAAATTGCGAAGCAAAATGGGATTGTCGTACATTCTGATTGTGCACAGGCAGTAGGCAAGGTTATCGTAAATGTTGAGGAGCTAGGTGTCGATTTATTGACTATTGCAGGACATAAGTTGTATGGACCAAAAGGAATTGGTGCTTTGTACATTCGGGAAGGAATTGAATTGCAGAAGTTAATTCATGGAGCCGATCATGAAGGCAATAGAAGGGCAGGAACAGAAAATGTATTGGAAGCTGTTGGATTGGGAAAAGCTGCTGAGCTAGCAACTTTAGGAGAAGAAGAGAGAATGAAAAAGGAAAAAGCACTGATTTCACAATTGCGAAATGAATTAGAGCAATTAGATGAGATTCAGTTTAATGGAAACCCAGATTTTTCATTGCCCAATACTTTAAGTGTCTCTTTTAAAAACCTACAGGCAAATAGAATTTTAGGTAGAATGAAAAATGTGGCTGCTTCGGCAGGGGCTGCATGTCATACTGATTCTATAAGCATATCCGCTACATTAGAAGCTATGAAAGTTCCTATGGAATATGCAATGGGAACCATTCGCTTTTCGGTTGGTAGATATACTACTAAGATTGAAATTGAAAAAGCTGCACAAGAAATAATAGACAGCGTTCAAGCACTTCGCAAAGAATTGTAAAATCTTGCTCTAATGGGAGAATCTCTCACTGCTTTGTAATAGTTTGCTTGCCATTTTAATCGTATTGTCTTTTAAGGTTTGATTTAACCAACGAGTTTTTCCTGATTTTTTATACAACTTGCTTTTGGAGAACCAATCAGTAGGATAGGAAGTTACAGAAGGAATTCCTTGTTTGCCATATTCAGGTATGCTCTTGTAATAAATATTGCATAATTCAATTGTAGAATTATCATGAACGAGTATTGTAAAGTGCATTTTGGTTTGATAAACAGATTCCTTTTTGCTTAAAAAAATAGGTACTGAAGCTTTGTATTTCACATCTCCAACCTTTGGATTAGAATATACTATTTCACCAATTACATCATTAGGAAGAGCGTTTAACCAATTTGTAATTTGATTTGATTCAATCTGCTTCTGCTGATTTTTCGCTTCAAATTTTAGATTTCCACTGTCATCCGTTATCAAAACAATGTTATTAGACACTTGTGCAAACAAGGAAGTGTTTATTGAAAATGCTAGCAATAAAAATAGAAGATGTTTCATAAGAGAAGGTTTTGAATTAGTAATTCAATAGTGTGTCACACTCTTGTTTAATTTACTGCATTTTGCTGATTTTTCAAAATGATAAAAATTAAAAGGAAAGATAAGTATTGCTTTGTTTGCGTGTAATCAGAGAGATAAGGTGTTTATGTTATGTTCAATATGATAAATTTGGCATACTTGACACTTGTTTATTAATTGATCTTGAGATAAATTTACTATTGTAGTAAAAAGGTAGAAGTACCTTAGTTTAGCATATTAGGCTTAGCGTGTTTTCAGTTCATTCTAAGTTTTTAGTATGGTTTTAGTTGTAAGTAATAGGAAAGGGGCATTGCCCCTTTTTCTTTTTCCAAAAAATCTAAGCTTATTTTCTTTATCAACCTTTCATTAAAAGTGATGAATAATTCTCTTTATTGATAATGGATTCATAATTTTGTTATACGCACAAATTTTATGCGAAAAGGACAACTTTTTTATGACTCATATATATTCTCATTATAGATTACTTTTAATTCTTATTTTTCTTTTTAGTAGTTTTTTAGTTTCAGCTCAACGTATTCCTATTCAAGAAAATAGATTGATTGATCGATTAAGTGAAAACAATCAATGGGCAGATTCAATTTTATCTACTTTGAATGAAGAGGAGAGGATTGCTCAATTGTTTATGGTTGCGGCATACTCCAATAAAAGTAAGGCAGAGGCAGATAAGATTGCCAAGCTAGTAGGAGAATATCAAATTGGGGGTATTATCTTCTTTCAAGGAACACCTGGCAAACAAGCAGAATTAACCAATAAATATCAAAGTTTGGCTAAAGTTCCGCTTTGGATTGGAATGGATGCCGAGAATGGCCTCGGAACCAGATTGAAGCAAACTTTGCGTTATCCTAGACAAATTACTTTAGGTGCAATTCAAGATGATGAGTTGATTTTTCAATTGGGGAAGCAGATAGGAAAAGAATGTAAAAGATTAGGCGTTCACGTTAATTTTTCGCCTGTAATGGACGTTAATAATAATGCGCTTAACCCTGTAATTAATAGTCGTTCATTTGGCGAAGATCGTTTTAATGTCAGCAATAAATCTCATGCTTTTGCAACAGGAATGCAAAAATCGGGTATTGTAGCAGTGGGTAAACATTTTCCAGGACATGGAGATACCGAAACAGATTCACATTTTGAACTTCCTTTGGTTGATCATCAAAGAACAAGGTTAGATTCAATTGAATTGTTTCCATTTCGTTTGTTAATAGAGAATGGTTTAGGAGGAATCATGGTTTCTCATTTAAATATTCCAGCCCTCGATTCTGTTCAGAAAGTTGCAACCTTATCCAAGCCAATTGTTTCCAATTTGCTAAAAGAAGAAATGGGTTTTAAGGGAATTGTATTTACCGATGCTTTGAACATGAAAGGGGTAAGTAAGTATTATTCCAAAGGAGTGGTTGATGCTAAGGCATTAATTGCAGGTAACGATGTGCTTCTATTTACCGAAGATGTGGCAAAGGCGATTAAGGAGATAAAACTTGCAATTCAAAAAGGAGAGCTTTCGCAAAAAGAGATTGATGAGAAATGTTTAAAAATATTAAAAGCCAAGCATTGGTTGAATTTGTCAAAGTACAAACCAATTGAGATGAACCGCTTGTGGTCTGGCTTAAATACTCAAGATGGTTTTTTATTAAGAAGGAAGTTAACCGAAAATGCAATTACGCTCGTAAAGAACGATGACGATTTAATTCCTTTAAAGAGACTGGATACTTTAAAGATTGCATCGGTTGCAATGGGTGTTCCAATACGAAATCGGTTTCAGGAATACATGGGTAGATATGCAGATATTGACTTTTTTCAGATCGAGAAAAATGCATCCATTGAGAGCTATTTCAATTTGTTGAAGAAGTTAGACAAGTACAACTTAGTGATTGTTAGCAAGCACGATAGCGATCTTCGTGTTACAAGGAGATTTGGAATCACAAATCAGACTATTGAGTTTCTATCCGAGATATCAAAAAGAAAAAAAGTGATTTTTGATCTCTTTGCAAATCCTTATGGCTTGGATCTATATGAAGATACCGACCGATTAAAAGGAATCATGGTTTCTTATGAGGATAATCGCGAAACGCAGATGGCTTCTGCACAAATTATTTTTGGAGGTCTTGCTTCAAAAGGAAAGCTGCCAGTATCCGTAGGAAATAACTTCCCTGTTGGAACAGGATTTGAAACGAAACATAATCGCTTAGGATTTTCTTTGCCAGAACAGGTTGGCTTAAAAACCTTACAATTGAATGTTATTGATTCTATTGTGGAGGATGCGATTAAGAAAAAGGCAAGTCCTGGATGTCAAGTATTGGTTGCAAGAAAAGGTAAAATTGTTTTTAATAAATCATACGGACATCATACTTATAGCAAAAAGACAGAAGTACGTAATCCTGATATATATGATTTGGCATCTCTTACGAAGATTACTGCAACGCTGCCTAGTATTATGCAGATGAGTGATGAGGGCTGGATTGATGTTGATAAAACACTAGGTGACTATTACTCAAAAGCGAAGAACTCGAATAAGGATACTTTGGTTTTAAGAAAGATATTGGCACATGAGGCTCGCTTGTTGAGTTGGAAACCATTTCATTGGGAATCTATCGATTCAGCAAGTTTTGACAAGGAGTTGTTTAGTCTGAAATATTCGAAACGATATAGTTTAAAAGTGGCGGACCGATTGTATCTCGATCGGAATTACAAATTTAGAAAGGGAATTTTCTCTAAAGTAAAATCCGATGAGTTTCCAACACGTGTAGCGAATGCAATGTATATCAACAAAGGGTATCACGATACGATTATCAATCAAATTTTGGCTTCAGAATTAAGAGAATCGAATGGCTATAAATACAGCGATTTAGGCTTTATTTTAATGGGTGAGATGATTAAAGAAACTGCAGGCAAAAGAATTGATCAATATGTGAAAAAGAATTTTTATGACATGTTGGGAGCTTCAAGTTTAGGTTACTTGCCGTTAAAACGATTTAATTCGAAACGAATTGTACCAACTCAAAACGATAAATTCTTTCGTAAGCAGTGGCTCGAAGGTTATGTGCATGATCCTAGTTCTGCGATGTTAGGAGGGGTTTCTGGACATGCAGGTGTATTCGGGAATGCTAGTGATTTGGCAAAAATGATTCAGATGTATCTGCAGGGTGGAACCTATGGTGGTGAAACATACATTAGTGCGGAGACCATGAATCAATTTACCTCAAGAGCATATCCTGATACTGAGAACAGAAGAGGAATTGGCTTCGATAAGCCTTTTTACGACACTAAAGAAAAAGGAGGACCAACTTGTGAACAAGCTTCTGAATTGAGCTTTGGGCATACTGGTTTTACGGGAACGATGGTTTGGGTTGATCCAAAATATGATTTGGTATATATATTTCTTTCGAATCGTATTTGCCCCGATGAATCAAATACAAAATTGATGAAGATGGATGTACGAACGAAAATTCAGGAAGAGATTTACAAAGCCATAATTTCGGACGATTCATCTAATCCTGAATATTTAAGTTTGCCATTTTCACCATTTGGAAAAGGGGTGCTTTATTAGTTCAACGTTTAAATATTTGGGATCCTTGGTTACTTCGGTGTTAATCCAGTTTGGTAAATTGATTTCTTGTTCTTCCGAGGAAAGTTCTACTTCAGCAACAATCAATCCTTTGTTTTCGCCTTCAAAAACATCAACTTCCCATAGTAAATTTTCATACTTGATTAGATAACGAATCTTCTCAATTTTTGATTCGCAAAGTACTAAAAGTTCATTCGCATCCTTCATTGGGATTTCGTATTCAAACTCCGATCTACGAAGTGGATTAGTTCCTGTTTTAATAGTTAACAATGCTTTATTACCGGCAATTCTTATGCGTAGACTTTTATCTGGATCGCTCCAAACATAGCCTTGAATCAACTTTTTTCCTTCATTTGGAAGTTGCAGTAATTCTGGCTTTACCAGATATTTCCTTTCTATTTCTAATGGCATCGTATGTTGGTATTACTTGTAAAATTGTTTTCCGATAATCTTAAGACCATCTAGTGTAAGCATCGGTTCATGATGATCGAAACAATCAATCAAAGGTAGCATTACAGATGATAATCCTCCAGTAGCAATTATGGTAGTTTCTCCATTTAGCTCTTCCTTCATTCCTTTTAGTAATGACTCAATTAAACCTTTATAACCGAGTACAATTCCGGCTTGCATGGCATGAACCGTATTTTTTCCAATACAGGATGGTGGAATTGCAATTTCAATATTTGGTAATTGAGCTGTTTTCTGTGAGAGTGATGCCATTGCAGTTTTTAACCCAGGAGCAATGGTCACACCAAGAAGGTTTCCGTCAGATTGTATCACTGTGAAAGTAAGAGCAGTTCCAAAATCAACAACAATACAATTACCTGAATATTGATTGTGAGCAGCAACTGCATTGGCTACTAGATCTGTTCCAATTTCATAAGGATTGCTAATTCCAATATTGAGTTGAGGGTAGATCTCAGGGCCCAATACTAATGGATTCTGATTGAATAGTTTTTGAATCATCTCTTTAATTGGATGAATCAAAGAAGGAACGACGCTACTAAGCACAATTCGATCGATCTTATCTAAATCAATATTTCTACTTGCCAGTAAAGTTCTGTAAATAACCTCGTATTCATCTGCCGTTTTATTGGCAACGGTGTGAATTCTAAATTGTTCGCACCAATGTTCATTGCTTGATATTCCACAAACAACATTTGAATTTCCAATGTCGATAGCTAAAAGCATATTTTTTAATTCTAAGTTTAATTGTACTTAGTTAACTCTGTTTTTTTCGATTCCCTTAATCAAATATGAAATGATATTTTCGCTCGCTTCTAAACCCATTTCTATTCTAGTTTCAATGGTGGAAGTGCCAATGTGAGGTACCAATACTACATTGTTTGCCTTGAGTAAATCTGAGTGAATGAATGGCTCATTCTCAAATACATCCAATCCAGCTCCTGCAATTAATTTATCTTTTAAAGCTATTACTAAAGCCTGCTCGTCAATAACAGAACCTCTTGCTGTATTAATTAATAAGCTTGAGGTTTTCATTTTTCGAAATTCTTTTTCTGATAGTAAATGATGAGTTTCAGGAGTTAGAGGGCAGTTTAAAGATACAATATCTGATTCTTCAAGGAGTCTATCCTTCTCTACGAAAGTATAATGTTCATATTTTTTGTCAGTGATTGGTTTTCTATTGTGATAAATGATTTTCATTCCAAAAACAGATGCTTTTTCTGCTATTGATTTGCCTATTTTCCCCAAGCCTATAATTCCTAGTGTTTTTCCTCTTAAGGAATTGCCTAAGTTTTTCATAACTCCCCATTCAAAATCAGGATTTGTTTTTAGTTGAAAATGACAATTGCTAACTTGCCTTGAAAGGGATAACATAAGGGCCAAACACAATTCTGCAGTTGGTTCACAAACAGCATCAGGAGTGTTGCAAAGAATGATGTTATTGTTATTTACTGCTTCGGTGTTGATGTTATTAAAGCCAACACCATAATTACTGATGATTTTTAATTTTCGTCCAGCATTTATAATTTCTGCCGATATATCTCTATTGAATATTGACAAAAGAGCAGAACAATCGGGAATTAGCTTGATTAATTCACTATCAGAAAAGAATTCTTTTTTAGGATAAATTAATTCAAAATATTTTTCAAGTTCACTAAGTCCTTCTTTAGGAATAGCATATGTAACTAATATTTTATCTTTCACAGGATTGTCTTTTACTATTTCTTACAGCGTAAAAGGTAAGGATTTGAGCCATAATGACCATAAATAAGAATTCTTTTTTGAAGAATTTATTTAAAGTTTACTACAAGCAAATTTTGTAGCTTTGTAAAAGATTTACAATCTACAAACACACATAACACTACTGTTTAATGATTTTATTAGATAAGCCTTACGTTTCCAAATTTTTGAAGGAAACAATCGTGAAATATGAATTTCCTGTTATAGATACTGGTAATGTTACCGAACATGGAGAGTTATCACTAATTAGCAGCGACGAAATTGTTCAGAAATTTCGTGATAATCCTGATAGTAGAATTTATACAAATTCTGAGAACTCAATTAACTGGGTTGTAAATCATTTGGGATTTACCAGGTTACCGGATTACATCAACATATTTAAGAACAAGATTGAATTTCGTAAATTAATTCAATCGATGTATCCTGATTTCTTTTTCAAGGAAGTTTCTTTACAGGATTTAGATGAAGTAGACTTGGATGAATTACCTATGCCATTTATAATTAAACCTGCAATTGGCTTCTTAAGCTTAGGAGTGCATAAGGTTGTTGATGAGAGCGATTGGCTTAAAGTTAAAGCTTTGATTCGTGAAGAATTTACAGATGCTAAGGCATTATTTCCTATTGAGGTTGTGAATGCATCTTCATTTTTGATAGAAGAGGTTATTGATGGGGAAGAATTTGCTTTTGATGCTTATTTTGATGAAAATGGTGATGCAGTAATTCTAGGAATTTCGAAACATCTTTTTGCATCTGATAAAGATGTAAGCGATCGGGTATATTATACTTCTAAAGAGTTAATAAAAACCTACTTACCATCCTTTTTGGGCTTTGTAAAAGATTTAGGAAATGCGGCAGAATTAAAGAATTTCCCTGTACATGTCGAAGTTAGAGTTGATGAAAATGGAAAACTAATACCAATTGAGGTGAATCCAATGCGATTTGGCGGCTGGTGTACAACTGCAGATTTAACTTATATGGCGACTAAACTAAATCCTTATCATTGCTTTCTAACCAATGTGAAACCGAATTGGGATCAGGTTTTAGAAGAAATGGATGAGGAGATATACAGCTTGGTTATTTTAGATAATTCAACAGGAATTCCATCTAAAGAAATTGTTGAATTCGATTACGATACGCTGCTAGCTAGGTTTTGTGAGCCTATTGAGTTGCGAAAAATTGATTATAAAATGTACTCAATTTTTGGAATGTTATTTACTAAAACGCCTAAAGAGAAATTTGTTGAAATAGAAGAGATATTGGTTTCAAACTTAAAAGAATTTGTACTTTAAATTATATGGACCCCTTTCAATTATTTGAAAGGGATTTTTATTAAAATCGATCAATTTTTTTACGAAACAGTCTTGTTGTTATGCCATTATTGGGGCTGTGGTAAAAGTATTTTATATTGTATTTATGTTTTGATATTGATCTTTATAGAGGATATTAGAATAATCGTGTGGAAATCAAGTGGTTTTTGTATCGAAATACTGGATATATTTTAATTATTGTTTAAATTTGTATCGTGAAGGTGAGGATAATATGGCTGCAATAAATAATATAGCGGTTTATTAGAATAATTCCGTACCTTGCACAACCTTTCTGATTTGATATAAGATAGCATTTTATCTAAAGATTGAATTGAAAGGAAATATAATGAAATTCGAATCTTAAAAAAGCTATGGCAAGACCAAAAGAAACTTACAACAAAAAAGAGAAAGAGAAGAAAAAACTCCAGAAAAGAAAAGAGAAAGAAGCGCGTAAAGAGGAACGTAAAGCTAATCCAGGACGCTCTTTTGAAGAGATGCTCGCTTATACGGATGAGTTTGGAAATATTAGTTCTACTCCACCAGATCCAACAAAGAAAAAAGAAGAAATTAACGAGGAAGATATTGTACTTGGTGCACGTAACAGTGATGATGGTTACATTGAGAATCCTATTCGTGAAGGAATTGTTACTTTTTTCAATACTAGTAAAGGATACGGATTTATTAAGGATTCAGAAACTAAAGAAAGTGTTTTTGTTCACATTAATGGTCTTGTAGATACTATTAACGAAAATGATAAAGTTACTTTTGAAACAGAGCGTGGTCCTAAAGGGATGAATGCAATTAATGTTACTTTAAAAAAGTAATTTTCTGTTTTAGAAAATAAATACAAAATATTATATAATAAAAAAACCACCTTTTAAAGGTGGTTTTTTTATTTTGTATGAGAGTAATATGAACTAGTCGATTACTCTAACGTTTACCGCGTTCATACCTTTTTTTCCTTTTTCCATATCGTACTCAACTTTATCGTTTTCACGAATTTCGTCAATAAGACCTGTTGAATGTACAAAAATGTCTTCGCTTGAATCTGCTGGCTTAATGAATCCAAAACCTTTAGATTCGTTAAAGAATTTTACTGTTCCTTCCATTGTAATGTTTTTTTAAATAATAAAATGTTTGCTTAAAGTCTTAACTTTTTTAGTAATTACAAGCAACAATTCTATTGTTTTATTCCAACAAAATGGAGTAAATAGGATCTAATGATATTGTAATTAGTATTTCTTAAGACTCTTGAACAAAACAAATATATATAAAACAAATATTCAATCCTAAAAAAAGTATATTGTTTTGTATCTTTCTATTGGCATTATAATGAGATTATTAGCCTTGGCTTAATGTCCGAATATAGTGTATTTTGGGAGTTAAGAAGTTCATGCGAATAATGCGATGCTAATTCTGTAAAAGTTATTGTGTTATAATAAAATAGCTTTTGTAGAATACAAAAAAACCACCCAATATGGTGGTTTTTTAATCTGTATGAGTGTAATATGAACTAGTCAATTACTCTTACATTTACTGCGTTCATACCTTTTTTTCCTCTTTCTGAATCGTACTCAACTTTATCGTTTTCACGAATTTCGTCAATAAGACCTGTTGAATGTACAAAGATGTCTTCGCTTGAATCTGCTGGCTTAATGAATCCAAAACCTTTAGATTCGTTAAAGAATTTTACTGTTCCTTCCATTGTAATGTTTTTTATAAATAATAAAATGTTTGCTTAAAGTCTTTAATTATTAAGTAATTACCAGTAACAATTCTATTATTTTATTCCAATAAAATGGAATGAATAGTAACGAATGATATTGAAATTAAAATCTCTTAAGACTCTAGTTAAAACAAATATATATAAAACAATTTTTCAATCCTAAAAATAAGTATATTGTTTTGTGTTTATCTATTGGATTTAAAATGAGAGTTTTAGGCTTCTACGAATCTCTATGTGTTGTATGTTCTAGGAGTTGTTAAGTTTACAAGAAGAATATTAATTGTACTAGACCAATTGTAGATTTCAATATTATTTAAAAAAGATATTGTGTTTTTAGTAAATAGATTTTAGAGGATACAAAAAAACCACCCTGTTGGGTGGTTTTTAAAATTGTATGAGTGTAATATGAATTAGTCAATAATTCTTACATTAACTGCATTCATACCTTTTTTTCCTCTTTCTGAATCGTACTCAACTTTGTCGTTTTCACGAATTTCGTCTACTAGACCTGTTGAATGTACAAAGATGTCTTCACTTGAATCGTTTGGCTTGATGAATCCAAAACCTTTAGATTCGTTAAAGAATTTTACTGTTCCTTCCATGGTAATATTTTTTTAAAATAAATGTTTGTTTAAAGTCTTTAATATTTATAATTACAGTAACAATCTATTAATCTTTATTCCAGTAAAGGAATGAATAAAAAAGGCTGAAGCTGAAATCGGTTAAGACTTTACAACGAGACAAATGTATGCAAAACAATCTTCCCTACCTAAGAAAAGTAACATTGTTTTGAAATTAGTTATTGGACTGTTGATGAGTGTGTTGAATAGTACTTTGGAGCAGGTGCTAGGAAGATTGCCAGCAAGTTCGAATTTATAACATCTTATAAGTGTCGAAAATCCGATAAAAATCTTGATTGATAGATTTTTATATAAAGAGTAATTATATAAATACAAAAAAACCACCCTGTTGGGTGGTTTTTAAAATTGTATGAGCGTAATATGAATTAGTCAATAATTCTTACATTAACTGCATTCATACCTTTTTTTCCTCTTTCTGAATCGTACTCAACTCTATCGTTTTCACGAATTTCGTCTACTAGACCTGTTGAATGTACAAAGATGTCTTCGCTTGAATCGTCTGGCTTGATGAATCCAAAACCTTTAGATTCGTTAAAGAATTTTACTGTTCCTTCCATGGTAATTTTTTTTGAAAAATAATTATTTAATTGTTTAAAGGCTTTAATATTAAATAATTTTCAGTAACAATCTATTAATTTTTATTTCAAAAATGAAATGAATAGTAATGAATGATATTGATATTAATTGCGGAGAATAAATCTCCATTAAAACTTTAAAACGTGACAAAGATAAATAAAAGTTTTTTTCTTTCCTAACTTCGTGTAAAATGTTTTGAATTGTTGTATCGTATTTTTTATATGATTGAGCTTTCTATTTAGTATTCGTTTGGTTTTGCATGATGCCGTAATTGTTTCGAATGAAGGCAGTTGGATTGAGGTGTGTAAGTTTTATTTGTCCAATTCACCAAATACTCTTTTTAAAATGCTGCTAACTCTTTTTAATGGATCTTTTCTGATTAGCTTCTCTTCATCAGCAACTTTAAGGAAAAGTGCATCAAGAGCTTTATCAGTAACATATTCATCTAGCTTAGTATTCACAGGTTGTAAATTGGCTATTTTTCCAGCAAAACTATCTGCTACTTTATTATAGTTACCTGTGAGCATACTCCAAGATTCATTAGTCGATATGTTTGCTATCAATTTTTTATCAAGCGATGAGCTTACTTTAGGTAAAAATAAATCTTTTAGTTTTGTTGAGGTTTTACCTTTAAGGTAATTGGTTGCCGCATTGTCTCCACCTTTTAGGATCCCAAAAGCATCAGCGATTGTCATTTCACTAATCGCAGAAACAAAAATTGGGCTTGCTTCTTTTACCGCATCTTCTGCAGCACGATTTAATCGAATCTCTACTTTGTCAACAAGATCTTTACCCCCAGGAATTAAGCTAATGTTTTTGGTGATGGCTTGTGCTTCAGGGGGTAGAAGTATTTTAACCAACTCATCTTTATAGAATCCATCTTTAATCGATAGAATATTCGAAGCGTTGAGACTTCCAACCTTTAAAGCTTCTTTCAATCCATACGATACTTCTGAACTGCTTAGAGGTTTTTCTTGGGTAATAGCATATTGGTCTATAAAAGGCTGCAATTCTGCGCAAGAGACAAAAATGAAACCTATTAGTAAGAGGTATATTTTCTTTTTCATACAGTTGTTATTTTATCATGTGATTAACAAAAGTAAAAAGATAAGGAAAATAACGGTCTTTAAATATGAAAAATCCTGCAAGAAGGCATGCAGGATTTTTTGTGATCGAAATTGAATGTTTTATTTTGTTATTGATTCCATAAACTCTTCTACATTGCCAGGAGTACTCATTATTTTCATAAAGGTTCCCATTGTTAGCTCTGGCCAATATAAAGCAAAACGATATTTTCCATGTAACATACTTGCTTCTTTTCCTTGTAAAATTATTTCGTAAGGCATGGCTGCAATGTGATCTTCACCAATAATAGGAAGAAATTCTTTTTCTCCATCTTCGGAGTCTAATAAACCAATTCCAAAAACAGCTATTTTTTGACCTTCAAATAATTGCTCGTAAATTAATTTGGTTTTTCCTTTTTCATCTTTTAGATTTTTTCGAATTGTTGCTAATCCTTCCTCAAATGTGTTAAACTGGTTTAGTTCTACAGGATCATTAAAATAAGGCATCATTATTTTGTAATGATATTTTTTGATGGCATTCGCACTTAATTCTCCACCGAAAGGAGTGAAGTCTTTACCAATTTCCAGTAATGATTTTTTTAGGTCATCCGAAATTTTTGCATAAGCTTCTTTTTGAGAATCATAATTCGATAAGTAGGCGCAGAACATATAATCTGGATTAATCATGCTAATGGTTACTTCATTGCCTTTTTTTACCATTCCAATTTTAAGAACACTTGCAAGAGCTCCTCTGTCTTCTGATTCTAAACACAATTTCCTTAAATCAGGTCGAGTAAGGCAAACAACGTAAAGATCCTTATTTTTTTCAGGATGATATTCGCCAATGATATTAAAATGTTGACCGACTAAGCCTTCTTTAACTGTATTAATAAGATCGGTGATTTCAGAATTTGATGTTCCAACCTTAAAGAATGGTGATAGATTTTTATTCTGAGCATTGCTATTCTGAAGCCATGCAAAACAAATTATTAATAGAATTAATTTTTTCATAGTAATATAAGTTAGTAGTTATTAAGATGTATACAACCTACAATATATAAATATGAAAACATGTAGAATATGTTATGCGATATGATTTTTTTGTACGTGATTTATTTTGTTTACTATAGGTGCTTCTAGCACTAGGAGAGTCTTGGTTTTGCAAGTTATTTTAAATGAATGTAAATTGATTGAGCATTAATTTTGCTGCTTGCAAACTTTTAATGAATTTAGCTGTTTTTAATAAAAACACTTCGCTTAATTCAGATAAGAAATATATGAAATGGTTAATGTTGTTAATTAGTTGGGCTGGGGAGGAGAAAAAGCGAGCTTCTAAGGATAGAGAATCTGCTCATGAATTGGGAAATTGGATTTCACATCTTTTAGGTCTTGTTTTTGGTATTCCTGCAGGTGTATGGTTGTTGAGTATTGCATGGGAAACACAAAGTATGAGTGGTATAATTGCATGTCTCTTATTTGTGTTGGCTTTTAATTTGCTCTACTTCTCATCCAGTTTGTATCATTATATGTATGGGAAACCAAATCGCTTGTTGTATCGAAAGCTAGATCATATTAGTATTTTCTTTATGATTGCAGGTACTTACACACCTTTTTTGGTGATTTATCTTACCAATTCAGTTGGTGAATTATATTTGATTATTCTTTGGGCTTTGGTTGTCGTTGGTATTGTTTATAAAATATTTTTAATGGGAAAATTCCGTTGGATCTCCTTGATGCTATACTTGTCAATGGCATGGGTCTTAATATTTAATTTTCCTGCTTTTAGTTCTGCTTTACCTGCCTTGTGCTTAAAATGGATAATAATAGGAGGCGTCTTTTATATGCTTGGTGTGATTTTTTACGTTTGGAAAAAGATTCCATTCAATCATTTGATATGGCATTTGTTTGTTTGCGGAGGAAGTCTATCGCATTTTATTGCAGTTTATTACTGTATTTTATAAAGAGGCCGCCTCAACTATGGGCTTTAGATTCTTTGTCTCTTATTTCTATTATTCATTTGTGGAAACTAGGAGACAGCCTCTTGATATAATTTTGTTAAAATTAGCAGATTCTACAATTTTCAACGTACCAAGAAACAGAATGTTCTTGCTTTTCAACGAGTTCTTGTATGATTTTCTTGTTGTCCCAAACAGCACAGCAAGAAGTGGTTTGATTCAAAGCTTTAATAAGTTTTGACCACTTTTCCATAATCTCCATGCTTAGTAAGCTTTCGTATTCTTTAAATATTTCAATAGCATTAGAGCCACAAAAATGTAATTTACCTTCTAGGTGTTCAAGGTTTTCATTTTTTGTGAAGATGTGATCGCCTACCTTAAAATATTCGTTTTCTTTTAGTTGCAGGGTTAATTTCAAGTCAATTGTAGTCATAGTTTCACAGATTAGATAAGGGTTAGTTTATGCTTCTTTTTTTCTTTATTGTAATTGTGCTATTCTTGATCTACTTTGCTTTTAATCTGATGTTTCTGTTGTTGAAGTTAATTTACGTCTTTTTGAATTATTGAAAAAATAAAATTTCAATATCGATTAAATTCTTTATTGAAACAAAAAAAGCTTCCCGAGGGAAGCTTTTTAAATTTATTATAAGTTGGTGGGATTGCTTATATTTTATCCAATTGAACAGTGAAATGACGCATGATTGGAGCTTCATCAACAATTCTTAAACCGTGCTTAATACTTTTTCTTCTGTCGAAAACATTTTTTAAAGCTACAGCAATTACATCCATATGATTGTTAGAATATACTCTTCTAGGTATTGCCAGGCGAAGTAATTCTAATTCAGGGTATCTATTTTCTCTAGTTTCTGGATCTCTATCAGCAAGAATAGCACCTATTTCAACACCACGAATACCAGCTTCTAAGTACAATTCACATCCTAATGTTTGAGCTTGAAATTCTTCTTTTGGTAGATGATCTAAAATTTTCTTTGCATCAACGAAAATGGCGTGACCACCAATTGGTTTTTGAAAAGGAATTCCAAATTTATCCAATTTACCACCTAAGTATTCAACTTGCTTAATACGTGTTTCAAGATACTCAAATTCAGTTCCTTCATCCAGACCTTGTGCTAAAGCGTTCATATCTCTACCAGACATGCCACCATAGGTTACATATCCTTCGAACATGATGTTATAAGTAGAAGCCTGTTTCCATAATTCTGGATCTCTCATTGCGATGAAGCCTCCCATGTTTACAATGGCATCCTTTTTGGAACTCATGGTTGCCATATCAGCATAAGAATACATTTCGGTAACAATTTCCTTAATTGTTTTGTCTTGGTATCCTTCTTCTCGCATCTTAATAAAGTATGCATTTTCTGCAAATCGAGCAGAATCATAGCAAACAGGGATCTCATATTTGTCAGCAAGTTTTCTAACGGCTTTCATGTTTGCCATAGAAACAGGTTGTCCTCCAGAAGTGTTACAAGTAACGGTAACAATAATCATTGGAACTTGCTCTTTTGGGTAAGTAGAAAGAACAGATTCTAATTTGAATAAATCGAGGTTTCCTTTGAAAGGATGGTCTATTTGAGTGTCAAAGGCTTCATCAATAGTACAATCAATTGCTTTTGCCTTTCTAAATTCAATATGTCCTTTTGTTGTGTCAAAATGGGAATTTCCAGGCACAACATGCCCATCTTTTACCAGTACTGAAAAAAGTACGTTTTCAGCAGCTCTTCCTTGGTGAGTAGGTAAAAAATGATCGAAACCTAATATGTTTTTTAAAGCATTTTTCATGTTGTAGTAAGAACGAGCTCCTGCATAACTTTCATCTCCTAACATCATTGCAGCCCATTGTTTGTCGCTCATTGCTCCAGTACCCGAATCGGTAAGTAAGTCGATAAAGACTTGATCACTTTTTAGGTTGAAAAGATTGTAATTTGCTTCTTTTAACCATTGTTCTCTTTCTTCACGAGTACTTCTTTTAATGGTTTCAACCATCTTTGTTTTAAACGATTCTGCGAAAGGTAATTCCATAATATTTTCTTATGTGTTGTTTATAGTTTGATACTAAAATATAGTGTAGCTTTTTGTGATCCTTAAATTAATAGGGTTCAATAATATGTCCAGTCTGTAATACTAGAATCTAAATTTGTGTGTTTTAGGTATACATGTATACGAATAATTTAACCAGATGGATTCCTCCCAGTTAATTATTTATTCGATAAGCATACGATAGGAAATAATAAGGTGTACAATACCTAAACGAGTCTAGAAGTGATACTCGTCTCTATTCTTAATGTTGAGGTAAACTTTATGTGTCAGTTTTGGAAGTTGATATTTTATTTCCATAGTTTCTGATTTTCAACATTGTAAAAATAGAATAAATATTTTTGATTCAAAAGCAGAATAAAGAATTTGTGCAAACGTTTGATATTTAAATTGGGAAATTTTTGTATTGTATTCTGTTGGAATTTATCGATTTGAAGGTGAATATACTTTTTATAAAGAAATAATTTCAACAAATTTGCATAAGCCATATTTGAGTGGTGAATTTTTAGATAATTAAGATACCCATTAGCCCATTTAACTTATTAAAAGACGTTAAGATCATTGCCCTATGATTCGATTTTTGTGCGTGTTATTGCTACTTACTCAGTCCATTTTATCATTTTCTCAGGAAAAGATAAAAAAGGATTCTTTAATTCTTGGTTCTGTTCGACTAAAGGATTCAAATTATCGTATAAAACAGAATAAAGCAGATTCAGTAAAATATTTTACAACCGATACGGTTTTGAATAATGTTCCTGATCCATTACAGCATTTAGATAATGTTGGCTTTCGTTTTATTGTTAGGGAATTAGGAATGAATTATTCGCAAAAGAAACACCAAACTGATTCTGTTCAGGATGCTGTGAACTCACTCTTACATTACGTCAAGAATGATAGTATTCGGAATATGGTATATTATCTTAAAGAGTATATCGAAACCAGAAAAACAGAAGAAGCATTACGAAAGCTTAAGAAGCAGATTGAGTTAGAGAAAATTTTAAGTTATCAACCTGACTTGCCTAAAATTGAAGAATTGGAGAATGATAATGCTTGGAAATATCACGCATTAGAAGAATTGTACACCTATGTAGAGAAAGATCCTGTTCATCAGTGGATAAGAGAGATTAGTAGAGATTCAGTTTTATTAGGAGTAAAGAATTACTTAAATGATTCTATGCAATTCTGGATAAATAATGGCAAACAGGATTTTAAACGCTTTTGGCTGAAGAAGAATAGGAGAGACTCAATTGGTATATGGGTTCAAAATACAAAGGATAGGTCTGTTCGAATTTTAGTAGATGATGATGTATATCAGGAATCTGTTCAGAAGTCAAAAGTGCGAGGATCAAGTGGGAAGATTAAAAGAGAACTACCTTCCGATCAATATAAGCTAGCGACCTTAGGAAAGTATAAAAGATATTCACAGAAATGGAAATTAGGAGCAACGATTGGCATTTCTTTTAATCAGGGGCATGTGAGTGATAGTTGGTCTGGAGGTGGAGAGAGTTCGATTGCAGCAATATCGACTATTAATGCCTTTGCAAATTACAAGAAAGGAAATCATACTTGGGATAATAGCTTAAAAATTAAGTATGGTCTTTTGAAATCAGGAGATAATGGGTTTCGGAAAAATGATGACCGTATAGAATTAAATACTAAGTATGGCCAAAAAGCGGTGAAGAAATGGTATTATTCAGCCCAATTTAATTTGAAAACGCAAATGATGAAAGGGTATACATACCCTAAAACCGGTTCGCGAATATTAAAATCAAACTTTTTTGCGCCAGCTTATATCATTGCTTCCATTGGTATGGATTACAAACCAAATAAAAATTTCTCCTTATTGTTATCTCCTTTATCGGCGAAGTATACCATTGTGCGCGATACTGCAAATATTAATCAGACCGCTTTTGGTGTTGATGCTGATAAGAAAGTGAAGAAAGAGGTCGGTTCCTATGTGAATTTGACTCATAAAATGACTTTTTGGGATGGTATGCAATTGCAAAATAAACTTACCCTCTACTCGAATTATACTGAAGAAGCTAAAAATATAGATATTGATTGGGAACTAATTCTTACTATGCCGATAAATCAATACCTATCAACTAAGTTCTCAACTCATTTAATATCAGATGACGATACGGGATCGAAGATTCAGTTTAAGGAAAATTTGTCGGTAGGTGTTAGCTATCGCTTTTAAAAGAAAATACATATGTGATAGTGCTGAAAAGATGTTTTTAAACCTTTTGGCTTTGTCTAAAAAATGCTATTTTGTTAGACTAAATTTAAAGCATAATCTATGAGTCTAATTTACAAAGTATCGGGTGTGGGAACCATTGAAATTGACACCTTAGTTGTTGATTCTAACGGAACATTAACTGTAAAAGGGGAGATTGTTCCAGGTGTAATGGAAAGAATTCATCAATTGCAATCATTGGGAGTGAATGTGGTCATGATTTCTTCAGATCAGAGAGGGAATGCTCGTGAATTAGCAGATTCAACAGGTATTACCTATTATGAAGCTCGTAATTCGAGAGAAAAAGAAGATATCTTACTTTCCTTAGGAAGCAGAAATGTTGCTGCCATTGGAAATGCACGTATTGATATAGGCTTGTTTGTACAAGCGGTTGTTTCTGTTGCTACCTTGCAAGCAGAAGGTATTCATAAAGATATTGTTGATCACGTAGATGTGATTGTTCCTTCAATTAATAATGCATTGGACTTCTTCCTTGATGAAGACACTTTCATTGCAACCATGAAACGTTAATTGATTCAAATATGATATTTAAAATCTCCTTTATTGGAGATTTTTTTTGTATTCTTGTGAAGTGAAAAAACTTTATTAGCTTCATTAAAAATATTCCATGAATATATTATTGATTATATTTTCCGCGCTTTCACTGATCTTTGGTGTGTATTGGTATTTTATACATGTCCCAAATTATCATGGATATATATCTAGTGAGGGAGAGAAATTAAAAATATACTTAGATGCGGAAAAACTTTTAACCTTAGCTCTCAAGAATTCGGAAGAAATTTGGATCTTAGATGTAAGAGAAGAAGAATATTATTTAATGGGACATATTCCTGGAGCAAGGAATTTTCCTCATGATAAAGTAGATCAATGGTATTCTAAAATCCCCAAGGATAAAGCTCTTATTTTATATTGTGATTTAAGCTTAAAGACTCAGAATGTGATTGTTTTCCTTGAAGAAAAAGGCTATAAGTGCATGCTTAACTGGGGTAAATACAAGCGTTGGAATTTAGATGAGGTTGTTGAAGAGACAATTTCTATTTAGCTAATTCATGATAAATGTTTAAGTTCTCATCATCGAAAATGCAAAAGGTAATTTCCTTTAGGTGCTGATACTTTTCTTTTTGTACAACTTTAATTGCTATTTGAGCAGCTTGCCTTTTGGGATAGCCATAAATTCCTGTACTGATATTAGGAAAAGCAATACTTTCCAATTTTAATGACTCGGCTATTCGGATACTGTTTTTATAACAGTTTTCTAATAAGATTGCTTCATTTTGATTGCCCCCATTCCAAATTGGCCCAACGGTATGAATTATATATTTAGCCGATAGTTGGTATGCCTTGGTATATTTTGCTTCACCTGTAGAGCAGCCATTTAATTTTTTGCATTCCCTTAAAAGTTCGGGGCCCGCAGCTCTGTGAATTGCCCCATCGACACCACCACCTCCAAGAAGACTTGTTTTTGCAGCATTTACAATGGCATCAACCTTAAGTTTTGTGATATCAGATTGTAAAATAATTATTTTCATAGCTTTAATTTTTATAAATTGGGTGAATGTGCTGTATTTTAAAAGGATAAGCATGATAATTCAGCTTAATCATGTTCGAGTTTATTGCTGTTATAAAATTAACAATTCAAATTCATTATAAAAAAAGACACCGAAATCGATTGCAATTCATTGATTGTGAAATTGTTTGTTCGACTTTGGAAAAATATTTTTACTTTAGCCGAGCTAGCCAAGCAAATTGATTGAAATATATTAAATTGACGATTATGAAAAGAGTATTAGTTGCAACCGGGGGTGGTGATTGCCCAGGGTTAAATGCCGTAATTCGCGCCGTTGTGAAACGTGCAGCTCAAGAAAAAGATTGGGAAGTTGTAGGAAGTATTCAGTCTTTTGATGGAATATTGAAAGAGCCAACTGAAATTAAGATATTAGATGATGCCGCTGTTAAGGGTATTCATTACCAAGGTGGTACTATGATTGGTACTACAACAAAAGGTGGTCCATTTGCTTGGCCTGTAAAAAACAAAGATGGTTCTTGGGGATCTGCTGATCGCTCTGATGAGATGATTCGTAAGTTGCAATATCTTGGAATTGATGCTGTTATCAGTATCGGTGGTGATGGTTCTCAAAAAATCTCTCAAGCTCTTTACGAAAAGGGATTGAACATTATTGGGGTGCCAAAAACAATTGATAATGACCTTTCAGCAACAGATTTTACTTTCGGTTATCAAACTGCTGTACAGATTTGTACTGAAGCTGTAGATAAATTGAAAACAACCGCAGCATCTCATAACCGTATTTTTGTTTTGGAAGCAATGGGACGTGATGCAGGTTGGATCGCTTTAAGTGCGGCTATTGCAGGTGGAGCAGAAGCTTGTTTGATTCCTGAGATTCCTTATGATATTAAAAAAATAAAGGAAAAACTAGATACTCGTTTCTTAAAAGGTAAAGGTTTCGGTATTATTGTTGTTGCTGAAGGTGCTATGCCAAAAGGTGGTTCTGCATTGGCTGAAGAAAGTACTGAAGTTGGTAATCCTAACTTGAAATTAAGTGGTGCTGCTGATCGTTTAGCTGCTGAACTTAAAATTGCTGGTGTTGAAGCTGATATTCGTACTACAGTTTTAGGTCACTTACAACGTGGTGGTATTCCAGTTGCTTACGATCGTGTTTTAGCAACTCAGTTCGGTGTTAAAGCATTCGAAATGGTATTGGAAGGTAAATTTGGAGAAATGGTTGCTTACCGTCATCCAGAAGTTGTTGGAGTTCCTCTTCCAGAGGCTATCGGACAGCAAAACCTTGTTGATCCAAAAGCTAACTTGGTTCAAACTGCTAAGGGAGTTGGTATCGCATTTGGAGACTAATTTATACTTCAAGATATACAGAACCGGAATCCGAAAGGCTTCCGGTTTTTTTATGCTTATCCGTGAAAACGATGTTTCCATTCGGCTTTTGGAATCATGCATTCTTTTTTACGACCAAACCAGTTGTAACGATACTTTGCAACTAATTTATAAAACCAGTCTGTAATCGATTTTGGGAGGTATTTAAAATTTTCGATTGCTCGCCAAGGGTAGATCAAATGTTTGGATATTTCGAAGATAGCTGTGCTTTGCGTACTGATTTTTTCATTTTCAATAAACACCACAGTAGAGAGGTCTGTTTGGTATAAATTATATTTAGCCAGTAGATTTTTAGCATACTTGGATTGTAGAGAAGCGAAATGCAGGTTTTCTTTTCGATTGTAGGCCATAAGAAATCGAACAGAAGTATTGCACAAATTACAAACCCCATCGAAAAGTACGATAGGGTTTGAAGTATCTTGATATGATTTGTTTTCTGTCATCA
This sequence comes from Labilibaculum sp., assembly GCA_016342745.1. Taxonomy (GTDB): domain Bacteria; phylum Bacteroidota; class Bacteroidia; order Bacteroidales; family Marinifilaceae; genus Paralabilibaculum; species Paralabilibaculum antarcticum. The sequence goes on from JAEINT010000007.1 coordinate 171,787, forward strand.
ATCGAAAGATTAATTTTTCATCCCTTAATAGATAAAATTAAAAATAAATCCGACACAAAGAATTCCTCCAGCCACAATTCCTATAAAAGCCAATATCAATGGCATTTTTAATACCTTTTTTAGGATAATGATTTCGGGCAAGGACAAACCAATAACCGACATCATGAATGCAAGAGCTGTGCCTAATGATGCTCCTTTTTCGATTAGGACACTCACAATTGGAATAATGCCAGCAGCGTTAGAATACATTGGAATACCAATAAGAATTGATAGAGGTACGGAATACCAAACCGATTTACCCATTAAGCTTGCCATGAAATCTTCTGGAACATATCCGTGAGCAGCAGCTCCAATGGCAACGCCAATAACGATATACAACCATATTTTCCCTACAATCTCCTTAACGGTTTCGTAACCAACTTTAATTCTACCCGAAAAGGTCATTTTAGTTTCATCTTCGCTAGCTTGCCCTGTTTTAACATCGAAAACCCATGATTGAACATACTTTTCCAATTTTAAAGCACCAATTAAGTAACCTGCGAAGATTGCAATTAATAGACCTGTTAAAGTATAAATGATAGCTGTTTTCCATCCAAATAAACCCACTAGCATAATTAAGGCAATTTCATTTACCATTGGCGCAGCAATTAGGAAACTGAATGTAACACCTAATGGAACACCAGCTTCTACAAATCCTAGAAACAGAGGAATAGCAGAGCAAGAGCAAAATGGTGTTAAGACGCCCAATAAAGAAGCAAGGATATTCCCCATAAATGTGGATTTTCCAGCCAATACTTTCCTTGTTTTTTCTGGCGAGAAATAACTTCTGATAATTCCTACACCAAAAATAATAAGCACTAAAAGAAGAAGTACTTTAGGCACCTCAAATATAAAGAAACGCAATGTTTCAGCTAGATGTGTTCCTTTTTGTAAAGAGAATACACTATCGATTAAAAAATCGGATATATTCTGCAGGTTCACATACAAAAGGTACCAAACTGGTAATAATAACAGAATCCAAAGAAACTGCTTCTTATTGGTCAGTTGAATTGATTTGATCATTTGATTTAAGCTATTTATTGAATGAAAAAAATGTAAGTGAAATACAATCCAGCAGCTATAAAAATTACGGCAGCAACTTTACGAAACCAAAATTCAAAGCTCTTAACTTTGTTGTAAAAACTGCCAACTCCTGATAATGTGAATGCCAATAAATAAGCAATAATAATTACTGGCAAGCCAGTAGCAATTGCAAACACTACAGGAAGAATTAATCCGTCGGCCTGTGAAATGGTTAAAGGAATTAACATTCCAAAATAGAGCACACCGCTATATGGGCAGAAAGCCAATGCGAATATCATTCCCATTAAAAAGGCGCCCCAATATTTGCCGCGTATTTTTTCACTGTTTAATTTATCGGTTAGAAAGCTAACTCCAGGGAAATTGAAGGAAATTAGATCTAACATGAAGATTCCAATAATCAGTAACAATGGTCCAAGTAACCTTTCGCCATAGGTGTTGAAGAAACTTGAAACATCAAATTTACTAGCTCCAAAAAAGAGTATGACACCAACTGCGGTATAACTTACTGCTCTTCCTAAGGTGTAAATTAATCCGTTAAAAAAGATTCTTCTTTTGTTGCCTAGATTTTTACTGATATAGGCCGTTGCCGTAATGTTAGTAGCCAAAGGACAAGGGCTAATAGCAGTCATTAAGCCAAGTAAAAATGCTGAAAGCAAAGGAAAATTACTTTGTGATAATAGTTGATCTAAGTATTCCATTGTTCGTTTATTGTAGCTCTGCTTTAATTACTGTTTGTAGCTTTTCAATGTAAGCAGGAGTGTCGTTAATAGCGTTGCGAAATGCAAAAGTTGTTAAGTCTTCAATTTTTCCTGACTTAGCACTTTTGATATACAAACTTGAACTACTAGCTTGAAATTGCTTGGCTAACTCTTTGTTTTTGTCTTCATCAAAATTGATATCGAAGAATTTTACATTTAATGTTCCCGCTACTTCTTTTGCTTTAGCTCCAACTACTTTGCAAGTTTTACATTTTCTATCTCCGTGAAAATAGTATACGCCGGCATCTTCGGTAGTTGCTACAGTTTTAGCTTCTGCAGATTTCTCACATTTTGTACAATCTCCGGTACATGCAGTTTCTTCTTTCGCTGTTGCAGTTTCTTTTTTTGTATTTGATTGACAAGCTCCAAAGCTTAATCCCATTGCGATAAGGCAAAATATTATAAGTTGTTTCATGTTTTAAGCGTTTTGAATGAATTCTTTAATTTCGTTTACAGATGGCACTTTACCACTTACCACCACTTTTTCGTTGATAACTAAAGCTGGTGTTGACATTACGCCGTAAGAAAGAATTTTTATCATATCATCAATTTTTGTGATATTTACATCCATACCTAATTCTGCAACAGCTTTTTGAGTTGCTTCTGCTAGTGTGTTACACTTTTTACAACCTGGTCCTAATACTTTAATTTCCATGTTCTATTTGTTGTTTAGTTATTGAATAAATTGGTAAACATTTCTCGAGCAAGTGCCCAATTCTCTTTGTTTAAGCAGTATTTAATTTTAGGAGCAGCTATTTCTCCTTGTATTAAACCTGCATTTTTTAATTCTTTTAGATGTTGTGACAAGGTCGATCTTGCAATCGGCACTTCTTCAGCAAGATCGCCACTATAGCAGCAAGTTTGCTTTGAAAGAATGTCGCAAATGTAAATTCGAACAGGATGAGATAAAGCTTTGGCAAAACGGGCTAGCTGTTTTTCATCATTCGAATAAAATTCTTTGTCCGTCATGTAGTCGTTTTATTTGTTTTGTATTTCGTAGAAATACGAAACGAAGATAGAGGGAATTTTTATAAGACAAAAATTTAGAGGAGGAAATCTACATTATAGAAAATACTTCTTGTCTGTAATTTAATGATTGTGAATATTGCAATAAGGAATTAACTTGCTTTTTCCATGTTCATATCTATCATCACAATCATTGATATTTCCCTCGAAGCGTAATTTTTTTCGAACCCCAAAGCGGAATATGCCTTTGCCTTTTGCCATTCTTTCCAGTTTTTTGATTGCCTTGTCAGACAGTTGATCATACAAGGGTTGCAAAATTTCACATTGTTCAATTGTTCCATATTTTTTGTCCCAAATCAAAGCATCGTCTCCTGTAATAATTTGTTCCGAGGTATAAATCTGTTGCAATTGAGGAAAGGAAAAGGCAAATACTTTTGTTGATCCTTGATGTGCAAAATCAACTAATTCTTTGTTTCGAACGACAAATAGACGCAAAAAACAATTTTCCATTTTTGCTAACTGATTGGCAGCAACAGATGCTATTCCCATCCACTTTATGTCATGACCTTGTTGCATTCTGAACTCATTATAGAAAATGTAAAAATCTCTTATCTGCCGAATATTTTTGTATTTTTCATTTCCTTTATCAACACTCAAATTGTAATAATTTGCTTGTTTCCAAGTTTCAGTATTTCTTTTTCGGTCTTTTTTCAACCAGCAGCCATTCTGTAAGTTAGCATTGCCTGTTTCCTTTTTATAGGTGTGCATGTTTTTCCATTCTTGCGAATAAGTATGCTGTAGTGTAAGTAAGAGAAGGAGTGAAGTAAGAAGTACTGTTTTCAATTGTATGGCGTGTTGTTTGTAATAGATAAGAATAAATGTATTGCAATTTTTGAAGTTAAGTTCAACATAAAAGTACAATTACATTTTGATTAATTGGATTGTGTAAATACTGTTTTATTAATTAAAACTTTATGAAATAGCAATTACTCTTTTAATTAGGTAGTTAGCTGTTTTAATAAGGTAAGGAAATCGGAAAGGAAAATAATTGATTGGAATAGTGACTGCCAGTTGCTAATTTTACAGGCAATTAATTTGTTGGTTTTAGTAAGAATACGACTGAGGAGTTTGAGTTATGTCAGAAAATTATAAGTTTTTCCAAAATAAAAAGTGTGAATATTTTCCTTGTCACAAAGTTGAAAATGAAGAAGAGTTTAATTGTTTATTTTGTTATTGTCCTTTGTATATGTTGAAAGGGAATTGTGGTGGAAACTTTAAATACACTAACAATTTTAAAAACTGTGCCGATTGCACGATTCCACATCGAAAAAATTCACATGAATATATGATGAGTAAAATGGGAGAGGTATGTAAAATTGGTAGTGAAAGAGATTAGAGAGGTAAGGTAAAATAAAAAGTACTTCCCTTTCCTTCTTGGCTTTTCAACCAGATTTCACCTTTTAATACTTTTATAAATGCTGTGGAAATTGATAAGCCGAGACCGGCTCCTTCCTGCAGACGTTTATTGGTCATATCACCTTGAATAAAACGTTCAAAAATAGCATCTTGTCTGTTTTTAGGAATGCCAATACCAGTATCTTTTACAAAAAACTCCAATTTTGTATGATCTATTTTATAACCCAATTCAATTGAACCCTTATTGGTGAATTTAATGGCATTTTTCAGAAGGTTGGTTAATATAGCGTAAAGCTTTTCTCGATCAGTTTTAATCACAAACTCTTTCGATAAATCAGGAATTGGAATAGCTAATTGCAAGTTTTTACTATCTGCTTCTGGCTTAAAGAAGGAATGCATGTAGTCTAAAAGCTGATTAATATTTGTGTCTTGGATATTCACATCTACTAGGCCAGCTTCAATTTTGGATATATCTATTATGTCATTAATAATATTGAGCATTCGATTTCCACTTTCTTCAATGATATTGATGTATTCTACTTGGATGCCTTTCTCTAAATCAGAATTTTTTAGTAGCTCGGCAAAACCTAATATACCATTCATTGGAGTACGAATTTCATGACTCATATTGGCAAGGAAGGCAGACTTTAATTGATCACTTTCTTTCGCTTTTTCTTTGGCTTTAACAATTTCTAATTCAGCTAACTTGCGATAGGTAATATCACTACCAAAGCAAGAACCACCTACTACTTTACTATTTTTGATAATCGGATTAAAGCCAACTTGAATATAAATAGATCCTTTCTCTGCTTTTATCTCATCTTCAATTGTGAATTGTTCGTTTGCCAATACTCGATCGTAACGCGATTTCCATAGATCCACTAATGGCTCGGGAAGAGATTTAAGAATGTTAACTCCTGGTTTTAGCAGAACGCCAAAGGCTTGATGAAATTCAGTTTTAAATACCTCATTGAGATATAATATTTCATAATTACGATTAATGGCCCAAATGCTCTCCTTAGTGCATTCGATTATAGATGTAATGTTTGCATTTATGGCTTCAGTTGTATTTTTTGCATTGACTAGTTCTATTGTGCGTTCAGCAACGGTTTTTTCGAGGTTCTTATTTAATTGTTCAGCAGATACTTTTTCTTCATCCAATTTTTGGTTTAAGAAAAAATTTCGTCGTGACTGTATCTCCATATAGTAAGATGCAAACATGCCAATAAGGTTTGCACTTATAAAAAAGAAATTGTTGTTGATAATTAGTATAATTGGAGTTTCGGCATAATATATAGCCAGTAGGTTAAATATGAGAACGTTTACCCATCCTCCAATTGTTGCGAAGATAAAACGTAATTTAAGAAATAGGTAACCCGAAAAGAAAATTAATAGCAAACCGGCATAATAAGTGCTATTTTCAGGTACATAGATTGTCATTATGCTGATTCCTGTTCCCCCAATAATGTAACAAGCTAGTATTAAATATTGCCAAACTTTTTTAAAAATTTTGGTAAAGGATAAAAAGATGACAAGAGTAACGAATGGAATGACAAGAAAAAACCTTATGATATGGAACAAATGGGCATGTTCGGGGAATAATAGTAAGTCTAAATAAGCAAAAACAGCATAAAGTAGCATTGTTAGAACTAAAGCAACTCTAACTTGAATAATAGAATTTCTGAAATAAGTTTGTTGAAATAAGGGCTCAATATGATCTGGAAAGGATAAACTGATGCGATTAAAACACATTTTCTCATTTTTGATATTCATGTATTCTTTGTTTGTAATAGATGGAGCTAATTCGTTATCGATATTATCTTCCCATACTACGGTTCTAAAACAAAAAAGTTCAGAAAATAGGATTGAAATTTGAATTGATAATAGTGTGTTTTATCACTTAAATTATTTTGCTGGCAGTTCTTATTTTAAGTGGTCATATTATTGATTAGATCGTTTAAAATTGGTGTGAAATTCGAAGGAGTAGTCTTGTATAATTGTACTTTGTTGCAATTGTTGAACTTCATAAAAGATTGTAACTCTTTGACTAATGAATAAGCAAAATCTTCAGTTTTAGTCAGTTTGTCTTCTAGGGCAATATGATTTATATGTAAGATGTTATTTTTTCTTTCTGCTTTACAATCCATACGGGCAACAAATTTGCCATTCCACAATATAGGTAAAGAGAAATATCCGTATTGGCGTTTCGCTTCAGGAACATAACACTCAATTTGATAATCAAAATTAAAAAGAGTTTTTAATCGCTTTCGCTGAATTACCAAATTATCGAATGGGGAAAGTATTTTAAGCTTGTTGCGAGCCAGTGGTTTGTTTAGCAACTCTAAGGAATTGGCTAAAGTGTAATAGTCAAGTTCATTAAGTTTTACTTGAGTTAGTTCTCCTGAAGCATGCATTTCTTGAAGCATGCGCTGTACAGGTATTTTTGTGTTTTTTAGTAAATAAGCAATTTCGCTTGCTTGTCCTAGTCCGTTTGCTTCCAGATATCGGGTAATCATAAACCGAAAATATTCTTTTTCGCTAGGCATGCTGTCATTAATGTTTTCGGGCAATACACGTTCTGTAAGTTCATAAACCTTGTGGAAATTTAATCGGGAACCAATCATTACATCGCCTTGCATAAATAAGTTTTCCAAGGCCTGCTTAGCTGGTTTTGTTGTCCATTCTCCTTTCTTTTTGCCCGTGTGTTCAAAGTCCTTAGCCATTAAAGGGCCTTCGTCGGCAATTCGTTTTAAAACAGAATTCATTAGTTTTTTATCACGTTTAAACCAGTGTTTTGCGTCACCATTTGCAATGGCTCGTTTGCGTGGCAAGCTAAAACGGTAATCGCGCATAGGTAAGTAAGCTGCAGCATGCGACCAATATTCAAATACCTTTTTATCGGCAACCAATTGATCCAGATGAGTGTTTTGATATAGAGGGTTACGATTCCAAAGGGTATGATGATGAGCTCGCTCAATAGCAGAAATGGTATCAATTTGTATGTAACCAAGATGCTCAATTGCCGATAGGCTTGCTGATAGAGCAGTACCTGATGCTTTTGCAGGAGGTATTTTTTGCGATAGCAGGACTAATTTGCGAGCTTGTTGGATGGAGAGTGATTCTGTTATTTTTGCCATGTTTCTACCTTATTATTTCTTTGTAGTGTAAGATATAAAATGAAACTTATTCAGACCTATTTCTAGAATCTATTAGTGAAAAATAAAGCCAAATTCCTTTAGGGAAGTTGGCTTTTATCAATCTTGTTTTGATGATATAACTTATCGATACCTAAAAATGGATTTGCTTTTTAATTCATTCATATTACCATTTGTTTTGTACATCAGGTAAATTAAAAATGGGAAAAAGAAAAGTAATACCCATTGAATATTTACCATTAATATAAAATCGTAAACCCCGTGAAAGAAGAAAGGAACAAGGAATGCCAAGACAAATAATCCTTTCTTTTTCTGATTGGAAAACTTTGCTAATCCTAAGTAATAGCCCATCATGATCCCAAACATGGCATGTGCAGGAACCGCAGTAAAAGCTCTTGAAATACCTGTGCTCATTCCGTTAGAAAATACATACAGGATGTTTTCGACCAAGGCAAATCCAAGGGAAACAAAAACCGCATAAACAATCCCATCGAATCGTTCGTTAAAGTTTGGGTTTTTCCAAACCAATAAATAAACTGCTAGCAATTTAAAGGCTTCTTCGCAAAGTCCGGCCACTAAAAAAGCATCGCCAAATGCATAACCAATTTGCCCTCTAAGAAAAAGAGGGTAGAAGGAGGAAACTGCTTGTTCGGCAAAAATAACAGGAATGGTAATAATCATACCTGCCAATAGCCCTTTTATTAAAAGTCGAATGGGTTCTTTTTCGTATTTGTCTCGGTAATAAACGTAAAACAAAATAATAGCTATAGGTGCGACAGAAATTAGGAGTAGGTTCATAGGTGTAATGGATATTTTTATGATGTTTACGAATTTAGAAAAAGCCAATTGGTAAACAAAGTAGAATTAGTGTAAATAGGATTTTCTGATCTACATTTAATGAAAAAAGCCAAACTCCAAGAAGGAGTTCGGCTTTTAATTATTGTGGTAGTGGTTATATATTATTATTTATACTTCGCACGAGTTCCCCATGCAGTTTGGTTTCACTTCTGGTTGCTTTACGAGCTTTAAGCGAATGGCTAAGAAATAAATTTGACAGCCTATGCAAATACCAAATGCCGTTTCGATGAACATTAGTAGCATACAAATTAAGCAAAGCATACATACTGGTTCGAATAAAGTAGCATCAGCTTGCAAAGGAATGGATAAGAAAAATACAATTGCTGCAAGTGTTAAACCTAAGCTCCAGGCGAATCTTTTCTGCACGGCACCAATGTATATCGGCTCTTGTTTAAGCACTATAAGGCGAGCTATCACATTTGCTGGTGCGTATTTAGGATTGATAAAAACACTAATGGCAAAGTTGATCAAGATAAACCCAGAAACGTAGGGAATAGGAGCGTACTTCTTAAAAAATACTGCTGCTATTAAGGTAACCAAAATGGTGAAGAACAAAAGGCCTGCTGTTGCACGAACTTCTCTTTCATTTAGAACCTTATAGCTAATTCCATCAACATATTCTCCAAAACTAAATACTGACATTTCTTTGTGTTTAATTAAAAATCGAAGCGCAAAGTAATAAAAATACCTGCAGGTATTAAATTTTAATCGTTAAGTAAATGTTAAAGTAGGAAAGGTAGGGGGAATGAGAATTCAACTATTAAATGGAATCATTTATTAAATATCGATTTCCAAGTTTCAAATGCTGGTCTTTCTTTGCCATTTTCATCCAATAGTCCAGTATCCTTCCATAGCTTTCCCAAATCTTTTACATCTTCGGGGAAAGTATCCCAGAGTTCGTCATAATCGCGATGAGCCCACCAAATAATGAATTCATAGTTTTCAATGTAGGCATTCCAAGCTAAGGTTTCCAGATATTCTTTTTGCTGGCATTCATCACTTGCAATGAAAATATCGTATCCTGCAACTTCTAAATTTTCAGCTAAATGTGCCGTTTCTACAAAGGCAATTGGTTTATCGGTTTGTGCATGTAGAAAGTCAAATGCTTTTTGAAAATCCGTAGCATTGTGTAAATCTTTAAAGTATGGGTAAAAACTAATGGCTACAAAATCCATATGCTTTGCGTAATCGCTTATCTCTTGAATGTTCGTATTTAGTTCTGCTTTATACCAGTTGTGCAAGGTTATTGACTCACTAGTTCTTAAGTTAGGATACGCGGCTTTTATTCGTGGCCTGATTTTACTCATCAGTAATTTGTATTGTTCCCATTTTTCGGTAGAATGCAAGAGTAGTTCGTTCGCTTCAATCACCATTACCAAATAATCAGGATTAAACTTGCCAATTAAATATTCCAGATGATCGAAATAGGCATCTTCTATGTGCTGATTGTCTAGAGAATTGTAGTTTGGAATTGTGCCATCAAAATCCTCTAGTAAATCGTTACGATTGTTATTTAGCAGGCTAACTGCAAGCAGAAAATCATGATTGGCGATTTTTTTGGAGAGCTTGTGCTGAATTATATTTGTGAATTCTTCTGGTAATTCGGATTTGTTGATCCAGGCCTTCCAAGGAATTTTATAGTCGAATTGCTCCGAATAAATATCAGCATTCTCTGTTATAAATTGATAGGTGTCATTAATAGCTGAAATATCTGGAGCGTAGTTCCAGCTGGTAAAGCCCATTTTAAAATCGCGAGTATCAATTTGCTCCAACAGATCATCAGAACCACATACATTGGTATTTTTATCTTCACTTTTACTGCAAGCAAAAAACAGAAAGAGAGAACTCGCTATGGCAACGCTTTTTACTATATTCATTTTGTTCTGATAATTGTTAATGATTTGTTCCTGTTAAAAGTAGTAAAAGATGCCTTCAATATTTGTACCATTAATAATCTTCAATAAAAAAGCCGACTCCTAAAAAGAAGTCGGCTTTTAAATAATATTTGAGTACAATTAACGAAGCTCAGCTCCTAATTGTTTCTGGTAGCTTTTAATTAGCTTTTGCATGATCTTGTCAATCTGCTTGTCATTAAGTGTTTTTTCAGTGTCCTGAATAATGAAACTTACTGCGTACGATTTTTTATCGGCACCCAATTTTTCACCTTCGTAAACATCGAACAGAGAAACTGATTTTAACAAGTTCTTTTCACAGTTGAAAGCGATGGTTTTAATTTCTGCAAAGCTAGTTGCTTTGTCGATTAGTAAAGCCAAATCACGCTTAACAGCAGGATATTTAGGAATAGGAGTATAGGCAACTTTGTTCTTGGTAGCTTCAGCAATTAAAGTTTCCCAATCGAAATCGGCATAAAAAACAGGAACATCAATGTCCATTGCTTTTAATATTTTACCGCTTACCATTCCAACTTCTACCAATACCTTTTTCTTAACGCCATAGCTTAAGCCTTCGGTAAATTGATCGTTTTCAGTTTCTTTAACTCTTAGTTTATCAATCGAGAAACCTAAACGTTTTAATACATTCTCAGCGAAAGCTTTCATGTGGAAGAAGTTCGTTGGTTCTTCTTTCAAATTCCAGTTTGCTGATGTTTTGTTTCCACACATGAAAACGCCCAAATGTTCTTTTTCGAAATAGTTGTCAACTGGGTTTTCGTTTTCAGGATTCACAAAGTGTTGGTACGATTTACCAAACTCATAGAATTTTAAATCCGCATTTCTGCGGTTGATATTGTAAGCAATACATTCTAATCCACCAAAAAGCAGACTCTGACGCATTGCATTTAAATCGGAACTAAGTGGGTTGAAAATACGAACGGTCTCTTCTAATTTTAAGCTTTCCAATCCTTCGTAATAGGAAGCTTTGGTTAGCGAGTTGTTCATGATTTCGTTAAAACCACCATAAGAAAGTAAATCCGCAATGGTATTTCTCAATTTGTGCTCATCTGGTTTTGGCGCATAACTTAAAGATGCGTTTACTTTTCCAGGAACTTCAACATTGTTGAAACCATAAATACGCAATACTTCTTCTACGATATCTGCCTCACGTTTCACATCAACACGGTAAGGAGGAACCAAAAGATTCAGTGTATCACCATCTTCTTTTTCAATGCCAATTTCTAGAGCAGTTAAAATGTTTTTGATGGTTTCTTTTCCAATTTTCTTACCAATTAAACGTTCGATACGATCTACGCTTACCTCAACTTTAAAATCAGCAACAGGATTTGGATAAAGATCAATAACTTCTGATGAAATGGTACCGCCAGCAATTTCTTTGATTAAAAGAGCTGCACGTTTCATTGCATAAACTGTAATGTTAGGATCGGTTCCACGTTCGAAACGGAAAGATGCATCGGTATTTAGGCCATGACGGCGAGCTGTTTTACGAACAGATACTGCATCGAAATAAGCACTTTCTAAGAAAATAGAAGTTGTTGATTCGCTAACACCTGATTCCAATCCGCCAAATACACCAGCGATACACATTGGTGCTTCCGAGTTGCAAATCATTAAATCTTTTTCGTTCAACTCTCTTTTTGTTTCATCAAGAGTAGTGAATTGCGTTCCGCCAGCAAGTGTTTTTACAATCACTTTGTTGCCAGTTACTTTTGCGTAATCGAAAGCGTGTAATGGCTGACCTGTTTCAAACAATACGTAGTTTGTGATATCTACAACATTGTTGATTGGGCTTAATCCAATTGCTTTCAAACGGTTTTGCAACCATTCTGGAGATTCTGCAACCGTTATTCCGTTGATACAAACACCTGAGTAACGATGACAAGCTTCTTGATCCTCAACAACAACTTCGATAGGTGTTTCGTTGTTTTCAACCTTAAAAGCATCAACCGATGGTATTTTGTATTCTATATTTTTTTCTTGCTTTAAATAAGCAGCTAAATCTCTTGCAACACCAATGTGAGAAGCTCCATCAATACGGTTAGGAGTTAAGTCAATTTCAATGGCGATATCATCTTCTACATTAAAGTAAACTTTTGCAGGAGTTCCTACAACAGCATCTTCAGGAAGAACCATAATTCCATCGTGACCAGCACCAACACCAATTTCGTCTTCGGCACAAATCATACCCAAAGAAACTTCGCCTCTAATCTTCGATTTTTTAATTACAAAGCTATCGTCGCCATCGTACAAAACAGTTCCAACAGTTGCTACTACTACTTTTTGTCCTGCAGCAACATTAGGTGCACCACAAACAATTGGTAACAATTCTTCACCATTCACATCAACAGTAGTCATACTCAAATGATCAGAGTTAGGATGAGCAACACAAGTTTTAACCTCACCAATAACTAGACCTTCTAAGCCACCTTTTATAGATTGAATTGTTTCGATTCCTCCAACTTCTAATCCTGTTTGAGTTAGAATGTGATCCATTTCAGCAGACGAAAGATCAATGTCAATGTAATCTTTAAGCCATTTGTACGATACTTTCATTGTATGTATATTTTTTCAGATAGTTTTCAATTTCAAAAGAAGAATAAACAGCTTGAGCGCCATTTATCTTCAAGCTTACAAAAGTAGAAATTTTACCTCCAAGTACCAAGTAAGTAATGTGCTTAAAATACTTAAGTTTTTTAAGGTTCTTGCCTCAACCTATTGTTGAATGGTTTGGTGTTACGATTGCAAAGATACACCCCTTTGTCTTGTGGACATCTCCCCTAAGAAGAGGAGAAAACCTTTAGTGAAGTTTTGTTCCAGATTATTGCAACGGATAATATTTAATTCTTCCCCATTGTAGGGGAAGTGCCAACAGGCGAAGGGGTGCAAAAAGGATTTTTTTCTTCCTGTTTTCTCTGTGCCTCTGTGGTTCTTTTTAGTAGTGTCATCATGTAAATCATTATAAACCTTTCTACTCTTCGTGATATCCTTTGTCTAACTTCGAGGTTAATTTTTTTCTGCTTTATCATTGATTGTAATATTTATCATCTGCGGAAATTGATTATTGCCCCGAATTCGAATATATTTGTACAATTATCAAATCAGAAATATGAGCGAAAAAACTGAAAAACCAATTATACTTGTTACCAATGATGATGGTCTAAATGCAAAAGGAATAAAGGCTTTGGTTGCAATGGTAAAGGATTTTGGAAATATTTATGTTGTAGCACCAAACCGTGCGAATTCTGGTAAATCAAATTCCATTACTGTTGAGGTTCCGATTCGAATTAAAAAGGTAAGAGACGAAGAAAACCTTCATATATACTCTTGCAAAGGAACTCCTGTTGATTGTGTTAAGCTCGCTTTGAATAAAATATTACCACGAACTCCAGATTTTGTAGTTTCAGGAATTAATCATGGTGCCAATACTTCTGTAAGTGTTCTGTATTCTGGAACCATGGGGGCAACCATTGAGGGATGTTTGAATGGAATTCCTTCTATTGGCTTTTCATTAAATACTTTTGCAGCTGATGCTGATTTTACAGAATCTGTAAAGTATGGGCGTAAGATTTTTACCAATTTAGTAGAGAATGGTTTGCCAACGAGTGTTTGTTTAAATGTGAATTTTCCTGATGGAGAAATTAAAGGAACACGTGTTTGCAGACAAGCTGATGGAAGATGGAAAGAGGAATTTGATCACAGGCAAGATCCTTTTGGAGGTGATTATTATTGGCTTACGGGATATTTTAAAAATGCCGAGCCAAATGCAGAGGAAACGGATGAGTGGGCAATCCAAAATGGATACACGTCGGTTGTTCCTACACAAATTGATATGACAGCTCACAGCCTATTATCTGATTTAAAAAAATGGGATTATGAAGTCTAAGATAAATCTTACCCCTGTAGGTACTGTAATCGGCATATTGGTTCCAATTTTATCTATTCTATTGGTTTATTTAATAAAATTCCAGGCTGAGATGAGCATGGAAACTTTTATTGATAGCTTATTTGTGCATCGAATTTATACAAAGGTATTGGCACTAGGAGTGTACTTCGGAAATATTGCTTTTTTCTTTCTGTTTATAAAAATGGATTGGTTAAAAGCAGCAAGAGGAGTATTATTAGCTACTATTCTTTATTCTTTAGCCATTATGTTGTTCCGCATTGGAATGTAATAAAGTAGATTATAGATATTAGGATTGAGATTCTAGAGAATTAATTGTTGCTCTTTTTGTATCTCATATCTCATATCTCACATCTTATATCTAATTAAAAAATGAAATACTATATCATTACAGGTGAAGCATCAGGAGATCTTCACGCATCTAACCTAATGAAAGAGTTAAAAGTTCAGGATCCTGAAGCGGATTTTCGCTTTTGGGGCGGTGACTTAATGCAAGCTCAGGGAGGCGAAATGGTGAAGCATTATCGCGAAACCGCTTTCATGGGATTTTTAACTGTGGTGAAAAATTTAGGAAAGATAAAGGCCAATTTTGCCCTTTGCGAGAAAGATCTTTTGGAATTTAAACCTGATGTGTTGATTTTGGTTGATTACCCTGGTTTTAATTTGCGCATGGCCAAGTTTGCAAAGAAGTATGGCATTCGTGTACATTACTATATTTCACCAAAAATTTGGGCTTGGAAAGAATCTCGTGTGAAGAAAATAAAAGCATATGTTGATCGTATGTTTACGATATTTCCTTTTGAAACAGAATTTTATCAAAAGCACAATTACGAGGTGAGTTTTGGTGGCAATCCTCTATTAGATGCCATTGAGAATCGGGCAAACAAGGGCGAAGCTTTTTCTGATTTTATCAAACGAAATGGCTTGGCAGATAAACCAATTATTGCCTTATTAGCAGGTTCTAGAAAACAGGAGATCGAACGAGTTTTACCTGTCATGTTAGAATGTGTGGAGTCTTTTCCAGATCATCAGTTTGTGGTTGCTGCTGCGCCATCCATAACGAAGGCATTTTATGCTTCTGTGGTAGGACATAAGAATGTGCAGTTTGTTTACGGACAAACCTATGATTTATTGCAACAGGCCGATGCAGCAGTTGTTACTTCAGGAACAGCGACTCTGGAAACAGCTTTGCTTCGAATTCCACAAGTAGTTTGTTACCTAACAGGAGGTGGTAAGCTCTTATTTACAATTGGTAAGCGATTGTTGAAAGTGAAATATATTTCTTTAGTTAATTTGGTGATGGATAAGCTTATCGTAAAAGAATTAATCCAACATACTTGCAATAAGGAGATGATTACCGAAGAGTTGAATCAAATTCTTTTTAAAGAAGATTATAGAAGTGAAATGCTTCATAATTACCAACTGCTAAATGAAAAATTAGGTGGAGCAGGAGCTTCTGCGCGTTTTGCAAATATGATTTACAACGATCTACAGAGATAACTTATTCAGGTATTACCTTAGCGGTAGGGCTTTGATTGTTTACCTGCACTCGCTTAATGGTAATTTCAGGGTTTCCTTTGTAATAGATATTTCCGCTGGTATAAATTGTAGCATTTAACTTGTTTTCAACCCAAATATGAGCTTCTCCAATTCCATTTTGTGCCAAATTAGTGTTGCTTGTTTGTAATTGAGATGCTTTGATATTAATAATTCCGTTTAAAACGTATTTAGCCTCTGTGCATACACCGTTAAATTCATAACCGCCAGCAACACTTCCGTAAGTGTGAAAATCAAGAGAATTGTAATTTAAACTAAGATTCATTTCTACCAATTCACTTGCCGATGCAACATCAATATCCAATAGATCTCCGCTAATTGTTCCTTGAGTGCTATAATTTGAAGGAGCTTCAGTTGCAATTTTTTTGAATTCTTTTAAATGGAATTCGGCTATTATTTGATCGTAGTTGGTAAAATTGTTTTTATGCGAATGATCAATGATCACATTCTGCTCATTAATTTGAATGGACACCTTAGAAATGATATTCTCGCCACCTTTTAAAAGAACATATTCATCATCATCTTCAACTAATATTATTTTGAAGATATTGTTGTTTTGAATTCCTGAAATACTAGGTAAATCAATTCTCTTTTCAATGTATTCTCCTTCTTCTTCAAAAGGATTTAGAGCATCGCAAGAGCAAAGTACCGCTAGCAGCAATATGAGTATAGAAAGCTTATTTTTCATTCTTGTTTCTTTTTATTCGATAACCAATTCCCCATTCAATAAAATCAGCTTTTCCCATGTGGGCTTTTAAGCATAAGCTTGTCACAAGATGTTCTCCAAATCTGTATCTTAGTCCTAATCTTGTATAAATTGGTTTTTCAGGAGTTGTTTTGTAAAAAGTATAAACACCGATATTTGCAATAATACTAAATTTCTCAATTGCAAGATCATAAGATATGAAAATTGCTTGGCTAAATCGATTTTTAAAACTTGTTTCTGGATCAAAATCCCATTTGCCTCTATTGGCAGCTTTATTGTAGAAAAAATCAATACCTAAACCTACTCTTTGTTTCGAGTTTATTCCTAAAGAATAGTTCCCACTTAAACTTGAAGTGTAGTAGTTATGATGATCTTTTTCTGAAACTTGTTTGATTCCATGTCCCCAAATTACGCTTACTTCATTTTCGAGCTTTGTACCTTTAATTTTAGGCATTCTCTTATATGGAATTTTTTCTTTCCAATTGTATTGTACCCCAACACTACCAGTTAAAAGGTTTAAGCCTTTGTTAGGAACACTGATTGCACCATTGGAAATATGATTGAATCCAATACCACCATTAAGTTCCCATTTTTCATTAATGGAATAGCTTCCGTTTGCTAGTAATTTGAAAAAAGCATTGAATTTTGTTCCAATGGCAAGGTTGGTATAATTGTCAATTGGATCAAAGTGTTTTCTTGATATTCCAAGGCCAAAACCCATTTGAGTGTTGAATGCCCAACGTTTGCCTCTTTTTAAAGGAAAGTTGATGTATGGAAAAATTGCAGTGACATTGCCTAATATCTTATCATTTCCTAAACTACCATGATACAATCCCAATCCAATTTCTGGCTGTTTGTATAATCTCGACCAAACTCGTTCTGTTGAAGGAATAAATCCTAAATTCAATTCAATAGCTGATATCTGATCATTAACCAAATAGCTAATGGATTTGTGATGAGATAAAACAGCTCCGTAATGATATCGAACTGTTGATGTAATGATATCTTTATTTTCTTGAGCAAATAAGCTATTGCAAGAAAAAAAGAGGATGATATATAGAAGACGAATTTTCATTTTAACAGCTTGAATTCATTAATGACCTTTGTTAAAATGTTAACTTAGAACAGATCATAAAGATTAGTGTACTTTTAATCGTATTTTGTAATTACGGATCAAATTTATGTAAGTAAATTGATTTACCAAAGTGTTTTTTCAACTGGAATAATTTTGCAAATTTGTAGGATAAGGATTTTTAATCAGAACCAGATATATGTTGCCACTACTTCGTAAGGAAATAAGAACTTTTTTTAGTTCTCTTACCGGATATTTTATTCTCTCGATATTTTTAATTTCCACAGGTTTATTTGTGTGGGTTTTTCCAGGCAACTCAAATCCATTAGAAACAGGATATGCCAATTTAGATGTGCTTTTTGAAATGGCTCCATGGATATATTTGTTCTTGATTCCCGCAGTTTGCATGCGATTATTTGCCGAAGAACGAAAACAGGGAACTATTGAATTGCTCTTAACTCGGCCAATTTCAGATATGGGAATTGTATTGGCGAAGTATCTTGCAGGTTTACTTGTGGTCGTATTTTCATTGCTATTTTGCTTGGTATACTATTATTCCATTTATTATTTGGGTAACCCAATGGGGAGTGTTGATTCTGGTGCTTTTTGGGGTTCTTTTATTGGCCTGTTTTTATTGGCAGCTGTTTATGTTTCAATTGGTGTATTTGCTAGTTCAATAACAGATAACCAGATTGTTGCATTTCTTCTAGCCTTAATTTCTTGCTTCTTTTTTTATATTGGTTTCGATTATTTAGGAGATTTAAGCAGTCTGCAATCAGTGCAGAGCTTTATTATATCAATGGGAATAAATGAGCATTACCGTTCCATTTCAAGAGGAATTATTGATTCAAGAGATTTACTTTACTTTTTTGGGGTAATCATCTCATTTTTGTTGATAACAAGAACAGTACTACAAAGTAGAAAATGGTAATTGAAAATAGATATGGTGAAAAATAGAAAATTAAAAGACCTTTCTCAATTACTAATTTCAATATTAGCTTTAGTAATTGTCATTCAAGTTTTACAAGTGTATTTTTTTCGTTGGGATTTAACTTCCGAAAAAAGATATTCCCTATCGGATAACACCAAAAACTTAGTTTCTCATCTAGAAAAAGATTTGTTTTTAGAGGTTTACCTTGCCGGTGATTTACCTCACGGATTTACAAAATTGCAGAAAGCTTGCTTGGAGATGATAGATGAATTGTCTACCTATTCCAACAGGAAGATTTCTTATGTTTTAATCAACCCGAATGATGTGGCAAATCCGCAAAAGCGAAAAGAGCTATTTGCAGAATTGGTGGATCGCGGATTGAAACCAACCAATTTGCAGGAGAAAACTACCGATGGAAGTTTGAAACAAAAGCTAATTGTTCCTGGAATAATCATTCACGACAGAGCAAAAGAAACAAGTGTTCATTTATTGAAAAGTGTAGCAGGCTTATCTGCTGATCAGAATTTAAATCATTCGATTGAAACTTTAGAGTTTGAATTGACTTCTGCGATTCGAATGCTTCAGAATACTGCACCTAAAGAAATTGCATTTCTTACTGGTCATGGCGAATTGGGCGAATATGAAGTAGCCGATTTTACAGCATCCCTTTTGCAGCGTTATGAGGTGAAAAGAATAAAGGCACAGGATTTAAATCGAGAGAAAAATCTTTTTTCAGCTTTGGTAATTGCACAGCCTAGCAATGAATTTTCAAGAGAAGATAAATATCACATCGACCAGTACGTGATGAATGGAGGAAGTGTGTTGTGGTTGGTTGATGAGGTTCGTGCCTCAATGGATAGTTTGGTAACAAAGGAAACTACGATGGCCTTTTATCAGCCATTAAATTTTGAAGATCAACTGTTCAAATATGGCGTTCGTATTAATCCCGATTTGGTGATGGATGTTCACAGTCAGTTGATTCCAGTTCAAACAGCATTGCCTGGTCAGCCTGCTAAGTTTACGCCTGCACCTTGGTATTATTCTCCTTTGTTGGCAGCTCCCGATTCGCATCCAATTACTCGAAAATTGAATGTAGTAAAAGCAGAGTTCGCGAATTCAATTGATTTCGTGGGTGATAATAAGAAAATCAGAAAACAGGTTTTATTGATGACTTCGGATTACACCAGATTAGAAAAAGTGCCAAAACCGATCAGTTTAGATATTGTAAATCGAAAGATGGATGCTTCCGATTTCCCTGGTGGACGAAAGAATATTGCTGTTTTATTGGAAGGTGAATTTCCTTCAGTTTTTCAGAATCGAATTTGGAAAGGAATCAACAAAAGTGAGTTTAAAAGCGAAAGCTCTCCAACTAAAATGATTGTTATTTCTGATGGTGATTTGATTAAGAACAGAGTTAGAGGAACTGGAAATAACAGACAGATTGAGGCTTTGGGATACGATAGATATTCACGAAAAACATATGGAAATCGTAGTTTCTTACTTAATTGTATCGATTATTTATGCGACGATAGTGGGTGGATGGAGTTAAGATCAAGAGAAGTGAAATTGCGAATGCTAGACAAAACAAAAATTCGTTCGGAAAGATTATTTTGGCAGTTAGTTAATGTTTTATTACCTCTTATTCTTTTACTTATTTTTGGTATTATCCGCTTTTATCTTCGAAAGCGAAAATTTGCTTCTTCTAGTAACTAGATTTCTCCTGATAAATATTAATTTTGCCATCACCAAAAATGAAAGTTTAGAATCGATTCGCGATCTAATATTTTATTTTGTTATGATTTTTACCATGGTGCAAATATGTTTTTTTAAGGTAAATTGCCTACCTTCAATTAAATAGTGATTCTGTTTATCTGAATTGCTATCGTTTTTTGAACGAAGAAGATCAAGTTTACCTAATAAATTTGTATATTCACCACTTATTATTTGCCCTAAATCACATTCCTAAAATGGAAAAGGTAAACGGGTTGAAAATTGAATTATTGGTTAATTTTTAAATATTATGCAAATGAAATTTGTAGTTTCAAGTACAGAGTTGTTGAGTCATTTACAGGCAATTAGTCGGGTTATTAGTAGTAAGAATACCTTACCTATTCTTGATAATTTCTTGTTTGAGTTAAAAGATGACCAATTGGTAGCTACTGCATCGGATTTGGAATCTACCCTAATTACTACTATTCCATTAGAAACTTCGGTTGGTGAAGGTGTAATTGCATTTCCTGCTAAAATCTTAACTGATACTCTAAAAGAGTTCCCGGAACAGCCACTTACATTCGATATTGATTCGACCTCCTTGGCGGTAAAAATTACATCAGAAAATGGTGTGTTTAGTATCGTTGGTCAGAATGGCGAAGATTTTCCTAAACTACCAGAAAGAGAAGAGTCAAATCTTGTGAATATTACCGTTGAAAGCGATGTGTTACTTACTGGTGTAAACAAAACATTATTTGCAACTGCCGATGATGAACTTCGTCCTGTAATGAATGGTATTTTTGTTGAATTGAGTAGTAATGATTTAACTTTTGTTGCATCAGATGCACACAAGTTGGTTCGTTACAAAAGATTAGACGGAAGATCAGAAGTTGATTCTTCATTTATTTTACCTAAAAAACCAGCCTCATTATTGCGTAACATCCTTCCAAAAGAAGAGAATCCTGTTCGCATTGAGTTTGATGATAAAAATGCATTTTTCACTTTATCAAATTACAAATTGATTTGTCGTTTGGTAGAAGGAAATTACCCAAGTTACAATTCTGTAATTCCTAAAAACAATCCTAATGTTTTAACGATTGATAGAATTGAATTATACAACACTTTAAAGCGTGTTTCTGTATTTTCTAATCCAGCAAGTAACCTTATTAAATTTGAATTGAAATCAAATGAATTGGTTGTTTCAGCTCAAGATATCGATTTCTCGATTTCTGCAAGAGAGAGATTACAGTGCCAGTACGAAGGGCAAGAGTTAGAGATCGGATTTAAATCTGTTTTCTTATTAGAGATTTTATCTAATATCTCTTCTTCCAACGTAATGGTTGAATTATCGGATCCAACAAGAGCAGGGATTTTCCTTCCTTACGATAACGATAATGCTGACGAAGACGTATTGATGTTGTTGATGCCAATGATGATCAATGCATAAAGAAGAAAAGATGATTAAAAAATAAAATGAACCCAGCAGAATCTAATTTTCTGTTGGGTTTTATATTTTTGTAGCATAAGCTAATATTTCATACGCAAACCATGAATCTGAATTTAAAGAACCCAATTGCATTTATCGATTTAGAAACAACAGGAATTAGTGTTGCAAAAGATCGAATTGTTGAAATTTGTATTGTAAAAGTACAGCCTAATGGAGATGAAGAGGTTAAGACTTTTAGAGTAAATCCAGAAATGAAAATTCCTGCTCAATCAAGTGCCATTCATGGTATATTTGATGAGGATGTAAAGGACGAGCCAACTTTTAAGGAATTAGGGAAGATTATAGCTAAATATTTAGAAGGATGCGATTTGGCAGGATACAACTCTAATCGTTTCGATTTCCCTTTATTGGCAGAAGAATTTTTGCGTGCAGATATCGATTTTGATATGAAAAAAAGGAAGTTTGTTGATGTTCAAACCATTTTTCACAAAATGGAACAACGAACTTTAGTTGCTGCCTATAAATTTTATTGTAATAAGGAATTAGAAGGTGCTCATGGTGCTGAAGCAGATACCAAAGCAACTTACGAGGTGCTAAAATCTCAATTGGATAAATACGATAATTTGGAAAATGATATCGAATATCTAGCTGACTTTTCGTCTCAGAATAAGAATGCCGATTTTGCTGGATTTATTATCATCGATGAAAAAGGGATTGAACGTTTCAATTTTGGTAAAAACAAAGGCAAAACTGTTGAACAAGTGCTATCAGAGCAACCAGGATACTATGGTTGGGTAATGAATAGTGACTTTCCATTGTTTACAAAAAAGATTCTTACTGAAATTAAACTGAGAGGTTTTAACAAGTAAAAACAAGTACCGATGAAGATATTAGCAATAGGGCGAAACTATGTGAATCACGCTAAGGAATTAAATAATCCTGTTCCTGCGGAACCAGTTGTGTTTTCAATGCCCGATTCAGCACTTTTAAAGAGCAATAAAGATTTTTACTATCCTGATTTTTCTAAGGATATTCATCATGAAGTAGAAGTTGTTGTAAAGATATGTAGAGTAGGAAAGAACATTCCAATCGAATTTGCACATCGTTATTATGATGAAATTGGCTTAGGTATAGATTTTACGGCCAGAGATATTCAGGCGGAGTGTAAAAAGAAAGGTTTGCCATGGGAAAAAGCGAAAGCTTTTGATGGCGCTGCTCCAATTAGTAAGTTCATCAACAAGGATCAATTTAAAGATGTGAATCAAATGGATTTCCATTTGGATATCAATGGCAAGAGAGTACAAACTGGAAATACTTCCAATATGATCTTTTCAATTGATTATTTAATTGCTTATTTATCGCAGTTTTTCACTCTTAAAATTGGAGATTTGATATATACAGGCACGCCAGAAGGTGTAGGTCCAGTAAAAATAGGAGATCACTTGGAAGGAGTACTCGAAGGTGAAAAACGATTAGATTTTAAGGTTAAATAAGCCAATTACCGTATAAATTCTGTATTTAATCAGTTAAATAGCCGGAGCATTATTGTTTCCGGCTATTTTTATATAAACAATTGAAAGGTAACTAGTTTAGTCCTTTTTGAATTAGCTTTAATTCTTATTTTCATGATTTTTAAGACTTTAGCCTTTTGTCTTTGCTTGGCAAACGTTTTAATAGTTGAGAAACATCACTATATTTGCGGTAGTATTACAACTAAAAGACTTTTATGGAATATCAGCATTGGGGGAAATTAATTCGCAACCGTATTGAAAAATATACGGATGGAATTGCCATGCACTACAAGGATGAGAAGAGTGGCGAGTGGGTTGGTGTAAGCTGGACTGAATTCGGATTACAAATACGTCAAATATCAAAAGCTTTAATAAAGGTTGGTGTGGGAGAAAAGCAGATGGCTGCTATTTTTTCTCAAAACATGCCAGAATGGATTACTGCTGACCTTGCAATTATGTGTTTGCGAGGAGTTACTGTGCCAATATATCCTACAAATTCAGCAAAAGAAGCTGAATATATTGTAGAGGATTCTCAAGCACAAGTAATATTCGTTGGCGAGCAAGAGCAATACGATCGCACAATGGAATTTATTGATCGTGTGCCTCATGTAAAAATGGTGGTTGCTTTCGATAAGGATGTAGTCTTGTCTGATTTTGATCGTTCAATGCATTGGGATGAATTCCTTATTTTTGGGAAGAATTCTAAAATGGGGCCTGAGTTTGAAGACCGCTTTGAAAGAGCAGAATTGGATGATTTAGCCACATTGATTTATACATCAGGTACTACAGGAGAACCTAAAGGTGTAATGATTGATCATAGCAATATTTCTAGTGTATTGGTTTCTCACGATAAAGAGTTAAATGTATCTGAAAAGGATAGATCATTAAGCTTTTTACCTTTGAGTCATGTTTACGAAAGAGGTTGGTGTTTTTTCTGTTTTCACAGAGGAATAGAGGTTTATTTTAACCGAGATCCGAAGCAAATTGGTGAAACCATGAAAGAGGTTAAACCAACTTTAATGTGCACTGTTCCTAGAATTTATGAGAAAATTTATTCTGCGATTCAGGACAAAAGTAAATCGGCATCTCCTCTTAAACAAAAGCTAATTAATTGGGCTATCCAAACAGGTGGAAAGTACAATAACGATTATCAATTAATTGATAAGAAGATACCAGTTGGATTAAAATTGAAACACAAACTTGCAGATAAGCTTGTGTTGAGTAAATTTCGTGAGATTTTTGGAGGTAGAATTAATTTTATGCCATGTGGTGGTGCACCATTGTCACCAACTATTATAGAGTATTTTCATGCTGCAGGTTTAAATGTGAAAATGGGATATGGATTGACCGAAACCATGGCTACAGTTTGCTTGTACGGTGATCGCAATATTGATTTTAATACTACGGGTCAAATAATTGTTGGTACTGAAATTAAAATTGGAGAGAACAATGAAATTTTAGTGAGAGGCCCAGGTGTAATGCGTGGTTACTATAAGAAGCCAGAAGCTACAGCAGAGGTAATGAAAGATGGTTGGTTTTGTACTGGTGATGCTGGACGAATTGATGAAAATGGTAATGTTACCATTACGGATCGAATTAAAGATTTAATGAAAACTTCGGGGGGGAAATACATTGCACCTCAAAAGTTGGAAACTACTTTGGTTAATGATCAGTTTATTGAGCAAATTGCAGTTATTGGAGATGCCAGACAGTATGTAACTGCTTTAGCTGTGCCAGCGATAGAACCTTTGAAGAAATTAGCTACACAATACAATATTGGTTTTGAAACGATTGAAGATTTGATTGGTAATTCGCAAATTATTGAGTTTTTCGAAAAACGATTTGAGGATATGCAAAAGGAATTTTCTCGTTTTGAGAAGATTAAAAAGTTTACCTTATTACCGAAAGAGTTTTCGATTGAAGCGGGAGAAATTACTTCAACTTTGAAATTGAAGAGAAAGGTAATTCAAGAAAAATACAAGCATCTAATTGAAAAGATGTATAAAGATTAAATAAGCCCACCAGTTTATTTATACTAACTCCGATGGAATTAATTTTCTACCGGAGTTTTTTTTATCTGATTTGTTTTTAAGCTTTTTGTGCAATCATGCCGATCCACGGACTTTCTTTTTCGAAGGGTTTTCCTTGCAGGTTAGACCAATATTCTTTCACATTAAAACCAGACTCTTCCATCATGTTAATACATCTTTTTAGAGAAAAGTAATGTTTCCAAATATGATGAGTTCTAACTTCACCATTTGCTAATAGCATGGTGTATTTGTCTAGTCGAACTTTATCTTTTTTGTATTTAAAATGAGATTGTAATAACAAATGCTCTTCTTCACTCCAAAAGCCTTCGTCATCACTAATGTACCAAGATTGTTCTGCCTCTTCCTTTGAGAAAAAATACTTGGTAAACACATCGAAAACGATGAATCCACCTGGTTTTAATGCCTTGTGAACTTTATTGAGAAGTATTTTTCTGTCTTCATGAGATAAGACACATAAATCTCCATAAATAAGCGTAATTACATCAAATTCATTCTGATAATCTATTTGCAGATAATCTTGGCAAATGTATTTTATTCGATATTGAAATCCTTCTGCTTGTTCTTTGGCATAATCAATAGAACTTTGCGAAATATCAATACCAGTAACATCAAATCCTTGTCCGTAAAAATTCTCACTATACAAGCCAGGTCCACATCCTAAATCAAGCAACTTGCTATCTTCCGGAAGCTTTAGGTATTCGCACAGCCAAAGTACCGACTGTAAAATGTCTTGATACTTTCGTGATCCCTGATCAGATTCATCATCAAGATGTGCATTTAAAAGATGCTCGGAGATATAAGGATCTTGCCAGAAGTTTCCATCATCTTTGGCAAATAAGGCTGGTTTTTGTGTAATTTTCTCAAGTTGAGCTAAGTCCAACAATCCTTCTGCTGATATCAATTTCATAATTGTGATGCGATTTTTTTTGCTTTACAGAATTTGCTGCAATTTTACTCTTTTAATTCCTGAAATACTATTTAAATCTGAAGTCAAATCGGTCAACTTAACCTTTTCGGATATTTGTACGGTAAGGTAATAGCTAATTTTATCTTCCTCAAAGGAATGTTCTATGTCAATTGTTCTAACTGCTACTTTGTATTTGCCTAAAATAGGAAGGAAATCATCAGAATGAACCTTTTGTCCTTGTGTATAGATGTTTAATCTTTTAATGAATTTATTTGTGAATACTTTCTTTCCTAAAACATCAAGAACAACTAGAGCTATTAATAATATGGCCGTACCTATTATTGCTCCCATGTACATTCCAGCACCAATTGTTAATCCCAAAGCTGCAACTACCCAAATTGATGCCGCTGTAGTTAATCCTTTTACGTTTACGCCAAATTTCATAATAGCACCTGCGCCTAGAAATCCAATTCCAGAAACAACTTGTGCCGCTATTCTCGATGGATCTCCATTTTGAAATTCAGGGAACGTTTGAGGTACAAAAATAGAAAGTAGCATGATTAAAGTAGAGCCCATACAAATTAAAATATGAGTTCGTAAACCAGCAGGCTGTTTGTGTTTCTCTCTTTCAAAACCAACAATAAAACCAATAATAAAGCTTAAAGTCAACCTGAAAAAAATAGTTTCAGTTGTAATTTGTGTCTCAGATATTAATTGTAAAAAATAATCCATTCAATATTTTTTGTGGTAGGTGATTTTTTGTTTAAAGTTCTTCCTCTTCTTTTCGGATAACGTATACTTGCCCAGTTTCAAAGCGGATCACTTCAATTTCAGTATTCTTGTCAAGAAAACCATCTTCCGATTTTGCATCGTAGATTTGCTTATCTATTTCTACCTTTCCTGAAGGACGAAGTACACTTAATACAATTCCGGTTTTTCCAATTAATGTTTTTGCGTGCATTTCAACACCAACGTAGCCTTCTTCTGATTTTTCAACTGTATTTAGGGCTAAATGGCCTAAGAATGAATTCGACGCAAATAGTTTTTTACTAAGGTATAAGGACCCTAAAATTGAGGTAAACATGGAGAATACAACTAGCATGATTGCGCTAAGAAGTGCTCTAATATGACGTGGTTCAAAATCGAAAGCAACATTATCAACCAAGCTAAGTGTTAATCCAGTTATAATAAGGGTAAGCCCTGAAATTCCAGCTACACCAAAGCCAGGAATGACAAATATCTCTACGGCTAGAAGTATAACTCCAATAGCAAACAATAGAATTTCCCAGTTTTCTGCCATTCCTTCCAAATAAAGAGGAGAGAAGTAAAGTACTGCCGCAATTGCTGAAGCTAATATTGGAAATCCTATTCCAGGAGTTTGCAACTCAAAATAAATGCCTCCAATAATGATCATGATCAGAATTCCTTGAAGAACAGGATTGATCATGAAATCTACCATTTCTTCAATTACCGTTGGTTCGTATTTTTTGAGGATGTATTCGCCAACACCAACTTTTTTTAATACTTCCTCTACGCTATTTGCAATTCCTTCGCAATAGCCATTCTTAATTGCTTCATCAGGAGTAAAGGTTAGTACTTTTCCTGTGTCAATTACATTTTCGATATAAGTGCGTGGATCCACCATTGCTTCAGCAATTAAAGGATCTCTACGCCATTTGTATATGGTGTCACCTTTTTGGATTATTGTATCTTTTCCGTGCGATTCAGCAGTTGCTCTCATGGTTGATCGCATGTAAGATTGGTATTTATCGGGCATCGCTTCGCCAGTTTGATTCACAACTGTTGCAGCGCCAATATTAGCTCCTGTTCTCATGTAAATACTATCACAAGCAATAGAGATTAAAGCTCCTGCCGAAGCTGCATTATTATCAATAAATACATAAACTGGAATTTTGCTGTTTAAAATAGCAGTTCGAATTGAATCAGCATGAAGAACCATACCTCCATAGGTATTCATATGAATTAACATTAAATCTGCATTCCATTCGTTAGCCTCTTTAAATGCTTCTTTTGTTTGTCTCCAAGCGGCAGGTCCAATTTCTCTTTTGATATCAAATTTATAAACTTGAGTGGTGTCAATTGGAGCAATACTATCTTGTATTGGATTTGCAGTAAGATGCAAACTCATTAAAATGGCAATGCTTAAGAGGAGAAAGTTTCGAAGGCTGTTCATGTTATAATTGTATTTAATGGTTTGTCTATGTAAGTTACCAATTAAGTTCAAGTTTTACGACTTATTTGTATTGCTTATTTTTTTGTCGTCCCAAATTTCATTAACTGCCAATGTTCCTGCTACAACAGAAATAACAGCTGCAAAACTAGAAAAAGAAACACCGCAAAATGGTATAATCAAGCAAAGTGAAAACACAAAACCATTTGCCATAACAATACCTTTGTTTTCTCTCATGAATTGCACGCTTTCTTTAATACTCATCTTTTTTCGTTCAAGAGAATAATCAAGAAAAGAGAATCCATAAAAATAAGCAGAGATAAAAAATAAAAATATTGCTCCAATCCAGCCAATAATAGGGATGAAACTTAAAATAAACATTAAAATGGTAAGGATTAATTCAATGGCTAAATTACGCACAGCAATAAAAACACCACGCATAATGTCTTTAACAAATTGTCTGAATTCAAAAGGGTAATCATTTCCTGTTTTAATTTTCTCTGTTCGTTCTGAGAGATAGGAAAAGACAGGAGACATAATGATGATGATGATGTATCCACCGAAATATGCGAATATCAGAAAGAAGAGTATTTTAAAAATAACCCAAATAAATCCACCAATAGTTGCTTTTAGGAAGGCAGAACCCCAAAAATCGGCATTTTCTAAATCTAACCATCCTTCTAGGTAAGTTTGAGATTGTTGAGCCAAATCGCCAATATAATCCCATCCAACCCAAAATAATATAATGTTTAGAAGTATCGGAAAAAGGAAAAACCAAGCTAGTTTTTTTCTGAAAATATACTGTATTGCTTCTGTATAGGTTCGCAAACCAAAGCTAAAATCTTTAATGAATTTCATTGATTCTGTCTTAAGTTAAAATGAGTGACTTAACAAAAATAGCAATTATCTTAAATTTTGAATCTCATTTTAGAAATCTAATATCTTATTGCAGATAAAATTCAATGCTTTTTTTAACTTTGTACTTCTAAATAACCATTATAGACATTTAATTTTTTTGAAATGCAGAGTTTAACAGCAATTTCGCCAGTAGATGGACGTTACCGTGATAAGGTAGCCGTTTTGGGAGAGTATTTTTCGGAATATGCTTTAGTGCGATACAGAGTTTTAGTAGAAGTTGAATATTTTATCGCTTTATGCGAAATTCCTCTTCCTCAATTAAAAGATTTCGATAAAAATCTATTTGACGATTTACGCAGTTTGTACATCGATTTCACAGTTGAAGATGCGCAAAAAGTTAAAGAAATTGAAAGCGTAACAAATCATGATGTTAAGGCCGTTGAGTACTTTATTAAGGAAAAATTTGATGCCTTAAATCTTCAGGAATACAAAGAATTCATCCACTTTGGATTAACTTCTCAGGATATCAATAACACAGCAACTCCATACTCTTTAAGAGATGCAGTTCATGATGTTTACTATCCACTTTTAGACGAATTAATCGCTAAACTTGAAGGTTTGGCAAACGACTGGAAAGATATTTCTCTTCTTGCTCGTACCCACGGACAACCAGCTTCACCTACTCGTTTGGGTAAAGAAATAATGGTTTATGTGTATCGTCTTAAGACTCAGTTAGATCTTTTAAAATCAGTTCCTTGTTCAGCTAAGTTTGGTGGAGCCACAGGTAACTTTAATGCACATCACGTAGCTTATCCACAAATTGATTGGAAAGCTTTTGGAAATAAATTTGTGAACGAATATTTGAAATTGGAGCGTGAAGAATACACAACTCAAATTTCAAACTACGATAATATGGGTGCGATCTTTGATAATTTCAAGCGTATCAACACCATTTTAATTGACATGAATCGTGATTTTTGGACTTATATTTCCATGAATTACTTTAAGCAGAGAATTAAAAAAGGTGAAGTTGGTTCTTCAGCTATGCCACATAAAGTGAATCCTATCGATTTCGAAAACTCGGAAGGTAACTTGGGATTGGCGAACGCTACTTATGAGCATTTATCAGCAAAATTACCTATTTCTCGTTTGCAGCGTGACCTTACAGATTCAACTGTATTGAGAAATATTGGTGTTCCTTTTGCTCACTCAATCATCGCATTTAAATCGGTATTAAAAGGTTTAGATAAGTTGATTCTATCTCCTGATGCTTTTGAAGCAGATTTAGAAGCTAATTGGGCAGTTGTAGCAGAAGCTATTCAGACTATTTTGCGTAGAGAAGCTTACCCAAATCCATATGAGGCCTTGAAAGCTTTAACTCGTACAAACACAGCAGTGACTCAAAATAGTATTGCTGAGTTTATCGATACACTTGAGATAAGTGATGCTTTAAAAGCTGAATTAAAGACAATTACTCCAGCTAATTATACTGGAATCTAAGATATTAATTATTGTTAATACCTTGTAAATAGGCTGTAAGAGTTGTACTTTTACAGCCTATTTTTTATACAGCTTATCGGTATTTCGATATACTTTTATTTCACAGATTAAATTTTTTAATGAAAGATTTTATTCAGATTTTAAGAAGGTTCCTTCCTCCCTATAAAGGGGATTTAACAATGATGTTTGTTTATAATTTATTAGGTGCGATTTTTGGTGTATTTTCTTTTGGAGCAATTATTCCAATATTAGATACTTTCTTTAAGACCAATGTTGATATTGCTGTGCAAAATAAATTGCCATGGGAGTTGAATACAGAGGTTTTAATGCATAATTTCAATTATTACATATCGTTTGTGAAAACTGAATATGGTGCGCAGTATTCTCTGTATTTTATTGCAGTTATTGTTTTGTTTTTGGTATTCTTAAAAGTGATTTTTACATTTTTAGCTTCGTATCATAGTGTAAATATTAGAAATGGCGTTGTGCGAGATATGCGCCAAAAAATATATGATAAATTGATTTCTTTGCCTCTTCCTTTTTTCTCTGCAGAAAAGAAGGGAGATATTATTGCTCGTTCAACAGGTGATGTTCAGGAAGTGGAGAACTCAATAATGAGTTCTGTAGATATGTACTTTAAAAATCCGATAATAATTCTGGCTTACCTTGTAGGACTGTTGGTTATTAGTCCGCAGTTAACATTATTTGTTTTTATCATGTTGCCGATAGCAGGATATATTATTGGCTTAACGGGTAAGAAATTGAAAAAATCATCACGAGATGGACAGAATAAGATGGGGGATATTCTATCTACAATTGAAGAAAGTTTGTCTGGATTACGAATAATCAAGGCTTTTAATGCTGAGGAAAAAATGAATATTCGCTTTGAAGAAGAGAGTAATTCGTATCGCAGAATCATGAATAGTATGATGCGCCGCTATGTGTTGGCGCATCCTGTAAGTGAGTTTTTAGGTACCGTAGTAATGTTAATTATTATGTGCTATGGAGGAATGTTAATTGTTAATGGAACAGGAAATTTAACAGGTACCACATTTATTATTTATCTGGGGATGTTTTACTCTATAATTAATCCTGCAAAAGCATTTTCGAAAGCAGCATATAGCATACAGAAAGGACTTGCAGCAATGGACAGAATTGATCAATTGCTAGAAGCTAAATCATCAATAACTGAAAAGTTAGATGCAAAGAGTGTTGGCGATTTTAAGGGTAAAGTCGAATATAAGAATGTTGGCTTTTCTTACAATGGGGAGAGAAAAGTTCTGAAAAATATAAATCTTGAGATTCCAAAAGGCAAAACAGTTGCTCTGGTTGGACAGTCTGGTTCGGGTAAAACTACTCTTGTGGATTTGTTGCCTCGTTTCTATGATGTGAATGAAGGTGGAATATTTGTCGATGGAATTGATATCCGTGATTATAAAATGAAGGATTTGAGAAACCTGATGGGGAATGTAAATCAGGAATCGATACTTTTTAATGATACAATTTTTAATAACATTGCTTTTGGAGTTGAAAATGCTACACTTGAAGATGTGATTGAAGCTGCGAAGATTGCAAATGCTCATGATTTTATTGAGGAAACAGAAGATGGCTACTATACCAATATTGGAGATCGAGGAGGAAAGCTTTCTGGCGGTCAGCGTCAGAGATTAAGTATTGCAAGAGCAGTGCTTAAAAATCCTCCAATCATGATTTTGGATGAGGCTACCTCGGCTTTGGATACAGAATCGGAAAGGTTGGTACAAGATGCTCTTGATAAGTTAATGCAAAATAGAACATCTTTAGTAATTGCCCACCGTTTGTCAACAGTTAAAAATGCTGATTTAATTTGCGTGTTTAACGATGGCGAAATTGTTGAACGTGGTAAGCATGATGAATTGATAGAAAAAGATGGAGCTTATAAGAAATTGTATGACATGCAGCTCTTGTAAATTTCGATAAGATATTTTTTTGGAAAGATGAACTGGTATACTGGTTCATCTTTTTTTTGTGACATAAAAAAAACCTTTCGAAAGAATCGAAAGGTTTTGCACGGGTGGAGAGACTCGAACTCCCGACACCTGGTTTTGGAGACCAGTGCTCTGCCAACTGAGCTACACCCGTATTTTTTAAACAAACCAGAAGAGCTTTTCTGGAAAAGTCTGCGACAAAAGTAGAATATTTTTTTTCATGTGCAAACTCTTTTTTCGGTTCATAATTTAATTTTTCAAATTCAAAGTTTTCTTGATTTTGCACGGGTTTCAGAATGAGATGATTGCCTTGATGAAAACATTTTTTAATTTTTAAAATTATTTTCACAAAATCAGTAAAATGTGGTAAATTAATAGGAGAACTTTTAATATATGAAAAACTTGTCCTATGAAGAAAGCAAAAAAAGAATATTCAAATGGAGTGGTTACGGTTGTTTACGAACCAGATTTATGTATTCATTCTGGAGTTTGTTTTAAAGGATTGCCTGATGTTTTTCAACCAGGAACGCGGCCTTGGGTAAAAGCGAAAGGGGCAAGTACCGATGAAATTATTATGCAAATACAGAAATGTCCGTCCAGAGCTCTATCATTTTATATGAATAGTGGTGATGAGAATGAAGAGAAAGGTCCTATAAAAGCGATTGAAACAGGACAAAAAGTAGAAGTTTTTAAAGATGGTCCAATAATGATGGAAGGTCCAATCACTTTAATTGGATCGGATGGACATCGAGAAGTCCTTGGGAATTCTTGCTATTTTTGCAGGTGTGGAGCTTCGAAAAACAAACCATTCTGTGATGGTTCGCACAAGGATATAAAATTTAAGGAATAAAAAAAGGGCTCAAATCGAGCCCTTTTTTCTGTAGATTATTTCGTTTTAATTTCTTTATATTTTATGATTTGTGTTCTTAAAGCTTCCGAAACCAAATCTGCAGCTTCTTCAAATGTTTTGCTTTTCTTTTTTGCAAATAGTTCACTTCCAGGAACATTCATTTTTACTTCAACAACTTTATTATCTTTTGTACTTGATTTGTCAATATTAAGTATTACATCATAACCTGTAATTGTACTATCTAATTTTTCAAGTTTTTTTAATTTTTGGTTGATAAAAGCCTCTAGTTTACTATCTGCTTTAAATCCTACGGATTGCATTTTCATGTTCATCACAATTCCTCCTATATTTAATATGCATTAAATTGCATAAGTTAATATTCTGTTAAATATAAACCGGTTCTTTCTACTCGCGCGCTTTTGGCCTTGCAAAGCCATAAATGATTAATCTTTCTACCTTGAAAATAAGCAAAAAATCTAAGCTTAGGAAATGAAAAAGGTGAATTTAAATGACTTTAACATATTTTATTTTTCAAGAGGTTCAGGATTAGGGAAATAAAATTTAAAGAAAATTAATCTTTTATTAATGTTTAATCGGAATTGTAATGTTAGAGAGGAGAGAGAGAAAAAAATGGCGGAAAACAAAGTCGTTTTCCACCATTTTTAGCACATAACTAATCTATCTAACTATTCTTTTAAGGTAAAACTGATTTTTTGTACCTCAACAGAATTTTTTCCAACAAAAATGTGATAAGTTCCAGATTCAATTAAAAATTCACCATCAGGAGAATAATACCCTAAATCAGATGGGTTTAATGAAAAGCTTATTTGTTTGCTGTCACCTTTCTTAAGCAGAACCTTCTTGTAAGCTCTAAGTTCTTTAACCGGGCGAGCATATTTAGCCTTGGGATCTTGAATGTATAATTGTACAATTTCTTCGCCATCGAATTTTCCTGAATTGGTAATAGAAAGCTTTACTTCGATTGAATCATTTTTTGTGATCCTTGCTATGTTGCATGTAAGTTCTCCATATTCAAAATTTGTATAGCTCAAACCATATCCGAAAGGATATAAAGGTGTATTTGGAGAATCGGTATAGTGCGACCAAAATACATTATTAGTAGAAGTCGGTCTGCCAGTGTTCATGTAATTGTAATAAATAGGGCACTGTCCAACATTTCTGGGAAATGACATAGTTAATTTACCAGATGGATTGTAATCTCCAAACAAAACATCTGCAATAGCATTTCCTGCTTCCGATCCAGCAAACCACGTTTCCAAAATTGCAGGTGCTTTTTCAGATAATTCAGGAATAGCCAATGGACGTCCATTCATCAGAACTACAACAATATTTTCATTTACCTTAAGAACAGCATTAAACAGTGCCATTTGTTCTCCTTTTAATGTAATATTGGTTTGACTTCTTCCTTCCCCTGATTGAAAGCAATCTTCGCCAATTGCCATGATTACAACTTCAGATTTCTGTGCTGCTTTAATAGCTTCAGAAAACTTAGAATTGTCATCCTTCTTAAAGGTTAGTTCTTGTCTGAAATTTCGATCTCCTGTTGTTAGATCGCAACCTTTTGCATAATTAATTTTTGTTTTTGCTGATACACTTGCTTGAATGCCTTCCAAAAGAGAAACTGCGGAGTTTTTGATTGCTTTGGCTCTCCAGCTTCCCAAAGGAATATCCTTACTATTTGCCATTGGCCCAATAAGGGCAATCGACTTTACTTGTTTGGATAAGGGTAGGAGTTGTTCTTTGTTTTTAAGAAGTACCATTGAGTGACGAGCAACTTTTCGAGCAATTGCTCTGTTTTCTTCGCTATAAATTTCTATTTTCTCTCGTTCAATATTTGAGTATTGATAAGGATCTTCGAACAAACCGAGTTGGTATTTAATTTTTAAAATGCGTTTTGCGGCATCATCAATTAAACTTTCATCAACTTTTCCTTCTTCAACAAGTTCTTTGAGGTGCTTTATGTAGCCATTAGACTCCATATCCATATCGCTACCAGCATTTATGGCAAGAGAAGTTGCTTCCTTTAGGTTTTCAGCTGCACCATGAATCGAAATTTCTTTAAGGCTTGCCCAATCAGAAACAACAAACCCTTTAAAATTCCATTGCTCTTTGAGTAAGGTGCGCTGTAAATATTCATTTGCTGTACAAGGGGTTCCATTGATAATATTAAATGAATTCATAAAAGTAGCAACACCTGCATTGGCTGTCGCTTTGAAAGGTGGTAAAACAATATTGTGAAGCGTGTAAGGGCTTATTTCTACCGTATTGTAATCTCTACCAGATTCTGAGAATGCATAGCCAGCAAAGTGTTTAGCACAAGCAGCAATGGTATTTTTTGCAGCTAAATCCTCTCCTTGAAAACCTTTAATGCGAGCTACAGATAAAACGCTTGCTAAATACGGATCTTCACCACAACCTTCCATAACTCTTCCCCAGCGCGCATCTCTACCTACATCCATCATGGGTGCAAAAGTCCAATGCAGACCTGCGGCAGAAGCTTCTTTTGCGGCTACTTGGGCTGATAGTCTAACAATTTCTGTATCCCAAGATGAGGCTTCAGCTAAAGGAATGGGAAACATGGTTTGGTAACCGTGAATGACATCGTAACCAAAGATTAAGGGAATGCCTAAACGGCTATTTTTAATGGCTAATTCTTGAGCTTTACGAGTTGCATCTGCACCTGTTACATTTAGCATCGACCCAACGTCACCATTCTTTATTTGCTCTAGTCGATTTTGCGATTCACTATTTTGTGGAGCAGGTCCTGTCATTTCCCAATGACTGGTATATTGATTTAA
Organism: Labilibaculum sp.; assembly: GCA_016342745.1. Classification (GTDB taxonomy): domain Bacteria; phylum Bacteroidota; class Bacteroidia; order Bacteroidales; family Marinifilaceae; genus Paralabilibaculum; species Paralabilibaculum antarcticum. The sequence continues at coordinate 207,914 of JAEINT010000007.1, forward strand.
TTGCCCTATTTTCTCAGAAAGGGTCATGTTATCCAGAAGTTTAGATACAAATTTATCTTCTTCGGATAAGTTGCTTTTCTCTTTATTACACGATGAAAGTATAAGTAGTGAGAGTATTATGAGGTATATTGTTTTTGTCATTTTAGTGACTTTTTTATGGCGTTTGATCTTAGTTAACTTCAATTGATATTGTTTTCTCAATGTCTCGTGAAGACACACCTACCATTAGCTTAAAATCACCTTTCTCCAAATTCCAATCCATAATTGAATCATCAAAGAAAGCAAGATCTTTAGTTGGTATTATTAGGGTAATTATTTTTGTTTCTCCCGGATTTAAGTTCACTTTTTTAAATGCCTTTAATTCTTTTAGAGGTCGTAAAACAGAAGCTTTGACATCATTTGCATATACTTGAATGACTTCGTTTCCTTTTATTTTACCAATGTTTCGAATTTCACAAGAGACGGTAATAGAATCTTCTTTACCATAAGAACGCTTGTCGGATTTCACATTCAATATTTCAAAAGAAGTGTAAGACAATCCGAAACCAAAAGCATAGAGAGGTTTTATTTTTTTTGTGTCGTGCCAACGGTAACCAACCAATATATCTTCCTTGTATTCTTGATTTGTACCATCGCCAGGGTAAGAGAATTCGTCAAATGCATGTGCAGCATTATCTTCCAGTTTTACAGGGAAAGAAAATGGCAGTTTGCCAGATGGGTTTACATCTCCAGAAAGTATATCAGCAATTGCATTTCCAGCTTCGCTACCCAAATACCAAGTTTGTACAACAGCTTTTACTTTTGATAGCCAAGGCATTTCAACAGCATTTCCACTTACCAGAAGAACAGCTGTGTTTTTATTTACCGCTATTATTTTATTCAGTAAATCATCTTGTCCAAAAGGTAATGAAAAATGTTTACGGTCATCTCCTTCACAATCCTGATGATGGTTTTTGTTTAAACCGCCCACGAAAAGAACGATATCTGCTTTAGCTGCCACTTTTATTGCTTCGACTTGTAATGAATCGGCGTTTAATTTTGATTCTACAACACGACCATAAACTGACGGTCCAGAAGCATATCCCATTGCATGCAAAATTTTTGCATTTTTGAATCGTTTCTGAATTCCCTCCAAAGGTGAAATTTCATGAATGGTTTTTAATTCTGAAGAACCTCCACCAATTGTCATCATTTTAGTAGCATTTTCACCAATTACTGCTATGGTTTGTACCTTTTCGGGATCAATAGGGAAGGTATTATTTTCATTTTTAAGCAGTACAATTCCTTCCTGTGCAATTTCACGAGCTACATTAAAATGTTCCTGACTATTCATACTGCCAAACGGACGAGATTTGTCCATATTTGTTCTGAACATTAAACGAAGAATACGGCTTACCTTTTCATCAATAACCGATTCATCAATTTCTCCTGATTCAACCATTTTACGCAAAGGATGAGCCATGAAATAGTTGTCGTAAGCATTTTTTAATGAGCTTGTTAACCCATCGGTCCCTGTTCCCATTTCGATATCTAAGCCATAAAGAGCAGCTTGCTTGGTGTCATGAGTAGCTCCCCAGTCGGTAACCAAAATACCATCGAAAGCCCAATCTCCTTTTAATATTTTATTAACTAATAGTTCATTGTGACAACAATACTGTCCTCTGAATTGATTGTAGGCTCCCATTATACTCCACACTTCGCCTTCCTGAACAGCAGCTTTAAATGCTGGCAAGTAAATTTCGTATAAGGCTCTATCGCTTAATTCAACATTAATATGATCTCTCCAGTGTTCCTGATTGTTTAAAACATAGTGCTTAACGCAAGCCGCGACTCCGTTTTCCTGAACTCCATGAATGTAAGGAACCACCATTTTGGTAGCTAGATATGGATCTTCTCCCATATATTCAAAATTTCTTCCATTAAGGGGAGTTCTGTAAATATTAACACCAGGACCAAGGAGGATGTCTTTCTTGCGATATCTAGCTTCTTCTCCAATTGCTTTTCCGTATTTGTAGGATAATTCGGTATTAAAGGTGGCCGCCAAACAAGTTAAGGCAGGAAATGCAGTACAGGAATCATTTGTCCAGCCAGCATGATTCCAACTATCCCAATCTATTTCAGCTCGCACACCATGTGGTCCGTCAGACATCCAAAGTTCTGGTATTCCCAAACGAGCTACTCCTTTTGAGCTAAACTTAGACTGTGCATGACACATGTCCAACTTTTCTTTCAAGGTGAGTTGTTTTATAATATTTTCAATTTTACGGTCCATTGATTGTGAGCTGTTTTGGGCAAAAATTTGATTCGAACTGATTAGGGTAAATAAGAAAAATGTAAATAGTAATTTATTCATGTAATGTGAGTTATGGTTTTGAATGGTTGGTGGGTTTATTGAATTTTTAGTATCTGATCGTTTGTATTGCTCTTGCTGGAATATTTATGCTTACAGCTTGATTGGCTCCAACATAAAGCTGGTAATTTATTGATTCTTCTGATTGATTCATAACAACTGTAGCAATTTTTCCATCTTCATTTACAAAGGATGTGCTTTCTAAAAAACTAACACTTGAAACCGTACTTATTCTTTTGGCTCCTGGGCGGATAAATTTTGAGAAATGCCCCAAGTAGTAATAAGATGGTGTATAAATTATGCTGTCTGTTTTAGTGTCGGCATGAATAGGAGAGAAGCATAAATTTCCAACATGATTTGGTCCTCCCGTTTCATCCAAAAGAATATTCCAATCGGTCCATCCAACGGTTCCTCGGTTAAAGTCATTAATCATTGAACGACCGTATCGTTCGGCATTAGGCCAATATTGATATTTAGCAGGATTGAAACTTTCGTTACAACCTTCAGTGAATAGTAATTTCTTGTCAGGATAAGCTTCCTGTATTTTTTGCAAATTATCGAACATTGGTTCTCCACCTCGCCAGGTTTCATACCAGTGGAAACCTGTTCCCCATGCATATTTAGATGCTTCTGCATCATCAAAAATAGTATTTGCCCTGTGGGTAATTAAATCTCTGTTGTGATCCCATACCACAATGTTTTTATCTCCAAGTCCTTCTTTTTCTAATATCGGACCCAAATGATTTTTAAGAAAATCTCTTTCTTCTTCGGCTGTGTAAATACAAGATTCCCAGCGTTGAACGGCCATTGGTTCATTCTGAATTGTTACACCCCAAACAGGAATGCCTTCCTTTTCGTATGCTTTGATGAATTTAGCATAGTATTTTGCCCAAATATCATAGTATTCAGGTAATAGTTTTCCACCTTGAAGCATGTTTTTATTATCCTTCATAAATGCAGGAGGACTCCATGGGCTAGCATAAAATAGCATTGATCCTCCAGCTTTTTTAATTGCTCGTTTGATCATTGGCAAACGAAACTGTTTGTCATGTTCTATTGAGAAGGTTTTTAATTCTTTGTCTCCTTCTTGGATATATGTGAAGCTGCCACTACTAAAATCGCAGCTGTGAATAGACGTGCGTAGTAAGGTATAAGCAATACCTTCTTTGCCATAATAGGCAGAAATTAATTCTTCTTGTTTTTCTTTTGAAAGTTTTGCGAATACTTCAGCAGAAGCATCAGTTATCGCTCCACCAATTCCTATGAATGTTTGAAATGTGTTGTTTGGATTAACGAATATGGAATTTTCGGTTTCCAGAGCTTGTTTTGTATTCTTGAATTGAGCCTGTGCGGTTTGTGTTAATCTAAGATCTGTATCCTTAGCAGTAGTAATCACTGTTACGGTTTTTCCTTCTGCACTAAACTCAATACTAGAGTTTGTATTTTCTTTCTTATTTGGCTGCGAACATGCTATAAAAGCAAATGCAATAACCGGGATGAATCTTTTCATAGTTTTGATTTTCTATATTCTAATGAATTTGGAAAAGACTACCCTGAATAAGGGTAGTCTTTTTTTATGATTCAAATTTCAATATAAATGATAATTAGTATCCAGGGTTTTGATCTGTTTCGTCAATTGAATTATTTGCGATAATTTCATTTTGAGGAATTGGGAACAATTCATGTTTGTTGGCTTGGAATCCTATGCCACTCATTTCTTGACTTGCTAAATCCCAACGAACTAAATCCCAATATCTGCTACCTTCAAATGCCAATTCCAATTGTCTTTCAGTTACAATTGCTTGAAAGATATCATCAGAAGCTGTAATGTCTGCTAAATTTGCACGATCACGAACTTTATTTAATTCGATTAATGCTAATCCATCTTGGGTTGAAAAGTGATAAGCTTCTGCAGCCATAAGCAATACGTCAGCATAGCGCATTAAACGCCAGTTAATGGTATAGTTTAGTTCTGCAACTCCACTTTCGCTTGTTTCTGATGCTTTGGTAACATACTTCATACGCATATAACCTTCATAGTCATGAGCATTTGGATCTTCGATTACGCCGCCTGTTGCTATGAAATCAGCAGCCGACATAACAGTTGCATCTCCACGTTCAGTATCTCCTGCGTCTATATAAGCTTGACCAATTTTAGAGGTTGGCATATTGAATCCCCATCCGTTTGCAACATCAAGAGAAGATCCAGAAAGATTAAATAGGTTACTACGAGGGCCTTGTAGCTGAGCTTCGATATTGTTTTCGTTGCCTCCGCCCCAAGGGAAGTTACCCCAATCATAAGATTCTTGTGAAGTATAAGAAATTTCGAATAATGATTCTTGTCCAAATTCAGTCTCTTTTGTCCAAACATCGGCAAAATTTGGTTCCAAGTCGAACTCAAGACTGCTAATAACATTGCCCAATTGAGTTGCAGCTTCTCCATATTTTTTCTGATAAAGAAGAGCTTTCCCATAATAAGCCTGTGCAGTTCCTTTTGAAAAACGATATTTGTCAGCAGCACTGTACTCACTTTTTAAAGGAAGATCGGGAATTGCTTCAGAAAAATCTTTCTCAATTTGAGTATAAACTTCAGCAGCAGTAGCTCTAGGAAGATGGTACTCTGAAGGATCAGCTGGGTTAATAGTCATCAATGGTACACCTCCAAATAGAGTAACCATTTCAAAATAGGTATAAGCTCTTAATGCTTTTGCCTCAGCAATTAACTCTTTTTTTGCATCCGTATCTGGTTCTACTAAATTAATTACTGTATTCGCAGAACTAATTGCTTTGTAAAAATTGGTCCAGATGCTTTCAATTTTTGCATTGGTTGTTTGAATAGCAAAATCATCAATGTTTTGATATTCTGTCTGATCACCTTCAGAAGAACCAGCTAAGCAATCATCAGCCGGCAGGTTTTTGATAAAATAAACACTTGCCCATGAACCGCTTGAGAAATTGTGTTGCATTGAATTGTAGATTCCTACCACAACTGTTTTTACCTCTTCTTCAGTTTCTAAATAAGTATCACTTGATAGTTTCCCTTTAGGTTCGATATCAAGAAAGCTATCTTCGTTGCACGAAGTACTAGCAAAAGCAATGGCTAGACCTAGTATGAATTTATAATATTTTGAATATTTCATTTGTTACGATTTTAAAATTAAAAGTTTAGCGATACACCAAAAATTACTTTACCGGCAATTGGATATAATCCACGATCAACACCTTGTCTAGCGTTATTTGAACTACCAGCTTCAGGATCTAAACCTTCGTAATCTGTAAAAGTGAAAAAGTCGTCAAGTGAAACGAATACTCTAGCACGATCAATACCTGTTTTTTGCAGGATGTCTGATGGTAAAGTATACCCAACTTGAATTTGTTTAATTCTCATATATGATCCATCAGAAACCATTAAGTCACTACGATAAACATAGTCGCTTGAATTGTTTGCAGCAGGACGACTCGCATTAGTATTTGATGGAGTCCAACGATCGTCAAACATAAACTTAGGCTTGTTTGAGAATGGTCTGTCAGAACGGAACCAACCCATAAACACATCATTCCCTTGCGAGCCTTGTAAGAACAGGTTAAAGTCAAAACCTTTGTATTGAGCATTAAATGTTGCTCCATAAAGGTAGTCTGCATGAGGATCACCAATGTAAGTCTGATCTGCATCAGATATTTCACCATCTTTATTAACATCTACAACGATAACATCACCATTTGTAGGATCAATACCATTGGTTTTATAACCTTTAAAGTACCAAATAGGAAGACCTTCTTCGAACCATGTTAAATCATGACCACGTAAGTTATCACCTTTTACTGGAGAATCAACGTCAAGTCTTGTTACTTCGTTATCAAGAGTAGATAAATTTAAATTTACACTGTATTTAAATTCGTGATCTCTATTGTTGTATCCCAATTCAAAGTCAAAACCTTTATTAGTTACATCACCAACATTCATAATTGGGAAATCATTACCTGTTGATAAAGGTCCCGAACCTGTCGTTAAAAGATCTTTTGTTGTTTTATTATAATAATCCATAGCGAAAGATAATTTTCCGCTCAAGGCTCTTAAGTCAAAACCAATATCTAATTGTTCTGTAGTTTCCCATTTAAGATCAGGATTAATTAACTTGTCAATTTCAGCTCCTGGTTGATATACATCATCAGCTCCTGGATATTGAGCGCCAAAAACATAAAATTCTTGACCTTCGTTACCTGGGATATTAGAACGACTTCCGTTTTCTCCCCAACTAGCTCTTAATTTTAAATAATCAATACCTTGAAAGTCAAAGAAATCTTCTTCAGAAATAGTCCAACCCGCAGAAACAGCAGAGAAAACAGCTGCTTGATTATCAACTGGGAATACATCAGCAGCATCACGTCTAAGTGAAACTTCTAACATATATCGGTTAAGGTAGTTGTATGATAAACGACCAAAGAAAGAGGTCATAGTGTGGTTTACATACCCACCACCTGTACGATCAAATTCATTTGAAGTAGTATAACCTTGGTATGCATATTGGTCACCTTCTTTAATAAGTGGAGCAGAATGCATTGTGTAATCAGGTGCTTGATATTCTTCAGCTGAATAACCTGCTAAAACAGTAAAGTCATGATCGCCAAATGTTTTGTTATAAGAAGCAAAATTTTCCCATAACCATGTGTACCATTTGTTGATATTATCATCTACATAGGTATCAGAGTTTTGACTTTCTGCAGAGAAATAATATTTAGGAGCCCAAGAGTGATCCGTCTGATAAGTCAAATCAAGACCGGCTCTAGATGTAAAAGTTAATCCTTTTACAGGCTTAATAGTGGCATAAACATTTCCAAGAATTTTATCTTGAACAATGTTATTTCTATAAGTATCAAGTAAAGCTAATGGATTTGCTGTTTCACCTGTAACATACTCTGGTAGGCCGTAATATTTACCATTACTATTCTGTAGAATCGTATTTCCACCATCCAATAAATCTTGAACTCTTTGTGGAGTACCATCGTAAGTTGTTTGAGTTAGAGGATCAAGAAGAAGTGCAAAGTTAACTGCTCCACGATACTCATCATCCTCACCAATATATTTCTGCTTGGAGTGAGAAAAACTAAAGTTGTTTCCTACTTCTAACCAATCTTTAAGTTGACTTTTTACGTTTGCACGTGCAGTAAAACGTTCGTATTTCGCTTTGTCTCCACCAACAATACCGTCTTGACCATAGTATGATCCAGAAATTAGATAAGTTGTTTTTTCACTACCACCAGAAAAGCTTAAGTGATGCTTTTGCATTGGAGCAACTTCGAAAATTTCATCTAGCCAATCTGTATCAGTACCATTTAAGGTTACGGTACCGGCGCCAGATTCTTGCATCCATTGTTGATACTCACTTGCGTTCATTACTTCCATATCACTTCTTGATGATTGGAATCCGTACTGAAAGTCGTAAGAGATTTTAGATGATCCAGCCTTACCCGTTTTTGTTGTGATTAAGATAACACCATTTGCACCTTCTGTACCATAAATAGCAGCAGAAGCAGCATCTTTAAGAACTTCCATAGATGCAATGTCAGCAGGGTCAATGTTATTGATATCACCAGTTTTCATACCATCAACAATAAACAAAGGATTTGAATTTCCATTTGAGTTGACACCACGAATTCTGATTTTTGCTCCAGCACCTGGAGATCCTGATGTTGACAGGATAGAAACACCAGCAGTTTTACCTTGAATAGCTTGATCGGCTCTTGAAACTGGAACGTTTTGGATATCCTCCGATTTAATACTAGAAATAGATCCAGTTACTAAGCTTTTCTTTTTCACACCATATCCAACAACCACAACTTCATCCATGCCTATTGCATCCTCAAGCATAATTACATTAAGCTGTACTTGATCAGCAACAAGAATTTCTTGACTGGTGTAACCAATAAAACTATACACAATTACATCTTCAGCACTAGCGAAAATGGTATAATTTCCGTCAATGTCGGATACAGTACCTGTAGTTGTACCTTTAAGAGATATATTAACTCCAGGCAAACCAAAACCAGATGAATCTGAAATTTTTCCAGATATTTCTTTGTTTGAGTTCTGCCCAAATATGATGGCTACATTGCAAAGGACCATCAGTAGTAGCATTGTTGGCTTAAGAAGCCAGTTACTCTTTTTTTGCTTCCCTGTTTGTAGGCAATGTGAGGGAGCATTAAAATTTTCAGATTTTTTCATAAAATTAAATTGATTCATTAGCGTATTATGATTTAATTCCAAAAGGAGAGGACCAACATATCCTTATGGACTTTTATTGATTATTCGTATTGATTGATAGTATTTCATCAATAGTAGTTTTTAGTGAGATTTTTCAATATTATTTGTGTTGATTAATTGGTTGTCAATGGCTATTGAAATCGTTTTCGGGAGCATCAAAGAATAAAACTTGATAAAAGTCTATCTTCTCATAATGTTTCAGTTCTAATCGCTTAGTACATTCCTGCCCATATTTGTCTTTTTTTTTCATAAATTTGCGATGATTCATTAGCGTATTAACAAATGAGTTATTTGCCGAAAGGAGAGGACCAACTTTTCTTTTCGGCATTTTTATTTTTTATCATAGGCATCCATTCCAAAGGTTAAGAAAACTAGTGGCGCATTCCAATTGATTGCAATTTCGTTGGTTGAATAACTACATTGCTCATCAATATATGATTTTGCAGGGTAAGTAGATCTGATGATTTCAGGTCCACAATCGTTAAGAACAATTAGGTTTGGTCCACCTACAAGAAATCCTGGTACCGGTTCAACAACAGCATCGGCTGCGGATGGTCGGTGATGGATGTTCATTGGCGATAAAGAACCAAAACCTGTCACAAAGCAATAAGCTGTTGTATTTCGGCCAAGCAAATAATTTAAACTTTCTCTTGCTGAGTTCAGGTATTTGGAATTCTTAGTTATTTGGTGTGCAAGTAATTTCATTACGCCTTGATTGGCAAATTCAGAATTGCTTCCCCATTCGTATTTGTTAATTGCGATATGGTAAGGAGACTTTTCTTCTTTCCGAATTAACTCATCTGTATGTGCAAGAAATTGAGTTTCGATTGTTTTAAACTCTTCTCTTTTGTTAGATGTTAGTAAGGAGGAAATGCCCAATGTTGCAACGTCTCTCCAACCAGGTGTTGAAACTTCTAATTTTGATGAATTTAGATGCTTCAAGTAGCTCTTTTCTTCTGTTGCTAAATACATTTCGGAAGCAGCCCAAAACCATTCATCTTTTAAATTGGTATCATCATAAGCTCCAGTTGAAATGTCAGCGTCTTGATCGTAAATTTCATTTGGGTTTTTAATTGCCCAGTTCCATGCTTTTTTTGATTGGATCAAACAAGAATCGGCTAATCCAGGTAATTGAGTTTCAAAATCACTAAATACTCGAGAAGCGTAGCTCATGGTAGCTGCAAAATCGAGAGCTGCCGTTGTGCTTTTTTGAACCAAATACCTCTTGTTTATCGCCTTGTGTGGCATTACAAAATCTTCGAATTTTTTGGTCGTTAGTTTGTGATAAACACCACCATCAAAAGAATCTTGCATTGTCATCATCCATCTCAAATTGTACAAGGCTTCGTCTAAAATATCAGGAATTGTATTGTTAGATTCCGGAATGTTTAAGTTTACTTCGTTGAAGTATTCCGAAAATAAATGATAAGACAAAAGCATTGTGTAAGTTGAAATACTACTGTTTACAATGTATTTATTGTAATCGCCAGCATCATACCAACCTTTTGGAGATGAAATAATACTGTTTTCAGGATGATTTTTATCTGCTGCAGAAGAGTGATAATAGACAATTGTATCTGGATGGCCAGCTGGGCGTGCCCATTTGCCACCATGTAAACTGTCAATTTCTATTCCCGAGCGATTCAGGTAGAAAGACTTAAGCGAAGCTTTTGCAAGTTTCGCATAAGGCCTTTCTGTTATGATTATTTTATTTGAGATGATGCTATCATTAACTACAATATAATACGTTCCCTTGTCTGTTAATTCTGAAAAATCAATAGATTGAATTGTGTCACCTGACAATGAACAATACTGTTTTGATCCAGTAGCTTTTTCAAGTAGGATTTTACCTTCACTGTTTTTGATTTGAAACAGATTGGCACTTTTTCTGACCATTGCTTTTTTAGGAGCATTGTTTTCATATCCAACTTGATTGGCAAGGATGAGTTGTGCGTTTGCAGGAACAGGCTCATCCATTTTTTGATTAGAGCAAGCAACCGCTGTCAATAAAACAGCAAGTAGAAAAGTATATATTTTATAGTCTTTAATATTCATCTCGTTGTATTTATTATCCTAGAATAACCGTTACTTTATGTGTCCCTGATTTTAAAATTGGAATGATGTTATCATTCACCATAGTTCCATCGATCTCAATAGATTTAACACCTTTATTTTTTCCATCAGGATTCAATACTTTAATTTCATAGCTTACACCACGAAATTCACGGGTTATGGTGTATTCTTTCCATTCCTTAGGAATACATGGATCAATTCTTAATCCATCGTAGTCGGGTTGAATACCTAAAATGTATTGAGTTATCGCATAAAAATTCCAAGATGCGGTACCTGTTAGCCAACTGTTTTTTCCTTCGCCAGGTTTAAATGCATCTTTTCCAGCTACCATTTGGCAGTATACATAGGGTTCAACTTTATGCAATTCACTAATTTCTTCTAGATATGAAGGACATATTTTACGGAAATATTCCCAAGCCTGATCACCTCTTCCCAATAGTGCCTCGCCAATAACTATCCAAGGGTTGTTGTGGCAGAAAATTCCGGCGTTTTCCTTGTATCCGGCAGGATAAGTTGAGATTTCACCGTATTCAATTTTGTATTCGGTAAATGCTGGATTGTTTAGCACAATTCCAAAAGGAGTATCCAATCGTTCTTTAACGCTATCCAATGCTTTTTCCATCATGCCTTCTTCTTTTCCAATTTCAGCCATGGTGCACCATCCTTGAGATTCGATGAAAATTTTACCTTCCTCGTTTTCTTCTGAACCAACTTTTTTACCGTAGTAATCATAGGCTCTAAGAAACCAATCGCCATCCCAAGCATGTTTTTTTATTGATTCAGTCATTGCTTCAACATGCACATTGGCTTTATTCGCTTCTTCAGTATTACCAATTCGTTCGCAAAGCTTAATGAATTCTTTTCCGTACACGACGAATAATCCTGCAATCATTACCGATTCAGCAGTTCTTCCTTTTTTGTTTCCTGTGGTCTGGAACGATTCGTTCGGATTTGTTGAGAAACAGTTTAGATTCAAGCAATCATTCCAATCGGCACGACCGATTAATGGCAATTGATGAGGTCCCAAATTATTCACAACATGATTGAAAGATACTTTTAGGTGATGAAACAAAGATTGTGCTTTTGATTCATCATTATCGAAAGGAACCATTTCATCCAGAATGCTGAAATCACCTGTTTCCTTGATATAGCATGTTACAGATAAGATTAACCACAACGGATCATCATTAAAATCGCCTCCTAAGGCATGATTCCCCATTTTTGTTAGTGGTTGATATTGGTGATAACATCCGCCATCTTCAAATTGAGTAGCTGCAATATCTAAAATTCGTTGTTTTGCTTCTGCTGGAATTTGGTGGACGAAGCCAATAATATCTTGATTAGAATCTCTGAACCCCATGCCACGACCGATTCCACTTTCGAAGAAACTTGCACTTCTCGACATGTTAAAGGTGACCATACATTGGTATTGATTCCAAATGCTAACCATTCTATTTAGCTCCGTTTCTTGACTCTCCAAATTGAATTTGTCAAGCAGTTTAGACCAGTAAGTTTCTAAATCAGCGAAAGCGGCATTTACTTTCTCAGTAGTATTAAACTGAGCCATCATAGCGTTGGCTTTCTCTTTGTTGATTACTCCTTTAGAAGCCCATTTTTCTTCGTCTTTGTTCTCTACATATCCTAAAATGAAAACAAACTCCCTTTCTTCTCCAGGTTGTAATTCTACTTCGATGTAATGAGATGCAACTGGCGACCATCCATGAGCAATACTGTTTCCGGCTTTGCCGTTTTCAATTGCTTGTGGTTTATCAAATCCATTGTGCATACCAATAAAGCTTTCGCGATCGGTATCAAAACCATTTATTTCAGAATTTACTGAAAAGAATGCGTAATGATTTCTTCTCTCTTTGTATTCTGTTTTGTGGTAAAGTGCAGATCCTTCAACTTCTACTTCACCTGTTGATAGGTTTCGTTGAAAATTGGTCATGTCATCTTCAGCATTCCAAAGGCACCATTCTGCGAACGAGAAAAGCTTTACTTTCTTTACTTTATCGGTTTCGTTTTTTAGTTTTAACAGATGTACTTCTCCCATGTAGTCAAGAGGGATGAAGCAAAGTAAGTTGGAAGAAAGTCCATTTTTACTGCTTAAAAAACGAGTATAGCTAAGGCCGTGACGACACTCATACTTGTCTAGTTCTGTTTGAGTTGGTTTAAAACCTGGATTCCAAGTGCACTCCTCATCTTTTATATAGTAGTAACGCCCGCCCATATCTACAGGCACGTTATTGTAACGATATCTAGTTAACCTTCTAAATTTCGCATCTTTATAAAAAGTGTATCCTCCCGCTGTATTTGATATCAATCCAAAAAAGTCTTTGTTTCCAAGGTAATTGATCCATGGAAAAGGTGTTTTTGGTGATGTAATCACATACTCTCTGTTGGTGTCATCAAAGAAACCGTACTTCATAATACTTCAATTAAAATGTTTATTCTATAAAGTGTATGTTACACTTCTTGTATTCGTCTTTATTATTTATTCTGTAACCTACGGCTTTGCAATTCTTTCGTGATCTCATCCATTTTGCCTTGATTCAATGGATAAATTGTCATGAAAATTGCGCCTAGAATTGCAATGATTGCAGGTATCCAACTCATTAGCATTTTAATACCAGGAATTGCTCCTTGAATGGCCACATGATCTTGTCCGCTATAGTGAAAGGCTGCCAATACAAATCCAATGATTGCACCTGCCACGCCTCCTCCAAATTTGGTTGCGAATGAACCAGCAGAATAAATCAAGCCAGTCGCACGTCGTCCATTTTTAAATTCTGAATAGTCGGCGGCATCACCAAGCATTGCAAAAAATAGCGTTGGAAATATTGCTGAAGCAAATTCGGATACGATACCTAATATGAAAATGGCACTAATGTCGTTGGGACCACAAAATATAATGGATGCATTTACGAGTCCTGAGAATATCAATGCATAGATAAAGAGCTTTTTCTTGCCTAGTTTTTTACTTAGGGGTGCAGTAATCATGGCACCAGCAATTGATGCAAACATTAATGCGACCATAAATGATGCAGCTAAGAGTTGATTGTGCAAGTAATGCGTAAAATAGATTACTACGATACCTTGTTTTATCGAATTGTAGATGCTGAAAAGTAAACCAATTGTTAGCAACACCAACCATGGTTTATTTTGAATTAGATCTTTTAAATCTTTTCTTAAATTACTTTTTTGCGCTTTAGGAGGTTGAACTCTTTCTTTGGTGCTCCAAAAAGTTATGAACATGAAAAAAGCCAAAAAAGCAGACATTAAATATATTGAGTAGCTGTAACCACTTTTTTGATCGATAATTACAATTTTTTCTTTTGATAGGTTTTTTTCACCTGAAACGATAAATGAATATGGTTTGTTAGCTTCTACTGAAAAACTTTTATCATGTGTTAAGGTATCTTTAATTCCTTCCCAGGAAAATTTAGCGATTCCATCTTTCGTTTTGATATTTACATTTTCAACATCTGCAGGAGCTGAAACGACAACCTGAAATTTATCATTTAGAAGTTCATTAACTTGAATATCTGGATTGATGTTTCCGAAGTGTGCAACTAGATAAAGCAAAGCGCCTTGAACTAACATTCCACCAGCAAAAGCACCTACCATTCGGTACGATCCTATACTCGTTCTTTCTTTGTCATCACCAGTCATTACAGCCATTAATGCTCCGTATGGAATATTATTTGCCGTATAGATTAAGGTGAAGAAAATATAGGTGACGTAGGCGTAAATAATTTTGCCTGTTGGGCCTAGATTTGGAGCCGTGAAAAGTAAAGATAAAATGACGCCTAAGGGAATTGCTGTAAACAATATCCAAGGTCTGAATTTGCCATACTTTGTATTGGTGTGATCACCAGCAATGCCAATTAAGACGTCACTAATCCCATCAGAAAAGCGGGCCACTAGCATTAGTAAACCAACTGCTGCAGGATTAATCCCGAAAACATCGGTATAAAAAATAAAAAGAAATGTAGCCACACCTCTCCAAGCAATGTTTGCTGCCCCATCGCCTAAAGCATAGCCTAATTTTTCTTTTATTGATATTTTATATGAATCTGACATTTCTTTCTTTTAGACTGTGAAATCAAATAATTCCTTTTTTGTTTTTTCATAAACATCTCTGCTAAAAACGTAAAGACGAGCAGGTTTGTGTGCTATACTCCCGTTTGTTTCTCGTCTGTGGGAATTAGGTATTTCATACGTGCAATTTTCTTTCTGAAATTTCTTTTGTCTAATTCAGTGCTTAAGATTACTTCGTATATGTTTTGTAATTGTGTAAGGCTAAATTTTTCAGGAAGTAATTCGAAACCGATAGGTTCTTGCTTAATTTTATTGCGCAAGGCAATTAAGGCTTCGTTTAGTATTTGATTATGATCGAAGGCTAGTTCTCCAACTTCTGAAACGGGAACCCACTTTACATTTCTACCTTTCCATTCAAGTGTAATACTTTGGGTTGCTAGTAAAGCAAAATAACCAATGGAGACGATTCTTTTGTTTGGATCTCTTCCATCATGAATTAACCATTTGCGGTCATTATCTTTTTTTAATCTTTCTGGATGTGCGAATGTTTTGAATTGATCTAGAAATACATTTTTTAATCCAGTTAAATCAAATAATACACGATAAGCAGCCTGTTCTATTGTTTCATCTTCGTAAATGTGATTTCCTGTAAGAGTTAAATCTGTAAATTCTGATTTTCCAGTTTTTTCATCAGTAAGTGTTCTATCTACAAGTAGAACTTGAAGTTCTTGCCCATTGTATCCGAAAATGACACAATCAACAGAAATATAGTCGTTTAATGTTCTTTTTATCATTGTTAGGTTGGTTGTTTTGATGGTGTTGATATGTATAAGTGTAAAATCAACACTAACTAATCATGACGCTAATGTAAAATCTTTTTATTAAAAAGTCAAAAAAGATTTTAGGAAAAGCGAAAACGTATGCATAAAGAAATTGTAAAAAGTACACTAAGGATGGGCTTTTCACACAAATTAAAGTGGGATAATGTGTCGTGCAATTTTGAATTGTTTTAAATAAGGAGCCGAAAAAAGGGAGGTTGGTGGTTTTAAAAAAGAAAACCTTCCCTATAAATGAAGAGTTTCATTTATAGGGAAGGTTTCACTTGTACTGTTATTTGTTGAAAATTAGTGTTTTGTGATCATTTTTTGTTGAGATCTAAATTCTCTTGGAGTACAGCCTTTTAGCTTTTTGAACGATCGGTTGAAGTTGGAAATGTTGTTAAAGCCACTTTCAAAACAAATTTCAGAAATGTTTTTCTCTGTTTCTATCAGTATTTTAGCAGCATGACCAATGCGAATATCTAATAGGTAATCGGAGAATGCTCTTTGTGTTCTCTTTTTAAAGAAATGGCTAAAAGCTGATGGAGACATGTTTACCATTTCTGCCACATCGTTTATTCTTATTGGGTTGTGTAGATTTTCAATCAAGAATTGATTGACCATTTTTATTCGTCTACTTTTTGATGTGTCGAACTGCTCAACATAGGAGGGAGAAGACAAAGTCATTTGATTTCGAGAAATGGATAAATCGTATAGAATTGATAGAAAGTCTAGAAATGAATCAAAACCAGTAACGTCGGATAGTTTTAAAATTCGATCTGTTATATTGTGAGTCGTTTCTTCGGAAAACAAAATACCCATTTTTGATTTTTCTAATAAATCTTTAATTGGCAGGCTTGCTTTTCTATTTAATGTTTGTTCGCTTAATATATTGGTTTGGAATTGTATGGTTATAACTCTAGCATCATCGGTACTGCCACTCCAGGCATGAGGCGTATTGGGTCCAATAAGTACCAAATCTGCAGATTCATATTTTTTAATGGAATCTCCAATAATGCGTTTGCCTTCGGAGTGAAGAACAAGGTTTAATTCATATTCAGGATGATAATGAATTGGGAAATCGAATTTGGCATTTTGATGATCAAGAACAATAAAAAAATCATGTTCTGATAAAGGCGTAATTTCACGTACTATTCTTGTCATGAATCAAAAAGTTTGCGTTATATGTTATAAAATGATTAATATCTTTGTACAAAGATAGTAAAATATTCATAAAAGTATCGTTCGTTGTGTGTGTGTAATGCTAGTGATATTAGGTATTTGTGTCGGAAATTGGCTCGTGTATTGAATTGTTGTATAATTAATAATTCATTAAAGTACAGGTAAAGAACATTAAAAGTAAAATTATATACAGTGATCAGTACTACTTTTGAAACATCGATAATTTTATTAGAAACGAGAAATCTATATCTATGAAAAAAAGAAACCGGATATTGAGTTTAGTAATCATGTTTTGTTGCCTGTTGTCGGTAACACTTCAAGCTAATGCTCAATCTCAATCAGTAAATGGGATTGTATCCGATGCAAGCGGATTAAGTATCCCAGGTGTGAGTGTGGTTGAAAAAGGCACACAAAATGGTACTGTTACAAACATTAACGGTGAATTTACAATACATGTTGTATCCGAGAATGCAAGCCTTGTATTTTCTTTTGTTGGTTACAAAACAATTGAAATTCCTGTTGATGAAAATAAGGAAATGACCATTACTTTAGAAGAAGACATGCTAGGTCTTGAGGAAGTTGTGGTTGTTGGGTATGGTTCTGTAAAGAAGAGTGATTTAACGGGATCTGTTTCATCTGTAAAGATGGACGAGATGCCAATGAAACCTGCCAATTCTATTGATGGTCTTTTGCAAGGGCAAAGTGCCGGTGTTCAGGTAATATCATCTTCTGATGATCCGGGAGCTGGATCTACTATTCGTATTCGTGGTGGTAGTTCATATCGTGAAGGTAACGAGCCTTTGGTTGTTGTTGATGGATTTCCAATTGGTAAAGCAGGTGCTATCAATCAAATAGCTCCATCGGATATAGCTTCTATGGAGATATTGAAAGATGCATCTTCTACTGCTATTTACGGTTCGCGTGGTGCAAATGGTGTGATCATGATTACCACAAAGAAAGGAACTAAGAATAGAACGGAAGTGAGTGTTTCTCAGCAAAACACAATTTCGGAGTTTACTTCGGATTTAAATTTGTGGCGCGATCCTGTCTTGATGGCTGAATTAAGCAACGAATCAAGAACAAACGGAGGATTTGTTCCTTTATATATCGGTGCTAATGATCCTAATGGAGTGTATTATCCATCTGTTTCGGAATTAAAGAGCGGATCTTGGAAGTACAATACGCGTTGGGATGATGTTGTTTTCCGTAATCCGGTTTCGAATAATACCAATGTGGCAATTCGCAGTCAGAATGAAAACACACAGTTTAGCTTTAGTTCTTCATACTTTACTGATGAAGGTGTTTATATTGACGATGACTATGAAAAATTAAATGCAAATCTAAATGTAATTCATAAGGCATTTGACAAATTAACTGTTGGAGCAAATATCCTATTTTCAAAAGGGAAAAGAAACAACAATGGTGGTTTGGCATATTGGAGAAACCCTATTTTTCCAGTTTATAATGATGAAGATCCTACAAAAGGATACTATATGGTTGGAACGCAGGATTATTCACATCCAATTGCACTGACCGAGAATAAATCTAATGAATATGAATCCACTAGTTTCTTAACCTCGGTTTTTGCAGAGGCTCAAATTTTACCTTCGCTAAAATTAAAATCTCAAGTTAACTACAATTCAAGCAGATCAACATCAGAATTTTATAATCCTAAGGTTTATACTGAAGATGGAACCTTTAATAATGGTGCTGGTGGTATTGATAATGGAGAATCGAGCGATTTGGTTACAGAATCTTACTTGACGTTTGATAAGACATTTAACAATGTTCACAAGTTAAATGCAATGGCTGGTTTTTCATATCAATACACTAAAGGACGTAACTCGAGTCTTAGAGCTTATGACTTTTTGAATGAATCCTTAAGAAGTGGAAATTTATCTGGAGGAAATCCTGAGAAACAGAGTGTATCTAATTCTCTATCAGAAGAGGTAGTGTACTCATGGTACGGAAGATTAAATTATACTTTCGATAATAAGTTGTTGGCAACATTTACCATGCGTGGTGATGCATCGTCTAAATTTGGATCGAATAATCAGTGGGCTTATTTTCCTTCGGGAGCTGTAGGTTATAAAATGCACAACGAAGATTTTATTAAAGATCTTGGGATTTTCGATGAATTAAAAGTTCGTGCAAGTTATGGTTTGTCTGGTAATAAAGAACCTATTGGAACCTACTTGATTAACAGTCAGTATGGACAAGATCAATACTATACAGATGGTAATTGGCAAACTACAATTGGTCCTGGGTACATTGCAAGATGGGATTCTCAAACAGGAAAGAAGTTGTGGGCTGGTATTCCTAATCCAGATTTAAAGTGGGAGAAAACTACTCAGTTTAACCTTGGAGTTGACTTCGCATTTTTTAACAGACGCTTAAGGGTAACTGCTGACTACTATAACAAAAATACTGACGATTTACTTCGTGAAAGATGGCTTTCTCCTTCATCGTCTTATGACTTAATGTGGGTTAATGGTGGAGAGATCAAAAATGAAGGTATTGAACTATCAATTGCTTCGGATGTTATTAATAAGAACGACTGGAAGGTTTCTGGTACATTAATCTTTTCTCGTAACAAAAATGAAGTTGTAAATCTAGGTGACGAATTGGCTTTCGGTTTAAATGCTGATACCAATACGGGAATGAAATACGAGTTCAATGCCAATACAATAGAAGCTTTCCGTGCAAAACCTAATATTTTGGGAATTGGCGAAGCAGTTAATGTTTTCTATGGTTACAAGGTAGATGGAATTGTTCAAAGCGAAGCTGAAGGATTAGCTGCAGGATTAACAGGAAAAGATGCTCAAGCAGGTGAATTTAAATACCTAGACATTAACGAAGATGGCGTAGTAGATTTAAATGACCGTACGATTATTGGTGATCCAAACCCAGATTTTACTGCTAGTTTAAATCTTCAGGTAAGCTATAAGAATTTCGATTTGGCAATGCTTTTCAACGGAAGTTATGGTCAGGATATTTTAAATACCAAAGCTTTCGGTGAACCAGGAAATATGCCACTTCGTTGGACTCAAGATAATACTACTAATAAATATCCAAGTTTACGCGATGGTAGAAACTTGTTCATGTCGGATTGGTATGTAGAAGATGGAAGCTACTTAAGATTGCAAAATGTATCTCTAGGATATAATATTCCAGATCTTGGTCTATCATGGTTCAAGCGTGGACGTATCTATATGAATGCAACCAACCTATTTACTATTACTGGTTTCGATGGATACGATCCAGAAGTAGGTTTGGATGGAGTCTACTGGGGAGGTTATCCTAAATTGAGAAAATGGACATTGGGTGTTGAATTAACATTCTAATTCAATATTTCAAGAATCATTTACAATATTAAAAAGATTTGAAGATGAAGATATTAAATAAAATAGCATTAGGATTAGCTTTTGTAATGGGCTTGGTATCATGCGAAAGTCTGGAGGTAGAGCCAACAGGTTTTTATTCCGAAGGTAATTTCTATAAAACAGTAGAAGATGCAGAAGCATCGCTATTGTATGCTTATGATGCATTAACATTGGTTAGTTATGCTCCTGTTACATACTATTTATGTGAATTGGCAACCGATAACAGCATTGTAAAAGCAGATGAAGGAGCAGATGCGCAAGCATTTGTAAATTGGGAAGTGAATTCTCAGAATGAACTACTTACGCAATATTATCGTTGTGCTTACATTGCCATTAATAGAGCAAATGCAGTAATTGAGAATGTTGAAGGAAGAGGATTTAATGAAGAGGACGAAAAACGTTTGTTGGGCGAAGCTTATTTCTTACGCGCATACAATCATTTTAATGTGGTAAGAGCTTTCGGTTTGGCGCCATTGCAAACCTCGCTAATCGACGAAATGAATGAAACGAATTCACCTCAGGCTGAAAATATGCAAGAGGTTTATACATTCTTAATTGGAGATTTAACCAAAGCAATAGATAATTTGAACGTAAATCGTGTAGTAGGACGTGCAGATAAAGTTGCGGCTCAGGCGTTGTTGGCTGAGGTATATTTATTTGCAGCCTCAGCAAAAGAGAGTGGAGTGCCTAAATACGATGCCATTACTGAAAGTGCTGATAATTTGTATGCAAAAGCTGCTGAATATTCGGGATATGTTTTAAACGAGCAATCAGAATATGCACATGATGCTGATTTGCAAAATATTTATGATGTCAATTCACCTGACGGATCAGAGCATATTTTCATTTTGTCGATGGATCGTTCAGGAACAGAGGAAGGTGACTACTCGAAGTTGTCGAAATATTTTATTCCTTGGGTTGCAGGTGGTACAATCTACCTTCAAAATACCGATGGATCTTTCTCACCTACTCATGATGGTTGGAGTGTAATTCAAACAACTGGTGAGTTGCTATCAAAATACGAAGCTACAGATATGCGTCGTACCGAATTGTTTGTTTCTGAAATTTACGATGAGAACAACAATTCGTCAGGAACTGTTGCCGATGGAACTATTCCTTATGCATTTACAAGAAAGTATATCGATACAGAGTTTTCGGGAGATAAAACAAGTACACGTCCTTATTTAATTCGCTATTCAGAAGTTCAATTGGTATACGCCGAAGCTACTGCTAATGCAAGTGGTTTAGAACAGTACAATTCAGTACGTCGTCGTGCTGGAGTAAGCGAATTGGCTGATCTTTCGGGCCTATCTGCAGATGAGTTCCGTACATTGGTTGTGGAGGAACGTCAGCGCGAGTTGGCTTACGAAGGAGATCGCCTTTGGGATTTACGACGTAAAAATATCGTACAGGAAAAAGTTACGCAGGCAGCAGGATTATCTCCTGAAGCATTAGCTTTCTATCCAGTCCCTCAGCGTGAATTAGATTTAAATCCTAACATTAATTAAGAAGAACGATGAAAAAGTTATTAAATATATTTTTGATAGTTCTGGTAGTTTTTATGACTGCCTGTACTTCAGATCCTTTGGAGGATTTGGACGGAAACGGATGGAAAAAGGAGAGAAATGTTGTATCTCTTTTATTGGAAGGTCAGATTGGCACATCACTAATTGAGAGAGACATTGACGAGGCTAAGATTCAGGTTTACGCTAAGTTTGAAAACATAGCAGACCTTTCCAATGTAGAAATTAAGAGTATTGATTTGGCTTATGGTGCTAGTTCAGTAAGTACTGTAGGAGCTACTCTTGATTTTACAACTGCTGATACTACTGCAATTATTTCAGTAGTATCTGGATCTGGTTCAACGCTGGATTGGAAAGTGAGTTTGAAGCCATTTAAATCTGATTTGGAAGGCGAGTGGTATGTTGGAGAAATTCGTATGTATTGCGATATGTTTACCTGGGAAAGCTGGGGATGGGAAAAGAATGAGAAAATTACTGATTACCTACCTGAGTTAAGTCCTGAATTAGATAATGTATTCACTTTTACTGTTGAAGGTGCCGATGCAAAAGGGAATCCTTTTGGGAGCTATGAACACAGTGCGGGTCCTGACGGTATTTTTGGTAACTATGGCGATGCTGGAAAAGGATGGGATTTTAATGAAAGATTCCGTAAAATTCCAATGGGTAGTGGAAGTTGGTTACGTGATTTCGAACGTAATAAAGTTATCATTACTGATGAAAACAATATTGAGCATGAATTGGATCTTGAGGTTTCAGCAGAAACTGAAGGTGTAACGCTAAAAGCTGCTTTGCCTTATTTAGCAAACCTTTTTAATTGGAGTGATACAGATTGGTCTTATGAAGAATTGGCTCACATGTCGAACCCAATGTGGTACAATCTTACAAGAGAAAGAGTATTGCAAACAGGAAATGATATTACTGGTTTAACAGTGAAAGATCAAGTTGGTGATGCTGTAGTTGATGCGGCGAACAAAACTGTTACAGTTAAAATAGAAGATAATGGTGCTGATAAGTCAGCTATCGAGATTATTAGCATTGGTACTTCTTATGGTGCTTCAGCAGATAAAGCTGTTGCGGAAATGCTTGATTTTTCTACTGATAATTCTACTCAGATCACAATTACTTCTGAGGCTGGTGAATCAGCAGTGTGGACTATTAAATTGGAGATTGATCTTGATATTAGTGATGTTTCAATTGCTGGAACATGGAATATTGGTGAAATTGGAATTTATGCAGATTTATTTACCTGGGAAAGCTGGGGATGGGACAAGTCTGAAAAATTAACCAACTATCTGTCAAATGCTAACCCAGAGCTTGATAACACAATCACATTTAATGTAGATGGAAAAGATGGAGCTGGACAGCCTTACGGAACTTACGAAAACAATGCGGGTACCGATGGTTTGAATGCAGACTTTACTTATGATGGTACCGATTGGCCAGAAACAGATTTTAATGATAGATATAGAAAAGTGCCAACAGGTACAGGAACATGGATTCTTGA
Organism: Labilibaculum sp.; assembly: GCA_016342745.1. GTDB lineage: Bacteria > Bacteroidota > Bacteroidia > Bacteroidales > Marinifilaceae > Paralabilibaculum > Paralabilibaculum antarcticum. The sequence continues at coordinate 231,050 of JAEINT010000007.1, forward strand.
AGGAGAAACTGTGAAAATTACTGATGCTGGTGGAGTTGAGCACACACTAACTCTTGAGATAAAAACTGAAACAGAAGTTGCTTTAACAACAGAAGTAGAATTTTTAGCAGACTTGTTTGACTGGGATGTATCAAATTATAGTTATGAAGAGGTTGCTCACATGTCGAAGAAGATGTGGTATAATCTAAATAAGCAATAAAAAATTAATAACCAGTTGCAGATTTGTCTGCAACTGGTATTTAAAAATATTATCATGAAAACAGGACTATTATTTACCGGGTTACTTTCTCTATTTCTTGCTACTACAGCTTGTGATAGTGATAACAACAATTCGGACTTTATTATAAAAAACAGAGAGGTCAATATTACAAGTAATTTGATTTCATCTGATTTTGTTGGAAATGGTGCACAATGGGGAGGATACGAAAGTCTTCAAGATTGGATTGGTGCAGAAACTTTAAGCGAGGCTGATTGGAATACTTTGTATCAGCGAATCGATTTCATGCGTCCTCCTTTTTTGCGTATCATGACGAACGCAAATTCATCATACGATATTAATGGTACTTACGATGAGACGACCAAAACAGCAACTTTATTCAAAATGTTGGATTATGCTCAAAGTCGTAATATCGAAATTACCTACGGTGAGTGGGGACATCATTATCTAAATGGAAATTTAGAAGAAATTAACACCGAATGGGTTGCTAACTCTGTTAAGTTTTTAAATCATTTAGTGAACGAGAAGGGATACACATGCATTAAAACAGTTAATATCATTAACGAGCCTAATGGAGACTGGTCTTCAGCAAATGGAAACTATACTGCCTGGAAGAATACTCAGGATGCTTATGTAGCCGAAATGGTTAATTACGATCTATCTGGAGTAAAATTAATGGGGCCAGATATCGCAATTTTCGAAAGCACAAATCAAACCAATTGGATTACCAATGCGAAGAATGATTTGGGTGATGCTATTGGCTTATACGATATTCACGTTTATCCAAAGCAATTGATTGTACGTAATGGCGATTATACTGAAATGCTTCAGGCTTATCGTGATGCAACGCCAGCCGATAAACGAATTGTCTTAGGTGAGATTGGATTTAAATATACTGAGGTTGATGCAGACTTAAAAGCTGAAAATGAGGAGTTGATTGAGGCAGATCCTTATGCTGGAGAAGATTCAAACATGATGATTTACAAGGCATTTTATGGTATTGATATGGCAGATGCGATTATTCAATCAATGCGTGCTGGTTTCTCTGGTGCTTTGGTTTGGGATATGGATGATGCCATGTATGTTAGCCCGAAAGATGACAACTATAATGTTGATCAAATGAAAAGATGGGGATTCTGGAATATCCTTGGTGAAGATCATACTGGTGATGCATCTGATGAGGAGATTCGTCCATATTTCTACCCAGTATCTTTACTATGTCGTTACTTTCCTGCTGGCGCTGATATTTATGATATCAACTTGCCAAATAAAAAAGGAGTTCGTGCAATTATGGGCGAAAAAGATGGCAAGTATACCATAGCCATAGTGAATTCTCATTACGTTACTTATCCAATCAACTTGAAATCTGATTTCTTATCAAGTGTTAGCATGGACAAGTATAGCTACAAGTCAAAAGCTGACGGTACTTTCGTTGGGTCTGTAGATGAAAATGGATTTGCTACACCAGCAGAGAATAGTGTGAATTTAGATTTCAATAAAGGTGTTGAAATGACGCTTGAAGGCGAATCATTTATCCTATTTACAAATATGGATTAAGCCAGAAATCTTAATTGAATCAAGAAAACTAATATAAAAAATATTCATGATTTTGGAGTTAAAATGTTCAAGTTTTGAATAACTCTAAAATCATGACTTCAGAACAAAATAATAAACGGATGAAATTAATTAAGCACCCAAATAATCCCATTTTAAAACCACATGCTACAAACTATTGGGAGAACCTAGTGGTTTGTAACCCTGGAGTATGGTACGAAAACGGTAAGTTTACCATGTTGTATCGTGCGGCAGGTGATGATGAGCAGCATTATATCCGTATGGGAACAGCAGTGAGTGAAGATGGAGTAAACTTTGATAGAGTTTCTGATGAGCCTACGTTTGGGCCAAGTGTTGATGGTCCTGACCAAGGTGGTGTTGAAGATCCTCGTATTGTGAAATTTGGAGATGAGTTTTATGTAACCTATGCATATCGTCCTCATTATCCAGGACAATACTGGAAATTTGCACATGATGTAATTCTTTTGCCAGAAGTAGGTGCTGATTCGCCTGCAGTGATGAAAGATAACATTGCAAATTCTGGTTTAGCAGTAACCAAAGATTTTAAAAATTGGAGACGTTTAGGTCGCGTTACAGATACGAATCTTGATGATCGTGATGTGATTATTTTTCCAGAGAAAATTAATGGGAAATATGTAATGCTTCACCGCCCTAAACAATGGATTGGTGAAGAGTATGGTTGTGATACTCCAGCTATTTGGATTCGTTTTTCTGAGGATTTGATGGTGTGGAATGAGCCTAGTGAATTGCTTATTGCAGGAATTAATGGAACTTGGGAAGAGAAAGTTGGAGGAAGTACGCCACCACTAAAAACAGATGAAGGTTGGTTGGTTATTTATCATGGTGTTGAAAATGGCGGAGAAGGTCATTATCGAGTAGGAGTTGCTCTTTTGGATTTAGAAGATCCAACGAAAGTTATTGCTCGTGCTAGTGATTGGATTATGCAACCAGAACATGATTATGAGATGGAAGGATTCTATAAAGGATGTGTGTTTCCAACTGGTAATGTAATTGTTGACGATACCTTATATGTTTATTACGGTGGAGCCGACAAATATGTTGGTTTAGCTACTTGTAGTGTAAAAGAAATCCTGGAATTTGTAAAAAAAGGATAAATTAGTTAGTTGTTGTTAGAGGATTGGGTTTTCTTTTATTTCGTGTTGTTTGAATAAAGGGAAATCCATTTCTTGTAAGTAAAGCTGATTGTTGCTCTGTTGATTGTAGATGCGGGGCTGATTTTAAATAGTTATAGACAGTAAAGTTAGATACAGATGCAAAACAGATTTTTAATGATCGTAATTTCGATCCTCTTTTTTTCTTGCCAAGCGCAACACGAAAATGTTATTCGTATTTATTCCGATCAAGCTATTTCAAGCGATTTTATTGGTAATGGTGTACAGTGGTCGGCATATCCGCATGCAGATACAGAAAATGCTGAATGGGGCAAATTGATGACCGATGAAAAATGGGATATGAATTTCCATAGATTGGATTACATGCAGCCTAAGTTATTTAGGGTGTTCGATCAGGCCAATTGGAGATATCTGGTTGGATTTGATAAAAAAGGAGAGCCTATCCTTGATTTTTCAACACCTGAAGTTAAAGCTGTTGAGAAGATTTTGAAGTATGCACAGGAAAATAACATAACTGTACTTTTGGGTGAAGTTGGTACACCTTATAAAGTACATGATTTAAATGAAGGTCATTCAGATAAATTTTCAGGTGCAGATGATCCAAAATGGATTAATGGGATAGTTGCTTATTTGGATTATTTGATCAATACTCGCGGTTATACATGTATCAAATATTTCAATTTTATTAATGAGCCAAATGGCGATTGGTCGAGTGTAAATGGTGATTTTAATAAATGGCGTGCTGGTGTTGAATTATTGGTAGAAGGTATAAAAGCTAAAGGGCTAGATAAAATGGTTTCCATAGCAGGGCCAGATGCTGTTACACGTTACGATAATCCAAATTCGACATACACAGGTTCGGGTTGGGTGGAAGAAACCGCAAAGCAATTAGATGATATTGTAGGAATTTACGAAGTACACGACTATACAGAATATGGTTTGGTGAGAAGTGGAGGTTTTAAGAAGTACCATGGAGATATTGCCAAATTTGCAAAACAAGTTAATAAGCAAATCATTTTTGGAGAGTTAGGTTTTAGTCGTAATGGTCAAGAGAACCAAGACAAAACTAAAAAAGATCCGTTTGCTTGTGAAGATAGTCAGATGGATGTGTTTAATTTCAGTTATGGAATTGATATGGCTGATGCAGCAATTCAATCGATGAATGCTGGTTATTCAGGAGCCGCCGCCTGGGCTTTAGATGATGCGATGCATACTTGTGGTGATTTGGGTAACAAAAATGAACTGAAAAGATGGGGAATGTGGAACAGTTTGGGAACAGAGATTTGCAACAATCCAGCTGATGAAAATATGAGACCTTGGTTCTATTCTTGGTCGCTTTTGTGTCGTTATTTTCCAACAGGAAGTACAATTGTTAAGTCTGATTCTACAGGAATAGAAGGTCTTCGATTAACAACAGGTATTTTTAAGAATGATATTACAGTTGCTATCGTTAATAACTCTTCGGAAGACAATACCATTGCTATTTCTATACCAACAGCTAAAGAGCTTAAAAAATATCTTTATGTGGATGGAAAAAGAGCTGTTGATGAAAATGAATTTCCTATTGCTGTAGAGTCTGGCATTAGTGCGAAAGACATTATGGAATTAAAGGTTCCTGCCAATAGTTTTATTCTGTTGACTTCAATTAACTATTAAATTTGAATTGATAAAATTGGCATAATGGAGTAATACAAATAGGGCTGACTAGGCTTTAGATTTGTATACTTTAGACTTGCTATTTTTGTCCTGATACTTATAAAAATGAATATTAGTACAATCGATATTACCATTCTTATTGTCTTTATCATCGGAATTATCTGGTGGGCACTTAAGAATGGAAAAAGTCAGGATTCGACTTCCTATTTTCTTGCAGGAAGGAACATGACTTGGCCTGTAGTTGGGCTTTCCTTATTCGCAGCAAGTGTATCCAGTTCAACCTTAATGGGACATTCAGGAGAAGGATTCATTACAGGAATTGCGGTTTTCAATTATAATTGGATTTCCGTTTTAGTTATGGTGTTTTTCGCCCTGTTTTTTCTTCCATTTTATATTAAATCGGGCATTTTTACCATGCCTGAATTTTTAGAAAAACGATTCGATAAACGTTCTAGATATTATTTTTCTTTCATTACCATTTTTGGGAATGTATTTTTAGATGCAGCAGCTACACTTTATACTGGTGCGCTAATTATCAAGTTGATATTTCCGGAAGTAGACATGTTTTGGATCATTGTAATTATGGCTGTTGTAGCGGGTTCGTATACCATTATTGGTGGACTTTCTTCGGCTATTAATGCTGATATGATTCAGGCTACCATTCTTATTATTGGTTCGGGTATTCTTTATTTTTATGCCTTAGATGAAATTGGTGGATGGGAAGAATTATACAGTCGTTTTGGTGATGGTGTATGGTTGAAATTAACTCGTCCAATTAATGATCCTACTGTACCTTGGTTAGGCATGTGGATCGGAATACCAATTTTAGGATTCTATTTCTGGGCAAATAACCAAGTAATGGTTCAGAGAGTTCTTTCTGCTAAATCAATCGATCATGGTCGTAAAGGTGTTTTGTTTGTAGGCTTCTTATACTTGTTTACGCTATTTATTTTTATCCTTCCAGGATTAATCGGTAGAGGTATCAACTTATTTGGAGTTGAAAACCTGCCAACCGAAATTATTGATGGTAGTACATTGAAATCTGCCTTTGGAATAAATACCGATCAGGTTTATCCTCGATTAATCGTAAAATTATTACCAGTTGGTTTAATTGGATTGATTTTAGCTGCTATGATATCAGCCTTGACATCTACATTGAGTGCAACTTTAAGTTCTGTTTCTACCTTGTTTACCATGGATTTTTATGCTCGATATGATAAAAATGCAGATAGTAAAAAGTTGGTTAAAGTAGGCCGAATTACTTCTGTTGTTGTATTGATCTTTGCTGTTATTTGGGCTCCTTTTATAGCCAATTTTGATTCTCTTGTTTCCTACTATCAGGAAATTGTTTCGTATTTGGCACCTCCAATTGTAGGAACATTTTTCCTTGGTTTGTTTTGGAAGCGTTCGAACGAATTTGGTGCATTGTGGGGATTAATTTCAGGAATTTTAGTTGCTGCAATTCTCATGATTTCAAAATATGTTTTAGATGTTGAAATACCATATCACTTCTTGCTAATTGCTCCTGTAGTAATGATTTTTAGTATGAGTATTAATGTAATTGTGAGTTTATCAACTCATTTGCCAGATGCTGAAAAAGTAGCTCAAAATACATGGACAGTTCAGGTTTGGAAAGATGAAACGGAAGAGTTAAAAGGAGTGGTTTGGTACAAGAATTTCCGAGTCCTTTCTATACTATTGGTAATCGCATGTTTTACCATGTATTTCATTTTTATTTAATAGATAGCATATCGTTAGATTAATATGATTATAAAATACGGTTTGCTTCAATTAGAACAAACCGTATTTGCATTTTTAATTTAGCCTTTAAATTTATATCAATGAGAAAAACGGTTCTAAACTTAATGAGTTGTTTACTACTAATTTCTTGCTTTGGATGTAAGAACACTGCCTCAAAAAAGAAAGAAGTAAAACCTGAGCCTGAAGTTCACATTTATTTGTGTTTTGGACAATCGAATATGGAAGGTTCTGCAACAATAGAAGAGCAGGATAAAACAGTTAATCCTCGATTTCAAATGATGTCACCTATGGATTGTGCTGATTTTGAAAGAAAAAAAGGAGAGTGGTATGATGCAGTTCCTCCTTTAAGTCAATGTTGGGGCGGTTTATCACCAGCTGATTATTTTGGCAGAACAATGGTTGAAGAACTTCCAGAGAACATTACAGTAGGTGTTATCAATGTAGCCATTGGTGGATGTGATATCAGATTATTTAATAAAGATATTTACCAAGATTATATAAATACTTACCCAGAGGCTTGGTTTGGAGATAAAATTAAAGCTTACGGAGGAAACCCTTATGCACCTTTAATTGAGCTTGCAAAAACAGCACAAAAGGATGGCGTAATTAAAGGAATTCTACTTCATCAGGGAGAGACAAATCAAGATGACGAAGAATGGACAAACTATGTGAAAACGATTTACAACAACATGCTAACAGACCTTTCTTTGGATGCTAATGAAGTACCATTATTAGCTGGTGAGGTTGTTGGAGTAGACCAAAATGGTGTTTGTGCTAGCATGAACCCAATCATTAATACATTACCTGAAGTAATTCCAACAGCTCATGTGATTTCTTCTAAAGGATGTACTGTAAGAGAAGATAATGTACATTTTAATTCTGCTGGTGTAAGAGAATTGGGTAAAAGATACGCTGAGAAAATGCTATCTCTAAAAGAATTAAAATGATAAGTATGAAATCAATTAAATACATAGTAATAGCTGTACTATTTATGTCTTGCCAGTTTGTGGATTCAGAGAAATATATAGTTGTTAAAGATGGGGAATTCATTAAAAATGGACAGGCTTATAAATACATAGGAACCAATTTCTGGTATGGCATGAATTTGGGCGCGTACGATCAGGAAAGATTAATCCGAGAATTGGATCGATTGAATGAATTGGGAGTGAAAAACCTTCGTTTAATGGCTGCGTCAGAAGGAAATGCAGATGCAGAATGGAGATTGCAACCCTGTTTGCAAACCTCTCCTGGAGTATTTAATGAAGAGCTTTTGAAAGGATTGGATTTTCTTTTGGATGAAATGAGCAAAAGAGATATGGTGGGCGTGATGTGTTTGAACAATTTCTGGCCTTGGTCGGGTGGAATGTCACAATACGTTTCTTGGGCGAATAACAACGAAGCCATTCCTTTTCCTCCACCAGCAAAAGATGGTGATTGGAGAACTTACCAGGAATACACGGCTCAATTTTATGCCAATAAAAAAGCTTTAGAGTATTTCAATAAATTGCTTGCTAAAGTTGTTGAGCGAAAAAATTCGGTTAATGGCTTAGCTTATAAAGAAGATCCAACAATTATGGCCTGGCAGTTGGCTAATGAGCCAGAAGGAATGAACAAAGAAGAAGCTTACAGAAATTGGTTGCATGAAACTGCTAAATTCATAAAATCAATGGACGAAAATCATTTGGTGTCTATTGGTAGCGAAGGAAATACACCTTTCCCACAAACAGGAAATGATTTTGAAAAAGATCATGATTCTGAATACATAGATTATTGTACTTTTCATTTGTGGATACAGAATTGGGGTTTCTATGATCCGTTACAGCCAGAAGAATCATACAAAAAGGCTATTGTAATGGCTGATAAATATATCAAAGAGCATTTTGATATAGCCAACAAACTAAATAAACCTGTGGTGTTGGAAGAGTTTGGTATCTCAAGAGATTTAAATAGCTACGAAACAAAAGCGAAAACTGACTATCGAGATGTTTACTACAAATATATTTTTAATAAGGTTCTGACTCTGTCGAAAAAAGGCAATATGGCCGGAGCCAATTTCTGGGCTTGGGGTGGAGAAGGAAGACCGCGATTTTCAAAGGCAGTGTGGGAAACTGGAGATGATTTAATCGGCGATCCTCCACATGAATATCAAGGTTGGTATTCCGTTTACGATACGGATGAAAGTACTATGGCAATTATAAAAGAATATACAGGGTTGATTTCTGAGGAATAAAAATTAAAAGATCCGGTAAATTGTAAACAATGTGAGGTTTGTAATTTATCGGTTTCTTTTTTTAAGTAAATTAGACTCTGAAATATAAAAAAAACAAGATGATGGCCCGACTCAATCTAGTATTATTGATTATTCTACAGGTTTTGATTGGATGTGAAACTCCGAATCAAAACCTAATGATTGTTAAAGAATTGAATTCCAATTGGGAGTTTTCTGAAAAGGATTCGATGAACTGGTTACCTGCAAAAGTGCCTGGTTGTATACACACCGACCTATTAGCAAATGGTAAAATCGAAGATCCATTTTACAGATTGAATGAACATGATTTACAATGGATTGATAAAAAGGATTGGACCTATAAAACTGAATTTGAATTGAATCAAAATATCCTGAATAAGGATAGAATTAACCTTGATTTTAAGGGCCTGGATACTTATGCTGATGTGTATTTAAACAATCAGAAAGTGCTTTCGGCCAATAATATGTTTAGAGATTGGGAAATTGATGCAAAGAAATATCTCAAAAGTGGAAAGAACGAGTTAAAAATTGAATTAAAATCACCAATAAATGAAGGTCTCAAACTGCACGATGCAAATGCTTTTGTATTTCCCGGCGCTGAGAACGATCAGGCAGAGCTGGGACAGGTTGAAGGAAATAAAAGAGTAAGTATTTATACCCGAAAAGCAGGTTATCATTATGGTTGGGATTGGGGACCGCGTTTGGTTAGCAGTGGAATATGGCGTCCGGTATATCTAAAAGCTTGGGATATTACAAGAATCAACGATCTACAGATTGTACAAAATAAAGTGAACGAAGATGTGGCCAATTTTACCGCAATTCTTGAATTGGAATCTGAAAAAGAAGTCTTGGCCGGCATTAAGATTCAAAGTCAAGGTGTGGATTTGGCTTCATCAAAAGTTCATTTGAATAAGGGAGTTCACAAATATGAGCTCAACTTTAATATTGAAAATCCAGATTTGTGGTGGCCTAACGGATTAGGAGAACAGCCATTATATGAAGTTAAGGCGCAAGTGAATGTTGATGGTGAAATAGCAACAGCAGAGCGCAGGATTGGTATCAGAACAGTTGAAGTCGTTCGGGAGAAGGACGAAAAAGGAACTTCATTCTACTGTAAAGTAAATGGTGTGCCTGTTTTTATGAAAGGAGCCAATTACATTCCCAATGATATTTTTCCATCACGAGTTAGTAAGGAGCAATTAAAAAAGGTGGTTAATACCGCAAAAAATTCCAATATGAACATGCTTCGTGTGTGGGGTGGTGGTTACTATGAAGACGATAAATTCTATGATTTGTGTGATGAAGCCGGAATTTTGGTTTGGCAAGATTTCATGTTTGCCTGTGCCATGTTTCCAGGCGATCAGGAATTTTTGGACAATGTAAAAGTAGAGGCAGAGGACAATATAAAAAGGCTCAGAAACCATCCAAGTATCGCACTTTGGTGTGGAAATAATGAAATTTTAGTTGCTTGGAACAATTGGGGCTGGCAAAGGCAAGCCAACGAACAAGGAAAGGACGTCTCAGCTAAGGTTTGGAAAGCATACACCGACATTTTTCATGAAGTATTGCCAAAAGCCGTTGAACAATATGACCCATCAAGATTTTATTGGAGTTCAAGTCCTTCATCGGGAACAGGAGTAAAACCAGACTTAAACAATGGCGATGAACACTATTGGGGCGTTTGGTGGGGGAAAGAACCATTTAAAACCTATGCAACTCATATTGCCAGATTCATGAGCGAATATGGTTTTCAATCTTTTCCTGAAATGAAATCGGTAAAGAAATATGCTGAACCAGAAGATTTTGATATTCTGTCGGAGGTGATGAAATCGCACCAACGCTCTTCAATTGGGAATGAAACCATAGAATATTACATGTTGCAGGATTACAAGAAGCCTAAAGATTTTGAATCATTTTTGTATGTGAATCATGTATTGCAGGCCGAGGGAATTAAGTTTGCATTGGAAGGCCATCGAAGAGCAATGCCTTATTGCATGGGGAGTTTGTATTGGCAAATAAACGATTGTTGGCCAGTTGCTTCTTGGAGTTCTACTGATTATTATCAGGAGTGGAAAGCACTTCAATACTACGTTAAGAAAGGTTTTGAGCCACTTTTGCTTTCTCCTTATATCGAAGATGGCTATTTGAAAGTAAGTGTGGTCAACGATCATTTAACTGAGCTAAATGCTAAATTAAATTTAAAAATGATCGATTTTTCGGGTAATGAAGTGTGGTCAAATTCTGAAGATATCAAGATTGAACAAAACTCAAGTACACTTTGTTTTGAAACGAAATTAACTGATTTCTTAAAAGGGAAAGATCTGAAAAGTCAATTGTTCTCTGTCGAATTGGAGAAAGATGGAAGGCGAATTGCAAGTAATGTGCTTTATTTTAAACCCGTTAAGGATTTATCTTTGCCTAAGCCTAAAGTGGATTACATCATAACAGAAAATAAGGATGGTTTTCTAATTCGTTTACAAACGAATGCATTGGCTAAAAATGTATTCATAACAATGGGAGAGGAAGATGTTTTCTTTTCGGATAATTACTTTGATTTACTTCCTAAGGAAACAGTAGATATTCAAATCAATACTAAACTTTCACTTGAGAAATTGAAAGAAAACTTAAAAATACAAACATTGGATTCTACTTATTAGTAAGTAGGTTTAGAGATATAACAAAGGCTGCCCAAATGGACAGCCTTTGTTGTTATGTGTTATCTTCCTTTCGAAATTTCTTTGAAAATCTGTTCGTATTCTTTGAATTTATGTTTACGAATAGGTCTGATTTTGGGTTCAGTTGAGAAATGAAGCAATAAACAAGGTGAAATGCTTTTATACTTATCTACGTATTCATATCGTACAAATTCATTGTTGCTAATGCGTTGTTTAATTGTGTTATGGTATGGATACATTGTTTGATTTTTAAAATTTACTTTCTTTTACGGTTTTCAATGTAAGCTATTTTTTTTATTTCTGTGCTATACCTTCCACAAGTGTCCAATCGTAAAAACGCTCAATCCATGTGTCAGAAGGTAATCCTTTTTCGCGCATGCCAAATCCATGACCTCCTTTAGAATACATATGCAGAGCAACATTTAAGCCCATTTTGTGGTAAGAGTTGTATAATTCAATAGAGCCAGGAACCAAACCTAAAGGATCGTTCGAAGCACAGAAAATAATCATAGGAGGAGAATCTATTTTAGGTTTCTGTACAGGATATTGTGTTGTCCACGGATAAACTGGTACCAAAAAATCAGGTCTATTTTCCTTTGTGTAATTGTAAGCAACACCCATTGTTACAGCTCCTCCAGCCGAGAAGCCCATAAAGCCAATTTTATCAGGCTTAATAGTAAATTCATTGGCATTATTTCTTACGTAAGAGATTGCATTTAAACCATCAGAAATGGAAAGTGGAATTACTTTCGCAACCTCTTCTCTTATTTTTGAAGGATTGTTTTTCGATAAAACAGCTAGTTCTGTTACCGCATCATCTCCTGTAGGAACCAATCGATATTTTAATACGAAAACAGTAAAACCTTTTTTGATAAGCCATTTGGCAACATCTCTACCTTCACTATTAATGCTATGAGCGTATAATGCACCTCCTGGAGCAACAATTACAGCTGCACCATTATTCAATTCTTTTGTTGGTTTGTAAACCAGCATTGTAGGAGTCGAAACATTGGTAATTACTTGTGTAGTCCACTTTTCAGAGTAATATTCTTTCTCGTTTTGGCTCCATTTTATTTCTGTAGATTGTTTAAAAGGTAGCTTGATAACCTCTTGTGCCTTAGTAAATAAAAAGCTTGTAATGAATAAGGTGATTAAAAATTGTTTTTTCATTCTTGTATTGATGTTAATTTTCTTGACTTGTTAAGACATTTATTTATTGCTTCTAATAATTTTTGTTTGCCAATTGGTTTAGACAGATACAAGTCACAACCTGCTGATAATATTTTTTCCTGATCGCCAGCCATAGCATATGCAGTTTGAGCAATAATTGGGAGTTTTGGATTTATCTTTTTAATTTGCTCTGTAGCTTCATATCCATTCATTATTGGCATGTTGATGTCCATTAATACCAAATCAACTTCCTTATTTGTTGTGCAATACGCTACAGCTTCTTTCCCATTTTTAGCTCGAATACAATCAACTCCCTCTTTGCGAAGCAATTCCAATAAATAAGAATAACTCGCAGTGTCATCTTCTGCAATTAGAATTATTTTACCCTTCAAATTAAGAAGTTGCTGAGTGAATTCATCTGTGCTATTTTGTTTTGCATTATCCATATTTATTGGAATCGTAAAATAAAAAGAGGCGCCTTTGCCTTCTTCTGAATTAACCCAAATTTCTCCACCCAATAAATTGATTAGTCGCTTGCAGATTGTTAATCCTAAACCAGTTCCGCCATATATTCTTGTCTTCGACTCATCTACTTGTCTAAACACCTCGAAAATCAATTCCTGTTTATCTAAAGGGATCCCAATTCCTGAATCAGTAACGTGAAATTTAATCATTGGAATTTGATTTTGAATGATTTCTTCGCAACCAAATTCAACAGTTCCAGACTTGGTGAATTTTAATGCATTTTTCAAGAGGTTAAGTAGAACTTGTTTGATTCTGTTCTGATCTGAATTTAAGATGAGATCAGTATTCTGAATACTGATATTCTTTTTGAGATCGAGCTCTTCTTTTCCAAGATTTCTTTGTTCACTCGTAATAATAGAGTGCACTTCATCTAAAGTCTCTTCAATTGAAAAACGTTCATGTTCAATATTAATATCACCTGTTTCTATTAATGATATGTCAAAAAGATCTTCAATAAGGGCTAACAAATTATTACCACTCTTGTTTATTATTGCATTGAAATTGAGAATGTCTTCTATGTTTGAATCTTTATGAATTAATTCTGAAAATCCAATTACCGCATTTAATGGAGTTCTCAATTCATGGGACATACTTGCTAAGAAAGTCGATTTTATTTTGTCACTTTTCTCAGCATCTTCCTTTGCTAAAATTAACTCTTCTGTTAGTTTTTTTCTTTGGGTAATATCTGTAATAAAACCTTCTAAAGATACCAGACGATTGCCATCAAAAATGCCACAACCACGTTCCCAAATCCAGTGAATTTCACCATTCTTATTTCGAATAGGGTATTCTTCTTCGAATACACCCCTACGCCCCAAGGCTTCTTGCCATTTGTTCCATAATAAATCACGGTATTCGGGTAGTATAATCTGATTGAAGTTAATCTTATTTTGTTTAACGAAATCTTTAGGCGTGTAGCCTGTTATATCTTTACAGCCTTGGCTAATGTATTCCATCTTCCAATCTCTGTCGTTGGCACAAGTATAAACAAAGCCAGGAAGGTTATTAAGCAAGGTTTCCATTTTACGATTGGTTTCCTCTAGCTCCTTTATTTTATTTTCAATTCCAATTCCAAGTATCTTATTTTCCTTTCTTAATTCATCTTCGGCATCTTTAATTCTCAGCATTACATTCAATTGCGCAATTAACTCTTCTTCTTCAATCGGTTTTGAAAGAAAAGCATCTGCACCTAATTCTAATCCTTTAATCCTGCTCTTTTTATCGCCACGCATGGCAGTAATAAGAATGATAGGGATGTGTTTGGTCTTTATTTCTTTTTTGAGTCTTTGGCATGTCTCAAAACCATCCATTCTAGGCATAATGATATCCAATAGAATAGTATCTGGCTGTTCTTTTATGGCCATTTCAATTCCTTCAGAACCTGATTGACAAGTTATAATAGTACAAGTGGAGTAGTACCTTTTAAGTATTGCCTTGTAAACTACTAAATTGTCCTTATTATCGTCAATAGTTAGAATCTTTCTCATAGGATTAAATAAAGAAGTTTTCAATTTTAGTCAGAATCTCTAAATGTCCAACGGGTTTGGTTACATATTCATCACAACCGGCTTTTAAGATTGCTTCTTTGTCTTCGATCATTGCCATTGCAGTTAATGCGATAACAGGAATGTTTTGAGTTATTAAATTGGACTTTATTTTTTTGACAACTCCCAAACCATCTATTTTAGGTAAGGCCATGTCTAAGAGAATTAAGTGTGGATTTATTGAATCTACCATTTCCAATCCTTGTTCACCATTAACTGCCTCATGAATTTCGTATTTGTCGCCTAGTATTGCTTTAATGGTAACCATATTATCAGGATTGTCTTCAATAATAAGCACCTTAGCCTTTTCATCTTTATCGAGCTTTATTTTTGGACAGGTTTGATTTGCATATTTGGAAGGTTCTACTTTTTCAATCTCACCAAACATTTTATGAATCTTCTCAAGCAAAGCCTTTATGTTGATATCACCTTTTTGGATTAATTGTTGAACATTATTAGCACTTAATCGACTTAAATCTTCTCTTGTTAGATCTTTCGCAGTTAAGATTACCACAGGGATATTAGCGGTATTTTCTTTGCTTCTAATTCGGTCTAACACTTCAAACCCATCAATTTCGGGCATCATTAGATCTAGAATAATACCATCAGGAATGGTGTGCTTTACGAACTCCAGAGCTTCTCTTCCACCATTTGCGACATCTATTTTGTAGCCTTCGTGCTCAAGAACCTGCTTCATTTGAATGGTGGCAGTTTCATTGTCTTCAATCATTAATATTCTGGTGTTTTCACGAGATTTATATAATGAGCTTGTTTGATTGATTTGATTGTTTGGATTTGATTGGTGAGTTATTTCTGATTGATGAAATGTGTTTTTTGTAGCTGATTTTGTGGATTCGGAATAAAGTATGAATGGAGAAGTTTCTTTTTCTAAATGCCAAACCAAAGGAAGTGTGAGTGTAAAACATGAGCCTTCGTTAATTTCACTTCTAACACTAATTTTACCACCAAGTAATTTAACCAACTTATTTACGATGGCTAATCCAAGACCTGTGCCTTCGTATTGGCGCGAAGAGCTACCATCAATTTGTCGGAATTCATCAAAAATGGTTTCCAGATTTTTTTGGGAAATCCCAATGCCACTATCTTGAACTTCAATTGTAATCTTTTCTTCGTCATGAAAGGCGGAGACAATAACTTTACCTTTTTCGGTGAATTTAACGGCATTACCAATTAAATTAGTCAAGATCTGGCTTAATCGAACTTCATCAGAGTCGAAATCAGGGAAGGTGTTGTTGCAATTAATTTCCAATTCTATTCCCTTTTGAATGGCAAGAGGTTTAATGTTTTCCTGTAAAAGTTTCAGAATTGGCTTGAGCTGAATTTGACGTGGATACACATCCATTTTTCCAGCTTCGATTTTCGAAAGATCTAAAATATCATTGATTAATTGTAAAAGATTTGTTCCATTTCGCTCTACAATTTCCAGATATGAATTTTCTTCCTCGTTAAGTTTATCTTTTGCTTGCATGATTAAGGTTCGGGAAAGAGCCATAATCGAATTTAATGGAGTGCGTAATTCATGACTCATATTGGAAAGAAATTCACTTTTGAGTTGATTAGCCTCTTCCACTTCAATTTTTTTAGCTTCTAAAATTCTGTTTTGTTCATTTAATTCAGTAGCCTGATTTTGCATTTCGCGAGATTGCTCCTGTAATTCGTTTGTTTGTTCTTTCAGTTCTTCCGATTGTGCTTCTAGTGTTTGATTCGTAATTGTTAAGCTATCAGCTAAAGATTTTGTTTTTCTGGCTGAAATTAAATTTTCAAAGGCAATGTTGATGCTAAGGGTCGATAAAGAAAGAATATCAATGCTTTCTGTTGTGTATTTTTCTAAATTGCTAAGCGAGATAATTGCTTTTACTTCATTTCCATCAAGAATGGGTAAGCTAAGGATTTCCATTGGGGCATATTCTCCAATACTAGTAGTAAACTGAAAGCCTGGATGATTTTGCAAACCATCAATTATTTGCATTTTTTTCTTGCGAATTGAGATGCCAAATTCACCTGGAGGATTGGTTAGAGAGAAATTTTGTAATGTATTTTTACTCGCACCAATAGATGCAATGCATTCATAGCATTTACTATCTTCGTTAAGAATATAAAAGATAGCATTATTTGAATCTGTTACTTCTAACATAGACTCCAAAAGTTGATAGGCAAATTTTTCAGTATCAGTTTCTCCAATTAATGAATTACTGATTAAGGAAATGCCATTTTGAATGGTCATTCTAGATTTAAGAGAATGAGTCATGTTGTTAATCCCAACAGCAAGTGAATTTAGCTCATCATTAGCTGAGGTTTCATTTTGGATGTTTAAATCTCCTTGTTGAATGGCTTCAGAAACAGCATTCATTTTATTTATTGGTCGCTTTATGCTTTGGGTTATTTTTAATGAGATATAAATACTAAGTATAATGCTGAGAATTAAAATGATTAAAATCGTACGGTAAAAAAAATGGCCTTGTTTAAGAGCTGAACTTCGAAATGATTTCGCTTTTTGATTAGCAAAATCTTTCATTATTTTAATTTTTCTATTTATTTCTAGAATGTGTAGGGCACTTTTCCCTTTTGTGATTTGAGCAGCTTGGGATTTTTCGCCTTTTAATGTTAATGCAATGACTTCCGAACGGATTGGTTTCCATGCTTTAAATGAATCCCATGCTTCGCTAACATCATTTAAATCTCCAAGAAATTCTTTTGATACAATTTCAAAAAGTTGATTTACATTCTTTTCGCATTCATCAACTGCATCTATTGCTAAATTAAGTTCCTTCTCATTTTGCGCAAGAGGAACATCTTTCATTGAACGATGAATGGAAATAATATTGGTTTCAATTTCCTGAACAGCATTACTTACAGTGTACGGATGATCAAAAATATCATTTATTGTGCTTAGGTTCTGATTTGAATTCCAAAGTGCAATTAAGCCAATACTAATTGTAAATAATGTAAGAAATAAGAATCCTAAAAATAGACGAAATCCGATGTTTAAATTCCTAAGTTTAAGCATAAAATAAGATTTGTTGGACGAATTATAAACTCGTTGTTAGTGCTTCTGTTTTTTATAAATTTTGAATAGTTTCGATTCTTTTTGGAATCGATTTTCATACTCTTCCGGGGGTTCTTCAACTTCACCTAAAATGAGGAATCCTGAAGAGTTCAAAGATCGATGCAATTTGTTGAAAATGATTTCTTGGTATTCTTTGTTGAAATAAATTAGAACATTCCTGCAAAATATTAAATCGAAGTCCCCATAAATACTTTCTTCAGGAGCGTATTGCTGATTGTTTAAGAGATCGAAATTTGAGAAATGAATCATCTTTTTAATTCTTGGGATAATCGAATATTTCTCATCGACTTTAGAGAAATAGTTTTGTGCAATCTCAAGTTTTGTCTCTTTCAAAGAGTCAATTAAGTATTCCCCTTTCTTTGCTTGTAGTAAGGACTTTTGATCAATGTCTGTAGCAAAAATACTTAGGCTAATTTTTAAATTATTTTTCCGGATATAGTTATCAATTAGAATTCCTATCGAATAGGCTTCTTCTCCTGTTGAGCATCCTGCAGACCAAATTCGGAGTGTTGGGTTTGCCGTTTTCAGTTTCTCATTAATAATTTTAGGAATAATAATTTTGTCAAGGTATTCAAAGGTGAAAGCATTTCTGAAAAAGTGACTCACATTTATTGTGAGGATATCTTGTAATGCTTCAAATTCCTCAGAATTATGCTGTAAATATTCAAGATATTCTTGGTGATTATTGGTGTTCGTTACCGACATTCGTCTTGAAATACGACGATGTAAAAAATCGAGTTCACTTCCACACAAATCAATTTTTTTAGAAAGATATAAAAGGCTCAGTATTTCATGAAGCTCTTTGCTAATACTCTCTTTTTTAGTGTTGATTTGCATCTTCGGTTCATTTAATTTTGCATGTAATATTTAAATGAAATGAGTCAATTGATTTTGATCTTCATCACCTAAATTATACGAGTAATAGAGTAGACATAACAGGAAGTGTAATACACTAATTTTATAACATTTCTAAGAACTAAAAGAACAATAAAAACTCCTGAAGTAGTACTAAAAATCGGAATTATCGAGTAAATAACCAATATAAATAGTGTATGCATGTTGTTACAAAACTTGGATGGTTTTTTAATCTTGTTAGGGAATGGGTTTTTTATGGAAAATAGAATGAGATGAATTTTGTAGTAGAATGATCTTTAGTTGTTAAGTCTTATTTGTGCAAACGATATAAGTTGAAAACCCTTTTGATTTGGGTGTTGTATGGATGTGTTCATTGAATCAAAATCAGTATCTTTGTAGAAAATTAGGACCCTTCCAAACAAAAAAGAAAAATAGCCTATGATCAATGAAGTTGTAAAAGTACATGATAAGTTTTCGGTAGAAATTAAAATGGGCTATGAGCCTCGTAAAGATCGTAAAGTGAATGAATTGTCTGTGAAAACATGGTTGTTTGTGCCAAGTAGTCTTGATATTAATTCTTCAACTTATCAGAAAGAGGACTTTTACAATGATTTTAATTCGAATATTCGCCTAATTACACCTCCTTATCTGTTAAGAGATATTGCCTTGGGAAGTCATTCCGTATTCAGATATTTGGAAGATGCTTTTCAGAATGTAGCCAATCATCCAAGCCCTAAGAATGAAGCAAATTATGAATATCACATTCGTATGTTTCATACCATTTTAAGGTCGGCTTTGCGCAGGGAAATTCAGCATATTATTCGTAACGAACTGGCGGATGATCGCAAGTACCTTATTGGAGAATACATTGCCAATGTTAAGAAGATTGGTCGTCGTTATCGTGATTTACGCCGAATTGTAAATGTGCCTACCATCCGCAAAGAGATGTATGATTATTACCTTTTTGGCGATGAATTTATGAGTAATCAGTTCGAGGAACATTCACATTATTTGTACCGAGGCTTACGCAAATTGCATCATGCCGATTTTGAACAAAACAAGGATGTAATTTTAGAATTGATTAGGGAGGAAAATAGCTACAAACGAAGCAAAGGTTACTTGGTTGTAGAAGAAAAGCCAAATGATAAAAACCGTTGGTTTGTGCATCGTAATGGTGCTTTTCGAAAATACTTTGAAGGCCAATTGTTACTTACATCTCGTAAGAAAAAAGAGGGTGTATTTGTAATGCAACTATTGTATAGTTTGGCTGCTGGATTGGCGATGATTATTGGTGCAGCTCTAACTTTTATCTTTCAGAAAAGTTTGGGGACATTAACCATGCCTTTATTTGTGGCTTTGGTGATTATTTACATGTTAAAAGATCGCATAAAAGATCTCAGTCGACTTTATTTGGTTGGAAAAATTAACAAACGTTTTTTCGATCACAAAACCATTATTCGGGTTAAAGGAGATGAGAAAATTGGTTGGTGTAAAGAGAGTTTCGATTTTGTTCGTGAAGACAGTGTTCCTTTGCGAGTGATGAAGCATCGCGATCGCTCAAGAATTGTTGATGTGGAAAGTCGTGGTGTAGGAGAGAAGATTATTTTTTACCGAAAACTACTTCGATTAGATCAAAAAGCGCTCGACAATTCATACGGAAACTACAACATTACAGGAGTAGTAGATATTATTCGTTTTAACGTATCGCGTTTAATTCAGAAGATGGATAATCCTGAAATTCCATTGTACTATTTAAAGGATGATGATGAATTTGAGAAGATATCTGGAGAAAAAGTATACTTCGTAAATATGGTACTTCGTTTTAAGTTGGATGACCAAACCAGCTATCGTCGTTATCGAATTATTTTTAATAGAAGAGGAATTAAGAAGGTGGAGAAAGTATAATAGAACACCTGCAAACATACCAAAAGAGACTGTATCGAATATTTGATGCAGTCTCTTTTTCTTTGTGCTTTATCAGACTAAAGGTAAAGAGGTCTTGAGTTAAGCACCTTCCTTAAATAATAATTGATTAAAGGCCTGTTCGACACAATCTTTGTGAGAAAAATAGTAATTGCTTTTTAACCAGTTAAACAAGTCAAATAGTTCTGCTTCGCTTAACCATTCAAATGATTTCAGAAGTTCTTTGCGAAATAAATCTTCTTGATCTGAAACCGATTTTAAAACAAATTTTTGATGCTCTAACATAGCTGAGAACATTTTGAAATTATTTCAACCCAAATGCATAGTAGTAAGTACCAGGATATTGTTCATAAATGCCAGATAGCATGATTCCTCCATTTTTACGGTTTAGATAGTCCTCGAACTCACTTAGACTGTTAATACTTTTGCCATCAACCTGAAGAATTATAAATCCTTCCTTGAGTGATGTTTGCCGTTGAATCAGCCCTGAGTTAATTTTAATAACGCGTAATCCTCCTAGTACATCAAGCTTTTTGGCTTCTTTTGCACTAAGTTCTTTCAATTCGATTCCCAATCGAACCAAAACCAGATCAGTTTCTTTCTTGCTAAGACTTGCTTCTCCTTTCGCATTTCTTAGTACAATGTTATAGTCTTTAACTTTTCCGTTTCGGTTAATATGAAGTTTCAGTTTATCGCCTGGACGATGACGCCCAACTGTTTCGAGTAATTCAGCCGTTGTTTTCACTTTGGCATTGTTAATTTTAACTATAACATCGCCTTTTTTGATTCCTGCATCGGCTGCAGCACTGTTATTTGAAAGGCTGTCAACATAAACCCCCTCGCTAAGCTCTAAATCTTTTTCCTTTGCCAAATTGCCATCAACATTTCTGATGATAACACCCAAATAACCACGTTGCACAAATCCAAAGCTCATAAGGTCTTCAACCACTTTACTAACAATATTCGATGGAATAGCAAAGCCATACCCAGAATAAGCGCCTGTTGGGCTGGCAATAGCTGTGTTGATACCCACCAAACCACCTTTAAGGTCGACAAGTGCGCCTCCACTGTTACCAGGATTTATGGCTGCATCGGTTTGGATAAATGATTCAATGGCATTTGAATTTTGCAGAATGTTTATGTTTCTGCCTTTGGCACTTACAATTCCAGCCGTAACGGTAGAATTCAGATTAAATGGATTTCCTACTGCTAGTACCCATTCTCCAACTTCAATTTTGTCCGAGTCAACAAATGGAATATAAACCAAATTCTTCTCTTTAATTTGAAGTAAGGCTAAATCGGTTGTTGGATCGGTACCAATCACTTTCGCTTTATACATTCTGTTATCATGGAGACTAACTTCAATATCGTCAGCTCCTTGAACCATATGGTTATTGGTTATGATATAACCATCAGAATTGATTATTACCCCAGAGCCAGAACCAATACGTGCCCATGGAGTACTTTGCTGGGGCTCTTTAGGATTAAAATGAAAATAAGGACTGAAAAAATCTTTCAGCATATCATCACGAAAAAAATCCCGGAAAGGAGAGGGAACTTCTTTTGTTTGCTGAATGTTTTGCATGCGTGTCGATTTTATGTGAACAACCGCATCCATTACTTTTTTTGATACATCAGTGAACTCTAAAGGGGTTAATACACCATCTTTAGTTATAGTATAACTAGCACCTATAACAGGTGTGTCGCTAATGTGTTCTATTTTAAGTGTTTTTTCATTACTGCAGAACAGCGAAAAGCTTCCAATCGTTAGAGCGCACCCAATTACTGCAGATAATATTAGTAAGCCAAATTTTTTCATTTTGTTTCATTTTAAAAAATTCATCTTCCAGATTATACACGAGTCTATCTTGCTCTTATTTTATCAAAGTATTATTTTTTGTAAATATGTTTTAGTGGGCAGGGTTTAGCCTGCCCATCTATTTCTTAAGTAATAGAAATAATTCTTGAAGGTTTTGGTTTTGCTTCTTCCTTTTTTGGTAAACGAATGCAAAGAATTCCATCATTGTACTTGGCTGAGATTTTATCCCCATTTACAAGATTAATAGGTAATTGGAATGATCTTTGAAATGACTGGTAGCAAAACTCTCTTCGTGAGAATTTTCCATCTTTGCTTTCTTTTTCTTCTTTTCGTTCCGAAGAAATGTTAAGCTGATTGTTGTCTACATTGATATTGAAATCATTCTTTTTCATTCCTGGAGCAGCTACTTCAATAATGTACTCATTATCGTTTTCACGAACATTTACTGCTGGTAATGTTGTGTTGGTGTTCGAAAAGTTTGAATTGTTCCAATCCATCCAGTCTCTGTTAAAGAAATTGTCGAATAGAGATGGAAAGAATTGATCTGAATTTCTTTTTACTAGTGTCATGATAAATCCTCCTAATTTTACAGTTACTAATTCATAAAATCAATACATACTTGTAAAAGTATTCGAATCGCGATTCAATATATTTCAATCAAATCAGGTGCCAAAATAGGTAGGGTTAGGATTTCTAGCGCACTGTAAAGGTAAGTGATTTAGATGATTGTAGCATAATTTAATTGATGTTGGAAAGAGATTTTTTCCATTGCCATTTTGTCGTTTAAGACTGAGGATAAATGTCATTTTGACTCAATGGGAAAAGCCGCGATGACATTTTTTCCTGATCAACAAAAAAAACCTCTCTCTATGCATTCAATTTGGTTGGTGAGTTTCAGTATTCTGATAAAATAAACTTGTATTGACTGTTTAGATGTCGATCAATTTATTGAAGGACATTTGTGATTATTTTGCAATATCGCCGCTTAACTATTTTTACGGACCCTATGAAAAACCAAGAACAAAATATCATTGAAAAATTACGATTTGGAGATGAATCAGGTTTGCGAGAAATGTTTGATTTGTACTACTCTCCATTGTGTATTTTTGCCTTAAAATATATTGATGCTTTCGATAAATCGGAAGATTTGGTGCAAGAGGTTTTTATTAATTTCTGGGAAAAGAATCGGGCCGCGTAGTTAAATGGATCACTAAAATCTTACCTTTTTGTGGCAGTAAAAAATAATGCACTGGCCTATATTCGTACGAATAATAAATATTTGCTGGAAGAGTTGAATGATGATATCGATCTGTTTGTTGAAGAATCGATTGATTCTGAAATGTTGGAGGATAAAAAGAAGCAACGCTACAACGAATTAGATAATTTATCAGAAAACAATAGAAGAGGAATTAAGAAGGTGGAGAAAGTTTAAAAAGGAGATTAAGTTTGTTGTGTTTCTAGTAAATCAATAAAGTTAAAAACATAAAAAAAAGGACGTTTTGGGCGTCCTTTTTGTTTGATAATATTTGTTTTTACTTACTTGCCAATTCTAACAATTGTTCTTTTAATTTCGGACTACCTGGTCTATCGGCATTGTACGATATCAACTTACCTTCTTTATTAATAAGTAAATAGGTAGGAACTGCAATAATGGAAAGCGATTTGTGTAGCTTCGAGTCAAAGCCATTGTCAAAGCGATAATGGTTTTTATCTGTTAAAGAAACTTTGAATACCTCTGGCCAAAGTTTATCTGATTTTCCATCTATAGTAGCATAAATGAATTCTATCGGTTGGTCGGATAAGGATTCCTTTAGCTTTTTAGATTCCGGCATAATCATTCTGCAAGGACCGCAACCCAAGCTCCAAATATCCAGATAAACCACTTTTCCTTTGTGCTGCGCAATTAAATCTTCTATTGTTAGCTCCATTTCATCGGAGCTGTGTAATGCTGTTTGCAATAATTCTGGGCTTAAAGGAGCATCAATCATTGCCTTTTTAGCATTGCGTAAATTTACTTCTCGATCAACAACCATTTTGCAATTCGGATCGGTGCTAATTTTAGTAAAGGATTCAATGTATTTCGGCGCATCTGTATTTCTAAATGTCAGATTAAAATAGATTTCTAGCACTAGTACGTTTTCTCTTGTTTTGCCACTCAATGAATCCATTATAACGGAAAGTTTAGCATCTTCTCTACTGAGAGTAGTATCGGAAGCCATTCTTTTTTGTGATTCTTTACGAATTAAAGAGCTAAATAGGTGAATGTAATCACTGCAAATGAGGTATTCATCGTTTTGAATGGAAGCAATTGTATTGTATTTATCAGATCCAGCTGGCAATTGCAAAGAGTTCATATCTACTTTGTTTTTTCTGGAATAAGCTTGGGGAGCTTTATTTAGTAGATTGATGTTATCAATTTTTGTTTCTGTTTCAAAGAAGTGAATAAATTCTTTTTGCAATTCATGTTTCTTTTTGAAAATTGCCAATTCATTTTGTCTAAGGTTTACATAGTCAGTAATCATTGTAAACATGTCCTCTAGCGTGTGTTCTTTGGTGTACCATGATCGCATTAATTCAATTCGATCACATTTTTTTACTTTTTCGAGCTGATATAGAAAACTGTTTGGAGTAGCACCAATTCCTTCAAAATGAAGAGAATCGTCATCAACAGTTATTTCCAATTGATCACCAGGGCTAAGAACCAGTGAATTTCGCTTATTGTTGTAGGTCATCATTCCTTTACTTATTTTTTGTAGTGGAATCGTAATGCTAAAATGTCCTGTACTATCCGGATAAGCAGTTTTGGTATTGTTTTTAGGATCAGCGGGATTTTCTTTAAACCACATAAACTCTATTTTTTCAATATCGGGGGAGAGTCCCTTGCCGTTAATTGTTGCAAAATTTTCCGGCTCTTTTGTGATGCAAGAGCTTAGCAGGATTACTAGGGCACAAATGCTTACTAATTTGTTCATGTTTTTGGGTTTTTCAAAATGGTTATATCGTATGATATTATACAGAGCAACTAAGATATTAGTTTTAATGTACTGTTGAGTATTGTCGATGTTAATATATGTTAAATTAAAACTTAATTGCATTGATAAAATTCATCAATATTGCATTTAAAACTTAACAGTACAAAATCTAACAGAAATCATGTAAGTATCTTCTTGTCAAGTTTGTCAAGCATGAAAAAAGGCTGTTGATGTTTCAACAGCCTTTGTTTTTGTACAGATCAATACCTATTATTTGTAGCTACAGCTAACTTATTTTTTTTACTTTTTGGATGTGCAGTGTGTAAATATATTGTATAAAAAACAACGTTACTCCAACAAAGCCATCGAATAAGGTAATGACAACAACCAATGTATTCTTTATACCATTGCGTTTAAAATCTTTATGCACCAGTACTGCAAATACACAATTAAAAATAATAGTAACAGCAGTTGGAATATAGCCCAGATAGTCATACAAGTCCATATAATTTTCGCGAACCATCCAATCCGTAAAAATACGGGCATAAAAATACATCCAAACAAAAGTAAATAGATAGCTTATTGTTAGTAAAATGCCGTATTTGCTTATCGCCTTCTGAAAATTAAATTCGTTCATGCTTGCTAATTAAATGTTGTAGTAATGATAAAAAGAAGAAAGTTAAACCCATAACAAATGATAGAGTGCAAAGAATAGGGATCACCAAATTATTTCGCCCCATTTTTTTCAAATCATAGTACACTGCTACCGCTATAAGGATATTAAAGAAAAATATTTGATACAAACCAAAAAAGCTCGATCGAGTTTGCGTAAATCCATCGCCAATTATGGTTGTCGTAAATAAATCGGGAGCAAATACTTGTAACAAGAATCTGGCAATGTATATTCCTATTATAAGAAGTAAATACTTTACGATATGGGGTTTTATTTGCATAGTTTTGGTTTTGCTGCGATGCATACTGCAGTGAGTGAGGTTTTCCGCTAGGCTAATGGCCTAGCGGCTGCCTACTCGATTATGGGTTTTTTCTTTTTCAATTATTCGAATGTTCTTAATATTCTCTTTTTCAATTTCAGTTAATCTACTATTTACATCAGATTTATCAGGAGAGTACCAAGTTTGTTTCATGAAATACTTTTCCATTTCCCCACCTTCTTTGAATTTATAACCATACCTAGCAAAAATTTCATTTCGCATAATTTTGAGGTGCAATAAATCCAACTTTTGTAATTCCTCGGATGATAGAATTTCAAATTTTGTTCTTACGTAATTACCATCGAAATACGAATATTTATCTTTTCTACACATTTCACCTATTTCGTATTTCCCTTCATAAAGATCAATAGGTGGCTTATCCATTTTTAGCCCTTTTACTTTATTGTTTCCGATTTGATAGTATACAAATTCTCCGTTTGTTTGATCTGAAAAGAATTTATTCTCTTTAATACTGACGTTCGTATAGTTTTCTATATTTCTTTCCCATCCTGCAAAGTTTCCATTATTATAAATTTCTTTTCCATTATTTTCAATTTGAAAATCAATAGTGTTTCCTTCAATAGCTAAAGTTACTCTAGATTCAGCTTCTGAAATTCCAAAATAGTACACGCCTTCATAATCTTCAATAGCGTCAGATGTCCAAGGAGTTATTTTTGAATCTTCTATTCCTAGATCTCCAAAAAATTGTGAGAATCCAGAAACGCTCAATAAAATGGAAAATATTAAAAGCAAATATCTCATGATTGTGTTTTTATGAAATTACCCATAACGGTATGGCGATATGTTTCGTTACTTGTTTTGAAATATATCCGCCTGTTATCATCTGTTGGGCTGTGAATACCA
>JAEINT010000042.1 GCA_016342745.1 Labilibaculum sp.
TTTAGGATGGCTAAAATTCCACTTTTTTCGGGAATTTTAATTGTCGCTTAAAAGGAATTATAAATGTCGTTAATCAATTTGTTAAGAATTTCATGTTATCATCTTCTTTATCCCAATCATGATTAGTATATTTTAGCACATTATCATCTTTGTGGAATTTGATTAAAATTTCAGATGTTCTTTTGGGATTATGAAGAATAGGCGATACCATATTTTTTACAATTTCAGACAAATTTTCATTTTTAAGTTTTTTTAACGAATTAATATTATCAATAATTTCCTTTTTCGTTTTTTCATCTATTGATTTATTATTTTCATAACTCTTAATAATATTCTCAAATTTGCGAGATACTTTTATATACTGAACATCTTCCTTTCTTTGCATTAGGTTTAATAACTCAAATTCATCTTTCAAATTTTTATAAGTATTATCTGTTTTAATGATTTTTCCCTCTTTGTCTCTTATATTCCTAACCATACCCCAAAACTCAATTTTTCCTTTAATAATCTCCTTCATCATATCAACTTGAGTATATCTTTGTGAAGGATATTTTTGTGATTTTAATCTTAAATCTATATAATTTTTACCATGTATCAGTTTATGTTCGTTGTTCTGTGTTTTATTGTATTCATCAAACTTTGATTTTGTAAGTTTTTGTAATTTTTTATTCTCTTCCTCGTTATTTGTTTCCTTCTGAAAATTTATGAATTTCAGATAATCGTCGCTTTCGAAGGATATAATTTTTCTGTTAACTTGGCTTTCCCAACCATATTTTTCAACATTATGCAATAAAGCTCTTAAACCTCTAATATATTCGCGTGGAAGAGAGATTTTTTTATTTACAATAATTCCAGTAACAATTTGTCTTTTATAATAATTTTGCACACGTGTTTTAGAGTTATTCAATTCAAAACCTTCCTCTTTTATAAAACGAGGTACATTTTTTAATATTAACTCAATTTTTTTACTATCATTTGTGGAAAATGTTAAATCATCGGCATAACGTGTGTAGTGAATATTTTTTTCTTTAAAAAAGTTAAATATTCGTGAGTCCATTTTTCGGCAAATCATATTTGCCAAATAAGGACTTGTTGGAGATCCTTGAGGCAGTATTTTCTCACTCTTTTCGTCATCATAGTATGTAGCAATGTTTGCTATAATTCGAGCAACATCTTTGTTTGCGTTAAATGGGTATTGTTGTAGCATTCCGTAAATTCTGCGTCCAGTAATAGAAGGGAAGAAATCTTTAATATCATAACAAACCACATGCTTTTTATTTACATGTAATTTCGCATTATCTACAATAGATTTACCTTTTACAAATCCGTATGCACATTTATGTGTTTCAAAATTTTCTGAAAGAAAATCTAGTAAAAGACGTTGAACAAATCTTAATTTTTTAGAAGGAATATTTAATATTCTTACACCACCTCGTTTTTTAGGTATTTCAACTTTATGATATTGTTTTTTTAAATTATCTTGCCCACTTAAATACAAAAGTCTATCTATCGAAATGGACCATTTACTAAGTTTTATTTGTTCAGCTTTTGGTTTGTTCTTTTTCTCTATTTCGGCAATTATTTCATTTTTTAAAGTATCAGCAAATCGAGAAAGAATTTTATATAAATGTGACAATATTTCTTTATTGCCACTCAATTTATTGAGTTTGTTCCAATCATTAACGGTATTTATTCTTTCTTTTTTCATTAGCCTTAATAATAAAAAGAGAGAAGTGCCACACAAACTTGCTTTATCGCACTATATTTTAAACAATAAAACCTTATGCTAAGTTTTACTCTATAGCTTTGTTAACTAAGAGGAATACTTTAGATTAATTGTGTCTATAGCTACTATTATTTCAGCTACTTGTTTCTTTTAATTAGCATTAGCTAAACCTGCCATCACAGCAGGCCAAACCCCGACAGTTCACATCGGGACATCTATGTGTAGGACACTTCTCTCAAAATTTCAAATAACAATACTCAAAGATAACAATTAAACCTTAGCACTAACATTTGGCAACGTTGTGGCAATTTTCATTCTTTTTTAATTTTTAATTTATCAATAGTTGCTTTAATTCCATAAAACTTGGCACCTCTTCCACCATTAACTGATATTTGGAAATAATCGGACAAAGTTTCGTTGTTAAGAGTTTCTTTAATTCTTTTATTTGCCTTAGATACATTGCCTCTAAAAGTCTGAATCCCAAGTTCTTCTTGTTTTTTTATCATCTTTCCCAAATCCATTCGATTTGTATCGAGGAATTCAAAGCTCTCCTCGTGATATTTATATATCTTCTCCATAAAATTCAAGGTGACTACAAAACCAGAAAATCGCTCATCTCCCAAGCCCGCACTAACTCTTTCAGCAAAATATCTATAATAACAAAACTCAATAGGGGAGAGTTTAATGACGTTTCCACCAATGGATAATTCACCTCTGCCAATATCGATTGTAGCAGTTGGAACTAAATCCTTCTTTAAGGTTTCCACTTCCTCTTTTAGACTAATAATCTTTGGTAGAGCTGTTCCTAACTCTACTTCAATATTTTTAGACTTGCCAAACTTAGGGTCTTTTACTTGAATTAATCTTAATGGATATTCTTCTGAGAACTCTCCAGATTCTCCAAGCAATATCCAACAGACTTGCATTGCTGGAGTTCCAGATGTAATTGAAGCTGTATATTTAACATTATCGTTTTTAGGAAGTTTATCAGCGTGGCTTTTAATTGAGGTATAAATCTGATTGTGGTTTGTTACATCGGTGATGTCCATCTTATGATCAACAACCTTCCTTGCTAACCCTAATTGCTTTATTTCCTTTTTTAGATGCTTAACTATATCGGTGTATGTTGGAGTTGAGTAATTGTTTTCATTCCAGAGGAGGATAACCTCGTCAAAGCTTTCATTCTTTAGTGCCGTAATAATAGCACCTTCACCCTTACTATTTTCTAACAACCTACCAGCGTCATTACTTCCAACAAATGTTAAAAGTACATTTGTTTTTTCTTTTTTTTCCTTCACTTTCAAAGCCTCGTAGTTTCCTTGAGCGTAAAACTACAAAATATTTATAATATTATTCCTATATTTTAATTTGAATAATCATTAAATAATGGATATTGTTTGTCCTTAAAAGAGAAACTTAAATCGGTAATAACAGAAGAGTTAAATAACGAGTTTCATGAGCAATCCAATGATGATAATTATGAAGATTACCTTGAAATAACAAAAGAGAATCATGCTCGTGTTGATATGATTGTAAAACAGCTAACAAGTTTTACGTCTCAATTTAACGATTATCTCGATGGTCTTGAATTGAGCGAACTTAAAACTGCTGCTCTAACTTCTTTGTTGTTATTGGAAGCAATTGCGAAAAACAATAACTAATAAATTAGTAGGATTTTAAACAGATCTTATTTTTCAAAACCCATATTATATAAAAAGTAAATAGTATTTATTTTAGAAAAGGATAAGTATTGTTTAAATTCAAGCATATGAAAATAATTTTGGAAACTATAAAGCAAATAGTTTTGCATAATTGCTCCACTTCTCCACTTTTTATAAAAAATGGCGTTTATTACGTGTAATGATATTATTTAAAGGTGGAGGCTTATGCTTATGTGGATTATAAAGGGAGTAGCAATATAATTGCCACCCCTTTAATTTATAGAGTTGCTTTTTATGATGCGTTTCTTATTTGACTAATATTAGCAATGAATACTTGGCTAATTGAATTTGGCTTAATACCTATAATCCAGTCTTGGTTTTTTGTAACTTTTCCAGAGGTGGTTTTAATATAAGGCACTTTACGACACTCTAAATTAAACATATTTGCCAATGTTTCTTTTACTCGAATACGTGTTTCTGGAATGATTTCCTCTTCGCTTTCAGAACACCATTCTAAATATTTGTCATAGAAATCTTGAAGTTTAGTAACATATTCGCCTTCTGCAAGACCTTCATCTTTTGCAAATGTACACCCTTCTTTAGCATATTTAATGACAGAATCCATCTCCTTTAATAGGTTTTCAGTGTTCTCTGAAATAATATTTGGAGGTGACATTTGAATATTGCCATTAGAATCAATTACATAATCAATTCTAGCTAACACTAAATTAAGGATGCCCGGCAACTCCGCTATTAACTTGTTCGCTAATTGAGGGTCTGGATTATCAGCAAACCTTTCCTTGAAATGAATTATTTCAATTCTATCTACCATTGCTCTATCAAGTGATTTGAATTTTGGTAACTGATTTGCCAATACTAATAGTCTCGCAAAGTTTACAAACTTACGTCGTTCTTTGTAAATCTCTCTTGTGCTAACTTTGTCTTCACCAGTGAGCATTTTCAACATTTCTTTTTCTAATGTTTTTGTATCTGACTCGGAAGAGATGTTTAGCAAAGCATTCTCCACTTGGGCTAATGAATAGCCTTTATCAGTTGCAAGGTCTGATAGCCTTTCATTTGAAGTGTGCACGTCACCTAAAAAAGCTCTCCATAAATTGGCTAAAACTGATTTTCCGTTTCTGCCATTTCCTACAAACATTAGTATTTTTTGATATGAGTATTCTGGAATCATTGTATACAGCATCCAGTCCAGGAAATAGTTTACAAGCTCTGTATCGCCACTAAATATTTCAAGTGTTTTTTCTTCAAAGAGTGGAGCTGTAGCTTCTGGGTCAAATGCTATTGGAAGTTGTGTAAAAGCAATATGCTTGTGAGTATGTGGCATTAGCTTTTTTTCTCTTATATCATATAGCCCATTTTGGAAGTTAAATATGTATTTATGAGGCGCTACTTTTTCCTCATACAATAAGTCGCGGGATACTTGCATCCGATGTTCAATGTTGTTAATTCTTCCTCTTGTTGTTTCTTTTGAAGGCAATAGTAACAACATCATATGGTTGATAATTGTCTTCAATTTATATCCAGAGTTCTCCATTACCCATAAGCCTTTATTATTGTAAAAGTAAAAACTATTATAATGTGTAAAGTTTTTAACTTTTTCGTGATAGTATTTAATAAACATATTTGCAACTTCGGTTTCGTTATATTTTTCCATATAATCTAACATGAAATTTAATGGAGAATACCCATTTAGTGCTTTGATGTTTTTGCAAAGGTTGTTGCCACAAATTTCTGAACATTGGGGTAGTTTTGTCGTCTCACCTTCAGAATACTCTTCTTGATATTTCTGCAATAAATCATCATCGTATTCCATTTCTAGCAAAAACGAAGGATATATTGATAAAAACTTAATACTAAGGGTTAAGCCTGAAAAAAAAGAGGTTATTGTCATAAACAAAAAACATATTGAGGAAATCAAAGATTATTTTGTTAAAGACAGGCTGCATAGTTTTTATTTTTTTAGTTTCCTGCTTGTTACTGGTTTTCGGAAAGGTGAGGCTGTTAATGCTCATTGGGAAGATGTGAATTTGAAGGAAAGGATATTGAGTGTAAGGAATACAAAAAAAAATAGGATAGATAAGATACCCTTATTAAATGAAACATTAGAATTATTGAAGTTAATAGGGATAAAGGAAAATGGTAAAATATTTAATTATAAATGTGCTGGCGGTTTTGATGCAACTTGGAATACAATGAGAAAAAGATTAGGGTTCAAATATAAAATTCATGAGATAAGAAAAACATGCGGAACTATTTTAG
>JAEINT010000043.1 GCA_016342745.1 Labilibaculum sp.
GGCAGGTGAAAAGCAAACACCTGCCTTGAGCCTTTTTTAGGAGAAAGCAATGGAAAAACAATTAGTCATCTTTGAGCTGGGCGCTGAGTACTTTGGAATTGACATTTCCATGGTGGAAGGCATCAATAAGTTGTTGGAGATCACCAAAATTCCCCAGGCGCCAGCATATTTGGAAGGTATCACCAATCTGCGTGGCAGTGTGCTGCCGGTCATTGATCTGCAAAAACGGTTTGGAATGGTGGTACAAGAACAGACTAATGATACTCGCATTATGGTGGCCAATATGGATGGCGTGAAGATTGGCATGGTGGTTTCTGCCGTTTCTGAGGTATTAACCATAGATGATAAGGAAATTGAACCGCCTCCTCCAATGGTAAGCAATGTTAATTCTGAATTCATTATCGGCGTTGCCAAGATCGATAAACGGTTGGTGATCTTGCTAGATCTGGCAAAGGTACTCACGGTAGAAGAGAAGCTGCAGGTATCCAAAGTAATGGAAACTAAATAATAAATATATTCTCTCCCAATTTTATCGGTAAGGTTTATTGGTGGATTAGGAATGAGATAAAAACCTTCCAATTGGAGGGTCTTTATCTCAAAAAGGAATCGGTTTTAGTTCTTTTTGAAAGAGAAATCAAGCTTAGAAATTGGATATAAAACTAAACATAGTCTCCATTTGTTGATGTTTTGTATTACTTATCGTTTTACAGACGAAAAAACATTTTTGTACGTAGAAATGCGAATAACACAAACCTAAGACAAAGAAATATTTTTTGGGTAAATATTTTTGAGTGATGAAGACCACATAAATTTATTGAGATCATATGATCCTTTAACTGATAGTTTTGTAAATTGGAGAAATTAATGGATATACAACTGGTATTGTTTGACATTGGGACACGGAATTTTGGAGTCGACGTAATGTCGGTTGATAGAGTTGGCCAGCTCCCTGAAATCATCAACAAACCAAAATCTCCTTGTTATATTGAAGGCCAATTAAACCTTTGTGGATGCGAGATGCCTGTTGTTGATCTTCATCGGTGGTTTGGATTACATGAACAAGAAAGAACTGAAGACTCACGAGTTATGGTTGCGAATATTAACGGAATGAAAATTGGCATGATCGTGTCTAAGGTGACCGATGTTGTTTATATTGATGACACCATGATTAAACCGCCAACCAAAGAAACGGAAAACACTAATCTGGAATGTGTTCTTGGGTTTGCTAACATAGATGAACACTTAGTTACACTCGTTGATTTTGATCGTGTATTGACTTCTGAAGAAAAGGATCAGTTGGATTTGTTTCAAATCAAACCACATTGAATGTAATGATCATCAACAGTAAATTATTTTCATTATTG
Source organism: Labilibaculum sp. (assembly GCA_016342745.1). Taxonomy (GTDB): domain Bacteria; phylum Bacteroidota; class Bacteroidia; order Bacteroidales; family Marinifilaceae; genus Paralabilibaculum; species Paralabilibaculum antarcticum. The sequence goes on from JAEINT010000043.1 coordinate 1,365, forward strand.
TGAAATATTGAAGTGGCGTAAATCCTTGTCAAAGAAAAGCTTGGTTATTAAAAAGATTTTGTGGAATTAAAAAATGAAAACAACCTCTTGGATGCGGTTTTATGATAGTTACTATTTACTCTTGATAATGTTAATTTGAAGCAACAATCAAACAAAACACATTAACAAATAAATTATAAATCGAAGGATTTTTTGAATGACCTGTAGTAATCGGAATTTATCTTTGTTTTACAATAAAAGTGAAAGAGTTTTTGTAAAATTATTATAATAGTGCTTCTTTATAGGTGAAAAGAGCGAATGGAAAAAACACTTCATTTATTAATGGTTGAGGATTCAGAAAGTGATGTGTTTTTATTGCAGCGCACTTTGGAAAAGGGCGGATACAAAGTTAGTTGTGAAGTAGTAGATACGCCAGGCGGGATGCGATCTGCACTGCAAAGAAAAAAGAATTGGGATGTGATCACTTCTGACCACGCCATGCCAAAGTTTTGTTCGACTGAAGCCTTGGCATTGGCAAAAGAGTTATGCCCTGAAGTTCCTTTTATCATTCTGTCTGGTGAAATTGATATTAATCTGGCTGTTTCATTGATGAAGGCGGGAGCCAACGATTATATCCAAAAGAAAGAAATGGCGCTCATTGTTCCAGCCATCGAACGCGCATTGGAAGATGTGGAATTACGGCAAAATCAAGAAAGAACGAGTCTGGCACTTAATGAAAGTGAAAATCGATTCAAAGAAGTATTGGAAAATTCCCTAGTTGCATCATACAAAAGAAATATTAAAACAAATACATACGATTATATTAGTCCCGTAATTACCCAAATTACTGGATATGCACCAAAGGAAATGAACAATTTTCCTTTGGAAACAGTATTATCTCTTTTCCAGCCAGATGATTTAGTAGAAGTAAACCGACTACTAAGTGAAGCGATGTCTGGAAAAAATGGATCAGCAATCACGGTAGATTATCGTTTCAAACACAAAAAAGGGCACTACGTTTGGTTAGAAGACAAATACTCTGTAATGCGAGATGCCGATGAAACACCCACAGCACTGATTGGAAGTGTGAGTGACATAACAGAACGAAAGAATATGGAGAAAGCGATACAAGCAGAAAAAGCGAACCTCGAAAAAGCACAACATATTGCACATATCGGTAGCTGGGAATGGGATATGTTTTTAAACAAAGTCGATTGGTCAATGGAAATGTATCGAATATTTGATATTGATCCTGAGACTTACGATGGAAAACCTGAGTCTCTGTTGAAAGTAATTCACCCAGACGATATTGACATTTTTACAAATAGTATGAACATTAACTTAGAGACAGGAAATTCACCATCTCTGGATTATCGAGTAGTACATAGAGATGGTTCGGTCCATACCATTCACGCAGAAGGAAAAGTGGAGTTTGATCCTAATGGAACTCCAACCCGCAGCATCGGTACGGTTCAAGATATTACCGAACGTAAACGAGCAGAAGAAGCATTGCGCGAAAGTGAAGAAAAATTCAAAAAACTACATGAGACGGCTGGAGTGGGAATTGGTTATTATACGCCTGATGGTGTAGTAATCTCATACAACAATTTGGCCTCTCGGCACATGGGTGGAACCCCCGAAGACTTTAATGGAAGATCAATCTACGATTTATTTCCAAAAGCTGCTGCAGACATGTACATGGAAAGGATTCAAAAAGCAGTTTACTCAGAAGAAATTCAAGAATATGAAGACATGGTAGATCTTCCGAGAGATGAAAAATGGTTTTTGAGTACTTTTACTCGTATTTTGAACTCTTCAGGTGAAGTTCTCGGTATTCAAATCATTTCTTCTGATATTACAAAACGCAAACAAGAAGAAGAATCTTTGCGTGAAAGTGATGAATTATTCCGAACTATGTTTGAGAGTTCCTTCGTTGGAATTGGCAAGGTCGGATTGGATGGTAAGTTTTTAAAAATCAACGATACCCTAAGCAAAATTCTAGGGTATACAAAGCAAGAATTGTTACAGAAAAAATTTGACGATATTACATATGAAGAAGACAAAGGAAAAAGTGAGACGCTTTATTCCCAGCTTCTTTCTGGGAAAACTCAGGCTGATAGTCTTGAAAAAAGATATGTTAGAAAAGATCGTAAAGTGATTTGGGCATTTTTGTCCATTGCTGCAATTCATGATGATAGTGGAAAGATTCAATATTTTATTACTTATATACAAGATATCACGGAAGAAAAACTCGCAGACAATAAATTACGAGAGAGTGAATCCCGTCTAGGAAAAATGATTTCTAACATTTCAGATGTTATTGGAATTCTGGATGAGAATGCAAAAATTATTTTTAAGAGTTCAAATATCGAAAAATATTTTGGTTGGCGACCTGAAGATTTAATCGGTTCAGACGGATGGAAAACTGTCCACCCAGATGACTTGGATCGTATTAAACAAGATTTTTTTCAAGTTGTTACAAATGTTGAATCACAAAAAACAGTGAACTATCAATATCTATGTAAAGATGGAAGTTACAAATGGATCGAACTAACCGCTATGAATTTGGTGAATGACCCTTTAATTAATTCCGCATTCCACGTCAATTACTCAAAAAATCGATAAAAAACACGATTTTGATCTGAAAACACACAAGTTTTACCAAGCCGATTTTTCACCTTTTGGGTGAAAGGCAAAGTGGTCGAAACAGGCAATTTTCACACCTCTTTCGCATGTTAAAATTGAAGTAGATAAAATAAATGTGTGAAAAAGGGTTTAATTTTGATCAATAAAATTGATTTTGCAGCCAAGAATCTGACGTCAAATGCAGGCTTATTTCTTCTGCTCGAAAACGCAAAGAATAACGGAATATTTGAACTGATTGACAACGACCTGGTCTTTGATAACGAATCAACCAACAAAATCAAAATGAATCACATTAAAACAATGCTCTGCGGACATTTCATTGGAATAGACAAATTGGAGCGGTTGAAATTGTTGCAAGGGGATCCACTGGTTAATGAGTTTGATATTTCGGTGAAGGAACCTGAAACGGTATCCAGATTTTTAGGTACGTTCAGATACAAAACAACCCAAATGTTCAGAGAAATCAATTTCAAAGTCTTCAAGAAGTTGCTTGATCGTAGTAATCTCAAATCTATCACCATCGACATTGACAGCAGTGTGATCAACGTAGAAGGTCATCAAGAAGGTACAGCGAAAGGATATAATCCAAAAAAACTTGGCAACCCTTGTTACAACATCCAGTTTGCTTTCTGTGATGAACTCAAGGCTTATATCACTGGCTTTGTTAGAAGCGGAAACACCTATACAGCAAATGGTGCGGCTGAAATGATCAAAGAAATCGTTGCTAATATTAAGACGGATGAGTTAGAGATACTATTCCGAATGGACAGTGGTTACTTTGATGAAGACATTATTGCAACGATAGAATTACTGGGTTGCAAGTATTTGATCAAGGGAAAAGAATATCCTACGCTGGCTTCACAAGTAATGGATCCGTCTGTTTTATTCGTGACAGGTGATGAGGGCAGGGAAACAACTGAACTTTTCACTAAATTAAACACCTGGAACCAAGACCGAAGGTTTGTAGTCTCTCGCGTATTGAAACCAGAAAAAGAAAGGGAGCAATTATCTCTTTTGGAAGGCGACGAGTACGAATACTTTTTCTTTGTAACCAATACTCAACTACCTTCAGAAAAAGTGGTAATTTATTACGAAAAACGTGGCAACGCCGAGAATTACATCAAAGAAGCCAAGTATGATATGGCGGTTGGACATCTTTTGTTAAAATCGTTTTGGGCAAATGAGGCAATATTTCAGATGATGATGCTTGCCTACAATCTGTTTTTACTGTTCAAATTTGATTCTCTCCACACGTCAGAATACAGGCAGCAAATTAAGACATTCCGTTTGAAGTATGTTTTTCTGGCGGCGAAGATCATCAGAACAGCACGTTACGTGGTAATGAAACTCTCGACAAAATATCCGTATCAAGATGTGTATAAAAACTGTTTGTCCTAAGAAGGTGCTATCAAGTATTCAGCGTTGGTTCCAAAGTGTTTGATGAGTTGTGTTTACTATGCCCAATATTCTGAAACCACAAGAAATATTGGGTAAATTCAAGGCATAGAGGTGCAGAAAATGCTATACTATAGACAATATTTC
>JAEINT010000044.1 GCA_016342745.1 Labilibaculum sp.
CTCTGTGCCTCTGTGGTAAATGTTTTATTGTATCGTGGAATTAATTTCCTTTGTGTTCTTTGTGATATCCTTCGTTTGCCTTTGTGGTTAAAATTTTTCTCTGTGTAACTCTGTGCCTCTGTGGTAGATGTTTTATTGTATTGTGGAATTAATTTCCTTTGTGTTCTTTGTGATATCCTTCGTTTACCTTTGTGGTTAAAACGTTTTTCACTGCGTTACTCATTCCAAATTAATGTAGATCTAGAAATTAAAAGGCCACTGCAATTCAATTTCGCAGTGGCCTTTCATTTTCTAAATTAAATTACTTCATATCTGGAAACTTGTAGTAGATTTTATTCACCATTTTCCATCCGTTATCGAATTTGTAAAGGGAGATGTAATCAACGTAAGTTAGTTTTTTGCCCACATAGAATTGGATTTTTGCAACCGCAGCGGTTCCTGTAATATCAATAGATTCAAATTTCACATTGACCAATTTATCCCCAGTTCTAGGAAATTTACCATCGGCTTTTTTCTTTGCTGTTTTTTCTTTCCATTTGTCAATAGGAAGCTTCCACATGTTGTTGTTTTCACCAATTCCCAATAGGTTGAAATCAGGATGAATGCCAGAATCAATTTTATCCATATCACCTTCATTCTGTAATCCATCTACATAAGCTGTTTGAATTACTTTCTTGATAGCCTCTTTGTCTTGGCTTACATCTTGTGCAAAAACATGCGTGCACATCGCAATTACTGCAAATACAAGAATTAATCGTTTCATTTTTTCGCTTTTTAAAGGATGAAAATGTATAATTGGTATGTGGTTTAATAGCAGAATTAAATATAAGCCAAAAGATTCAACTTTGCCAATCGAATATAAAAAGGCAGATTAGTTTCTTATCTTGCTACGAGCTTTATGAAGAAGCAAGGATTCTGCCTTATTATAAGATCTAATTGAAATAGAACACGCATGAAGAATGTACTAATAACTGGAGCTAGTGGAATGATTGGGGATTTAATTCTGCAATACTGTTTAGATTCTCAGGAAATCAGTAAAATTACCAGTTTAGTGAGAAAAAAGAGGAGTGAACAACATGATAAACTGAATGAACTTGTAATTACTGATTTTTTAGATTATTCAAATCATGAAAATGCGTTTGAAAATATCGATGTGGTTTATTTTTGCATTGGCGTGTACACAGGAGCAGTTCCCGATGAGCAATTTAAAGAGATTACGGTAGATTTTACCATCGCTTTTACTAAGATGTTGAAAAAGCATAGTCCCAAAGCTAATTTGATTTTTTTAAGTGGAGCAGGAGCCGATCGAAAAGAAAAAAGTCGTATATCTTTTGCGAAGTACAAGGGAATGGCTGAAAACTATCTGTTCGCTAACTTAGATAACATTTCTACTTTTCGGCCAGGATACATTTATCCGGTAAGCAAGCGATACGAACCTAATTTTAGTTATCGCCTGTACCGAACACTTTATCCATTGATTAAATTAATGGGACCATCGGCCAGTATAAAGTCAACAGACTTGGCAAAAGCCATGTTTAGAGTTGGCATAAAAGTTTCGGGACACAATACGGTCGAAAATAGAGATGCGTTTTCGTATCTGAAATAAAAAAAAAGCATAGAAGCAAAAAAGGCAGTTCCCTAAGGAACTGCCTTTGCTATTTATAATTGAGGACAATTATTTCTTTACTTTTTCAATTTCGATTGCCAATTGATCAACCAACTTGTCTAATTGATCGATTACTGCTAGCATAGCTTCAGGCTTAGACAAATCTACACCCGCTTTTTTCAATTGCTCCATAGGGAAATCATTTCCACCCGATTGCAATAAGGTAATGTAACGCTCTAAAGCAGCTTTCTTATCAGCCTTGCTTCCTTCAGTAACATCCTTGTACAATTTAGCTGATGATGCAAAACAAGTTGCATATTGGTAAACGTAGTAAGGAGAGTTGTAGAAGTGAGGGATACGAGTCCAAGGGTAATTAGAATATTTTGTTTTTTCAGTAATGTCACCATAATATTCCTGAGCTATATCTCCCCAAATTTTGGTTAAGATATCAGCATTAATAGGTTTTCCTTGCTCTACCAAAGTATGAACCTGATATTCGTAATCAGCAAACATGGTTTGAGCGAAAAAAGTTCCAATAATTCCTTCGATAGATTGTGTTAACAAAGCGATACGTTCCTTAGGATCTTTTGTTGTTTCCATCATATGATCCAATAACAAACGCTCGTTAAATGTAGAAGCAACCTCAGCTACGAAAATAGTGTAGTTCGAAGTTGTAAACGGCTGTGTTTCGTTTGAAAGAGTGGTGTGCATGGTATGCCCTAACTCATGTGCTAAAGTAAATACATAGTTTAAGGTACCGTTGTAGTTCAATAGCATGTATGGGTGAACACCATAAACACCAGCAGAAAATGCACCAGATCTTTTTCCAGGATTTTCATATACATCTAACCATCCGCTAGAAGTAGCTGTTTTTAATTTAGCTTGATAATCTTTACCCAAAGGAAGAACCGATTCTGTTACTGTTTTAACAGCCTCGTCGTAAGGGTATTTTTTATCGAAATCAACCAAACTGATTGATCCATCAAAACCATAGTACTTTTCAAGTCCCAATACTTTTTTACGAAGCTTTGTATATTTTTGAACAGGAGCAGTGTTTGACTTTACTGTTTTAATCAAGTTCAAATACACATCTTTAGGAATGTTGTTTCCTTCTAAGCTAGCATCTAAACAAGATTCGTATTTGCTTGCACGTGCACCAGCCCACTCAGCTTGTACAATACCGTTATAAATTGCTGCGTAAGTGTTCTTATTTTTGTAATAAACCTCGTAAATCGCTTCGTATGCTTTCTTACGATCCTCTTGAGTTCTGCTTGCAGAGCTTGTGATTTGAGAATAAACACCAGGTGTAACTGTTACTTTAGAACCATCCGATAATTCAATTTCTTGAAATACAATATCACTTGTTGATAAGGCTTTAAAAACCTTTCCAGCTGTTCCAGTTACCTGAGAGAAGTAAGAAACCAATTTCCCCATTTCTTCGTTTAAAACATGCTTCTGAAGACGATACATGTCTAACAATTCAAACTCGTAAACTTTAAGATCTTTGTTTTCAGCCAACCATTCTTTCATTGTATCCTCAGGAATTGCAATCATTTCAGGAGCAATCCATGCAGTGGTAGGTCCAAAACTGGCAAACAAAAGTTGTACTTTTTGCAATCTGGCATGCAATTCCATATTACGAGAATCAACAGTAGATTGGAAAGATACAAATTGGTATACCTTGTAGGCTTTCTTCATTAAACTCTCTTGGGTAGCCATTAATTTCAATAAATTATCAGCACTCTCACCAATGGTTCCTTTGCATGAGATAATCTCTTCCATATCAGCTGAGATTAATTTGAAATCCGCTTCCCAAGCTTCCCAATTTTCGTAGATATCAGAAAAATTCCATTTGTATTTTTCTGGAATTTCTTCTCTGGTTTTGTAATTAACCTGTGCATTAGCTTGTGCTAGCATCGAAACGGCCACAACTGCTAATAAAAAGATTCTTTTTACCTGTGTTAAGTTCATTTTTCCTTAATTTATTTAGTGTATGTTATCTATGCAAATTATAGATAGCACAAATATATAAGGATTGATATGATGAAAAATCTTTTTTCGATGTACGGCTAAATCTTCGGGATGTAAGCGGTTGGATATAGGCTAGCGAAGTTTATCTTCCCTAGCTACTGCATGATTTTATCCTGTGGCTTAACTTTTATACGCTTATATAATTGTAATTATTCACCAGATTTCTTTGTGTTTATTGAGATCCAAATTTTTGCTAGGTATTTGTGTGTTGTATGTATACTCGCTTTTTATCGCATTTTTTTGATCATATAGTTTATGCTAATAGAACAAGATTGTCTTCTGATCGCTGTTCTTATTAAGTAGTCATTAGATATTGAATTTATCTTCCTTCCAATTTTTAGGGTTTGTTAAAATGTATTCTTGTATTCGCTTAAACGATTCATCGGTTCGAATAATATGGTCGTGAAACCGTGTTTGCCATGCAAAATCGGCGTGTATATTATGTGATTCAAATGTAACACGACCTTTATACCAACGAATAATACGTGACAAATTATCGGTTAACATTGGATTGTTATTTCCGGTTATGCCACCAGTGTTTTTTAATTCGGGATTTGTTCCCGCAGAGGCGCGATTAATCGCGTCTCTACCATCACGTACCTGGCGTTTATCACCTGGTTTGTCAATTATTATTATACCGTGCATGTGGTTGGGCATTACAATCATTTCGCCTAAATGTGCAAAAGGAAAATGTTGCGGAATTTCGAGCCAATGTTTTTGTGCTAATAATCCGATTTTTGATAATTGCATCGAAATACCTAAATCGGATGCGTTCACAATATCTCCAAAATAATGTTTGCGATGAGCGGTGCAGATGGTAATAAAATAGGCTGCATTCCATCCATAATCCCAATTTTGTAATCGGGAAGAGGCGATGCGATATTTATTTTGATATTTTTTTGCCATTATTTTTCA
>JAEINT010000008.1 GCA_016342745.1 Labilibaculum sp.
TATGCTAAATTTGTATATTTAACATTTTTACTGACCTTTCGGTGGGTGTGATCATGCTCATGCAGGGCACACACAAACAACAAAGGCTGCTTCTTTCGAGGCAGCCTTTGTTACGAACTTTTAGTTGATTTACAGAAAAAACCACAAAACGGAAGGAATAATAACACCCAACAAGGCCAATTTCCAACCTCGTTTTTTAAAACCACCTTTTCCTTTTGCAATTACCAATCCGGTAATACAAATCAAAAGAACGCATATTGCAAAAATGTCTGAATACCAAAGCCAAACATTGCTTGTCGACTTGTGCAAATCTACCATTTGACCAAGAACTGGTCTTGTTCTAAATCGTTCGATTTCACCCTCTCCTGTAAAAGGATTTACAAAGGCGTAAGCACCATCAAAATAAAGGTTATATCCTCCTCTTCTGTATGCGGTCCCCCTCAACTTTAAATCAATATTGTTTTCTTTTAAACTTTGCCTAAAAAATTCTTCAGTAATAGCATCTCTATCTTTTGGCAAATCAATTTTCAAGTCTATTGATTCGTAAACATAGTCTCTAGGATCCCAAGAATGACGATGATTAAGAGCAATACCTGAGATTGAAAAAGCAATTAATAAACCAGCATAGAAGTACGAAAAATCTCGATGCCAGTTTCTCATTTTTAAATTCCAATTCATTGTTTAACGTTTTTTTTGCAACAAAGCTGCTTTAATAATTTGTATTGATACGAAACCCACTAAAATTAATTAAAAGATCTATTAAAGATTAAGCGCGCACTTTCACAACAACTTTTCGAACTTTAGATATCTCATTTAGCTTAACACCAGGCATATGTAGATCATCAGGGAAAAAAATTCCAAAAGTACCTGCTTCGAACTTAATCAATGTTGATTCACCTTTGTAAAAAGAATAATCTCCCTCATCGTTCTGCTCGATCAATGGTTGATTGTTTAAAGTCGTAAGCCCAATTTTTTCATCTCCTGAAATAATGTATTGTATATCAATATACTTTTTGTGACCTTCTAGCTTACAATCCTCAATGTTCTTTGTGTCATATTCCTGAACCATTGCAAAAACATCATCGCCTTCAATTTTATAAGTTCCCAAATCAATTTTAGAGAAATCTGTATTGTTAATGTATTCAATCCCTTTAGCCAGTCTGGCACTTATATTTGAATAAATACCTAAGTTTTTAATTTTATCAACTACCATATATCATTTTTTAGTCAGTCGTATCTTTACAATACACTATTTGACATGAAATTTATTGATATAAAAGAAGGCTGTCTCATACGAGACAGCCTTTCTATATATTGAGAATAATAATCTCTTAGTTTTGCTTCAAGTTTGCTTGAGCAGCAGCTAAACGTGCAATAGGCACACGGAAAGGAGAACAAGAAACGTAATCCATACCAACTGAGTTACAGAACTCAACTGAAGATGGCTCACCACCGTGCTCACCACAGATACCTAATTTGATATCAGGACGAGTAGATTTTCCTTTTTCACAACCCATACGTACCAATTGACCGATACCTTCTTGATCTAATACTTGGAAAGGATCATGCTTAAGGATACCTTTTTCAATATAGATTGGTAAGAATTTACCAGCATCATCACGAGAATAACCGAATCCCATTTGAGTCAAGTCATTTGTTCCGAAAGAGAAGAATTCAGCATACTCAGCAATTTGATCAGCTGTAAGAGCAGCACGTGGAATCTCAATCATAGTACCTACTAAGAAATCAACTTTCACACCTTTCTCAGCGAAAACAGCAGCTGCAGTTTCTCTGATGATTGCTTCCTGCATTTGGAATTCTTTCAATGTTCCGATCAATGGAACCATGATCTCTGGCTTAGGATCTTTTCCTTTAGCTTTCAAGTCACAAGCAGCTTCGATAATAGCGCGAGCTTGCATCTCTGTGATCTCTGGGTAAGTGTTACCTAAACGACAACCTCTATGACCTAACATTGGGTTGAATTCGTGAAGAGATTCAACTTTAGCAGCAACGATAGATACATCGATACCTAATTTTTCAGCCATTTCAGCTTGAGAATCAGCATCATTTGGAGTAAACTCGTGCAATGGTGGATCCAGTAAACGAATAGTTACACCAAAACCGTCCATAGCTTCAAGAATTCCAGAGAAATCTTCTCTCTGAACAGGAAGTAATTTAGCCAAAGCCTCTTTACGTCCAGCAACATCTTCAGCAAGAATCATTTCACGCATCTTCCAGATCTTATCGCCTTCGAAGAACATGTGCTCTGTACGACATAGACCAATACCTTTAGCACCGAATTCACGAGCAGTTTGAGCATCAGCAGGAGTATCAGCGTTAGTACGAACGTACATACGAGTGTTGTTCTCTGCAAGATCCATCAATTTACCGAAATCACCATCTAATGAAGGAGTGATTGTAGCAACTTTACCATCGTAAACTTTACCAGTAGTACCGTTCAATGAGATGAAATCACCTTCTTTGTAATCAACACCGTTAATTGTCATAGAAGTTCCTGTTACTAGAACACCAGCAGCAGAAGAGATACAACATTTACCCATACCACGAGCAACTACAGCAGCGTGAGAAGTCATACCACCACGCTCAGTAAGAATACCTTCAGCAGCGTACATACCTTTCAAATCTTCTGGAGAAGTTTCGCGACGTACTAAAATTACTTTTTTACCTTCTGCAGCCCACTCTTCAGCAGCTTCAGCAGAAAATACGATTTGTCCTGTAGCAGCACCTGGAGAAGCTGGAAGACCTTTAGAAAGCTCAGTCGCAGCATCAATTGCAGATTGCTCAAATACTGGGTGAAGTAATTCATCCAATTTGTTAGGCTCTTGACGAAGAATAGCAGTATTCTCATCAATCATACCTTGCTCTAACATATCAACAGCCATTTTTACCATAGCTGCACCAGTACGCTTACCAGAACGAGTCTGTAACATCCAAAGTTTACCATCTTGAACAGTAAACTCCATATCTTGCATATCTGAATAGTGATCTTCAAGCTTCTGCTGAATTGTATTCAATTCGTTGTAAAGTTCAGGCATAGCTTCTTCCATTGAAAGGAATTCAGCTTTACGAACTTCTTCAGAAGTACCGTTACGCTCAGCCCAACGATGTGAACCAATAGTAGTAATTTCAAGAGGAGTACGAACACCAGACACAACATCTTCACCTTGTGCATTGATCAAATACTCACCGTTGAATTGGTCTTCACCAGTAGCAGCATCACGAGAAAAACAAACTCCTGTAGCAGAAGTATCACCCATGTTACCATAAACCATAGCTTGTACGTTTACAGCAGTACCCCACTCACCAGGAATATTTTCCATACGACGGTAAAGGATTGCACGCTCAGTATTCCATGAATCGAATACAGCACATACAGAACCCCAAAGCTGATCCCAAGGATTTGTTGGGAAATCAACACCAGCGTGCTCACGTACAACTGCTTTGTAACCTTCAACAAGAACTTTAAGATCTGCAACAGTTAATTCAGTATCAACTTTATAACCTTTAGCTTCTTTTAATTCATCAAGAACAACCTCAAATGGATTGTGCTGTCCTTCTTCAGCCTCAACACCCATAACTACGTCACCGTACATGTGGATGAAACGACGATATGAATCGTAAGCAAATTTTTCGTTTCCTGATTTTTCAGCAATAACTTTTACTGTGTCATCATTCATACCTAGGTTAAGAACAGTGTTCATCATACCTGGCATAGACGCACGAGCACCTGAACGAACTGAAAGTAATAATGGGAAAGAACCATCTTTAGCATCAAACTTAGCGTTCATTGCAACTTCTGTATCTTTTACAGCAGCTTCAACTTGTGCCTTAATCATCGCTACAACAGCATCTTTTCCAAGTTTGTTGTAATCAGTACAAACGTCAGTAGTGATAGTGAAACCAGCAGGAACTGGTACACCGATTAGGTTCATTTCAGCAAGGTTAGCACCCTTACCTCCAAGCAAATTCTTCATGTCTGCTTTACCTTCGGCTTTACCGTCACCAAAAGTATAAACGTACTTAGTACTCATAATTATCGCTTTTTAGTTTTAATGATACATCTGGCTATAAATAAAGCCTTCTGTAACAATTATATATTAACTTATAATATTTCAAAAACTTAAATCCTCATAGCTTTTTCTATATTCAGCCTTGAAAATTGTACACAAAAGTAATGTTCTTTTTTCAAAAAAGGAAGCAAAGAAGAGACAATCTAACTGTCTTTTTTCAAATGATTTACACTTTTATTTTTCAAACGTTTGCAGACGTTTTCAATCAAGCTTAGAAACTAACAATCAATAAAAAAAGCCGATCAAAAGATCGGCTTTCAAATCCTGTTTTATCTATTTATCTCATTAGATTTTTATTAATTATTTCTTCTGGGTGAAGGATATAATCCAGATATTGAGCTCTATAATAGATATCCGATGTCTTTAATTCTGAATCCGATAATTTCCCTCTAAACTCTTCAATACTTTTGTATCCTTTTTCATCCATCCAGTTTTCTAATTCCGAGAGAACTTGTGCAATATAGTCAGGCGTGTTCTTATAAAGAGCACTTACCATTTGAACAACATCAGCACCACACAATAGCATTTGAACAACATCTTCAAATGTGTAGATTCCATTTGTTCCACATAAATTTGCCGAAATCTTTTTATGAAGCAAGCCTACATAACGTATTCCTAATTTAAAATCGCCCTGATTACTCAAATTAAAATTCGTAACATGTTTTTCTGTTTGGATATCAATTTCTGGCTGAAATAAACGGTTAAACAATACAAAAGCACTAGCACCAGCCTCATCTAAACGATTTACAAAATTTAGAGTATTGGTATAATATGGACTTAATTTAATAGAAAAAGGAATTCGTAAACGCTTTTTTAAGGCTTCAACAATTTTCACCTTTTCTTCTTCCATTTGCTCTGCAGTTTTATCAACATTAGATGGCATTTGGTAAAAGTTCAACTCTAAAGCATCGACTCCTGCATCTTCTAATTGTTTTGCATAATCAAACCATGTTACATCATACAAGCAATTTAAACTTGCAATAACTGGTATGTTCACACTTTTTTTCACTTCAGAAAGGCGAAGAATGTGTGCCTTTGGACCTGCATGTTCAATCGCAGGAAAAATAGAGGTCATTTCTGCATTTCGATCGGTATACTCGTCAAGTTCATCAGCTAACTGCGCCCTTTCCATCTGTATTTGTTCTTCGAAAAGAGATTTATAAACAATTGCGCCTGCACCAGCACGTTCGAGATCCTGTGCACCTTCAACGGTGGCCGAAAGGGTACAAGCCCCTACAATAATGGGATTTTTCAAACTTAACCCCATGAAATCAACATTAAGATTTGCCATATGATTTTGATTTTTAAAATTTTGAGTCTTATTAAATTTAATAAATGGACATGATATATTCAACCAAAATACAATATTTAATATTCTGTATATCAATACAAAGACACAAAAGCCGCACAAATAAAGGACTCTGGAGTCTTATTTTTTCTCAAATAAATGGCAGAATAAAAAAGATCCACCAACTTTTTATTCTGCCATTCCGATCCTCAGTCATAATATGAAACCGGATCGTATCCATTAAATCATATTTTAATTTTACTAATGCATTACAATACAAGTAAAAGATAGACAAATGCTGATTAATAAATTGTCATTTACAAGACATTAAAGCACAAAAAAAAGGGATCCCAAAATTGGGATCCCTTAAAATATATTGAGAACAATATCTATTCTTCAGTATAATCCATAGCAGCTTGACGCTTATATGTCTTAAATCTCCATTTAGCATTCTCTTCAGCAGCAACAAATAATTCTTTTGCTTGCTCAGGGAATGATTTCTGTAATGAAGTATAACGAACCTCACCCAATAAGAAATCTTGGAAATTCTCCCACTTAGGCTCCTTAGAGTCTAAAGTAAATGGATTTTTTCCGTCATTCTCTAGTGCAGGATTGTTACGATACAAGTGCCAGTATCCAGCTTCAACAGCTTTCTTCTCTTCAGCTTGTGATTTACCCATAGATGCTTTCAATCCGTGAGAAATACAAGGAGAATAAGCGATGATTAATGATGGTCCTGGATAAGCCTCAGCTTCTTTAACAGCTTTCATGTATTGAGCTTGATTTGCTCCCATTGCAACTTGTGCTACATATACATATCCGTAAGAAATAGCGATCATACCAAGATCTTTCTTTCTGATACGCTTACCAGCAGCAGCAAATTTAGCAACAGCACCAACAGGAGTCGCTTTAGAAGCTTGTCCACCAGTGTTAGAGTAAATCTCAGTATCCATTACCAAAACATTTACATCTTCACCAGAAGCCAATACGTGATCTAATCCACCGAATCCAATATCATAAGCCCAACCGTCACCACCGAAAATCCACTGTGATTTCTTGATTAAGTAGTTCTTAATGTTTAAGATTTCTTTTGCTACTTCGTGAGTTTCATTAGCAAGAGCTTCTTCAACTTTAGCTGAAGCAACAATAGAAGCTTCTCCATTGTCTTTGTTCTCTAACCACTCTGTAAATGCAGCTTTTGTATCAGCATTTACAACATCCATAGCGCCTTCCATACGTAATTCAATACGATTACGCATTTTACGAACTCCTTCATTCATACCGAATCCAAACTCAGCGTTGTCTTCGAATAATGAATTAGCCCAAGCTGGACCTTTACCACTCTTGTCATTTTTACAATATGGAGTTGCTGGAGCAGATCCACCGTAAATTGAAGAACAACCTGTTGCATTTGCAACCATCATTCTCTCACCAAACAATTGAGTGATTAATTTGATATATGGAGTCTCACCACAACCAGCACAAGCTCCAGAGAACTCGAATAATGGCTGAGCAAATTGTGAGTTTTTCACATTGTTTTTAGGCAACAAATCTTTGTATCCTACCTTTTCATCCATATAATGCCATCTTTCCTTCTCAACCATTTGAGAATCCAAAGATTTCATCTCTAAAGCTTTTGCTTTAGGAGCAGGACAAACATCAGCACAGTTACCACAACCAGTACAATCTTCAACAGCAACCTGAATTCTAAAGTTTAAACCTTTCAATTCTTTACCTGTTGCAGGCTTAACAGCAGTTCCAGCAGGAGCAGCAGCTAATTCCTCATCCGTTAAGATAAAAGGACGAATAGCAGCGTGAGGACAAACATAAGCACATTGGTTACACTGAATACAAGTTTCTTCTTTCCATTCAGGAACATGAACAGCAATTCCTCGCTTTTCAAACTTAGTTGTACCAGCTGGGAAAGTTCCATCTTCGCGACCTGTAAATGCAGAAACAGGAAGATCATCCCCTTTTTGAGCATTCATTGGATCAACAACTTCGGCGATAAACTTAGGACGATTGTTTTCAGTTTTTTTAGCTTCTTCTTTTAGATTTTTCCAATCAGCAGAAACTTCAACCTCAACAACATTCTCACCACCAGCATCAACAGCAGAGAAGTTCATGTTTACAACTTTCTCTCCTTTGTTACCATATGATTTTACAATGGCTTTTTTCATTTCTTCCGCAGCTTGTTCGAAAGGAATCACGTTAGTGATCTTAAAGAAAGCAGCTTGCATAATAGTATTGGTACGGTTACCAAGACCTAAATCTTCACCCAACTTAGTACCATTGATAATGTAGAATTTAATCTCATTTTCAGCTAAATACTTTTTCATGCCATTAGGAAGATGCTTAATCGTCTCCTCTGCATCATAAATTGAGTTCAATAAGAAAGAACCACCTTTTTTCAATCCTTTTAATACATCATAAAGATATACGTAAGCAGGAACGTGACATGCAACGAAGTCAGGAGTAGTTACTAAATATGTAGAACGGATAGGCTCGTCACCAAAACGAAGGTGAGAAGCAGTAAATCCACCTGATTTTTTAGAATCGTAAGCGAAGTAAGCTTGACAATATTTATCAGTTGAACCACCAATAATTTTAATAGAGTTTTTGTTAGCACCTACAGTACCATCAGAACCTAAACCATAAAATTTCGCTTCGTAAAGAGACTCAGAGTTCATTTTAATCTCTGGTAACAATGGAAGTGAAGTAAAGGTAACATCATCAACTATACCTAAAGTGAATTGATTTTTAGGCTCGTTCATTGCAAGATTTTTGTAAACTGCAACAATTTGAGATGGAGTCACCTCTTTAGAACCTAGACCATAACGTCCACCAATAACCATAGGAGCATTTTCTTTACCGTAGAAAATTTCTCTTACGTCAAGATACATTGGATCTCCGTTTGCACCAGTTTCTTTAGTACGATCAAGTACACAAATTCGTTTTACAGATTCTGGAATTACACTTAAGAAGTGCTTCGCAGAGAATGGACGATACAGGTGAACACAAACAAGACCAACTTTTTCGCCGTTTGCAATTTTATAATCAACCGCTTCTTTAATGGTTTCATTTACAGAACCCATTGCGATGATGATATTTTCAGCATCTTCAGAACCATAATACATGAAAGGCTTGTATTCTCTTCCTGTAATTTTGGTCATTTCCTTCATGTAATCAGCTACGATATCTGGAACCGCATTGTAAAATGGGTTAGCAGCTTCACGAGACTGGAAATATACATCAGGATTCTGAGCAGTACCTCTAGTTACAGGAGCTTCAGGATTCAAAGCACGATCACGGAAAGACTGTAGAGCTTCTTGGTCAACCAAGTCTCTCATATCTTCCATATCAACAGCTTCAATTTTCTGAATTTCATGAGAAGTACGGAATCCATCAAAGAAGTTCATGAAAGGAACTCTTGACTTAATTGCAGTTAAGTGAGAAACTGCAGAAAGATCCATTACTTCCTGAACCGAACCTGAAGCTAACATAGCGAAACCTGTCTGACGTGCAGAATATACATCAGAGTGATCTCCAAAAATAGATAACGCTTGAGCTGCAAGAGCACGAGCACTAATATGGAATACACATGGCAATAATTCACCAGCAATTTTATACATATTAGGAATCATCAACAACAATCCCTGAGATGCAGTATAAGTTGTTGTTAACGCACCAGCTTGTAGAGATCCGTGAACAGCACCTGCTGCACCAGCTTCTGATTGCATTTCCACTAATTGTACTGTCTCTCCAAATAGATTCTTACGTCCTTGTGCAGCCCATTCATCAACATACTCAGCCATAGGCGAAGATGGTGTGATTGGGTAAATACAAGAAACCTCACTAAACATATATGCTACGTGAGCGGCAGCGGCATTACCATCACAGGTAATGAATTTTTTTTCTCTTGCCATTTTACTCCTCCGATTAAATTTTATTATTTGGTATTTTATTTTTATTCTATTTTTTTAATACAAAAAGCCGAACAACCAAAGAGGAATTGTATTTCCCTCTCCTCGCTCGATCATGTCAGCAGCAACAAAAAAGTCTTCCGTCCTAAATTTGGATTCAACATCATTGTTGCTACCAGAGATTTCAAAATTATATTGATTATTTACTAAAAAGTGACCTCTATCAGTACTTGCAATTTTTCGATTTGGACCTACTTGATTGTAAAAGAACGTTTCTCTAAGGTTAGCCTCATCTACATTTTCTGGAGAAATTGCATAAAGCAAATTTGTGTTATGCAAATATACCTTGTTCGGCTTTTTCGAAGCATCCTTTATGCTATCTGCAGAACATAGCAAACGAATCAATCTTGCATTTTTCAAGTATCGCAAATAATTCATGATGGTTGCTCTAGATGTTTCCACATCGTTTGCAAGCTTACTAACGTTCGGTTGAAAAGGAACATTACATGAAATAATATATAATAACTTCTTTAATTTTGGTAGGTACTTCAATTCAATTTGGTTCAAATAAGTAATATCGAACTCTAACATTAAATTGATAATCTTCAACAAGTTATCAATAAAGCTTTTTTCTTCCTGATAACAAGGATAATAACCATATTTTAGATAATCATTAAAATAAGCTAAAGGACGAACTTTCTTTAAGATATCCTCTACAATCACCTCATGATTTTCTAAAACTTCTTCTAAACGATATGGTGGAAAATTATTTCCTGATTCATGATTAAGGTATTCTCTAAAAGATAGCCCATTTAAATAATAGACATTAATTATATCTTTTAAATCCTCATTTGTTTTTACTCTAAGAATGGAAGATCCGGTAAAAATAATTTGTAAACCGGTATATTGCTCATAACACACTTTTAGACCTTTTGACCATTCAGGATACTTGTGTATTTGATCAAGCATTAAAACCTTACCACCCTTCTTATAGAATTCATCAACAAATGAAACCAATCCTCTTTCTGTAAAAAACAGGTTGTTCAAATTAATATAAAGGCAAGACTTATCGTTTGCATGGTGCTCACGAATATAATCCAGAAGAAAAGTTGTTTTCCCAACCCCTCTGGATCCCTTAATGGCTATTAAACGTTGAGACCAATCTATCTGATCGGCAAGCTCTCGTCTAATAGTGCCTTTTTTATTTTTTAACAAACTATTGTGAGTCTGTACTAAACTATTCATTTTTTGTCGAATTTACCATGCAAATTTATAGAATAAAAGCGGCTTTTTGCAATCTAGAGATTACAAAAAGCTTTTCTTTTTGCAATTTATACTTATTTAAAATAAGCCTGAGTTTCTAAATAAAAAACTACAAATAAAGCACTTAACATTTTATATTGGTAAAAACTCTGCAATCCAGTAAGATTTCTGCTAATCCGAAAATTTTAAATCAAAAAAAGGGTAGTGATATCAATCACTACCCTTCTATATCTTATATAATAAGAAAAGATTCTTATTTATCGTTCATTGAGATTAAGAATTCTTCGTTTGAACGTGTTTTACGCATTCTATCGCTAATAAACTGCATAGCTTCAACAGAATTCATATCCGTTAAGAAATTACGAAGTACCCAAATACGATTCAATTGAGCTTCATCTAAAAGAAGATCTTCTCTACGTGTACTTGATGCCGTAATATCAACAGCAGGGTAAATACGCTTATTAGACAATTTACGATCCAACTGAAGTTCCATATTACCAGTACCCTTAAATTCTTCGAAGATAACTTCGTCCATTTTAGAACCAGTTTCAGTTAATGCCGTAGCTAAAATTGTTAAAGATCCACCATTTTCGATGTTACGAGCAGCTCCAAAGAAACGCTTAGGCTTGTGCAATGCATTTGCATCGACACCACCAGAAAGCACCTTACCTGAAGCAGGAGAAACTGTATTATAAGCACGAGCTAAACGAGTAATTGAATCCAAAAGAATCACAACATCGTGTCCACACTCAACCATACGTTTTGCTTTCTCTAACACGATATTAGCAACACGTACATGACGTTCAGCTGGCTCATCAAAAGTAGATGAAATCACTTCAGCATTTACGCTTCTTGCCATATCTGTAACCTCTTCAGGACGCTCATCGATCAATAAAATGATCATATAAGCTTCAGGATTATTTGCAGCAATTGCATTCGCAACCTCTTTCAATAAAACTGTTTTACCTGTTTTTGGTTGTGCTACGATCAAACCACGTTGCCCTTTACCAATCGGTGCAAACATATCTACCACACGTGTAGACATTGAACTTCTGCCACTTCCTGTCAAGTTAAATTTCTCATCAGGAAACAAAGGAGTCAAATGATCAAAAGGAACACGATCGCGAATTACTTCTGGCAACCTACCATTGATTTTTGCAACTTTAATTAATGGAAAATACTTCTCACCTTCTTTTGGTGGACGGATTGTACCATTAACTGTATCTCCAGTTTTCAAACCAAATAACTTGATTTGCGACTGAGACACATAAATATCATCAGGAGAATTTAAATAGTTATAATCCGAAGAACGAAGGAAACCATAACCATCAGGCATAATTTCTAAAACACCAGAATTATCAATAATACCGTCAAATTCAAACATCTTTTCCTTTTCACGCTTCTCAAAACGTTTTCTGTTTGGATTCTCTGGTCTATCTGTTTTAGCAGGTCGCTCTGTTCGCTCCACAGCTTCAACTTCAGTTTTTTCTTGCCCTTCTTCTTTCTCCTTTTCTTGCCCTTTCTCTTTTCTTTCAGGTCTTGGCTGTCTTGGAGGTCTTGGCTGTCTCGGAGGTCTTTCTGCTCTTGGCGTATTTTCTTCAGCTACAGCAGGAGCTTTCTCAGCAGGAGCATCAACTTGCTCTACTTTAGCTTCCTCAACTGGCTTTCTTTCTGGTCTTTCTTGCGCAGGCTTTTCTTCTCTTCTAGGCTTTCTAGGAGCAGGTTTTTCAACCTCTTTTTTAATTTGTGCTGCTGCTTCTTTTACGACATCCTTAACCGGCTCTTCGGTTTTTCTTCTTTTACGTAAAAGTGATTTTGGCTTTTCTTCGCCTGTCTTAATTTCACCATCAGACTTCTTAGGTCTTCTGCGTGGAGCTTTTTTTTCGGTAGTTTTCATTTCCGAAGCTACAATTGCCTGTTGATCAAGGATTTTGTAAATTAAATCCTGTTTCTTAAAAGACTCAATTTTTTTAATATTGAGTTCTTTAGCGATTTCTCGTAATTCAGGCACAAGCTTCTTGTTTAATTCAAGAATATCGTACATAAACGGTATATTAATATTTTTTGGGTATTGTTATTTAGATAGAAATTGTATTTAGAACAATAGGGAACCTGATCTTTCGACCTCTAAATGAGAAGAATTAATCTGAATTCAATTGCAATATTACGGAATAAGTTATAATTCACAAAAAATAAATGGCTTTATTCTTGAAAACGAGCTTATAAGTTAAAAAAAGGCTCACATATTAAATCTCCCTCTGAAAGCCGCGTAAATTTCTTTTTTTAAATCATTTTGTTATATTTAAGTATAAAGTGGGAGGGCTTCTTTCGCATTAAATACCATTAAATCCACTATGAGACAGCTAAAGATAACCAAACAAGTAACCAACAGAGAGACTCCGTCGCTTGACAAGTATCTGCATGAAATTGGGAAAGTTGACCTGATCTCAGCAGAAGAAGAAGTAAAACTTGCTCGCGATATAAAAAAAGGAGATAAAAAAGCTCTCGACCGACTGATTAAATGCAACTTACGTTTTGTTGTGTCCGTATCCAAACAATATCAAAATCAAGGACTTAGTCTTCCTGATTTAATTAATGAAGGAAATCTAGGTTTAATTAAAGCAGCACAAAGATTTGATGAAACTCGCGGCTTTAAATTTATTTCCTATGCCGTTTGGTGGATTCGTCAATCTATTTTACAAGCCTTAGCAGAACAAGCCAGAATTGTTCGTCTGCCATTAAACAAGATTGGCTCGATAAACAAAATCAACAAAACATTTGCTCAATTAGAACAAGAATACCAGCGCGAACCTTCTCCTGAAGAAATAGCCAACATCCTGGAAATGAGCCCAAAGGATGTGAAGGAAGCTTTAAAAGCCTCTGGCAGACACGTTTCTATGGATGCACCTATCAATCCGGATGAAGAAAATACGCTTTACGACATTTTACTTAGTAATGATGAAATTAGTCCGGACAAAAAACTAATTAGAGATTCCTTACGAAAAGAAATTGACCGCTCTTTATCTACTTTATCGAAAAGAGAGGCAGCGATTATTAGATTGTACTTTGGACTAAATGGGAAACCTCCTTATTCTTTAGAAGAAATTGGTAAAGAATTTGGCTTAACTCGAGAAAGAGTTCGTCAAATAAAAGAGAAGGCAATTAAACGAATGAAGACTGCATTTAGGAGTAAAATATTAAAAACTTATTTAGGAGAATAACTTAATAATTTAGGGTGAGAAAAAGATAAGAATTACTGGTAAATACTCATTTACCACTTCTTATCTTTTTTTTGTTTATATATTTGCGTCATATTTAAACCAAAAGTAAACAAGCAAATGCAAACAATAATTTCACCGTCCTTATTAGCTGCTGATTTCATGAACCTTGGCTCTGACATAGAGATGGTTAATAATAGTCAGGCCGATTGGTTCCACTTAGATATTATGGATGGGGTATTCGTACCTAACATATCTTATGGACTTCCAGTTATCGAACAAATTAGCAAAATAGCTAAAAAGCCATTGGATGTTCATCTTATGATTGTAGATCCAGATCGCTACATAGAAGCATTTAAAAAAGCTGGAGCAGACATTCTTACCGTTCATTACGAAGCTTGTACTCATTTGCACAGAACAATTCAAAACATTCATTCTCATGGCATGAAAGCAGGTGTTTCTCTAAACCCCCACACACCTATTTCTGTTTTAGAGGAAATCATTACTGATATCGATGTTGTTCTTTTAATGAGTGTCAACCCTGGCTTTGGAGGTCAAAGCTTTATCGAAAGCACGTATAATAAAGTAGAAAAATTAGCAAAGCTGATTAAAGAAAAAAATACTGAAGTAATTATTGAAATTGATGGAGGTGTTAATCTTGAAACAGGCAAAAAACTAATAGAAGCTGGAGCAGATGCTTTAGTTGCTGGAAGCTTTGTTTTTGGTGCTAAAGATCCAAATCAAACCATATCAGATTTAAAAAATCTATAAGAAAATATAAAAAGACCAAATGTGAAACATTTGGTCTTTTTAGTTTATACCGAAACAGCGTCTTTCCCTTCTAAATAATCTTGCAAATACTCAAAAGCTGGCATCAATTTTCCTCCTTTAGCAATTGTTGCTCTTTCTAGAATCCCATCTGGATCTTCGTTAAATAAGGCCTCATATACATTTTGATACAAGGCTTCTCCAAAATCTATTGAGGAATCTCTAGGCAACTCACCAGGTAAATTATCTACAGCCATTACAGTAACATTCTTCTTATCTACAAATGGAATTGTTTCTTCTTCGTTAAAACGATCATATCCATAAAAAGATGAAGCTATTGTTGACGGACGTAAGGTTGATGCAATAGGACCATTTATATCACAACTCACATCGGCAATTACCGAAATTTTAAAATCATCTTCTTTATAATCTTCTGGCAAAATAAATTTAGGAGCTTTTGGATCCCAATAATGACAAGCAATATATAAATCTGCCACTTTTGTAAATCGTTTAAATGTAGATCTATATTTCTCTGGGTTCGTATAAAAATCTTTCAAATTAAATTCTGAACCATCTATTCTTTCAACATATTGATCTGGATCAATTCTACACACAACAGGTTCATCATACTCTTTATTTAAAAATTCATGAGCCGTAACTTCTTTAAGATTCAATATTCGAATCGTCTGCATTGCTCCATTCGCAACACGACCACCTCCTGTAATTAATATCTTTACAGGTTTCAATTGTACTTTTCGTAAATGATGATACATCTCCTCCATATCTTTACAAAAAATTGCAGATGGGAGATCAAAAAAATCAGTTCTCATTCCTCTAGCACGCAAAGCTTTATACGCCCCAACAACACCAGCCCAATGACCAAACGCAACCAATCTTTTATGAGACTTATCTGTTAAATATTCATAATCGATTAAAGTAATGTTTCGCTTGATAATCTGATGTAATAATTCTCGGTTGTACATCTGTTTTTTGGCTGTATGCGAGAAAAACAAATAGGTCTTATTCGGAATTAATGTTGGAATATTTACCTCTTTCACACCTATTAAAATATCACAATCGCGTAAATCTTCAGTTAAAAAATATCCTTGTTCACGATATTCTGCGTCAGTAAAACAACGGATATCACTTGGCTGAATAAAAACACTAACATTAGGATATTTATTTAAAATTTGCAATCCTGTAACTGGGGGAATAGCAACTCTTCGATCTGGTGGATTTTTGGTTTCTCGGAGAACTCCGACTCTAATTCTATTCTTCATAAGGCACGTTTTAAAAGGCTAGTGTGTGATTTCAAACGAAAAAAAGTTTGTTTATTTTATTCTCGTCCTTCTAATTTAATAAAACTTCCAGAGAATTAATACCAAAAGATCCTTATTCTATGTAATAATTATTATTCGTTTACCTCTGATATTTAATCTACTAAGCTTTAAAATATAGCCTTATTCGATTATTTATGAGCTTTATCTAAAAAAACGGATGCGATATGCCTGAATTTTGTTAATTTTGTGTCGATTATGGGGCTGACGTGGATTTTGACAGCTTGATGAATTAATACGGTAAGCATGTCGAGCGTTGTTATTCCAGCTCGTAAATATCGGATTTCACACTTTTTAATTGGCGAAAATAACTACGCTCTTGCTGCTTAATCGAATTATAGTAGATTAAAGCTTCATCATCACTCTAGGAGTGGAGACGAGACATCCAGCTTATGGTTCCACCTTGTTCCGGTAAGTAATTGGATGCTATCAATTCAGGGTTAGCTTGCTTCACACTTCGGGGAGTTCGCGAAACAAAGAAGATAAGATAAGGCTTCGGGTGTGCTTTCCCTAACCTTGTACGAAAACTAATAAATCACTACACATGTAGAAAGCTTGTTAATCGCAGGTTTGGACCAGGGTTCGATTCCCTGCAGCTCCACAACTCTCATAATTTACAATCCACTTAAAACAATGTTTTAAGTGGATTTTTTAATGTAAAATGGTTAATTCTTTATACACTCAAAATTTTTAAAGTCGCAGCCATATTTCTTAAGTACTAATTTTGTTTATTCCATCTGTCAAATTCTTTATTTTTCTAATTTTCCTTAGTATATTTCAGACTTATCGTAGTTTGCTGCGAATTAATCTTGGATACTGAACTTCCTATATTAAGAATTAATCAGACTAATATGGCACCTAAAGAAGATATCCCATTTCATCATTATTCAGAAACATATAAGTATGTAAATATTAATGACGGCCATCCTGTGCTTTCAATTGATCCAAACTTTCCCTTTGTTATGACTCAATTTGACTACATGCACAACAGAGCACAATCCGAAATCCCTCATCGGCATGATTATTTTGAAATTTTATTTATAGAAGATGGTAGCGGAGAACACATTATCGATTACGAAGCTTATAAAATAAAGCCTCCTACTTTTTATTTTCTTTCCAAAGGCCAAATACATTTCTGGCAACTGAACAAAAAATTACGTGGAATAGTAATTCTTTTTCCTAAAGAATTTCTTATCCCACCTGCAACAGGTTTTAATCATGAAGGCGATTTAGCAATTTTCAACACCTTAAGCAAAGCGACATCTGTTAGTATTAAAGGTGATAGTTTATCTAAAATACATGAAACTCTCACCAATATTAAAGAAGAGTATTCGCGAAAATCTGATCGTAACCTTTCTATGCTTCGAGCTTACGTGCATATTTTACTTATAAATTTGTTTCGTATTTATGCCAAAAAGCAAAATAAGGATATTTTAGATACCTCTAATACAATGGTTCGTGAATTTAGACAACTTGTTTCCGAGAATTACCTTACTGTTCGCAATGTTCAGGAATACGCTGATTTAATAGGGATAAGCACAACTCACCTGAGGGATACAGTTAAAGAAATTACTGGCTATTCTCCTGGTCAATTAATACGTCAAGAAATTATTTTCGAAGCGAAACGACGCTTAGCTAATACAGAATTAACAGCAGCAGAAATAGGTTACACGCTTAACTTTGAAGATACATCCTATTTTAGCAGATTTTTTAAACGTGAAACAGGAAAAAGTCCATCAAACTACCGCCAAGAAATCAGAAAAAAATATAAAATCACATTGTAATCAATTATTAGCGGTAAACATTAGGTTCTATGAAAAACATTCCCGAAATAACATTTTGGAAAGACAAAGAATTACAAATAAAGGGATTTCAGCTCTATGTATTGGAAGAGTTAATAACTGATGCGTTAAATCCGACAGATCACAGTCCTTATTTGCCACACCGTCTAAATTTCTATGCCATCCTAATAATTACAGAAGGAGAAGTAAATCATATTGTTGATTTTAAAGTGCATAATCTGCGAAAGGGTGATGTTATGGTGATTTCAAAAGGGCAAATACATGCTTTTGAAAAAGATGCTGACTATAAGGGTTATTTGGTGGTTTTTTCTGAAGCTTTTATGCAGAAATACATAGCGCAATCAACTATCGCACAAATTAACCATTTGTACAACTACTTTCTAAAACAAGAAAAAATAAATAACCCCGATTACAATCAAATCTTATTCACCACATTACAAAAAGAGATAAAGAGAGATTCATCTTCACAACCCAATATTATTGCATGTCTATTAACGGTTTATCTTCTAAAATTAAGCGATGAAAATACTTGTGCGGTAACAACTTCTATCGACAATAAATACCTCGAATATTTCAACCATTTTAAACATCTGATTGAGCAAAACTATTCAAAAACAAGAGATGCCAAGGAGTATGCCTCCGATATCGCAATTTCATACAAACATTTAAATGATGTGTGCAAAGAAATTGTAAAAACTACGGCTAAATCATTTATCGATAACTATGTTATTCTTGAAGCGAAAAGGATGTTGGTTTCGACTTCTCTTTCTGTAAAAGAAATTGCTTTTACACTGGGCTTCGATGAAGCAACCAATTTCCTTAAATATTTTAAGAAGCACACCAGCTTAACTCCAGTTGAATTTCGAAGTGCTTTAGCTTAGATTATATATTTACCACCTACACTTCTTATTAACTTTTCCAACGATTTAGCTATAGGGAAAAAGCAAAGTTTGATTATCTCATACGTTAAAAAAGGAATGAAAGTATTATTTTTCAAAATATCACCACAAAAAGGACAAAGCTCTACGCTTTTGTAAGTGCAGCCCTTTCAGGTCTTGCCCGCGATTAATGCAATTAACTATTTTCTGTAAGTTTTTTAGCTTGCACTCTCATGTAAAATGCTCCAAAATTGTCATTTCAGACAGATTGCAGAGCTGGAAATCAGTATTAGGTTACACATTTACCATCCCTTCTCATTTATTAACCTTTCCCTGGCTTTGTTTTCGCCTCATCTTTGTAGTGTAATATTTCAACAGATATAAAAATGAAACAAATAGATTATAATTTAAAAATCAACAAAATGAAAACAAACAAAAATGTGAGCATTTTAGCAATACTAATCGCACTATTCATGAGTACAGGAACAAGTTATGCACAAGAGAATTATTCTGTAGTAAAAAGAGTTGATAATTTTAATCAGACTACAACATTTTATCCTACAAAAGCAAGAGCCGTAAATGGTGCTATTAGCGAAAATGTAGTAACCTCTGCAAAAAGAATCTTGCATAAAGAAAAACCATTCCTTAAAAAAGGAGTCGTGAAAACTGTAGGCGAGAAAAATCTTAGTGCATGGCAAATGACAAGCGACGAAGGAGGTAACCCTCAGAGTGCTCCAAACCCACTGACCTATTTTACAGCAGGAGCTGCTTCTGATTTGTTAACTCAGGTTGAAAGATGTATACAAATAATGGGTTTGGATGTTGAAGATGTAAAAGTAGAAACAGAATTCTTCTTCAGGTGGGACAATATTATGACTGATAACTGGTCGGGCTATACCGATAAAGTGGTTTCTAATATCCTTATAAAAAGTAATGAGCCAGCTGAAAAGATAAAAGAATTAAAGGAAATGGCAGTTAGAGCTTGGTCGATTGGTGAATCTTTAGCTAATAAAACACCAATTAATAAAGCTAATATAATTAATGGTGATGATTGGGATGGAAAAGCAGCCAAAGCTGGACAGATTCCATCGCCTGTTTCTAAAGATAATGGTCGTACAATTTCGAATACAACTACAGCTTTAAAATTGCAAACCATAGATGTTAAAGAAGACCTTAGTATGGATATGAATAACTTTCCAAAAGAAATGAGTTTCTCGGAAGTAGGTGTTGCTGAATCAGCTCATGATGCTAAACGTCCATATTTCCATAAGATTAGAGCAAAATCATTAACATCACACTACGAAACTTGGGAGCTTTATTCTGATGATAGCCGTGGTTATAAAGGGATAAATGCAGCTCCTACTTCAAGAGAATACTTTACTCTAGGAACCTCGTTTTGTTTGATGAGCCAATTGACTCCAAACCAGAAGTATTTTGCGAAAAAAGGTATTAAAATTGATGATTTTGGAGTTGAGCACCAGTTTAATTACCGACAAGAGAATTTCATGACTCCAACAATGACAGGAGAGATGACCGATGTGGTAACTAGAATTCTTGTTAAAAGTGATGCTGATAAAGAATTGGCAAATCAATTCGCAGTCCAAGCTCTTCGTTGTTGCTTTGCTGGAGAAGGAATAGTTTATGAAACTGAGATGGAAACAAGTATTTATTTGAATGGAAAATTAGTTAAATAATATTCCTACTATCATTCTAATTTTCACATCATTAAGTTCGACCTGTTTGAGATTATCAAATAGGTCGAACTTTATTTAAATGTTCGGTCTGTGCTTAGATTAGAAAATTCATTTTTCAATGGAACATTACGATTGAGGAAGTCAGATTATAAATTTTCGTGAAAGAACAATTTATCTCTATAGTCATTCATTTAATATTCCAAGTTGTGAAAAGTACCATTAAATCCGCATTCCGTCTCTTACTAACATTAGCCTAGTCTCATACATTTGCTTAGGAGAAATTTATAGAAGAAAAGATTTAGGTGTCGAATATAAACTGAGTTCAAAATGGGAAAATCAAAGGAAAAAGAGCACTCAACAGTAGGTCGAAGAGATTTTATGAAAAAAATAGGCTTAGGAGTTGGTGCTGTAGGTTTAGGTGCAGCAGCTTATGCTACCGGATTTAAGGATCTTGATAAAATGAAGGCTTCCCCTTTAGCTGAACGGAAATTACCGTTTTGGGTTAAAGAGGTAGATGAGCCAACAGTCGAAATTGATTGGGAGAATTTGGAAATATTCCATGGTCCGGAGAATACTTTATTTAATCCTGCTTCCTGGGAAAATCCAAAAGACTACTTTGATATTTACAATAAAAACATTGAATCTACAAAGAAAAATGTCCAAGATAATGTTCCTGGCTTATCGCTAAAAGATAGAGCTTTAGCGGATGCTAACTGTTGGGGATGGGGAGGACGTTCAGGTGCTGATTTAGCTCCACCATGGACAGGTGCTAACGTTGAGGCAAACCCTAAGTGGGAACATCCCACCATGTTTTATACTCCTGATGATTACGGAGTATCGAAACATGAAGGAACTCCGGAAGAAAACTCCAAAATGTTAAGAACAGCAGGAAGAATTATGGGGGCTGCTGATATGGGTTTTGTAAAGCTTGACGAAAAAACGAAAAAATTACTTTGGGGTAAAATTACATTTGAAGACGTTGAAAAAGGCTATGCAGAGCCAGAAAAAAACAAATTTGTTTTACCAAATAAAGATTTATGGGCAGTATGTTCACTTGTACCTCAGTCGTTATGGATGCAGCAATATTCTGAGAGAATGAGCTGGGCTTCTAGTAATACAATGAGCTATTCTAGAGCTAACATTTTCGGCAATAGATTGAGTGTATTTTTGCGAGGTTTAGGATATCAATCCTATGGAGGAGATACTGAGTCTATGGGACGCTCAGTAGGCTTTGGAGTGATGGCAGGATTGGGAGAATATGGTCGAGCGGGCATATTGGTTAGTCCAAAATATGGAACCGATATTAGAACTGTATTGATAACGATTACAGATTTACCCTTAGCAGTAACAAAGCCGATAGATGCAGGTATTACCAAGTTTTGCGAGACATGTAAAAAATGTGGAGAAATGTGTCCTTCAGGTGCCATTAGTATGGAAGAAAAACCATTTTGGGGAGGTGGTGCTCCTTGGCAAGCGAAAGGTATTAAAGGATGGTATATGGATGCAAAAAAGTGTTATACCTATATGTTGGGAGGAGAACCAGATTGTAGTCGCTGTCAAACCACTTGTCCATTTACAAAATTTGACGAAGCAGTAATACATGATCTAATCAAATTATCAATCGGAACTGCACCTATGTTAAATTCTGCAATCCGAAAAATGGATGATGTATTTGGCTACGGCGAAGAGTCAGATCTTACTGAAACACCTTGGGATCTTGATCCAATGGATATTCCTTTATATGGTTTAGATAAATCACGATCATAAAAATATAAAGAAAAAAATGAAACGTGTCCCGAATAATCGGGATGGATTTAATAAAGCAAATAAAATTACAATCATATGAAATTAATTAGTTGGATTTGGTTCTGGTATATTTTAGTTGGCTTTTTAATGGGTGGAGGTGCTGTGTTAATGTGGCATTATCTTAAAAATATTTCCATAAAGCTAAAATGGTTCGAATGGATTTTATCAATCCTAGCATTCATAACATTCATGTTTATGAGTCAAACATTTATTGCATCCTTTCAGGAGAATGAACCTCGTGCTGCATGGCTTACTCTTGTCTTTTTGGGCATACCTATTCTATTAATGGGTGTAATCATATATAGATCCATAAACAAGAGGCTAGTTAAAAATAAAGAAGTTAGCTAATGGTGTGCAATTGAGTAATAACCTGAGTTTGATTTACTATTTAAATATCAAGCTCAGGTTAATTTATAAAACATACCAGCTTCAACCAACAAAAGCATACATCATCTACTAATCAATAGCGACTTAGTAAATAAAGCCTTGTTTTTGATAAGCACTAATAATTAACAAATGAATTTTAAGCAAAAAATAATAGCTAAAAAATTAAAACAAGAATTAAGCATTAAAAATGGCGTAATTCTTATAGATCAAACATCCTGTGATGGTTGTGGAAAGTGCATTGAGACATGTCCACACACGGCAATTAAAATCATTGCCCTAACCAATGAAGAAGTTAAAAAACTATCATTTAAAGGGCGATTAAAGGTAAGAATCAAAGGAAAAAACAAAGCAAGCATCAATCCTGATTTATGCACTGCTTGCGGATTATGCATGATTCAGTGTCATGAATTCGCAATTCATAAAGTTGAAAATTAAATAAGCATGAATACATCAAATAATAAAACACGTTTCTACATATACACAATTACTCTATTGCCATTTATTATTCTATTGGCAACTGGATTCGTTTTACTAAAGTATCACACAGGAGCTCCACTAGATTCAACAGTAATGGGACAAAATGCTCATTTCTGGTTTTCATTTCATAAGATAATAGCAATAATATCTACTCCCCTGCTTTTACTCCACCTTTTTGTAAAAACAGATTGGGTAAAAAAATTCTTCACCTTAAAGCTTAAAGATCGATTTAAAACATCCAACATATTCTTGTTCATCATATTCTTCTTATGTGCGTTAACAGCTTTTAGTGCGACATTTATTTTCGATGGGTCTGATATTGCTAAAGTATTAGGTGGCATTCATAACAAAATCGGACTTGTCCTCATTCTTGTATTTACCATTCACATCTGGAATTACAGAAAAGTAATTATCAATCAGCTTAAAAAATTAAACTATGCAACAGTCAACAATAGTTATTCAAAAGGGGTTAACGCAGCATTAAAAGACTACAAGAAAGAAAAACTTAAAGGTGCTAAATAAATAGCCATTTTAAGTTACGCAAAAGGCAAGCATGCCTCGCCTAGTCCTCGAAAATCAATCGAAGAAATAATGCGCTTTGTATAAGCGCTAAAACAATGAAAAAATTGTTTACAGCTAATATTTGAACAGATTACAATGTGTTACAAAAAAACAAACAAAAATAAAATAGAATCATGGTTGGCTATGATTGCCATAATTACAATTATAATCGCCTGGTTTGCTGGCAAACAACTAGAAAGTTCAGATATCCTTTCAAGCATTAAAGAAAAAATGCCTGAGATTGAAAAGTTGGAAGAAATTGACAATGCAACCTACAAAATTTATAATGCAGAAGGTGAAAATTTAGGGTACATAACTGTTGAGTCATCAATGGGCTATGGTGGTCCCTTACAAATGGCTGTTGCCGTAGATTCAACGGGAAGTATATTCAACTTAGCAGTTGTAAACTCAAAAGAAACCCCTTCTTATCTAGCTAAAGTTTTAGATAAAAAATTTCTTGATAAAATTATAGGTAAAACTTATGATGAAGAATATTCGCTAGGAAATGGAATAGATGGTATTTCTAGTGCCACCTATTCGTCAAGTGCAATTGTTGAAGCCTCGAAAAAAGGTAATCGTTATGTAGCAGCCACTATATTAGGCTTAGATGTTCCTAAAGAAAAAATCCCTTCCATACAATTTGACCTTCCCGAAATGGTTTTATTATTACTTTTTTTGGTTGGCTATATTGCTCACAAAAAAACATTTAAACATACAAAAATTGCCAGATGGGGAACAATGTTAGTTGGTTTAATTGTTATAGGATTTACATACAATCAGCCTTTTACACTTTCCATGGTGAATCAATTGCTTTTAGGCTATTTTCCTCCCTTACATTCTCATTTGTACTGGTATTTACTTCTGGGTGGAGTTTTCTTTGTATTCACCATTGATAATAAGAATGCATACTGCTCATGGTTTTGTCCATTTGGTGCCGCACAAGACTGTATGGGATTAGTTGGAGGTGCAAAAAATAGATCGGTAGGTAAGTTTAAAAATGGATTTAAATGGGCCTTACGAATTATAACACTATTGGCTATCATCATCGCATTATTACTCAGAAACCCTGGTGTAACAAGCTATGAAATATTTGGCACTTTATTTAAACTCACAGGTAACAGTTTACAATTTGGAATACTAGGAATTGTTCTGGTTTCCTCTGTATTTATCAAAAGGCCATGGTGTAATTACTTATGCCCCTTAGGTCCGGTAACCGATCATTTTACAAACACTAGAAGATTTATAATAAACAAATGGAAAAGGAAAAAGGTAATAACATAACACAAATAATGACCATAGCAGTTGTTCTTATATGCATGCTGTTAATCATTTCATTACTTAAAACAAATATTCAAAATCTATTAAACTTTTAATACAATGTATAGTTCACAATAATTTTCCACTTAACTAATACCATTTAAATCAAAAAAACTATGAAAACACAATTATCGTTAGCAATTTTAACTTTACTATTATTTACTTTTGGATCCATAAAGTTACATGGTCAAGAAACAGCCCACTACACCCCTGGTGTGCAAGGAATTAAAGTAGGAACACTTCCTCCTCCTGGCTTTTACTACATAATGCACAATGTTTTTTATTCTGCTGACACCTATTATGATGGTGATGGAAACAAAGCGGACATTGATTTTGATCTAAATGTATTTGCCAACGTTCACCGCTTTCTTTATGTTTGGGAAGATGTGATATTTGGTGCTAATTATGGCGTACACGTATTAGTTCCTACAACCAATACAGATATTAGCATAGGTGCATTCGGTGTAAATGATAGCAAATACGGAATTGGAGATATCGTAATAGAGCCAATTCTATTGGCTTGGAACAAACCAAAATATGATATATCTGTAGCCTTGGCTGCTATTGCTCCAGTAGGAAGTTATGATATTACAGAAGCGGCTTCACCAGGAAAAAGTTTTTGGACTGGAATGTTAACATTTGGAGGAACTTATTATTTTAATTCTGAAAAATCATGGCATGCATCTATTTTAAATAGATACGAAATGCATAGTGAGAAAAAAGATTATGATGTAACTCCTGGAGATGATTTTACTTTTGAGTGGGGAATTGGTAAAACATTTGTATCTAAGCAAATATGGAGTCTTGGTGTTTCTGGATATGCACACTGGCAATTATCAGAAGATAAAGGAAATGATGTTTTATATGATGCTAGTATAAAAGATAAAATATTTGCAGTTGGACCTGAAGTAACCTGTTATATTCCTAAAGCTAAATTAAATCTGGAAGTAAGAAGTCAGTTCGAATTTGGAGCTATTGATAGACCACAAGGAACAAAGTATTGCTTATCGTTATTTAAAAATTTCTAAGAACACCATTACTATTTTGCACTAAAAAGAGTTAGTATATAAAAACGCTCTACAAGTCGATTAACTCGTAGAGCGTTTTATTTATAAAGATTTGTTGAAGTCTGTTAGCACCCCATTTTTAACTAGAATACCTTTTCAAACACCAATCTACTATATATATTACTTTCTATTTCACAACAATCTGAAAATAGAAAAATCAACTTTAATAATATTTCACTCCTACCAATCAATTCGGCCTTTCGATTCTCCCTTCATCAATCTTTCAACATCAGCAACACTTGCCACATTAACATCTCCTGAAACGGTATGCTTAATAAATGAAGCTGCTATCGCAAAATCGATTACACGCTGATTATCCTCTGGGAAATTTAAAAATCCATAAACCAATCCAGCCATTAAGGCATCTCCTCCTCCAACTCGATCAACAATATGAGTAATTTCGTATGTAGGCGATTCCATTACACGGTTTCCATCAAACAAGATTCCTACCCAAGTATTGTGATTCGCATTAATGGTTCCTCGGCGTGTTGTAATCACCTTTTTGATTCTCGGATATTTCTGCATTAATTGTTTTGCAACCAATCCAAAAGTAAACTTAGAATATTCTACATTAGGAGGCAAATTGCTCTGAACTCCTAAAACTTTTTCTGCATCAAATTCGTTTCCAATAAGCACATTAGTCCTTGCGATAAGACGTGGCATTACCTCCTCTGCTTTATTTCCTTCTTTCCACAACTTGCTTCGATAATTTACATCACAAGAAACGGTAATTCCCATTTCATTGGCTTTTATTAAAGCTTCTTCCAATACCTCAGTTGCACCTGAAGATATGGCTGGAGTAATCCCAGTCCAATGAAACCAACTAGCATCTTGAAATATCTCTTCCCAATCGATCATCCCCTTTTTCATACTTGTAAAAGCTGAATGAGCTCGATCGTAAACCACTTTAGAGCCTCTGGCTACTGCTCCTGTCTCCAGGTAATAGATTCCCATGCGCTCTCCTCCAAAAACAATATGACTGGTGTCTACACCACATTCATTTAGCGTCTCTTTACAGGATTTACCAATATCATTATCCGGCAATCTGGTTATATAGGCAGTTGGAATCCCATAATTTGCCAATGATACAGAAACATTCACTTCACCTCCGCCAAAAGTACCAGCAAAAATGTCTGTTTGTGAAAAGCGTTTGTAGCCAGGCGTTGCTAGTCGCAACATAATTTCTCCGAAAGTGATTACTTTTTTATTCATTGTTTTGAAACTGAAGATTTATTTAAAACGGTTAGTAAAACCACAACTTTACCGCTAAAACCAATATGGTTACTAACAAAATTCTTTTGATCCACTTATCCCCTTTATTTACAGAAAACACCGTTCCTAAATATCCTCCTATAGAGTTTCCTACTGCAAGAATTAGTGCATATTTCCAATCGATGGCATCTTTATAAATAAAAACACCAACCGCCGCAATGGTATAAACTAAAGCTACAGTCACCTTAATACTGTTGGTTTTCACCAAAGAAAAACCATTTATTTTAGTAAGTGCCAGAATGATAATAAACCCAATACCTGCGTGTAAAAATCCACCATAAATACCAATGAAAAAGAAACTGATTACACCCCACATTTGGTTTTTAAATTCCATTCTTTCACCCTTCGCGATTTCTGCAGCTTTGCTATTAAAAAGAATTAAAGCAGCCACACAAACCATAACAACAGAAAGAATGCGTTTAAACAGTTCTTCATCAATATCAACAACAAGAAGAGCACCTATGGTTGATCCTATTAAGGCAGATATTCCCAAATAAATACTATAGGGATAAGAACTTACACCCTTTTGATTAAATTTTGCAACGGAAAAACTATTTTGAGCCAAAATGGCAATTCTGTTGGTTCCATTGGCAATGGTTGGAGGTAATCCTAAAAAAATAAGAAGTGGCAAGGTTATTAATGATCCTCCTCCGGCGACAACATTTAAAAATCCTGCAAAAACACCCGCTACCACAATAAAAATTGGTTCCAATAAATCCATAGTTCACCCTTTGCATTTGAAATACAGATTTCACATCTGCATCAAACAATTATCAATTAATTAAATACAAGTCTGACTTTCTCAAAGGGGCAATAAGAAATACTCCTCAAAACGAAGTCTTTCTTTCATCTTAGAGTACACAACTAGTTAGACCAAGTAAATTCTTGATTCTGTTATTAAGGAAGGTGATGATTGGCGAAATAATCTGTATGGGAATCATTTCATCAATTAGAAATTAGTGCGCTTTCACGCACTATCTTACTACAATATTCTTTTACTAAACTCTAATACCTTATGCAAATGTTTCGTCATTAATAAAGCAGCCTTATCAGCATCTCGCTCTATTACAGCATCCAAAATAGCTCTATGTTCTCGGGAGGTTCCCTCCATCACTTCTTTTCCACAAACATTTTCTTTTCGATAAATCGCTAAGATATCTGGTAAAATGATCAACATCATGGTTTTCACAACTGCATTGTGGCTCGCTTCAGCAATCTTTAAATGAAATAGAAAATCTTCATTTTCAGCAGGTAGGTTATCTCTAGCCTTATCCTCATATGCTTCTAATGCTTTTTCTAATGCTTCTAAATCTTCTTCAGTTCTTCTTTCTGCAGCTGCTCGCACAGAGAATATCTCCATGTTCACTCTAGTCTCAACTAAAGAAAAGAAATCTGGTCTCTCTATTTTCATGATATTAGAAAATAGACCTTCCATAGCTGAAATATTGGTACCGTTAACCACAACACCCGATTGTGGATGTGTAGTCAATATTCCAAAAAACTCTAATTTTTTGATCGCATCTCTGATATAGGTTCTACCGACCCCAAGCTTTTCTGAGAGCTTTCGTTCTGAAGGTAATTTATCCCCAGGATTTAAATAGCCCGAAACAATTAAACCTCTAATCTGACGAATAATTTTATCAACAGGTGTCTCCACCTCGATCGTTTTAAAATTATCTAATAAGTCCATACAATTAACTATTATTTCATCTTCAACAATAGCAAGTATACTATTGGTAGGACAAAACTAGTTACTTTTCACCTGTTTGCAAACTTCTACAAAGACAATTACCTATATAGCTCACAAAAACAAGGTAGAAACATTGCTTATAGCATTTTAACAAGTACAATAAACCAAAAATAAAACCAACAAATCACTAACCTAATATTCTAAACACAACATAAGTTTCACCAATTGGTCTACCATTATATTATTAAAGTACAATTAAAACAAATGCTTCTGCCTTTCCCTACACACACTACTGTACTTCTATTTTTCCTTTTTTAATTCCCTAACAAGCTTTAATGCTCGCTTTGAAGTTTGAGTTAGTTCCTCGTAACGATCATTCTCAATAATATCCTTACCAATCAATTGAGAACCCATTCCTACACAAGTTACACCTGATTTGATCCATTCTGTAAGGTTCTCTTCATCTGGAGTAACACCACCTGTAGGCATTATTGAAGACCAAGGACAAGGACCTTTTATCGCTTTTACAAAATCAGGGCCTCCCACAGAAGAACCTGGGAATATTTTACAAACCTCAGCGCCTAACTCTTCAGCATAACTAATATCGCTTAAGCTTCCACAACCAGGCGACCATAATATTTTTCTTCGGTTGCAGACTTTTGCCATTTCTGGATTTAATACTGGAGAAACGACAAAATTTGCTCCCAATTGAATGTACAAGGATGTTGTACCTGGATCTACAATAGAACCAATACCCAGAATCATCTCTGGAGTATTAAGAATTGACCATTTAATCAATTCAGCAAACACTTCATGAGCAAAATCGCCTCGATTTGTGAATTCAAAAACTCGAATTCCTCCATCGTAACAAGCTTTTACAACTTTTTTACAAATCTCAATATCTTTGTGAAAGAAAACAGGAACAATACCCGTTTCTTCCATCTTTAATGCAACCTCAATTCGAGAAAACTGTGCCATTTTTCGTGTATTTTAAAAGTCGCATATCAGGCTACTTTACGGTAAATTTGTAACCTGACATGCGATAATTATATTTTTAACGTGCTACTCTTCCTGAAGCATCACCGTCCATTAATTTTTCTACTTCGTCTACTCCCACCTGATTAAAATCACCAAAAATGGTATGCTTAAGACATGAAGCAGCAACTGCAAAATTCAATGCTTTTTGATCATCTTCTGGCCAGGTTAGTAATCCGTAAATTAATCCTCCCATAAATGAATCACCTCCACCTACTCTATCAACAATATGCGTAATTTGGTATGTTGGAGACTCAAAAAGAGTTTTTCCATCCCAAAGTACACCTGCCCAAGAATTGTGGTTTGCATTTATTGATCCACGTAAAGTGGTAATAACCTTCTTACAACGTGGAAATTGCTTCATAATCTGCTTAGAAACTGATTCATAAGCCGCACCTTCAACATGACCACCAGTCACATCAACTCCCTCTGGCTTAACGCCAAGTACTTTCTCTGCATCCTCCTCGTTTCCAAGAACAATATCAGTACCAGCAACCAATTCAGGCATTACTTCACCTGCAGTTTTACCATACTTCCAAAGATTTTTACGATAATTCAAATCACATGAAACGGTAATTCCTTTTTCATTTGCTTTTTTAATGGCTTCTAGACAAACATCAGCAGCTCCTTGCGAAATAGCTGGTGTAATTCCAGTCCAATGAAACCAAGTAGCTCCTTCAAAAACTTTATCCCAGTCGATCATACCAATCTCAATCTGAGAAATTGCAGAATGCGCACGATCATAAACAACCTTACTTCCTCTGCTTACTGCTCCGGTTTCTAAAAAATAGATTCCCAATCGATCTCCACCATAAACAATTTGATCGATTCCAACACCATACTTTCGTAATTCCATGGCACATGTTCTGCCAATATCATTCTGTGGCAAACGAGTTACAAATTCAGATGTAATTCCATAATTTGCCAAAGAAACAGCGACATTTGCTTCTCCACCACCATAAGTTGCAACAAACTCAGATGCTTGATTGAATCTTTGATATCCGGGCGTTGACAAACGCAACATGATTTCTCCGAAACTAATAACTTTCTGACTCATATTAATTTGATTGTAAAAATTAAAACAAAATTCCGGAGAGCGATTGGGAATAATACAACTCCCCGGAACCTGCTAACCAAAGGTTTTATGAAAATACTAACCTCTTATATTCCTAAAGCTTGACCTCCACCAATCTGGATCGTTTCAGCTGTAATGAATGATGCATTATCGCTTGCTAAGAAAGATACAACTGAAGCTACTTCTTCTGGCTGACCAATTCTTCCTAACATGATATTATTTTTCCAAGAAGCAAATACTTCTGGCTTAGTTGCTTTAATTTGAGCATGGAATGGTGTATCAATTGTACCAGGAGATACCGCATTCACTCTAATTCCATATTCAGCTAAATCTTTTGCTAATGCTCTTGTAATTGCATGAACTCCTGCTTTAGATGTTCCATAAATACCAGCTCCTGGTCCACCTGCATTCCAACCTGCATTTGAAGTATAATTTATGATAGAAGCATTTTCTCCTTTTTTAAGGAAAGGAATAGCCGCTCTTGAAGCAAAAAATACAGAATCAAGGTTTAAAGCCATAACAAATCTGTAAAATTCAGTTGTCATTTCTTCAAATCTAGATCTTCCACCTAATCCACCTGCATTGTTTACCAGTAGATCAATTTTACCGTATTTCTCTCCGATTTTATTAATATTCGCAGTTACAGCGTCATCACTTGTAACGTCAAATCCATAATACTCTGCCGTAATTCCCTCTGCAGCAAGTTCTTCTACTCTTTTAGCTCCAGCTTCATCCTCTATGCCGTTTAAAACTACGGTGTATCCATCTTTACCTAATCTTTTTGCTACTTGGAAACCAATTCCTCCGGTTGCACCTGTAACGACAGCTACTTTTCCTTCTACTGACATAATAATTTTATTTAAATGTTATTGTAATATTTTTAATTGATCTCTTTATTTTTCTACTGATTGTATATTTCTTGCGAAGAAATAAATTGCTCCAACTCCCAGTGGTACAAAAACAGCTATTGCAATAAATATTGGCGTATAGGAAACTTCTGCAACTATAGGAATTAAGAAGTTCATTACAATTACTGAGAATACTCCTACCATTCCACCAAGACCAGCTAATGATCCTACTGATTTACCACTAAAAAAGTCACTTGGTAATGTTTGTACATTACTAATTGCAAACTGAAATCCAAACAATACAAAAAATACAATTGCAACAAATGCTTCTGCCGAATCTGCAAACAACACAGTAGCTATTAATCCGAACAGCATGATAACACCACCAATTAAAATGGTTGTTTTCCTACCTTTATCTATTGAATTTGTTTTGGCAATAATTTTACCTGAAACATAACCTCCAGCAATACTACCAATGGCAGCACCTACATAAGGTACCCAAGCAAACATACCTACTTCTTTTACGTTGAATCCGTACACATCAAATAGGTAAATTGGCATCCAACCAACAAATAACCACCAAATTGGCTCTAAAAAGAAACGACCAATAACAATTGCCCAAGACTCTTTATGCGAAAGAATTTCTTTTAAGCTTTTTCCTTTTGTTTCTTCTGTTGCATTTTGGTCAGCTATACTTTGACCTTCGATAATATACTTTTGCTCTTCTTCCGTAATCCAAGGGTGTTTTTTAGGCCCTGCTTTGTTAATTAATAACCAAGGAATAATCCAAATCATTCCAAAAGAACCAACAACC
The DNA here is from genome assembly GCA_016342745.1 of Labilibaculum sp. GTDB lineage: Bacteria > Bacteroidota > Bacteroidia > Bacteroidales > Marinifilaceae > Paralabilibaculum > Paralabilibaculum antarcticum. The sequence goes on from JAEINT010000008.1 coordinate 32,612, forward strand.
ATAAATGTAATTCTCCATCCAAAGGCAACGAATAAAGCTGCAATAAATGGTGGTGCAATTACAGAACCAATAGATGCTCCTGCATTAAATAATCCTTGTGCAATAGCTCTTTCTTTAATTGGAAACCATTCAGCATTACTTTTAACACCTCCTGGCCAGTTTCCTGCTTCTGAAAACCCCAATAAACTACGGAATATACTAATGGATAGAAATCCACGTACCGTTGAATGTAGGAAAGAAGAAAGTCCCCACACACCAATTGATAATACATATCCAATACGAGTACCTACTTTATCAAAAATCTTACCGGTAAACAACTGCCCTAAAGCGTAGGCTACCATAAATATGTTTAATATATAGCTGTAGTGATCTTTGGTTAAACCTAACGACTGAGAAATTGAGCCATCAACATTTTCATTACCCCACATGATGGCTAGAGCACTTCTATCGATATAATTGATAACTGTAGCTAAAAATATAAGCCCAATAATCAACCATCTTAAACCTTTTAACTTCATCTTCTTTTTATTTAGTTTTTATTCAAGATTATCATCTTATTTTCCAAAGTAGGAAACGCCACTACCATCTAAGAAATCTTCACGAACTGGACTGAATACATCTATCAAAATTCCTTCTTCCAAACAGGTTGCAGAGTGCAATAAATTAGGAGAAATATAAACTCCATCTCCAGCCTCTACTATCTTTACGACACCATCAATAGTAAATTCGAATTTACCACTTGCACAATAAGTAGATTGTGTATGAAAATGCTCATGTGGTGCACCAAGAGCACCTTTTTCAAATTTCACTTTCACCATCATAATCTGGTTATCGTAGCCTAAAAACTGGCGTTGAACTCCACCTCCAAGATCTTCCCATTTCATCTCTTTAGACGTAAAGTATTTTTGTCTTTCGTTTTGATTTCCCATGATTAGCTATTTTTTTAGTAATTATTTTATTTAATAAGAGGATCAACCTCTCTCCCAATCTTATTATTTAAAGATTTTTAATTTTATCACTTGAGTGTTAGTACATTAATTTTTGGGTCACAAATTCATCTGTTACAATTTTTGACTTTCCTTTAATTGTATTTCCACTTTCCACATTATTTTTCTCACCCCACAACCTAGCAACAAATCCAGATTTAATTGAAGTAAACTCGTTGTTCAAAATCTGAACATTAACAATTCCATTAGTTTTCAGTAGAATTGCATTAGAGCCAAGCTTTCCTGATCTTTTCACCACATTATTATTGAATACAAAGTTTCCGCCTATGGTAGACTCATCATAACCACCTCTATGATAGTCAACAAACACATTCTCAACGTCACTTATCTGGTTGTTCTCAAATATCAAAAACTCTGCATTATAGTCTCCTTTATCATCCGTTTCAGAATCAAAAATGAATCCATCTACCAAGTTTTTCATTACTGAATTAACCACTTTTAAAGTATCTGTAAACGAACCTTTTTTAGATCTATAGATGGAATGAAATCCACTTAAAGTGCAATTATCAACAAATACATTTGCAGCAATTGACATGTCTTTCGCATTAGGTTCAAAACAGTTTAGCGTTTTTGTTCCTTCAACAATTAGGTGTTGTAAATTAATATCAACACCTGGTCCTAATTCAAAAGCTGGTGCTTGATCTGTTGATGTAAATTGCAGTCTTACCTGCTGATCTTTATTTGCAGATGCAACAACTACACTTTTGGTTACTTCAATATTTTTACTCAGCGTCAATACATCAGCGTCTATAAGGATTGTATCTCCATTATTTGCTTTTTCAAATGAAGTATAAAGTTCCTCACTCGTTTTAACAGTTACACGCTTTGCATTTGCATTACCCTTTGAAGCTACAAACCAAGATGGTCCATACTTATCTACATTAAGAACATTGTATTTTGTATCCTTAACAGCACAAATTGCTCCTGCATGATTAGCATCACGATTATTAGAAAAAATATCGTTCTTGATTTTAGCAAAATCAAACCCATCGAACAGCTTAGCATTCGGATCAGCTACCTCAACAAATGGAATACTTGTTTCATCACTAATAGCATTCATTTCTGAAATCATAAAGCCATCGAAGCCATCTACATCATTCGTTTCACTCACATGATTACACTGGAAATCAACATCACCAGGAGTGTCGTAATATTTAACGATATCTTGACTTACTGTTTTGCTGTTGTAAATAACATTATTAGCAACAGTAGTTCGAATAGGAAGCGCAGAGCGAATTTCCGACTTTGGCAATACATCGCTCTTGTTGACATTAGAACCTACACTAAACTGCAATGGAGTAATACAATTTACCCAACTATTATAAGCAATTACTACATCAGTAACCTGATTGTATCTGTTTAATGGTGATTTTGGAATCCCATTCATTACAGCAATCGCACTGCGAAACTCGTTTCCTTTTAAATTGTAGAAATAATTATTGGTAATCCAATGACCTGTATTAATTACTCTTACTCCACCAATGTTATCAGAATTATCATCACCAATAAACCAGTTGGAATCAATAGTAGCATAATTACCATGTCTTAAAACAAGTGATCCTTCGCATTTATAGAAAACATTATTGACGAATTTATTGAAATTTGTTTTACTTGAAATAACCTCAACCTCACCATTACATCTGTCTAAAAAGTTATCGCGAACTTCTATATATGAAGGAACCATTGATGTGTAACTATCGCCTAATTGCATGGTTTCTCCTCGAGGGCCTCCCCTTCTTGGGCGTGGCCCAAAATAGTTATTAGCTATAAGGTGGTGACAATTTGCATGTTGATTTCCTTTTAATTCTGCTCTAACTGTTGGTCCATTATTAGATTTACCAGCGATATAGCATGACAATAACTGATTTCGCTGTCCCCAAAATTCAACCCAATGATCTTTTTTGGTTCTATCTAATTGCGTAAAATTCTCAATAACACAACCCACTACTTTACAATCGTAAGCTGCATTCTTTTTGTCGCTTTTAAACTGAATAACAGCATTAATAGGTGTATAACCATTTCGGAAGTATAAATCGTGAACCTCAAGAAACTGACCCGCAATTTTTAAAAATGATTGTCCTTCTAAAAAAACTTGCCCTGCAGTTTCTGCTTTTAAAACAATCGGCTTATCAGCTAAACCATTTGTTTTAAAATCTATTTCAGCATCTTTCCAAATTCCATTTGACATTACAATAACATCTCCTGGTTGAGCATCATCAATAGCTGATTTTAACTCAGCCATATTTTTCACCATATTTTCCACCTTATTTCCACAAGACGTAAGAATAAGGCTAGTAAATAAAAGTAATGTGAGAGTTTTAAACAATTTCATGTTTTTTCCTTTTATATATTTGAATTCGTTTTGCTTTCTTTATTATTTGGACAGAACAAAGTGAAAAGCTCCATTCCATTTGAAATCTGCTCCATTAATCTGCAATTCATGCTTAGCTCCTTTGCTAGCATCTTTATTTGCAAGAATCAACATCCAACTGTTCTCCTTTTTATCTTGAAAAGAGACTGCTGTATAATCTTCCGAGTCCACTAAAACATCAACTTTCGAAATGCTGCTAAAAGCATTATCAGCAAATTCAGTTACACTATCATATTTTCCGTGTGCTTCTACTACTGAAACAAACAGCGCATTTTTCTGTGGATTTTTCTTAATGATAAAAGCAGGATCTCTGCGAAGGTTAAACTTCGGATCGTTAGCACCAGAACGTACCAATTGTAATTTATCATCGGTACTCACAAAACTTGTAATGGAATAAAAACGATCATTTACAAACCATGTTAGTTTCGCATTATTTGTTTCTGATTGTCCTTCTGCTTCCAATCTCAAGTGCTGATAACCATGAGAATCACCCATAGGTTCTAACACCTTAGGTAGCTCGTATTCATAGTTTGTGGATAACAATTGACCAAAGAAATTATATGGTAATTCGTATTGATTCTCCTTATCTGATGTTGCACGAAAAACGTCTAATAACAGAGGCTTTTCAAAATTTTCATTCTTAATTAGAGCCAATGTTCTGTGCATTTCCACTCCTGGATAAGCATTCAATTCTTTCGCACTAATAATCTGAATATTTTCATTCGTAGCATCAAATACAAAAGGATCAGAATGAAATTTATTTCCTGTATCGGTACTTCCTCCAAAATGAGATTTACCATTAACAACAAGTGTATTGTGAGCTACTGTTTGTTTTGCCCATGTATTGTTTTCTTTCAGGTATCCGCCACCAAATTTTTGCTCGATATTCACATATCTTGCACAACCATAATCAGGCAATACTTCGCCCATATTATCGTATAAGGAGAACGACAATTTATCGAAATGACCATGTCCCATTCCTTGAGAAGTATTTTTCATGACCAAACAAACTTCCTTATCACCTTCGCCAGCACGAAGAATTCCTAAAGCTCCTTCTGTTCCTGAAGCACCATCTTTATAATTTGCAGATCTTTTTTTATAATTTGTTTTCTTTCCTTCTTTTATTGCCTTCGCTACAGATAAACCGGTATCATCTAACATTACTTGTCCTTGTTTTTCGGCAACCGATAACAATCCTGAATCTTTACCACCAAAATGATAAACGATATTTACAGACGAAACCAATTCTCTAGACAAGTACGACATTCCTTTTTGAGCGTCGTTAATCGGAAAAAACAAACCGTTCACATCGGTAAGGTTCAATAAAGTTTCCACTGCTTTAAGCAAAAGACCATCGCGATAGTTAAATATTTTTACTTCAGGCTTACAATTTTCAATCGCTTCAGCAAACATCACAAAAGGATACATGGCGTAACGTTGGTAATATGGTCCTTCGGTATAATATCCGTCAGGTGAGAACAAATGGTCTAATTGCGCAAAGAAACCGGCTTTACCGTCACCTTGCATTTTAATCAATCCACCATCATTATCCTTCTGATCTGCTTTTATATTATCTGATTTCAAACCATAAAAGGCTCGATCAATCAATTCCTGATCATCCATTACTAAACCAATCATTCCAACCGCAGCATTTCCCCAAGTACTATGGTTGTGTACGCGATTATAGAATTGTGGCGAATCAACAGATAAGTGATCTGCGAAAGGGCGGAAAAGATCTTTCTCTAATTTTTTTCTTTCTTTTAATGACAACCAATCGTAGATACAATCATAAGCTTGACTTGTATAAACCAACCAGTTTGCATCATTTAAATTCTGCCAGAATATTTTACCTGGTGCGTATGATCTGTTTGCAGGATGCAATCCTAAAGTAGGATACATTTTTGCGTATGATAGTAACATATCACGAACAAAAACAGCGTATTTTTCTTCTTCAGTAATTTGAAAAAGAACTCCTGCTTTTTGCATCACCAAAAAGTTTTTCTTGTGACGATTGTGAGTATATCCACCAGCCATATCTTTTGGCACTGGTACATCAATTCCCTTTTCCATTTCCTCCTCAACAAAACTTACAGCCTTTTGAACTGAAGATTGAAGCACTGGTAATTGATTCAATTGTGCTCTGATTTCAGTCACACCCTTCTGAGTTAAAATTAACTTAGGATGTGATTGAGAAACAGCACAACTGCTTATCGCAACAAACACTATTAATAGAATATATATTTTCAATTTACTCATGATTTAGTCTAGTATATTTTCTTCTTATAATTCAATTTGAACAGATTTCCCAGGCTTCAAGTCTACAACATGACCACTAAGTGTTAGTTTTAATTCTAAAATCCCACAATTAGCAATCTCCCATTCTTCACCTTTTTTCTTGATCAGTAAATCTGATGGATTACTCATTAAAATTTCCGCATTCTTTATCTTTAATTTAGAACAATCAAATAGTAATGTTATTCCTTTTTTACTGATGCCAATAGCAGAATTAGACTCTATTACTTGGCCATCTTCCTTACTGACCATATTCCAGCCCGCTAATTTTAAATCATCATATTGCGATTTGGCATGTATTCTGTTCTCAAAATCCTTAAATGGATACAGTAAACTTGTAAAGATTGTATTCGTCTCATTTTCTGCTTCGAAGATGATTCTTCCTTTACCTCTTGTTGATTTTTTTCTTATAAAATCAGGTCGGTGCCCCAACTGTATGATTTCCAAACCTGCGCCATTCGGAAACACCGACCTCACATGAATATCATTTTCAGCATCGTAATGTCCTTGCCAAACTTGCTGATAAGTATGCTTCTCGTCCTTAGACTTGTAATGATCTCTAACAATCCAGAAACCATCCTTAATAAAAAACACCTGTCTGTAAGTATCTACATTTAAGTCTTTGTAGCCATCGTGTGAACCTATAAAAATATCAATTTCATCTGTTGTTGTCCAGTTGATAAGTTTGGGAGTTGGTAATTTCCCCCATTTTCCAAATCCACTACCGCCTTTATTGCCTTTCCATTCTCTACCATGAAGAACTGAATCAACTAAACCAACATTTTTCGTCCATGAATTTTTAAACTCTTCCAAATCATTCAAATAATATCTTACCTGATAATTTGGCAAAATCATATTCCCATAAGCGAAGGCTTGTAATCCCAACATATCTCCATGCTGATGATCTGGCTTTTCCTCTGTTAATCCCGCACTTATTACCATATACAGATTCTCTTTTTTCCAGCCATTACGCATCACGTAATATCCTGTATGAGGTAAATCCGTACTACTCATCTTTGGTTTGCTTGCTTTCGCAGTTTTGTACTTTTCTACTTGATCCGTACTTAACAACCAATAATATTTTGATGGGATTTTTTTACCCGCAAAATATTTTAATTTTTTATCTCCAAACAAGGCAGCCCCTAAAGCCATAATATCTTCAACTTTATTCACTTCTGCCCATGGGTCTTTTGTATCATCCTGTAGTACAGGCAAATTCTTATTCGGCATTGCTAATTGCAACATTGCATCAAACATGCCTTTTAATCTTTGATCCCAAATTGGGTTTAGGCTTACGCCATTCATTTTTGCTAACTGATATGGATAGAAGTAATTATCGATATCATCAACATGATAGTGAACAGATCTTTCAAATTGAAAACCATCTTTATAAACTTCTTTTTCAAGATGTTCTTCTAATCGGTTGGTAGCTCTGGTCCACCACTCATCTGTCCCTTTAATTTCCTTGAACAGGATTCCCAACATACCCAAAGCACTCATGCCTCTAGTTTGATGGTTTCCCTCATTGTATTTTGGGTTGTGGTGGTACAATTTTGCTCCAGTGTGCAAAAATGTCTTAATCATAACCAATTGCTCTTGCCAAGTGTATTGATCTGAAGCCAATAAACATTGGTGAACGAATAACCAATTGTACATTCTATTACCAGCTCTGTACGCTTCATAAGCACCATTTCCGTCCGCAATTGTTTCTACCTCTCCCTTGTTAAACGCTTCGTTTAAGGATTCAGCTTGTTTAGGAATGTAATGCAGGTAATCTGTATCTTCTGTAAAATAAAAAAGCAAAGCAATATCTCCAGCTTTGTGCTGTCTGGTTAAATGTCTGTATGGATACGAACTCACCTCTTCCCCTTTTAAATTGGTAAAAGGTATTTTCCAATTTGTCCATGCAGGATACAACTCAAGATGTTGCTTTGCTTTCTTTTGGTGATATTCAAATCTACCTGAATACATTTTATTGTATTCTTCGAAACGTTGATTAAAATTCTTGCTGCTAAAAAAATATCGATCCGATAATTTGTTTTTAAAATATTCAGTTAGCATTTGTAATGCCTTCTCTTCTTTCCCTGCGTGGTATGCAGCTTGTATCTTTTTCAATCCACTATCAGCATCAGCATCCAACAACTCCACCAATTCATTATTCGTTAAAATATGATCAGAAGGAACCATTTGCTCTTGAGCAGAAAGTGTAAACGAAATTGTTACGAAGAAAAAACAAAGAAATTTTAACATTTGATTCTTTAGTAAAATTTGTTTCTCAATTATTCTTAATTCAATAGTCTCTAGCTGTTGTGTTGGAGCCCACAAAACCCAATCGCGGACTCCCTCTCACAGCGTACTTAATAAACTACTAATCTAAATTCCTATATTTTGTATTAACTAAGCATTACCACTTAGATCTCTCTTTGTGGTACTGGATTTAAAAGCTACGAATCTTGTATTTAATCATGATTCACTTCTAACTCAAAGTATTTAACTTTTGAAAAAGCATCAGAGTCTTTTGTAACTAAATAATTCCCTGCCTTAAAATAGTTTTCGAATACTCCCCATTTTTCAATATGAATATCATCATATACAACTGACTCATTTTCATTAAGAATTACTTCCATTCTTCCATCGGTAACTTTCACTTCTAAAGTGAATTTTCCAAAACCAACAGTTTCTGAAAAAGTGTGTCCATCATCATCTCCCCACGCATCTGTTTCAAGTAAGTCTTCATAAGAAGCATTTAGATCTTTTAGGACTTTTGTTTTAACTCTAACAGCTCCATCTGTCCAATATATTTTCAACATTGGAGGAGCATTGTTATCATCCTCTCCTATTAAATCTCTTTGCTCATCTGTTAACCTACCATGAATTTGCATAATGATGGCCCGGTGATAGTCCCCGTCGTCATCTTTAGAAATATCTGACATGGCTAAAGTTCCTTTCATATATCCACCCTGAGCAAATGTCCAATTCGTTTTCCCCTTATCCTCAGGGTTCATTAACTCTCTCAATTCAGTTCTCGAGTAAGACGTATTGTTTGTAGTTGCTCCAGGATATGTATAAAATACTAATGCTCCTTCAATTGAGTCATTATACATAAAAGGCTTTAGCGTTTCGTTTGTTGCATAATCTATGATCTCTGGAGGTAATACTTCCGTTGGATTTCCAATCGGAAGTGTTACTTTCCAGTGGCTTAAATCAATATCTGGCAACTTATAATCTTCCTGTTCTTCAGGAACATTTACTTCTGGGATAATTACATCAGAATCATCATCAGATGAGCCCTGACAGCTAACAATTGAAACTGTTAAAAACAAAGCAAGTGCCAACAAAATTCTATTATTTACTGATTTAAGCATTATCTATTAATTTTGTGGTGCGATCTCAATTTCAAATAAATCTGCACGACACTCAACACCTTCATTAGTAATTATGATGGCTACAGTTTCATTCGTTCCCGTATTAAAAGGAATTGAAACTTTCACATATGCATTGGCATCAGTTGTGTCTGTACCTACATGCTCACCTAATTTAGCTGCATCAGCTTCGGATAAAGCGGTTATAGTTCCACCTAAAACTCTGACTGTTAAACTACCAGTACCACTCTTCATTGTGTAGTAATAGGTCAAAATATAATCAGTATTTGGAGAAACAGCAATTCCATCTTGATAAGCTGTTCTATCACCAGCTGAAGGGAACTTAGCTGCTTGAGATCCATCATAAACAGGACTTGAAGTAATTTGCATAACATCTCCAAAATCACATCTCCAAGAATCTCTACCATCACCAGTACCATCAGGTAAACTCAAATCTTCAAAACTGTTCTCTAATACTACTGGAACAATAGCTTCTGGCTCTTCTGGCTCAACAACCTCAATAGTTTCAGAATAAGAACTACTTACTCCAAGTTTATCAGAAGAAGTTAAGGTTACAGTAAAGGTACCTTCACCCGCATAGGTATTTTTACCATCTTTATCAGTTGATGTATTACCGTCACCAAAATCCCATGCGTAATCAGTAGCACTATTAGATAAATTTGAGAATGTATAATCTTTCCACTCTTCAGCAGTACCTTGACCTTGAGCATATGTAAAATATGCGCTTGGTGCTGTTTCATCTGCCTTTGAATTTGCTTCAGGCAAGTCGTATTCAAAATCACAAGCTGTAAAAGAAACTGCTAATGCTAAGATCATCATCTTCCAAACAGAACTTCGATTTAGTTTTAAATTTAATATGTTATTTTTCATCTGTTTATAATTTTATTTTTCGGTCAGATGGAACTTTCCATTCCTAAATAATTATACTCTTGTGTGAATTAATAATTATTTACTCATGGACGTTTCATTTTAAATCAAATTAATCATTAAACAATTCCTAGTAACCAGCATTTTGCGTTAGCAATCCTTTACTTAAGTTAATTTCTCTCTGAGGTATTGGTAACAATAAATCAGTTGCAGAAAAACTTCCCCCTGTTGCAGTTGAAAAGGCTGACAACACATCTTGTGCCATTCCGAAACGAACTAAATCAAAAAATCTGTGGTTTTCGAATGCTAGTTCAACTCTACGCTCATTTAATAGATCTTCTTTTGTAATCGAAGAAACAACATCAGATATTCCAGCTCTGTTTCTTACTTCCATAAAAGAAGTAATTGCTGTAGAACTTGATGTTTCATTTGCTCCGGCCATAATAGCTTCAACATGCATTAACAAAACATCTGCATAACGTAATACAATCCAATCATTACCAGCTTTTTGAGGATCACTTGAAGTAGGTTCAATTCCTAAATCACTATCTCCATTTGGAAGATACTTAACAGCTTGATATTTTTCCAATTGTAATGCATCTTGACGATAAGAATACATGGTTCTGTCTCCTCCCATTGCATCTAAGGCAGCACGAGCATCAGCGGTAACAAAATTAACACCACTAGTTCTACCAACAGCATTTAACCATTCTGCGGAAAAATTCTGGCTATCATCTACAATATCTCCAATGTACTCAATCGCAAAAATAATTTCGTTATTTAGTTCATTATAGAAAATGTCTTTAAAATTAGCTTCTAAAGCAAAGCCACTACCCATTACATCTTCACATAAACCTTGTGCTAAATCATAATTTTCACCTTGAGTTAAATATACTTTAGCTAATAATGCCTGAGCTGCAGCCTTTGAAGCTCTACCTTGATATGTATTATCAAGATTAGCAACTGCAGTTTGTAAATCTGATTCAATTAGGTCATAAATTGTTGCAGTAGCTACACGTGTATATGATGTTCCTGCATCAGATGGGCTAATTACTTTGTCTACCAAAGGAACATCTCCAAACAATCTTACTAAATTGAAATACGCATATGCTCTTACAAACTTTGCTTCACCTTCAAAAGCGCCTTTAGCCCCTTCAGAAGCTACTCCTAAATTTTCTAAAACTAAATTTGCTCTATAAATGACGTTATAAAAACTATCATAGTAATCTGCAACTCTACCATTGGTTGCTTCTACAGTAAAACTCTCAAACTGTGCATCTTCACCTTCACTACTTTTCGTTTCAGTGTTGTCACTTCTCATTTCAGTAATATAAAACTCATACATTATACCATGATTATCTGATGTACTTGTAGAGTTTACTCCCTGAATTCCATCATACATATTTATGATACCAGCTTCTAATTCTGTATCATCCGAAAAGAAGTCTGAGGAAGATATAACACCCGTAGGTTCTGGACTCAAAAATGAGTCTTCACAAGCAGTGAATACTACTAGAAGTAGAAGCACTGCTATTTTGCTTATATATTTGGTCATGTCTATCATATTTTTTTTAGATTAAAAATCTAGGTTAACACCTACACTTATTGTTCTATAAACTGGAGATCCTGCTCTCTGATAACCATAAGTAGTTGGAGAGGTAGTATCAACAGACTCAGGGTTGAAACCTGTATAATCATCCGCAGTAAAATAGAGTAAGTTTTGTGCTGATACGTATACTCTTGCTTTTTCAATGAAAGTTCTTCCTAACACTTCATTTCCGAATGAGTAACCAATATTCACATTTCTTAATGCTACATATGATGCATCCTGAACAATATCATCTGTAAATATTTTTGCTTTAATAAACTGCTGATCAGGAGTAGTTGCAGGATTATAATCCATTCCACTGTTAAATTGATTAAAGATGTATTGATCTCCCATATTTCTTACCTCAGCACCGTGAGATCCCTGGAACATAAAACTAAAATCAAAGTTTTTGTAACTGAAATCATTTGAAAAACTCCAAATTAATTCAGGATAAGGGTTACCTAAAACCGCTTTATCTTCATCATCAATGATACCATCACCATTTAAATCTTTCACATAAACATCTTGAGCTTCCGCTCCAACAGGATGGTATGGATTATTTAAATATTCTAAAGGAATATCTTTATCAACTACCCAACCGTAGAATGATGAAATTGGCAGACCTTCCATGTTAATCCATTCAGCAGCTCTTTTTGAGTCTACACTCTGAATTTGACCATTAGATTCAGCAAAATCATTTAACTTGTTTTTATTCTTAGAAGCTAATAAAGTACCTGTCCAAGTAAGGTCGTTGGTAATTTTAACTCTAGATCTTAATTCAATTTCAATACCACTATTTTCTACTTCACCTCTATTAATTAAAGCTGCATCGAATCCAGTAGTTGATGAAACAGGATTTTCTAAAATTAGGTTATCACTTGTTCTCTTGTAATAATCCAATGAACCGGCAAGCAATCCATTAAAAAACATAAAATCGATACCAGGATTAATTTCTACTGATTTTTCCCATCCTAAATCAGGATTTGAAATATTTAATGCATTAAAACCTGTACCGGCTGCACCATTTACAATAGCCGAAGAAGTTTCTAATAATGCTAAATAAGGATAATGCTCTTCATAAACTGTACTCGCATCAATTGCATTGTTACCCGTTACACCAAAACTAAATCGAAGCTTTAAGTTGTCAATAAAACTATAATCTTTTAAGAAATCTTCTTCTGTAAGTCTCCAACCCACTGAAAATGCTGTAAAGTTACCATACTTAGTATCCGATCCGAAACGTGAACTACCATCACGTCTAAAACTAGCTGATGCCAAATATTTATCTTTGTAGGCATAATTAACCCTACTTGTAAAGGATAACAAACGTTCTTCATATTCACCAGAATCAGCGCTACTAATTGTACCTGCTGCACTCATATTTTGGATGTAATCAAATGCGTAATCTGTTCCTGACATACTAGAAAATTCAGTATCCCAAGTTTCAACTGACACACCTAAAATAGCACTAATGTCATGATCACCAAATCTATTACTATAGTTAAAGAAGTTGTCATTCACTAAATGAATTCTGTTTTGATTTGATTCAAATAGCTGAGTGTTATCTGCACCATTTCTGTGTGCTAAAGGTCCTTGCCATCTTCTAACATCTGTATTCTGGAAAGATCCACCAACAGAAGTCTTAAAGTTTAATCCCTTCATCAATTTATACTTTGCATAAACGCTACCGTATAATTTGAATTTCTTATAAGTATAATCTCTTTCAAGAACTTTAGCTGCAGGATTCACATTTGAAGTATTACTAATATCTACTTCAGAACCATTCAACATATAGTTATCAAAATGACGCTGATTTGCATAATCACCTACCTGTACATCAGGATATGTGTTTCTATCAACATACTGAATCGTATTCTCGTCATGATATACTGGCAACCAAACTGTTTGACGTAAGATATCATGTGTTGAACCATCAAATCTTCTTCTATCTGAAAAGGAAGGTGTTAAGCTTACTCCCATTGAGAATTTATCAGAAATCTTCGTATCCAATTTTAATTTCAAACTGTATTTTTTATAATCATCCGTTAGAAGAACACCTTCATCATGTGAATAATTTAAAGCGGTACTGAATTTTGTATTCTCGTTTCCACCTCTTGCACTTAAAGAGTGATTCGTAATTGTACCACCATCAAAAATAACATCTTGCCAGCTTCTGTCAACACCAATCATTTGCTTGTATTCTGTTTGAGGTGAAATAGAGCCAGTAGCAGCTAGTTCAGCCGCAGCAGTTTCAGCAACCGAAAAGTCATAAGCATCACTTTTGTGGGCTTCTTTAAATCCAATATAAGAATTGTAGTTAAACTTGGTTTTTCCTGCTTTACCCTGCTTTGATGTAATCATGATTACACCATTCGCACCTCTTGAACCATAAATTGCAGCCGAAGCAGCATCTTTTAAAACTTCAAACGAAGCTACATCATTCATATCCAAGTTACCAAGGTAATCTGAATCAACAACGATACCATCAACAACAATTAATGGATCAGAACTACCACTAATAGATCCTGTTCCTCTAATTCTAATCGTTGGCGCTGTACCTGCGCCACCATCGGTGGCTTGAATACTAACACCTGATATTTTACCTACTAAGGCGTCATCAACACGAGCTACAGCTACTTGTTCCATATCGTCATTCACAACTTTTGAGATAGCCCCCGTAAGGTGTGATTTTTTCTGAGTACCGTAACCTACTACTACAACTTCCTCTAAACTTTCTGAATCAACACCCAATGCTACATCTATAACAGTTAGTGCTCCAACAAGTTTTTCAATTGTTTCATATCCTACAAATGAATATACTAATACACTTTCTTCTCCGGCAACGCTCAATGCGTAGTTTCCATCAAAATCAGTAACAGTACCATTTGTCGTACCTTTTTCATATACACTCACACCTATTAAAGGCGAGTTATCTGTCTTATCAACAATATTCCCCGAAATCGTTTGCTGAGCAAACAAATAAGATGAGAATCCTGTTAACAAGACCATTAGCATTAGGATTTTTCTTTTCATTTCACTTTAATTTAGTAAAATTAGTTAGTTATTAGATTATAAACACAACACTATTCTATAGTTAAATAAGGTCTAGGGCCCAATGCGACAGTCCTTAACAAGAAAAGTATTCGCAATTAATTAGATTGCTTTCTATATACCATTTGTTTATTACTGAAATCTATTTTTCAATCAGTAATACTCAAATTTAGAGGTTTAACTTTTTCCTACTGAATTCCAAAACATCGTTTAGATGTTCCTTCATATATTTGGATGCTAAATCAGGATCACCATTTTTAATAGCACTCATAATATTTTCATGCTCTACTAGTGATTTTTTAAAACCTTCATTCGCACAAACATTTTCTCTTCTGTAAATTTCAAGGATATCTGGAAGAACAATTAGCATTAAAGTTTTACTAACCGAGTTGTGACTCGCTTCTGCAATTTTTAAATGAAAAATAAAATCTTCATTTTCTGCAGGTAAATTGTTTTTCACTTTTTCTTCAAATGCCTTATGCGCCTTATCTAATTTTATCAGATCTTCTTCCGTTCTTCTTAAGGCAGCATTTTGAACAGATGTTATTTCTAGGTGACATCTTGTTTCAACTAAAGAATAAAAATCTGGACTTTCGATTTTCATTACATTGGTAATTAAACCTTGCATAGCAGCCATATCGGCTCCCTTTACAATTACTCCACTTTGAGGGTTTGTAGCTAGAATTCCATAAAATTCTAATTTTTTGATTGCATTCCTTATATGGGTTCTACCAATAGAGAACTTTTCAGAGAGTTTTCTCTCCGATGGTAATTTATCACCAGGATTTAAATAACCTGCAATAATCAAATCACGGATCTGACGAATGATCTTGTCAACCGGACTTTCTACTTCTATTGCTTTGAAACTATCTAATATTTCCATAACTAAAAATTAACCGACTAGCATCTGCTCGCCCTTCAACTGGTACACCAAAATTAAGTGTTTTTTTTATTCCTACAAAATATCAAGCATCAGCGAAACTCTTTTCTGAGCATTTTAAATCTCTAAAACACAAGCCACACAGGCTACGCAAAGGATTGAAATATTTTGAAAATATTTTAAAAACAATGTTAATATTTGTAAAAAAGGAGGTTGTAATTTGATTATTTCGTCCAAATAAATTGGTCGACCAATTTATTTTTATTTTGAAATCATAGCTAAATCTAGATTTTAAAGCCGAGAAGCATGATTCTTCTTAAGCGAAATACTAGATTAAGAAGTACAAAACCATATCCATGTGAATACACTAGAACCATAGTCGCCATATTTTACTTTAGCAATAAAGAATAGTTGTATAACAAAACAGCTAATTAAAGCTCAATCAAAACCTTAGTGATTACCTCACATATTTGAGGATTTATGTGTTAACCTTAATTAACCTAATTTTACTATTCTATAACATAAAGCAATTTATCTGTAAAGTATATTTGTACAAAACAAATACACATGATGAAGAAGATCTTTATATATCTAACTCTTATACTAGCAAGCTTTACTGCTATGGCGCAAAGTACCATTTTAATAAGAGGGAAAATTTTGGATTCGCAAGAAGAAAGTTCTCTGCCAGGTGCAACCGTTCTTTTAGTCAGTAAAAGTGATTCCATTCAAAAAAAAGGCACCATAACCAACGAGCATGGCGAATTTCAGATTAAAGTTCGTCCTGGCCAATACGATTTTCAAGTTTCATTTATTGGATACAAGAGCATTACTCAAGCAATATCAGTTAATAAAGAATCTTCCAACTTGGGGCTTTTTAAATTGATTGAGAACAATGAATTTTTACAAGAAGTTAGCATTACAGAAACCTTGCCTCCAACACAACAAAAAGGCGACACAACTGTTTTTAATCCGCAAGCCTTTAAGGTAAATCCTGATGCCACAGCTGGAGAACTATTAGCTAAAATGCCAGGATTCTACGAAGTAGATGGTAAATTGATGGTTGAAGGAGAAGAAATTGCAGAGGTTTTAATCGACGGAAAGAAATTCTTTGGCAACAATATGAATCAGGCTCTTTCAATTATCCCCAACGATGTAATTAAAAACATAGAAGTTTACGAACACAAAAGTGATGAAGAAAAATTTAGTGGTTTTAAAGATCAAGAAGATAAAAAATCGTTGAATATTGTTACCAATAAAAAGAAGAAAAAACGTCTTGTTTTTGGTGATGTGGCTTCTGGAGTTGGCAAAGATAGCAGATATGGTTTTGATGGTAATATCAATAGTTTTTCCGATAACAATAACATCAGTATTACTGGTCGCTCAAAAAACGTAAATGCACCTTTAAAACTAAACAACCGAAGATTTGGAAACGGTAGTATAGATGGAAATGATGTACAGGAAGATGGCATTGGCATCAACTTTACAAGAAGCAAAAACAAGAATGATATTGCATTCAGTTACGAATATGGAAACAGAGAGAATGAAAATCAAAATTCGACTATAAGAACCTATACTTCGGAAGCTTTAGAAGGTCAAATGATGAACAGCAATAGCACATCAGGTAACGATAGAGGTAATCACAACATGAATTTACGTGTTTCTCTAAATTCAAATCCTAAAAGCCAACTATTACTGAGTACCCGTATTTCCAGCACCGATGCTAATTCAAAATCAAATTCTTTCTCGGAAACTTTCCAAAGTGAACAAATGATTAATGAAAATACCAATATGAATCGTTCCGAGAATAAGAATTATTCAATTGGGCAAGATATTCACTATTCACGTAAGCTAGGAAAGAAAGGACGAAGCTTATCCTTACAAGCTGGATTCGATTATAGCGAAAGTGATTCTGACGGAAAACAAGTTTCAGAAACATTGAATGAAGCGAAAGAAGTTAAGCAGAGTATCAATCGAATTTCTGATGCCGAAACAAAAGATGCTTCGGTGAGAGGCGCTATATCGTTTAGAGAAGCAATTAATAAAAACTCTAATGTCTCTATTGGTTATAATATCAATTACAACAGTAGAGAATCGGATAAGAATGGTTACAATTTCGATGAAAACACCAAATTATATAGCTCATTGGACGAATTAACAACCAACCGCTTTGAAAACTCCACTCTAAAAAATAGTGGACGCTTCTCTTACAATATGCGTAATAAGAAACACTACCTAATTTTGGGTAGTGATTTTGAATTAACAAGCTTAAAAAATGAAGAATCTTTTCCTAATAAAAGCGATTTTGACAAAGATTTTTTTGCTTTCAAACCCTACCTTAAATATTCCTATAATTTGGCGAAACAAAAGCGAATAATGCTAAACTATAGCTCCAAAACTACAACTCCTTCGGTGCAAGATCTTCAAGAAGTGATTGATTTAAGCAAGCCATTGTATATTTCTACGGGTAATTCTGAATTAGAGCAGGCGAGATCTCATTCTTTAATGGCCTTTTACACTGCTTCTAATATTAAAAAAGGAAATCGCCTCTCTGTTAATGTCATAGTATCAACATCGAACAATATGGTGGGTAGAAGAACAATTGTAGCGGCAAATGATACCACTATAAATAACAAGTATTTTTTGCCAGCTGGGGGACAATTTTCACAACCTGTTAATTTAGATGGACAATTCATGTTGAATGCAAATGTTAGCTACAGTTTGCCGTTAAAAAAATTAAAATCGAAACTGAATCTCAATACAAGAACTAACTTTTCGCATAATCCTACTTTTGTAAACGACAAAAAATCCTTTACCGATTCCTGGAATCTTAATGCGGGAATGATGCTTAGTTCAAACATTAATGAAAAAATCGACTTTACATTCTCAAGTTCTAGCAGGTACAGCAATTCAAAAAACAATTCTTCATCAAGTTCTGAATACATCTCACAAACCACATCTTTAAACATGTACTGGAATTTCTACAAAGACCTTGTGTTTAGAACTAATGCAAGCAACAATTACCAGAACAACTATTCAACCGGAAAAGAAGATAGCTATTGGCATTTGAATTTAGGATTATCAACGAAAGTGTTTAAAAGTAAAAGAGGTGAAGTATCGCTTACAGCATATGATATTCTTAGCAAGGATGATGAAAGGCAACACATTACAACGGACCTGTATACTGCCGATTATTTCTCCAATAAGCTAACCGATTTTTATATGCTAACCTTTAGCTACAAATTAAGAAATAGTAAAGGCAAAGGTGGCAAATTCGAAAGAAGAAAAAGATATCGTGGAGATATGAGACGTTATAATCCTATGATGATGTAAGGAATCTTTTCACTTCATAATCAATTGGGTTTTCAGACCAAACCCGTTTCTTTTTTTTGTCTTAATGCAAAAAAAAGGAAGCAAAAAAATCAAGGCTCCATTTTAATTATTTACCGTGAAAGCCAGTATATTTATCACATGAGTACAAATAAAATAAATAGTAAAAAACTCAAGATTATTTCTCCAATGGTTTTGAGTATGCTTTTGTTGATCACCTTTGTTGGTTATTGGCTGTACAATCAGTATTACCACGAAAAAAAGAATCTCCAAAGTAATCTTAGTAGCCTATATCATAGTACGAATCAGGATGCTGGATTCATTTTGTATTACAAAAACATATTAAAACCAGCCTTAAATTTTACCGACACTACGAATTATAGCAAGCTAAATATTATTGCTGATAAAACTAGTGTGAAAAAAAAGAAGGAATATATTATCGCCTTAAATAAGTTTATCAAATCAAACGAAAAGCACTATACCAAGCTATTTAATACTATTGATAGCAAACTAATGGTACCTGATAGCTTAGATAAAAATTGGTTCTATGATATTTACCGTATTGGTTATAAATATCAGATTTATTCTACTTCAAGAATAAACCCTAATCAACAAGTCACCACTGATACCAGTTATCAATTCTTTCAGAATTTATTCTTGCGAAAACTAAATAAAAAGTTCACGGACATCAAGATAAAAAAAGAAGAAGAGATCGAAAATTTAAATTCGGATAATTTAAATAAGATAAAAAGTCAATTGTTCAAAAGAGGTAAACTGGGCATACTTCTGTATCGAAATGGTAGCGCTAAACCAAAAGTTCTCCTTTTCGACAACTATTTTCTCTACCTAATTTCAATTATACTGCCTCAAATTATATTTGCTTTGGTACTAATAGGCTTCTCTATTTTTGCTTTGGTTTTTGCTTATCGAAGTTATTTAACGCAAATGAGATTGAATCTCTTGCGATCCGATTTTATCAGTAATATTACTCATGAACTAAAGATTCCTGTAGCAACGGCTAAAACTGCTTTGGAAGCAATTCTAAATTTTGGAATTAGCGATGACAAGGAGAAAACCAAATCATACCTTAAGATGGTAGCTCTAGAAATGAATCGTCTAGACAAGCTAACCACAAGAGTTTTGGAACACTCAAGATTGGAAACTCGCCAGCATCTATTGCACAAAGAAGTAACCAACTTAAACGATTTTATCGATCGAATTAGAAATTCTGTTCAAATGATTTATCCTGATTCTATTATAATCAATTATGAGAATCCTTCCGAGATAATTACATTGCCTATTGATCAGGTTTATATTGAAGGTGTAATTCGCAATCTTATTGACAATAGCATTAAATATGGCGGCAAAGGCGTAAATATCAAAGTGAAATTATGGCAAAATGAAAATCAGGTTTTTATTTCGATTGAAGACAATGGACCTGGAATCGCAAAAGAATATATCGATAAAGTTTTTGATCAATTTTTTAGAGTACCAATAGGGAATCAGCATAATGTTAAAGGATTTGGTCTTGGCTTAAGCTTTGCAGCTTTGGTAATGCAACAACACAATGGGAAAATATCTGTAGAAAATTTGAAAGAAAAAGGCTGCAGATTCACGTTAAAATTCACACGGTCTTGAAATCAAAAATACTTTATATTGAAGATGAACCCAATTTAGGTAAAATCGTTTACGATACTTTATTGCTTCGTGATTTTGATGTGGTTTGGGAAAAAGATGGTGGGCTAGTTATGCCTCATTTCGAAAGTTTTAATCCTGATTTGTGTGTACTTGACATTATGCTCCCAAATTTAGATGGCTATTCTCTTTGCGAGCAAATAAGAAGCAAATATCCTAGCTTGCCAATTATCTTTTTAACAGCAAAAACTGAAACAGCCGATTTGGTAAAAGGATTTGAGGCTGGTGGTACTGATTATATGCGAAAGCCTTTTAGCATTGAAGAATTAATTGCACGTATCCAAAATCAATTGCAATTGCTTCAGGTCAGTGTTAAAGAGAAGTCCATTTCAGATCTCGATTTTTCAGAACAGATCGAAATTGGAAAATACAATTACTATCCAAAGCAATACGAATTAAAGGCTCCTTCCGAAAGCATCAAACTATCGAGCAGAGAAGGTGATTTATTGCACTTTTTAGTAGGCAATGGCAACCATATTTCCCAGCGCAAAGAAATTTTATTAAAAATTTGGGGCGATGATTCCTTTTTCAACTCTCGAAACCTAGATGTTTACATCAAAAAACTTAGAAACTATTTTAAAGAAGATGCTAATGTGGAAATTCAGACTCTAAGAGGAAAAGGATATTTGTTTATCGTTAAAAATCAGCAATAAAAAAGGGCTATCCATTATATTTGGACAGCCCTTAATTGAGTTAATATTTTAATTTACATGCCACCAATATTCTCTTGCCATTTCCAGGCTGAAAGAAGGGTTTCATCGAGCGTACTTTCTGCTTTCCAACCAAGCTCTTGGTTTGCAAATGTTGTATCAGCATATATCTTTTCGATATCACCAGCGCGACGAGCTACAATTTTATGAGGTACTTTCTCTCCTGTTGCTCTTTCGAATGATTCAATAATCTCAAGAACAGACACTCCATTCCCGGTACCAACATTAAAATACTCGCAATTTTCCTTGTTCCTATCCTTCAATAGTCGTTCAATAGCTACAACATGCGCTTTAGCCAAATCTACTACATGAATGTAATCTCGAATGGCTGAACCATCAGCAGTGTTATAATCATCACCAAACACACTCAACTCTGGACGGATTCCAGCAACTGTTTGTGTTAGGAAAGGAATTAAATTATTTGGTACACCCAAAGGCAATTCACCAATTTTTGCTGTTGGATGTGCTCCAATTGGATTGAAATATCTTAAGGCAATACCTTTCAATGATGGATATGCTTTTAAGGTATCACGAATAATATCTTCACAAATTGTTTTGGTATTTCCATAAGGAGATTCTGCCTCTTTACGAGGAGTTTTTTCAGTTACTGGCAACTGATCTGGTTGACCGTAAACAGTACATGACGATGAAAATACCAAATTAGATACTTTAAATTCAATCATACATTCCATAATGTTCATCAAGGAAACTAGATTGTTGTTATAGTACATTAATGGCTTTTCAACAGATTCGCCAACGGCTTTTGAAGCTGCAAAATGGATGATAGCTTCCAAATCTGCATATTTTGCAAAAAACGCCTTTACTTTCTGCTTATCTGTCAAATCGAATTGTTCAAATTTAGGTCTTATTCCAGAAATTTCTGTAATCTGATCCAAAACTTCAATTTTCGAATTTGAAAGGTTATCCACAATCACTACATCGTAGCCATTATTTTGCAGCTCTACAACCGTATGCGAACCAATAAAACCAGTTCCACCGGTTACAAGTATCTGTTTGCTCATTTATTAAAATTTAATCTTATTATTCAATAGCAAAATTAAGTTAGGTATTTGGTAAAAACAACAATAGTGAAGTTTAAAAGGCAATAAAGACCATATTCTTCACTATTGTTTAAACTAACTATGTGATCTGATTTTAATGAACGTTTAATTGTCCTTTAGAGTTTGCTTTTATCAGGTTTCGAACTTCTGTAGTTCCTGCACCCTTCATTGTTAAATCAACTGGCGCGTTCGTTTTCCATGCACCTCTGGTAAAATCTGGCACTTCAATTGAATTGGATTTGTTTGCAATAGACCATTCACTTAATGGAGTTATACAGCTCCAAGATGCTGCATCGTAAACATCCATATCCATTGGTAAGCCATTTCGCAAGCAATCAATTAATCGCCAATCCATGACAAAATCCATTCCTCCATGGCCACCAACTTGCTTGGCCATTTCTCCTACTTTTCGAATCAATTCAGGCGTATATTTATCTTCCAATTCTTTCATCTTTGCATCGTCAACCAAATTATGTCCGAAAGCAATGTGTTGCTTAGGCCATTTTTGAGCAAAACATTTGGTTCCACTCAACATGTGAATACGAGAATAAGGACGCGGTGAGCTAATGTCATGCTGAATCATGATGGTACGACCTTTATTGGTACGAATCATTTGTAAATCCATGTTCCCGCGCATTTCCCATCCAACAAACTGCTCGAAAAATGGATCCTCTTTCGCTTTTTCAGCAATTCGATGTTTCAAAGTAAAATCATCAGACATCATAGACGTCAAATAATCCATCTTATCTCCACGATTGATATTCATTGCTTGACAAATTGGTCCCAATCCATGAGTTGGATATACATTTGCCTTGCGCTTGTTTTCATGCATCCTCCACATTTTGGTATAAGCGCCATCTGTCATTTTATCGTCTTTTGGCTTATTGAAATGCCAATAATCCAAATCGTGAATGTAAGCTCCTTCACCATGCACTAAATCTCCAAACACACCTTGACGAGCCATATTTAAAGTCAACATCTCAAAGAAATCATAACAGCAATTCTCAAGAATTACACAATGTTTTTTGGTACGTTCTGATGTTTCTACCATTTGCCAACATTCATCCATGGTTTTGGCAGTAGAAACCTCTACAGCCGCATGACTATCAGCTTCCATTGCTGCAATGGCTACAGGCACATGCCATTCCCAAGGTGTGGCAATGTAAACTAAATCAACCAAACCACTCTCGCACAACTCCTTGAATCCAAGATCTCCATTCACAAATTCTTTTGCTTTTGGAAGGCCTGCATCAGCAAGAATTTTTTGCCCACCATCAACAGCAGCTTGTCTTGTATCGCATAAAGCAGTTACCTCAACACCTTCAATGTAAGTCATTCTTCTTACGGCACCAGATCCACGATCACCAATTCCTACGAATCCTACACGAACTGTATCCAATTTAGGTGCAGCGTAACCACACATATTAAAATTCATTTTAGGGTTCTTTCCCGCTGATTCTTTAATATGTGATAATTTGCTTACATCCTTTTCTCCACTACATGCAGCTAAAGGTGCAGCTGCTAGAACTCCCGCTCCTAATGCCAAGTTCCCAAGAAATGACCTCCTGTTTTGTGCCATAATATCTATTTTTTGATTTGTCTTTTTATTCAATTCATTTCATCAATCAAGCATTACTCTTTTTTTACGGTAAGCTATCAAAATCAATTATTGGTTCCTCTCCAGTTTTTTCTCTTGTATGATATGTATCAAAAGGAACCCTTTCGTTAAAGAAACCACAGTTTTTCAAATAAAACGTTCCATCTTCTACTCCTCCAGCATAATCCAAACGAGCATCTTTTCGTGCTGTTGCATCAGCAGTAAACTTAGCCTCGTGTAATTCAATCCATTCTTTTTCTGTATTCAAAACCCATTGATTTGAATAGTAAGCTTTACGACTAACTGGCCCCATTTCGGTTATGAAATTCTCCAGAAATGAATGAGGTCTAGTTAGATATGCTGATGTCTTTGGTCTTCTAAAGCTAGCGATTAATTCCCATTCCCCTTTTTCAGGAGCAAAGAAATAAGCTGTATAATCAGTAGAATTATTTACCGAAGGACGACCTTTTAATAAAAAGCGATAAGTATGATCAGATTTCCAATTGAACACCTTGTAGCTCTGACCTCCAGATCCTTCATTTCCAAATTCTCCAGTCGTTACGTTTTCACCTTTTTTCAACAAAATAATCTTTTCATCATCTGGAATAGTATTCGGATCATCGGTTACGTATGAACTCCAAACAGAGAATAAAATCCTTCTCTCACTTTCCGAATTCACCTGAATACCAAAGTAGCCTTCTCCAAATCCGTTCGCCATAAAATAAGAACCGATAACATCTTCTCCTTTAGGCACAGTAACTTCATTGTAAAACCATTCTACATCCCCAGAATTTTCAGGAACTTGATAAGCCAAATGAACAGATGGTCCACGTCGGCCCCAATAAAAATCATCTTTTACAAAATAGCTTCCTTCAGCAATTGATTCTCCACCTAAAACTAAATGAGATACTTCTCCAAAAGACTTATCGGTTTTAGAGATTCCTTGTAAATCAATCTGCACATATCCACTTTCAACAATATCAAATTCCCCAACAGGAATAAGCGATGACATCGTATCCTTAATTGTAATTTCTTTGTTTGCATTGCCAATTTTCACATTCACTTTTGACAAGCCTTGATTGATTTTAGCCTTTATCCCCAAACTTAATTTTCCCGAACCATTTACTCTGACATAAGTTCGAATTACGTTCGATTTTTCGGACCAATTGGTAAGACCAGACTCTGAAATCATTTCCTTATTTAAAGAAATGTCGTCAACAATCCAGGCATTCCCACAAAGAGGTACTTCTATTGTTAATTTATCGTTTGCATTTATGTCTTCCTTTTTTGTTTTTGTCGAACAAGCTGATAAAAAACAAATCATCAGAAGAGAGTACAATATTGAATTTCTAATTATTCTCATTTATCTTATTTTTATAATCTCAAAAATGATAAATATTCCAATTAAAGAAGTGGACATATTCAGCTAGAAAGTCGATTTTTTCATACCTCTTTAACCTTCAGTGAATTACTCACTTAAACGCTAGTGATTTTCATCAATAATTGTATGAATTAGAATACTGGTTTTATGGTAAAAGCAAATTGATAATTTGTAGCATGTACAGAATATTCTTTATAAGGTGTTGCTCCCCATGAATTATCTCCTGCGACCCCCATTTGTTTAAGATCCAGAGTCACAAAAATCCCATTCTTTTTCACAATATCATTGGTATGTCTAAAATCAGTATGTGTTACCTGATCAAAATCTTCAATTGGATTGTGAAGAGCTGAGAATCCAAGTTTTGACTGGCCTGTTATACGAATACCAAAACCATTTTCATTCCTTAGTTCAAACCATCTCACATCAGTTTTGTATCCATTCTCTTGTGGTCGAACGTAATTGAAATACTGATCTTTCACCTTACTATCGTATTTCCCTACAAATGCCCCATTGTTGCGATCACAATAATTTTCGTGAGGACCTCGTCCAAAATATTCTAGGTTTTCGAAGTTTACAGGCAGTTCACATCTCATTCCAAAGCGTGGCATATCTGGTAAATCTTGCCCGCCTTTCACAAAGGAACTTACTAGTTGAATCGTTCCATTTCCACTAATGATATACTTAACTGTTTGAGTTGATTTAACGGCAGCTAAATCATAAGTTGCAATCAACACAACTTGATTCACTTTGGGCTGAGAAATTTTAAAATCATTCAATTTTAATGATTGAGAAACTTCTCTCCAAACACCCAAGCGTTTAATCATGTTGCTCCCCTTATCGTTATCATTACAAGGACGCCAGAAATTTACGCTAAACCCTTTCTGAAACAATTCCATACCATTGATCTGGTAGGACAAAATCTCCCCATTGGATTTATCGAAATTGATCTTGAAATTTTCACCCAGCACTTCAATTTCTTCTTCATTCTCAGAAAATTCCAATGCGGTGCTTAAAAGCTCATCTGCTTTCTCCACCTTTGATTCCATTAACTGGAATTGCTCATGAGCGACCTCAAAACCCTCACTCCTGAATGGTTTACTTTCCTTTAATACAACGGAAAAATCAATAAAATACTCAACTCCTGCTTCTGCTTTAAAGGTTTCAACTGGAAGCGTTATTGTTTTACTATTGTGCGGAGCTAAATTAAAATCTTCAAGTTTCCCGTCTTTTACCTTCACTCCATTCGCAGATAAAACCCATCTAATTTCATAACCTTTAAAATCAATGAAATCATGGAAATTAGTCACTTTAAATGTCCTGTTATCCAGCTCTTCAGCTAAAATTCGAACGTACTGATAAGCGTATTTCACTTCCCACATGGCTGGCTGTGGCGTATAATCTGCAGAAATAATTCCATTTACAAGAAAATTATCATCGGATGGAGTTCCTTTGTGTCCATAATCACCACCGTATGCCCAGAAAGAATTACCATTTTCATCCTTTTTCACCAAAGCTTGATCAATCCAATCCCAGATATAACCCCCTTGGAGCTGGGTGTTCTTTTCATCATAAATTACATTCCATAAATCAACCAAATTACCAGTACTATTCCCCATTGCGTGAGAATACTCACTAATAATCATTGGTAAACTTTGCTTTTTAGAAGCATACTTCTTTAAATATTTAGCTCCAGGATACTGAGGACAATAAACATCGGTGTTTTCACCCATAATTGCACGTTCATAATGAATCGGACGAGATGGATCTCTACGCTTAATCCATTTATAAACAGCTGAAAAATTCTCTCCATCACCTGCTTCATTTCCCATAGACCAAACAATTACACATGGATGATTCTTATCACGCTCTACCATACGAATATTACGATCTAAATGTGCCTCTTTCCAAACAGGATTTTTTGCTAAAGAATGCTCTCCATAATACATCCCATGAGATTCGATATTAGCCTCATTTGTAACATATAAACCATATTCATTGCACAACTCATAAAATCGTTCATCGTTAGGATAATGAGAAGTTCTTACAGCATTAATATTGAATTGCTTCATCAGGCTAATTTCCTTAATCATGGCCTCTTCACTCACCACATGTCCTTTAAATTGATCATGTTCATGACGATTAACACCTTTAATTAAAACGGCAACTCCATTGATATAAAAAACAGCATCCTTAATTTCAATCTTACGAAATCCGATTTTAGTCGAAACAATCTCTTTTTCAAGGCCTTTTTTATCTTTTAATAAAATTACAATTGAATACAGATTTGGTGTTTCTGCTGTCCACTTTTTAGGATTTATAATCTCTTTAGTAAAAGATAGATTCAATAGTGACTTCTTATTGATTTTAGCCTCTTTAACTTCAGAAGCAATCATTTTTCTATTTTCATCAAACAAGCGATATTCTACCTGATAATTTCCTGATTTTAATCCATTAACATGATTCTTTAAATCAACATCCAGAGTCAGCAAACCATTTTTATAATCACTATCCAGATCTGCTTTCACGAAAAAATCCTGAATTCGCACTTTTGGGGTAGAATACAAAAACACATCACGCTCAATTCCACTTATTCTCCAAAAGTCCTGACACTCTAAATAAGATCCATCACTCCATCTGTACACTTCAACTGCAAGCGTATTGTTACCCTTCTGCAGGTATTTTGTAATATCCCATTCTGCGAGAGTTTTACTTCCTTGACTATAACCAACCTTTTGCCCATTAATCCATATGTACATTGCCGATTTAACAGCTCCAAATTGAATAAATACTTGTCGCCCATCCCAATTCTCAGGAATTGTGAAGTCACGTCTATACGATCCTACAGGATTGTAATCATGAGGAACTTGTCCAGGGTTTTTAGGATAAATATCATCTACAAACTCGATTTCATCCGAAACAGGTGCTTTATAATGAGCAAACTCATACTGATGATTTGTATAAATTGGCACTCCATATCCTTCTACTTCCCAATTTGAGGGAACTGGAATTTCATCCCATGCGCTTACATCAAAGTCTGGTTTGTAAAAATCAACAGGACGATTGGCAGGCTTTCTCACCCAATTAAATTTCCAAAGTCCATTTAAACTTCTATAAAAAACTGACTCATTCCTTTTTTTCGAAAGTGCTGCATCTACTGTTTTATATGGCATTAAGGTTGCATGTGCCGCTTCCTTATTTTGATTGAACATTTTAGGGTTTTCCCAATCCAACACTTCTAAATTTGATTCCTGTGCTTGCGCAACAAAACCAAATAAAAGACTTACAAGAAAAAAGGTACTGATATATTTATTTTTCATTTTCATTGATTTTCAATGTTTCAGAAGCAAACAAAAGTTGAATTGATATAAAAATAATCAAAAGGAGAAATCATACAAGCTATTACATATGAACTGAATACTTAACACATTTACACTATCTCCTTAAACCTCTCGAATAATTAAAAACACATAATCTCAGCCATTGCCGAAAATTGTTGTCCATCGAAAGCTGAGTTAGCAATGATCTTAAAATAACGGAATTTGCCTTTAGCAGTAAGCTCAACATGATGAAGGGTATTGATTTCTTTCAGTTGAAAATCTCCCATACTTTCCCAATTCACATCATCCTCACTAATCAATATTTCAATGTCTTTTACCTTTCTCATGCCATCTCTCTGTAAAAAAGAAAAACCTGTTACTTCATTCATTTCAGCCATATCGATTGTCAGATAATGTGGATAAGAAGTAACATTCTGAGACCATCGGGAATGCCAAAATGTGCTTGCATCACCATCCAAAACATAACTTGCTAACTCCTTAGTTTCCTCAGAACTAAAATCAATCACATGCCAGTTCGTTCGATCAAAATTTTCTTTATCTCCAAATTCAATAATTGGCTCATTATTTTTTAGCCTGAAAGAATATGAGAACTTGGAAACTTCACCATTAGAATGACAAAAAAGCAATCTTAAAACATAGGGCGTATTCTCTTTTTGATGCAGTTCATTAATGGGCATGGAAATATCAAAAGCATTAGATTCTCCTACCTTAGAAGCCCAAGTAACAGCATCGTAATCTGCATTATCAGTTGCTGGATCATTATAAAAACAGACGTAATTCACATCCTCATCAGTTTCAAATGTTCCGGAAATTTTAAAATCACCATTGGTATAGGATGCCAAAATAGAGGTAACCTGAAGAGAAGCCTCAGTATAAAATGAAGCCTCAGAATTGCTGAAAACCTGGCAATTATTAAGAATTGCACAACTGGCTTCCGTTAAAAAAGTTGGCGTCTTGCCATAAGTGTAATTACCACTTCCCATTAGGGCTGTACCTTTTGAACTCAAACCAAGTTCCGACACTTTCTCTTTGTTATGCGGCAAATTGAGACCATGTCCTAGCTCATGTAACAAACCGCCAATGTACTTGGTCGCATCGTTTCCTCTTTTACTATCCTCTCCAAAAAACTTGACATCCATCTCTGTGTAATCCAGTGCAAAACAGTAACGTCCCCATCCGTAAAAGGGAACATCCGGATTGTCATGATCCTTAACAGGCGTGAGGATCAGTGTGTGATCACTATTTTTTTCACCTGCATTGACTGCAAAATATGCATCGACCTCTTCAATTATTTTAGCTCCTCCCCCCTCATATGGATAGTTTGCAGTTGGATATTTACCGTGCAAATAAATGATCTTTACACGATTTTTTTCCTTATCAACCAACATGTTGAAGCTTTTATTTCCAAAACCATATTCCTGCATATTTTTTGCATAAAATTCTTGTCCGTGTAACAGAATTTCACTCAGTCGGCGATGAGATTCATGTCTTTCTTTAACATCAGTAGGTAGGAAGTATACTAGGTTCAAATTGTATTTTGCCGAAGAGCTGTAATTGAAGGTTTCCTCTTCAGGTTCTGGTTCCGGTTCTTCAATTATAGGAGAATCTTCTTTTGAACATCCAGTAAAAAGAACAAGTAAAAGGAGAAAACAATAAACAGAAATTATAAGATAGAATGATTTCATTTTTTCTTTTTAAAAGTCAATAATTGCTTAATTACTGCGTCCATAAAACAGAAGGTAAATAGAACGCAAAAAAAGGCCGTCTTGCATTGAAATTTTGGACGGCCTTTTACTAATACTATTTTTTTATTCTAAAATATAGGTTGCAATTTCTGCCATAGCGGCATTATTGGTTCCATCGTGAGAAACTTTAGCAATAAACTTAAAATATCGAAATGTTTTTGCTGTATTAAGTTCGATCGTTTGCTGGTTTGTAGCTTTTTCCAGAACAAAGTCACCAAGACTCTCCCAAGATGTATTATCACTACTGATCTGGATTTCCAAATCCTGAACTGTTCGAGATAAATTTTGCCTTTGAGTAAAACTAAAACCATTTACAGTATTGGCTTGCCCCATATCAACAGTAATATGGTGAGGAGCCGTTGCTGTACAACCCGACCAGCAGGAATGCCAGTAGGTACTTTCATCTCCATCAAGCACATCGGCAGCACGACCTGTATCTCCCTCGCCACCTTGATCTTCCTGACTGCTGTAATCTACAATTGACCAACCCGTTCTGTCCATTATACTTTGTGTCGAAATGGATGGGACTTCTAATTTTGTAAAATCAATAACAGGCGCTGTACCATTGGCTGTTCTTGTAAAAGATGTGTTGGGTGTTTCATTATCACTGAAAAAGCCACAATTTCTAAGGTAAAAGTGATTGCCTTCTTTTCCTCCATCATAATCTAATCGTGCACCAGCACTTCCAGTAGCATCGGTTGTAAATGTCGCATTAGTCATTTCACTCCAGCTTCCTTGAGTATCATAAATCCATTGATTGGCATAATCTACTTCTCTGGTTTCATCACCCATTGTAGTATTAAAATTCTCTAAAAACGAATGCAAACGTGTTAGATGTTTACCTGTAGGAAATGGTCTTCTAAAACTGGCTATCAACTTCCAATCGCCAACTTCAGGAGCGTAGAAATAAGCTGTATAATCAATCGAATTATCAGCATTTGATTCTCCTTTCAATAAAAATTTATAGGTCGTTCCCGGTTTCCAGTCATAAACCCAATAACTTTGAGCTCCTGATCCTTCTCCACCAAATTCACCAACGGTTACACCTGAACCATATCCTAAAGGTTCCACAGTATATTCTGCAGGAATCTGATTAGGATCTTGTGTATCAAATGCGCTCCATACCGAAAATAAGATCCGTCTTTCGGTTGCTGAATTGACTTGCATTCCAAAATAACCCGATGAAAAACCATTCGCCATAAAGTAAGATCCTATTGGGTCTTTTCCAACAGGTACAGTTAATTCATTATAAAACCAGGTGATATTCTTATTGGCAGGTTCTTCGAAATTTAAGTGAACCGAAGGACCTCTTCGTCCCCAGTAAAACCATTCTGCATCCACATAACTAATGTTAGAGCTCCAGGATGAATCCCCTAATAATATATCTGAAATATTACCAAAAGAACCTCCACCATTAGAAATACCTTCTAACTCTACAAAATGATAACCTATTTTATCAATCGTAAAAGATCCTGCATAGTGTTTTTCCTTACTATCTGATGCCTCAAAATCAACCTGTTTTGTTTCACTACCAAGTGTTATTTTTAGCGTAGTAGCACCAACAAATCTTGCAAGAATACCTACTTCAATTGCTCCCGTTTCTTTTGCATAAAAATAGGTTCTAATTTTATCACTCGAATTAGTCCAATTCTGAATACCTCCGGATACAACTATATTTTCAGTAGCCGTGGGATTCTCAAAGACCCAAGTGTTTCCTTCACAGGGCACTGATACAACCAAAGCAGTAAGTGGATCTGTTACAGGAATAACTGGATCATCTACCTCATCTTTTTCATCAACTAAATCGGCTTCATCAGATGAACAAGATGGAGCTATTATCAACGCCAAGAGAAAAAAAACAACACTTGTTATTTTTCCAATTTTACTTAAAGCTCTCATTATTTCTATGTTTAATTTATTTTAGTATCCAAAACCTGATATGAATAACCTCAGGGCAAGCCCTGAGGTATCAAAAAGTGTTTACGACGTAAACAAATTAGTTTTCGATCTAAGGATCGAAATAATTAACCACATTCTAACTATGGATTTTGTACTAAATTAGGCTGCGCTAAAATCTGAGCTTCCGGAATATAGTCAACAACACGAGGACTTGTTGCAGGAACTGTTAATAAAGGATTAGCTCCTCTATCATGTGTTCCTGGATATCTGCGATCCAAGGTCAAACCATTTCTAAAAATATCGTAACGACGATGAGCTTCGTAAGCCAGTTCTATACGTCTTTCCTCAAGTACAATTTCAAGTATTGTTCTTCCAGTTGGAACTTCAGAGTATGTATTAATATTTGCACGTTCTCTTATCAAATTGATGTCTTCTAACGCTCCTGATATATTACTTCCAATTTTAGCTCGAGCTTCCGCACGATTCAAATACATCTCTGCTAGACGCGAAATAACTGGAGAGAACAATTGAGGCTGTCCTTCCTGATTCGAACATTTTATTACGAAATATTTAGGATACCCCTGTCTTACCGGCATTTTCTTTGTCAACTTCACATAGGTTTTTCCACTAATATTTTCCCCTTCGGTGATAAAATATACAGTGTTGCCATTTACTGTTTCAGTTGAAACTGTTTTGGTACCATTGTAATCATATTCCCAATTGCCACCATTATTTGTAACTGCGTACATTTGGAACATTTTAGAACCTACCGGAGAAGATTTATCGTAAGAATAGGTGATCTCATAATCGTTACCATCAACATACTGAGGGTCAATAAATTTATGTCTTCTATCTGAAGGATTTTGGTCAAGTAAATTTCTGAAAGACTCCGAAGCATACATTTCACCCCAACCTACACCATCAATTGTAGCGTACATACCTCCAAAAGCATACCAATTGTAGTCATCTTCGTCTTTTAATGCTCTACATGAAAATATAATTTCCGAATTTTCCTCAGGCACCATTGTTGGAAAAGTTTCATAAGCAGAACCTTCCAATAAAGAAAAGTTATTTGATTCAATTACTTTGGTTGCATACTCTTCTGCCTTTGCATTATCCTCCATATATAAATAGACTCTAGACAATAAGGCATTAGCTGCTTGTTCCGATGCATATATATTATATTCTGAATCAATTCTTTTAAATTCACTCATGAATTCTGCACCTTTTAATAGATCGCTTATAATCAGCTCATAAACCTCCTTAACAGTAGCACGTGGAGGCAAATTATCTGCATCTGGTTCAGCATCTAAAATAATTGGAACACCTAGGTTCGAACTTGGATTTTGAGCATAAGGTCGTCCCCAAATATTTACTAAATTGAAATAAAAGAAAGCACGTAGGTAATACATTTCACCAATCACGTGATTCAAACGAGGCGTACCCGTTTGTGCTTTATCAATAACTTTATTAGCATTCACAATACCTTTATAACAACCAGACCACAAACTATTTAAATGACCATTTGTTGGAGTATGTTGGTAATTGTACATGTAAAATAAATGATCGGTTGTAGAACCGCTTAATGCAATGTTATCGCCGCCAAATTCACCATGAAAATGGTAAGGGCGCATAAACTCATTCTTTTTCAATAGTGCGTAAGTACCTAAAGCTGCTGCTTCGATACCTAATTCATCAGCAAATACTTTATCATCTGATAAATCCTGAAATGGCTCTCTTTCGATATCACAAGAGCTTATAGAAAGCGCCATTAGTATCGCAATAAAAGAATATATATTTTTCATTTTCATCTTTTTATACATTAATAATTTTCACTTCTTAAAATCCAATTTTTACGCCTGCCATAATTTTCTTGGACATAGGATATAGCGTTCCATGAGTTTGATTAGAACCAGTAGCTCCAATTTCAGGATCCATACCTGACCATTTTGTCAGTGTAACAAGGTTATCTGCACTCACATAAACTGAGGCATTTGAAATCTTAAGTCGATTTAGAATGTTTTCTGGAATCTTATATGCCAATGTTACATTTCGTAAACGGATATAACTTGCATCTTCTAAATATCTTGATGAATTTTTATTTGCATTAACTCCTCCATTAAATGATTTTGGGTGAGTTGCAACATCTCCTGGTTTTTCCCAACGATTCCAGTCATCATGCAAATTCATACTATTAAAAGAAGCATAAGAACCATCGCTATCAAATAATTCTCTGTTGCTATTGTACCTATGAATATCTTCAACAAAGCTAATGTTTGCCGATAAGGTGAAGTTATCAAAAGAAAATTTATTAAGAATACCTCCTATATATGTTGGAGT
Source organism: Labilibaculum sp. (assembly GCA_016342745.1). Classification (GTDB taxonomy): domain Bacteria; phylum Bacteroidota; class Bacteroidia; order Bacteroidales; family Marinifilaceae; genus Paralabilibaculum; species Paralabilibaculum antarcticum. Next base: position 67,144 of record JAEINT010000008.1, read on the forward strand.
ACCTTTGGTTCCAGTATACTGCAAAGTAGCGTCAGCATAGTCTGAAGTTAAACTAACAGTTTCAGTACCATCTTCGTTCTCTGTAACTTTTTCCCACAATGGCTCTCCATTGGCAGGATTTGCACCGTACCAAATACGTTGGTATTGAGCATCCATATCATAGCCTGCTTCAATTCTAGTATTACCTTTAGTATAAGCTTTGTCTTCAAATATTTCTTCAACCTTGTTTTTATTGTATGCAAGGTTCAAAGTCATATCCCATTTAAATCTTGAAGTTTTGATTATCTCGGGAGAAACAGTTAGCTCATATCCTTTATTGGTAACACGTCCAACATTCATCCATATTCCGCTGTAACCAGTTAATGCAGGAAGTGGTACGTAGGTTAAAAGATTGTCACTATTTTTATAATATAGATCTAAATTTATACTTACACGATTAAATAATCTTGTGTTGATAGCTGTATTGTAACTAGTTACTTTTTCCCAACTAATATCAGGGTTTCCTTTTTGATAAGGTGTAGCCGCACTATTTCCATTGTATTGATCTACAAAAGCAAAATATCCAAGATATTGAAATCCACTCGGAGCATTACCAACCTGTCCCATACTAGCAGACCATTTTAATACGTTTAACCACTCTACTCCTTGCAGGAATTCTTCACTATGGGCATTCCAACCTACACTAGCCGACCAGAAGTTACCATATTGCTTGTTTGGACCAAAGCTGCTTGAGCCCTGTCTACTAAATGAGGCCGTAGCCAAATATTTATCATTATAAGCATATTGCAGATTCACTAGCGTACTTTGCTTGGCACTTTCTCCTTTGTAGCCACCTACGCTAACAGCTTCTGCTGTTGTATTCAATACAGTAAGTCCTGCTGCAATACCTTTACCTGTCGCATTAGCGTCGTCAGAATGATAATCAGAGTATTCCCAAGCAACAAATGCATTCAGTGCATGAAGACCAAAAGTCTTGTTAAATCGAAGCATTTGATTAGTAAAACGCTTACGACTAAAACTATAACTTTCATATAAGGTTCCTCTGTCTGCTTGTCCTCCAACAGAACGAGGATCAGTATACCATTCAGAATGTCCGAAATTAAGAGCTATATTATTCATGGAAGAAAAAGTCAACCATTCATTGATTTTATAATCAAAGCCGATATTTGCACGAAGATTATTGCTACGTGATTTGCCATAATTGTATTGTAAATCGTATAGGTAATTATTTTCATCTCTACCATACCAAACCTTATCATTTTCAAGCAAGTATTCTTTGCCGCTATCAACTCTTGGATCTAGTACAGAACCATCTGGTAAATAAGCTTCATCCCATGGCATGTAGGTAAACATAGAATATGAAGAATGTTGTTGATCTTTTGTCGTACTATAATCACCAGATAGATTAACTTTAATCTTAAGGCGTTCCGTAGCATTAATATCAAAGTTTCCTATAGCCGAATAACGCTCATAATCGTATCCTTTTAAAGCACCAGTCTCGTTATAATAAGTACCAGACAGATAGGCAGTCATCTTTTCGTTTCCACCAGAATAATTAACATTATACTCTTGTGCCTTCCCGGTTTGGGTAGCAATATCCATCCAATCAGTATCCGTGTTTAATACATCCTCTGTAACATTTGGGTTCCAAGACTTCTGATAATCATACAATTCCTGAGAATTCATAACTGAGAAATTCCCTGTATTGAATGTGGTATATCCGTAGGTTGCATTCACATTTATTTTAGATTCTCCTTTTTTAGCTCTTTTGGTTTGTAATAAAATAACACCATTAGCAGCTAAAGATCCATACAATGCAGTTGCCGAAGCGTCTTTTAAAATAGTCATACTTTCAATATCTGCTGGACTATAACCAGGATCAGAATTTCCCATTATAATACCATCTACCACCCAAAGAGGTGATGTTGTACCCGACAATGAACCTTTTCCTCGAATGGTGATTTCTGTACTTGAACCAGGTCTTCCACTTCGTGCAGATGCGTTCACACCAGCAACTTTACCTTGAAGCATGGATGCTACATTTGATACAAAAACATCTTTTAGATCATCACTGTCTAATGCTACAGCTGAACCTGTTAAATTCGATTTTTTTGTTGTACCATATGCAATAACCATTACCTCATCAAGGTCGCTGGTTTTTCTTTCCAAGTTAACATTGATGTTAGTCTGACCATTAACTGGTATTTCCTGCTCTTCGTAACCTATAAATGAAAAAACTAACACTGCATCAGATTGACCTACCTTTATGGTATAATCTCCATTAATATCAGTTATAGCACCTTGAGTTGTACCTTTAATTATAATACTAACCCCTGGCAGTGACTCCTTATTCTCATTATCTAATACACTTCCTCTAACCTCAACAGTTTGTGCACTTGCAATAGCTGTAAAAAACAGCATAAAAATGAATAAGCCAATCGCTTTTTGCATACCGGAAGTATTTCTCCTTATTTTATTTTTTATATTATTTCGATAAAAATCGATTTGTCGCAAATATCTCATAATTATTATCTTAAATCTTAATTAGATAAATAAACTATTATAACATGTTGTTCTTAATTATTTTACACCAACTCCCTTTTAATAAGGTAGCATACCATCTTCGAAAACTTTTAACAAAGCCATACAGGTAGAGTTTTGACCAGGTGTTTTTGTATCAACGATTCTAATTCTAAAATATTTAGAAGAGTAATTCTTATCAAGAGACAAATCATTCAACTCTGGATTTAGCAAAACATTATCCAAAACTTCTGAAGTCCATACGGTGGTATAATCAGTTCCATTTGTACTTGTTTGCACATCGAACTTAGCAGGATTATTACCTCTCGCATACCCATCTCTAGTAGCAAACTCGAAACCACCAATATTTTTAGCTTCGGCGAATGTAATTTGTATATGGTGAGGAAGAGGTGCTGTTCCACTTGACCAAGCCGAATGCCAGTAAGTACCCAAATTTCCATCAACAAGCGATTCTTTAGGTCCTTCTGATCCTTCTTGTGTGTATGTTTCAATCATATCCACGGTAAGAGGATGGTAAGTTTTCCCCGCCTTAGACGTAAAAGAAATGGTTTCACCGTAGGCAGTGCCTGCTTCATTTGAGGCATAAGCTCTGGCTTTATAAGCCGTTTTTACGGATAATCCTTTTAGAGTAGTTGAATAATTCCAATCCTCCTGTATAATACCATCTAGAGTAAATTCACCTGCGGCTGCAAAATTATCGTTTACAGTTGGTTCAACATCTTCTGTAGTCCAGCAAATTCCCATAGCAAGAATTTTTGATCCTCCATTTGATAGGACACTACCGCTTACAACAGCATCCTGACCTGTTATGTTAGTAACTTCTCCTGTGGTCGTCTCTGGTAGGCTAACAGAGTCATCTTTGTCACAGCTTGTTGTAAAAGAAATGACAAGCATTACAACTAAGAAAAATGTGATCCTCGAAAGATCCATTTTTAAAAATTTCTGATAATTACTTTTTTTCATTTTTTGCTTCTTCATAAGGTTATGAGTTAGTATAACATTAAAGATTAGGTATTTGGTTATATTGTCCCCACATCTATCTCTTAAGAATTCAAGTAGATTGACTTCTTCATTGATGGGAGTTTCAAATTTGGAGAATCACATTTATAAAAAAGTGGACATTTTAGGCGAATAAGTAGACATTTTCCCAAGAGCTTATTAATCAATCAAATAGCACTAATTGTAAATTGTTATTTGTTTGATATTTACTTGGTAGGATTGCTATAGATATTTATTTTTGCTTTATACCAAACATTGACCTTAAGTTAGCATGCAAATGAAAAACAAGTACCTAATCAAACTCATTCTACTTTTAGTGTTCTGCAGCCATCATTTCTTTCTCTTGGCTGATGAATCTACTAATTTCATTCACCTAAGTGCTGAAGTTGATAGAGAACAAACCAATGCTAATAATGTAATTGAAGATTCATTAGGATACTTATGGCTTAATTCTGATAAAGGTATTCTACGTTTCGATGGGTACGATTATAAGGCCTATTCATTTTCGGATGTGATGGGAAATAATGCAATAACCTCATCTATCCTGAACATTGTCAAAGACAAAAACAATCGAATTTGGTTTGTATCAAAAAAAGGAAATATTTCAGAGCTCTTGCCATCAGGAAAATTCACTCCTTACTTTTCGAACATCCTTAATTTAAAAGAACATCAAAATCTCGAATCAGTAGCAATTGGAGAATCTCGACTTTGGTTGGGAAGTAATTTTGGTACTCTTATTGGTCAATCTTTATCAGATTCAACATTTATAAAGTTTGACATCAATTCGAACAATGAAACCATTACCTCAATTTCGGAAGGTATAAACAACAACGTTTGGTTTAGCACTAGTTCTGGTCGTATATTCAGAGGAAACACCTTATCGATGAACATCGAGGAAGTTCTTGTACCTTATAGCCAATCCTCTAACACAACTATTTTAACTACCGATTTAGAAGGTAATTTATGGATCGGAACAGAACTAAATGGGCTTTACTTCTACAATATAATTACCCAGGCATTCGAGCAATTCCACAAAAAAGCAAAAGCTTCACATTACATTCCAACGAATATGATTATTCGAATTTTTCGTGATAGCGAGGGGCTTATTTGGGCTGGCACAGATGGTGGTGGGCTTTGCCAGGTGGATCCTAACACAAAAAAAGTAAAAATTTACAAGCATTCTAAAACCAATAAATTTTCACTAAAAACGAATACCGTAATTGGATTTGGTGAAACCCAAAACTCCGATATTTGGATTTTCACAAATTATGGGAATATCAATATACTACCCAATGAATCATCAACTGTAGGTTATTATAGTGGAAGTTTATCAGGAACGCCAACACGTGTATTATCCATATTGAATTGTAAAGATAGGAGTCTTTGGATGGGTACCGACGGTGAAGGGATAAGTGTTGTAAACAATCAAGGAAAAGCCTTAAAACAGTTTATTGCCAATTCGAAATCAGGTAATGGATTGAATGGAAATTACATCCAGGCAATGGTTGAAGATAAAAATAAAAACAAATGGATAGGAACCTATCTGAATGGCTTAAGCTATTACAATTACAAAACCAATCAATTTACATCGATACAAATAAAGAATGAAGAAGGACAGATTGCAACTGATGTTAGATCTTTATATATCGATAAGAAAAATAGAATTTGGGCTGGAACCAATCTAGGAATCTTTGTTTTTACCAATTTCAATAAGCAAATTGCTTTCTTCCCAAACAATAGCAATGGATTAAGTGGAAGTATTGCTGAAGTGTTTATTGAAGATGAAAACAAGCAATTGTGGATAGGTATGTTTAATGGCGGAATTTGCCTGCTCAATGAAAATAAATCTATTGAAAATTCCAATTTTACAACCTACCCATTATCAAAATCAAATAATCAATTGGAAAGTAGTATTACCCATGGAGCTACCGATCTTAATGGTAATCTATATTTACTCAACTCTTACTCCAAACTAATAAAATTCAATACCAAAAATAAACAGGGCGAAGATATTGAAGGTTTTAGCGTGGAAGATTTACATGGATGTATAGCAATTGTTTTATCAGACAGTACCAATATTTGGGTATCAAAAACTGGTGGTATTTCGCATCTGGATCTGAATACGAAACAAGTATATTCTTACACCTGGAAAAATGGAACTTTAAAAGAAAGATATCTATCGGGCAGTTGTGGTGCAGATAAATATGGACAACTTTACTTCGGCGGTGTTGGTGGAGTTAACTTCTTCTATCCTAACCAAATGAAGACTACAAAAAAGCAATTCCAATTAAGAATTAATCATTTAGAAATCCTAAACAGAGATGCCAATGAGATTATTCCAGATCAAATAACTGAAGGTATCGAACAGGTAAATACAATTAAACTCAACCACAAACAGACTTCCTTTTCCTTCCAATTTTCGATTATTAACGATCATCTTGATCCCAATTATTTTTATGCCTATCGATTAAAAGGCTTTAATACAAACTGGATTACTACTGAAACCAACCGCATTGCAACCTACACCAATATCCCTTATGGAGAATACACATTTGAAGTAAAAGCAGGTACCAAAAGAAATGTTTGGGATATTGAACCTAGAACAATGCAAGTAATTGTTTTGTCACCTTTATGGCAAAGATGGTGGGCCTATTTATTCTATGGTTTTGCCATAATAATTGCTCTCTTTTTTATCATTCGTTACTCAATTATGTGGGCCAAACTTAAAAAGAAGCTCCTTTTAGAAGAATGGCAAAATGAGAAAAACAACGAACTGTATGCAATGAAAATGAATTTCTTCACAAAAATGTCTCATGAAATTCAAACGCCTTTGACTCTAATTATGGCGCCTATAGAGAGTATGATTGAAAGAGCTGAAGGAAATCTTCTTTTAAAACAAAGGCTAAATGTAATCCATAACAATGCAAAACGTTTATCACGTATTGCCCTGGAATTGATGACCGTTAGAAACAAGGAGCTGGGGAAATTACAATTACGAACAAGTAATAATAATATTTCTAAGCATTGTGAAACCATTGCCCAATCTTTTAAAGAGCAAGCACGTTTTAAACATATCGATTTCACTTTTGAAGCGGATGATGACAATATCATGCTTTGGTACGACAAGGATAAATTAGAACACGTGATTTATAATCTTTTGGCAAACGCATTTAAATTTACACCGCGAGAAGGTCAAATTCAATTTAATATCCAAAGTAACTATGAGCATTTCTTTTTAAAAATATCTGATTCAGGTATTGGAATAGATGAAGAAAATCTGAAACATATCTTTGATATGTTCTATCAATCAAAAGAAGGCAAAGCTGTAGGAGGAACTGGAATTGGTCTTGCACTTACTAAAGAACTAATCACTTTGCACAAGGGTGAGATAAATGTTGTATCATCAGTTAATCAGGGAGCCGAATTTAGTATAAAACTTCCTTTGGGCCGTAAACATTTAAATGAAGATGAGATCATCGAGAAAACAGATACGAATGAGATCAATCAAACTGAGAATTCACATAAAGAAGATCTTTATACTCCAAGTATTAACCCAAGCTCAAAAATTAAACTCTTAATTGTTGAGGATAATTACGAGATGTTACTTTTACTAAAGGATACATTTAGTAATTTCTATAATGTATTCACAGCTGAAAATGGCAAAGAAGCATTATCTCTTTTGCAAGAATTACGTCCTGATCTTATTATTAGTGATATCATGATGCCAATAATGGATGGTATTTCTCTATGCAAGGAGATTAAAAATGGAAAAACAACACGCCATATTCCAATCATTCTTCTAACGGCTCGTAACACGACCCAATCGAAATTGGAAGGCCTTAAATATGGCGCCATAGAATACATTAACAAGCCATTTAATGTGAAAGAGCTTACCTTAAAAGTGAATAATATTCTTGAAGCCAAAAAACAAATTATAGAACAATACCGTTCTGAGATTCTAACAAGTAACAAGGAAATTGAGGTAGAATCGCCAGATGAAAAATTTATTGAAGCCATTCTATTAGAAATCGAAAACAACTTTGAGGATCCAGAATTTCGTTTAGAGGAATTAGCTGAACCATTACACATGAGCTATTCGAATATCTACAGAAAATTTCAGTCCTTAACGGATAAAACGCTTGTTGATTTTGTAAGAACATTTCGTTTACAAAAAGCTGTTCCTCTGCTCATTAATCACAATTTCACTATTTCTGAGATTGCATTTAGAGTTGGATTTAATGATCCTAAATATTTTTCGAAATGCTTTAAAAAAGAATACGGAAAAACGCCAAAACAATACAAACAAGAACATGACCAGACAAAAAAAATACAAACCATTAAAGCATCTTAATGAGTAATTTTTTTCATCAATATAAATTCCTTATTCTGATACTTCTGTCTTTTCTTTTTGCCATTGCATTTGTAACTGGCTTAAACGGAATCGATCAGACTACATCTACCGATAAATATTGCATGTCCTGCCATGTACATACACATGCCGAAAATTCATGGTTACAGGCATCTCATCACAATAATAAAAGTGGTGTTGTAGTTCATTGTGTAGACTGTCACTTACCGCCCAAAAACCAAAGTAATTATTGGCCTGAAAAAATAAAGGCTGGTTCCAGAGATTTATATTCCTATTACTTTAAGGATATTGATGAAATTAATTGGGATGAAAAATCGCTATTAGAGCATGCAAAAAAGCATGTATTCAATGAATCCTGCATCAATTGCCATGCAAATCTTTTTCCACTGCATCTTTCCAAAGAAGGAGACAAAGCACATTTGTATTACAAACACAATAAAGACAAGTTAGATTGTATCAACTGTCATTTAAATGTTGGTCATGGTGGTGAACAAACACACAAAGCCAATTATTCCTTTTCTAAATCAGAAACCAACAAACAAGTATTTACAGAAGCAACTAACATTCAGGAATTCTCGAATTTTAATGAGCAAATTCCAAATACTATTGTTTCCTTTGACATGATTGCAATTCCAGAAAGTAAGGCACAAAACATCACCGCTTACTTTATTGGCAAACTTGAGGTGACTTGGGATGAATACAAAGCCTTTCTAAGTGAAACGGAATCAGAAGGCCGTACGGAAACCAATACAGATGTTGATGCAATAACTGGAGCAACGCCACCATTTGGAGATCCTTCACAAGCTTGGGGAATGGGAAAAAGACCAGCAATTACAATGACCTGGCACGCTGCAAATACCTATTGCAAATGGCTTTCTCTAAAAACTGGGAAAACTTATCGTTTACCAACAGCAAAAGAATGGGAATACGCTAGTGGAACTAGTAAAAGTGATGACTTCTTCTTTGGCGGCAATGCATCTCATTATAAAGACAAAAATTTCTTTGTAAATCTGTTTAAAAAGCCGAGTGATAAAATCAATAATTATGTGATTTGGATAAAAAACAGCAATGGTAAAACAGCACTACCAGAAGACATTTCACCAAACAAATTTGGCATTGTAAACATGCTCGGTAATGTTCGTGAATTTTGTCAGGATACAATAAAAATCAATAATAAAATTGAATACATCTTAAAGGGAGGCTCTTTTAAAAGTACAATTACTGAACTCCTTATAAGCCATAAAGATCATACCCAACATGATGATTGGATGATAACCGATCCTCAAATTCCGAAAAGCATTTGGTGGTATTCCGATTGCAACGACGTTGGTTTCAGAATCGTATGCGAATGGTCGCCAACGAATACGAATAGGAGAACAAATTAACATTCAGCTTAAGCTCATTAAATATGAATAGCAGAGATTACGAAAACAGCCGAAGAAAATTTTTACGCAACGCAGCTGCTGCAGGAATAGTAGGTGCCATCGGATTAAATTCCATTTTCACATCTTGCCAATCAAGCAAGAAAAGAGAATATGATTTCCCTCCAATGCTAGAAAAAGCTCCCGATGGTCCTTTGCTAAAAGCTGGTATTGTTGGTTGTGGTTATCGTGGAACTGGTGCTGCCTTAAACTTTCTGAATTCCGGTCCTAATGTAGAAATTGTTGCCTTGGCTGATGTTTTTCAAGATCGTATAGAAGCATGCCGCCAAGAAATAAAAAATCAGAAAGGAATTGAAATTTCACCCGACAAGTGCTTCTCGGGAATCAATTCGTTTGAAGAGCTTATGAATTGCGACATAGACATTGTTATCCTAGCCACTCCACCACATTTTCGCCCACAGCATTTTGAAGCTTGTGTAAAAGCAAAAAAGCATGTCTTTATGGAAAAGCCTGTTGCAGTAGATCCAGTGGGTGTGCGTTCTGTTATGGTTTCTGCCGAAAAGGCCAAAATGTTAAGTTTATCTGTTGTTACGGGAACGATAAAGCGTCACCAACAAGATTATATCGAAACTTTTAAACAGGTAAATAATGGCGCAATTGGTGAGATTGTTTCTGCTAATAGTTATTACAATGTGGGCAAACTTTGGCACAGGAATCCACGTGCTGATTGGTCTGAATTGGAGAACATGATTAGAAACTGGGTAAATTGGTGTTGGTTGTCTGGTGATCACATCGTAGAACAGAATGTTCACAATCTAGATACTGTAAACTGGTTTGTAGGAAAACATCCAGAAAAAGCGATAGGATTTGGTGCCCGACAACAACGAATTACAGGCGATCAATACGATCACTTCAGTGTGGATTTTGTTTACGATAAAGATATTCATTATCACAGCATGTGTCGCCAAATAAATGATTGTAACAACAATATATCTGACCATATTCGAGGGACAAATGGATCTACTAATTGTGAAAATACCATTTACAATTTGGATGGTTCTGTAAATTGGAACTATCAATATCCAAAAGCTGGTACTGGTAAAAATATAAGCAGATTAAGCACGAATCCTTACGATCAGGAACATATTGATTTGGTTACAGCAATTCGTACAGGGAATCCAATCAATGAAGCATTTCAAGTTGCAGAATCAACACTTACTGGTATTATGGGTAGAATATCTGCTTATACAGGGAAAGAAGTCACTTGGGATGAAATGATGAACTCTGATTTGTATCTGGGACCGAAATCTTATACTATTGGACCTGTAGCTATTTCAAAAGATGTTCCTAAACCAGGAAAATCACCATCTATTTAATCCAATTTTCCAGAATAAATAAGACTTTTCGCTGCCATAGATCAATTTTAAGCCAATTACATAATCCTACATGCAGGTTGCTGAACCTAAAGTTTTTTTAGTGTTGCCCATTGAGGTGCAAAACTCTTTTCTCCAAATTTGCCGAACTCACAAAGAATTTCTTTATCAGTACTGCTAATGACAGTACCTTCTCCATATTTTGGATGTCTTATTTTCATGCCCTTCTTCCAAGGGCTATCATTAGATTCCTGAGGATCTTCTAACTTTTTAATTGTAATTTCTGGCTTTGTATTTTCAATACGGTCAATAAGTGTCGAAGGAATAGCATTGAGAAAATAAGATGGTCCTTCCTCAGCATTCCAAGCTGAACTTTGGCTGTGCCAAGCTATTTCCATATTATTTTTAGCACGAGTGAGGGCAACAAAAAGTAGACGCTTTTCTTCTTGCAAATGATTTGGACCTGCTTTTTTTCTATTCAAAGGAATCAAACCGGTATTGGCTCCACTCAAAAAAACATGATCAAATTCCAGACCTTTTGCAGCATGAATAGTTAATAAACGAACGCCCTCTTGACTCTTCTTTATACCTGTATTAATTTGAAAATGCCCCTCTAAACTCACTTGTCCCATTGCAGCCTGATAAGCCTCGATATTATTTCCAAAACTCTGTTTTTGTATGTAAAGATCCAACTCCTTTATAGCTTGTTTCACTTGACACACATTCTCGGTGTAATGAACGGAAATGGGTTTTAGGACCTCATCTAAATTCAAATAGCCGTATAGATCAAACTGACTACTTGTTTTTAATAGTTGATCTTGAAAATCCAATAAAGAATTCGCCAATTTAATATGAGTGGTTTCTTTGGGATATTTAAATTTCAAAAATTCAGTGAAGGCTTCTAGCTTGCTATTAAAGGTTTTCTCATTACTGAATTTATTATATGCATTCAGTAAAGCTTTTCCATTTTTAAGACAACCAAAATCACTTGATGTGAAAACGGATAGAATACTATCCATGTCGTTGGCTTGCAAACCAGCTAAAAGAACCTTCTTTAGCCAAAATAGAGCAGGATAATCCTTAAGACTACTTTTGCTTATAACTTCGAAAGGAATATCTTCTTTCGAAAAAATAGACTCAAAGAGATTTATTTGTTGACGTGTACGAAATAGAACAGCAATTTGCTCCCATGCTGTACCACTTGAATGCAAGCTTTTAAATTGACTGGCATAATAAAAGGCTTCCTGATTATCGTCAAAATGATTAACCAAACGCAGTTTATTTCCAGCCGTTCGAGTTGCTTGCAAATCATTTCGTTCATCGTTTAACAGGCAAGCGGCAGCACTCAATAGCTGTCCTGAACTTCTGTAATTCAAAGGCAAACGCATCATACGACAGCTTGTGTCTGTAATATAGCTTTCAAAAATTTGCTCGGTACTGCCACGCCAGGCATAAATACTTTGATTGGGATCACCCACTGCAAAGAAGGAGCTATCTTTTACAGAGAGGTAATTTAAGAGCTGAACTTGTTCAGGATTGCAATCCTGGAACTCATCTACAATCACCCATTTAGCTTCAAGCGAGCATTCTTGTTTTAAAAGCCAATTAACGATGGAAATTAAGTCATCAAAATCCATCAGATTGTTAGCTTGTTTTTCTTTTCGCGATATTTCCAGAAGTTGAGGAAGATCATCTTCATTTTTCATATTGGCGTAAAGAATCTGTTTCTCGTTACGATATAACTTTAATCGCTGATCCAGTTTATTATGGTACTTAACATCAAGCTCATGTGTGTGAATTAAACGAAGAAGAAACTCTTCTTTAGCTTCCTTATCCATTATCGAAAAGGATGGTGTAAATCCCAATTCACTTAATTGAGGATGCTCCTTTATTAGTTGACGGGCTACCGAATGGAAAGTGCCAAAATAGCGTAGATCTTCTGACTGTATGCCTTCTGATTCCTCGTAAAAAGATAGTATGCGTTCCCTAATTTCACGAGCAGCTTTATTCGTAAACGTGAGCACTACCATTTCTGAAAGTGGTATGGCTTTGATAAAGTGCAAATAGAGAATCTTATGCGTAAGAACCGTAGTTTTTCCACTTCCCACCATAGCACTTAGCAACACTTTACGATCCTCAGAGAATACTGCCTGCAACTGATAGTTGTTAAGTGTTTTAAGAGCCTGACCTAATTTCGAATTCCTAGCATATACCTCTTTAATTTTATGAGCATAGTTTTCTTGAGGTTCTGTAAAACGCTCCTTAGGAATAACAAGACTCTGTTGAGGCACATCTTGAGCCTCAAAGGCAGAAATGGGATCAAATTCATTGCCTTCAAACTCGGTACTCCTTAGCTTTCTATGTAGACGTTTTAAACTCACCCGTTCAATTATGAATTATCAATTAATAATTTTGATTTATAAAAAAGGCACTTGAGTAAAATATGGATTTTTTAATTTTGTACTTTAACCTTTATCCTTGTAACTAATTATTCAAATAGCCTTTCCCATTGCTCATGATGCGTTGCAACTTTAATTGATTTTTAATATTAAGCTCACTATCATCAACACGCAAGTGTAATTCGAAGTTCTCGGGTAAGTGTATTAGTTTAGCCAACTCCGCTTTTAGCCCTTTAACAACTTCCGGTTTTTGAGCCAATTTAAGATTACTTTCTGCTAAAAAAAGAATAAGATCATTCCCTTTTATTTCAAAAGCCGAAGCATGTTTTAGGAAACGAGCTCCAAAATGTTCCTCCTTCTCAAACCGACTTAATAGTTCTTGCCACTGATCTTTTACTTGTTTCCACTCCATCTTTTTGGAGTTTGTTGATGGTGAAGCCGGCAACTTGTCAAGTTGAATATTTTTGGGAATAGGCAATTCCTTATAGAAAGATCGCAAAGCCCAAAGAATAAGTTCCTTATCAATGCGATGATCGCCAACACAAGCAGGACAGCCTTCTTTGCAGGAACAATCTTTAACCAATTGCCCAGCATTTTTAATAATTTCTCCAATAAACTCAAAAGCTTTTTCAGAGAAGCCCAAACCTCCAGGGTATTCATCGAAGAGAATAATGGCATGCTTGTGAACAGGCGAATCAGGGTGTGCAAATCCGAAGACAGCCCCGCCTAAATCTGAATGAGTAGCCATAACGCGCATTGAAGCTGCAGCTTTTAAGCAATGAATTAAGCCTTCAGTATAATCGAAATGTGGTGCTTTTTTGTCTTCCGAATCCTTCGATTGAGGATCGAGACTTGGGGCTTTTCCCGTTGCCACAAATACCTGAACCACATTATCTGGTATTTGAATCCAACAAGCTTCCGTTTCCATTTGTGTTTCAAGAATTTGCGACAATGCTTCATAACCTAAGTTCTGGTGCGTATTGAATTGAACCATCTTATAGCCAGAAACCAAAACGCTAACACGAACATCACCAAAACAACTATAGATACGCTTGTCTTCCTGCTGATCATGCTCCATTAGAATATCAATATTACCCGGTTTGTGAGGCTCAGTATAATAATTGGAATCAACTTCTCTAACCCAAGCGGTTTTACCTTCCAAATCCAAATCGAGACTTTTATACTGCACACTATCATGCAAATAAATCGCACCCGGATAAAATTCTTTTTTAGCTTGTATCAGATCAACGGTAGTTATGGTACAGTCTTTCTCTTTGTCTACAATTTTAATCGTGTCACTAGTCATGTTTCGCAGACTAATTTCATGAGCAGGTGAGAGTTGGCCACTCCACTGGTATTGGGCATGATGTTCGCTTAATTCTCCTTCTTTTTGTAGCAAAGGAATAATTTCTCCCAGATCGGGAAAAGTTGCTATATCGTCAATGGTTAAAGGCAACTCAGCAGAAGCCGCACGAATATGAGCCAATTGAATGTATAGATTGTTCTTATCAATTACAGCATTTTCAGATGCAGATTTCAATAGCCAATCAGGATTCATACCCACATATTGGTCCATTGGTTTTTCTTTGAGCATAAGAAGTGCGTGCGCTTTATTGCCCTTTCGACCAGCACGGCCCAATTGCTGCCAAAAGCTAGCACGTGTACCTGGAAAGCCTCCCATCACAACCATATCCAAAGCTCCAATATCAATACCTAATTCAAGAGCAGAAGTCGAAACAACGCCATAAACGCTTCCTTCTACCAAATCTTTTTCTATTCGTTCACGCTCTAAAGGCGTATAACCTCCACGGTAAGCCGATATCTTATCCGACATATCAGGACCAAGCTTAAGCGGATCGTGTGCAAGTATATCTCGGCATTCTTTCGTCACAACCTCTGTTTCCCTGCGCGAAATACAAAAGGTGATTACTCTCACCATATTGCCAATTAAGTTCGGCAATAATTCTTTCAGCTCTTCGGTAACAGACCGTTTACGTTGTGCTTTTTTAATGTACTCAGGTTGCCAAAAGTAGATTTCTTTTTCCGGAGCAGGAGAGCCATCTTTGTCAATAAGTTCAAAGGGCTGATGGCAGATATTTTCAGCCAGTTCTGCAGGGTTGGCGATTGTTGCAGAACTGCAAAGAAAGTGAGGTGTGTTACCATGGTAATTGCAAATGCGCAACAAGCGACGAATCACATTAGAAACCTGCGATCCAAAAGCACCTCGGTAAGCATGTAGCTCATCGATTACCAGATAATCCAGATTGGCAAATAGATGTGGAAAGCCATAGCGATTGTGATTGGGCAAAAATGTTGCGTTAATCATATCGGGATTGGTAAGAATAATATTAGCCTCCTGACGAATTCGACTGCGTTCAGCTGCTGGCGTATCTCCATCATAAATACCAGCTTGTATGCGATGCTTGCCAAAAAATTCTACAAAGTCAACAATGTTTCGTAATTGATCTTTGGTTAGTGCTTTGGTAGGGTAAATGAAAATAGCACGTCGGCTAGGATTTTCAAGTATGCGCTGAATAACAGGCAAATAAAAAGATAAGGATTTACCACTTGCCGTACCCGTAGTGATAACAATATTTTTACCCTGCATAGCTCGTTTGTACATTTCAGCTTGGTGGGAGTATAGCTGATCATACCCCATCTCATGGAGACATTCCTGAAGTTCAGGATTCATATCCGAAGGAATAGGAACATATTGTGCTTTTCGTGCAGCTATTTTTCGACTAGATAAGATTCGATCACCAAAACTTTCTAGTATTTGTTCTATTGTTTGCATAGGCTTTTTCTGAACCGACAAAGTTAAGAAGCTTATAAGAAAGTCAAGGGAGAAAAGTCAAAGAAGTTAAAAGTGACAAAAAAAACATTAACTAAACTAACTTGAACACTCCTCATTTACTGAGTATTATCCCGTGCAACATAGTACTAAGTTGATGAATACCAATACCCAAACCTTCTTCACCTTGAACTTTATTTCTTCTAGTGCTGAAAAATAATAAACAGTCTTAGTAGCTATTCATTTTTACTCTTTTCCTGTTTCGATTCTTAAAAATCCTTAATTCACTTTCTCTTTTTTGAATTCTCTTTTCGGCTTTATTAAAAAATACTACCTTTAGTGCTCTTGAATAAATAACACTAAAATTTAACGGAGGAATATAATAATGAGCAAAGAAATTTTAAGCCTCGAACCTAAGGCGATTTGGGAACACTTTTATTCATTAACTCAAATACCACGTCCATCGAAGCACGAAGATGCAATTCAGGATTTCATGATGAAATTCGGACAAGATTTAGGATTGGAGACTATTAAGGACGCTGTTGGAAATATCATCATTAAAAAGCCAGCTACTCCAGGATACGAAGACCGTAAAGGTGTTGTATTGCAAGGTCACCTAGATATGGTACCTCAAAAAAATGCTGATACTGATCATGATTTTGAAAAAGATCCTATTGAAACTTTAATCGAAGGTGATTGGGTTACAGCTAATGGAACAACTTTAGGTGCTGATAATGGAATGGGAGTTGCTGCTGCAATGGCTGTTCTTCAAGCAACTGATCTAGAGCATGGTCCTGTTGAAGCTTTATTTACTGCTGATGAAGAAACTGGAATGACAGGTGCTTTTGGTCTTCAGAACGACGTTTTAGATGGAGAAATTCTTCTAAACATGGACTCGGAAGATGAAGGTGAATTATATGTAGGTTGTGCTGGTGGAATCGATGCCAACGTAACATTCAAATACAAAGAAGATAAGATTGACAAAGGATATGTAGCTTATAAGCTATATATGAAAGGTCTTAAAGGTGGTCACTCAGGAATGGAGATCATTTTAGGTCGTGGAAACTCAAACAAACTTTTGTTCCGTTTCTTAAAATATGCAACAAAGAAATTCAAATTGAGAATGTCTTCTGTTGATGGTGGATCATTGCGTAATGCTATTCCTCGTGAATCATTTGCAGTTGTAACGATTCCAGAAAGATATACTGAGAAGTTCCTTGCTGGAGTTGCAGAATACGAAGCAATTTACAAAGCGGAATTATCAGCTGTTGAGCCAGATTTAGCATTCTTTGCTGAGCCAACTGAAGCTCCTAAAACAGTTTTCAAAAACAAGAGCCAGAAGAACTTAATCAACGCTATTTATGCTTGTCCAAACGGTGTTATTCGCATGAGCGATGCAATGCCAGGATTGGTTGAAACATCAAGTAATCTTGCACGTGTGGTAAGTAATGATGGTGTTGTAACAATTCAAGCATTATTGCGTTCATCAGTAAACTCTGCAAAAGAAGATTTAGGACAAGCAATTGTTTCTACTTTTGTATTGGCTGGTGGTAAAGTTAAGCTAGAAGGCGAATATCCAGGATGGAAGCCAAACATGGATTCTCCAATCTTGAAAACAATGCAGGAAGTATACAATAACAAATACGGAAAAATTCCTGAAATTAAAGCAATTCACGCTGGTTTAGAGTGTGGTTTATTAGGAGCTGTTTACCCACATTGGGATATGATCTCTTTCGGACCAACAATTCGTTTCCCTCACTCTCCAGATGAGAAAGTAAAAACTGATACAGTTGTTAAATTCTGGGATTTCTTAGTTGAAACGCTTAAGAATGTACCTGTAAAATAATATAATCAGATACTGATTTGTAAGGAACGTACGAAAGTGCGTTCCTTTTTTTATGGGGTTTCCTTTCAGGTCGGGCTTTTGTTTCAACTCCTCGCTCGTTCCTCACTGTGGGGTTTTCACTCCAATCCCTAACCCAATAGTTGCGATTTAATAAATTACAACTTACGATACCTTCCTAAAATTAAATAAATCACCAAATAGAAAATCACACCAATTAGTACTGCAAACACCATGGAACCCAATGCAAATTGCAGGTAATTCTCACCCAAAGTACTTAGACTCATCAAATCAGGAACTTCTTTCTGAAACTCACCTTTCAAAACAAGTGCACCTGTTTGATATCCAGCAATAAAAATCAGAGGAATTAATGGCGGAATACTGCTGATATTGACAGTAATTAAAGCGAGAACCTTATTTAATCTCAAAAGCAATGCTAATGAGATGGCAAGTGCCGTTTGAAAACCCCAGGCAGGCGAAAATGCAAGAAAAACACCCAAAGCTAAAGATAAAGCTATCGTTGCGTTGGAATTATCAACACAAGTAATTTCAGCAACAATTACTTTCCTAACTTTGCTTATACTAAATCGATCCAACACCCTCTTGTAATTCATCCCTTGATTTTCTAGCCAGTAAAAACGACTCACTGTTCATTGTTAACTGATCACTGTTCACT
This sequence comes from Labilibaculum sp., assembly GCA_016342745.1. Classification (GTDB taxonomy): domain Bacteria; phylum Bacteroidota; class Bacteroidia; order Bacteroidales; family Marinifilaceae; genus Paralabilibaculum; species Paralabilibaculum antarcticum. The sequence continues at coordinate 85,517 of JAEINT010000008.1, forward strand.
GATTACTGATCACTGTTCTCTGATAACTGTTCTCTGATAACTGTTTACTGCTAACTGTTCATTGTTGTAATCCATTCTCCTTCTGTGGTCATTAACTTCCTCATTAAATTAGTAGTAAGGCATGAATGCACAGGCAACACTCCAATCAAGTCTCCAATCGTAAACTCATCAAATAAAGCATCGCTACAGCGGATAATCCCATGTTCTTGTGAAAGACTTGCCAAGAATCCACCTCCTAAAATTTCACTCCAACCATTCTCCGCAATTCGAACAATACTACCAAACAACTTGGTTCCCTCATCATCAGCTTCTAAATATTCTTTTGAAAAGTGAACACCTCCACCATGAATCACCAATTCATTTCGATCAATATTTTTTGCAATAACAGGACAAGCCATGGCAACTGCAATTTGGCTTTCATCGCAAGCACCCAAAACATATTGCATGATATCATAGAATACAAAATTTCCAGGTCGAATCTCATCAATTCCATAAAATTCCTCGCTAATACTGCAGGCTGGCGTATCTCCTAAAGAAACCTCTAAACCTGCAATATCTTTTCTGAAAACATCTTTCAGTTCATTTAAATCGAGAAGTGTTTTGGAATGATTTTTATGAATTTGCTCATGATCATCAGCCTTGTAATTGTGTCCTGTATGCGCTAAAAATCCCTTACAATTCAATTTTTCAGTTTCCTTCATCAAGTCAACTAACAAACGTAACGACCCTATCGCCTCGGCAGGAATTCCTGAACGCTGATAACCTGTATCAACCTTAATGAAAATTCCAACAGGATGTTCCAATTCAGATTCTAAATAGGCAATTGCTTCTCGAGATTCAAGCACTAAATTCAATTGAATTTTCGATGCTAACTCGTTAATCAACTCTATTTCCCGAAGATTAACAGGAATCGCAACCGTAATATCCTTCCATCCATTGTCTGCAAAATATTGTGCCATCACCATCGACGAAACAGCAATAGCTTCAACACCTCTTTCTTTAAACCACTCACCTATTTGGGCAGATTGATGCGTTTTAAAATGAGGACGCAAACGTGCATTGGCTCGTTGCGCTTTTGCAATCATATTCTCAATATTTGAAATACACTTTGCTTTATCCAATAATAGTGTAGGACGAATTATTTTAGAATTTAAACTTTCCATTGTCAATGCTTAACGGTTACAAATCAATTAAAACTTATCTGATTTTCGATCGAATATCCATCAATAGATGATCTCTTACATCCAACAAGTTTTCAGAAAAGCCAACTTTGTAAATATGTGGGCTAATAAAACGCTTGTGTCCATCTGGTAACTGAGCGAATCTCTTTCTTAAATAAGCATTAATTTCAGTTGGGCTTTGATTCTCAATCAATACTTTCCCATCTTCCATAACCTTATGTGTAAGTTCCTCACATTTATAATTTGTTACGTAAGTATTTTTATGCGAGTGAAAAGAATGAAACAAGCGGTTAGTAGATTCCTCATTTTCCAAAAGAACCCCATCTCGAAAAAACATTCCTTCTTCATCAAAATAGCGAACAAGTTTTTTCTTTCCAGGCATGGTAATCTTCTCAATATTCTCAGATATTTTCAAACGAGGAACACCATTATTTTGCACCAATTTATACACACCATCTAGCGCGCCAGTATCTTTTCCCGTTACCAATTCGGTTCCAATACCATAACCATCTAATTGTGCTCCTTGTTCATTCAAACTTTTAATTACATATTCATTTAACTGGTTAGATGCAATAATCTTCACGTAATCTAAACCTGCTTCGTTTAACATTTTTCTAGCTTTCTGACTTAAATAAGCTAAATCACCACTATCCAAACGAATTCCGATCATTTTATGTCCTTCAGCCTCTAACTCCTTGGCAACTTTTATCGCATTCGGAACGCCAGACCTCAAAGTGTTATAAGTATCTACAAGTAAAACCGTATTATCAGGATTGATATTGGCATATTGACGGAAAGCGTCCAATTCATAATCAAAACTTTGAATCCATGAATGAGCTTGAGTTCCCGTTAGCGGAATATCGTAATTAAATGCACTGTAAACATTCGAAGTTGTGTTTGCACCACCGATTACTGCTGCACGACTTGCATGAATACCACCTAATCCTTGTGCTCTTCTCAAACCAAAATCTGAAAATTCTTTATCTCCAATTACATTTCTAATTCGGCAGGCTTTAGTGGCAATAAGCGACTGAAAATTAAGATAATTCAACAATAAAGTTTCTATCAACTGTGCTTCAATAATATTTCCTTCAACTCGAACGATCGGTTCATTGGGAAATACAATCTCACCTTCTTTCACACTATAAATAGTAGCTGTGAAACGAAATTCTTTTAAGTAATCAAGAAATTCATTTCTTAAACCAGACTTACGAAGAAATTCAATATTAGCCTCATTGTATCTAAAATTCTTCAAAATCTCTAGTAGATCCTGCAAGCCAGCAAACACAAGATAACCACCACTATACGGATTTGTACGGTAATAATAATCAAAAACGGTTTGCTCGTCTTTCTTACCACTTAGAAAATATCCTTGAGCCATTGTTAGCTCATAATAATCTGTATATAATCCTGTATTATCAGTTAATGTGTTCATTGCATTAAATTAAATAAAACCTTTCCAAAGATAAGTAATATATGCTATTCCGCCCACAAAAATGGAATGGATATGTGTTGGTAAAACATGATATTCACTATTTGTTTCTTACAGGATAAAGCTTACTTTAGCGCCCCTTAAACAATAACTTAAACAAATAAAACTTATAAAATGGTAATGACTGCTCAACTTAAGGAATCTATTCGTGATTCCAAATCAGCAAGATGGTTCGTTTTAATCACGGTTTCATTCTTGATGCTTACAGGATATTTCTTTACAGATATCATGTCGCCTTTACAAGGAATGTTGCGTGACCAAATGGGATGGTCTAACTCATCTTATGGAACTTTTGCAGGTTCATATTCTGTATTAAACGTATTCTGTTTGATGCTTATTTTCGGAGGAATTATCCTTGATAAGGCAGGTATTCGTTTTACAGGGACATTCTTTGTAGGTGTAATGATCGTTGGAGCCTTCTTCAACTATTACGCCATGACCGATACTTTTAACAATGGCGGAATTGGATATGATTTCCTTAACTCCTTCCTAACTGATTACAAGCCTTCTTTAAAAATGGCTATGATCGGATATTCATTATTCGGTGTTGGTGTTGAAATTGCAGGTATTACAGTATCTCGAATCATTGTAAAATGGTTTAAAGGAAAAGAGATGGCGTTGGCAATGGGTCTTGAAATGGCTTGTGCTCGTGGTGGTATGTTAATCGCATTCTCTGCTTCTCCATGGATGACAGGAGCTGACAAAATCATTTCTCGTCCATTAGCATTCGGAGTTATTCTTCTAGTTATTGGTTTACTAGCCTACTTTGTTCATAACATGATGGATAAGAAATTAGATACTGAAGTTGCTGCTGATACTAGTATTGAAGCTTCTGAAGAGGAATTTAAAGCTTCTGATGTATTCTTGTTATTCAAAAACCCAGGTTTTATCTTAATCTCACTTCTTTGTGTATTATTCTATTCTGCAATTTTCCCCTTCACAAAATTTGCTCCAGATTTAATGGTTCAAAAATATGGTTTTGCTGAAGAGCTTTCAGGTATGATTGTAGGACTTCTTCCTATTGGAACTATGGTTCTAACGCCAATCTTTGGTGCATTCATGGATAAAAAAGGAAAATCAGCAAGTATCATGATCTTAGGATCTTTATTATTGATTTTCTCTCACGTTATTTTTGCATTCTTACCTGGTAATACAGCTTTTGCATTTACTGCTATGGTCGTTCTTGGTTTTGCATTCTCTTTTGTACCAGCTGCTATGTGGCCTTCAGTACCAAAGATTATTCCGGAATCACGTTTAGGTTCTGCTTATGCAATGATCTTTATGATTCAGAATGTGGGTCTAATGTTATTCCCTATGCTTTTAGGATCAGTATTGGATTCTGCAAACGAAGGATTAGCTGAAGGAGCTCCTCTTAATTATACTGAGCCGATGATGTTAATGGTTGGTTGTGGTGTAGCAGCTTTATTAGTTGCTTTTAGATTAAGATCTGTTGATAAGAAAAAAGGATATGGTCTTGACCTTCCAAACATTGAGAAATAATTCTCTTATACATACGATATATGAAAAGCCACCTTCGGGTGGCTTTTTTTTATTGCTCTTTTTACTGATAAAATACAGGTTTGTTTTTTTAGGCATTAATCTTAATTTAGTAGGCTCTAATGCCAAAAAATTAATTAAACCCTAAAATTATTGAAATGACAGATGCTATTAAAAAGACTTTGAGAGATAGCGCAGGCGCCCGTTGGTTTGTGTTAATTCTCGTTTCGCTTACTATGCTTATTGCATATACCTTTATGGAGGTACTTTCTCCGCTTCAAACTCTTATTCAAAGTACTTACGGATGGAGTGGTACCGATTGGGGACTTGTTACAGGTGCTCAAGGATACTTAAATGTATTTGCATTTATGCTAATATTTGCCGGAATCATACTCGATAAAATGGGTATTAAATTTACCGCGGTAGGATCTGGAATAGTAATGATATTAGGTGCTATAGTAAAGTATTATGCATTTGCTCATAATTTTGAAATGGGCTCTACAATTATCGGAATCGATTCTAGAGTATTTGTTTCAGCAGCAGGATTTGCAATCTTCTGTGTTGGTGCTGAAGGTGCTGGTATTACAGTGTCTAGAATAATCGTTAAATGGTTTAAAGGAAAAGAAATGGCGCTAGCTATGGGTACAGAGATGGCCTTAGCTCGTTTAGGTTCTTTCCTTGCATTATTTGGATCTCCACGTATTGCTGCTGCATTTGATATCCCAACTGCTGTATTGGTAGGAACTCTTGCTTTGTGTATTGCCTTAATTCTTTTCATTGTTTATTGCATAATGGATGTGAAATTAGACAAACAAGTAGAAGATGAAGTGGAAGAAGAAGAGCCTTTCAAAATTTCCGATCTATTGGTAATTGTTAAAAATAAAGGATTCTGGTACATCGCTATTCTTTGTTTATTATTCTATTCTGCAGTTTTCCCATTCTACAAATTCTCTTCAGGATTAATGGTTAATAAGTTTGGTGTTGATCCTTCAACTGCAGGAGATATTCCATCAATTTTACCATTTGGTACGATTCTATTGACTCCTTTATTTGGATACATCTACGATAAATATGGTAAAGGTGCTTCTATCATGATTCTTGGAGCAGTATTACTTGTAATCGTTCATACCATATTCTATGTACCTGCTCTTACAGAACCTTCGGTAGCTATTTTTGCTGTAGTTCTTTTAGGTATTGCGTTCTCATTGGTTCCTTCGGCTATGTGGCCTTCAGTTCCAAAAATTATTCCTGAAAAACAATTAGGTTCAGCATATGCACTTATTTTCTATGTTCAAAATATTGGTCTAATGCTAGTTCCTATATTATTAGGTGTTGTTTTAGATAAGACAAATCCTGGTATTAACGAAAAAATTGAAAATACAATTGCAGCTTTCAGAGCTGACGGAGTTCCAGCAAGTGACATCTCAGCAAAAGTTCAAGCTCTTAGAGAAACTGGAGAAATTCCAATGTTTGATTATTCATCAACTTGGTTAATTTTTGTTGGTTTAACAATTCTTGCAACCGTATTTGGATTCTTATTGAAAGCAGAAGATAAGAAAAAAGGATATGGCCTTGAATTGCCAAACATTCAGAGTTAATAAATTAACGAATATATTTTAAAGCTGTCCTTAGGGGCAGCTTTTTTTATGCCGTTACGAAAAGCTTTCGTATTTTCGGAAACTATTGAAAACAAACACTTCAACTACATGACTAAAACTAAACTACAAGAATCACTAAGAGATTCTGTACTTGTCCGCTGGGCAATGCTGATTACTGTCGGATTTGTTCTTGCGGCAAACTACTATTTTTACGATGCACTATCTCCATTAAAATCTACACTTACCAAAGAATTTGGGTTCACCAGTACTGATTTTGGTTTATTTGTATCCGTATACTCTATTCCTAATGTCTTTTTCTTAATGGCAGTATTGGGAGGAATTATTCTCGATAAATTAGGTATTCGAAGAACAGGATTCATGTTTGTCGCCTTTATGGCCTTTGGAGCACTGGTAACAGCATATGGAGCAAGTGATCTATACAGAAACGACGGGCTTGGTTATACGTTCATGTCTTCTTTCATGCCTGGATATTCTCCCGAACTGAAAATGATGTTATTAGGACGATTTCTGTTTGGTTTAGGAGCTGAAACCAGTATTGTTGTCATCAGTAAAATCATTGTAAAATGGTTTAAAGGAAAGGAATTAGCCTTAGCATTTGGAGTAAAACTTGGGCTTGCCCGAACCGGATCATTTCTTGCATTCAATTTATCACCAGTTCTAATTGAATCTGAGCAGGGATGGACTACTGCCATATGGTTTGCAGCCTTTTTAGTTCTTTCTGCCTTATTAGTATTCCTAATTTACATGATGTTTGATCTTAAATTGGACAAACAAGTAAAGCAAGAAGGTTTACTGTCTACAAGTGATGAATTTCACATCTCAGACATTACAAAACTACTAACCAATCGTTCGTTTATTTACGTCACCTTGTTGTGTTTGACCTTTTATTCTGCGGTATTTCCATTCCTATCTTTTTCATCTGATTTTTTCCTCAATAAATTTAATCTATCCATAAAAGAAAGTGGTTTCATCTCCTCAATGTTACCCATTGGAACAATGATATTTACACCGATATTTGGTTTGTTTGTTGATAAAATAGGAAAAGCAGCATCTCTAATGATTTATGGATCTATAATACTAGTAATTGTGCATCTCACATTTGCCTTTACAGGATTATCTCCATACGTAATGATGGTTATTTTAGGACTTGCCTTCTCTTTGGTACCAGCCTCTATGTGGCCATCTGTTGCTAAAATGGTGGATGAAAAAAGAATTGGTTCTGCCTATGGATTGATGTTCTCAGTACAGAATTTAGGCTTATGGGCATTTCCAATTTTAGCAGGAGTAGTTTTAGATGCTACAAACCCAGAAGGAGCTGAAACATTAGATTATACTTATACCATGATCATGTTTGCTTGCTTAGGATTAGTTGGTTTAGTGTTCGCCTTATTATTAAAAAGAGAAGACAAAGTTTCGGGCTATGGTTTGGAACTGCCTTCGAACAGCAAATAATTTAAAATAGAATACCTACAAAATAGCTATCCTTCGGGATGGCTTTTTTCAACTACAATATTTAACGATTTACATTCCAACAACTATAGGATTATACTTAATGATCTTACCACTTTTCAAAATAAAAAAGGGTGTCCAATTTGGACACCCTTTGTTAGCTCTTATATTTTGGAGCCCTTAAGAATTGTTGTCTAGAATTACCACATTACATCCAACAATTACCAACTAAAAGTGTTCGAGAGTTTCCCCTATAGATATTCTCGAACTTCTGTTAGACAATTATTGGTATCATTGTCTAACAATAAAATCTTGAAGCAATTCTAAACACCCTAAATACTTATTGCCTAGAAAAGTCATATTTAATCGATCATTAAATTTTATTTTTGAACGTTACGAAATAAGGAATACGCAACATGATGGTTTTGCATAATAATTGAAACCTAAATAACAAATAACATGCCGTAACGGATTAAATGTTACGGCATATTAAAGAAAACCAATTAATTATGCTATTAAAACCAAAATCCCGGGACACCACTCCCAATATTTGGGAAATCATTCATTGAACGATTTCGACTATAGAAATACAATCTCCAGACCAAAACATACAAGTCTATAATATTCTGATCGTTAACTCAAGTTGTCGAATTTACAATAAAGGAAAAGTGTTCGTATACATAACACATACTGTCCGTTTTAGAACAATAAATAAAGTGATTCATTTATTTGAACACATTCTTCCTTTAGATAAAATCAATTTTAAGAATTGAATATGTACCTTATCAGTTCAATACAAGTGAAAATAACATTCAAAAAAATGTATTTGTTAAGCCAATAAGAGTGATCTAAATAATCATCAAATACAATTTAGAATCTTTATAAATAATTTATTATCTTTGCCCTCATTCAAATGAAATTATATATGGAATCAAAAACAAAACAACAAAACAAACTATCAACAACAATAGTACTTGAAAACAAAGCAATTGCTCCTGGCGTTTACGTTATCAAATATAAAAAAACCAAAGATTTTAAGGCTGGACAATACATTGGTATGACTACAGACTTAAGTGTTACACCACGATTATACACTATTGCTAGTGGTGAAAACGAAGCTGAAGTACAAATCCTATACAACCTTAAAGATGATGGATGGCTAACTCCAAGATTAAGCGAAATTAAAGCAGGTTCAGAGTTATATGTAACTGATCCTGATGGAGATTTTATTGATGATAATTCTCCTGCATGGTGGATTGCTTCAGGAACCGGAATTGCGCCTTATGCTTCCTTTTTTCGAACTGGTTTACTTAACAACAAAACCTTAATTCATGGAGGCAGACACAAGCATTCTTTCTTCTTTGAAAAGGAATTTTCTCCCGTTTTAAAAGAAAAATACGTTCGTTGTTGCTCACAAGAAGACGGTGAAGGTTTGTATCATGGAAGATTAACACGATATTTGCAAGAGATTGAAGAATTACCAACCGATTGTCGCTTTTTTTTATGCGGTAGTCCTGAAATGGTAGTAGAAGTCCGAGATTTACTAATTAAACGTGGTGTTTCCTACGATAGAATCGTTGCAGAAATCTACTTTTAAGTAAGTTATAACAAAGAGTAGGCAAGACTTCGGTGCAAATAAAAAAATGAATAATGGCTAAGGATACCTTATTAGGAAAAACATTAGAAGAACTAATTCAGATTGTAAATGAATTAAAACTTCCAAAATTTACAGCAAAGCAAATTGCTGATTGGTTGTACAAAAAAGACGTAGAGAGTATAGATGACATGTCAAACCTATCATTAAAAGCAAGGACAGCTTTAAATGAAAAATACGATATTGGAATTACACTTTCAACTAAAGTTCAAGAGTCTGTTGATGGAACTAAGAAGTACCTTTACCCAACTACTCATGCCCACAAATTTATAGAAACAGCATATATTCCTGATAAAAAAAGAAACACGCTTTGCGTATCGTCCCAAATTGGGTGTAAAATGGCATGTCTGTTTTGTATGACAGGAAAGCAAGGTTTTCAAGGACAGTTAACAAGTGGTGAGATCATCAATCAAGTTCGTAGTCTACCAGAAAGAGAAAATCTGACCAATATTGTATACATGGGAATGGGAGAACCATTGGATAATGTTCCTGAGTTAATGAAGTCATTAGAGATTTTGACATCAGATTATGGAATGGCAATGAGTCCTAGAAGAATTACGGTTTCTACTATTGGAATTATCCCTGGAATGATAGAATTCTTGAACCATAGCGAATGTCATCTTGCTATCAGTTTGCACACACCTTTCGAAGATGAAAGAAAGAAACTAATGCCAGTTCAAAATGTATATCCAATTAAGGATGTATTAAAGATTGTCAAAGATTTTGATTTTGGATTACAGCGTAGAATCTCTTTCGAATACATCATGTTCAAAGGAATCAACGATACTCCAAGCCATGTAAAAGAACTTTGTAAAATTCTTGATGGTATAAAATGTAGGATCAACCTAATCCGTTTTCATCCAATTCCAGATACTCCTTTAGATGGATCAGATGAAAAAACAATGGAAGAGTTTAAAGATCTACTAACAAAGAAAGGTATTACGACTACAATTAGAAGATCGAGAGGACTCGATATATTTGCAGCCTGTGGATTGCTTTCAACTAAGGAACTGGTGAAAAAACAAAACGAAGACTTTTAAATAAAAAAATCCTGCTTACTTAAGCAGGATTTTTTTTATATCTATTTAGTTCTATTTGTCGCTTGATGTTCTTACAATCAAATCGGCATGAACAACAACTTCTTTTATTTTTTTCGCATCTGGAGTTTTTTCCATTTGGCTAAACAACAATTTAGCTGCTTCGCGACCAACTTCTTTTGGATTTTGATCCATAGTCGATACAGATGGTTCCATATATCTTGATCTACGAGAATTAGAGAATCCCACAACAGAAACATCTGCAGGAATTTTTAATCCCAATTCTTTAGCTGCAGCAATTGCTCCAATTGCCATATCATCATTAATTGCAAAAATTGCATCTGGACGATTTGCTCTACCCAACAACTCCAAAACCAATTTCTTAGCATCTTCAACAGTAAAGTCACATCTAGAAATTAAAGTCTCATCTAAAGGAATATTTTTATCTGCTAAAGCTTTTTTATATCCTCTTAATCTGTTTCTTCCGAATAGCATAAATTCAGGGCCAGTTAAGAAAGCAACTCTCTTCGCTCCCCCATCAAGTAAATGTGTTACTGCTGTATGTGCAGCAGCTGCATCATCAGCAACAACTTTAGAAACCTCTAATTCTTTCGATGTTCTATCGAAAAGCACCATTGGAACTCCTAAATCCTGAATTTTATGAATATGATCATATGTATCTGTTGCACGAGTAAGTGAAAGAATAATTCCATCCATTCTCATGTTCAAGAAACCATTTACATTTTTCTCTTCTTTTTCAATCTTCTCATTTGAAGAACTAACAAACACCTGATAATTGTGCTCATCAGCAACCTGCTCAATACCTTTTACAACAGTAGCATAAAAAGAACTAACAATTTGTGGAACCACAACACCAATCGTATTGGATTTTTGTGTTTTTAAAGCAACTGCCAATGGATTTGGTTGGTACTTTAATTCTTTTGCTAATTTCTGAACTGCTTCTCTGGTTGTTAAGCTAATTTCTGGATTGTTCTTAAGGGCACGTGAGACAGTTGAAACTGAAATACTTAATTTCTCAGCGATGTCTTTAATGGTAACAGGTCGGTTTGCCATAGTAATAATTTTAGAATCTTACATTCAATTGTCTGAAATCGCAATAAAAATAATGATTTAGATCACTTTTCCCGACAAGAAACAAAGATAATATAATTTAGACAGGTTCCATCCTGTGAAATATACTTTTTCGTGGTGTATAACACCCATTTTCAACATCCCGCACTAACTTAAGACATTCTTAACCTTTTTTTAATGCATTTGTACTTCAGAAATCAAAAAATAAGATTCAATAATTCCCTTAAGATCCAATAAATGAAGATCATTCACACTTACACTTTCCTGAGATCCGTTAATTTCTCTATGAACTGTTAGTTCTCTGCTAAAATTAAAAACACAAACTCCGTTGGCGTTACCGATTCTTCGATAAACTAGTGTGCTTCCATTGCTTACTTTTACTCATCACACAATAGTACCTTAGTTAATTTTCACAGTATTATGTTATAATAATAATAATATTGGGATATTCAGTAATTGTAATTTCCCATTTTTATTTAAAACTAGAAATGCTTCTTGTTTCTAATCTGCTCACATTCTTACTTATTGGGAATAGTTTAAACTTGAAGAAAATGGATAAGTATACATTTGGATTGCAAGCGTGAAGGATTGAAGTGGATACCCCACAGCGAAGTATAAGCAAGGAGTAGTAACGGAAAGCCTGACCCAAAGGGGCACGCCCAAAACATAAAAGTCGATGCGAAAAATAAATCCTGTCTAGAATTTAATAATACAGCAATTAAGATTTAAATACCAAACACATATTATACTCCATTACTAATTGATTTTAAACCACATCGGATAACAATTAATATAAATGTTCAGAAAAGCATATTAACACGTACATTTGCAGCTCGAAAATACAATATGAACAAAGCTCTGTCATGGAAAATCTAAATAAAAACCTTAAATATTTACGCATTCGTAAAAGATTGTCACAAGCTCGATTATCTCATAGAATTGGAATTGGAGCCTCATCCATTAGTGCCTACGAAAAGCGAAGAAGCACACCCAAAATTTCAAGTTTATTGAAATATTCAAAATACTTTAATCGAAAATTAGAAGAACTAGTAAATGAAGATATTTCAATAAATGATCAAACAAAGCAACAAGACACCAAAGGAGATCAACTTCGTGTTTTACCAATACTTGTTGACAGTAAGAACGAAGAGATGATCAGTTTAGTTCCTCTAAAAGCTGCTGCAGGATACCTAAATGGTTACTCAGATGCTGAGTTTATAAGCGAACTTCCAAATTTCAGAATGCCATTTAGTGAGCTTTCTGAAAACAAAACTTACCGTGCATTCCAAATTGAAGGAGACAGCATGTTACCAGTTCCTTCTGGATCGTACATTATATGTGAATACGTTCAAGATTGGGAGCATATAAAGGATGATTCTTGCTGCATTGTTTTAACTGCTGACGATGGCATTGTTTACAAACGAATCAAAAAAGATTTTTCAAACAATCAGTTGTTATTGAATTCTGATAACTCAGAGTATCTTTCTTTCGAAGTTAGTTTAAATCAGGTATTGGAGGTATGGAAATCTTTGGGTTTTGTTAGTTTTAATTTGCCAGATGCTCCTCAAAAATAAAAAATGACTAGAATCATATAAAATAATTGAAAATAAGTATTTTAAAAGTTCATTTTTTTCTATTTTTGATTCCTTAAAATGATTCTAAATAAATACAATTAAACAATTGCAAAATGGGTGTTATAAGCAATAATAAAGGTGTTTTTTATGCAATAATTACAGCTTTTTTATGGGGGTTTCTGCCAATATTTCTGAAGGTTAGCTTGAATGAACTCGACTCCATTTCTATTGTTTGGTTTCGCTTCACTTTTGCATTTATAATTCTCTTTTTGTTCTTTTTAATAACGGATAAAAAACAATTGGCGATAATAAAGCGACCTCCACTTATTCTTATTATTGCTGCTTTAGCCTTAGGTGTTAATTACCTAGGATTTATGCAAGGCATCAACTATACAACTCCGAGTAATGCGCAAATCACTATGCAAACAGCTCCTATTTTACTGGCTTTAGTAGGTGTTGTATTTTTTAAAGAGCGACTAAACAAAAAGCAAATAATTGGTTTTGCAATTGCAGGTATCGGATTGTTCTTATTTTACAGAAACCAATTACAAGCCTTTATTCAAGATGCTGATGCTTTCAATACTGGCTTTATGTGGATTGAATTGGGTGCAGTAATGTGGGTTTTGTATGCTGCTTTACAAAAACAATTGGTTCAAAAGCATCCGGCTCAACTTTTAAACATGATTCTTTATGGTATTCCTGCCATTTTGTATACTCCCTTTGTTAATTTTGAGGCTTTTGCTACCATAAGCATAACAACATGGATGATTCTAGTATTCTTGGGACTTAATACATTAGTTGCATACGGCTGTCTTGCTCTAGCTTTTAAATATACCGAAGCATATAAAGTTAGTCTTATTGTAACCATGAATCCAATTATCACCTTATTAGCGATGGCTGCTTTGGCTGCCCTAAATGTTAGTTGGATTCAAACCAATCCACTGAGTATTTATTCAATTCTAGGTGCCGTATTGGTAATTGGAGGTGCCATTACAGCTGTATACTTTTCCAAAAAGAATAAAAAATCTACTAACTAGGATTTTAGCTTTGGTTCGATATGGATGGTAGAAGCATAACCATATTTCTCAAGTATTGCCTCCTCTAATTTTGTAGCAATATCATGTGCTTGCTTTATTGGCATATTATGAGGCAAACGAATATGAAATGTTAGTTCGGTATGGTCTCCGTATACATGCAAATGAAAATGATGTGGTTCTAGTTTGTAGGGGTGAACCTCCCCAATAGTTGATTTTAAGGAATCAATAATTCCATCACTTGGACTCTCTCCCAATAAAGAATGAATAGAATCACTTATTATTTCATAAGCCGCGTGACCAATAAGAATCGCCACAATCAGTCCTAATACACCATCAATCCACCAATAGTACGGACCTAAAAAGATACCAATTAAGATCACCAATGAAGAAATTGCATCACTACGATGATGCCATCCATCTGCACGTAAAACTTTAGAATTCGTTTTTCGAGCACCGTAATAGGCAAATTGAGCTAATAATTCTTTAATCACTACCGATGTAATCATAACCACAACCGCTATTGTTCCAAATTGTGATGATTCATGATCTCGAAGTGTATGGAAGGATTCAATTACGAAATCGAAAGCCACTAAAAGCAAAAGGATACCAATGATAAATGCACTAATCAAATCAGCTCGACCATGACCAAAAGGATGATCATCATCGGCAGGTTTCTTTGAAATTTTAGCGCCTACAATTACAATTACAGAACTTAAACTATCAGACAAAGTATGCCAAGCATCCGCCATAATTGCAATGGAACCAGTTACAATACCAGCCCAATACTTTAAGGCAAAAAGTAAAATATTACCAATAATAGAAAGCCAACCTTCTACCAAAGCCCAATTCGACTTGTCTAATTTAAATTTAGAATTCTTCAATTGTATTATTCTTTAACCAACTACAAACAACAAGTTAACTATTATTATTTGATCCACTAAGCTATTTTATCATCTACTGAGAAAAGCTTCGAAGCTGCTAATTTTATATTATTCTTTTTATCAATATGGAAATCGATGCGTCCAAGTGCTATGCCAGCCCATCCTACCTGATTGATCAATACCTCAACTCCATCTTTGTTCAACACTCGATCGGGTGTTTCTAATAAAGTATGAGAATGCCCACCAATAATTAAATCAATCCCTCGTGATTTTTTAGCAAAATCATAATCTGAGTCTCCTCCATATTCATTTTTGTATCCTAAATGGGAAAGACAAATAATCAAATCACATTTTTGTTCCTCTTTTAAAACACGATGCATTTTTTCCGCCACATCAACAGGATCAATATAAGATATTGTACTTCTATTTTTAGCTTCAACATATCCATCTAAGTCTACACCAACACCAAAAACACCGATCTTTAAATCTCCTTTCTCGAAGATTTTATAAGCCGGTATTTTCCCTTCTAAGTCCGTTCCAGTAAAATCATAATTTGCATTTAGCAAGGGGAAATTAAGGTGCTTCAATTGATTTGTAATTCCTTCAATTCCATTATCAAACTCATGATTTCCAATATTCCCGGCATCATAACCAATTTTTGACATCAGCTTGAATTCCGCCTCTCCTTCGAAAAAATTAAAATAGGGAGTCCCCTGATACACATCTCCTGCATCAAAAAGCAAAACATGATCTTCAGTCTTTCTTATTTTTTGCACCAAAGCATTTATTCTTGCAAAACCTCCCAAACCTCCGAATTCTGGATCTTCCTTAGGAAAAGGATCGATACGAGAATGCAAATCATTCGTATGCAAAATTGTTATTTTTTGCATTTGATTCTTAGCTGCCAATGATCTTTTAGAAATTAATCCCGTTCCTAAAACCAAACTTGCAAGGCTAATATTTTTCAAAAAATCTCTTCTATTCCACATGATAAATCCTCCCGTCTAGTTTCGCAGAAATATGTTTTCCATTCTTATAATTCTCACGAATGTATTTAATCATTTCAGAGCGCAACATTTGATGCATGTGTCTAAATGTTTCTCTATTCTTAAATGCTGTAATATTACCTCCACCATTCACTAAATAATCAACAGAAATAACGTAATAGATCTTTTCCTTATCGATGATTTTCCCATCAACAAGAACATCAATTGCTTTGCGGTCCTTAATACCCATTTTAAATCCACTAGATCCTTCTCCGCCAAACTCAGCAAGCTGATCAAGAAGTGTTTTCAAATCTCCACCTTTCATTCCAACAATTACCAATTTGTTTTTAAAGGGCAGCATTTCAAACATTCTTCCGGTTCTAATCTCTCCCTTAGGCATTCCTGTTCGAATCCCACCCAAGTTCATAATTGCCAAATCCACAGAATGTAAAAGACCATTATCTTTGCAAAATGTCTTGCCTATTTGCAGCATTCCATCAGCAATAAAGTTAGATAATTGACTCTCAGGCTTAGCAGTAACCATTTCTTCATCTGCAATCGAAATCACCATATTCATCTCCTCATCCAATTGAGATTTATAGCTTACTATAAGATTCCTGAAGATTGTATCTAGCTTCGAATAAGCATCTAATGTAGAATCAATAGAATAGGTCTTCTGATTTTCGGTTTGATTGATTTTCTCAGTTGTTGCACAGGCGGAAATTCCAAGGAGCAAGACAGAAACAATCAATAAGTTATAAAGTGATTTTTTCATATTAAATTTAATTGCCAATAATAAAATACTGGCTTATCTTTTTTTAAGGGAGTGTAAAATTATAAAAATACCTTAATTTCTTTATTATAGTTGGATAATATTTTAAAAATCTAATGTTAATTGCTGTGGTTCAGAGAAATCAACCTTATTCGAAACCGTCAAGCCTAACAATCGAATGCTCTCCTTTAATTCGACTTGTAGCAATAACTCCTCTGCAATTTTCATAATTGAATCTAAACCGGATATTTCCTGAAGAATTGTTTTGCTTCTCGTAACCTGTTCGAAACTACTATATTTTACTTTCAAACTAAGAGTTCTACCTTTAAATCCACTCTTTTCTAGCCTTTTAACCAAATCCTCGGCAGTAAGTTTCATATCTTTCCTTACAGACTCTCTATCAGATAAGTTTGTATAAAATGTGTGTTCAGTACCTACCGACTTGCGGATACGATTTGGATCAACAGCTCGATTGTCTATCCCTCTTGAGACTTGATAATAGTAAGCTCCAGCTTTACCAAATACTCTTGTCAAATCAGCAAGACTTCTTTTCTTTAAATCTTTACCATGAAAAATACCTAAATAATGCATTTTATCGGCAGTTACCTTACCAACACCAAAAAATTTATCAATTGGTAAAGCTTCAATAAAGGTTTCTACATCCTTAGGTGGAATAACAAATAAACCATCAGGTTTCTGATAATCAGAAGCAATTTTAGCTAAAAATTTATTTACCGATATCCCTGCTGAAGCAGTCAAACCTGTTACTTCCTTTATGCGGATTTTAATTTCTTTGGCGATTAGACTTGCAGAAGGAAGATTCTTCTTGTTATGCGTTACATCTAAAAATGCTTCGTCGATTGAAAGAGGTTCAACCAGATCCGTAAATTCAAGAAAAACATTCATTATTTGCTTCGATATTTCTTTGTAACGATCAAATCTTGCTTTTACAAAAATTAAGTGTGGGCATCTTTTTTTTGCCGTTTTGGAGGGCATTGCCGAATGCACGCCGAATTTCCTGGCTTCATAACTAGCAGCAGCCACAACTCCCCTATCTCCAGAACCTCCAACAGCAATTGGTTTGTTCCGAAGTTCAGCATTGTCGTACTGTTCTACCGAAGCAAAAAATGCATCCATATCGATATGAATAATTTTTCGGGTTTCGTCCATTCTAAAAAAGCAAATATTTAAACACTCATCAATTTTATCAATTCAATTTTTGTAATTTTGCAAGCTCTTTCCACTTTTAACAAAGGAAACGAACCAATTCAATTACAATTGCGAAAATAGGGAATAAACCAACACCTCTTGTATCTAAAATAGTTAAAGTGAACCAAATTAAAGATCTTACAAGTGGGAATATTTTCTCACAAATAGTAAAGCTTGCTATTCCAATTATAGCAACCTCCTTTGTACAAATGGCATACAACATGACCGATATGGCTTGGCTAGGCCAAGTTGGTAGTCAAACGGTAAGTGCTGTAGGAATGGCTTTGTACCTAGTTTGGTTCGGTGCATCCTTAATGTTTATCACTAAAATTGGAGTTGAAGT
Source organism: Labilibaculum sp. (assembly GCA_016342745.1). Taxonomy (GTDB): domain Bacteria; phylum Bacteroidota; class Bacteroidia; order Bacteroidales; family Marinifilaceae; genus Paralabilibaculum; species Paralabilibaculum antarcticum. The sequence goes on from JAEINT010000008.1 coordinate 103,340, forward strand.
TGGAATATCCCAATCCATTGGAAGTAAAAATATCGAAAAAGCCAGGTCTTTCGCAAAAAATGCATTCAGCCTGTCCTTTGTAATATCCATCGCCTTTGCAATTTCTGTATGGGTATTTGCAGAACCAATTATTAGTCTTTTTAACATTCAAAGCGAACTGGTAAATGGTATAGCTTTAAAATACCTACGAATTATTGCCATCGGAATGCCTTTCACCTATTCCAACATTACCATGTCTGGGATTTACAACGGCATTGGCAATACAAAAATTCCTTTCTGGGTTAACGCATTTGGCCTTATCATTAACATGATTTTGGATCCTATATTGATATTTGGTTGGGGCAGCATTCCTAGCATGGGAGCCGAAGGGGCTGGAATTGCAACTGTAATTTCTCAAATATGCGTTTTTCTTGTATTCATATACTTCTTGCACATCAAGGAGAATCCTTTGCAAATCAAGAATTATTTGGGTAAAATTCAAAAAGAATTTGTGACACCAATTCTAAAAGTTGGTGGTCCTGTTGCCTTGCAATCGGTTTGTTTCGCACTTTTCGCAATGATTCTCGCCAGAGTAATGAACGACATTGCAGAAGGCAATTCTATTCCTTTTTCAGTTCAATCCATAGGAGCACAAATAGAAGCCCTTTCATGGATGACCGCCTCTGGTTTCTCTACAGCCTTAGGTACATTTACAGGTCAAAATTTTGGTGCGAATAAATGGGGCCGTATACAAAAAGGATTTTTCATTACATTAGGAATTGCCGGATTTATTGGAATTATTAGCACTAGTTTATTCCTTTTTGTTGGCGATCATATTTTTAGTTTGTTCATAAACAGTGGTGAGCAAGATGTTGTTCAAATGGGAATTGTTTACCTCATTATACTTAGTTTTTCACAAGTGTTCATGAGCATTGAAATTACAGCAACTGGAGCATTTAACGGTGTTGGTCGTGCAATTCCTCCTGCCATAATTGGCATCGTTGGGAATGTGTTAAGAATTCCTTTTGCTTTTTTATTTAGCTACACTTTGGTTGATTACCTGCCAGAATTTCAAAACTGGATCTCAGCTGATTCTGTTTCTGTAACTGGTGTTTGGTGGGGAATTACAATCACGAGTATCCTTAAAGGAAGTATTTTGTTTTTATGGTTTGTGATTTTACTATACAAACATCCCGAAAACAAAGATCCACTTCCTTTTCAACGATTCTGGATTCGATTAATTCCTTGTCGATTACGCCAAACAAGTATCATCATTAGCCCGCTTAAAAATGGAAAAATTAAATAGAGAGCTGAAAATTACAGAAGATGGCTCACATACATTATTTGTACCTGAACTAAATGAGCACTATCATTCAACTCATGGAGCTATTCAAGAGGCAATGCATGTATATATTAACGCAGGTTTTAATTATTGCGAAAAAGAAGTAATTCACATTCTCGAAATTGGCTTTGGAACTGGCTTAAACTGCTTTTTAACCTTACTTGAGGCTGAAAAACAAAACAAACAAGTCGTCTATCATTCCATTGAACTTTATCCAATCAATCAAGATGAGATAAAGCACTTGAACTATACAAAACAAATTCCCAATTCCGATGTCTCGATTTTTGAGAAGTTACACCGTGTTGAATGGAATCAAGAGGTAAAAATAACCGATAATTTTGTACTCAATAAATTGCAAGGAGATCTTCGAGGATTTAATTTCCCCGGAAAATACGATTTGGTTTACTTCGATGCTTTTGCACCTGATATTCAACCAACACTCTGGACAGAAGATGTATTTGGAAACATACATCAATATTTAAATTCGAATGCGATACTAACAACCTATTGCACAAAAGGAATTGTAAAACAAGCCTTAAGAGCTACCGGTTTTAAAGTAAAACGCCTTCCAGGACCTCCAGGGAAAAGACAAATGCTAAGGACAACAAAATTAGACACCAACGAAGCAAAAAATCTGCTGTAATCACCTTTTTCAACAAAATGCAAAAAAAGGTTAATATCAATACGATTTTCGATATTCTAGCAGAAAAGTTTTACCTTAGACGATTCTTATGACTTTAGTGATCATAAACAAACAGAAATCATTATAAACAAACTATAGATTACCGTAATGAAATACACAGAAGAACAAGATAAGGTATCCTATTGCCTTGGATTAAGCATTGCAAGTAACTTAATTACTTCAGGAGTTAAAACAATTAGCGTTGAGCCATTTATGGAAGCTTTAGATGCTGCCTTTAACGGTAAAATGCCAGAACTATCTCCAGAAGATGCAAATAATATTCTTCAAGAGTTTTTTGGAAAACTTCAAGAAGAGCAAGCTGGTAAAGCTGTTGAAGCAGGAACAAAATTCTTAGCTGAAAATGCAAAAAACGAAGCTGTTGTTAGTCTAGAAAGTGGATTACAATATGAAATCGTAACTGAAGGTAATGGTGCGATTCCAAAAGAAACAGATAGCGTTAAATGTCATTATCATGGTACTCTTATTGATGGAACAGTATTTGATAGCTCGGTGAGCCGTGGCGAACCTGCTGTATTCCCTGTAAATGGAGTAATTAAAGGATGGGTAGAAGCACTTCAATTAATGCCTTTAGGTTCAAAATGGAAATTATATGTTCCTTCTGATTTGGCTTATGGTGCTCAAGGTGCTGGTAACCTAATTGGACCGCACACAACTTTAATTTTCGAAGTTGAACTTCTTGAAATCGTATAATATTAATAACCCTAATAAAATATTAAGATGAAATTAAAAGTATTAACTCTTGCCTTTGGTCTTGGACTAATCACTCTTGCTTCTTGTACTCAAGAAAGAAATAAAAATGTTGCAGTTACTAACGAAATTGATTCTGTAAGCTATAGCATTGGTGCTAGTTTTGGAATGAACTTAGAGCGTAGCGGATTAACTGAATTAAACGATGAAGTTCTTCTTGCAGCAATGTATTCTGCTTTAGATAAAGATAGCTTGTTAATTACTCCTCAAGATGGACAAAAAGTAATTAACGACTACATTCGTGGCATTCAAGAAAAAGTTGGAAAAGAAAATCTTGCAAAAGGTCAGAAATTCTTAGAAGAAAACAAATCTAAAGAAGGTATCGTTGTTACTGCTAGTGGATTACAATACCGTATCATCAACGAAGGAGAAGGTGCTAAACCTCTTGCTACTGATAAAGTATCTGTACACTACAAAGGAACTACTATTGATGGAAAAGAATTTGATTCTTCTTTCAAAAGAAACGAGCCTGCAACGTTTGCTGCAAACCGTGTAATTAAAGGATGGACTGAAGCATTACAATTAATGCCTGTAGGTTCTAAGTGGGAATTATTTATTCCTTCTAACCTTGCATACGGTCCTCGTGGTGCTGGTGCAGATATCAAAGCTAATGAAACTTTAATTTTCGAAGTTGAGTTATTGGAAATCGTAAAAGACGAGAAGAAAAACTAATTGATTGTACTAATATTAATTAGAACAATACATTAAATACAACAACCCCTTTTAGAATTATCTAAAAGGGGTTGTTTTTTTCTTTTTTGACTAAGATTCTTTTTTTAGATTTGCATACTTTTGCACTTGCAGAAGCAATGTTGTAAATTTAAAATCTCTTTTCCTGAAATCAATTAATAAACATTCTCAAAAACGCTGTATATCAGTGTATAATGAGCACTTTCAATTGCATTAGGAAAAAAATAATAAAATGGGATACGAGAACATTTCCATTCTACATCAAATTGAAATAATTAAAAATAAATAAAATGATGCACGCTGAAATTCATACCGAAAAAGGAGTTATGAAAGTGGAATTCTTCGAGAATGATGCTCCAAAAACTGTTGAAAACTTTGTTAACTTATCAGAATCAGGCTTTTACAATGGATTAAACTTCCACAGAGTAATTCCTAATTTTGTAATTCAAGGTGGTTGTCCTGACGGAACTGGTGCTGGTGGACCAGGTTATTCTATCAACTGTGAGTTGAATGGCGAAAATCAATTTCACGACAAAGGAGTATTGTCAATGGCTCACGCAGGAAGAAACACTGGTGGATCGCAATTCTTTATTTGCCATGGTCGCGAAAACACTTCTCACCTTGATCGTCAGCACACTTGCTTTGGTAAGGTTGTTGAAGGATTAGAAGTAATTGATGCAATTCGCGCTGGAGATAGCATTGATAAAATTGTAATTATAAAAGCTTAAGTACAAAATATACAAGAAGATTATGAATTTTGAAATTAACGGAAAAGTGATCGTTAAAGAGGAAACTCAAGCAATTAGCGATCGTTTCAAAAAAAGAGAGTTTGTTATTGAAGTTGAAAACGAAAGAAATTCTGAATGGAATGATTTCATAAAATTTCAATTAACTCAAGATCGTTGCGATTTACTAGAGACAGTTTCTTTATACGAAGAAATTAAAGTTTCTTTTAATGTTCGTGGCCGCAAGTGGGAAAAAGATGGGAAAACTAACTACTTCTCTAATCTAGAAGCTTGGAGAATTGAAAAAGTTCAAGCAGCTGGTTCTCCGGTTCCTGAAATGCCAGAATTTAAAGCTGAGGATGTTCCTCCAGCTCCAGAAGAAGATGATCTTCCATTCTAGAAAATATAAAAACCGCACTTTACAGTGCGGTTTTTTTTTATTAAAAAAAATCAAATATTAATGGGTGTTGGTGCAATACCAACTGTGTTTGCTTTTACCTATAGTGTACCAATTTATTAACAACCCGATCGAAAGCTGCTAAAAACCCAAATGCTACTGCAACAATATAAACCAATACTGGAAGTTTTATTAAACTTTGCAGAACCTGATTCAAAATCAAATTAATTGGATGTAAAAACATCGCGTCCAACTGGTTTAAAAAGGGATGTTCGCTTGCACTGATCAATTTATGCACATCTGTTCCAAGCAGAATAATAACTGCCAAAAATATCAGACTTGCAATCCACATCCAACGATTCCTCGAAATTGGCTTATTCATTTCAATTGGTTTTGCAAGCCAATCTTGCATCACCTGATCCATCACCTGATTCGTAAATTGATCCGAAGTTTCCTCCAACTCAACATCTTTTACAAGTTGTTTGATGAAATCATCCTTATAGATATCTTCTTTTTTATTCATCTTGTGTGTTTTTCTTACGAAATCTATAATATCGTTTTTAATTCTCCTTGCAATACTTTTTCTAACTCAGCATAAAGCTTTTTTCGTGCCCGATGCAATTTTACTTTTACATTTGAAGCATTTAATCCAGTAATAGAACAAATCTCTTCAACCGAATTTTCTTCTAAATAAAACAGTGTAATTAAACTACAATCATCACCATTTATTCTTTTTAATGCTTCTCTAAGATACTTTTTTCGTTCCACTGCCTGCAAATCTTTCAAGGCAGACTGAGTGGATTTTACATTAACAGAAACTGAAAAATCTTCATCAATAGAACTTACATCAAGTTTTTTTTTCCGAAGACGAGAAATTGCTGTATTGTATATGATTCGATAAATCCATGTTGAAAATTTCGAATCTCCTTTGTACTTATCTAAGGCCTGATAAGCTTTTAGAAAAGCATCCTGAGCAACCTCCTCTGCATCTTCTCGATTTCCCATCAATTGCAATGCAATATTAAAGGCCATCTTCTTATGCTTGTTTACAAGAAATGCATACGCACCTGGATCTCCTTCCTTGATCTTGGCTAAATAGTAAGTATCATTTCGAAATTTCATAGATAATACATGCTTCTATTCTTGTAAATATTTCATCCTCATTTAAAAAGACAGTCATTAGAATGATAATGTTGCGTTCTGTATAACTTTTTTTCACTCCTTAAATAAGTTGTCTAATACTTAGACGCACTCGCACCTCAATCGGTTACAGCTTAAATCTATTTTTCAATAAATTTTAATTTAAAGTTCATTAACGGCAAGTTAAGGCATTCATTTCAACCAAGATAAATTAAAGCGTTAAAATTTTCTTAAAAAATGTGTAACCTGATTGAAACAGGCCGCGTCCTAAAGTTGAATGCAAAAATCAGTAAGTCGATTTAGTTTCGAAAAAAAAATCATTTTAATCTAAAAACCCATAAGATGGATATAACAGGAGTAGTAGCAATCATTTCAGTATTTGGCATTATACCATTAATCGTATTTTTAGTACATCGCCATAAAGAAAGAAAAGCCTTAATCGAAAAAGGTATGGATCTTAGCACTTTAGTAGGAGATAAAAAGTGCAGCACTCTAGAGAGTTTGAAATATGGAGTTCTTCTTATTGGACTAGCTATTGGAATTCTTATTGGAAATATTTTAGATTCCTACACCGGTCTAAACGAGGAAGTGTCTTACTTTTCAATGATCTTTTTATTTGGAGGAGTTGCTCTTTTAATATTCTATGGAATGGCAAAAAAACAAGAAGACGACAAATAATCATGTTCCTCTTAAAAAAAAATGCGCTTCAAATTGAAGCGCATTTTTTATATTCCTTAACAAACGCTTAATTTATTTTCCAATATGAAATAAAATCATCTTTTCTGCTGCCTCTTCACACACCGGACAAAAGTGTTTCATTTTATTCGATTTCATTTTACAATCCTGAAAAGGAGAATAAATTCCTTTACTTGAATAACCACCACCTTCGAATACGCCAATTTTATTCTCAAATTCCTTCGTTCTAGGTGTTGGAATTGAAATTGAATCATTCAACATTCCTTTCCACTTTTTATCAAAATCAACTAAAGTTGTTAAATTCGGTTCCCAAGGCTCAATTTCCAAATTGTAGAAATCTTCGTAAGCCACTTCAGAAGAATAATACTCATCGCCTAAACCAACAAATCCATGTCCAAATTCATGACTCGACACCTCATAGGTAAGCGGATGATCTGAAGAACAACTTGTATAATAGTTGTAAAAACCACCGCCTCCATATCGTTTCGTATTGATCAAAACAAAAATCTGATCGTATGGGACATTGGCTGCAATATCATGCAACGATTTAATATCAAATGTTGTTAAGTACCGATCAATATCAAAAGTGTAAAAGGTAGTATTAACCGCAGTATTCTTGTAAATATTCTCACCAGGAACATCTGTGCCCGACTCTTCCGAAATCGCTTCCAGAGCGTAAATATTAAAATTATTCTGATAATGTTTAAATGGAGGCACATCAAACAAGTAGCCTGCAATTCGTTTCACATCTGCCCGAAACTTGCCCATTTCCTCAAGAGTGTATCCTTCTGCAATAAAGGCAACATCGACACTTGTCGCAGGATCTCCTTCTCCCATTACACGATTTGATACGATTGTATTTGGCTTTTCTTTACCAATAAAATAATTGGTCGGATCAATTTCATACTCGAATATTTGTTCCATTTCCCCATTCCATTTTCTCGATTCTAAAACGAATAAAACAGGTCGCTTAGGAAAAGGCATCACATTTACTTGATAAAAAGCCCTTTTTAACTCCTTGGCTTCTGCTGTTGTTTGCCATTCCTGAAACAATGAGTTAAAACCTTTAGAATACAGCAAAACTTTAGTTTCTGCATCAATTAATTTGAATTTAAATGTTCCAAAGCCAAATTGATCAATCAGGTTCGTTTTACTACCTCCCCAAAACGGTTCTTCTTTTAATTCTTTGATAAATACCGTTTGATCTTTTGCACTTCCACCCATTAGGTAATCAACTCGCAAAGTTTTATTCTCAAAGTAATCTTCAAAATTAACTTGCCCAAATGCGAAACTCGTAATCGAAATTAGCATCACAATTAAACATCCTTTCTTATTCATAGTTGTTGTTTTGTTGTTTATAAGCTAAAAGTACAAAATATTATGACTTTCACTTTTCAATTGCAGATAGGAATAGATATCTTAGATTTTTTATTTAAAACATATAAATTAATATCTCATGAAAGAGCTTTTAGGCGTTCAATTAAAGAATTGGTTAGTAAATGGAGGCATAACCGAATATTGGGCGATCATTTTACAGTCCATAATTGCCGTTATTATCGTTCTTATAGTAGCTTGGGCCGCTGATTTAATTGCAAAAAAAGTTCTCATATCAATCATTACAAAGCTTGTTCGCAAAACCAAAACACATTGGGATGATATCCTTCTCGAAAGAAAAGTATTCGATAAAATTGCTCACTTTGCTCCAGCCTCAATAATTTACTATAGTGCTGGTCTAATTGATCATATCGGCTTAAGTAATTTTCTCCAGAATGGAGCCTATGTTTATATGGTGATATTGGCAATTATGCTAATTGATACTTTTCTAAATGCAGGTAACGACATTTACAATACAAGACCTGTTAGCAAAACAAGACCTATAAAAGGCTTTTTGCAAATTGTAAAAATCTTTTTCTATGCAATGGGAATTATTTCCATTTTAGCTCTATTTATAGATAAGGATCCATTAACAATAATTGCTGGAATGGGAGCTTTTGCTGCCGTTATTTTATTAATTTTCAAGGACACTATACTTGGCTTTGTTGCTTCTATTCAGCTTTCAGCTGACAAAATGGTAAATATTGGAGATTGGATTTCCATGCCTTCCAAGGGTACAGATGGAACTGTAATAGATATTAGTTTGAACACTGTTAAAGTTCAGAATTGGGATAAAACCATTAGCACGATTCCTACCTATTCACTTGTATCTGAATCTTTCAGCAACTGGAAAGGAATGGAAGAATCTGGAGGAAGAAGAATAAAACGCCATTTAAACATAGATGTCAAATCCATTCATTTTCTAAGTGACGAAGAAATCGTAAAATTTGAAAAAATTCACTTATTAAAGGACTATCTGATTGAAAAAAAGAAGGAAATTAGAACCGACAATTCCGAAGGCGAAATTCCTATTAATCAAAGAAGATTAACCAATATTGGTACGTTCCGAAAATATGTTGAAGCTTATCTGCACCAAAATCCAAAGATTCATGATGGGATGACCTTTCTTGTTCGTCAATTGCAGCCTACAGAAAAAGGTCTACCATTAGAAATCTATGTTTTTTCAAATGATCAAGCCTGGGCCAACTACGAAGCCATACAGGCTGATATTTTCGATCATATTTTAGCAATTGTTCCTGAATTTAATCTTCGTGTATTCCAGAACCCAACTGGCGATGATTTTAATAAACTCGTAAACTAAGACATCAACAAATATGAAAACTGCGATTAAAAAACTAGACTTTTTTGAATCATTAGGATGGTTCGGAAATATAATTTTAAGTATTGGAGTGATCCCGCAAGTGGTGCAAACGTACAAAACACATGATGTTTCGAGCTTTAACTGGTCATTTCTATTAATGTGGTCTTTTGGAGTGTTCTTTACTTTTATCTATATTGTAAATGGAGATTTAAAATCTGGCAAAAGACAATACCCACTTTGGCTCAATTATTTAGTTAATATTATAGCCACTTTTTACCTGTGTTATGCCAAACTCTTTTATGCCTAAAACTCAAATTATTTTCACCACACACCACAAAAAAAACACAATGAAAAATTTTCTTATCCTACTATTTTTAATCTCAAGTTTATCTGCTTTTTCTCAAACTAAAGTAGGAGGCGTTGAGCTTCCAAACGAAATGCTCGTAAAAGAAAATCGGATGCAATTGCAAGGTGCAGGTACAAGAGTTAAATTATGGATGGATATGTATGCAATGGGGTTGTATCTTTCTACAGATATAAATGATGCTGAGCAGATCATTTCAAAAGATGAAAGCATGGGAATTCGTCTTCAAATAATTTCTGGTCTAATTACTTCCGAAAAAATGGAAAAGGCAACTAGAGATGGATTTAAAAACTCAACCAATGGTGAAATGGCGCATATTCAATCAGAAATTGACGAGTTTATCTCTGTTTTTAGTGGAGGCATTGAAAAAGAGGATGTTTTTGAATTTATGTACACAACCGAAAGCGGTACCATGGTTTATAAAAATGGTGAATTAAAAGATTCCATTAATGGATTATCATTTAAACAAGCACTATTTGGTATTTGGCTGTGCAAAAAACCTGTTGATAAGAGCTTAAAAGAAAAACTATTAAAATAAGCTCCCAAACACTCAAGTCATTTATTATAAACACCTTTCAACTAACACTAACTGTTTCAGATCTTAATTTCTTGTTAAAAAATCACCCATTTTAAATTTATTTTTTACCTTAGCCCCACACCTAACGCCAAATCTTCGTACGATTTGGCTTTTAAACCTTAATCTTTCGGACACATAAAGAACTAGTCTCTAAGAAAATTTTGTGCTCCATAAACAAAGGGCATATTTATTATTTGAAACAAAAACAATAACAATGAGTACCAAAAGATTTTCGAAAATTGTTGGGTCGGGTAGTTATATCCCAACTGTCCAAGTTAAAAATGAACACTTTTTGAATCATGATTTTTTCGAGCCTAATGGCAAAAAAATTGAAACTCCCAATGAGGAAATTATTGAGAAATTTAAGGATATAACTGGAATTACAGAAAGAAAATATGCCGCTACTGATCAGCAAAATTCTGATCTTGCATATCTAGCTGCAAAAGATGCATTAGAATCATCCAAAATTGATAAGGAAAGTTTAGATTATATCATCGTTGCTCATAATTTTGGCGATGTTAAACCTGATTCTACTTTAACAAATCAATTGCCTTGTTTAGCCGCAAAAGTGAAGAATCTGCTTCAAATTGAAAACCCTAAAACCATAGCATACGATGTTTTATTCGGATGTCCTGGTTGGGTACAATGCATGATTCAGGCAAATTATTACATTAAGTCGGGCGATGCTAAAAGAGTAATGGTTATTGGAGCAGAAACCTTATCTAGAGTTTGTGATCCACATGACAGAGATAGTATGATTTATTCTGATGGAGCAGGTGCAACGATATTAGAAGCATGTGAAGCAGAAGAAGAATCTGGAATATTGTCTCATGCCATGAGAACCGACACTAAAAACGAAGCATTCTTTTTACGTGCGGATGTTTCGGACAATATTGATTTTGAAGGAAACAGCAACAATCTATTCATTAAAATGTATGGTCGTAAAATTTACGAATATGCTATTTCTTATGTACCTGGTGTTGTAAAAGAAAGTATTGATAAAGCTGGATTAGATATTAAGGACATTAAGAAAATCCTTATTCATCAGGCCAACGAAAAAATGGATGAAGCCATTGCAAAAAGACTTTTCCGTTTGTATCAGGAACGTAATATCCCAGAAAAAATCATGCCTATGATTATTAAAGAAATGGGAAATAATTCAGTAGCTACTGTACCTATTCTTTACGATAAAATCGTTAAAGATGAACTTGAAGATCATAAATTAAATGAAGGTGACTACGTTGTGTTCGCATCAGTAGGTGCAGGAATGAACATTAATGCCTTTGTTTATAAGGTATAAGTTGGGATTATACCCATAAATATTGAAGTATTAGTAAAAAGATTAAGGAAACGTTTGCATAGAAGAATTAATTTATGCAAATTAGCGGTGCTGAATCTGAAAAGCGTAGCAAACACAAGTGATGTAAGCAACTTTCAGTAATCAGAATAAAAAAGCATTCTAACCCTAATATTACTATAGATAATTACCCGGATCAAATTCATTTGATTCGGGTAATTCTTTTTTAAACCAAACTCAACCAAAGAAAGAGTCCAAATTAGAAGGAAACAAAAGCAAGCTGCGAAAATACTTTTATCTTTCAATCCTCTAAATTTTTACTCCTATGGATTTGATATCTACTTTGGCATTATATTTTTGTTTGACTTGTGCTATTATATTCTTTATTGGGCTGTTATATAGTGCTATTATATTCTGGTTCGAGAATGAGAAAAGAGCAAGTTTTAGAGCTCTCCTTATTGCAATAATTTTGCCAATTCCTTATTTTTTATCTTGGCACTATTCATGGGAAATTGTAGCAATCATACTATTAATTGATCTGATATTAACAGCAGTAGCATTTAGTATTCCACTACCTACTTCGAAAAATAGAACTGATCGCTTTCCTAAAACACAAATTGATGAGCGGGACATCATGTTCTCGAGAAATGAATTAAAACCAGGGAGTCAGAGGTACGAAGATTATTACTCAAAGAATCCAAATCGTAAGGCAACTGACAATGAATTTCGAAAAGAAGCAGGTCTTCTTTCTAATAAATCCATTTTTTATAATAGAATGGCCTATGCTGCATCTAATGCAAGTTTTTACACTGTAGATCAATTTAAAGATGCCATTGATGGCCCTGTAAACCAAAAGAAAGAAGAGATATCTCCTGAAAGAATGTTAGAATTTTTAATTGGATGGAGCAAGAAGCTAGGAGCACTAAACATTGGCTTTACAAAGATTGAGAACTACCACTACTATTCTCATAAAGGACGAGGAGAACGTTATGGACAAGAAATAAAAGAGCATCATCAATATGCTATTGCCTTTACTGTTGAAATGACTCAAGAAATGGTAGCAGCAGCACCACAAGCTTCTATCGTTATGGAATCGGGACAGCAATACTTAGAAGCAGGCAGAATAGCAGTGCAAATTGGACAGTTCCTTAGAAGCTTAGGCTATTCGGCCAAAGCTCATATTGATGGAAATTACGAGGTTATTTGTCCTTTGGTTGCGAGAGATGCTGGCTTAGGTGAAATTGGCCGTATGGGTTTATTAATGACTCCCAAAGAAGGTCCGCGAGTTCGTTTGGGCGTTGTTACCACAAATTTTGAATTACCTGTTCACAAATATCAACAAAACCCCAGTATGTTAGATTTCTGCAACCGCTGTAAGAAATGTGCCGATGTTTGTCCAAGCAAAGCAATATCTTTTGATACTCCAAAACAAGTAAATGGTATTAAACGCTGGCAAATTAATTCTGAGGCATGCTTTACCTACTGGGCTAAAGCAGGCACAGATTGTGGTCGTTGCATGGCTACTTGCCCATATTCGCACCCAGATAACCTTCTGCACAACTCTATTCGCTGGGGCATTAAACATTCACCTTTGTTTAGGCGAATTGCTGTTCCTTTAGATGATTTCTTTTACGGTAGAAAACCGAAATCAGCTGATATGCCAAGCTGGATTATAGGAAATAAAAAACGCAAGAATTAAATTCTTGCGTTCGATATATCGTCTTGTTTACTATTTATCCTCTTTGACGAACCGCTTCATACACCATTAGTGATGCAGCAACCGATACATTTAAAGATTCAATAGAACCTGTAATTGGAATTTTAACTTGCTCATCCGCTAAACGCAACAATGCATCTTCGATACCAGTATCCTCTGATCCCATAATAATTGCAGTAGCCAATGAAAAATCTCCTTCTGTATATACTTTTTCTGCTTTCTCAGTTGCAGCTACAATACGAATTCCTTCTTTCTTTAAATTACGCGCTGTTGTTTTCAAATTTTGAACTCTACAAACTGGAATGTTATACAAAGCTCCAGCTGATGTTTTAATTGAATCTGGTGTAATCTTAGCCGAGTTTTTGAATGGAATAATGATCGCCTGTACCCCAGCACATTCTGCTGAACGAGCGATAGCTCCAAAGTTTCTCACATCAGTAATCTGATCTAAAATCAAAATTAAAGGTGTTTTCCCTTCCGCTAAAATCTGTGGAATCACGTCCTCTATTTCCTGGTAAGGAATTGGCACAATTAAAGCAATAACACCCTGATTATTATGCTGATCTAAAGATTTTATCTTTTCAGAAGGCACAAATTGATATTCTACACCTTTTTCGCGAATTAAATCGAATAATTCTTGAAATAAGTTACCGGATAAACCAGTTTGTAGTAATACTTTTTCTATTTCTTTTTCGCTTTTAATCGCTTCCATCGTTGCTCTAATCCCGAACAACATTTCCTGTCTTTGTTTAGCCATTTATCAATTTGCTTATTGGTGTTTTACATTTAGTGATAATTGTGGTTTTTCTTTATAAGTTAGGTAACGCCACAACCATTCAAATGGTCCCATTCTATAATATTTCAACCAGTAATAAGATGAAATCATTTGGAATATCCAGATCAGTGCGACCAATGCAAGCAATTCAATTCTAGAAAAGCGTGCAAACATTCCAAAGCCATAACTATAAAAAATGATGGAACAAATTATGGATTGGCAAAGGTAGTTCGTAAAAGCCATTCGACCAACTGCTTCGAGAGCTTTTGTCAAAAATTGTAAAATTTTCATTTGATAAATCAAGATGATCAAGCCAATGTAGCCTAAAGAAGTGAATAAGCTGCCGAAATAATTAAATTGATAACCAAACTTAAAAAAATGGATTACCTCCCACTTTGCTTCAATCATCTGATGAATTCCCTCATTACTGAAAAGAGTTCCAACAGTTAATCCAACAACAGCCAAAATCAAATAAAACAATTTTGATTTTTCAGCAGACAATATGCCTTTATTCAATAGAACCATACCCAAAAGCATCATCCCAGTAGTTCTCCACATAGAGAGCATAAAAAATGATCCAACTTGATAATTCATATTCAATTTAGCACGTTTCACAAAAATATCGAACCACGAACCAACTTGGTACAAATCAATTTCTGCCTTTAATAGGTCTTGTGATGGACTAAAATCTTTCATTGCATCTGCTGCCATTTCTTTAGGCATACTTTCAAAAAGGCTACCAATCATATAGAAAAATCCCATTGGAATGAGGTACAAAATTACACACAATACAATCTTCCATTGATCCTTCATTTTTCGTAATAAAACTGCAATTAAACCAATTAAGGAATAGGCTACTAAAATATCTCCAAACCAGATAAAATAGGCATGTATCATACCAAATAAAAGAAGCCAAAGCATTCTTCTAATGTGAATTTTAGAACCATCAATTTCCTTATTCTCTAACCTTCTTATGAACAGAAGTATTCCTGCTCCAAAAAGGATCGAAAAAATTGTCATGAATTTAAGTTCTCCAAAAACATGAACCAAATAATACGAAAAGTGATCTGAAGAGGATAATTCCCCCATAACCGAAGGGTTTGAAAATGCGGCATTCGGCAATGCGAACAGAAGAATATTTATTAGTAAAATCCCTAAAAGGGCAAATCCGCGAAGGATATCGAGGGATTTAATGCGTTCGTTAAGATGGGTTGGGTGAGCAGATAGTTTGGGCATTTTTTCTTTTAAGATAAAAAAAATTCACGCAAAAATCACTAAGAATATTATTCACATTTTTTTTGAGTATAGCCCCACTCTTATTCTCCTTTTTCAGCAATTAAATTTTCAAGCTCTTCGTTGTAATTCTCCCACGCTGTCATTTCATTTTCAAGATCTTTCTTTGCTTGTTCATATTTTGAGAACAAACTTTGATCTTGCATTTTTTCTGGATTGGCTAGCATGTCTTCCATCTCGACAATTTGCTCTTCGAAACGCGCAATATTGTCTTCTGCCGTAGAGACCGCCCTTTCCATTTTGGAAATCTTTTTACTCATTTCTTTGCGCTCCAAATAATTCATTTTATTATCCGAAGGAGCTATTTCCACCTGCGTTTGTACGATATTTTTCTTTACTTCCAGCTCCTTCAAAGAATCCATTTTCTTTGTTTGAAGAAAGTCGTAAATTCCGCCTAAGTGTTCCTTAATTTTCTTGTTTGTAAACTCATAAACCTTAGAAGATAATCCATTTAAAAATTCACGATCATGAGAAACAACGATCACAGTACCATCGAATTGATTCAATGCCTCTTTTAAGACATCTTTCGATTTCATATCCAAATGATTCGTTGGTTCATCAAGCACCAATAAATTTACTGGCTCCAACAACAAACGAATCATAGCCAAACGCGAACGTTCACCACCAGAAAGTACTTTTACTTTCTTATCTATATCTTCTCCTCGGAACATAAATGCACCAAGAATATTTCTAATCTTCGTACGAATTTCTCCTACAGCTACATCATCAACTGTCTCAAAAACCGTTTTGTTTTCATCCAACATTTGAGCCTGATTTTGAGCAAAATAACCAATTTTTACATTGTGCCCAATCTTACAAGTTCCTGTATGTTCCAATTCTCCCATCAGAACTTTTACCAGAGTTGATTTTCCTTCACCATTCTTCCCAACAAAAGCGAGCTTCTCTCCTCTCTCAATAATAAAATCTAATTCATTTAAAACCAAATGATCTCCATAAGCTTTGCTCAGGTTTTTCGCCTCACAAACCAAATCGCCTGAACGAGGCGCAGGAGGAAATCTCAAACTCAATGCAGAAGTATCTTCCTCATCAATTTCTATACGTTCTAATTTATCCAATTGCTTAACTCGAGATTGAACTTGAACCGATTTGGTTGCTTTGTATCGAAAACGCTCTATAAAATCTTCAGTGTCTTTTATTTGCTTTTGCTGATTTATATATGCCTTCATTTGCTGCTCTCTGCGTTCAGCATGCAAAACAACATATTGCGAATAGGGAACTTTATAATCGTATATTTTCCCAACTGATATCTCAACTGTCCTGTTGGTAATATTATCCAAAAATGCTCTATCGTGAGAAACCAAGACAACTGCACCAGGATATGTTTTTAAAAAATCTTCTAACCATTGAATTGATTCAATATCCAAATGGTTGGTAGGCTCATCCAGAAGAAATACATTTGGTCGACGCAAAAGAATTTTAGCCAATTCTACTCGCATTCGCCATCCTCCACTAAACTCATTTGTTTGGCGAATAAAATCACTACGCAAAAATCCCAAGCCCATTAAAGTACGTTCTGCTTCCGCTTCAACATTATCGCCACCTAACATATGATAGCGATCATTTTTCTCTGTTAAGCGTTCAATCAGCTTCATGTACCCTTCCGACTCGTAATCAGTGCGCTCTGCAATTTCCGAATTAAATTTAGCAATCTCTTTCTCTAAGCCTCTCACTTCTTCAAAAGCAGTTAGGGCTTCTTCCATCACAGTATTCCCATCAACATGGTTTACTTGCTGTGCTAAATATCCTATTTTAATCTCATTTGGAATGGAAACAGTACCTTTTGTAGGATCCTGCAAACCAGAAAATATTTTTAACAAAGTGGATTTTCCAGCACCATTTTTTCCAACCAAACCAATTCTATCGCGAGTATTCACAATAAAACTAACTTGCTTAAACAAAGTAAAGCCGCCAAATTCAACCGTAAGATTGTTTAATGAGATCATACCAATTCAGATTTTTCTATTAAAGCGACAAAGATAACAACAGTTCGCAGTTATTCGTAATCATTAATCAGTAAATACAAACATCCTAATTTTCACAAATAATATGAAATTGATCTTGCTGCATTTTTTTCTCTTTTTTTAGGAGCTCCGATTTTATAATATTTTCTTTTACTTCCTGCATTACAATTGTTTCTGCCTCGGCAAATGAAATATCATAAACTCGATTCACTTTCTGATATTCTTCTGGATATTTCAAAATCAACTTATCGTATAATTCATCAAGATATTTAACATCTGGATTGTGAAATTCGAGTTTCAATTCAAAACGTCGAATTAATGCCTCATCAATTAAAGCCAATTGATTGGTTGCAGCAATAATAATGGAGTTCTTGGGTAAGGAATCAATCAATTGAATCATACTATTCACAACCCTTTTCATTTCACTACTATCAGAATTATCGTAATCCCTTTCCTTACCTAGAGAATCGAATTCATCAAAAAACAATACGGCTTCTTGTGTTTCAACCATTTTAAAGGCTGCGGCAATATTCCTTGAAGTTTCGCCTAATTTAGAAGAAACAATATTTCCCAAATTAATGGTTTTCAACTTTTTTCCAAGATGATTTGCTAATGCCCTTGCAGTCATTGTTTTTCCACAACCCGATTTTCCATGAAGCAATAGCTTGTTCATAACAGGTAAGCCATATTGACTCAAAATTTCAACATGTTCATATTCTCTTAAAAACTGATCTACTTTTAATGACAATTTCTCATCAAAAACAATATCCTTTAAATTTACTCGCCCCGAATTGGGTACAAACAAATGATTCATGCTTATACTTTTTGTTAGTTGTTGTGTTTAATTATTCTGCAAACCTAATATTTTATCCTCTAAGTAGTCATGTCATTTGTTAGTTTTAGAAAAAGAATTACATTTGCAAACCCTTTTAAAAAACCCACTATCCATGTATAAAACAATATATTAACAAACATTGTTAAGTAATGAAATTTGTAAAATACTCATTTTGGGATGAACACAAGCTTTTAATAAAAGCATGTAGAGGGGAAGTTATACGACGAGAGTTGATTAATGAATTTCAGCAAGTTTTTGCCAATTTAAAATCAAACAAACCTGTAAATGTTTTAGTTGATGTAACTAAATTAAAACTGAAAGCATCTGTTGCTGAAAGTGAACTTTACACTGCTTTTTTTCAAAAAGATAAAATCTACAATCTTGTAGATAAAATTGCTGTTGTAACCAACACACCAGATCAAGTTGTGCAAACAATTTTGTTTATGGAAGGAATTCAACATTTGGATACTGATATTAAAATATTCAGTTCCGTTGATTCTGCTGCAATCTGGCTAAACACAAATGCTAGAACAAAAGATATCAAAGAAACGTTAATGAATTTAACTGAAATTGAATCACCAAAAAACACATAAAACAAAAGGGAATTCCAAATGGAATTCCCTTTCTTGTCTTATATCTATTGATCTTATTTTTTAGAATAATCTTTATAAATCGCTTTTTTGAATGCTACCCAATGTGCATCCGTCATTCTATCGGGTGTAAACAAACAGATTCCTGTTGCTCCATTCACCATCGATTCTCTAATTGCTTCTGCCATTTCTTCCGGCAATAAACCATGATTTTCCGGATCTGCTTCTTTTGCTTTCGAATCTGGTTTTGGACAAATAAACAAACCACTATATACCGGTTTTTGTCCATTTAAACTTTCAGATGATTCTTTGCACATTTTTCCAATCCATTCGGTTCCTTCCAAGTAAAAATCGTTATAGTTCATGGGCAAAAATGCATCTAAATTCCACTGATCCCATTCCTGACGAACCATTTTCACTGCATGTGAATGTGGCCCAGGAAAAACTGCTGCGGTAATTTCTTTCCCTTGTGCATGTACATCTTCCACCAAGCGATTTACCATTTTTGTAATTAAATCTTGACGAAATTTTTTCCATTCTTTTATTTCACGAGCTTCTGATTGATCTGCTATTTCAATTCCTGATTTAGCTTTAAAATCAGCTTTACATTTATCGCAATAGCAATAATCAAATTCAGGATATTCTTTATCCATAATTAAATCATACTTCTCCCAAAGACCCTTTGCCAAAATTACATCCGGATAACGGATATAATCCAAATGCACCCCATCTACTTCAGGTAAAGCAGCAATGCTAGTATATAAATTAGATAGATATTGGTAAACCTCTTCTTTATTTGGACACAAAAAAGTATAATGATCTACATAAGCTGGTTTGTCATAGGCCGATTCTCCATTTCCATTTACAGCATATAAATCAGGAGAAATATTCTTATCCTTTCCCTGAACCATAGTTGGAATCCAAGTATGAAACTCTAGTCCTGCTTCTTTTGCAATTTTCCCCACTCGTTGATATACCGCAAGATCATGTCCTCCATTGTACATCAATCCATCAATTCCTTTTTCCTTTAAATCCGCAAAATTGGCTTTTAATTCAATATCCGTAGCTTCACCAGGACCTCCTAGCCATGCAAAACATGGAACTTTTGTTGTTGATTTTGTTCCACACGAAACCAATACAAATAGTGCAAAAACAGCAAGTAACTTGTTCATAGTACTTTTAATAAAAATTGAAATGTGGCTTTGGAATACACGGCAAATATAAACAAATAAGTAATTACACATTCATTAATTAACAAATTGATACCATATCATTTGAAATTGTATCTTTGTGCCCATATTTAAAAACAATTGTACTCGTGGGAAGAAATAGAAAGAAAAAACCACTTCTGGAGAATGTGCTAATAGAGAAGTTAGCTGCCGAAGGTAAGGCGATTGGTAAAGTTGATGACAAAATTGTATTTGTTACCAATGTAATACCAGGCGATGTTGTTGATGTTCAAGTCAACAAAAAGCGTAAAAACTTTATGGAAGGCTACCCTGTTGCTTTTCACAAACATTCTCCAATGAAAATTGAAGCATTTTGTGAGCACTTTGGTGTTTGTGGCGGTTGTAAATGGCAACACCTTCCTTACGAAGAGCAATTAAAATTCAAACAACAAGAAGTAATTGACAATTTAGAGCGACTTGGAAAGGTTGAACTTCCTGTGGTTAATGATATTCTTCCTTCGGAAAAAACAGAATTCTATCGTAATAAATTAGAATTTACTTTTTCGAATAAAAGATATCTTACAAATGAAGAAATTGCACTAGGAGACGAAATTATTAGAACACCAGCTGTTGGTTTCCACGTCCCTAAATTATTCGATAAGGTAGTAGATGTGAACAAGTGTCATTTGCAGCCAGAACCATCGAATGCGATTCGTTTAGCAATTAAGGAATATGCCTTTGCCAATGACTTAAGCTTTTTTGATATTAGAAATCAGGAAGGATTTTTAAGAACATTAGTTGTTAGAACTTCAACAACTGGCGAATGCATGATAATTGTAGTTTTTTTCCATGAAGATGTTGAAAAACGCGAAGCTTTAATGAATCACTTGGCCGAGAAATTCCCAGAAATCACGTCTCTTATATATGTGATTAATGAGAAAGCTAATGATTCCATTACTGATCAAGACATGATTTTATTCAAAGGACAAGATCATATTTTTGAACAAATGGAAGGTTTAAAATTCAAAATTGGGCCTAAATCATTCTATCAAACCAATTCTGAACAAGCTTACAATTTATATTGCAAAACTCGTGAGTTTGCAGAGTTAACAGGTGACGAAATTGTCTACGATCTATATACAGGAACAGGAACCATTGCCAACTTTGTTGCTAAGCAAGCTAAAAAAGTGATTGGTATTGAGTATGTTCCCGAAGCAATTGCTGATGCAAAAGTAAATTCTGAAATTAATGGCATAGACAATACTGAATTCTTTGCTGGTGACATGAAAAATGTTCTTACAAAAGAATTTATTGAGTTACATGGGCAACCAGACACAATAATTGTGGATCCTCCAAGAGCAGGAATGCACGCTGATGTTGTAGAAACCATTCTTCAAGCAGCTCCAAAACGCATTGTTTATGTAAGTTGTAATTCTGCAACTCAAGCTCGCGATTTGTCTTTAATGGATGCCGCATACAAAATTACAAAAGTTCAGGCTGTTGATATGTTTCCGCACACACATCATGTGGAGAATATAGTACAGATGGAAAAAAGATAAGATACTTTATCTTACCAATAATAAAACCCCAAGCTAAAAGACTTGGGGTTTTTTGTTTAAGCGCAAGTCTTAAATTCGGATTGAATAGTAAGTGAATTGTGCAATCTGCTAAAACACAAATCTACTCTACATTCAATTTCCAATTATATACACCACCCTTCCTCAAAACTTAAATTGCATATTACCAATTAGTTGACTAACTTAGATCTTAACATCTTATTTAACCAAACAATTAGAAAGCCAAATTCTAACACACAACTATAAAAAATATGAAGAGTCTTAAATTTCAAACTCGTCTTATTATCGGGTTTTCAATCATTCTATTTTTTAGTTTCACGATTGGAATTACCTCATTTGTTATGGTTAAAAACATAGGTAATAGCACTGAGGCAATCTACAAACATCCTTTTACTGTTAGTAATTCAGTAAAAGACATCAATATTGGCATTAATGCAATTCACCGTTCAATGAAAGATGTTGTTTTAGCAAATGACACAGAACAATTACATCAATCAATAAATTTAGTAAATCAATACGATAAAGAAATTAAAAATGCGTTTTCCTTAGTTTCAGAACGTTTTCTTGGCGACAAAAAAATTGTAAAAGATACCTATAAAACCTATACGAAATGGAAAATAATTAGAAATGAAGTAATTTTCCTGAAATCAAATGGAAATGATATTGAGGCAGCTAATATTACTCGAGATAAAGGTGCTGTTCATGTGAATTTATTATTTCAAAAAACAAAAATATTAACTGATTTTGCACAAAGTAAGGCAGATGAATTTCGTCTTGAATCTTTAAAACATAGTAAAAACAGTAGGTTTATACTTCTTCTGATCATTTCAATAATACTGCCTCTTAGTACCATATCTGCCTTTATTATATCAAAAAGTATTTCTCAACCAATTCATATTTTCATACAAGATTTAAGAACACTTTACAAAAAAGAAGGTATCT
The DNA here is from genome assembly GCA_016342745.1 of Labilibaculum sp. Taxonomy (GTDB): domain Bacteria; phylum Bacteroidota; class Bacteroidia; order Bacteroidales; family Marinifilaceae; genus Paralabilibaculum; species Paralabilibaculum antarcticum. The sequence continues at coordinate 125,572 of JAEINT010000008.1, forward strand.
CGGAGAATAACTTTCAAGATAAAAGTGAACAAGAAATTTTAACAGAAACTATTCTTGAATTGAAACAAGCATACGGTGAACTAAAAGATTTTAATATCGAATTGGACAATAAAATTGACCTTCGTACTCAAGAATTAAAAGTTGCAAAAGAACAGGCTGAAGAAAGTGAGCAACTTAAATCAGCTTTTTTAGCAAATATGTCTCATGAAATTAGAACGCCTTTAAATTCAATTCTTGGATTTTCTGAATTCCTAAAAAAAGAAGACCTAGCCAAGGCTAAAAAAAACCTATATTTAAATATAATACAATCGGGAGGACAAAGATTACTAACGATTATTTCTGATATCGTTGACATCTCAAAAATTGATGCTGGACAATTTAATCTTTGCTACGAAACATGTCAATTAAACAGATTAATTGATGATCTTTTCAATCAGTTTTCCATCACAAACACGAACAATCACGTTAGCTTTACAATAAGCAAATTTTTCAATGATGAAGACAGTTACATTTTAACCGACACAACAAGATTGAGTCAGGTGCTATCTAACCTAATTGAAAATGCACAAAAATTCACAAAACAAGGACAAATTGAGTTAGGATACGAATTGACTGACAATCAACTACTATTCCAAGTAAAAGACACCGGAATTGGAATCAAAAAAGAATATCATGAACATATTTTTGCACGATTCAGACAAAGCGAGTTAGATAAATCACTTGTACAATCTGGAACAGGACTTGGCTTATCAATTGCAAAAGGAATTGTAGATCTATTTGGAGGTGAAATAGGAGTAGAATCTGAAATTAACCACGGAGCTACTTTCTTTTTCTCAATACCTTATTTACCAACAACAGCTAGCAGTTTAAAAGAACCCGAAGAAAACAATGATCTATTATTACAAAGAGCAGGAAAAACAATATTAGTTGCTGAAGATGAACCATCAAACTTCATCTACATAAATGACCTTTTGAACCGGTACAATTTTAATGTTCTACATGCAAAAAATGGTCAGGAAGCCGTAGATATTATCAATAAAAAAACAAATGTAGACTTAATCTTGATGGATATAAAAATGCCTGTTATGAATGGCTTGATTGCAACTCAAGAGATCCGAAAAATCAACAAAACAATTCCTGTAATTGCACAAACAGCTTATGCTATGGCAGATGATAAACGAAGAGCAATGGAGGCTGGATGCAACGACTATTTATCCAAACCAATTAGCTCAAAAATGTTTTCGCAAATTATTCATAAACACCTTACCGAAACATACCACAATTAAAACAAAAGGTCTGACTTGAATATTTCAAATCAGACCTTAGTTATTCTATACTTTTTTCAATTTCCATTTCCCTTGTTTAAACCAGAAAAATGCTATTAAAGTAAGTGTCATTTCTGCAATTATTATGGAGTAGAAAACACCTTTTTGATCCCAAGCAAAGTGAATTGCTAAAAAATAGGCAATTGGAATTTCAACTAGCCAAAAGCTAATGAAATTCAAAATTGTAGGAGTCTTTGTATCACCAGCTCCATTTAAAGCGTTTAATAAAACCATTCCTAGTCCGTAAAATACAAAGCCAATACTTATAATCTGCAAAGCTTGTATTCCACTACTTACAATAGCCTGATCAATTGTAAACAATTCAATGAAAAAACGTGGAAACAGGTAAAAAACGACTCCTATTAAACCAAGAAAAATCACATTAATCTTGCCAGCAACCCAAACCGATTTTTCGGCTCTATCTGGTTGTTCAGCTCCTAAATTTTGACCTACCAAAGTAGCAGCCGCATTACTCAATCCCCAAGATGGCAAAAGAATAAAAATAAGAATTCGAATTGCAATTGTATAACCTGCTATTGCAGCACTACCAAATTCAGCCATTATCCTCATTAAACCAATCCAACTCGAAGTTGCAATAATATTCTGACCTATACCACCAACAGATAATCCAATCAATTGTTTCATCGTTTTCAATTTGATCCTAATATGCTCTCTTCTTAAGTGAATTTGACCACTTCCTTTTGCAAGTAATACAAACTGATAAATCACTGCTATTCCACGACCAATTGATGTTGCAATAGCCGCTCCTTCTACTCCCATTGCTGGAATCGGTCCTAAGCCAAAAATCAACAAAGGATCTAAAATAATATTTAGACAGTTAGCTACAATTAAAACCCTCATCGATAGAGCAGCATCACCTGCCGATCGAAATATTGCATTATTAATAAAGAGCATCATGATGATAATATTACTCCCCAAAATAATGGTAGTATAGCCCGACATTTCGTTTACAATGGTCGAATTGGCGCCCATTAAACCTAATAAATCTCGAGAATAAAATATCCCGATTACAGCTATAAATATGGATGCAATCGCTCCGGTAACGATAGCCTGAAAGGCTACTTTCGATGCCTCTTCAGGTTTTTTCTCTCCAATTCGTCTGGCAACCAAAGCTGTTGTTGCCATCGATAAACCAAAGCCAATGGCATAAACTATTGTGGTTATCGATTCGGTAATTCCAACAGTTGCAACTGCGTCATCTCCTAGTTTAGATACAAAGTAAATGTCTACAATGGCAAATACCGATTCAAAAATCATTTCTAAAACCATTGGAATTGCAAGCAGAAACAAGGCTTTTTTAATGTTTCCTTCGGTATGATTTTTTTCCTTTCCCGATACAGCTTCGCGAAATAATTCCCAAATTCGTATGATTTTATTTCTAACTTTACTTCTACTAGTATTCTTTCTTATATTGATATTCTGAAGCATTTTGTTTTCGCTTATGATGTTGAATAAATTCGTTTAATTTTTCTTTTCTTTTGAAACCTATTTTGTTTCTGAACGGTACAAATTCCGTTACTGACATATAATAGTCATATGATTTACTCATGATAATCCCTCCAAAGTTATAGGTGTATAAATATATCGCATGGGTTGCCTTACAGCTCCCTTACAATTAAAAAATAAAAATCGATGTGAATACGGAAAGCTTAAGCTGATTTAGCTTTTATAAGTGCAAGATGATAATGAAACAATTGTATTCATAGCTTTCCTCCGTTTTTGAGTAAAACAAATATATGGTATTTTTCTGAATCCAACCAAAACTTTAAATCAATAAAACTCATATTAAATTGATTTATTAGCTGTTTTGCCTCATCAATGTGATGCATTCCAATCTAAATTAAGCTTGATTTTCTTGGAAAACCATACGATTATCGAAAAACACAAGTTAAACTAACAAATGTTCTTTTTTATCCACTTAAAAATCCATAGTATTGGCAATAATCAACAAACCGAAAATAAAAAAACCATGAAACGGATCTTTGTATTGGCAGTAAGTGCCATTCTATGTATTAACCTTGCATTTGCAAACGCAGACAAGGATAACAAACAAAAAACAATAAGCAAATGGCTACGAACCGAGGCAATTCAATTGCATCTACCTGCTTTCCATACTACAGAAGATTTTTCAGGAAAAACTTTCGAACTAAAAAATCTCCTTCAAGAAAACCAAAAAGATCTTTCTGATATCAATCCGAGAGAATCTGATAAATTAAATTGGAATGGACAAGAATTTGCATGGGAAAAACAAACTTCTAAAGGATATATTAGCCTTCCCAACAAAGAGAATCAAATTTATTATTTCGTATCCTATCTAAATACAGATCAGTGGAGCGAAGTAGAACTTGAGCTTGCTACTTTTCCTATGCTTGAAGTTTACATAGATGGTGTGAAAAAAATATCCCATTACAAACATGAAACAGAAAAGGAGAAAGTGCTAAATGAGAGCTTAAAACTAGAACAAGGACATCATAAAATAGTACTTAAAGTTTTAACAGGAAAAAAAAATAACAAGTTTAAATTGAGTTTGAAAGCAAAGACAGATTGGAATAATGACACATTTAACTTGTCATTATCTCCAAAGCAATTTATGGATATCAATAAAGTATTAGACGGAACTAAAGTAAAGAGCTCTGTTCTTTCTTACGATGGGAAATATGCATTAATTTCTTACAGTCGCACACTTCCTCCATCGGACAAAGTTGAGAGCTGGAAAGAAATACAAGAAGTTTCTACTGGAAAAATACTTTCAACTTTCAGAGGTAGTCAATTGACAAACATCAAATGGCTTCCAATTGGCAATAAAATCTCATATGCCAAATCGTACAATAAAAAAACTTCAATTTTCATTTTCGATTTTGAAAATAAAAAAGAAAAGCAAATCGCGAGTAACCTTTCCGATTTCTCATCATACAGCTGGGCTCCAAATGGTAAATTCGTGATTTACAGTGTAGGGAAAGACAATTCTGCCGATTGGAAACTTAGAAAAATTCAAGGAATGGAGGACCGTTTACCTTGGTATCGTTACAGATCTTTTCTTTACAAATTGGATGTTGCTAGTGGTGTAAAACAAAGACTAAGCTATGGTACTTTAAGTACTGATTTAGCGGATATAAGTTCTGATGGCAAGCATATCCTTTTCACAAGCTCTCAACCCGATTACAGCGGATACCCATATTTTAAGCAGAATCTTTATCAAATGAATGTTGAAACTTTTGCTGTTGATACCATTTGGAAAGATAAACTAGTTAGCGGGCAAGCTCAGTACTCACCTGACGGAACTAAACTCTTGGTTCAAGGTGGCCCATCCTGTTTTGGAGAAATAGGAGAAAATATCGGCGACCAGGCCTTAGCAAACAATTACGACGGGCAGCTTTACATTTATGATTTAGTATCTAAAAAAATCGATCCAATTTCTTACGAATTCGATCCATCAATTGGTAATGCAAAATGGAATGCAAAAGATAACAAAATCTATCTGCAGGCTCAGGATATGGACTATGTAAGATTATTTAGCTACGACCTTTCAACCAAAGAATTTACAGTATTAGATAGCAAATCAGATGTCGTGCGTAATTTTAACATGTCTAACAATGGAGAAGTAATCAGCTATGTTGCCTGTTCTATTTCTTCCCCTTACAAAGCTTCCGTTTATCAACTAAGCAATCAGCAAACACAAGTTATTTCAAATCCAGAAAAAGAACATTTAGAAAACATTCAATTTGGAAAAACTGAAGATTGGAATTTCACAAAAGAAGATGGCACAACAATAATTGGTAGAGCTTATTATCCTCCAAACTTCGATTCTACTAAAAAGTATCCTATGATTGTTAACTATTATGGCGGAACTTCTCCTGTTGAAAGAAGTTTTGGTGGAAGATATCCTTTAAACATGTATGCCGCAATGGGCTATGTTGTTTATTTACTTCAACCTAGTGGAGCTACTGGATTTGGGCAAGAATTTGCAGCTCGTCATCAAAACAATTGGGGAATTACAACTGCCGACGAAATTATCGAAGGAACTAAAAAATTCATCAAAGCTCATTCATTTGTAGATGCTGATAAAATTGGATGTATTGGTGCTTCCTACGGTGGTTTTACAACTCAATTACTACAAACCAAAACCGACATTTTTTCAGCTGCTATTTCTCACGCTGGAATTAGTGACATTACAAGCTATTGGGGAGAAGGATATTGGGGCTATTCCTACAGTATGAATGCAACTGGGAAATCTTTCCCTTGGAACAGAAGAGATATCTATGTTGATCAAAGTCCTTTGTTTAATGCAGATAAAATTACCACACCAATGCTTTTATTGCATGGAAGTGCAGATACCAATGTACCATTAGGAGAAAGTATTCAAATGTATCAGGCTCTAAAACTACTTGGGAAAGAAGTTGATTTTGTGCAAGTAAATGGACAAAATCATCTCATTCAGAATTACACAAAACGAATTCTTTGGAACAATACCATATTTGCCTATTTCGCCAAACATTTAAAAGAACAGCCACAATGGTGGGAGAATTTATATCCAGATAAAAACTTATAAAGATTAAATTATTAAAGGGTGTTTCCATTGGATTCACCTTTTTTTTATTTCAAGCACATGATAGATAAAAACTAAGACTTTATCAATAATCATAAACACTATTGATGATTCAATCTTTTATGTCTAATTTTAAAATTCAATCAAAAAAAACAAATTATGCTAATCGTTATATCGCCGGCTAAAACTTTAGATTTTGAAAGCCAAGCACAATCAAATATTCACTCTGAAACTTCATTCCTTAAAGAATCTAAACAACTTGTTAAAGAGCTTCGCAAATTTAAAGTTGATGATATTAAAGAATTGATGGGTGTTAGTCCGAAACTTGCACAACTTAATTTCGAACGCTTTCATGAATGGCATCCTCCATTTACTCCCGACAATGCAAAACAAGCTTTATTGGCCTTTAAAGGAGACGTTTATACGGGAATTGACGCTGGCACATTTACTGATGCAGAATTTGAACGATCTCAAACCAATCTTCGTATTCTTTCAGGATTGTATGGAGTGCTTAAACCTATGGATTTAATACAGGCTTATCGATTGGAAATGGGAAAAAAACTAAAAACAAAGAAGGGTGATAATCTTTATCAGTTTTGGGGAGACAAAATTACGAACTCCATTAACAAAGATTTAAAAGAATACGATCACAAACAACTAATAAATTTAGCCTCTAATGAATATTTTAAATCCATAAACAAGAAAAAGATAAAAGCCGAAATCATAACCCCTGTCTTTAAGGATTTAAAAAACGGGGAATACAAAATGATCAGTTTCTTTGCCAAGAAAGCAAGAGGATTAATGACTCGTTTCATTATTCAAAATCAAATTACCAATCCTGAAGAAATAAAAGCTTTTAATATGGATGGTTACATGTACAATCCTTCTTTATCGAAGGATCTAGAACCAGTTTTCACAAGAGATCATTAAAGAAATTTTACCTTATTAAAAAGAGTTTTTAGTCTTGTTTTTCGACGTAATTTTTACTATGTTTAAATAAGACAAACGCATTAATAACCTGATAATCCTTCTCCTATGACAGATAAAAACTTTATAATAAAATTTGGAAGCTTAATTAAAGAGGAAACGCTTGAAGTTATTGATAGTAAAATATTGCCTCACACAATTGTTTTAGAGGCGACCAATCCTTTTCCTGGTTACTATGAATATTACGAGGGAATTCAAAAAGACGTTAAACCTCATTACATTTATTTGGTTACTGATAAAAAATGCGATCTGGAAGAATTTACTCGTGCAACGCAAAAAATCATGTCGTATTTCGAAGTGAATTTTCATGCAGCAATGGGAACCATTACGATTTTTAATGACGTGTATAATGTTATTCGAATTAGGAGATTAACAAAGTACGATCAAATTCAAGATTTACAGTCTTGCTATTTAGAAGAAGGCATTAGCCTTAAATCAAATGCATCTATTCCTCACAATTCGAAAGCAATGATTCAATTGGATAAGTTTTTTGCTTTAGAAGAAATTGGCGATGGTTTTTTCTTAGATCATGTTGAGCCAAATCATGGTTATTTTACGGTACCTCAAAAGCTATCTTGGAAGCAATTTGAGCACCTTACTCAGCAAGTGAAGTACAATATGGAGATGTTCCATTTCGATGCCTCATTAGGCTTTATATATGATAATTTTAAAGCGGTAGACATGATTCGTATCTATGCCGAAAATCTCAATTTAGATTTACTTAAAAAAATCAGATTAAAGTTTGTTGAACGAATTAAATAATAATTACGATCTAAAAATAGAAAAAGGGCTGTCAAAAATGACAGCCCTTTCTTTATATCCATTCTGAAAATTAAAATACCGGTGAACGAACCGCCTTAATTTTTCTTTTTCTTTTACTCATATCAAAGGCTAGCGGAAATGAGAACGAAATCTCATGAGCTCCTGAATTGGCATGCATTAATTTTGTTATTGCGTAATCGTAGCTATAAGCGACCTTGAACCGTTCTGTCACAAATCCTACCATTGCAATAAAAGAATCGTAGTTCAACTCAAAATTCTGATTAAACCATAAACCAAATACCATTGAACTTTTACTTGCATAAAGGCCATAATTCATTTGAGAAAAATCACCTTGCTGCTGAAATAGCAATGCTGGTGCTAAAATCCAATTATCGGCATATTTTCTGCTTCTTCCTCCTAATACAAATTCGGCTCCTGCATGAAAAGTATATTTGGTTTCCAACTTATCTTCCTGTTCATCATCAAAACTCAAATCTGGTTTTGCAAGGTGATGAGCTGCCATACCGAAATAAAAATCTTTATAATAAGCAATCGCTCCTAATGAAAAATCCCATCCATCCTTACGTCTCGCAAGAGGGTCTCCATTGGTGTTGTGCGGAAAAATATTCCCGTATATTGGAGATACTTGATCTGGAAAAACCAAACTTTCCCAATCTACCTTTTTTTGCATGAAAGTAGCTTGTAAGGCTGGTCTTACAATTAAATCATCGTTAATTCGTAAATAAAACGAATACATCCCAGCAAAAGATGTGGTTTTAAGCGCTCCGTCTCCTTGATCATCCTGAATTACAGAAATACCAATACCACCATTAAGTGTTTCGTAAAAGTTATCGAAAGAAACGCTATAGGTCACAAATGGCATATCTAAATTTGGCCATTGATTCCTGTAATTTAAACTTACACTTGGAAAATTAGTTGAACCTGCCAAGGCTGGATTCAAATAAAGTTTATTAGCATAGAACTGAGAAAAACGGATATCTTGAGCTTTACTCACCGTAACAATTCCCAAAACCAACATACAAAAAGCAAAAAGTGCCTTTTTCATAGATAAAAAGTTAGTATTCTCTTGAAGAGAAATTTCAATTAGTATTTACATTAATCGGCTCTAGCTTATTATATGCTAAGTAAGAACTAGAGTATTGCAAAAATCCAGGCTGTTTAAATCAGGCTCTTAAAAAGCTGTAATTGATTCGTAAAGAGGGATTTTTAAAATGTGTTTTAAGTTTCTACCGAGGTAGAAACTCAAAACACATGTAAAATAAATTTAATTTATTGATTAAATGAAGTTTTTCATCAAATTATCTCACCAAAACAAATGTTCCTTTGTTTGTAAGTTCTCCATTAATGAATGCAACCCAAACATATGCGCCTGCAGGACAAAGTTTACCTTTGTATTTACCATCCCATCCACCGTTTCTACCGGCTTCTTTGGTTTTAAATAACAACTCTCCCCAACGGTCATATACATACATCTCGAATTCTTCAATAACATTGATTTCTTTCAAATAGAATCTATTGTTATCATCATCTCCCAAAGGAATAAATGCATTTGGAGCTTCGATTCCAACAGGTTTAACTGTTACGTAAGAAGTATCAATAGTAGTACATCCGATGTTATCTTCTACTTTCAAAATGTACTCCCCTTCTTCAGAAACATCTAATCTTTGAAGAATACTTCCATCTTGCCACTCGAAAAAGTAAGGTGCAAACTCCGAAGGTAAATTAGGTCCTAAGGTTATCGTTTGTCCTTCAAATAGCAATGTATCTTTTAATCCTAGATCTGGAAGTGGATTAATCACGAACAATTGCTCATCTCCACAGTTGTATTCATTAGAGACTTCTAACAAGTACTGACCTGGAGTTTCAACAGTGTAACTATCCAAAGCATTTACTTCTTCTCTTTCAGGATTAGTCCAATCAGAATTTGACCAAAATGGGTTATCCAAACCAGCAAGGTTTATCTCGAAAGAATCCCCTTCGCAACCAAATTTATCTTCTCCTAATGTAGGATTATCAACCATGGTCACTTTCACTTCACCTGTTGCATCACATCCGTATAAATCTGTAACACTAATTGTGTAAGTATGTGTTCCTTCTGGAGCATCAATAATTTTAGGACTTCTCACATTTGCATCGTCTAAATGATCTGGATTAGTCCAACTAATCACATCTTGATCACCAACGATATCAGTGATAAGTACCAGTTGATTACATCGTCCAACTGTTGTATCGTTAATCGTCGTAACAACAGGAAGAGGAGCAACATCAAGATTTAAGATATCGATACCTTCACAAGCATGTTCATCTTTAACACTTGCTAATAATACTTGTGATTCTCCAGGAGTAAATGTTGGAGTCAATGAATTAGCATCATCCAAATCTAAAGGTAATACTCTATTGTTGTCCTGAATTTTAAACCACTGAATATTATCCTCATCAGTACTCGCTGTTAATTGAGTTGGAGTACAACTACCAACGGTAAAGTCATCCGTAATATCAACAACAGGTAAAACATCTACTTGTAAATCTTTAATTGGAGTAACATTCGAACAACCGTATTCATCAGTATAGGAATAATGAACAGCGTAGTTTCCTGCACCACGATCAGATGGATTAAAGACAGTTTGAGAGATTCCATTCACCCAATAAATACCGCCTTCTGGAAAACCTCCAGTCAATTCAAATTCTTCCTTACAAACACCTTCGGATTCAAGATCCTCTAGATTAACGATTGGAAGTGCATGCAATACAACTGCTGAATCTACTTTTGATTTACATCCTGTTACCACATCAGTTAGTGTTACAGAAAGGGTTCCATCGGTAAGTTCTCCCCAAGTAATTCTGGTTCTAACTCCTTCTTCTGGACCTGCAAAAATACCTCCAGTCACATCCCATCCGTAATTAAGATCCGGTTGGTCAATAGTTACATACGTTACCCTGTCTTCTTTTGCACAAAGTATCATTCGACCAAAAATTTCCGTATTTGGTAATTCATTAACAACCAATTCGGTCGGTTTGGTAGAACGTGAAGCTGTACAATCATCAGATACGATACATGTGTAATATCCATTATCGCTTGAAGTTGTAGCCATTAAATTAAGTGTGGCTGAATTAGCTTCAGGATATGTTGCGATATCTAGATCAATACCATTAAGCTTCCACTGATAAGTAACATTGATACCTTCAACGTCCGCTACAAGTACTACATCTTCACCAGTACAAACTTCAATATCCGCTTGATCTGAAAGAATTTTTAACTGAGGTGTTACACTTAAACTTGCTGCTGGACTTATTTCCTCTCCACAAGTAGAATATACTTTGCAAGTATAATTTCCAGCATCATCAATTTGAATAAATGTTAAACTTAAAGTCTGTGTTGTTTCACCTGGAAGATCAACACCATCTTTTCGCCACTGATATCTTAAGCTTTCGCCAGTATACTCAACAGAAAACTCAACCAGTGGATAGTTTTCACAGACCTCTTGACCAGCAGATGCTGATACAAATACAGGTAATTCAATCACCTCAAGGTTTGCAGAAGAAGCAACATCGCCACAAAGACTTGTTACTTGAACTTCATAATTCCCTTCATGACTTAAAGCTAAAGCATCGTAATGCAAAATTTTACCTTCAAATACTTCCGCTCCATCTAAATACCATTTATAGGTTTGAGTAGATGTTCCTTCAACATTTGGAATCCAATCAAGCATTGCATTTTCACAAAGAGTTGTGTCTGCAAGAGATGCATTTAAAACTGTTTGAGAATAAACTCTAACAATTGATATTTCTGTTATTCCACTTGTTCCTTCACCTACAATTTCACATTTGTATTCTCCAGCATCAGTTAAAGTTAAAGCTGGAATAAATACATTTAAATTAGTCTCTGCAGGCATTAGAACATTGTCTTTATACCATTTAATTGAAGTTATCTGACCTGAAGCAACAATTGCAAGATTTAATGGATCTCCAACACACTTTTCTTCGAATGCATTCAATCCTGTACCAATCGTAACTGGCTCTTTAACTGTTAACTTACCAGAAGCAAGTCTCTGACCACAAGTTCCTGTTATTTTACATGTGTAGTAGCCTGCATCTGCCATGCTAATATCTGTAAGAACAACCTCGTTTCCAGAAATCCCTAATGGTGTTTTAGTACCATCTAATGCTTCATGTATCCATTCAAATCCTAAACCAACACCAGAAACATCAACAGTCATTGTGTAATCTTCACCAATGTACTTCACTACATTTTTTAAAGTAGCATGAAGAACAGTTCTTGGTTTAACTGTCAAGCTTGTTACTGCAGAAGCAGTACCACAACTTGTAGTTATTATACATTCAACATTGTAAACTTTTTCTGTATTTAAATCAAAAGGTAAAACAACACCTCCGTTAAGAACTAACTCAGGAGCATTAACCATTTGATCAACACCATCAACTAACCATTGATAAGAAATTCCTGCGCCTGTAGCATTTGACCTGAATACAACATCATCACCTTCACAAACTGTTTGAGCTGCTATTGGATCAATTGCTGGAGTTGGATTAACAACTTGGTTTCCATAAGAAACATCTGTACCACAAATATTACTTACTGACACCTTATAGTTACCTGCTTCCGTTAATGTAGCAGTTCCCAAATCTAATTCTAAAGCTGTTGTTACTACATTAGTCACATTATCACTTAATGTCCAGATAGGATCATCATGAGTTCCTGTAACCACAATTGGTCCTAGCGCCAATGGGTCTCCTTCACAAACATCTGTAAGAGCATCAATTCCTGTTGTAATTTCAGGAGCATCCAAAACTGTTACATCAATTGTGTAAATAATATCTGCACCGCAATATCCAGACACAGTACATACATATGTACCTGCATCACTTGCATCTACTGAAGCTTTAAGGTAACTCGAATTTGCAGTAAGTGCCCCACCATCTTTAGTCCAAGTATATGAAGAAACATCACCCGTAACTTCAGTTTCTAATCTTAATTCTGTACCTGAACAGATTGTTGTTTCCGCATCCCAAGTAGTTGTTGCTACAATATTTTCATAAACATTTACATAACCAGAAATAGTTTCTGTAGAACATCCATCCCATACTTCAACTTTATATAAACCGGACTGTGACTTATCTGTTGCAACAATATTATAAGTTGGATCTGTAGAAATAGGTGCACCATCTTTATACCACTGATATGTTTCAGTTGGCAATAGAGCGTCTTTATTTGCAATACCTACGCTTAATACTTCAGTATCTCCAATACAAGCCTGATCTGTATTAGACCATGTATCAAGACTTAGCTCTGAGTAATGCAATACGTCGAAATCATCTGTTTTGTCTGGACAAACACTACCATTACTTACTGTTACTGCATAATTTCCATTATCACTAGCACCAATACTTAAATCTGTAGTTGTTGATACTTCAGAAACACCATCCGACCATGAAAAACTGATTGGTCCTGTACCTGAAACATTCGCTAGGCTGATTTGCTTCTCTATTCCGAAACATAAATTTTCATCCACTAAATGATCAAAATTAACTGGTTCAACAACAGTTAGAGAAACTACACTTGACGTTTCGTCAGCACTTAAACCATCCTTAACAATACAATGGAAAGTCCATGTATTCATTGCAAGAGTAGTCGTTGCTATTGTAAGTTTAGATCCAGCTGCATCATTTACAACAGCTATTTCAGGAACCGCAGTTACTGTATTATAAGTAACACCATCTGTACTGTATTCCCATTCGTATGCTAAACCTGCAGTTGATCCTATAATTTCATAAACAACCGCATTTGGTAAACAAGCCTCCATATTATCTGGCTGTCCAAATATTTTAACAACTGAAGTAATCGTTAAAGTTGCAGGATCACTTGTTGCATTGGCAGAACATTTTGTATTACCAACTACACAACGATATTGATTAGTATCAAAAGTCAATTTATCTGCGCCACTAACTGTAAGCGTTTGACTATCCACTCCTGAATATTTTCCTCCGTTTGCAAGAGCACTCCAACCAGAACCAGAGTTTTCTTCCCACTGGTATGTGTAATCAGGCTCTCCTGCTACATTAACAGTAAAGCTAGCATTACCACCATCAGGAATTGTTACATCTAGAGGTTGATCAACTATCGAAACTTCTTCGTAAACAGTTAGAGTTGCGATTGCCGAAGTTGCACTATTGCAAGAATTAGAAACTACACAATAATAAGAATTCCCATTTACTGGAGATGTCTCTGTATAGCTATCACTTGTTGCTCCAACAATTATTCCTGAAGCATTGTACCACTGATAGGTATGTGATACGCCTGCACCAGTTACACTAAATATTGGATCAGCATCGCTAGCACACATTTCCCAATCAGCAGGATCAGTAATTGTTGCTAGAGTTTTCACAATAACGTTAAAGTTTACTACTTGATTGTTACAATCTATATCATTATAAACTTCACAAGTATAAGCACCTGCATCTGTTGTAACTACTTCCGAAACACTTAAAGTAGAAGTAGTCGACAATACTGTAGCTGGATCCGTATCCTTATACCATTTGTATTGAAGATCACCTCCTGTTGCACTAACAGTCATTAGTAAAGCTTCATTCTCACACAAATCAAAATTAACAGTACCTGGAGTAACAACTATATTATCAAGCACTTCAATAGTAGCAGAGCTAGATACTTCAGCAGTAGATGCTGGTACAGTATTCACACTGCACCTAAATTCCCAATTATTGATATCTAAATCATCAGCTAATACCGTAAGTGTTGATAATTTATTTGGTGAGTCTGTAATCACACTCAAATTAGCATTGGTTGCAACATCTGCCCATCCAGAACCATCATCATATTCCCAGAAATAGGTTAACCCAGGAATTATTCCTTCAATCGTTATATTTGCAGAACCATTTAAACAAACTTTATCATTATTAGGCTGAATAAAGATCTTATCTACAAGATCAACTGTTAACGTAGCAATACCACTTGTCACAGTAGGAATACATACAGAACCTGAAGTATTAACTACACATCTGTATTGATATCCATCATATGTTCCTCTATCGGCACCAGTTATAATTAACTTCTCCGTATCAACACCTGAGTATTTACCTCCATTGGATAAACTATTCCAACCACTACCATCATTTTCTTCCCATTGATAAGTATAGTTAGGTTCTCCTGATGCTTCTACACTAAATTCAGCGTTTGCTCCATCTGCTATTGTTAAATCAGAAGGATTAGTTACTGCTAATTCTTCTACAACAGCTAAATTAGCTTTCTTAGATACTACCATCCCACATGAAGTAGATACTTCACAATAATAATAATTTCCATTTACTGGAGAAGTTTCAGTATAACTAGCACTTGTTGCACCAATTATCTCTCCTGCATTATTAAACCATTTGTAGGTAAATGGCCCATCTCCACCAGCTAAAACTGTAAACGTTGGATCTGCATCAGTAATACACATTATTAAATCAGAAGGATCTGACACTGTTGGCAACGCTTTCGCATTAACAACAAAAGTTCTCTCCAAATCATTACATCCTAAATCATTATATATTTCACATTTATAGGTTCCTGCATCAGTTAATGCGATGTTACCAAGATTATAAGAAGTACTTGTTGAAAGAATAGTAGCTTCAGCTCCTACCTTATACCATTTGTATTTAATAGCATCACCAGTAGCAGCTACCGACAATGAAAATGCATCGTTCTCACAAGGAGTAAAAGTCGCATCAGCAGTTGTTACTGCGATATCTTCCAATACATGAATTACCACTTCATTTGATACTTGAACAGCACTAACACCGTCACTAACTTCACATTTAAACATCCAATTGTTGATATCTAAGTCGTCAGCAATCATCGTTAATGTTGATACTAAACCAATTTCACCAGTTGAAATACCATCTTTTCCATCTGCTGTTTCGTAAGCACCAGCTCCTTTTTTATAGTACCATGTGTAAGTTAAACCAGTCTTTGTTCCTTCAACGCTAATGCTTGCACTTGTATCGTAACAAACTGTTGTTCCGTTTGGTTGCACGGCAATTTTCGTTACCTCAGTTACTGTTAATATAGCATCGCCACTAGTAATAGTCGATGCGCACACAGCACCATCAGAATCTACAACACATCTATATTGATTTCCATCATATGCTAAATCAGCACCTGTAATTTTTAAAGTAGCTAAATCTGTTCCAGAATACTTACCTCCATTCGCTAAATTATTCCAACCTGAACCTGTATTTTCTTGCCATTGGTAAGAGTAAGCTGGTTCACCTGAAGCTACAACTGTAAAACTAGCATTTGCTCCATCAGAAATCGTTAAATCCGAAGGATCTGTAACGCTTACATTCTTAATAATTGTTAAGCTTGCTTTATTCGATTTTGCATCGTCACAAGAACTTCCTGAAA
The DNA here is from genome assembly GCA_016342745.1 of Labilibaculum sp. GTDB lineage: Bacteria > Bacteroidota > Bacteroidia > Bacteroidales > Marinifilaceae > Paralabilibaculum > Paralabilibaculum antarcticum. The sequence goes on from JAEINT010000008.1 coordinate 141,653, forward strand.
CAATACAATAGTAAGATTGCCCATCAACTGGACTTGTTACTGTTAATGTGTTTGTTGTTGCACTAACTTCTGCGACAGCAATATTATCTTTATCGTACCATTGATACGTTACTGGTGCTTCACCCGTTCCTGTTACTGTGAAAACTGGATCAGCATCTGTTTCACACATTGTCACACTTAATGGATTTGTTACAGTAGCGTGTTTATTTACTACTACATTAAATGTCAATGTTTGATTAACACAATCCGCATCATTAAAAAGATCACACTTGTATTCTCCAGCTTGCGCCGAAACAATATTTCCCAAATCATAATTGGCTTGATCTGATAAAGTAGTCGCAGGATCTATTGTTTTATACCATTTGTATTCAATATCATCTCCAGTAGCCGTGACAAATAAATTTGTTGCTTCATTTTCACAAACAACTGTATTAGCTGGAGATTGATTCGTTACAACAATCGTATTGATCACATCTAATAAAATAGAAACTTGAGCATCATTACAATAATCAGATTCAATTTTCGCAATGTATTCTCCATCATCTGAAGGACTTGTTGCTGGATTGATAACAAAATTAGCAGGGTTAGCGTTTCCATCAGTAATGACAGCTCCATCTTTCCACCACACGATTCCATTATGCTCACCAGTAACTGCAACATCCAAACTTACAAGACCTGAACATTCTGTTAAACTATTATCTGCAGCACTAATTGATGGTTTTTCGTGAACATTAATTTTATACGTTTTCACGATTGTTTCACACAAACCAATAACATTAGCAGTGTATGTATATGCTATCGGTATAGCAATATGAGTATCCAATTGAACGAAAGATCCTGTTCTTAAAAGAGTTCCTCCACCATCTCGCCATTCTATTCTATAATCAGAAAGGTTACCATTTACATCAATTGCTAGTAAAGGCTTTTCGTTATCACAAACATTTAGCGTTTCCAATAAAGGACCCACCACAGCTATATGAGCATTTACAATAAGTTCTCTTTGAATTACAATATTAGTTCCACAAATCAACTCTACATTACAATAATATACACCTGCATCGGCTAATGTTGTAGCTGCGATATTTAAAGTTTCTGTTGTTGATACAACAGGACCACTTACTGGATCATTAAATCTCCACTCAAAAGTTGGGGTTCCTAAATAGGTAATTGTAGCAGAAAAAGCATCGCCTTCACAAACTGTTGTAGCGGCTGCTGTAGATGGAGAAGTAACAGCTTCTTTTGTCAATTCTCCAGTTTCTGTTTTATTATTACCACACTGATCTGTAACTAAAACTGAATAAGTGCCAAAATTAGCATCTTGTACATTTACAATTTCCAATTGATCAGAATTTGTTCCAATAGGATTCCCTAAATTATCTGTCCATGAATATGTTAATGTTGATGCAGCTGGAATATCCAAAACAGAAGCTTCAAATGTAATTGTTTCACCAATACATGTTCCAACATCAGCAACAGTTAGCGTACCAAAATCTTCATGCATATTTAAATTAGAAGTAAATAATACAGGAGCATCGCAAGTACTACTCACTAGAAACTCCCATTTACCTTCATTCGTTGCATCAAGTGTAAAAGTATATGGATTTGTAATCGTAGTCGTTACTCCAGTAGGATCAATTATTTGATAAATATAAGTTGCACCATTATTTACGACATCAAAAGTTGCCGTAACGTCAGTTGCAATACAGAATGGACCTGTTTTATCCAAATCAAAACCATTCACTTCAATTTCAGGAGTTACAATTAAATCAGCTTCTGAAAATTCAGAATTACATCTATTTGTAACTACGACTTTATAATTTCCTTCATGAACAGCAGGAGTAACCGCTGAAAGGTTATGAGATGATAAATTATTCAACAAATCAACACCATCCTTGTCCCACTGATAATTATAAAAAGCTCCAGGATAATCCATCGTTACATTAAACGAGTGGTTACTTCCTTCACAAACAGTAGCATCAACCAAAGGTTCATCAAATGCTACCAATGGAAAAATATCAAGATCATAAACAGCCAATCCTGTACTATTAGGACATTCTATTGTTTCATCACCTATGGTATAAACACTTGAAACTTTAACTTTAAAAGTTGCTTCTCTATCTGTTATGGAAGCAGGATAATTTAATACACTTCCTGTTTCTGTTAAAACAGTAGCATCTCTCCTCCATGTATAAGTTAAAACACCATTACCAACAGCATCAGCTGTTAAAATAATTGGTTGTCCTTCACATAAATCATCGTTTGTCGTCAAACTATTTAAGACTGGAGCAGATAAAACATTAATTGTTACTTCATCAAAAGCAACACCACAACCATTCTCGGCCTCACAACGAACTATATATGTTCCTGTTGGATAATTGAATGTATACGGATTCTCCAAAGAAACTGGAGATGCATCACCATTAACAAACCACTTAACTTCACCAGCATCGCCTTCAACCAAAGCATTTAGAGTAGCACTTGCGCCAGCACAGAAATTCGTTTTATCGGCATCAATTGTCACTTTTGCAACTTCATCGACTAAAACAGTTAAGCTTACACTAACTGTAGATTCTGAAGTTCCACAATCCTGATATTCTGGTTTAAATCCGATCTCACATTTATATTCTCCTTCATCCGAATCTTGAGGATTTAAAAAGACTAATTCGTGTGTTTTAGTTCCTGTAATATCAGCACCATCTTCTAAAGTAACATAGCCTGCACCATCTTTTTTCGACCAAGAATAAGTATACCAGCTAGTATCTCCATTTGATACATCTAAAGAATTGGTTACACCTTTACAAAAATGTTCAGTTGCTCCATTATTTCCATAACTATAGTTTGGAATCACTCGAGCAACAAAAACAGCAGTATCTTGCACAGCTTGTACAAAAGTGATACTATCTAATGCAAATGCTGAATTTACACCTGATGGGTTATTATTTAGTAATTTTATAACCGCATTTGAGGCAGTTCCAGGTTTCCACATTGCGGAAACGGACTGCCAATTCTCTGTATCATCAATTTTAAAATTATCGATAATGGTATCACCATTAACCAATACTTTTATATTTTGAGGTTGCGTATACTCCGCATTAACAACGCTGCGTCCGTGTAGTTTAATAATGTAATTAAAACCATCTACAACATCTATCGAAGTTCCTCTGTAAATAGTATCCCCCTTTTGATCAGATATAGCCATGAACATCAAATCATTATCCATATCGGTAAAAGAAGGATTTTTAAAAGAAGGGTTTGCATCTGTAGTTTGTATAACTACACTATATTCTCCTGGCAACTGCAGGTTTCCAAAAACTTCGGTATAATCAGAATCCGCAGCTTGCTCAAAGAAGCTACCATTATACAATTGATCCATCAATGGATCTCGGTAAGAACCTACAACATAGTAAGACGTTTCTACATCAGGAGCAGGTACAACAAGTGGTCCATTCACAATTATTGGATCTTCGGTAAAATCATTTACATACCACTCATAGAAATCTGGCACAGGATCTTTAATCGCAACACTAATATCATCATCGTAACTCTCACAAATTAGATCCAATTCACCACCAGCATCTACATCTAAATCAGGTGTAATTTTAGATATTTCTTTAGTAAAACCAGAATAATAACCAGCTGCACCAACATAACCAGACTTAACTAACCACGCAACATTAATCGCTTTATTCGCATAAAATCGATAATTTCCTGACATTTCAGTTAATTTATAAATTTCCCACTCAGGATGACCATCAATTTTAACAGGTGCGGTTGTAATTTCTGAAATAGGATGTAATGTTGGGTCTCCATTTTTAGCGTAATAAACCACAGCATTGGATTGTACCAATATCGTAATTACACCTTGTACAGCACGTTCTGATAATAAATCTGCAAAAGGAACTGTAACTTCTCGAATACCACTAGTTGAAACAGGTGGTATAAAATTCATACCAACAGTCGGCCCAATTGTCTTACTATCTCCAGATAAAGTTTGGTATACATATACACTCTTTCCTCCCGTGGAAATAAACGCATTCCCATTTGAATCATAAGGATCTGGCAAAGCTAAAAAACCACCTTTACTTGTAATTGTTCCTTCTGACACTCCATTAACAAAAACTTCAGTATCATCTTCAGTTGCCACAACTATAGGCTGCTCTGTTCTTACAGCACCCTCTCCTCGCATAACGATATATTCATCTCTTAATTGATCGATAGGAACAATCTGATCGACTCCAATATCCTGACCATCACTTGGTCCAGAAGTCCACGAACCCGTATTTACGACAATAGGTTTATCCGATGTTACTGAAGTTCCATTCATGCCATCATTCATTGCATTCGTAAAACCTGGTAAGTTATGATCTACTGCAATAATGTAACTTTCTCCTTTATTCAATGTTCGAGAAGGAGTTATCACATCTGCTGGATTTACCCACTTAACTTTTAAATCATCATTTGAACCAATACCATCACCTTTATCATCATATTCGGTTAACATGCTACATTTAATATCTGTAAAATTAACTGTAGTATTATCCTCGGTTGCCATTACAGAAATAAAATGACTTCGTCGAGATGTAGAATGATTTACATCAGTATAAACATGACCTGATAAAAATTCAGTACCATAAGCATAGGTCCCTTTCGTTGTTAACGATCCTCCCTGAACATCAGTAGAGTGTCTCATATTCACAAAAAATGGTGCATCTGATGAAAAGAATCGTAATCCTTCATCAGGCAAGACAACATTTAGCTCTTTCGCGCCAACAACATTCCAAGGAAAATTATAATTGTTAGGATATTCGGCAATTCTACCTTTATTACCATTTGCCTCACCAACTGTTTTAAAAGTATATTGGACTGGTGAACCCAACTTTATAGTTACACTACCTAATAAGGTTGAAGCTCCTTTATAAATATCAACTTTTACATCCTTCACCGAATTAGTAGACAGTACGGCCTTATGATAGCCAATATCACCATTATTCGATGAACCATTATAAAATGGAGGTACATAGTGTTCATAATCATACTGCGCCAAAACCGTTTTCGGAAGCATGAAAAACACACAAAGAAAAAGGACTGTAAAAATAAATTTAATTAGAGTAGAAATTTTACCATTTCTCATATCGTTAAGATTCAAAAGTTAGAACGTAATTATATTGTAATACAAATTGCCTTACATTGAAAACAACATAAGAACAAAATAATACTACAAATTCAGTATAAGCTTAAATAGCTGTTAAACAGATTTAAATAGAACAAAAAAAATTAAATCAATTTATCAATTCCTTGTGGTTACTAAAAAGTTCCACAAAGTATTCTTTTAAACTGATAAAAGAAGAATTTTGTTACATATTTACTATAAAAACACAAATTTAAGTAAAATTAAACGAACAAACTACAAAAAAAAAGGCAGTATTCTTAATGAATACTACCCTTCAATTATGATTACTGTGATATTTTTAACACATAACACTTTCCACCTCTTCTACACTAATAGGAATTCTCTTTCCTATTAGTCGATTTCCTTCTTCTGTTACCAAGATATCATCTTCTAAACGAATTCCACCAAAAGCTCTGTACTCTTCAACTTTATCAAAATTGATAAAGTCTGTATGTAGTCCCTCTTTCTTCCATTTGTCAATTAAAGCAGGAATAAAATAGATTCCAGGTTCATTGGTAATCACAAAACCTGGTTTCAACTTTTTACCTAAACGTAAATAAGCAGTGCCAAATTGATCACTTCGCTGAATTTCATCATTATACCCAACAAAATTCTCACCTAAATCTTCCATATCATGTACATCAAGCCCCATCATATGACCTAAACCATGCGGCATAAATAAGGCATGTGCTCCAGCCTTAACGGCCTCTTCCACATTCCCCTTCATTAAACCAACTTTAATCAATCCTTCTGCAAGAACCTTACAAACTTCCAAATGAATACTCCTATAAGTAACCTCAGGACGAATTAACTCATTCCCTTTATTAATACCTGCCAAGACAATTTCATAAATTTCTTTCTGTTTGTCAGAAAACTTTCCACCTACAGGAATCGTTCTGGTATTATCAGAAGCATAATGCGTATCGGTTTCAGCTCCACAATCTACAAGCAAAAGATCTCCTGTTTTTAGCAGGTTTCCATGTTCATGATTATGCAATGTTTCTCCTCGTTTAGATACAATTGGTGGAAACGATAACATTCCTCCTGCACGTAAAGCTATCCCTTCACATTCTCCTGATATCTCTCTCTCATAAACGCCATCTTTAGCCATTTTCATAGCTGAAACATGAATTTCATAACCTACTGCAGCCGCACGTTCTAGCTCTTTAATCTCGTACTCATCTTTAATTTCACGGAGAGCCACTACAGCTTTAATAAATTCAACCGATGCGTCTTCTTTTATTTTATTTAGTGATGTACCTAGTAATTCGTGAATAAGGATTTTATTCTCTGCACGATATACAGGAAGAAAATGAACTTTTCGTCCAGCTTTAATAGCCTCTTCTACAAACGTTTTTAAATCAGAAGATCCTACACAATTCTCAATTCCAACCTTCTCTGCTTGATCTTTCACACTTGGCTGAGGTCCCATCCAAATAATGTCGTCAATATCAACATCATCACCAAAAATGTAATCTTTATTGTTATCGATATCCATAACTCCAGCAAATCCTGGATGATCTAAGCCAAAGAAATACAAAAATGTACTATCTTGGCGATACTGATAAATATTTGCAGCACAATTCATTGGAGCATCAGGATTACCCAACACCAATGCTATTCCATCCTTCATTATTTCGCGTAACTCATTACGCCTTTTGATATATACTTCTTTTGGAAACATGTTTTATTGAATTTTAAGTATTTGTATTTTGAGGCAGAAAGATAAAAAAAAAGAGTCATATAATTAGGCTGATAAGCGTTAAATTATAGACATAAAAAAAGCCTCCACAGAGGAGGCTTTTAATTTGGATTGAATGTAATCTTATAATTTAATTTCTCGATCGACTGTTTGATCTAAAGAAATAAATGTTTCTGTTTTAGACACTCCAGGTACATTCTGAAGCGTATTAATCAATATATCCATCAAATGTTGATTGTCTCGGCACAACACTTTCACTAAAAATGTAAAATTCCCAGTTGTAAAGTGGCATTCAACTATTTCCGAAATAGCATCAATCTTTTCTACAACACTTTTATATTGATGTGCATGATCTAAAGAAATCCCAACGTAAGCACAAACTTCATAACCTAATGCTTTCGGTTTTACAATAAAACGTGATCCATCAATAATCCCTGCATCTTCAAGTTTTTTTACTCGTTGATGAATTGCGGCACCCGATATTCCACACTCTCGTGCAATTTCCAAAAAAGGAATTCTAGCATTTTTAATCAAGTAAGATAGAATTTTCTGATCTACTTCATCAATTTGAACTTTCATTAGTTAATAGTTTAGTTAGGTAAAGCCTAGCTTTCATCTATATTTCAGATGTAAGAATAGGTTTTATAGCAATTATTTTATTTACATTGAATTGTTACTCTTGTTACAATTCATTACAAAATTAGCAATTTTATTAACAATCTATAAGTAAACAAAATCTAAAACAACACATCCAACAAATTTAGAACCATTTCACTCAAGCAAAAAACCAACACTGAATCAATAATTTTCATAAGCATTGCATTTTTTTACCAATTCAACTGCTTTACAACAAAATATCTCAACAAAAAAAAACTAATTTTGGGGCCTATTAATTCATCATCTCAACACTATAAATTAATGCCTCATGGATAAATTAAGACCTTTAATGTTTGTTGGAACTGGATCTGATGTTGGGAAAAGCATTATAAACACTGGTTTTTGTAGAATCTTAAAACAAGATGGATATTCTCCAGCACCATATAAGGCACAAAACATGTCTTTAAACTCCTATGCTACACCAGAAGGATTAGAAATCGGCAGAGCACAAGCTGTTCAAGCCGAAGCTTGTGGTTTAGCTTGTCATACAGACATGAATCCAATTTTGTTGAAACCAACAAACGACAAAAGTTCACAGGTTGTCTTAAATGGAAAACCGGTTGGAACTCAATCTGCTGTTGAGTATTTCATGGGCAATAATAAGATGGCTTTATTTCATGAAGCAAAATCTGCCTTTCACAGATTAAACAAAAAATACAATCCAATTGTATTGGAAGGCGCCGGAAGCATATCCGAATTAAATTTAAAAGATAAGGATATTACCAATATGAGAATGGCTGTTGAAACGAATGCTGCTACTTATTTAATTGCTGATATAGATAAGGGAGGCGTTTTTGCAAGTGTATACGGTAGCATCGCGCTTTTATCAGAAATTGAACGAAAACAAATAAAGGGCATTTTAATCAATAAATTCAGAGGTGATATTAGATTATTCGAAGATGGAAAAAAAATCATTGAAGATCTTACAGGAAAGCCTGTAGTTGGTGTTCTTCCTTATTTTAGAGATATCCACATTGAAGAAGAAGACTCTGTTAGCCTTGAAAAAAAATCGACAAAATCGAGCGATAACAAAATAAATTGTGCTGTAATTATTCTGCCAAGAATGGCCAATTTCACTGATTTTGATGTTTTGGAACACGATCCTAGAATTCATTTATTTTACACCAATAATCCGCTTGAAATTGAGGCTGCGGATATTGTCATCATCCCTGGAAGTAAAAATACCATCTCAGATTTGCAAGAGCTAAAACAAAATGGCGTTGCTCTATCCATTATTAAAGCACATAAAAATGGTAAAAAATTGATTGGGATATGTGGTGGCTATCAAATGATGGGAGAAAAAATTACCGACCCAATGGGAATTGAAGGGGATATAAAAGAAATATCTGGCTTGGGAATATTACCTGTCGAAACATCAATAACCAATGACAAATTAACAGAGCAATGCTTGTTCTCTTTTAAAAATAATAAAAAAGATTGTACTGGATATGAAATTCACATGGGTGCAACCAAAGCAAAAACTGAAGAGCAGCCTTTAAATATCCTAAACAATGGAAAAACGGATGGTTATTTATTGAACCAAAACTGTTGGGGAAGCTACATTCACGGAATACTAGACAATTCCATTGTCATTGAAGATCTTTTATCTGGTTTCGATTCAGCAATAACCGATCGTTTTGACTACCAGGAATTCAAAGAAAATCAGTACAATAAATTAGCTAATTTGATAAGAGAAAACATAGACATGGATCTATTCTATAGCCACCTAAAAGAAGAAAATTAGCGTATGAGTAAGTGCGAAAACCGCTATATTATAACTGGAGGTCCTGGATCAGGAAAATCAAGTCTTCTAAATGCATTATCAGCAAAAGGATATCAATGCTTTGAAGAAATATCGCGTATAATTATTCAGGAACAACACCAAATTGGTGGAGATAAAGTTCCTTGGAAAAATTTAGCCGAGTTTGCAGATATTTGTTTTGAGCGTATGAGCAAGCAACTATCGGATTGTACACCTACAAGCAATTGTTTTTTCGACCGCGGCTTGCCAGACATTATTGCCTATGTTAGAAGAGGAGGATTGACCGTACCCAGTGAATATTTTGAAAAATGCAAAGATTACAACAAATGCATATTTTTAGCTCCGCCTTGGAAAGAGATTTTTATTAATGATGATGAAAGACCAGAATCTTTTGAAGATGCCCTAGAAATATCATCTTTTCTAAGAAGCACTTATCAGGAGTTAGGGTTTACAATTGTTGAGCTTCCGAAGGGATCCATTAATGATAGACTCCTTTTTATCGAAAATTACATCTTGACTGATAAAGAATCTTGAACAGCTTTATAGGTAGCTTTTGCAAGGATCTCTCCAAACAAAACATGCTTACCACAATATTGCACATCTGGACCACTTCCACAAGCAATTGCTGTTGAATCGGTACCTGTACCCGTAGCAATAAGATTGCTTACTGGACTTTTTACATTCAGATCTTGCAAACAAGCAGATTTCGCTTCTGCAATCATCATTACACACTCCACCAAACTTGCATCTGATAGATTGGCATTTGTCAACACCAAAATATTTATGGTACCTACCTTATCACATGCTTCATTCATGAACTGGTAATCAGCAATATCACCAGCTCTTCGTGCATTAGAAACTCCCGAAGTCACAAAAACTTCAATCCACACACCCTGCTCTTCCAACCTCACTCTTCGAAAAGACTTCATTAAAGCAGCAGTCATCATCCCTACACAGTTCCCAATCCACTTTTCTGAATCGGCTATTTTTTTCAATGTTAGATCAGGAGCTTCAAAATTGGTCTTTTCGCCTCTAAAATTAGCATCTACCTTTGTGTTCAGAAAATGATCAGCAATTTGAATACCTCCATTTAAAATTGCTGAACTTAGCATCCGAACAGGTGAGTCGAAACTCACATGAAGAAACTGTTCGTTTACTTCAATATCAAATTTCATAAACTATTCCTTTACATTTTGTTGAAAGGCAAATGCAACAGCCTGTTCGTACTTTTTAAATCCTCCAGATTTTTTTATCCCTTTGTATACTTTTCTTTCATTATCGAAATGACTTGAAAAATACTCCCAAAAAGGCTTTACTTTTTGTAAGAGTTGAGTGTCACCACTTAAAAATGAAGAGTATGTATCGAATATTTCTGCGTACATTTTTCGTAAAATCTGTTTCTTCTCCTCTGCAGAAGGAATATCCAAACCTTTTATTTTATGAGGCAACCAATAATCTCTTAGAATACCACGACCAATCATCACATCCTTCAAATTAGGTATATCAGCTTTCAAGCTCAGAAAATCTTCTTGCGTTTCAATATCACCATTATAAGCTATTGGGAAATCAAATCGATCTTGTACTTCTTTAAAAAAATCACGATCGGCATTTCCTTTATACATTTGATTTCCCAAACGTGGATGAATAATGATATCTGTAAGGTTCATATCTTTTAAGATCTCCAAAACAGGAAAAATCTCTTGCTTATCTTCTAAGCCTAACCTCATTTTTATGGATAGATCAATTTTACTAGAATATCCATCACTCAAAATAGATTTTATTTTATCGGCATGAGGAAGTAGCCCCGAACCTTTTGTTTTTCGCGTTACCATAGGAAATGGGCAACCCAAATTCCAATTCATTTTCTCATAGCCTAAGTCAGAAAAATATTTTTCAAAAAATTGAAATTCCTCTACAGATCCACCTAAAAACTGTGGAATTAAATCATCCTTACGTTCTAAAAATGGCTCAACTTCACGTTTGTGAGAAGACTTTAAAACACCTGAATTTTGCATTACTAGAAAAGGGGTATAGAATTGATCTATGCCCCCTATATGCTTTTTATATGCTTGTCGAAAAACCCAATCAGTATATCCCTGAAGAGGTGCTAGTGAAATTTTCATTTTATCTTCCAAAACTTAATACTCCCAATAATTGTTTACGTTGGCGATAATAACTGATACCACCCTCAGTACCTATACTTTTAACAAATTCATCTATCATTGTATCATAAATGGTTCCGAATTTAAATCTCTCCGGAGGATACAATTCAGGATTATGCATATCTTCCAATCTTGAAAGATACATGCGTCCTACCATCTCACAACTCAAATCATCACGATACATTCCCTGATCAATTCCTTTTTGAATATTGATCTGAATTTTATCGAATATAAATTCCATTCTATCGGCCATATGCTTTTGATAAACCTCTGGAAAATGGCTCTCTAACTCCATTGTAATCGATGGAGTCACATCCTCAAAACGATCATTAATCTCCTGACTAACAATAAATAATATATCTATGGCATTTTGCCCTTCAAAATTGTATTGTAAAAATATTGACTCAAAAGATTTCCGTTCGTATTCAAGAATTTTCTCAACCAACTCCTCTACCGAATTCACAAATTTTGAAACGTCAGATGGTGACACGCCAAAATCTTTCATCTTTTCAAAAGAGAACCCATCTATTCCATTCTTGTATAAATAAGCCCTTACTTTTTCTATTATTTGAACAAATTCCTTATCCATAAACCCTTAGCGCTAAAAAAATTAACATTCATCCCAACTTATTCCTTAATCTTATCAAGATAGGCATAAAATTAAGGAATTTTCGACTGAGAACACTATACAAGAGCAATTTTAAAATTTAAAATATTTCATAAACCAACCATGCAATAAGTTAAAATCAGTAAAGAAGAGTTCACAACACTGCTATTTACATTTAAATTAAACCTATTTTCAAGCTATTATTAATGCTTTTCAAATAGAATAAAAACAATTCATAAACTCAGATTATGTGATCTTATCTTAAATAAAATGGAATTACTATTCATCAATAAATGTTGATTCACACCGTAAAAAGCATCTTTCATAAAAAAGTGTTCAAATTAACAATACAAATTACAAACAAACGTTAACTTTACCTCCTGAACAAAGTCTTTTAAGCACTTATGTGATTAAATGCACTTATTCATAAGTAAATTTAAGTAGTAGTTTTGGGCGGCTAGTCACCGCCCTTTTTTTTATACCTTCTATTGACATTATCCATTCTTTTGTATAATTTAAATACCTCACAAAACATGGATAATATGAAAAATACTTTTAACTGGATTGAAATACCAGTAACGGATTTTGATCGAGCAAAAAAATTCTATAGTTCAATCCTCAATTTTGATATGCCACAAGAACAAATAGGATCAGATTTAATGGGATTTTTTCCATATGATCAGGAAAATGAAGGTGTAGGTGGTGCTATAGTAAAAGGCGATATGCACAAACCTAGCAAGGAAGGAACGTTAGTCTACTTAAACGGAGGGGAAAACCTAAATACGATCCTCAACAAAGTAGAAAGTTCTGGAGGTGGGATTGTAGTTCCTAAAACTCAAATTAGTCCTGAAATTGGGTATTTTGCAATATTTGCAGACACAGAAGGCAATCACATTGCCCTTCACTCAAAAGGATAAAAATAAAATAAGCGATTGAGAAAATCAATCGCTTATTTTTATTTCAATAATTCTTTTTCAATTACTTTTTTCATTGCGTTAAATTCCTCGTGGTTAAACAATCGAGTCATATAGATTATTTTCCCGCTTTTATCGATGATAACATTTCTTGTTACGCCACTTTCTTTATGCGCATATTTTGTGAACACTTTTGCACCATCATCCAAAGCAACTGGATAAGTTATTCCCGTTGCAGATATCATTTTCTCTACTTTTTCAATCGGTTCATCTAAATCTACTGCAAACAATGCAAAATCTTTGCTCTTGTGCTTTTGCCATATATCACTCTCAATAAAAGGCATTTCCTTTCGACAGACTCCACACCAACTTGCAGTGAACTGCAACATAACAACTTTCCCTTTCAAATCAGACAACTGTAAACTAGTACCATCTGTTAAACTTACCTTAAATTCTGGAGCTTGATCGCCTACTTTTACAATATACCCTCTGGAATCTTGCTGTTGTGCCATTCCTGAAAAACTTAAGCCAATAATTATACTTATTAGTCCTATTACTCTACTCATATTCAAAACCATTCTCTAATTCTATTTATCTATTATTTCTAAACATTCTAAAAATCTTTTTTTTCACAATATCCTTCTTCATTTTCAGATAGGAAATTACTGCTTTAAAAAGCAATTGATCATTTACAAAAAACTTTTTTAATAAATATGCCGAACCTGCATAAGGTAGAGCCGTGATGAATATATCATAGAATTTCACCTTACCTTTAAGATTTGCAGCAATATAAATAAGTTTAGCTACGAAATTTCCAACTGAAAAAACAATGAGTGGTGTCAAAACTTTATAATCAATCACTCCATGAAAAATTGCATATACAATAACACCTGGAAACAACATCGCATCAATAATACCCACAATAAAACTCCATGCTGCTAAAGCAGAACTAACATATAATATCCCCGATAAGTTATTGCCTAGAATAATTTTCGTTAAATAGTCTTTTTCCACTTGCGAGTAATTTTCTAATCCCTCAACATAAGTACAAAAACTACTTTGCGCACAAGCACATTTTTCCTGATAAGAGATATCACTTCCCATATGCAAATCTTATTTTTTAAACATTTGTCGGTAAATATTAGAAATCCCAGCTCTATAAATTAAGAAGCAACTAAAAACCAATGCAATTATAGCCATACCAAACAGTTGTCCTCCATCACTTGTTCCATTGTATTCAACCTCAATTCCTATTGGTGTAAATAAATGAAACCCTAATGCTCCAATCATTAAGCCAGCAGTAATTAATGCTGCATACTTCCATAAATTTGGCAAGAAAAACATAAGCCCAGCAATCAACTCAAGAACTCCAACGCCAAATCTCCCCCAAGGCTCCATCCCAATTGTTGAAAAAATATGGATCGCCTCTGGATGTCCTGAGAATTTAAAATGTAAAGTTTGAATTAAAATAATCGCTGTAACAATACGAAGCAACATTTCAATGGTATTATATTTCTTCTTCGATTTCATTATCCTTTTTTTTTCTAAAACTACTAAAATTGCAAACTAATTCAGAATTAACTTACAAGCACAATATATAACCATTTTCTTAAGCAAACTGTGAGCTGCATTACATTTTCCTTTTTTAGGTGAAAAACAATTAAATTCCCTATCAAAGACACCATGTAAACAGAAACATAAACCTAATATTTATTGATTTTAGAGGTATTTTGAATAAAGAACTAAAATCCTTATTTTTAATATAATTCAAAACTCAATTTCACGGATTAAAAGTTCAGTGATATCTTTAATTGGATACTATGGGGAATCAAACTAAAAAGACAAATGTAGAACTATTACAAGAAATTAAAGATCTTAAAACACAAATAACTGAACTTGAAAATAAAAAAATCAACTTCTCAAATGAAAGCAGCTACTCTTTCAGCTCTGTTAAAATAATTCATTCAAATTGGGACTTAAAAAATCGCACAATTAAGTGGTCATCAATTGCTGAAGAAATTCTTGGGTTTACAAACGGTAGTTTTGGAAATACCATTGAAAGTTTTTATCAAAACATTCATCCTGAAGATCGACAAAACTTTACGAACAATTTATCTCACAATATTAACAATCAATCCAAAGAGTGCCATACCGAATTTCGAATGATTCGAGATAACAAACAAGTTATTTGGATAACTGCCAATGGAAAGATTGATTACGACACAAATGGAAATCCGTTAAACATACACGCAATTCTTCTAGATATAACCAAAAGAAAACTTACAGAACAGAAACTTGAAGACCAGACAAACTTCCTAACTCTTCTTCTAAATCATATGCCTAATCAAATCTTTTGGAAGGATAAAAAGCTAAGCTATTTAGGGTGCAATAGAAAATTCTCTGAAGCTATTGGACTAAATAACCCTGAAGATGTTATTGGTAAATCTGATTCTGATTTTTATCCTTCGCCTGAGCAAACCAACAGGCATTGGGAAGAAGATAGAAATGTTATAACAAACGAAAAGCCTATTTTGAATACTGAAGAAGTTTATCAGAACTTTAAAGGTGAAAATGCTTGGATTTCAACAAGTAAAATTCCTCTTTACCACTACAAAGAGGTGATCGGCTTATTAGGTATCACTACTGATATCACACAAAGCAAAAATATCGAAAAGGAGCATATCGCAACACGTTTAAGATATGAAACAATGTTTAACGATTCTCCAATTCCCTTATGGGAAGAAGATTTTACAGAATTAATAGATTACATCGACTCATTAAAGCTAGAAGGGGTTCATGATTTTAGAGAATTCTTTGATAAAAATCCAGAAGCACTTTTACTGTGCTCACAAAAAGTAAAAGCAACTGATGTAAACCGAGCAACACTTCAACTTCATCAGGCTAAAAGCAAGGAAGAGCTCTTAGGAAATTTGGACAAAATATTTACGAATAAATCATTTGAAGTTTTTAAAGAAGAGGTAATTGCAATATCAGAAGGGAAAAATAAATTCGAAATAGAAGGAGAAATTAAAACTCTTCATGGAGAACCTAGACAAATTCTATTGAAATTATTTATTGATGAAAGTTACACTAAATCAGCTAAAGCATTATTGGCAACAATAGACATAACTGAAAAAAAGAAAGCGGAAGAAGCATTAAAAGTAAGTGAAAACAAATTTAGGCTATCATTTGAAGCTACAAACGTCGGAATGGTAATTTCGAATCATGCAGGAAGTTTAGTTTCCGTAAATAATGCAATGTGCAATATCCTAGGCTATTCAAAAGAAGAATTACAAACGAAAACTTTTTTAGACATAACCCACCCTGATGATTTAGTTAAGAGTAAAAAACAATTCAATAAAAGCATAACCAGCGCTATAAGTTTTACCTTAGAAAAAAGATATCTAAACAAGAATAATCAAATTAAATGGGGATTAACATCTGTTAGTCCGATATACAATTCCAATGGAGATTTCATGTATGCGATTGGTCACATTCAGGATATCACCAATAAAAAACAAACAGAAGAACAAATATTAACCCACAACAAAGAGTTTGAAAGGCTAAATAAAGAATACAAATCGCAAAACGAGGAGCTTGTTAAAACCATAGCTATTGCGGCAAAAAGTGATCAATTAAAATCTGAATTCCTACAAAATCTATCACATGAAATTCGAACACCAATGAATGCTATTCTTGGTTTTTCTGATTTTTTAGAACTACAAAAAACGACACCCGAAAAAAGGCAGCAGTATATTAACATCATAAAAAGTAGCGGAAATCAACTGCTTAGGATTATTGATGATATTCTTGAAATTTCTGCCTTGGAAACAAAACATGTTCAAGTAGTAAATAAATCATTTAACCTAAACAACTTACTAACCGAACTATTTACTATTTTCCAACCCAAAGCAAGAGAAAAAGGCATTGCTCTATACATCAAGAAAGGACTTACCGACCGCGAGACAAATATCATATCAGACGAAAGCAAATTGAGTAAAATATTCACTAACCTACTTGAGAACGCAATAAAATACACACCAAATGGTTTCATTGAAATTGGGTACAAACTTGTAAAGGATGAGTTAAAATTTTACGTAAAAGATACCGGACTAGGTATTTCAAAAACTCGTCAGGGACAAATTTTCGAAAGGTTTTCTCAGGGAGAAAGTGAAATCAGCAAAAAAATCGGTGGCTTAGGACTTGGATTATCGATTGTAAAAGAAAATATTGAATTACTTGGAGGCAATATTAAACTTGAATCAAATATAGGGAAAGGAAGCACTTTTCTACTAACAATACCCTTTAAAAGTGATGGTTCTGATTCAACACAGAATGAGAAGAATACAAAAGTAAGAAAGCATAAAATTCTAATAGCTGAAGACGAAGAAATTAACTATTTCTATTTCGAAACTTTACTTGAAGAAATTGCTCCGAACTGTAAATTAATTCATGCTAAAAATGGAAAAGAAGCCCTTGAAATATGTAAGAAAGAGGATTTTGAACTGATTTTCATGGACATTAAAATGCCCGAAATGAATGGCTACGAAGCAACTATTGAAATCAAAAAAATAAAACCTAATTCAACTATCATTGCGCAGACATCTTATTCTACTAAAGAAGACAAAGAAAGAGCTAGACTTGCTGGTTGTGAAGATTTTTTATCAAAACCAATCAGTCTTGAAACCATGCAAAGCATTCTAAACAAATACATTTACCTATAAATGAGCTTAATTTAAGTTTAAATTAAGCTCATTGTAATTATTTTATCGATACGTAAATCCTTTTAATGAGGCTAAACCGCCTAAAGAGGTCTCTTTATAAGAATAAGATAAATCCAAGCCTGTTTTCATCATGGTTTCGGTTACCTGATCGAAACTAATCCTATGACGACCATCTGACAATAAGGCAAACGTATTGTGATTTAAGGCTCTTGCTGCAGCAAATACATTCCGCTCTATGCAAGGAATTTGCACTAAACCTAACACAGGATCACATGTCAATCCTAAATGATGCTCTAAGCCCATTTCTGCAGAATACTCAACTTGATATACTGTTCCTCCATGTAATTGTGTTGCTGCCCCAGATGCCATTGCACAAGCTGTACCAACCTCTCCCTGACAACCTACTTCAGCCCCAGAAATAGAAGCATTGGTTTTCACTAAATTTCCAATTAAACCAGCTGTAGCTAGTGCTTTTAAAATATCTTTCTTTCCAAACTTATAAAACTTTTTGTGATAATATAAAATAGCGGGAAGAACACCGCAAGCACCACAGGTTGGAGCAGTAACAATTATCCCGCCAGCAGCATTTTCCTCTGAAACTGCCAATGCATATGCATAGAGCATAGACCGCTTCCTCATTGGACCACTATACGTTTTTGCTTTTAAATGATACAGGTGGGATTTCCTAGGCAATCTCAAGCCACCAGGCAATTCTCCTTCATTGTTCATTCCAGTTTTTATCGCCTTTTTCATTGCCGCCCAAACCTCATCTAAAAAAGCCCAAATTTCTTTACCTTCTCTTAACTCAACATATTCCCACAGTTGCTTTTCATTGCTTTTACACCATGCTAATATCTGATCCATTGTTGTTAGATCATAAATTACATTTGATGCCAATTCAGTATTGTCATCAATAATAGCACCACCACCAACGCTATAAACAGTCCATTCTTCCAGTAGAGTTCCTTCTGCATCAAATGATTTTAACCTCATTGCATTTGGATGCTTTTCCAAAAACTCTTCAGGCTTCCAGATCAGCTCTAAATCTCTTCCTTCAAATACACTTTCAATAGCAACACCGGTTAAGTGCCCTTTTCCTGTAGCAGCTAAACTGCCAAAAAGGGTAACCTCAAATTTACCTGCATTTTGGTTCCGTGCCAAAAACTGCTCAGCTGCCTTTCTAGGTCCCATTGTATGACTGCTAGAGGGACCACAGCCAATACGATATATTTCTTTTATTGATTCCATTTTGTTGTTGTGTTGTTTAGTAAGTTGAGTACAAATGTAAGGAATCGATCAATCTTCAGATCAAATTTGGTAAGTTATTGCATAAAAAAAGAGAGAATCTACAAATAGATTCTCTCTTCTTAGTCGGGGTGGCAGGATTCGAACCTGCGACCTCCTCGTCCCAAACGAGGCGCGATAACCGGGCTACGCTACACCCCGAAAAATTAATTTCGTTAGTCTCTTAAGATAAAAAAAGAGAAGTTTTAACAACTCCTCTAAAAATTTTCGTCGGGGTGGCAGGATTCGAACCTGCGACCTCCTCGTCCCAAACGAGGCGCGATAACCGGGCTACGCTACACCCCGAAAATTCAATATCTTAAAAAAACTTAGCGGAGAGAGGGGGATTCGAACCCCCGGTACCGTTACACAGTACGTCAGTTTAGCAAACTGGTGGATTAAGCCACTCTCCCACCTCTCCGTTATTGCGGTAGCAAAAGTATGTAAAAATTTCAGATGTGCAAAATATTTTCTCCGCATTAATCCAAGTTTCATACACTTTTCATTATAGTAAATTAGAAATCAATGAGATTGCGATTGATTTTTTTTTCATTTAATCTAAAAAAAAAGCTGGAGAGCATATAAAATGCTCTCCAGCGAGTATCTAAAATCAATTTTTCTTATTTCTTTTTCCCTTTATCGGAAGGTTTTGCAATATTATCTCTCATGCTAGTATCCGCTTCGATATTCTTCATGCGATAATAATCCATAATTCCCAATTGTCCATTTCTGAATGCTTCAGCCATTGCTTTTGGAACTTCTGCTTCTGCTTCAATAACCTTTGCTTTCATTTCTTGAGCAAGAGATTTATTTTCTTGTTCAGATGCAACAGCCATAGCTCTTCTTTCTTCAGCTTTAGCTTGTGCAATTTTCAAATCTGCATCAGCTTGATCTGTTTGAAGAACAGCACCAATATTTTTTCCTATATCGATATCAGCAATATCAATCGATAAAATCTCGAAAGCTGTACCTGCATCTAATCCTTTTTCCAAAACTACCCTTGAAATATAATCTGGGTTCTCTAGAACCGATTTATGCGACTCATTCGAACCAATAGAAGATACAATACCTTCACCAACTCTTGCCAATACTGTTTCTTCTCCAGCACCACCAACTAATTGACGAATATTAGCTCTTACAGTAACCCTTGCCTTTGCAATTAACTGAATACCATCTTTCGAAACAGCAGTAACAGGAGGCGTGTTAATCACCTTAGGAATTACACTCATTTGAACGGCTTCGTAAACATCTCTACCAGCCAAATCAATTGCAGTAGCCATTTTAAAAGTCAAATCGATATTTGCTTTTGATGCTGAAACCAACGCATGAGTTACTTGAGACACATGTCCGCCTGCTAAAAAATGGGCTTCCAATTCATCTCTATTTAATTCAAGTCCTGCTTTTGTACTTTCAATTAGAGCACTTACAATAACCTTTGGAGGAACTTTTCTCCAACGCATAAAAACAAGTTGAATTAAGGAAATTCTCACTCCTGATAAAAGAGCAGAGAACCATAAAGCAACAGGAATAAATACAAACAAAATGTACATACCCACTCCAATTGCGACAATCAATAACGCCAATGCACCAATTTCCATTAGAATAATTTTAAATAGGTTTTACAATTACAATCTTATCAATAACGTCAACAACCTCTACATTTGTTTTTTCATCAATATAAACGCCAGTAGATTTTGCTTCAACAATTTTCTTATTCAATTTAATTTTTCCCATTGGAGCTAAACGAGATACACATATGCCCTGATCCCCAACAGTTATATCTTCTGACTCTAACTTTTCAACTTTAGAATCTATTTCTGCTTTTAACATGATTTTTTGCCATGTTTTAGACTTTAAAGCCACAGCTAATGAGATACCACAAAAAATTAAGGTTCCTAAAACCGTCATATGCCCAATGGAGCTACCATAATGATCATATGAAAGATAAATTCCACCACCAATCATCAATACACCTCCTAAAGCTGCAACCGTGACTCCAGGAATTACCAAAAATTCCAACAGCAACAAACCAATTCCTAAAACAATAAGAAGAACAATAATAAAAATGGTCATGAACTATATTTATAAGTTATTAGATACTATACAATTTTAACTTTTAATCCTTTTTCAGCCAATAGGTCTCGCATTGGCTTAATCGTACTCATCTTTCCCTTCTTCACATCGCATTTGCCTTTGTAATGCGTGATGTAAGCACACTGCTCAGCCTGATTAGGATCATGCCTACACACATCAACTAATGCTTCTACGACAAAATCAAAGGTGTGAAAATCATCATTAATCAATAATAATGTATTCCGATTAAGAAGATCATTTATCGCATCTTCTTCCTTTTTGTCTATTTCTGTATCCTTACACTCTAACATCAGGAATTAAAATTACTGTCTTAGAATTTCAAGAGCCTGTTGAATCGTAATCTTATCTTTACCCGAAAAAGCAACAGTAAAGGCATCACTCAAGCCGGCTTCTCTTAATTCCATTTTTAATTTACTCACTTTGCTATAAGAATCAAAGTTTCCTACTGTACAAATGGTATAATCCCTATAGTCTTTACTATAATTAACACCATATTTTGAGAATTTCACTAATTTCTCTTTCACATCAGCAGGAACTTCACTGGAAAAAGCGCCAACTTGAACTTTGAAACTAACCTTATCATCACCTACTACTGCTGTTGTTTTAGGAACAGAAGTAATATCTGGTTTTACCTGTGGTGTTGGTTTGTAATCTTGATCGGTAACTTTAAGCGCTGATGCTAAACTAACTTTAACACCATCTTTGTAAGCCACAACAAAAGTATTTGGAAACAATTGTCTAACCTCCGGAACTTCTTTTTTAGCATCCGCAAAAGTCATGTAATTTCCAACCATATATTTATACAGTTTTCCATTACCAACAATCTCCTCTTTTACAGCATCTAATCCAGAAAAGAAACTAGATTCGGCTCTATTCGAGAATACTCCTACCTGTAAATGATACACGTAGCCATGCTCATTTGATGTATCATATTTAAAGTCTGATCTTGAATTCACATTTGTAGTAGAAAGCTTCTCCGAACTCATCACTAATTTTTCCTTTTTAGGCTGAGTTCGAACCTCTGCACTTACGGTACCAATAATATTTTCAGCAAGGTAAGTTGCCTCTGTCGTTTTAGCTTGAACCAGTTTATTTTCTGCTTGCTTTGTTAATTCAAACGACTTTTGTTCTAATTTCGATATTTTATTAGCAAGTGCATTATGCGACATTCCTTCCAAACCACTCAGCTGCTTTCTTAATCCGTCGGTTGTTCCAATCAAACTATCAGAGTTGAATTGATCATTTTTAGCTTCAATAAAAATTTCTTTCGCTTGATTCGACTTAAATTCATTTAAATAATGATAAGTCAATTCACTATTAACAGGAAAGTTAAAATACGGAAAATCGTTCTCATTATACTTCATCGCGTATTGAGGTTCATTTGTCTTATTACCAGCAAACCTATTTGTAGTAGTAGAACTTCCTTCTTTCAACACAGCAATATCCGCCAACAAGCCAGGGTTCATAACAACTTTTTGCTCAGAATAATCTGCGAGTTTAATTTTATAGATGGTAACTTCATTTTTACCATTCTCTCTACTGGAGATGAAATTCGCATATTCCTCATTTAATCCCGTTGCAAAAAACAAATCATTCGATGTGGAATTTATTGGAAACCCAATATTTTGAGGCTCCGTCCAAGTATCTGAAATTTCATTGTAAATCGATTTGAAGATATCAAATCCACCCATGCTATTATGCCCTTGCGAACTAAAGTAAAGTGTTCTGCCATCATTAGACATGAAAGGATATACCTCATCGTAAACCGTATTCAAAGCAGTAAGTGCTTCCCATTCTCCCCAGCCACCATTTTTCAATCTTTTGGCTCTATACAAATCTCTTCCTGTTTTTTTATTCTTTCCAAAACTAGAAAAATAAATGTATTGACCTTTGTTCGCTAAACAGGCTACATCTTTATCACCTGTTCCATCGTATCTTGATTTAATCGACTTGCTTTTCTTTGATAATCTATCGCCAAACCCCTCAACTGTATAGTATCTAAAAAACTCATTGCGATCGACTATTTTCTTCTTTTTCAAATCTACAACATAATAAGAATTCACAAGAGGAAGACCGTTCTGACACATCTCTATAAGTCGATCAATACCAATCGATTTCTTCTTATAATACTCTCTGAATTTACGGTAATAGCGGATTGCTGAATTAAACTGATAATCCATATGAAATGCACGCCCCAAATAATAAGGCACAGATGCATTCACATTTTTAGCAGATGCAATTTTCAAATGAAGAATAGCTTCTTTAATATTTTTATTTTCCTCTACCTGACAAACTCCCAAATAATAATTGTATTCAGGATCCTGCGGGTATACATTTATTAATTCTTGATACAAAGGTAATGCTCCTGAATAGTTCTCTCCATCGAAGAAAGTAAAGGCTTCCTCCTCTATCTGTTGTTCCGTTTTTCCTCCACTAAAACTTTGGGCATTCACCAATTGAATGAAGAAAAAAGAAATAAAAAGTAAGCTGTAATGTAATCTCATTTTATTATTCATAGAATTAATTTCTTGAAAATGGAATTCGGTAAAACATAAAATACTTCCCTCCAGTTAACAACAAAAAACAAATCATCAGCAATATCATCAGCAATTCCTAGGAATTAGCTCATGAAAAATGCAGGACTTAACAAAAAGTCAATATAGTAATTATTTTATAACAAAGATAATATATAATGTGTAAGTACGAAATTAGCACCTAGTGATTAAGATTAACAAAATATTTAAATAACAAGGCAAAAAAGAAATTTCAAAAACCTCTTTTAAGAAGCTTTTTTTTTTAACTTCAATGGTTGATAATTTTAACAAGAAAAATTCGTACCTGTAGTCTTATAAAGGTATATTTGTATTTCAAATATTGAATCGATGACACAATTAAAAGAAGGAGATAAAGCACCAGAATTCACTGGCTTAAATCAAGATGAAAAAGAATTAAAACTATCTGATTTTAAAGGAAAAAAAGTCATTCTTTACTTTTACCCAAAGGACAACACACCTGGATGTACTGCTGAATCATGTAATTTAAATGAAAATTACGATGAGCTTACAAAAAAAGGATTTGAAGTTATTGGAGTAAGCCCAGATAAAATTGCCTCGCACCAAAAGTTTATTGCAAAATACAATTTGGCATTTAATTTAATTGCTGACACAGAAAAAGAAATTCTGGAAGCTTATGGAGCTTGGGGATTGAAAAAACTTTATGGCAGGGAATATATGGGTGTAATTAGAACCACTTTCGTGATTTCGGAAGATGGAATAATCGAAAAAATATTTCCAAAAGTAAAAACGAAAGATCACACCAATCAGATTCTTTCTGAAATGGGGTTACAATAGAAAATAAATAATTGAATAATATATTATGAGCGCAAAAGAAGTTGCAGAGATCAACAAAGAAAAGCTGAAAGCACTTCAGCTAACCATGGAGAAAATCGACAAGACCTATGGTAAAGGTGCTATCATGAAAATGGGCGACAATGCCATTGTAGATGTACCAACCATCTCAACAGGATCTTTATCCTTAGATATGGCTTTGGGTGTGGGAGGACTTCCACGAGGAAGAATCATTGAAATTTATGGTCCAGAATCTTCAGGTAAAACAACCCTAGCTATTCATGCCATTGCTGAAACACAAAAAGCAGGTGGTATTGCAGCAATTATCGATGCAGAACACGCTTTTGATCGTTCGTATGCTGAAAGATTAGGTGTTGATACTGAAAACTTATTAATATCTCAGCCAGATAATGGTGAACAAGCATTGGAAATTACAGATCAATTGATTCGCTCTTCGGCGATTGACTTGGTAGTAATTGACTCGGTTGCAGCCCTAACTCCTAAAGCGGAAATTGAAGGCGAAATGGGAGAATCAAAAATGGGTTTACAAGCTCGTTTGATGTCTCAAGCTCTTCGTAAATTAACTGGTAACATCAACAAAACAAACACAACTTGTATTTTCATTAACCAGTTGCGTGAGAAAATTGGTGTGATGTTTGGTAACCCAGAAACAACAACTGGTGGTAATGCACTTAAATTTTATGCTTCGGTTCGTTTGGATATCAGAAGAATTGGACAAATTAAAGATGGCGATGAAGTAAATGGTAACCACACACGTGTGAAGGTTGTTAAAAACAAAGTTGCACCTCCATTCCGTAAAGCTGAATTCGATATCATTTATGGTGAAGGTATTTCTAAAACTGGTGAAATCATCGATTTAGGTGTTACTTACAACATCATTAAAAAGAGTGGTTCATGGTTCTCTTACGGCGATACTAAATTAGGACAAGGTCGTGAAGGTGTTAGAAGATTACTTACCGACAACGTAGAATTAGCAGAAGAATTAGAAGCTAAAATTATTGACGCTATCAATAATCCTGCAGAATAATTAATTCTCAAACAATACAATAAAAAGGCTCTCGCACTGCGAGGGTCTTTTTTTATGGCATCTCGTTTTTCGCACCAAATCATAAAATCACCAAAGACGTATGCAATACCCCTCTACGGCAATTTCATTCCTATTTGTTCATTGATAATTGTTCATTCTTCATTACATTTACCGTGCTGAAACTTATTTAAATCAACAAACACATACCATCATGAAAAACAAAAACCTTTTGCTAGGCTTAGCACTTGTTACTGGATTAACATCCTGTCAACAAAAAGCTGAGGAACCAAAAGATGATTCATCTTACAAAACACCCGAAACCAAATTGGCATCAGACATTATGACTCCAGAGGTTTTGTGGTCGTTTGGACGCATGGGAGGAGAAAGCATCTCACCTGATGAAAAAACGGTTCTTTACGGAGTTACCCATTTCAACAAAGAAGAAAACAAATCATACAGAGATCTTTACACACTACCTGTAGCTGGCGGTGATGCTACTCAAATCACAAGCACCAAAGGAAAAGAATTTGGCGAAAGCTGGACAAAAGATGGAAAAATTGCTTTCATGTCGGCAGAAAGTGGCTCGGTGCAAGTATGGGAAATGAATGCAGATGGAAGCAGTAGAGTTCAATTAACCGATATTAAAGGTGGTATTTCTGGATTTAAGTTCTCTCCAGATGAATCAAAAATAGTTTACTCTGCAGAAGTTAAACTAGAAGAAAACGTTCAAGACAAGCATCCTGATTTAGACAAAGCAAATGCTCGTGTAATTGGAGATGAATTCTATCGTCATTGGGATAATTGGGTAGAAACTTATACTCACCTTTTTGTTGCTGACCTTACAAAAGGAGCAATGCTTAAAAATGGTAAAGACCTTATGCCAGGTGAAAAATGGGAAGCTCCTGTTCGTCCTTGGGGTGGAATGGAACAAGTAGGCTGGACAATTGATGGCAAAAATATTGCTTATTCTTCTCGTAAAAAAACGGGAGTTGCTTATGCTACATCAACCAATACCGATATCTATTTCTACAATGTAGAAAATGGAGAAACCAAGAACATGACTGAAGGAATGATGGGATACGATCAAAACATCGCATTTTCTCCTGATGGAAAATACATGGCTTGGGAAAGCATGGAACGTGAAGGTTATGAGGCCGATCAAATTAGATTGTTTTTATTGGATTTAGCTACTGGCGAGAAAAAATACATGACCAAAGGCTTCGATCAAAACGCTGGTCACCTAACATGGACGAAAGACAGTAAGTCTATCTACTTTATTTCTGATTGGCATGCAACTGATGAAATTTACCGTATGGATATAGCTGATGCTAAGATTCACAAAATCACAGAAGGTGTTCACAACTACCAATCGATTCATCCTGTTGGCGACAAATTAATTGCAAAGCGAGTATCCATGAGCAAGCCTGCTGAATTGTACAATGTAGATGCAACATCGGGCGAAGCAACAGAAATCTCTTTCATAAACAAACACATTTTAGACCAGCTTAGCCTGGCTACAGTTGAGAAAAGATGGGTAAAAACCACTGATAACAAGCAAATGTTGGTTTGGGTAATTAAGCCTCCACATTTCGATGCAAATAAAAAATACCCTGCATTGCTTTACTGCCAAGGCGGACCACAAGGAACTGTTTCGCAGTTTTGGAGCTACCGTTGGAATTTCCAGATGATGGCTGCAAATGACTATGTTGTTGTTGCTCCTAACCGAAGAGGCCTTCCTGGATTTGGAAAAGAATGGTGTGAGCAAATTTCTGGCGATTACGGTGGACAAAACATGAAGGATTACCTTTCGGCTATCGATAATGTAAAAGCTGAGAAGTATGTTGATGAAGATCGCTTAGGTTGTGTTGGTGCATCTTACGGTGGGTTCTCTGCTTTCTGGTTAGCTGGTAACCACAACAAAAGATTTAAAGCATTTATTGCTCACGATGGTATGTTCAACTTAGAAGCACAATACCTTGAAACAGAAGAAATGTGGTTTGTAAATTGGGATCTTGGCGGACCTTTCTGGGACAAAAGCAACAAGATTGCACAGCGTTCTTACGCGAACTCACCTCACAAATTTGTTGACAAATGGGATACTCCAATCATGGTGATCCATGGGGAAAAAGACTATCGTATTGTCGCTTCGCAAGGCATGCAAGCATTCAACGCTGCTCGCCTAAGAGGAATCCCTGCTAAATACCTATATTATCCAGAAGAAAACCATTGGGTGCTTGGTGCACAAAATGGAATTTTATGGCAACGTGAATTTGCTAGCTGGTTAGATAAATGGTTAAAGAAATAGATCCCAGATCTAACAGAATAGAATTATCCCTGCCCTTTTTTGGTGGGGATTTTTTGTTTCCTCTCTTTATTCAGTATTAGCCGTTTTTTTACCTAAGTTTGCAGAAATAATTAATTCCCTACATGAAGAAGTTTCTACTATCAACCACAGTACTTGCCATATTCGCATGCTTACTTTGGGCTACACCATTTACTGCCATTAAAATTGGTTTAAAGTACACTACTCCTCTTCAATTTGCAGGAATCCGCTTCTTCTTATCAGGTCTTATCATATTACCCTTCATAAAAGATTTAAAATACAAAGTACTCGAATCTAAAAAAAGATGGCGCTTTATTCTTTGGGTTGCCTTATTACAGACAACCTTTCTTTACGGATTATTTTACACTGGCATTAGTTATTTACCTGGAGCCTTAGGTGCAATGTTGATTGGAGCTCAACCTCTTTTCGCAGCAATAATGGCTCATATTATGCTGAAAAATGACAAAATGAACTGGCAAAAAATAATGGCCATTCTATTGGGTCTAACTGGGGTATGCATCATCAGCTTGGGAAGGGCAGATTTTGTTCTGTCTACAACAATCCCTCTTGGTGTTGGAATCTTAATTTTGAATAATATCGTAGGGAGTACTGGCAATGTAATTGTTTCACGAGATGCCAAAGACATGCCACCTCGTGTTCTAGCATCCTTCTCGATGATTATTGGAGGAGCCGTATTAATGCTCATCTCAATCCCAGTTGAAAATCCATCATGGACTACCATTCACCCAAACGAATATTATTATTCATTGGCATGGTTAGCAATGGTTTCTGCCTTTGCAATTACAATTTGGTTTGGCTTATTACAACGTCCTGGGGTTAAAGTTTCCAACCTAAACACATGGAAATTTATCATCCCAATTTTTGGTGCATTCTTAAGCTGGATGATTCTACCTGATGAACATCCAGATGTAATTTCAATTATTGGAATGTGCGTAATTGCCTTTAGTTTGCTTCTGGTAAATTTTCTCAACAGAAGGGCTGCAGCAAAAAAAGCTTAGCGCTTTACTTTCTTTTCTTCTCTCGTCTAACGAGTTTAATTCCCTCTATGTAATTCATCACTTTACGAAGAATATCAGACCACAAAGTAAAAAATAGAAAAACTGTTCCTAACCAAACTATTGCCAGATTAAACCAAAAGGTATCGATATAAAAGTCACCTACACGTTTTACTGGAGCGTAAAAATGAGATCGTCCAAATCGAGATTCGGGATACATAAAAACAGGATCCTTCTTTTGAATCAACTGATAATCGACCTCAATCATTTTATTTATTTCTGTTCTGTTCAAAACCAAATCGGCCAAGCCAGTATTGTAATATTTCTGTTTAAAATCATAAACACCATCTCGCCCGAGAGAATCAACCAAGCGTGAATATTCAAAGTCTTTCTTATAGCCAGATTCACTTCCCAAACCAACGTAATACAACTTTATTTTATCTAAAAAATGTCTGGTATTCTCTGCTACATTTAAATTAAAATCATAAATATTCAATTCTTTAATTTCAGGAAATACATTAAAACCAGCTTCTTCAGCCAATCTTTCTATTTCATTTTGAAGCATCAGAAATTGAGCGTTGGTGTCTTCTGTATTTTTTTCAAATTCAATATTCCTTTCACAGTCTAACAAAATAGACTCTATTCTAGGAATTAAAAAGGAACTCTTAAAAGATGCATCGCTAATTCCTTTCTCATTTTCAAAAAAGTGTTTTTCGAACTCATTATCCTTAAACTGCGTTACAGCAAGAGCTTCATAAGCCCATCTAGTAGTCATCATATCTCCCACAATAGGCACATAAACCTTATCTGTAATTCCTGAATGCAGATCATCAAACTTAATCATAGCACCACCTAAAAGCAGCTGAGGAACTAATATCAAAGGAATTAAAATATAAATGGTGATAACCGAATTTAAACCCGCTGAAATATTTAAGCCAACCAAATTTGAAAAGCAGGAAGTGGTAAACAGCACGAGCCAATAAGAAAAAATCATTCCTTCTATATCAAGAATGTAATTGCCTATCAACACAAATGAAATGGATTGTATCGCTGATAAAACAAACAAGAAAATAATTTTAGATGCCAGATAACTAATCCTACACAAATTCAAGAATTTCTCTCGTTGCAGAATCCTTTTATCTCGAATTATTTCCTCGGCACTAACCGTTAAGCCTAAAAACATAGAAACAACAACCGACATAAACAGAAACACAGGGAAGTTCTTATTATCGCCAAAGGAGTATCCTGCTGCTGTGGTATATTTTGTGAAATAGCCTAAAATCACCGCCAAAAGCGGTGCTTCGAACAGGTTAATAATTAAGTATTGCTTATTTGTTAGCTTCGATAATACATTACGAATCCAAAATATCGAAAACTGCTTTATCTTGCCAGGGATTTTAAAATCACTTTGTGGTAATTTTTTATCGGCACGCAATGGCAAATGGTTAGCTTCAATATTCTCCTTGTATTTTTCATACCATTCAACCGGAAGAATTCTTCTTTCTCGAGTCTGTTTTCCTTGATCATCGATCAATTTAGTCTCTACAATTTGCAGTATTTGTTCTGGATTCACATTCCCACAAGTTACGCACTCACTTTCTGAAGCATTCACCTGCGAATTCTGTGTTTTAAAATAAACAATTGCATCAATTGGATTCCCATTGTAAATTGGATAACCTCCTCGATCCAATATCCACAATTTATCAAACATTTTGTAAATATCCGATGAAGGTTGATGAATGTTCACTACAACCAACTTACCTTTTAAAGTTTGACTTTTAAGCAGGTTCATCACCATTTCAGAATCGGTTGAAGACAAACCAGATGTTGGTTCATCAACCAATAAAATAGCAGGCTCTCGCATGAGCTCCAAACCTATATTAATCCTCTTTCGCTGACCACCACTAATAAACTTATTCAAAGGGTTACCAACTTTTAAGTCTCGAACTTCATACAGATCTAAATCTTGCAGAATCTTCAAAACTTTCTTCAAGATCTGAATTTCACTATAATCTTTAAAACACAGTTTTGCATTGTAATATAGATTCTGAAATACAGAAAGTTCCTCAATCAACAAATCATCTTGAGGAACAAAACCAATTAGGCCTTGTACAGAAAGTTTATTTCTGTGAATATCAAAATCATTAATTCTGATTTCACCACTATTGGGCGTTAAATTTCCATTCAACACATTTAACAAAGTTGATTTACCAACTCCACTACCTCCCATGATTCCAATTAACTGACCACTTTCCTCAGAAATATTGAACTTGTGAATTCCATTATTTGAGTTTCGAAATTTAAATTCAATATCCTTAGCTGAAAATATGATCTTTTCCTGAGATTCTTCTTTCAGAAATTTACCAGCAATATCCGTATAGTAAATTGACTTGATATTAGGCCCTTTAATTATTGATCCATTGCTTAATTGGTAGGTCCTATCTGGTTTTATTTTATTTCCTTCTAAATATAAATTAAGCTCACCTTCGTACTTGAAAACCAGTAAATTCACACTTTCTGCGAACATTACGATAAGTCTACCATACAAATTTTCACAAAAAAGATGCTTGAAGTCATTTTCCTTCTTCTTTACATCCTTTTTCATGAACCACGATAAATTCTCGGACCACTCGGTAACCTTATTATCGATTATCAGAAACTTGCTTTTATCGTATTCATCGAGCGTATCACCCCAAACAAAGGCGAGACAATTAATAAATTCGGAACGTGGTATTTTAAAATTTTCAGCAACGATACTTATGAATTCGAATTCATTTTCGCTTACCAATTTATCCTCATAAACAAATTCCAATAAGCGCATCAATACAATCAAGCGTTCTTCTTGTACGAGCTCTACTTTAATCTTAGAACAAACTTTAGATGCTTCTGTTAAAGAAAGTATATTTGCCTGCTGGGCATGAACAGATGCCTGATACTCCATCTCTCGACGATAGAATTCAGAATAGTTCTCAAATAATCGTAAATATTCTACTTGAAGCTCAGAATTTACATAGCGATTCAAAAACCCTTCAACAATCACCCTTCCCTCTCGCGAAACCCCCTCTTCTTTTGCATTTGCTACAATCGCAAACAGATGCATTAACGCATTTAAAATCGATTCCCCCATTTACTTATGGAATTTTGGTATACCTATTTCGGAATGATTTAAAAATACAATTTATTTCCCAAACATAAAGAATTAGAAAGAAGAGATATGGACATAAAAAAACTGCCTTTCGAAATCGAAAGGCAGTTAGATATTTTTTAAGGATCACTTACTGAACGATACCATCTCTTAGTTTTGCAACACTAGCAGAAATTTCATTCAATTGATCTTCTGTCATGCTACCATCTACTATTTTATCATAGCTTGCTTTTAAACCAGTTAAATCAGCAATTAAAGAAGCAATATTAGCATCATTAGACTCTGGAGCTAATACTTCTAGCAACTTCTCTAGAATTGCTTTCTGATCAAAAATAACCTTTACAATTTCAGGGTTAGCATAAGTATTATCAGAAATGTGAGTTGCAATATATAGACCTTCAATAAAACTTCCACTAACAACCATTAACGAAAGATTTCCTTTCGCATTCTTATTCAAGAATTCATAAGTGTCATAAAACGAATTGGTAATCACCTTAACCAACTGATCTTTATCATCAAGATTCTTTTCAACCTCTTCAACAAGCGTTTCATTGTAAGCACTTGTAATTTCAAGGTTATCAATTAATGATTTTGAAGCTTTCAAAAACAACATTGTTTCTTGCTTACGCTGATATGTACTTGCGTAACTTAAGTCAGCACTATACACTCCAAGATTTAAAGCTCTTGCTTTTTCAGTAAAATACTTATCAGCATTCTCTGAAGAATTCGATAAACCTAAAATATAATCAGCTCCAATACGATTTAACATTGATGTTAATTCAAATGTAGTTGGAAGTGGATATACAACATCCTTAACTTCTTTTTCGATTGCTTTCTTAAGCAAAGGTTTCATTGTTTGTCCTTCACCTTTCTTTTTATCAACAGGCTTACACGCAACAAAATTCAAAGCAAAAACGGCAACCAAAAGAAATGTGATATAACGGCAATTAGTTAGTTTTTTCATGGATTTTTAATTTTTAAAATCTAAAGTTCTAGTTTTTCAGGTCTAAATTTAACAAAAAGAGAGCGATTTACAAGCATGATTTATTCAATATCTTTCTCCTTGTTCATAAGCCTTCCCAATCTTTTTAACATGTTGGAAATTATTCGGGTAAGCTCCATGCGTACCATCAAATTTAACAATGCCGATTCGTCCTGCCAATCAACCAGATAAGAAAATATTCATCTTCATTTATCTGCAAATAAAGAAAGTGACCCAATAGCACAAAGCTTCGAATCACTTTCAGAAAAACAAACTTGATTATAATTTTAAACAGGGTGTATTACTTGAAAAAACCCTTGTTTGTAGTTATTTCCAATAGGAATAGTAGCTTTTTCTAAATGAACCATATTTCCTTCTATCGATTTAATTTTCGATAAAGACACAATATACGATTTATGAATTCGATAAAATTTCTGCGAAGGCAACAAACGCTCTATTCCTTTCAAAGATTGATAAGTCACAACATGTCCATCGATCGTAAATATTTTCACGTAATCTCCCAAAGCCTCTACATATAGAATGGAATCAAGATTTATATTAATTGTTTTTTTATTTGCCTTAACAAAAATATATTCTCGCTCCTCTTTTTCTGCTTCTTGAGGCTCCGGAGTACCTTTCATTTTTTCCTCTGCTTTCTGAACCGATTGTAAAAAACGTTCAAACGAAAATGGCTTTTTAAGGTAATCCAACACATTCAGCTCATAACTCTCTAAAGCATATTCGGTATATGCCGTTGTTATTATCACCATTGGTGGATTTTTATATGTTTTTAAAAAATTAATTCCGCTTAAACGAGGCATATTGATATCTAGAAAAATCAGATCAACTTCATTTTCTTGTAAAACTTCCATCGCCTCAATTGCATCACTACACTTCCCTATTAATTCAAGACCTGGCAATTCTGAGACATATTTCTCCAAAACCCTTTGCGCCAAAGGCTCATCATCAACTATTAAACATTTCAACTTCATAAAGTTTAGTTTCTTTAGGATAAATCTATTTTCAATGAAACCTTAAACAGGTTGTCAACCTCTGCTATTTCAAGATTGTGTTTTTCAGGATACAACAATTCCAATCGCCGAATTACATTTTTAATCCCTATTCCACTGTCCTTTTTGTCCTCTTGACTCCAATCTGACTCAGAACTGTTCTCTATTACCAGTTCAATTCGCTCTTTATCCTCAAAATTAAAGAGAATATTCACAAATCCATTATTCATTTTACCAAAAGCGCCATGCTTAAATGCATTTTCTATTAAAGGTTCAAACAATAAGGGTGCAATCATACTGCTATTAGCATTCCCTTTCACAGTCATCTGAACTGGAATTTTATCATCCAATCGGATTCTTTGCAAATCAAGATAATTATTGAGAAAATCCAATTCCTTCTCTAACAAAACAAAACGATCGTTGCAATCATATAAAATATATCTCATTAAGTCCGACAACTTTAATACTAAACTAGGTGCTTTATCCGACTTATCAAGTGTTAACGAATATATATTATTTAAGGTGTTGAATAAGAAATGTGGATTTATTTGTGCTTTAAGAGCCTTTAACTCAGCCTCCAATTTTTCTCTTTCAATATCCTTTAACTGAAATGATATTTTTTGGAGAACAAATAGCTCCCGCATCAAGGATAAAAAACTTGTTACCCCAACATATATAAAAGTGAAAAATGCAAAATTAAACCAGACAAAAAAGGTCAACTCTTGAAAATACTCTTCTCCCTGAACAAAGCTTTGCAAGGGATAAACCAGTAAGAAATCGATAAAAAAGGCAGCTATTGAAATTGTTATCAGAAGAGAAACACTAAACAGAAAAAATCGTTGTTTTTTAAACAAACGTGGAATTAACACTAACAGATTAAAATAGACTGCAGCCGCAAAACAAAGATTAAAAATCAAAGTCATTAAAACAGGCTCTAATTTTACAATGTTTTTAAAACTACTTGCCACAAACATGGTAAATAACCAAAACGTTAACGCAAGTACCCAAAACAAAATATGATATGCGATTCTACTTCGAGATATTTTTTTTATGTTACTCATGAACTGACTTACTTCTAAATTATATAGGTAAAGTAGAAAAGAATTGAGATTCCTTAAAAATTATTCGTTGTCAGATGCAATTCTCCTGTTAAAAGCCAATAATCTTCCGATATCTTAAATGAGTAAAACGATCATTCTGTTTTGAGGTCTTTTATTGCTGTTGCAATATCATAGCCTATTCTAATTTAAATAAGAAAGAAGCTGTGTTTGCTGAAGTCATTTTATTCTAGAATATCGATAGATAAATTTTAAATCTTGTAGGTTTTCATTCTACAATTCAGAGAAACTTTCAAAATACCAGGTATCACTATCGCATTTCCAGAACATTGCCTAGCAAACACTAAAGGAGCTGATAAAATTGAAGAAAACAAGATAGTTACATTCAGAGAATGGAATCAAATAATTCATTGAACAAGACAACATTACATCGACAAAAATTCCTGTGCAGATCGCGTTCAAATGGCTTAGCAGATATAAACACCTCTGTCGATATATCGGAAATCGAAAAGGACTTCGTTTAAAGCATGAGCTCTTTTACCTTTTTAATTTTCTCCTCCAAAGGCATAAATCCATCTAACCAATGAATATTGGAGCCACTTCGTTCCATTTTTCGAAACCATGTCATTTGTCTCTTAGCAAATTGATGTATAGCAACTTCGAGTCTTGAAAACATCTCATCATAGGTTAAATCGCCAACCACATATTGCGTTAGAAATTTATATTCCAAGCCATAGTAAATTAAATCCTCTGGAGAAACACCTGATTTAATTAGTCCTTCAACCTCTTCCACCATTCCAGAATTTAATCTTTCCTTTAAACGCTGAGAGATTCTTTTTCTTCGATCTTCACGGTCGAATTTAATACCAATTAACAAGGGATTCAACTCCGGATAATCCATTTCAATTTGCGGATTGGATGCATAATATCTTTCGATCTCAATGGCACGAATCGCTCTCTTCTGCGTTTCTAAATCAGAGTTATTGTGCACTTCTTTATATGAACGCAAAATGACTCCTAACTCGTCCAATGACTTTGCCTCTAACTCGTCACGAAATTCTTGATCTTTTGGCACTGCAATTAACTTATATCCTTTTAAAGCCGCCTCCAAATACATTCCCGTTCCACCACAGACAACTGGCATTTTATTTTTAGCAGAAATCTGCTCAAAAGCCTTCACAAAATCTCTCTGAAACTCATAAACATTATACTTGTAACCCGCATCTGCAATATCGATTAAATGGTATGGAATTGGCATTCCATCAACAACATATTCCTCGATATCTTTTCCTGTGCCCAAATCCATACCTCTATAAATTTGGCGTGAATCGGCACTTATAATTTCGCCTTGAAATTCTTTTGCCAAATGTACAGCTAAGCTTGTTTTTCCTGTTGCGGTAGCTCCAAGTACGACTAATAAGTTATTTTGCATTTCGAGTAATTTTACAAGAATTCAGAGAAAACTAAATAAGATCAATTTTTCTTTATCCGGATAATGTTTATCTTACAATAAGACACAACTGCATGTGAACATACACAGCAAAATTACTTTAAGTTTTTTGAATTCACCAACAACTCCTTTTAATATGACAATTTATAGTACTTATAAACACCTATTTCAATTGTTAATTCAAGCCGGACAGGAATGGAAACAAATTGCCCAAGAAAGATATACACCCAAAGAAATTTTCATTCAACTTATTCTGCCATTAATAGTAATAATGGGCACTTGCAATTTTTTAGGCTATCAACTCTTCGAGCAAAATCCTGCACAACACATTCAAATGCATTTATTTTCTGCTAGTGCAACCTTTCTATTTTCCATAGTATCCTTTTACATTTCAACACTATTAATTGCAAAGTTTGCTCACTATGAAACCAAACAAGAACGATTCACTAAAGCTTTTACCTTAGTAGGATACTCCTTTGTTCCAGGAATTATCTTTAACTCACTTGCATTTTTATTGCCTAGCATAAACTATCTAACCATCCTAGGTCTGTTTAGTTTTTTCATACTATACAAAGGAATTGGCCCTATGCTAAACATTCCTGAAGATAAAAAATCGGGTTATTTCACCTTTATCCTTATCGGACTTCTATCTGTTTATGCTGTTTTAGGAGCTTTCTTTATTGGCATTGCTAGCTATTTAGGGTTTTAATAAAAAGTTCAAAATAAAATTCATCTAAAACATCCTGATATTTAAAAAGCTTGCTTAATTTTGATCTTAATCAAAATGAAGAAACAAAGACAATGAAATATCGCTCACAAACTATTATACATTCTTTTTCAAGGCTCCTAAACCTATTCATCATTCCCAAAAAGGAGTGGAATGCGATTGCGCAAGAAGAAACATCAGTAAAATCATTATTCCTTTACTTTGCAATACCTGTAATTGCAGCCTGTTCAATCATCTCATTTTTTGGTGTATTAATTCACACCAAAAGCATAGGCGTTAGTATTTCTCAGCTATTTGTTTCTTTTTTCTCTTTAATTATTGGTCTTTTTTTCGCTGCTAAAATCATCATTTTATTGGCTCCAAATTTCCAACTTACAATAAAGCCATACATTATATTTCAACTGATTATTTATAGCGGTGCTGCATTCTGTGTTTTTCATGGAATAGCCAAGCTTTTTAGCCCTTATTCCTTTCTAAATCAGATATGTCTACTGTGCGAGCTGTATTTTATTCGAATTTTATGGATTGGAACAACACCTCTTCTACCTATAGCAGAAAATAAAAAACCAGGCTTCACTATAATGGCAAGCTTGTTGGTTTTAGTACTACCTTTAATATTCGATCGAATGTTTTCCATTCTATTCAAGCTTCCAGTTACGATTTAAATTGTAAATTTGTGGGGAAATTAAGAATTTGCAATGCAGAAAATAAACATTAGAAATAAAAGAGCCAGCTTTGAATACGAATTCATTGAGACCTTTGTAGCAGGAATTCAACTATTTGGAACTGAAATTAAATCTATTCGAGCTGGAAAAGCAAGTTTAGCAGACTCCTTCTGCTATTTTGCCGGAAACGAGCTTTATGTGAAAGGCATGCATATTTCTGAATACAAATTTGGTTCGTACTACAACCACGAAGAAAAAAGAGAAAGAAAACTCCTATTAAATCGAAAGGAATTAGATAAAATGGATCGAAAAACCAAAGAAAGTGGTTTGACCATTGTTCCTTTAAAGATATTCCTTAATCCAAAAGGTTTTGCCAAAATGGAAATTGCTATTTGTCGAGGTAAAAAACACTACGACAAAAGAGAAAGTTTAAAGCAAAAAGACCACAAGAGAGAAATAGATCGCATGATGAAGAGATAGTTAGCTTAAGCGAATCTTTTTTTTCTAAAAAAACCGACAATTTCTTTTAAAATCTCCTTCTTTTTATCCTATATTTGCAGCCCGTTTCGAGAAAAAACAGCTCCATGTCATTTTAGGGTTTATTAACAGAAAACTAACAAGTTATCAACAGTGTTGATGAGTTGTTAATAACTTCCGAACACCCCTAATTACCGAACGCACAATTGTTAATAACTATAAAACCCTGCCTTATTTGCTAATGCTATTAACAAGTAAAACAGGGTTGAATATGAACAGGTAAAAAGTTATTAACAATTAATAGTCAAAGGTACTTCCTCCTAAAAATTCTCTCATTAAGGATGTTGGTGGTATTTCCTCGTCGCTAATTGGTCGGAAATAGCTAAAAAACTTCAATAATCGATTCGCTTCCGAGTACTCAACCATGTTTGGCTGAATTTCTTTTAGGATTGGCTCTGCATGTCTTTTTAATACACCCAACTCATATGGTAAGGCTGAATTAAACATCGCATCTGCCTCCTCTTGATAAGGAAAAATATTTTTTTCTTCGCCTCTTCTCACACTAGGCCAACGGCTAATTGTATCGTAGGCGCTATAATTTCGATATTTATGATCCCTCACTATTCGCCTGATCAAACGATTATCAGTAGATGGAATTCTGTTGTGTCCATCAATAGAAATAGAGGTTAGAGCAGAAATGTAAATTCTAAACTTAGAGTCATCAGCAATCAAAGGAGTCAATTTTGGATTCAATCCATGAATGCCTTCCACAACCAAGACTTGCTTTCCGTTTATTTTCAATTTTTCTCCATCGTAATACCGAGTGCCTGTTTCAAAAGAAAACTTTGGCAACTCAACTTCTTTTCCATTTAACAGATCAACTAAATTTTCATTAAACAGACGCACATCTAGAGCTTCTAATGCTTCAAAATCATACTCCCCATTTTCATCTTTAGGTGTATGTTCTCGATCTACAAAATAATTATCTAAGGATAGATTAACTGGACTTAAACCAGCTACCTTCAATTGGATTGCCAATCTTTTACCGAAGGTTGTTTTACCAGAAGATGATGGACCCGAAATTAGAATCAACTTTGTACGCTTTCTTCTTTTTCGAATACGATCTGCAATCTGAGAAATTTTCTTCTCATGTAAAGCCTCAGAAATCTTTATCAGCTCTGATATATTATCATTTTTTACGTAATTATTAAGATCACCAACATTCGAAATATTCAATACTTTACCCCAGCGTTTGTACTCACTAAACACTTTCAACATCTTCTCCTGAGGTATTACCTCCTCTAGGACAGAGGCATCTCTTCTGCCAGGTGTCACCAGCAGCATTCCTCTCGAAAAGGGCAGCAAATCAAAAACCTTAAGCGATCCTGTAGAAGGAATCAAAAATCCATAAAAATAATCAACACTACCTCCCAAGTGGTACACCGAAGTATACAAATTACCACGAGTTTTAAACAGGCTTGTTTTTTCTTTCAATCCCTGACTTTCAAATAATTCTATTGCCTTCTCAGTCTCCATCTCTTCTCGAACAAATGGTAAATCTTGCTCAACAATCTCATGCATTCTGTTCTTAATCGCGTCAATATCTGGCGGAGTTAAGATGATATTTTTATCTGTCAATCGGCAATACAAGCCATTTGAAATGGAATGTTCAACACGAAAACCAGCACCTGGATACAAATCATGAACAGCCTTATACAATAAAAAACACAAAGATCGGACATACATTCTTCTGCCATCAGGGTGTGTTCCATCAACGAATGTTACATTTTTAGGTTTGTAAATTTCATAAGTCAATTCTTTCATCTTATTGTTGACCATTGCACCCAAAATCTCACCTTTTTTTTCAAGAACGAGGTCTTTTAAAATGGTTTGCAAGTCTGTCCCAACCGGATAAGATCTCTTCTCTTTTATATCTTCGAAATAAATATCAATTAGTTTCCCCATAGAATTCTAAATTTACAATAGATCTAGTTATGATTAGATCATAATTTAAAGATAATAATAATGACTGGGCAATTTTACGCAAGCGGGTTAATTTTTGTTAAGCTTTTTTTGTAAACTATTCTAAAAATCTCCACCAAGCTATACAAACGACAAAAGATCCCCTATTGGAGATCTTTTGTTCACAATGAATATTATAATTTTATAATTCTTCCTTTAAAAATGCAGCAGTAAAAGATTTTTTGCATTTCAATAAATCCTCAGGCGTGCCTTCGAATAAAACATCACCACCATTTCGACCACCTTCTCTACCAATATCAATAACGTGATCTGCAACCTTAATTACATCCATATTGTGTTCAATCACAATTACTGTATTTCCTTTATCCACTAATCGATTCAGTACATCTAGCAATACTCGAACATCTTCAAAATGCAAGCCAGTTGTTGGCTCATCTAAAATATACATGGTTTGCCCTGTATCTCTTTTAGATAACTCTGTCGCCAATTTCACCCTTTGAGATTCTCCTCCAGATAAAGTTGTTGATGGCTGACCAAGTGTAATGTATCCTAAGCCAACATCTTGCAACATTTTTAATTTCAACATGATCGCAGGCACCTTTTCGAAAAACTCCACAGACTGATTAATGGTCATATCCAACACATCTCCAATCGATTTTCCTTTGTAACGAACCTCTAGTGTTTCTCTATTGTAACGCTTGCCATTACACTCATCGCAATGCACGTAAACATCCGGAAGAAAATTCATTTCGATCGATCGAACTCCAGCCCCTTGACAAGTTTCGCATCGTCCACCTTTTACATTAAAAGAAAAACGACCTGCCTTATATCCTCTAATTTGCGACTCTGGCAGCTTTTCGTACAACTTTCTAATCTCTCCAAATACATTCGTATAAGTAGCAGGATTGGATCTTGGTGTACGCCCTAGAGGTGATTGATTTACCTCCACAACCTTATCTACATTCTTAATTCCTTCAATTTTCTTATACGGCAATGGATCAGCTACCGATCGGTAAAAATATTGAGATAAAATTGGCTGCAATGTTCCATTTATCAAGCTCGACTTACCACTACCAGAAACACCTGTAACACAAATAAATTTCCCTAATGGCAAACTAATACTCACATTTTTAAGATTATTACCCGTACAACCCTTTAGCGTTATGCTTTTCCCATTCCCTTCTCTTCTCGTTTCAGGAACTTCTATTTTTTTATCGCCATTCAAATAGTGAGCCGTTAAACTATCTCCCTTTAAGATATCATCAGGCAATCCAGCTGCAACAACTTCACCACCATGCTTTCCTGCAAAAGGTCCCATATCAACAACATAATCGGCAGATAGAATCATATCCTTATCATGCTCTACAACCACTACTGAATTCCCCGAATCTCTTAATTGCTGCAATGAATGAATCAAGCGCTGATTGTCACGCTGATGCAAGCCAATACTTGGCTCATCTAAAATGTACAAAACATTTACTAGTTGAGATCCAATTTGAGTCGCCAGCCTTATTCGCTGAGATTCCCCTCCTGAAAGAGTTACAGAGCTTCTATTTAAAGAAAGATATTCCAAGCCTACATCAATAAGAAAGCCTAATCTAGATCTAATTTCTTTTAATATTTCCTTGGCAATTATTTGTTGTTTTTCATTTAGATGTTGTTCTAAATCACCAAACCAATCGCTCAACAAGCCTAAATCCATTACCGATACATCAGCAATATTCTTATCGTGAATTTTAAACTGTAACGATTCTTTCTTTAAACGTTTCCCCTCACAAGTTTCGCAAACTTTAGTCACGATAAACTGTTCAGCCCATTTCTTGGCTTTTTTCGAGGTTCCATTATTATCCTGATTGGAAATGTATTTAATTACTCCATCAAAACTCAAAAAGTAATTAGAAGAAGCACCCAAAGGTGTATTTTCTAACTTAAAAGTTTCACTCGATCCATCTAAAATAATACTGATGGCCTCATCGGGAATCTCCTTAATTGGTGTTTCCATAACGAAATCATACTTTCGCCCAATGGCTTCCAACTGCCAAAATATAAGAGAGTTTTTATATTTCCCCAAAGGAACAATTCCACCTTCGCGAATACTTAATTTCGGATCTGGAATAATCTTTTCCATATCGATGGCATTAACGCGACCTAAACCTTTGCATTTAGGGCAAGCGCCATGCGGTGAATTAAAAGAAAAACTGTGTGGTGCCGGCGTATTATAGGAAAGCCCTGTACTTGGACACATCAACAATCGACTGTAAAACTTCACCTCATCAGAGTCTTTATCTAGAATCATGGTAATTCCTTTTCCATGCTTCATAGCGGTTTGCACCGATTCTTTCAAACGTTTATCTCCAACTTCCTCAACCGACAATTTGTCGATCAAAACTTCTATATCATGATTTTTGTATCGATCTACTTTATAGCCGTGATACAACTCAACAATCTCACCATCAACACGAGCATACAAAAAACCTTTTTTTCTGATTTGTTCAAACAAATCCTTATAGTGACCTTTACGTCCCTTAACGATAGGAGCAAGAATTAAAATTTTCTTCTCATGAAACTTTTCATGTATCAAATCAATAATTTGCTCATCGGTATACTTCACCATCTTCTCACCCGTATTATACGAATAGGCAACTCCGGCTCTGGCATACAACAATCGAAGAAAATCGTAAAGCTCTGTTATGGTTCCAACTGTAGAACGAGGATTCTTATTTGTAGTTTTTTGTTCAATGGATATCACAGGACTTAAACCTGTAATCTTATCCACATCAGGGCGCTCCATTCCACCTAAGAACTGTCTTGCATAAGCCGAAAAAGTTTCAATATATCTTCTCTGACCTTCTGCATAAATAGTATCGAAAGCCAAGGAAGACTTTCCACTACCACTTAATCCAGTAATTACCGAAAGCTGATTTCGGGGAATGCTAACATCTATATTTTTGAGGTTGTGAACGCGAGCACCATAAACTTCAATGCTCTCTGTTTCCAACTGTCCTTCCTCTTTGCTATTTTTCTTCTTTGTGGTACTCAATTTACAATCTCCCTTTTACACCCTCGAAATACGCTACTTTACAGTCGCAGAATCGGATGGGTTTTTAAATTCAGAAAATGCAAAATTAATATATCCTTTGGCAGGAAGTGTAATTTCGTACTCTTTTTTATATTTATTTGTGAGATAAGCTTTTCGCAACCATGGATTAAACTGTTTTA
The DNA here is from genome assembly GCA_016342745.1 of Labilibaculum sp. Lineage (GTDB taxonomy): Bacteria > Bacteroidota > Bacteroidia > Bacteroidales > Marinifilaceae > Paralabilibaculum > Paralabilibaculum antarcticum. The sequence goes on from JAEINT010000008.1 coordinate 185,179, forward strand.
AGATCTTATAATTCACTCCATTTTTTTTCGCAAAAACAGCAAAATTTTCAACCTTAGTATTCACCTTCACCTTACGAGTAGGTATATTTGGGTACAAATCACCGTCTCGAAAACGGAATCCAAAATCTTCCGAATTTTCCATGATCCTTTTAATTGCTAAAATTCGGAACATGTACCTTCCCGTTTCCTCACCTAAAAGTAAATCGAAATACGTTCCCGCATCCTGCAATTTCAATTGTTTATCGATAAATCTTCTTCCTGCATTATATGAAGCAGCAACTAATGTCCAACTTTTGTATTTTTTATATGATTCTTTAAGATATTTACATGCTGCCACAGTTGATTTCTCAATATTGTAACGCTCATCAACCTCTGTTCCAACCTCTAATTTATAATCCTTAGCAGTACCACTCATAAATTGCCATATACCAACTGCACCAGCAGATGATCTAACCGTTTGCACTAATCCACTTTCAATAAGTGCTAAATATTTAAAGTCATCAGGCACCCCTTGCTCTTTTAAAATTGGCTCGATGATTGGAAAATATCTATTTGCTCTTTTAATGAACAACAATGTTTGCGATTGCCAATAGGTATTCACTAAAAGTTCCCGGTCGAAAGATTCCTTTACATCCCACCTTTCTAATGGAACCAGTTCGCCAGCAAAACGCATATCCAAAGGCGTTTTTAAGGCATAAACATTGTATTTACTCATGTACTCACTTCCAATATGATCCTTTGTGGGATCATCTACTTTGGAGTAATTAAACAACTGAGCTGTTACATAAATTCCTGCTAAAAAGACAAGTAAAATTCCGAATTTCTTTAATGAAGTATATATAGTCACGCTTGATTTTTTTAAATGGTTACCAAAAGTAAAAGATTCTACTCTATTTTTATCAAAAAAGTTCCCCTAATTCTGACATTTACGTCATAAAAAAACGCCTCTTCGTCAAGAATGATTCTAAATAAATATTTTTTCAAAATTAAGGCCTTTTATGAAGACATAAACGCAACATTTTCAGTTTGTTTCCGTTACTGAATAAATAAGCCATTGCATCGCAATTTATTAGTTGATTACTAACCCAGTACCAAAATCTTCAAGAATGAAAAACTACCTTCTGCTTTTCTTCTCTTTTTTGGCATTCGCATTATTACCTTCATGCGATGGGGAAACAACAATAGACTTTCCTAAAGAGGTTATTCAACATCCCAATGTTTCAGATTCTTTGTTCAATATCCTTTTGGATGATGCCAAACTTTTGTGCCTCAATATTTATACAATTGAAGAAAGAAGAGAAATTAATAATATCGAAATTCTCGATTCACATCTAGGTCCAATTATAGCAGCTCTCCAAATGGTTCAAATGGACTCTTTGCTTCCTGCAGCAGCTGCAATTCGCGAATACGATATTCATACGCTATGTCCTATTCACTTGCACCAAGGAACACTAAAAGCTGACTCTACCAGCAAAAAAATAAAATCATGGTTACAAGATGGATATTCTGACAATGGTTTTCTTGATGACCTCATCTATGAATATAAGATTACAATAGATTCCCTTTCACCTACTTTATACAATTATCAAAGTGAAGTGGGAATAAATCATGCAGCATTAGCTTCGGAACTAAAAAGGCTATCCTTTATTATTGATGCAAGAGCAACTTCCTGCATAGGCGATGGCTCACAAATTGAAATCATTGATTACACATCTGATTTTATCCACTTTATATTCAGCTATGGCTGGGGTGATTGTCCTTCCGGGTGCATTAAACGTCATTATTGGGAAATTGGCGTATATGGCTCAGGAATTGTTGAGATGATTGACCAATCGGGCGATAAATTGCCATAAAAAAAGCATTGCCCTAATCGCAATGCTTTTCAATATCTAAAACACTTTAAAAAACGCTTCGAATTTTTCTGGAGGTACAGAAACACAAATACGTGCATACTTTGCAGCTTCCTCTTTTTTATCTCTTGTAAAATAGCTCAAAGAAACACTTCCAATTCTTTTTTCTAGCAATTCTTCTTCAGATTTATTTACAATCACAAAAATCCCCATAGGTTCCGAATTCTTGTAAAATTCATTAGCCAATAAATTTTTATCACGCAAGTAGGCTATGTTTCGTTCAATTCCATTTGCTGTAATTCGTTTAAAATCGTTTGTTGCTTTTTGTCCTTTATCTGAACACAACAATTTTTCAACTAGAATTTGAGAAAATGCATTAATACCGTTTGTTGCGTACATTAAACGGATTCCCAATTCTTTATTAAAATCCTTATTTGGCGAATGCACAAAACCCAATCGCTGCCCACTTAATCCAAGTGATTTACTAAAGCTTTCTACAACAATTACATTTTCAAATACCAAAAGGTTCTGAAAAAACTCGTCTTCTTCACCGAAAAAGATTCTTCGATAAGGACAATCAACAATTACAATGGTCCCATTATCATTTAAAAGCTGAATATGTTTCAATAATTCACTATCAGCTTGCTTATTCCCTAAGGGATTATTTGGATCACAAATGATTACCGCAGAATTTTTATAAGCATCAAGGTTTTCTTCTAGATATTTTAAATCTGTGTAAGTAGCCGAATCAATACCGCGAATCGTCATTACCTGCATGTACGATCCCCAATAATAATCAGGTAATACAATTTGATCTACTTGCAAGGTCTGAAACACAATATCAAGCGCCGACATTCCACCACCACAAATCGAAATATTTTCAGCATTGCTTCTATCTCCGAAATAATGCTTATTAATCGCCTTTCGCAATTCAATTTTACCTTGCGAAGGTGGATAAACCTGCATCTCATTGGTATTAAAATCGATTTCTTTTACCAGCTCATTTAAATCGATATTGCATACGGAGTTTACACCTCTATTCAGCAATAAAAAAGCTTCTCCTGTTTCTTTACTGATATTCTTTATTCGTTCGCCAATTCCAACTATTGCAGAATACTTGGCTCCACTTTTATTTATTTTCATTTATCCCCCCAGATTTTATTAAATACAATCATTGCAATTCTTTCTACTAGAACAACAAGATGGCAAATAAGCAAGCAATTATCAGATTAACAAATTTTTCTCTCTGCTGTGCAAAAGTCTTTTTTTAGTGGCGCCTTTTTTCTAAATTCACTCTCCTTCTAAAAAAGAAAAATATGCGCTATAATTTTGATGAGATTATCGAAAGAAAAAATACCGATTGTGTAAAGTACGATAAACTAGAAAGCTATTTTGGAGCAAAAGATCTATTGCCTCTTTGGGTTGCTGATATGGATTTTAAAGTTCCACCTTGTATTTCTGAAGCGATTATTGAGAGGGCAAATCATGAAATATATGGCTACACTTTTCGTGGAGATTCTTGCATTAACAGCATTCAAAATTGGTTAAAAACAAGACATGATTGGGCAATTCCTAAAGATTGGATTTCATCGAGTCCTGGTGTTGTAACAGGTCTTTCTATTTTATTGATGAGTTTGACCAATGAAGGTGATCAGATTGCGATTCAATCGCCCGTTTACCATCCATTTGCTCAAGTTATTAATGATACCAAACGCAATTTGGTTGTAAATCCTCTTCGTCTTACTGATGAAGGCTATCAAATGGATTTTGAGCAACTGGAAGAACTAGCAAAAAATGGATTAACTGCACTTGTCTTAAGTAATCCGCACAATCCGGTTGGTCGAGTATTTACAAAAGAAGAGTTAGTTCAATTAGGTAATTTGGCAAACACCTACGATTTCCTAATCATTTCTGATGAAATTCATCAAGATTTAATTTACGAAGGTTACAAGCACATCCCTTTGGCTTCCTTATCGGATGAATTGGCGCAAAGAACAATTACTTGCATTGCTCCTTCAAAAACATTTAATGTTGCTGGATTAGCAAGTTCTGTTATCATCATTCCAAATGCAAAATTGAAACAAAAGTTTGAAAAACTACTGTACTCGCTGCATTTGAATTCTGGCAATTTATTTGGACATACTGCCATGCAAGCTGGTTACGAAGACGGTGCAGAATGGCTCGATCAGTTAATGGACTACCTTAAAGGAAATGTTGATTTTTTACGTTCGTATTTAAACGAAAACATTCCAAGCATCAAACTAATAGAGCCTGAAGCAACTTACTTGCTATGGCTCGATTGTCGATCTCTAAATATCGACACCGAAAAACTAAATAAACTATTAATACAAAAAGCTGGTTTGGCCTTAAATAAGGGCACAACTTTTGGCATTGACGGAGAAGGCTTCCTTCGAATCAATATTGGTTGTCCGCAATCTGTTCTTGAAAAAGCTCTTGAGAAGATTAAGTTAATTGTGGATGAACTTTAAGAATATCGAGTTTTTTACATCTGGTTCACCTGCAGTGTAAACTCTTGTTTGCTAACTAAAATCTCGTACATTTGCGCGACAAACACACTACACAATGAACTGGAAAAAACCTTGGTTTCAATTTTCTATCCTTTTGTTATTAGCCTTTGTATGGGGTAGTTCTTTTATTCTAATGAAAATTGGCTTAAAAAGTTTTACCAGCGAACAAGCTGCAGGTATCCGAATGTTAATGGCTTCTGCGGTTCTTTTACCCTACTCTATCAAAAATTTAAAGTTTCTACAACGAAAAGATCTCGTAAGTCTATTGGTTGCAGGCTTTATTGGAAGCTTTATTCCTGCTTTTTTATTTACTAAGGCACAAACTCAAATCGATAGTGCATTAGCAGGTATGCTAAACTCCATGACACCAATATTCACTTTGGTGATTGGAATGATTTTCTACAAAACAAAATTGAAATGGCTCCAAGTATCCGGTTTGGTTTTAGGATTATTTGGTGCAATTGGTCTGATTACCTCTGGACAAGACCTTTCCTTCGGAAATATCAATAGTTATGCCTTGCTTATTGTTTTAGCCACCGTTTTTTACGGGATAAATATTAATGTAGTAAAAGCACGTTTATCGCACTTAAGTGGTGTTCAAATAACCTCCTTAGCATTCTTTTTTACAGGTCCAGCTGCATTAATTTATTTGCTAACAACCGATTTTCAACCCGTTTTGGCATCACCAAATTGGCACATTCACTTTTTAGCATTGTGCGCTTTGGGTATAATTGGAACTGCATTGGCAATGCTGCTAATGAATAGTTTAATTCGTCATATTTCTGCTGTATATGCCTCATCGGTAACTTATATCATTCCCGTATTTGCCATTTTTTGGGGAGTGCTTGATGGTGAGAAAATAAATATCCTGCACATAACCTGTATGGTACTTATCCTATTGGGTGTTTATCTAATTAATCGAAAAAAATAAACCTAAAAGCGCTTAGTCGAATTTCAATTTTAGGCTAATCCTCACTTTTGAGGCTACAGCATCGCCTCCTGATTCGGCTGGATACCAATCTCCCGAATCGAATAGTAAACGTTCTATTTCTTTCACTAAAATGGCATCTGGCTTACCTTTAAATTTAATGTCGCTTAACGCACCATATGGCTCTACAACGAAAGTGAATTTCACTTTGTGTATGCCATTTAGATGCTTAAAATCAGCATCCATTAATTCTTTAACAAGGTAGTCTTCAAATTTATCAACAGAAGCAAATTGATTTGGCTTTGCCTTTTCCCAAGATGTGTTTCCACGTTCCGTTTTGCTTGTACTTATTCCATATCCAACAACTACAACCTCATCCATGCTTTGCTGGTTCGTTTCTAAAATAACCAACAAAGATGAATCAGCTAAAGCATTTATCTCTTTCGATTCAAAACCAATAAAAGATGCCACTAATCTATAATCTTCACTAGTTTCAGAAGCCTTCAATTTAAATTGCCCATCCACATCAGTAACAACGCCATTGGCAGTTCCTTTTACAACTATACTAACCCCAGGAATTGGCATAGCATCCTCATCTACTACTTTGCCAGATATTATTTTATCGTCTTTTATCAATCTACTTGCATAAGATTTCTTCGCAGATTTTTGCCTTCTTGCCTTCTGAACTTCTACTCCTGCAACTTGTCCTTCCAAAGTTTTTTGAATACTTTCTTCAGCTGTTTTAAATGTCTTTTTGTACTTTTTATTTGCTATCGTTAACTGCTCAATAGGTGCAATTGGTATAACTCTCTCAATCTTTTCTTCTGGGATAGTTTGATCATCTAGTTCTTCATCTTCCCTAATAACCATCAGCTCCTCTTCTATGATTTCATCGGCATCAGAAATTTCCATTTCCAAATCGTCCTCAATCATCTCCATAAGATCCGCAGATTTCGAGTCGTGCTTTATTATTTTGGGCTCGGTAACTGACTTTTCTACTTTCGGCACCAAGTCTTCCATTTGAGCACTTATCATTTCATCTTGTGCAGAATATTGATTCAAATAGTAAAGTACAGAACTTAAACCAAGCAATATTATAACACTTGCAGCATAAGGAAACCAAAGAGGAATTCTACGCTTCTTTTCTTTTGTTCGAGCATGAATTAAACTATTTAAATCAGTCATATCTTTTTCAAACTCCGCTGCATCAAGTTTCGATAAACCATCAAAAGCCTCACTTTCGAAAGAATCTTGCATGATCTTTTTTTCAAAGGCATGCTTTTCCTTCTTCTCTAGCTTATTGCTGAAGTAGTCTATAAAGTTTCGATATGTCAATCTTCCTTTAAACTTCATATTCTTTTTCAAATTGCTCCAAACAAATTTTCAAATTGCGTTTTCCATTCTGTATGTAGCTTTTCACTTTTTTCTCTGCAATATTTAATTCATCAGCAATATCACCATAGCTCTTTTCCTGATAATAAAATAACTGCACACACTCCTGCTGTTCCTTTTTCAAGCGCTCCAGGCAATGTTTCAGATTTTCTTGCAAAGCAGAATTCAAGTCCTCATCTATAGGATGCAACAATTCTGTCGATTCCATATTTTGATCTACTGAAAATTTTTCAAACCTGTTCTTATTGGCCTTTTCTCTTCGAATTTCCATCAGGCAATAATTCTTAGTCACTACAAACAACCAAGACTTAAAGTTCAGTATTTCAAATTTAGGGATTTCAGTAATCAAACGTTCAAAAATCTGCGTAACAGCATCTTTTGCCTCATCTCTATTTTTTAAATATTTCAATGATACGCCATATACCAGGTGCATGTATCTCCCAAATAATTCTCCAAGAACATCCAAATCACCATCCGCCAAATAATCCAACAGCAAGTGTTGATCATTCTTATTTTTTAGATTTTTTTTGGATCGGAACATTTAGAAATTTCTCTTTAAATACAATGGATTAACACTTGCTAGTTAACAAAAAAGAAAAAAAGATGAAAACTTTTTATGGAATTTGTTTTGCGCTTGCATCCTAAAGGTAAAGACAGACAAATTAATAATTACTAAAAAAGATAAATCATGAAAACAAAAGCATTATTTCTAAGCATTATAGGTATACTAATTGGTTGTAATTTATTCGCAAACATCATTTCCGGAACTGTATATGATGATAGTAAAATGCCTTTACCCGGCGTAAGTATCATTATTAAAGGAACCATAAAAGGTGTCGTTACTGATTTCGATGGGAAATACAGTATCGATACAGAAAAAGAAGATATACTGGTCTATTCATTTGTTGGTATGATAACGCAAGAAATCAAAATAAAGGATCAATCTATTATCAATCTTGTTCTTAAATCATCTCAAATTGGCATGGATGAAGTGATAGTAGTCGGTTACGGAAAGAGGTATAAAAGAGCAAAAAAGAATAAATCTGTAGCTTCTCATCTACAGGGAAAAGTTGCAGGGTTAAATATGGTTATGGAAGACTGTGAAATGGAAATTGAGGACAGTTTCATCTACCCCATAAATAAGGAATTCAACACAGAAGGATATTCTACAATACGTGAAAACGGTTATAAGAATGCTGTTAAAAGTCCACTATCTACTTTCTCAATTGATGTAGATGCTGCTTCTTACAGTAATGTTCGTCGTTTTTTAACAGATGGAAGAAAACCGCCCGTTGATGCTGTTCGTATTGAAGAAATGATCAACTACTTTAATTACGATTATGCGCAACCTGAAGGAGAGCATCCATTTTCGATCAATCATGAAGTAGCTGAATGTCCTTGGAACTCTGAAAACCTACTGCTTCACATTGGCTTGCAAGGGAAAAAAGTTTTGAACGAAAACTTACCCGCTTCTAACCTAGTTTTCCTTTTGGATGTTTCCGGATCAATGGATTCTTCAAATAAACTGCCATTGTTGAAAAAAGCATTCAAACTATTGGTAAATCAATTACGTGAAGATGATAAAGTGGCGATAGTTGTTTATGCAGGAAATTCAGGTTTGGTGCTTCCATCTACATCTGGAAACAGAAAGAAAGACATTTTAGAAGCTTTAAACAGATTAAATGCTGGTGGATCTACTGCAGGAGCATCAGGTTTAAAGTTGGCCTATAAAGTGGCCAGAGAGAATTTTATTGATGGCGGCAACAATCGAATTATCATGGCCACCGATGGCGATTTTAATGTAGGACAATCGAGTAATGCCGAATTGGAACGATTGATTGAAAAAGAGCGTGAGCACGGAACATTTATATCGGTACTTGGCTTTGGAATGGGAAATTACAAAGACGATAAAATGGAGATTATTGCTGATAAAGGAAATGGTAATTATGCCTATATCGATAATATTCTTGAAGCCAAAAAAGTATTGGTTAATGAATTTGGTGGTACTTTATTTACAATTGCTAAAGATGTGAAAATACAAATTGAATTCAACCCAGCTATTGTTGCTGAATACCGATTGGTAGGATACGAAAATAGGTTGTTAGCAAATGAAGATTTTGCAAATGACAAAAAAGATGCTGGCGAACTGGGATCTGGTCATAGTGTTACGGCAATTTATGAAGTAAAGCTAAACGAAAACAATAAAAAGCAAAATCAGGAATTAAAATACCAGAACACAAGTTTAAATACGAAGGCTTACAATAAAGATGAAATTGCGACCGTAAAATTCCGCTACAAAAAGCCTACAAGTAAAAAAAGCACGCTTATCGAACAGGTCATTCCAAATAGCTTAATGGCTAAAAATGAATTGTCGAACAATTACAAATTCTCAGCTGCCGTTGCAGGCTTTGGCTTGATTCTTCGTGAATCAAAATTTAAAGGAAACTGCTCTTACGATATGCTAATTAATTTGGCACAACAATCAAAAGGGGAAGATAAAGAAGGATACAGAAGTGAATTTATTCGCTTAATGAAACTGGCAAATCATCTATAGAATAAACACAAAGAGGCACTTATTAAGTGTCTCTTTCTCTCAAATGTCAGGATATAGTTTCTATTCATCGGATATTTTGTAATTTTGTCGCGAACAAAAAAATACAAACCCAGATGTTTTTAAAAAAATTAGATCCTCAGCTATTGGAGGCACTTGAAGAAAATGGCTTTGAAACACCAACAAAAGTCCAAAAGACTTGTATCTCAAAAATTAAAAGCGGTGTTGATCTGTTTGTTAAAGCACCTGAAAAATCTGGAAAAACCAGTACCATCATCATTAGCGTTATTCAGCAATTAAAAACTGAATTTGAAGATGTACCCAGAGCTGTTATTGTTGTTCCTGATAGAGAAGCAGCGATTGAATTAAAAGAAAAATTCGAAGCTTTTACAGAAGAGATAGACCTACGAATATTCGGCGAGGGAGATGCAGGGAACTTGCACAAATTGCGTGATATCATTTATGCAGGATCGGATGTGGTTATCGCAACGGCTAAGAAATTTAACGAACTATACTCTTTTAGCGGTATCAACTTAAATAACCTGAAAATGTTTATTGTTGATGATGCTGAAATGATCATGAAAGATCAACTACTTTGTGAGGTTAATCGCTTTTCAGAATATCTTCCTAAATCTCAAAAAATTGTTTTTACAACAAAGATTAACAAGAGAATGCGAGATTATATGGAAAACTTTATGAATTTCCCTCAAATAGTAGAAATTGAAGAAGAGATAGAAGAAGAAATAATAGAAGAAAAAGAATAAAAAAAATGCCTCCTTAATCAGGAGGCATTTTCATTTTATCTCAAGTAGGCTTTAAACATCCAGTTCAGTTTCTCAAGATAGGAAACGTAAGCCGGTAAAATATCTAAAGTCCCTTCATCATCATTCTCATTTGCTTCAACAATCACTTCTTTTACTTTCCCAATTAAAATATTGTGCGATTCAATAACTTGATTCACCATATCTGAACCTGAGCAATTCGAATTTGCTTCCTGAATCGTCGAAATTGCCACATAATCGGAAAAATTACCAAGAGGATGTCCTCCTAAAGTTAAAACTCTCTCTGCTACCTCATCAACCTTATCACTCGCATCGTTATATAGCTCTTCAAATTTGGCGTGCAACTCGAAAAAATCGTTTCCTCCTACATTCCAATGAAAGTTTCTAAGATTTTGATAATACAACTGATAATTTGCTAATAATATTTGAAGTTGTTCAATTTCTCTCTCTTGTGCATTTAACTCTACTAAGGCCTCGTTACTTTTCAAATTTGTCATGATTTCTATTTTTTATAATTGATTTGTTTTCTTTATCTGTTACAAATATCCGCTCATTCACATTATTTGTTTTTATACATCGATAAGAAAAACTTATAGAACAGTACAGTCAACTAACATTATAATAAAATAGAAAGTAGGGTAAACCCATAAGATTATCGGTTATAGTGTATAAATCAAATTATTTTAACAAAAAACTAAAATGATGATTCACAACAAACTCGATAAACTATTTGGACAGGCTGGTTCAATATTAGGATGGGGAGTCATGCTTGTAGGGATTTTCATCTCAATATTACCACTTAATATACTCCTACTATTAATCGGATCGTTTATGGCCTTTTCCTATTCAGGAATATACCTCGATCATGATAATGACAAATATAAATTTTACTACGCCTACTTTGGAATATTCAAATCTGGATCGTGGAGAAGTTTGCAAACAATAGATCGCGTAGCGGGAGTTACTCCAGTAATGCATCGTTCTACTTATGAGCAAAAGAAAAAACGAATGAAATTGATCATGGACGATTGCTTTGTGGTTCTATTTGTTAAGAATCGAAATCGCAAAATCCCCTTTAAAAGGTGTAAAGATCTTATTGAGGCAAAATTAGAAGCTCAAAAAATTGGCCAATTATTAAACCTAGATGTAATCCAATAACTTCAATATACTATTGATTTTCACAACCTATAACACACAAAAAAGGACCTCTAATGGAGGTCCCTTTTCATATTATGTTTTTTACTATTTAGAACATATAATCCCAAACAGGTAATTTTATTGGAGCTGAATTTAAAGCTTTCTGTGCTTTTTCATCCAAGTAATTCTTATTAATTACCACACGAAACATGTATTCTGAAAACCATTCGTCTGTGAAAGTCAAGTAACCATTGTGTCCAGAAGTTGAACCCCAAGAGTTCTCAAATTCCCATTTCACTGGTTTCTCATTCTCATCTACATCAACTCCAATTAAGGCCATTGCATGAGAAGAACCCGATTGGCGAGTTAAAATACGAGCTGTTTTATCCATATCGAATTCAACACCCATTAAAGAAGCATAATCGTAAGTATTTACATCCATTACACCAGCCTTTCTGTTGTGTTGTTTCCCAACATCGCAAGAAGCATACATTGCCTCGTTATTCTTAATCGAAGCCATTGCAAATTTCTTAATCTCATCATTCGGAAGATTTAAATACGTCCAGTTGATTCCTTCAGCAACATTACGGTAGTTCTTAATCTCATAAACTTTATAATATTCACGAGTTGGATCATTCATGATCATTACCAATTCTGTTTTGGCAAAGTCAGGATTAATTTCAGCTAAAAATTCTTGAGGCGTATATTCTTTGCTTGCGCTGATATTTCCATCAGCATCCTTATATCTCCAAGAAAAATTAACTGGAGGCTCACCCAAACAAAGTGCTAACATTCTGTACACAGACTTTAGCGCTTCTACTTTTGCAGCTTTCACTTCTTTTGCAGAAGCTTTATCAGCAACCAATTTACGAAGCTTATACCCTTCGCCTCTTAATTTCTCTTTTAACAGGCTATTGATTTCACGTGTCTTGTTACTTACTTTTGTTTCCGGCATTACTTCTGCAGGAACTACACCATATTTCTTAGCGATGTTAAAGAAAGAATTCCAAACGCCACCATCATCAACAGGGCCTTTAAAGTAAAGCACTACTTCACGGTCATCCATATCACGATCGGCAGTTGCAATTATATTCTCCATGAACAAGTTCGATTTTTCGAAAAGGTCCCAGAAATAATTGTAGTTGTGAGAGAAATCAAATGAATTCAAGTTGAATTTATTCATCACTTCCGGACGAATTGTGTTCATCGAGGTAAACATCCAACATCTTCCTGAACTTTCTTGATCTGTGATTCCTTTTACCTCTACTCTATATTTAAAAAAGTGATCTGTTTTTCCAATTTTACTTCTGTTTAGAGAAAGTTCTCTAATGCTTTCCGAATTGGTAATTGCATTCTGAATTGCTGTATTTGATGCATCTAGAGAAAAACTAGATCGAATATCGTTTAAAATTTTAGCATCTACAGTTCCCTTGTTTTGCCCCAAAGACATTCCGCAAAATGCCAAAGCCATAACAGGTACCAATAAAAATTTCTTCATCTGTTTTGTTTTAGTAGGTTGTTGTTCCAAAATTATTCTCACAAACTTAAATAATCTGATTCAAAATCACCCTTATTTCCACAAGAAAAGCCATCCTATTGGATGGCTTTTATATGAAATCATTCTATTTTTCTTAAATGTGAATTACCTCATCGTAAGCAGCTGCTGCAGCTTCCATAATCGCTTCCGACATGGTTGGGTGAGGATGAATTGCTTTAATCAACTCATGACCTGTAGTCTCAAGCTTACGAGCTGTTACCAACTCAGCAATCATTTCTGTTACGTTAGCTCCTACCATGTGAGCTCCAAGTAATTCTCCGTATTTTGCATCAAAAATCAGTTTCACAAAACCTTCATTCGCACCAGCAGCACTTGCTTTTCCTGATGCAGAGAATGGGAATTTACCAACTTTCAATTCGTAACCAGCTTCTTTAGCCGCTTTCTCAGTTAATCCCATTGAAGCAACTTCAGGAACAGTATATGTACATCCAGGAATGGTTGTATAATCGATAGGATCAACTTTCATCCCTGCGATCTTCTCAACACAACAAATACCTTCTGCAGAAGCAACGTGTGCCAAAGCAGGACCTTTTACGATATCACCAATTGCATAAACACCTTCAATATTGGTTCTGAAATACTCATCAACAAGAACTCTTCCGTTTTCAGTTTCAACACCAACTTCTTCTAAACCGATATTCTCAGTGTTTGGTGTAATTCCAACAGCAGAAAGGACAACTTCACATTCGTGAACTTCCATTACACCTTTCTTATTTTTGATATTTACTTTCAAATCTCCATCAGATCCTTCCACTGATTCAACAGTAGAATTAGTCATGACTTTAATTTTATTTTTCTTGAAAGTACGTCCCATTTGCTTAGATACTTCTTCATCTTCAACAGGAAGAATATTTGGTAAGAATTCTACCAAAGTAACTTTCGTTCCCATTGTTGAATAGAAGTATGCAAACTCAGATCCAATTGCTCCAGAACCTACTACAATCATAGATTTTGGTAATTTCTCTAAGGTTAACGCCTTACGGTATCCAATAATATTTTTTCCATCTTGAGGAAGATTTGGCAATTCACGAGAGCGAGCTCCTGTTGCCAAAATTATGTGCTTAGCTTCGTGTGTTGACTTACTACCGTCTTCAGCAGTAACTTCTACTGTTTTGTTGCCAGCTAGTTTTCCAAAACCATTAATAACCTCAACTTTATTCTTTTTAAGAAGATATTGGATTCCTCCACTCATCTTCTCAGCTACTCCACGACTACGAGATACAACTTTATCAAAATCAGGCTTCACTTCGCCTTCAATTGTCAATCCGTAATCTCCGGCATGTTTCATATATTCAAAAACCTGAGCTGACTTCAGCAAAGATTTCGTTGGGATACATCCCCAATTCAAACAAATTCCACCTAATTCAGCACGTTCAACAACTGCTACATTCAAACCTAATTGAGCTGCACGAATGGCTGCTACGTAACCACCTGGGCCACTTCCTACTACTATTAAATCGTAACTCATTTTTATTTTGTTGTTTATATTTGTACAAATATAGTTTACTAATTTAAATCTTCTTTTTTAATTTACTGTGATCTTATTTTCTCGTAAAGAATTATTCTTTCTTTTTACCGAAATCATAATTAACTGAATGATTTTAGCGACAACAAAAAGAATAACAAACGAAAAAATAATAGTGGCTCCCGATGGCGCATTGATCTCATATGAAACCAACAAACCAATAAAAGAACCTAAAATACCAAATCCTATTGAACCCAATATCATTTTCTTAAAATCGCTTGTAAACATCCCAGCAATGGTTTGAGGAATTGTGAGGAAAGAAATAACCAAAATAATTCCTACAACTCTAATATTTAACACAATGGCTAAAGCCACTAATGATATCATTAAATAATTTAGAAACTGAACCGGAGCCTTTTGTGTTCGTGCAAATTCCTCATCAAAGGCAACAAATAGTATTGGCCTAATAAAAAAGATAAAGATGGTAATGGTAACAATACACAAAGCCAATAGCAGATATAAATCTAAAGAGCCTACCGTTAATATATTTCCAAATAAGAAACTCATTAAATTAGGAGCATAACCAGGTGTCATATAAATAAAGATGATTCCCAGTGCCATTCCCAAAGCCCACAAAATGCCAATCACGGAATCTTGTCTCACATCTGTCTTTTTCGATATCCATTCAATTCCTAAAGCCGATAGCACACCAAAAACTGCTGCACCTAATACCGGATTTAAACCCATATACCAAGCCAAACCAATGCCACCAAAAGAGGCATGTGTAATACCTCCACTAATAAAAACAATTCGTCGGGCAACAATATAGGTTCCGATAATTCCACAGGAAACACTCGCCAATAAAGCCGCACCTACAGCATTTAAAAAGAAATTATATTGAAACAATTCTATTAATGAATTCATATTTTAATGATGATGCTTTAGTACTCGGTGAGGAACTTCGCCATGTGTAATCAAATCAATCGGACAATTATAAGCTTTCAATTGCTCTTGCGAGATAACATTTGAATCATGATAACATAGCGTTTGGTTTACACAGGCAATTGTTTTCACATGCGAACAAATAGTTCCTACATCATGCGAAACAATGATAATAGCCATATGCGAATTTAACTGATCTAAGATTTCATAAAGTTCTCCTTCAAAATTACTATCAACGTAAGTGTCCGGCTCATCTAAAATTAACAACTTTGGATCAGAAATAATCGCTCTACACAAATAAACTCTTTGAAGTTGTCCTCCCGAAAGCTCACCAATGTTTTTATTTTTCAAATGTGAAATTCCCATTTGAGTCATCAACTCACTGGCGCGAAGCTTATCCTCTTTTCCATATCTTCCGAATAATCTTTTGTGAGACATTAGACCCGAAAGAATAACATCTTTTACCTGAATTGGAAACTTATTATCAATCTGATTGATTTGCGGTAAGTAACCAATATTGCATCGATCATTACCTTCAGGCAAAATTTCACCTTGTATGGTTTTCAATGATCCCAAAATAACCTTAAGAAGAGTTGTTTTCCCACCTCCATTAGGACCAATGATTCCAATAAAATCATTTTCCTTAACAGTCAGGTTCACTTCTTTCAATACGATTTTATCATCGTAGGCAGCAGTTACAGATTTCAGTTCCAGAATATTTTTCATCTGCTCTCTTTCAATCTTTAAGTATATTGATGATGCGCTTCATTTCACTTAGCCAATCTTCTGATAAGGGATCAATCTGAATTACTTCTCCACCAATCTCAGCCATAATTGCCTTGGCATTTTCCACATTAAATTGTTTTTGCACAAAAATCTGATTAATTCCCTTGCTTTTTGCTTCTTCTACCAAATGTTTCATATGAGTAGGAGAAGGTTCTTTTCCATCCAATTCAACCGATATTTGATTCAAGCCATAATCTCGGGCCAAATAAGATAAAGCAGGATGAAAAATCATAAACGATTTCCCTTGCTTCGTTTGAAAAGCCTCAAGAGCCATTCGATCCAATTCTGCTAATTCTACTAAAAAGGCATTGTAATTTTTTTCGTATTCACCCTTCTTTTCTGGCGCATATGCAACCAATGTCTCGAATGTATTCTTCGCAATTATTTTAACACTTAAAGGCGATGACCACACATGCGGATCAATTCCACCTTCATGAAAATGGTCGCCATGTTTAACTGCCATTCCTTTTACTAACTCAATTCCTTTTGACAAGTCAACGACCTTAATTTCGCCTGCTCCTTCAATTAAATTAGATAACCATGCATGTTCGAAAGGGATGTGACCAATTCTTAAGTAAGCAATCGATTTTGCTACACCTGTCATTTGCATTGGTGTTGGTTCATAGGTTGCAGGGCTTGCTCCAGGAGGAATCAACACATTAACCTTAAAATCATCGCCAGCGATTCGCTCTATGAAATATTTTTGCGGTAAAATACTTACCGAAAGTAAATTGTTCTCTTTTTCTATTTTTCCTGATTGACAAGACATTACCACAATGGCAAACAGAAATAAAATAATTTTGTTTATTGTATTCATTTGTACAAAAAAAAGTATTGTTCTATTTAGATCTTATTTAAATAACAAAAGTAGATTATTTTTTGTTTCAACAAAGGAATTTCAACTGAAATCTATATTCATTTTCACAATTTTAACACAAGATTCTACTTTTTCTTACTGGATGGTTTTGTTCATCTTTCCATCAACTGAATTTAGGCAAAATTCATAGGATAACAAAAGCCCGACAGATTAACAATCTGTCGGGCTCAATATCTTATATATTAAAGCTTACTGAAGTAATTTTTCAATAGCAGCTTTCAATTCTTCTCCGTGTAATTTTGTTCCAGCAATGTTTCCATTCTGATCAACCAAAAGAGTAAAAGGTACACCACTTACAGCATAAGACTTTACAACTTTAGAATCCCAGTATTTCAATTCAGAAACATGGTGCCATGTTAATTTATCATCTTCGATAGCTTTTAACCAAGCTTCTCTATCTCTATCTAAAGAAACACCTAAAAACTCAACACCTCTATCATGTACTTCATTATACAATTCAACCATCTCAGGATTTGCTCTTCTACAAGGACCACACCATGATGCCCAAACGTCAACCAATACAACTTTACCTTTAAAAGAAGATAAGCTAAGAGGTGTTCCTTCTGGAGTATCAATTGTAAAGTCAGGAGCTGGTTGTCCAACAGCAACTTTTTTCATCGTGTTAATCTTTTCATTAATCTTAACACCATATGAAGATTCTTTTGCAGCTTCCCCTAAAAGGTTATATAAGTCTTCCATTTCTTTTATCTCCATCTGACCAGACATTCTTTGAGCAATAAAGCCAGCAGCAACAGTATTTGCATTTGCTTTCACAAATTCCATATTTGCAGCCGTCTTCACTTCTTCTGACTTATCAAATTCACCACGAATAGAATCTGCAGCAGTTTGATTTTGAGCCTGCATTGCTTTTTGGTATTCCTGATACATGCCTTTTTGCTTCTCTTGAACATCTTTCTGAGATTCCCCAAAAGCAAGCATTATATCTTGATTTGTAGAACCAACAACTTTTGCTTCTCTTAAATTCTCAAGATTTGCATCAACAGAAATTACAGAATTCTCTAAAAACAATTGAATAGCTCCTTTTTGCCCTTCTAATTCGATATAATACATCTCTGGACTTTCTACTGAACCTTCAAAAGAGAAACCATTTTCTCCAATAACAGTAGAATCTACCTTTACTAACTTACTATCTTGAGGTTTAGAAAGGTATACTTTTCCTTCAGTCATTCCAGCAACTTTCCCAGTTAACTTATATTGATCTGCAGAGTTACAAGAGGCTAAAAAAAGCCCAATCGCAGAAACCGCGATGAAAATTTTCTTCATTTGATTAAGTATTTTGTTAATATGTTAATTAATTGCTCTAATCTACCAAATTATTCAATTAAATGAAAAGATTTTCGATGAAGCCAATTACTTATTCTTTATTTTTCATTTCATCGAAATAAGTATTCAATAATTTATAAGCAGCTACAAAAGAACTCATTTCATCTTTCAACACCTTATTTTCATAATCAGGAATCTGTTCTTTAATAGATTTCTGATGATAAAAACCATCTCGCAATTGCTCATTTATCGTCTCATACATCCAATATTTTGCCTGCTCACTTCTTCGTTGATGAAAATAACCATTCTCATCAGTGTGCTTGCAATACTCCATGATATTGTCCCAAATATGATCTATTCCAGTTCTTTCAATGGAAGAACAAGTTAACACTTTAGGAGTCCATCCTGATGGAGACTGAGGAAACAAGTGTAAGGCATTTTCAAACTGTACTCTAGCCAATTGAGCTTTATGAATATTATTCCCATCCGCTTTATTGATGCTTATCGCATCAGCCATTTCCATTATACCTCGTTTAATTCCTTGCAGTTCATCTCCTGCTCCGGCAATTTTAATCAGTAAAAAGAAATCTACCATAGAGTGCACCGCCGTCTCCGATTGCCCTACTCCTACCGTTTCTATTAAGATGGTATCAAAACCTGCAGCTTCGCAAAGAATAAGACTTTCGCGCGTTTTACGAGCAACTCCACCAAGCGAGCCTGCCGAAGGAGATGGGCGAATATATGCAAGCGGATCAACTGCCAATTCCTCCATTCTTGTTTTATCACCTAAAATACTTCCCTTACTTCTTTCACTACTTGGATCAATTGCTAAAACGGCTAATTTATGTCCATTTGTAGTTACATGTTTTCCAAATGCTTCAATAAAAGTACTTTTTCCAGCACCCGGTACTCCTGTAACTCCAATTCGTACCGATTTACCAGAATGAGGCAAGCATTTTTCAATTATTTCCTGAGCCAATACTTGATGATCATACCTTGAACTTTCTACCAAAGTAATTGCTTGACTTAAAATGCCAATATTACCATCCAAAATCCCTTTCACAAAGTCATCAACAGTATGCTTTTTTCTTTTCTTCATCTTCAATCGATCCGCTATGCGAGGGTTGATTGAAGGTGGCTTACTTATTCCTGAGTTTACTTTTAAAGCTTTATAATCAGGAGCATTTTCGATATGTTCGTTTTTATTTTTATCTGACATGACAAGAATTTTCCATTCGTTCTAACTGCGAAGTTATAAATATACTAAGTAATGACTTAGCAAAGCAAAGGAAAAATGCATATGTTTATGAGCAACAAAAAAGGCTTTTCCAATGGAAAAGCCTTTTGAATCAATATTTATCTGATCAATTGATTAGTTCATTTTTGGCATTACAACATTTCCTGTGACACGCAATTTTACTTCTGAATCAACAGGATCGTTAGTAATTACAGTAATCATCTTATTTTGACGACCTCTTTTTCCTCTTGAATTAAAAACAACTTTTATTTCTGTTTCTTGCCCAGCCTTAATAATTTTTGTGCTTGGAGCAATCGCAGTACATCCACAAGAAGCTTTTGTTTTTCTAATAATCAAGTCTGATTTTCCTAAATTCTTCATTAAGAAAGTATACTCTGCTTTTTCACCTTGAGTCAATTGACCAAAATCAAAAACATTTTTTTCAAACTTTACTTTAGGTGATTTTGCCAATTCATCTTTCGACATTGTCGAAAAATCTTCAATTAAATTAGCGCTAACGGTTAAACGATTTCCTGGCTTGTATTCCTGATTTATTAGAACATCTAAATAATCAATTACAAAACCCCAATCTTTTTTCAGACTTGCGTTATATGATGCAACAATTTTCCCCTTTTGTTTTGGCTGTAGTTTCTCAGGCACCAAACGAAGCGTTAAGTGAGCTGGAACTCTTTTAAATCCAAGACTAATGGCTTTATCGCTATCATTATAAACTTCCATAACACTTTCCTTTACATCTGTATTTTTCACTTTAGTAAAAGAAAGGTGGTTATTCTTTAAACGTAAACCAGACATTTCACGAGGATATAAATCAGCAACCGTTTTTACACGTTCAATTACATTCCCTTTAATTCTCAAAATAGTAATTGCAGGATTTGTATTTGCTGTAATAGTAACCGTTTTACTAAATGGGCCTGGACGATTTTTAGGATCAAAAGTAGCTTTAACAAAACCTTTTTGACCTGGTGCAACAGGTTGCTTGCTCCACTCTGGAGATGTACATCCACACGATGATCTTACATTGTTTATAATAACAGGTTGATTTCCCGTATTAATAAATTCAAATGAGTAAGATGTTTTCCCATCTTCTTCCTTAAATGTTTTGAAATCATGCTCCTTCGAATCAAATTTCATTACTGGTTTCACATTCTGAGCAGAAACAAAAAGTGTGCTTCCCAAAATGGCAACTACCAACAAATAAAATATTTTTTTACTCATATCAATTAAATATTTTAATTACAGTGACTTTGTCTATTACGACAAACTATTTAAAGAGTTATAAATTCTCCCGTAAAATTTGGTTTAAGTATACAAAATTAAAAAAAAATAGCTAAATGGATCTCAGAATATCGTTAAATAGTTGTTAAGCCTAAAAATATTCCACAATACTATCCCTATCAAGTCTCTAACCATTATTATCATCAATACAATTGTGAAATTAATTGCATTTTCTAAATATCCATTTTAATACAAAACAAAAACCAAACCAAAAATTTCACTTTAAATATAAAAGAATGAAATTGCCATTGCGAGATAAGACGAGTAATTTCTGTGCTAAACAATTTGTAGATTTGTACTTTATAAAAAATCATGCAGTAAGCCTTAAAGAAAATCTTTGGTATATTTAGCTTGTTTATTGCATTAAACAGATTTTCGAAAAATAAAATTAACCACACATGACCGATTTAAAAACCAAAATTAAGGCATTCTCAAAATCAATTAATGCTGAAATTAAAGATATACGAGCACACTTACATTCCCATCCAGAATTGTCTTTTGTAGAAGTTGAAACTTCAAAATTCATTCAAAATTATTTAAAGAAAATAGGAATCCCTTACAAAAGCGGCTTTGCTAAAACAGGTATTGTTGGGAAAATTGAAGGCAAAAACCCAAACAAAAAGGTAATTGCTTTACGTTCAGATATGGATGCTTTGCCTATTACAGAAAATCCACAAAATAAATATTGTTCTATAAACAATGGTGTAATGCATGCTTGCGGGCACGATTTACACATGGCTAGCTTATTAGGAACTGCTAAAATATTAAGCGAATTTAAAGATGAATGGGAAGGAACCGTTTTGCTTATTTTTCAACCTGGTGAAGAACTATTACCAGGTGGAGCAAAATTAATGATGGAAGAAGGAGCTTTGCAACCCGAACCAGAATGGATTTTAGGGCAACATGTTCTTCCAGATATGCCTGCTGGAACAGTTGGTTTCCGATCGGGAATGTACATGGCTTCGGGTGATGAGATTTACTTAAACATTAAAGGCAAAGGAGGCCATGCTGCTATGCCTCACAAATGCACTGACAATGTTCTTATTGCATCTCATATTATCGTTGCATTGCAACAAATAGTAAGCAGACATTGTGATGCCAGAATACCTACGGTACTGTCATTTGGCAAGATGATTGCCAATGGTGCTACCAATATTATCCCCGAAGAGGTAAAAATAGAAGGTACTTTTAGAACCATGAACGAAGAATGGAGAGCAAAGGCGAAACAGTTAATTACCAACATTGCAAAATCAACAGCTTCTGGAATGGGTGCCGAGTGTGAAGTCGAGATAAGACATGGATATCCTTTTCTTGTTAATGATGAAGATTTAACTCACGAAGCCAAAAAAAATGCAATTGATATACTCGGCGATGACAAGGTTGTGAACATGGATATTAGAATGACAACGGAAGATTTTGGGTTTTACTCGCAAAAATACCCCGTTACCTTCTATCGTTTTGGCGTTAAATCAGACAAAAACGGCTCCTTGCACACTTCAAATTTTGAAGCAAATGATGATTCGTTAGAGACATCGATGAATACAATGGCTTGGTTAGCAATCTCGCACCTAAATAAATAACCCGATCAATGCTTTGACTCAGAGCACATTACAACAGTGATATTTCTATCTTCATAGGATAAAACACCTGAAACTCTTATTTTGGTCTACTGTTCATTATTTAATCTGTTTCAAAATAATACATTTCTATTGAAATTTGTTTCTCCATTTAAAATATGATATTACATTTGTCTTAGTATTAACACTAAAATTTAAAGAAAATGGCTTACGTAATTAACGAAGACTGTATCTCTTGCGGTTCTTGTGAAGGAGAATGTCCTGTTGAAGCAATCTCTATGGGTGATGAGCATTATGTAATCGACGCTGATCTTTGTACTGACTGTGGTACTTGCGTTGACGCTTGTCCTGTAGAAGCTATTCACGCAGAATAATCGTAATTTACCGATATTTAAAAAGCCAGTGATCAAATCACTGGCTTTTTTTATTTAATAAACAATTGCATCCATTTTAATATCGTGTTCATCGATCGGAACATCATCCAAAAGCTGAAAGTGAAAACAAATTCCAACTTTATAAGCACTTAAGGATTGCAACAATCGATCGTAATAAGCTTTTCCTCTACCCATTCTGTTATTTGCTTTATCAAAAGCAACTCCTGGAATTAAAATCAAATCAATTTCATCTTCAGCCATAAATACAGGTCCATCTGGCTCGGGTATTCCATAATTTTCACCATCAACCAATTCCTCTTTCCCTGCAAATACTTTTAAATCCAGCGTTTGCCCTTTAACACTAGGAAGAATAACTTTTTTCTCTTTCGCCCACTTACAAACAAAATCATGTGAAAACACCTCATCCTTCATCGACCAATATAACATGATTGTTCTAGCTTCTTTAAATTCCTTCAAGCTCTCAAGTTTTTCGAGAATAGGCATTGACATTTCCTTACTTTGCTGCTCAGAATAATTTTGCTTAAGCAGTTTTATTTCCTTTCGGATAATTCTTTTTTGTTGGTCGATATCAGCAGTGTTCATTATTGAGGCTATTCGTAAATATCTGTTCGTCTGTCTTCAAAAGCGTTATTCAATGGAGTTATCATTTTGTTCCGCGCAATTAATGGATCAATATCAACAATCAAAACTTCTTCTCCTTTATTCGCTTTAGCAAGAAGCTCTCCTTTTGGATTTGCAATTATTGATTGTCCCGTAAAACAAAGCTCCTTTTCGATTCCAATTCGATTTGCTGTAGCAATGAAAATTCGATTGACCAATGCATAAGAAGGAATAACCGATTGTGCATATGGCAATACCAAATTGGAAGGATGCAAAATAAGATCGACTCCTTTCAAAGCCAATTTACGCCAAACTTCGGGAAACATCCAATCGAAACAAACCAGCATCCCAATTTTCACACCTTTAATTTCAAAAACCGGCAATCCTAAGTTGCCTTGCTTAAATATCTGCTTTTCATTCATGAAAAGATGCAATTTCCGATAAGTTCCTATAATTCCATCCCCATTTAGCAACACCGAAGAATTGTATAAACTATCATTTTCTTTTTCTGCGAAACCAGTAGCAATCGTAAAACCATACAATTTACATTTAGCTTGAAGAAAATCTAGAAATACACTAGACTTAATCGTTTCAGCTAAACTGAAAGCCTCTTCCTTAGAATTAAAATTGTAACCCGAATTCGCTAACTCAGGCAATACAACCAAGTCAGCCTTTTTTACTTGCTCTAATAAGTCAGTTAAGACAGCTAAAGTCGCTTTTAGATCTCCAAATACTGGAGCGAATTGAATGATCGCTAGTTTCATGGCAGTTTTCATCAAGGTTGATAGCCAGACTCACGAAGAAGCATTCCGTAATCATTCTCCTTCATCAAATCAACTAAGGTAAATCCTTCATGTTTGTTCATGTACTGCTTTACAATTTGTAAACCAAGCCAAATTCCAGTTCTAGAAGGTGATTCTTGTGGCATTCCTGGAGTAAAAGGACCATCGTTTATATATTTAATAATGGTTCTGTAATCAGTGCTAAATAAATGTTTTTGTTCGATAACATATCCCCACATCAACTCCTGATTTTCAACGCACCACTCAAACTCTGACTCTGAATATTTCAAAATATCTGATTCATTCTTGTCTGGCATCATCGCCTGAACAAAAAATCTTATTTTCCCCTGATAGATCATGTTACTGATTAGATCATCTTTTAGGGGTTGAAAAGGAAATTCGGTTAAGCCATAAGCCAAAACAACATCTTGCGAAATGCGCTCAGGAATCATATTTTCCCTAGCATACATTGGTGTACCCAGATAAGAGTAAAACTCACAATCTTCACCCAAATATTTATCTAAACTAATCCCAACCAAATTTTCAGCTACAACTATCGATTGATTAAAACCTGAAATTTGAGCATAAAAATTAGGAACTGGTTTGCTTGGATAATAATACTTCAAGTACTTAAATGCATCTTTTAATTCTCTCTCCTCTTTTTCTAAAGAAGGAAATACTTCCGAAACTCTATTGGCTACCAAAGTCATTGTGGAATCATTTAAAAACTTGTTTAAATATTCCATATAATTTGGATCATTAGAATCTCCTAAACCAATTACTTTATTACTGTACATTGGTAACACATCAATATATCTTTTCCTTAACTGATTAATATCTGGATTCTGCTTCAAGGCAAAAAGCTCTTGATCAAATCGTAGAATCTTAACTTCTAATTGGATATCTGATGTATCAGGTTTTTTAGGACCCGAATTACACGAAACAAGTAAGGTAAATAGCAGAATTAAAATATTCCTACTTATATTTTTATAGTAATTCAAGTACATTCTTCTGAATTAAATGAGTGCTAACTGTAATTGTGTTTCTCAAAAATATTAAAAATAAGTTAAGTGAGGATTATTGTCCCCTAATATTCTCAAAACAATAATTTCACATCTGAATCTATATTGCTGATCAGAGAAATATCTATTCCCTATTTCGAACACTAAATTATGTCTCGATCAAAAGAATTCGGATTCTTTACCCGATTACGATGTGTTAGACGGCATTTTATTCCGATATATAGAAAAAAATATGTCTTCGGAAGAAATAATTCAATAAGATTTCGAAGCTGAAATCGTATCAAAGACCATTCGAATGGCAAACATGAATGCATACAAAAGATTCCAGACTCCGCCTATTTTACGCGTTTCACCGAAGGCTTTTGGCTTTGATCAAAAAAATACCTTAGTAGAAAAACACTATCCAATGGGTATAAACACCTATAAAATAGCATGTTGTCGAACATTACGTAAATAATGAAATTTTTCTTCATTCGTTTTCTCATTTCATTTCATTTGTATACTTTTGAAGTGTTTTAAAACATACAATGTATTTTAATTTGATATTCCACTTTGTGTATGATTGAGAATGATAGAAAATCGAGAGAGGTTATTTGTGGGGAAGTAATAAACAATACAAGTTCTGTATTTAATGTTCTTTCTCCTTCGGAAAAAGAAGAGCTAATGGCAAATATGACCTGTTCTTTTTTTAAGAAGGGTGAATACATATATAAAGAAGGTGAAAGACCAATTGGATTGGTTTGTTTATCGGATGGAAAGGTGAAGATTTTTAAAGAAGGTGTTGGTGGTCGTGAGCAGATTGTTCGTATGGCGAAACCGATTGGCTTTATTGGATATCGTGCTTTATTTGCAGAAGAAAACAACATTGCTTCAGCTGTTGCTATTGAAGACTCTGTAACATGTACAGTTAGCTACGAACTAATTTTAAAATTGATTCGTTCTAATGCAGAACTTTCATTGTGCATCATCCGTTCGTTGTCAACTGAACTAGGATTCTCTAATAACCGTACCATTACTTTAACTCAAAAACACATTCGTGGAAGATTGGCTGAATCGCTTTTATTCCTGAGAGATACTTATGGTTTTGAGGACGATGAAGCAACCATTAAGGTTTATCTTTCAAGAGAAGATATTGCTAACCTTTCGAATATGACTACATCGAATGCAATTCGTACGCTTTCAACTTTTGCAAGCGAAGGTGTAATTTCTATTGATGGCCGAAAAATTAAAATTATAGACAAGGTAAGATTAGATCGTATTAGCAAATTAGGTTAAAACCTGATTTTCGAAAATATACAAAGCCATCTCATTAGGGATGGCTTTTCGTTTATATTAAAAACTGTAGGTAATATTCGAATGCTTGTGTTAGGGATATAAACGGATACCCCACAGCGAAGAATGAGTAAGGAGTAGAAGTGAATAGCCCGCCACGAGTTTACGAGGGGAACACCCAAAATATTTTATTCCTGAAAATAGATCCGTTTTACACGACGAGAAATTGTTGTCAGAATTTCATAAGGAATGGTATCCAACTGCTCAGCCAGCTTGCTAACCAAATAGTCGTCACCAAAAATAGTCACAGCATCTCCTTCTTTAGCGTTCACATTTGTGAGATCGATCATACTCATATCCATACAAACATTGCCAACAACCGGAACTAATTTACCGTTCACCACTACCTTGCCAACTCCATTACTGAGTTTTCTATTAAAGCCGTCGGCATAACCTATTGGAATTACGCCAATGCGTGTATCGCTCTGCAATTGGCCTTTTCGACCATAACCAACCGTATTCTCTTTTGCGACTTGTTTTATTTGAGAGATCGTGGTTTTTAAACTGCTTACATTCATCAACTTTTCTTGATGTGTAGCACTAACTCCATACAGACCAATTCCCAAACGAACCATATCAAATTGTGCCTCTGGGAAGCGTTCTATTCCTGCAGAATTCAAGATATGTTTATCGATATGATAAGGGAAGTGCTTTCTGATTTGTTCGCTCCACAGATTAAACAAATCGATTTGCTGAGCTGTAAAATCATCGTGTTGTGACTCATCTGCTCCTGCTAAATGTGAAAATATTGACTGAATGAAAAAGTGGTCGTTATCCTTAATGGTATCGCCCAATTGTGCCAAATCATCCTCCACAAATCCCAAGCGATGCATTCCCGTATCCAATTTGATGTGGATTGGGTATTTTTTCACTCCATTTCTTCGCAATGCCTTCTCAAAATCAGCACAAATACTGTGGTTGTATATTTCTGGCTGCAGGCGATACTCAATCATCGTATCGAAACTATGAGGCTCTGGATTCATCACAATTATGGGAATTGTAACGCCAGCATTTCGCAGCTCAACACCTTCGTCTGCAATGGCTACTGCCAAATAATCAACCCGATGATATTGCAATAAATTTGCGATTTCAGTAGACCCACTTCCGTAAGAAAAAGCTTTCACCATAACCACCAATTTAGTGCTTGGCGTAAGCAATGAACGAAAATAGTTTAGGTTGTGCACCATGGCACTCATATTCACCTCCAAAACGGTCTGATGGGCCTTATATTGAAGAACATTAGATATTCTTTCAAAATGAAATGGCCTCGCTCCTTTGATCAGAATGAGTTCATTTTTGAATTGATTTCGATTCAAATCTGCAAGAAACACATCGGTTGACCGATAAAAAGATGTATCGCACTTAAACATTTTAGATTGAGCTGAAATTGCCTCTCCAACACCAATCAATCGATCTACTTTTTTTTGCTCAAGCATTTTGGCAACCAAAGCATACAATTTTTTATCACTGTATCCCGACTGCAATATGTCCGATAAGAGTAAAGTTGTCTTCTTATCTGTTTGTTGTTGATTTGCTAGATCTAAAGCGATTTCTAGCGATCCTAAATCAGAATTATAATAATCATTAATCAGCGTACAATCATTAATTCCTTCCTTTATTTCCAATCGCATTGCGATTGGTTCTAATTTCTGAATTTGCTTGCTTATAATTTGATCTGAAACCCTAAGACTTTGCAAGCAGAGATAACACAATATTGCGTTATCAACTGATGCCCTATCGGTAAAAGGGACTGTGATTATTTTTTTTTCATTAAAAGATTTTAGTTCAAGATGCGTTTGACCACCTGATATACGCTCACTAACTACTTTTAAGTCTGCAGGATGTTTTCGCGACCAAGTAATATTATTTTTCTTATTCCCATATTCTACTTGCAGGGCCTTCCCGATTAGAGGTTCATCCGAACAATAGATAATGCTTTCGCAAGAAGAGAATAATTTAATCTTCTCTTTTAATTTATGAAGTTTGCCTTTGAAATTTTCGTTATGCGCATCGCCCAAGTGTGTAAATACACCAATAGTAGGTTTAATAATTTCTGCCAAACGTTCCATTTCACCAGTCTGTGAAATTCCAGCTTCAAAAATTCCCATTTCAGCATCGGCACTCATATTCCAAACCGATAAAGGAACTCCAACCTGTGAATTATAGCTTTTGGGACTACGAACGATAGAATAGGATTCGTTCAACAATTGGTACAACCATTCTTTCACAATGGTTTTTCCATTGCTTCCTGTTATGCCAATTACCGGATAGGTAAATTTTTCTCTATGCTGACAAACTAGTTTTTGAAGTGCCAATAAGGTATCGTCTACTAGTACAAATGCTGCATCAGGACAATCAATAGAATTGGTACTCTCCGATTCACTAATTACAAAGGCTCGAACACCTTTTTGATACAAATCTGCTACATAAGAATGCCCATCGTGTCTTTCACCTACGATTGCAAAAAAGAGCGATTCCTCTGGCAATTGCAAAGCTCTACTATCAATCGATAAGGAAGTAATTTTAACATTTACATTCCCATAAATTTCACCTCCAACAAGAGAAGCAATCGATTCAATAGTGTACAATTGAGCAGAAGTCATTTTGCAGCCATTTATTTATTTGAAGTATCCTGATAAATTTTCTGGTAACAGTTTCTACAAAGAGGTTCATACTCGCTTTTTTCGCCTAACAAAACCAACTTATCAGCTTCTGCTAAACGATGAGAATAATTTGCTAAATTTCCGCAACGCATACAAACGGCATGCACTTTTGTGACGTATTCTGCTGTTGCCATTAAAGAAGGAATTGGTCCGAATGGATTTCCTTTAAAGTCCATATCTAAGCCTGCTACAATCACACGAATTCCTTGATTTGCCAATTCGTTACACACTTCAGCTAAACCTTCATCGAAAAATTGTGCTTCATCAATACCAACAACATCTACATTACTTGCAAGCAATAAAATATTTGCAGAAGTTTCAACAGGAGTTGAACGAATAGAGTTAGAATTATGAGAAACCACTTCATCTTCAGAATATCTCACATCGATATGAGGTTTAAAAATTTCGACCTGCTGACGTGCAATTTTAGCACGGTTTAAACGACGAATTAATTCTTCAGTTTTACCAGAAAACATTGAACCAACAATTACTTCGACCCAACCATTTTTTCCAGCTCTATTTATATCATTCTCAAGAAACATGTAGACAACTTTTAGCTTATTTTACATAGATACACAAAAATAGGAAAACACTTTCAGACTTACCTTACTGTGTTGATAAACTTTTGAACAATACTTTGCAGAAAGAAAGCGTTTTTATCTAATTGATGCATCACACAAGTACATTATACAAAAAATAGCTTTACTTTTGTACATTAGAATTTCATATTCTAATTACTCTAAAACCTTGCTCATGGACAGTAAATTGGTCATTCAACTTCTTAAAAGCAAAACATGTGAAATCCAAAATCTTTTGGATCATTTTGCTGATAAACCTCTCGAATTAGAGGGTGGAATAGAATTATTAGAGTCGAGAATTAATGGATTATCTCAAGATTTTGAAATTCTTAAAAGAAATATTGAACCAGCACCAACTCATCAAGTAAAAGAAATTAATGAGCCTGTTGTGAAAAATATTTCTGAAACTGAACTGAAACCAACAGAAATCATAAAAGAAGAGAGCAAAGAAATTGAAAAAATTGCTCCACCTAAAGAGGAAGTCCTCTCTCTTGAAGAAGAAGAAATAACAGAAATAGAAAACAAGGAAGAATTTGAGATGCCAATTGTTAATGATCAGGCTCAAGCTGAACCAATAAAAATTATTAGTGAAAAGTTATCGGCCCAAAAACTTTCAGATATTCAATCGGCCATAGGTATTAATGATCGTTTTTTATTTACGCGAGAATTATTTGAGAATAATAGTGAGGCCTATCATTCTGCCATTTCATTCGTAAATGAGGCTACTAATTTTGATTCTGTTATGAATTGGGTTAAAAATGATCAAAATTGGGACTTTGAAGATCCAACAGTTGTTCAATTCCTTGAAATCACAAAAAGAAAATTTTAAGCATGTCTAAATTATACCTTATTCCTACTCCAATTGGGAATTTAGAAGATATTACACTAAGAGCTTTACGCATATTAAAAGAGGTAGATTTAATTCTAGCCGAGGATACTAGGACATCTGGCTTTCTTTTAAAACATTACCAAATTTCGAAACCTCTTCATTCGCATCATAAATTTAACGAACACAAAACGGCTGAAAATATCGTTAATCGACTTAAAGCGGGAGAACAAATTGCGTTAATTTCCGATGCTGGAACACCTGCGATATCTGACCCAGGCTTTTTTCTTGTAAAACATTGTGTAGACAGTGGAATTGATGTAGAATGTTTACCCGGAGCAACTGCTTTTGTGCCAGCTTTGGTAAATTCTGGCTTACCCAATGAAAAATTCTGTTTTGAGGGGTTTCTTCCTCAAAAGAAAGGTCGCCAATCAAAACTAAGCGAACTGGCCGAAGAAACAAGAACAATGATTTTTTATGAATCTCCACATCGATTGGTAAAAACATTGCAACAATTTGCAGAAGTAATGGGAGAAGATCGAAAAGCTTCTGTTTCACGAGAATTGACAAAGTTACATGAGGAAAATGCTCGCGGAACATTGCTAGAGTTAGTCAATCATTTCTCAGCCAAAACAGTAAAAGGTGAAATCGTAATTGTTGTTGGGGGTAAAATAATAGAGAAAAAGAAGAAAGAATACATCAAGAAAGACCGTATTTAAACAGTGAACAGTGAACAGTGAACAAAATTACGCAAGTTCAACTGATAACTGAATTTAGTCTTCGTGTGAGAATTTAGGGCAAGAAATGGCCTTATCGCCAAGTTTCTTAACTTTTTGACGTCGTTTTAACTTACGAATTTCTCTAGGGTTAGAGTAATTGTAATTATAGGTAAGTGATATCTCTAGACCTCCACGATTAGAAGAAGCTGCTTGTAAATCTGAAATATTAACATCGTAACTGATCATCAGTTTTAAACGTTTTTTCTCATATCCAAAGGTTGGAATAATATCCTGTGTAAATCGATACCATAAACCGTAGTGAAGAATGGTTCCTTTTTCTCCATACAACATCATAAAATTTGCACCTGCAATCCACTCATTGGCATCTTTTTCTGTTGTATGCATTATCTCAGGCTTCACATACAATCGTGGCGTTAATCTTGACTCTACACCTCCGTGCCAAGCAAAACGTCTCTTCAGATTGTTTGTAATCTCATAAAAGGACTCATTTGGTTGGTTCAAATGACTAACAGCAACCCCCATGAAGTATTTTGACTTCCCTCTAAAATAGGTTATCATACCTCCTGCAGAAAAATCAGCATAGAATAAAGATTGAGATTTAGGTATCTCAAAGCTTTCCTCGTTAGGATCAAATATTGTTCCTGTCCACTGGTTATCGAAAACTAGCTTGTTGTAATCAACTGATTTATTTACCATCTCTACACCCAAACCGGCATGAATAAATAGTGTATTTCCAGCGTTCAAACTTTTATTTAAGGAACCGGCAAGCATAACCTGAGTTGTTTTCAAACTTCCCTCACCTGCTTTGTCATTAAAAATCATTCCTCCAACACCAAGCCATGAAGAGCTTAACAATTGAGTAGATAGCTTACCATCGATAAAAACAGCTTGAGAAACAAAAGGAGTAGTAACTGAGTTCCATTGATTACGATAATTCATCCCACCACGAAGGTTATAATCAGAATTACCAGTCAGCGCTGGATTTAACAATAATGGCACAGAATAGAATTGAGAAGAGTGCACACGTTGAGCGGAGACTTGAGAGCCACCATATAACAACATAAGTATTAGAACTATTAAACTCTTCCTCATACGCAATTTTAGGGGCTTTTTGTCATGAAAGTATCATACTAACACAAAGACGAAAAAACCCAGGCAAAAATATAAATTTGGGTAATAATTGCCTATTACCCAAATTGATTTTTTTATTTTACATTTAATTTTTGGGGACAAATTATTTGGGGTTAAATATAATTAATATGATGAAACTTAACAGTAAAAATTTACTTTATTCATCAACTATATTAATACAATAGTGTAACATTTCCGCGCTTTTGCACAGATGTACCATCTAAGAAGGTTACTTGTAAGAAATAAACGTAAACATCCATATCTTGTTTTTGTCCACGGAAGGTTCCGTCCCAACCTACATCTTGTCTATTAGATTGGAATATCTTATGTCCTAATCGATTATAAATAATCAAATTCATAGCACTAATATTATTTCCTCTTACGAATAGAATATCATTTTCGCCATCACCATTTGGAGAGAATCCTGTAGCTAATCCTACAAACTGATCACCTTCTGGAAAGCTAACTAGAATAGTATCTCTACCCATACATCTTTGCTGGTTGGTAACCTCTACCCAATATTCACCAGCCTGTTCAACAGCTATGGTTTGCGAAATATCATCTGTAGACCACTTGTAAAAACTTCCATCATTTTCAGCATCCAATGTTACAATCTCACCTGCTTCAACAGTTAGGTCATCCCCTAAATCAACTATTGGAGAAGAATTAACAGTCAGTTCAATACAATCTTGCTCAACATTTCCGAATGGATCTGTTACATCAACACAGTATTTACCAGATTTATCAACAAATATTCCTTTTTCTGTAGATTCTGAAGGAATCCACTTGTAAGTAGGATCTGAGCTAAATGTTCTATCAATACTTGCTTCAAGATAAACTCTATCACCTTCACAAATTTCAATATCACCACCTAAATCAACAGAGAATTTATGACCATCTCTTCTATCAACACTAATCTCTCCAGCTTTCTTACATCCAAATTCATTGGTTACTTCTACAGAATATATATTCTCGTCAGTAACAGTTATTATTTGGCTGTTTTCACCTGTATTCCAATCGTAAGTAGAACCTGGATTACCAGCATCTAAATCTGCTGTTTCACCATCATACAATACGATATCATCTCCTAAATCAACAATTGGTAATGCATGAACAGTTACTTCTATTTCATCTGTTTTTTCATTGCCTGCACCATCCATTAATGTCACAGAATAAATACCAGATTCAGTAACTGTTAAGGTTGATGTTGAAGCTCCATTGGACCATAAATAAGTATACGTTTGAGATATTGTTGGATTTGGATTTAAAATAACTTCATCGCCAACACAAATATTCATATCCTCTCCAAGATTAATGGCAAACATATCATTCACACTCGAGATGATAATCTCATCAGTTCCAACACAAGAATTTGAATTTGTAACTTCAACACTATAGGTAGCACTTGTACCTACAGTTATAGTTTGATCAGTATCTCCAGTAGACCACAAGTAAGTCATTCCTGCATTTCCGGCATCCAATACTTTCGTTTCCGAATCAGCCAAAACATAATCTGGACCAAGATCTACAACTGGTTTATTATATACTGTAACATTTACAGTCGCAGAAGAAGATTTTCCTGTATCCGAATCTGTTGCTGTTACAGAATAAGTTCCATTTTCAGTAACTGATAAAGTAGAACCTGTAGATCCATCTGACCATAAGTAAGTATAATTACCATCAAAATCGATAGTAGGAGTCAATGTTGCACTTTCTCCTTCACAAATTTCTATATCACTACCCAAACTAACAACAAATGACTCAACTAATGTTATATCTGCATAAATTGTATCTCCTGCACAATCAAAAGCTGTACGTTCAATTAATTTAATTTGATAATCACCTAATGTTGTTCCCCATTGTACATCAAATGTTAATTCGCTGTGGAACTTATCACTTAGTTTCTTAGTTGATTCAGATATTACTGTAGCTCCAGTAGGAACAAATATTTCGTAATTTTCGTTCTTTTCAATTGTAGCTGTATAGGTTTGAATTGTTCCTGCCTGAATTACTGGAGTAAAATCTCCAAATAAAGTATTCGGAAGAGCCAATACATCTACTTCTAAAGTTTGATTTGGTAAATCTTCAGCAACTGCAATTCCTGATAGTGTCTTTGCTTCCACTAATAAGATTTCAGCTCGATGAGTTTTACCGGTTGTATTCGGAATTTCTAATTCGAATTCAAATTCATTAACATATAATTCATCTGCTCCGACTGGCATTTCAGCAGGTGCACGATCAACAGAATATTTAAACGTCCACGGTTTCGGCCCAGTATATTTCACTGTAATATTAATCTTACCATTTCCATCACCACCGTTGTTTGCTGCACAAACATATGGTACCTCTAATTCATCAAACTCAGCTGTTGGGGCAGCGCCATCAACAACTACTAGCATGATTAATGCATCTCCAAAACAATGTGTTCCTAAATCCTCTGGATATACCTTAACTTCATATGTACCTTCCGTATCAAATACATAATTATCAGATTCAAAAGTTTTTGAAGTAAGATATGCCACAGAACCTTTAGATGTATGCGTTACTGACCAATGATATGCATAGCCAGCAACTTCCTCCACCTTAAAATTAAGCGAAGTTCCTTTAACTACATACTGCTGCGCCACAGCAGCCAATCCTCCAAGAAGGATGGCTATTGCAGTAAGCAGTGTTTTATGTAGTAAAGTTCTTAACATCTATATTTTATTAAATTATTTAAAACGTAATTGTTATTTTATTAGTTAAGCGTAATTGCACCTGAAATTGTTGGCTTAGAATGAACAGTAACACTTCTTGTATTATCGGCAACATCAGGATCAACTGTCACAGTACCTCCATCAGAAGTAGTCGCGCTAATCAATTGAATACTTACAGTTTCATCACCACCTGATACATTTTCCCAATCATCGATAGAAATAGTTCCACTTGCAGCCATTGAAACATTTTGAGTTGTTTTAGTTCCATCAATTGCAGTAATTTCATACTCTAAATCAAATGGTGCAACTCCGCCAGTAAATTCAACTGTAAAATTACTTGTCGTAATAGCTCCACCTAATAGAGGAGAACAATCAATAACAGCATCATTTGCTGGTGCATTAGCAAACATAACAGTAGCTGCTCCTACAACTTCAATTTCAGATGTTCTTGTTTCAGTTAAACAGCCGTTAGCATCGGTTCCAAAAACTGTTAAATCAAAGGTTCCTGCCGCATCCCAAACTATTGTTATGGAATTTCCGGTTTGAGCCACTAAATCAGTACTTGTACCTCCTGTTGTAGCCCATGTGTATGTTACTCCTGCAACAGCATCAACATTATAAGTATGAGTCGTGTTGATAGTCACCGTTTGATCTTGTGCATTAGCAGTTCCCACAAATGCTATTAAGCTAATAAATAGTACTCCAAATATTTTAGTCAGTTTCATAGTAGTTTAGTTTAATTGTATCGTTGATATAATAGGTTTCTTATAAATTTCTCTTGTATGTACTTCTTGACCAGGAACTATTTTCAAAATCCCTCCATAACTATTGGTCGCACTTGTTATGCTTATATGATTTGTTGTATCATTAATTTCATTTTCAATAATGCCCACCACTTGGAGCATTTTATCTGCAAAATTTACAATTGCAGTTCGATCAGCAGTATCTCCATCTAATCGATAGTTAACTGTAATCGGGTATTGTGATTCTGGTAACTCGGTACCGGAATTAAACATCGCTACCAATTCTGTAGCAAATTGTGGATCAGTATCAGCACAATCATCTGATGTTAAATTTTTAAATACAATTGTCGCCTCATTTCCAAACACCTCTATAGGTATTGCTCTACGAGAAGAACAGAAATTAGTTCCTGAATTAAACTCCTCTACAATTGCATAATATTTCCCCTCATTTAAAAAGGTAATGTCAACTTCTGCTTTTTTAAATTCTCCCCCAACAAATAAAAAGTCATCATCCCCACCTAATCCATCATTGTCAGCTAAAAGAGCATCTTTTTGATCTGCCCAATCAGTTACTTTATAAACATTCCATTCATAAGTATTACCAACATGATCTGTTATTGTAAGTTTATGCGTACTTCCAGGCAATATTACATACGGACTCTGTGCCTTAGCAGAAGCCAAAGCTATCATTGTAAAAACAATGACAATCAGAATTTTATGTAGTATACCTTTTAACAAATCTTTCTATTTTTTATGTTTGAATTACCTTCCCGGATCGAAATCCGGGAAGGATTCTATATGTAAGTCAACAAACTTTACAATATTTAGTCAATAGTAATCACATTAGTTTCTGGTGATGCTGTTATTACGAATGATTCTGATGTGTTATTAGCTAAGTTAGCTCCATCTTCATTTGTATTTCCAGCACCAGTTGTAATAAATGCATCAGTAGCAACAAGATTTAAAGTAATATCACTTGCTGGCGATACACCTGGTGTGTTAGCTGTAACAACAGTTAATACAACTTCAGACGTTCCTAAAGCAACTGCAACATCGGAACCAGTTACTGTTCCTCCAGCTGAAGACGTAACTGTTGAAGCTACAGAAGTCGTGAATTTAAATCCCCAAGCCCCTGTTGTCCATGGCTGCGTATCAGTTGTCATTTTCACAGTAAAATAACGAGTCGTAGTTCCAAAATCAACAGCAGCATTTGCTATAACTTTACCACTCATATCATTACAATCTGTCAATGCAGCTCCCGTAATCGTTGCTCCAACATTATCAGAAGCAATCACTGCCAAATCAAGAGCACTAGCAGAAACTAAAATCTGTAATCTTCTTAATGTTGTACAAGCTCCAGCTGAATTTTCTTCAGTAACTTGTACAAAAAAGGTTCCCGCTTGTAACCACTGGATATCTGTAGTATTGATATTAAGTCCATTATCTGTAGTAGTGAAAGTGAAATCAGTATTATCAACAGCTGGTGTTGTACCATCCGCTTGATAAACAGCCCAAGTATAGGTGTTGCCAACGTGATCTGCTAAATGCACATTACTACCATCTACATTTGTTTTGAATTTATGTACCGAACCTACTGCATGAGTAGCATCCTGTGCGTATGTTCCAAATGCAATTAAAGAAATTGCAAGAACTAGAGTAATTTTTAATAATCTTTTCATGATATATTAATTTTATCAGAGTTTTTAATTAGTCAGTTGTAATTCCTGTTGTTGCTGGAACAGCATTTACAATATAAGTGGCAACATCATTTGCTGCATTACTATCTGGCGTTCCCAATTCATCTTGTCCATTAGTAATAGTAAGTGCAATTGAAATATCTGGATCTTGTCCGTTAGTGCCTAAAGTGTTTTTATTTGTGCTATACACAACAGTTATTGTTTGGGAAGCTGTGTTTGCAGGAACGTTAATTGTACCTGTCAATGCAGCCGCTCCATTTACAAGAACACCAGTTACCTTATCTGAAGTTGCAATGTCGCTAATAGCATAATCAAATGACCATGTTTTTGTTGGATCACCACCTGCCATACTAACAGTATATTCTCTACTGGTTGTACCAAATACATCATCTGTATTATTTCCATCTGCAGAAATATCTACAACTGGATTTGAAACTGTCGCACAATCAGTAGCAGCCGATGCTAAAGCAGTAACAACATCAAATGTATTTGCAGTCACAGTAACAGAAATCTGACGTG
The DNA here is from genome assembly GCA_016342745.1 of Labilibaculum sp. GTDB lineage: Bacteria > Bacteroidota > Bacteroidia > Bacteroidales > Marinifilaceae > Paralabilibaculum > Paralabilibaculum antarcticum. The sequence goes on from JAEINT010000008.1 coordinate 223,093, forward strand.
TCGTTGGACAAGCTGGAGTAACATCAGTTCTAGTTTCAACCACTTGTAAAATATATGTACCAGCAACTAACCATTCTACATTGGCAGTAACTCCATCTGTAGCACCAATAAAATTAAATTCTGCCCCAGCAGAACCTGAGGTTACACTCCAAGCTAAAGTTGTTCCTGCTATACTACTTTTTGTGATAGTATATGGGTGTGTCGATCCTACATAAGGAGCAATACCTGTATTTTGTGCTTGAATATTAGTAAATACTAATACTCCAACAAAAACCATTAAAAGTTTAAAAAGAGATTTCATATCGATTTATTTTATACTATTAATATCCAATTACACTTGTATTTGGCACTCCGTAAATAGTAACACTATTTGCACTAACATCACCAGCAGGATTGCCAAAACTATCCTTCACATCAGTAATTTCTACTGTGAAAATTTGATCACTACCATCAGCGGTATTAGTTAAAGAAATTATTAGATCATAAGTTGCACCTGTCGCTGCAACATCATCGCCTGTAATTTCAGAAGCTAACCCATTTGTTGTATAATCAAATGTCCAATTTTCCGATCCATTTGTTTTAGTTAGAGTGTAAGTAACATCAGTGTTTCCAGTTGACCCTGTCGCACAACTCTCAGTAATCGTAGTTCCTGAAATCGTAGCATCCGCAATCGCAACACTAAAGTCTGCATCAACGGTCACTGTTAAGGTTTGAGTTGTAGAACAATCAACCCCTGTATGACTTTCAGTTTCCGTAAAAGACATGTTGTAAGTTCCTGGCTTCTTCCATAACACTGTAATAGAGCCTGTATTTAAGGCTCCAGCCGTAATACTCCAATCATCACCTGAAGTTCCAGAAATAGTCCAAGCTAAGACATTACTGCCACTTTCTGGTGTAACAGTATAAGTGTTTGTCGCTCCAACACTCTGAGTATCCTGTGCTGTTGCACTATACCCTAAGAGAAGGAAAAAGCATACGCTTAAAAGTTTTGTAAAATTTGTTTTCATGTTGACTATATTTAATTTTTAATAAATTATTCCTGATGGAATCGGCTTATGATTTACCGAAACCGTGTATGTTCTAACATTTGAAACATTTCCACTAGCATCCAATACTCTAAAATGAACAGTCGAGACACCTTCCGGAAAACTATAACCTGAAGGATCAGCAGATGATACTGCTCCCGTTGCTTGAACACCATAAGCATTTGCAAAGGAAGAATTAGGTAATTGTATACTATATTGAACAACAAAAGTTGCAGAACAATTATCTGTATATCTTGAAGATTGAAGATCCATTCCTGTAAAACTCTTCACCTGTGGCAAAACACTTTCATCCTCCGCGCAATCAACAATTGCAAGGTCTGATAAATCGGCAAGAACAGGACTTGTAATATCAGTAATAACAACATTCTGATTAACTACGATTGAATTACCATTTCCATCATTAAATGTCCAAGCAATTACATGAGTACCTTGAGTGTTATAAGTTAATGCGTCACTAGTTGTTCCTGTTACTGTCCCCACACAATTATCAGTTGTGGTTGGAGTAGCCGCAGTTGCTGTACATTCACCAGTCACATCTACTAATGTCGGTGCTACTGGAGCTGTTGTATCATCAATTGTAATTGTCTGATTCTGTGTACTTGAATTTCCTGATCCATCAGTATAAGTCCAAACTACTGTTGTACTTGTCGTGATTGGGAAAGTCTGTGTATGAGTTCCGGTTACGGCGCCATCACAATTATCTGTGGCTGTTGGTGCTGTTAAACTAGTTACTTCACACTGCTCAGTGATAGCTGCCAATGTTCCGGCATCTGCTACTGGAGCTGTTGTATCATCAATTGTTATTGTCTGATTCTGTGTACTTGAATTTCCTGATCCATCAGTATAAGTCCAAACGAC
>JAEINT010000045.1 GCA_016342745.1 Labilibaculum sp.
CGATCCCCATGCTTCATTAACCAGTTATCTGCAATATGATTCCGATCAGCTTCCGGTCAGTTTATACGATCTATTTGAAGAGCCCGCTCAAACTAAAGCAGAGTTAGAGCAGGTTATTTTACCAACTGAAATCACCAATATTTCATTAATTCCCGCTTCAATGGCTTTAGCAACCTTAGATCGCGTGTTGGGAGATAAAGAGGGGATGGGGCTGTTTTTAAAAAAACAGTTAGCACTGCTAGAAGATGATTATGATTTTGCATTAATCGATTGCCCACCGGTATTGGGAGTGATGATGGTTAATGCTTTAGCTGCCTGCGAAAGAATACTGGTACCGGTGCAAACCGAGTTTCTGGCAGCGAAAGGACTAGAGCGGATGGTGAAAACGCTGCAAATAATGCAGAAATCACGTAGTGCACGTTTTGATTATTGTATTATTCCTACCATGTATGACCGGCGAACTCGCGCTTCATTAAATACCCTGGATGCATTAAAAAATAGTTATTCAACGAATGTCTGGAATGGTGTGATTCCGGTTGACACAAAGTTTAGAGATGCGAGTATACAACATTTGCCCGTTTCTGCTTATGCACAAAATTGTCGAGGTGCATTTGCTTATGAGACGTTACTTAATTACTTGTTACAAATTGAGCCATACTAAATGAAAAATCATAATGACCAGGCAATGGAAAGTTATTTCACCTCCATGCTTAGCGAAAAACCAGCTGCACCTATTATTACGGAAACATTGGTTGGCGATGTCCATCAGCAATTAGCAGGTCTGCACTCTTCTGCGTCCGCTTTGCCGGAAACGCTGGTTTTTTCCGAACCGCAGGCAGCGGTTGAGCCTGGAACTGCGCAAGTATTGGCCGCTCAGCACCCAGAGCAAGAGGGTGTTTGGAAAAATTTAGAGGTTGAAAATGAATTTCAGGTACTGTTTTTTGAGCTGGCAGGGCTAACCTTTGCTGTACCGTTAATCGACTTGGGGGGGATCCATCATTTAGACTCATCACTTAATTCTTTAATCGGTAAACCGGACTGGTTTGCCGGGGTTATGCCGCATGGTGAATCGCTTTATAATATTGTTGATACCGCCAAGTGGATAAGTACGGGCTACTCTTCTGAATCATTAAATTATAGCCACTATATTTTACTTGGTTCAACAGAGTGGGGGCTATCTTGTGAAAAACTTTTGGGTACTGAAACGTTAACGCCAGCAGATATAAAATGGCGGAAAGTAAGTGGCAAACGTCCTTGGCTTGCGGGAATGGTTAAAGAAAAAATGTGCGCCCTGATCCATGCTCAGGAACTTGTTAAGCTATTAAATAGCGGAATAAATATTCATGGCCATTAAGTGCTGAAAAAATTAAAATTAACAATTAATATACGCTTATTAATTCACCAAATTAAACAGAGAATATTATGAATAGAAATAGCAATGTAGTAGAAAATACTTCAGATGACGAAGTGTTCCAACGAGTTACTTTTCAATTAGAAAATGAAACTTACGGTATTAATGTAATGCAAGTTCAAGAGATCTTGCGTTACAGTGAAATTGCCGCGGTACCTGGCGCCCCTGATTATGTTTTAGGTATTATTAATTTGCGCGGTAATGTCGTTACTGTTATTGATACCCGTGCCCGCTTTGGCTTAATGCCGAGTGGAATAACAGATAATAGCCGTATTGTTATTATTGAAGCTGAAAAACAGGTAATTGGCATCTTAGTTGATAGTGTCGCTGAGGTTGTTTACTTGAAGAAATCAGAGATAGAAGCCGCTCCGCATGTTGGTACAGAGGAAAGCTCCCAGTTTATCCAAGGCGTTACCAATCGCGATGACGGTTTACTTATTTTAGTTGATTTAAATAAGCTGCTCAGCGATGAAGAGTGGGATGAATTAAATCTTTTATAAATAGAGCCATCAATGTATTTACAATATATCTCCTGGCTAGCCGTAGTGTTAGCCCTGCTTTCTTTTATTATCAGTTATTTTTTAATAAAAAAACAAGCTAAGAAAACAGATGCGTTAGAGCTGCTTGTTAAATCTTTGCTGGCAAAAAATGAATCGTTTAAAAAACAATTTGCAGAAATTCACTCCGGTTCTGCTTAATTTACATAAAAAATAGATTCTAATCCGTGTTTTGTTGCTTTGTTCAATGAGGTGTAAGCGTTTGCTTTCTTAGTTAGGCTGCAGCAATGCTTCAAAAACGTATTGCCTTGCTATTATTGGCCGCTTGAGCTGTTAATAGTTAGCCCTTACCCCCTTGCTCGGCGAATTCACCGGTTTACCTGTTTTATTTGCATCTCCTTTACGGGCCATCTTTTGATCCAGATCCCTGCTTTGCGTTATTTTTAACATGATTAACCTGCTTATTTCTCAACCATTATAGAATGCACTGATATAATAGATATTTATTTTACGGCTGGTTTGAAGATGCGCAGCGCTTGGGGTAACAATAAAGCTGTATTTTTGTGTTTTCCTTAATTGATTATATGTTTTTTACTAGGAATGTTATTTTGCTATGTTAATACGATTATTTATTTTTATTTTGTGTTTTCCTGTTTTATTGTCTGCACAAACGGTGGATGGTGATCCTCAGTATCATATGAGTGATCCTATTGAGCCGGTTAATCGACTGATTTGGGATTTTAATTATCAAATTTTAGACGTTTATATTTACCGTCCGGTAACACAAAGTTACGTTGATTGGGTACCGACAGGGGGGCGGAAAGCGATTAATAATTTTGTATTAAATTTTGAAGAGCCGTCGACCATGGTTAATAATTTAATACAGCTGGATGTTAAGCATTCTCTGCAGTCGTTTTTTCGTTTTTCGGTTAATTCCACATTTGGAATACTGGGCTTCTTTGATGTAGCCGAGGAGATGGGGGTTGCGCGGCGTCGGGAAAGTTTTTCCAATGTGCTTGGCCGCTGGTCTGTGCCCAACGGCCCGTACTTGATGCTCCCCGTGTTGGGCCCGAAAAGCACCCGAAAATTGCTGGGTAATTTTGTTGACGGTTTATATTTCCCTGCAAATTATCTTACTTTCTGGCAAAACCTAGGGCTTTGGGGGCTTGACGGTTTAGATAAACGGGAAAGCTTGTTAGGGCAAGAGCCGCTTCTTGAGCAGTCCCTTGATCCTTACCTGTTTGTTAAAGAAGCATATATTCAATATGAGGCATTCAAGTTTTATGCAAATAGCGAAGATATGGGGCTATATATGCAGAAAAAGTCGGAAGAGGAGCAAGGGCAGGAATTTGATACTGATTTAGACGACTATATGAATGAAATAGATTAATAGTAAACATAGTAAATATAGGAAATAAGATGCCGAATGTGAATTTAATTACCATCGATGGCCCAAGTGGCTCGGGTAAAGGGACTGTTTGTCATATTTTGGCAAAAAAACTTAATTGGCACCTGCTTGATAGTGGCGCCTTGTATCGAATTCTGGCATTTGCTGCTTTACAACAAAAAATAAACTTAGATGATCAAAAGCGATTAGCTGAATTAGCTTTAAACTTGAATGTCTCTTTTGCCTCTAATGGTGTCGGAGTTGATACATTATTAGCGGGTGAAAATGTCGGTGATAAGTTAAGAACAGAAACAGTGGCACAAGCGGCATCACAAGTTGCTGCAATTCAAGTGGTGAGAGATGCTTTATTAGCGCGGCAAAAGGCATTTCGTCAGGCACCTGGTTTAATTGCTGACGGGCGAGATATGGGCACTGTAGTTTTTCCAGATGCGCCAGTGAAAGTGTTTTTGGATGCGAGTGCGGAAGAACGTGCCCAACGCCGTTTTAATCAGTTGCAAAACAAAGGGTTTAATGTTAATATCGCGCAAATTTTAAGCGAAATCAAAGAGCGGGATTTTCGTGATCGAAATCGTACTGTTGCGCCGTTGCGGCCAGCAGAAGACGCATTAGTGATCGACTCAACCTCATTAACAATTGACGAAGTTGTGAATCAAATTCTCGAACTGACGAAACTTAAGCTAAACTTAATAGTTGAATAATTAACTATTAACTAATACTGCTTTATGGATGAAGTGGTTATCTTTTCAGCCTCCCTTACTAATGGATTGTAAGTGGTTGTATTAAAATAAGTGTGAATAAATAGATGATGGAATCTTTTGCT
>JAEINT010000024.1 GCA_016342745.1 Labilibaculum sp.
TCATTTCCCAAGGTCATTAAATCTAGTTGAACTACAATTTAAGAACCTTTTCAATATGAATACAAAAGTAAAAGGCCTCCCAAACTGGGAGGCCTTTACTATATGTAATCGAGAAAATCTGTTTAGATAGAATCGATAATTGCGTTTAATGTTGCCGATGGACGCATAGCTTTAGAAGCTAATTCCTCATTTGGCATAAAGTAACCGCCAATGTTCATTGGCTCACCTTGAGCATCGTTCAACTCAGCTATAATCTTAACTTCGTTAGTTTTCATATCAGCAGCAACTTTAGTAAATGTTGCTTTCAATTCAGCATCCTTATCTTGAGAAGCAAGAGCTTCAGCCCAATACATCGCTAAATAGAAATGTGAACCACGGTTATCCAACTCATTTACTTTACGAGATGGAGATTTACCTTCAGTTAAGAACTTAGTAACACCAGCATCAAGGGTATCAGCAAAAAACTGAGCTTTCTCATTGTTGAAAACATTAGCTAAATGCTCTAACGAAACACCTAAGGCAAGATATTCTCCTAAAGAATCCCAACGTAAGTGACCTTCTTTTTCGAACTGCTGAACGTGCTTTGGAGCTGATCCTCCTGCACCAGTTTCGAACAATCCACCACCATTCATCAAAGGAACAATAGAAAGCATTTTCGAAGAAGTACCAAGTTCTAGAATTGGGAAAAGGTCAGTTAAATAATCACGTAACACGTTACCAGTTACAGAGATGGTATCTTCACCTTTACGTATTCTTTCCAATGAGAAAGTAATCGCATCAACTGGAGTAAGGATACGAATATCCAAACCTTTTGTATCGTGATCTGCTAAATACTTATTTACTTTAGCAATTATCTGAGCATCGTGAGCACGATTCTCGTCTAACCAGAAAATAGCTGGAGTGTTCGTTGCTTTAGCTCTGTTTACCGCTAATTTAACCCAATCCTGAATTGGAGCATCTTTCACCTGACACATTCTAAAGATATCACCTTCTTCAACTTTCTGCTCCATAACAACAGTTCCGTTGAATTCAACAACGCGAATTACTCCTTCACCCTGAGCCATGAAAGTTTTATCATGTGATCCATATTCTTCAGCTTTTTTAGCCATCAAACCAACATTTGATACAGATCCCATAGTTGCAACATCATACGCACCATTTTTTCTGCAGTCGTCGAAACAAACTTGGAACATAGTAGCGTAACATCTGTCTGGAATTAATGCTTTGGTATCCTGAAGTTCTCCTGCAGGATTCCACATTTTACCACCATCACGAACAACAACTGGCATCGAAGCATCGATAATTACGTTGTTTGGAACATGTAGGTTAGTAATCCCTTTATCTGAATCAACCATCGCCATATCTGGACGAGATTTGTACACTTCCATGATATCAGCTTCGATTGCAGCTTTTTTATCAGCAGGAAGTTTTTCTATTTTAGCGTAAAGATCCCCTAAACCATTGTTAAAGTTCACTCCTAATTCTTTAATTGTATCAGCGTGCTTAGCGATAGCTTCTTCGTAGAAAACCTCAACAGCATGCTTAAACATCACAGGATCAGAAATTTTCATCATCGTTGCCTTTAAGTGAAGCGACCATAATACTCCTTCTTCCTTAGCTGCTGCAATTTCTTTCGCGTAAAAAGCACGTAAAGCTTTTACATTCATTACTGATGAATCAATAACTTCACCAGCCAATAGCTCTTGCTTCTCTTTCAATACAGAAACAGTTCCTGCATTGTCAACATACTCAATGCGCACATCAGTTGCATTTTCCATAGTTACTGATTTCTCAGAACCATAAAAATCACCACCTGTCATGTGAGCTACATTGGATTTTGAATCAGCAGACCATTTTCCCATTCTGTGAGGATTGTTTTTAGCATATTGCTTAACAGATCCTGCAGATCTACGATCAGAGTTACCTTCACGTAAAACTGGGTTTACAGCACTACCTAAAACTTTAGCGAAACGTGCTTGCAATTCTTTTTCTTCCGCGGTATTAGCTTCCTCAGGGTAATTAGGAATATTATATCCTTTATCCTTTAGTTCAGCAATAGCTGCTTGCAATTGAGGAATAGACGCACTAATGTTTGGTAACTTAATAATGTTAGCTTCTGGTGTTAATGAAAGCTCACCTAATTCAGCCAAGTAATCAGGAATTTTTTGTTCTTCAGTTAAATTCTCAGGGAAGTTAGCAATAATTCTTCCTGCTAGAGAAATATCCTTAGTTTCAATTTCAACGCCTAATTTTTTAGTAAAGGCTTTGATAATCGGCAACAATGAATAAGTTGCCAAGGCTGGAGCTTCATCAATTTTAGTGTAAATGATTTTTGACTTCTGTGCCATGTTAGTGTTGTTTTGAGTGATTTAGTAATTAATTATTAAGTCTTTGTTTACTTGTCTAAATTTGAAATAATCCCCATTCAAATTCGAGGTAAACATATGTATTTTTTTTATTTTCCGATTTAAAAGGTCTTCTTTTTTTAGCGATTTTTTTCTTTAATGATAACATGCTAAAAACAAGGCTCCTGTACAAAAACAGAAGCCTTATTTAAGCGGTTATATATATGCTGTAAATCATGTTTTTTTAATTTTATTCAAAATCAAGGGATAATTTCTGCTTAAGCAATCCTAAAGCCGGATTTTTCTCGCATAAATAATTAAATCGATCTGTTTCTGTGTAGACCTTTTTTGAAAGTTTTGCTTTTGTAATTTTAACAGTTATTTCGATATTAGAATTATTCAATTCTCTTCGTAAATAATTTTTTACTTCATTTACTGCAGAATTAACATCATCTTCCTGTAGGGGATTGCTAACTTGAAATACAACGTCAGTTTCACCATTCACTTCAGGTTTAATAACCCCAAGAGCAAGTTTTACCCTTTCACTTCTACCACGTGAAACAATAAACTCCTTTAACTTTGCTTCAATTTTTTCTTTGGTAATTGGTTCTTTACCCGTTATTACTTCCTCTACTCCATTTGTTGCTGGCTTATCTTTTGGCTTCGAAATTGGAGTATTTCGAGGAATACCCTTTTTTAAAGCTTGTTTAATAGATACAGAGGGTGCAAAATTAGATTTTGATGAGCTTATTTTGACAACATCTTTCTTTTCTCTTGCTTTGTAGCCATTGTTAGGATCACTAACAACTTCTGTTGACTGAGCACTGGCTTTTACTGCTGTAACTACCTGTTTTACTGACCTAATCGACTCACCATCAACGAATATTTTTAGAAGTTTTTTAGACTTAAGATTTAACCTAAGTCCTTTTTTTTTTAATTCAACTATCTGAGATAATTGAATTAAGCTTAATTCGATAAGAAGCCTTGGGTTTTGACTCGTTTTATAACTGATGTCGCATTGATTGAGTACTGCGAGTGCATCGTATAGAAAATCAAGCGGGCATCGTTTCGATTGCTCTACGTATTTTTGCTTTACGGAATCACTTACTTCTAATAGTTGAATGGTTACAGGATCTTTACCTACTAATACATCACGTATGTGAGCACTTAAACCAGCCACAAAATGATGTCCATCAAATCCTTTTTCAATAATCTCGTTCAACATTACAAGAACGTCGGTAACTTTTCCTTCTAAGAAGGAATCAACCATTTTAAAATAGTAATCGTAATCCAAAACATTTAAATTCTGAATTACACTTTCAAATGTGATTTCTTTTCCAGAAAAACTTACAATCTGATCAAAAATTGACAATGCATCGCGCATGGCACCATCCGCCTTTTGAGCAATCACATTCAGGCCTTCTTCTTCAATTACTACAGATTCTTTTTCTGCAATACTCTTTAAGTGTCTAACCGCATCTTCAACCTTAATTCTATTAAAATCGAAAATTTGACAACGAGATAAAATTGTAGGAATAATTTTATGCTTTTCAGTAGTTGCTAACACAAAAATTGCATGAGCAGGAGGTTCCTCTAAGGTCTTCAGAAATGCATTAAATGCAGAAGCCGAAAGCATATGAACCTCGTCAATTATATAAATACTATACTTCCCAATTTGTGGTGGTATTCTAACCTGATCTATTAAAGTTCGAATATCCTCTACCGAGTTGTTCGATGCAGCATCCAATTCGTGAATATTATAGGAGCGATTTTCATTAAAGGCTGCACAAGATTCACATTCGTTACAAGCTTCAAAATCGGCTGAAATACTTGAGCAATTTATGGTTTTTGCAAAGATTCTTGCGCAAGAGGTTTTACCAACACCACGAGGACCACAAAACAAATAGGCATGCGCCAAATGATTGTTTTTAATCGCATTTTTAAGTGTGATTGTAATTGACTCCTGTCCTACTACCGATGTAAAGATAGAAGGACGATATTTTCGGGCTGAAACAATGTAATTCTCCATAAAACTCAAACAAAAGAACCTGTTTTGGTTCTTATTTTTTCGAATTCCAAATATACAGAATCAATCCAAATAAAACACCAAACATTGGTAAGATTTTAATCAATTTCTGATAAACTTCTTAGTGAAAGCCGATTAAAAATAATGTACAATAAATATCATACAGAAATAAAAAAAGGATGAAGATTCACAATCCCCATCCCTATACTTTAATATTCTCTTTATTAGCTTACTGCATCGTATCTTGAAACACGATGTACGCCTTTAATCTTTTTTAATTTAACGATTAAAGTATCCAAATGCTCTGTACTCGCAATTACTACGGTAACATTTCCAACAAATGCACCTGCATTGGTATCAACAGATATTGATCTCATCTGAACACGTAAATCTTTTGAAATTACATCAGAAATATTACTTACTATCCCTAATTCATCGTCACCTGTAATGTGCAATATTGCTTGATAAGAAGCAGATCCTTTATCAGTCCAATTTGCCTTAACAACTCGATATGGGTAACGACTCTGCATTTCCCTCGCATTTGAGCAACCTATACGATGAATTCTAATTCCTTTTCCTATGGTAATAAAGCCAAAAATATCATCTCCAAAAATAGGATTACAACAATTTGCTAAGGAATATTCAACATTCGAAATATTCTCATCAACAATTAGAACATCCTCTCCCTCTTTCGTAATTTTTCTTTGTGAATAATCTGGAGATTCAGGAGCGACAACCTTCTCTACTTCTTTTTTATCAGTAAGGATGTCTTTTATTTCGGATAAATCATGCTCTTCCGACTCAATTCCACAATACAAATCAACAGCTAACTTGTACTTGTAATAGGTCATTAATTTTCTAATGTTTTCATCACAAAACTCAATTTTCCAATTTTTCATTCTACGCTTCAGAGTCTCTTTTCCTAAATCAGCCTCTTTTAGCATTTCCTCATTCATCGACTGACGAATTTTGTTTTTTGCCTTTGTAGACACTACAAAATTTAACCAATCGGATTTTGGTTTTTGAGAATTGGATGTTGTAACCGAAACTTGATCTCCATTGTTTAAAACTTGTCTTATGGGAACATTTTTCTGATTTACGGTACCTCCAATACACTTATCACCCACATCTGAATGGATGGAATAAGCAAAATCCAATAAAGTTGCTCCAGCAGATAATTGCTTTAGATCTCCTTTAGGAGTAAATACATAAATTTCTTTATTGTATAAATCTGCCTTAAAGTTATCAATCAAATCAATAGAATCTCCACCCTGACTTTCAAGAACTTCACGAATATCTTGAAGCCATGAATCTAATCCGCCACCTTCACCTTTTCCTCCTTTGTATTTCCAGTGTGCTGCAAATCCTTGTTCCGCAACCTTATTCATTCTCTTGCTACGAATCTGAACTTCAACCCAACGTTTATCTGGAGCCATTACAGTTGTGTGTAAAGACTCATATCCATTCGACTTGGGAATGGTGATCCAATCTCGTAATCGCTTTGGATTAGGACGATATAAATCACTAACTGCAGAATAAACTTTCCAACATTCCGATTTTTCTTTCTTGGCCGATGCTTTTAGAATAATTCGAATTGCAAAAATATCGTAAACCTCTTCAAATTCAACCTGCTTTGTCTTCATTTTGTGAAGAATAGAAGCAATCGATTTTGTTCTTGCTTTAATTTTATATTTTAAACCTTGCTGATCTAATTCTGTTTTTATTGGCTCTATAAAATCATTAATGAATTTTTGACGCTGTTCTTCACTATCCTTCAATTTCTTCTCTATATCGAAGTAAATTTCTGGTTGTAAATATCGCAATGCCAAATCTTCCATGTCAGATTTCACATTGTACATTCCCAAACGATGTGCAAATGGAATATAAAGAAACTCGATTTCTTTTGCCAATGCCACTTGCTCTTTAGCTGTTTTATTCTCTAGGCTTCGCAGGTTAAACAAACGATCAGCCATAATAATCAACACCACTCGAACATCATCGGCAAAGCTTAGCAACAGTTTCCTGAAATTCTCTGATTGCAATGTTGGATTTTGATTATAGATATCGGTAACCTTAACTAGACCATCAATAATTTGGGTCACTTTCGGTCCAAAGAGATTGTTTACTTCATCTAAAGTAATTCTCTTTTTTTGTACAATATCATATAATAATGAGCAAATAACTGAAGTACGCCCTAAACCTAATTCATCAACTACAATTTGCGCCGTTGATAGCGTTTTGTAAATAGCGGGATCCCCATTCGTTCTCCTCTCTCCATCATGATCTTCTAAACTTAAAACGAATGCTTTTCGAACCAATTTTAAATCTGCCCTTGTTATTATATTCGTGCATGTTTTAAGCAAATGCTTGTAACGAAATAATATCTGTCTTCTCTCTTCTTCTCTATTGTTCTCAGTCATAAATATTCTACTGATTTTAGTCTTTGATGAATTCTTAAAACTGAAGTATACTGATATTTCTAATTCAATCAGTATCTAAAAAACTTTCATCCCTATTTTAAGCACACTAAAAGTATAAAAGCTATTAGTGATAGGCAAACAGATTAATACTTTTTAACGTATGAAAGGTTGATTCTTTCATCCTAAATCTTCTGATGATCTAATTTTCAAACATTTGATAAATTATTATAAATCCTGAGTATAAAAGTGAACGGATTTGTTAAATTTGTTAGCTTGCGAACACAAACTTAATTGAACTTTTATTCATGCCATTAGCAAAATCAAATAATATACTTGTAACAAGATCATTAAACTCTGAACATTTAAAATACGCAAAAGAATTAAATCTTTCTGTTACCGCTAAAGCATTTATTACAGTTGATTTGCAAGAACTTACTGAAGATACAATTAATCGAATTAACACGAAAGAACAATCGAGTTGGATTTTCACAAGTCAGAATGCAGTCAAAAGTATTTCTGATCATATCGACAATTTGATAAATATAAAAGACAAAAAAGTTTTTGCCGTTGGCATTAAAACAGCACATGCCCTGCTTGATTTAGGAATAAAAGCAAGTGTCCCTAAGCTTCACAATTCACAATCATTAATTGATTTATTAGAAACGCAAAGTGCAAACTCTTACATTCACTTTTCAGGTAATTTACGTCAAAGTAATATTTCTGAGTTCATGCAAGAAAAAGAGTTTGAATTTGAAGAAATAGAATGTTACAAAACAAATCAAACACAACCAGACCTTGAGGTTTCCACATTTGATGCTGTTTGTTTTTGTAGCCCAAGTGCAGTGGTTAGTTTTTTTAGTAAATACAAAATCCATGAAAAGATACCTTGTGTAGCAATTGGAAGTACAACAGCCGTTAAGTTATTAGATTACTCTGAACACGTTGTTATGGCGGATAATACAAATGTTTATTCGTTACTAGAAATGTGTCACAATTATATAAATTCATAAAACCTATACAATATGTATCAATACAAAAGAAGTTCCGAACTTTTTACTGAAGCGAACAAATACATTCCAGGTGGTGTAAATTCGCCAGTTAGAGCATTTAGTTCTGTTGGAGGAACTCCTGTTTTTATCGAAAAAGCAAAAGGTAGTATCCTTACCGATGTTGATGGAAACGAATACATCGATTTTATCTCCTCTTGGGGACCAATGATTTTAGGTCATGCTTACCCAAAGGTAATTGATGCAATAAAGGCAAAAGTGGAATATTCTACCTCTTTTGGAGCTCCAACCGAATTGGAAATTGAGATTGCCAAATTAATCGTGGACATGGTTCCTAATATTGATAAGGTGAGAATGGTAAATTCGGGTACAGAGGCTTGTATGAGTGCTATTCGTGTTGCCAGAGGTTACACTGGGCGCAATAAGTTCATTAAGTTTGAAGGTTGTTATCACGGTCATGCCGATTCTTTCCTAATTAAAGCTGGTAGTGGTGCAAGTACTTTTGGTGTTCCAAACTCACCAGGTGTAACTCCAGGAACTGCAAATGATACTTTAACTGCAAAATACAATGATATTGATGCTGTTAAGCAATTGGTATCTGAGAACAAAGGCGAAATTGCCGCAATTATTATCGAAGCAATCGCTGGTAATATGGGTTGTGTATTGCCTAAAAAAGGATTTCTTGAAGACCTTCGGGAATTATGTGATCAAGAAGGAATTTTATTAATTTTTGATGAAGTAATGTCTGGTTTCCGTTTAGGAAAAGGCGGTGCACAAGAGCATTTCGGTATTAAAGCCGACTTGGTTACTTTTGGTAAAGTAATAGGTGGCGGTATGCCCGTTGGAGCTTATGCTGGCCCTGATGAAATTATGAAAGTAGTTTCTCCTGTTGGTCCTGTATATCAAGCAGGAACACTATCAGGTAATCCTATTGCCATGATTGCTGGTTTAACTTTGTTAAAAGAATTGAATGAAAATCCTCAATACTTTACTGAATTAGCTGATAAAACAGAATATTTTCACAAAGGATTAGATAAAGTGCTTGCTGAATCAGGCTTTGATTATAAAATTAACCGTTGTGGTTCTATGATTAGCGTATTCTTTACGGATACTGAAGTTGTCGATTTTGACACTGCTGCAACAGCTAACAATGAGAAGTTCCCAAAATTCTTTCACGAAATGTTAAAACGAGGTATTTACTTGCCACCATCTTCCTTCGAAAGCTATTTCTTATCAAATTCGTTAACTTACGAAATGCTTGACAAGACAATTCAGGCTGCAAAAGAATCATTAGAAGCGATGAAATAATATAATAAACCCTGCAGGTTTACCTAAACTTGTAGGGTTTTCAAAAACACTTCCATCATGAAAATCACTAAAGAAATTTTACAGGAAACACAACAAAGAATAAAACCCTTTGTTCACAGAACTCCAATTATGAGTTCTCAATTGATAAATGAAATTGCTGGTGTGGAAATCTATTTTAAATGTGAGAATTTTCAAAAGATGGGAGCATTTAAAATGCGTGGTGCTACAAATGCAATACTTCAATTATCGGAAACTGAGCGAGAGTTTGGTGTTGCTACGCATTCATCAGGTAATTTTGCTCAAGCATTAGCTCTTGCTGCAAAATTGCAAGGCATTAAAGCTTATGTGGTAATGCCATCTAACGCACCAGAAATAAAAAAGACTGCTGTTAAAGGGTATGGTGGCGATGTAATTGAATGCATTCCTACACTTGAAGCTAGAGAAACGACTTTAAATGACATTGTAAATAAAACTGGAGCAATTTTTCTACATCCTTATAATGATTATCAGGTAATTGAAGGACAAGGAACTGCTGCAATGGAGTTAATTGAAGAACATGATGATTTGGATGCTATTTTTGCACCTGTTGGTGGTGGTGGTTTGTTAGCCGGAACTGCTATGGCTGCACATCATTTTTCTCCAAAAACAAAAGTAATTGCAGGTGAACCAATGGGTGCAGATGATGCTTGGCAATCTTTGCAAAAAGGAGAAATTGTGCCACAAACCAATCCTCAAACAATTGCTGATGGACTTCTAACCTCTCTTGGAGATAAAACATTCCCAATCATTAAAGAACATGTTGAGAAAATAATTAGGGTGGAAGAAAAAGAAATTATAGCTGCTATGAGGCTAATTTGGGAGCGAATGAAACTCATTGTAGAACCATCAAGTGCCGTCGCTCTTGCAGCCTTACTAAAAGAGAAGAAAAAGTACAAAGGACAGAAAATTGGCATCATACTTTCGGGTGGTAATGTTGAGTTGAGTAAGTTGCCTTTTTAAAATAAAAATCAGCAAGGAAAATTAACAAATATGGATTTAGAAAAACTACTTGATCCTTTTCCTGTTAAGGAAGAAGCAATACTAGTTGCGCAAAGTATAGCTGAAAATCCAAAATACGTTAAAGATCTTTGGGAGATCAGCGTTAGCGATAAAAAACACTCCTGGAGAGCGACTTGGTTGATGGATAAGGTTTACAATGTGGCGCCGGATTTGATTCGTCTCTACATTCCTCAAATGATTGAGTTAATCCCTAAACTCAAAAATGAGAGCAAAATTCGACAATTCCTAAAATTGGTTAGCCTCGAACCTCTTCCACAAAATATTTCAGGAGAATTTATTAATCATTGCTTTGATGTTCTAATATCTAGCAATTCAGCTATTGCATTAAAGGTATATTCAATGCAAATTCTTTACAATTTCTCTTTGCAAGAGCCAGACATACAAAATGAACTAGCTCTCATAATTGAGGAAGGCATGGAAAATGGAACGGCTGGATATTGCTCTAGAGCCAAGCGCATTCTCAAAGCAATCTCCAAATCAAAATAAATACTTACTTCCTCCCTTTTTATTTTAACCCATTAGGTTAATTTATATTAACATCTGATATAATTTTCAATTGATTCTTTCGTTCTATGCTAAATAGAGCAACACAGCTCTGTTTCACCAACCAAACGGAAGATAACTATGCTAGTAAAACTAAATAATTGTTTCCTTTTCACCCTTCTTTTCATAGGAATAGCATGTTCTTCCAATGATCACGAACATACCAATACAAAACAAGATTTAATAGAATTATTAGGAGATGGTCCAAAGGCCGGCAACCCAGATGGCGACTCTCCTATTCCTAAAGAAGCGGGTCTTGAGGATGTTTCGGAGCCAGATCAAATTATTGGATATGGAACTCCTGAAAGTTGCACTGCACAAGCCTTTATTAATGCAGTCGCTAAAGGAGGAAAGGTTGTTTTTAATTGTGGAACGGAACCAATTACAATAAAACTTGACAAAGTAGCTAAGATCTTTAATGATGCTAATGAAAATGTCGTGATTGATGGCGGAGGATTGGTTACGCTTAGTGGCGAAGGAAAAACAAGAATATTGTATATGAATACCTGCGATTCGGATCAAAACTGGACCACTTCACATTGTCAGAATCAAGATCATCCTAAATTAACATTGCAAAACCTCACTTTTATCAATGGCAATTCAAAATCGGAAAAGGAATATGATGGTGGCGGTGCTGTTTGGGTTCGAGGTGGTCGTTTAAAAATGATAAACTGCCGCTTTTTCAATAATGTATGTGCCGATTTGGGCCCAGATGTTGGTGGCGGAGCCGCACGTGTGTTTAGTCAGTTCGAAAACAAACCTGTCTATGTAGTTAACTGTACATTTGGAGGTGCTGAAGGATATGGTAATGTTGGTTCAAATGGTGGAGCAATTAGTAGCATTGGTGTTTCCTGGACAATTATAAACAGCTTGTTTTCCTACAATAAAGCAATTGGCAATGGAGGAAATCCATCACAATCTGGAACTCCCGGTGGTGGCAGTGGCGGTGCAATTTACAATGATGGAAACGAAATGACTTTGAGTATATTTGGCTCATTGATTGAGCACAATGAAGTTGTACAACACGGAGCTTCAATCTTTTTTGTAACGAACAACCATACGGGTAATATTATCATTGATAATTCTGTGATTCAGAATAATACTGGAGGTTCTTGGTATCCAGTATATCCGAGTATTTCAATGCACTCCGACACCGATATCAAAGTCAGTAATTCCTTTATCGACTAAAAATTTATTGTCCATTTACACGCAAATGTCCTAACTTAGACTATAGGAAGATAGAATATCGATTTAAAAACTAAGGATATGAGGAAAGAGGAGAAATTGTATGAAGTATTCGGCGAATTACTTTATGCCATTGCAAAAGCTGATGGAGTAATTCAGCCATCAGAAAAGGAAACTTTAGTGCAACTATTAAAGAACCATTCTTTGGGTTCAGAAATTCTATGGTCGTTCGAATTTGAAGAAGCTCACAATTCTTCGGTTGAAGAAATCTACAATAAGGTGATTAATTTTTGCCATATGTACGGACCAGCACCACAATACGATGAATTTATATCAGCAATGAAGATTGTTGCAGAAGCATCGGATGGAATTACAGAAAGAGAATCCAAAATAATCAACTCATTTTCGAAAGATTTAATGGAGCGCTTTCAGTGTGATATCGACAAACTTAAACAATTTGAAAAGAAAGAACATTACTAAATTTTCAAAGCCACCCAATAAGGTGGCTTTTTATATACATGCCTCTCTTTATCCAATATTTTACTGTAATCCTGCTAAAACAGCAGCACCATAAGCACCTACAAATTGCGGAGATTCAGGAATAATTAGATCTTCTCCTAGCGTTTGTTGCAGTAAATGAATCATACAAGAATTGTTTGCAACACCGCCAGCAAATAGTATTGGTGCTTTTAAATCCTGACGTTTGATCATACCAACAGCACGACGGCAAACTGATTGATGAATAGCCAATGCAATATCAGCACGTTGGCATCCTTTTGCCAAAAGAGAAGTTACTTCAGATTCAGCAAATACAGCACACATGCTATTAATTTCGATTCCCTCCTGTCCTTTCAATGCTTCCAAGCCAAGAGTATGTTGCTCATAACCTAAGCTTGTTGCCATCATTTCCAGAAACTTACCAGTCCCTGCAGCACATTTATCATTCATCTCAAATTTAAACACCTTGCCTTTTTCATTCAAAGAAATAACCTTGGTGTCCTGACCACCAATATCAAGAATGCCACGAACACCTGGATGCAAAGCTGCTGCACCTATTCCATATGCTTTAATCTCTGTAATGGTAGGATAATCAAATGCTATTTCCAGACTGGCACGGCCATAACCAGTAGCCATCACCTTATCGAAAGAGACATCTGCAATTAATTCCTCGACACGTTCAACCGGATTGAAACCAGATTCAGCTTGCTTACTTACAACTACCTTTCCCTCTTCAATTACTACCAATTCAATGCTTCTAGAGCCAATATCTATTCCTGCTTGTCTCATTATGTCCTTTCAATAACTTATTCTGATCAAATAAAAAAAACTGAGAAGTCAATAGCTCCTCAGTCTTTTATATCGTAATTTACTTTATGATTTCAACAAAAGCTTCAACTCGAGTTGATAATTGGCCCATGTCTTCCTGACTATAATCAGTTTCTAATCTCAATACAGAAACACCATCTTTTTCTAAGGTTTTTTCTACAGAATAAGATTCCATGATATATGGCTGACAGAATTGTAGTCCGTAATGAATTACACCATCAGAGCTCGTATTTTTAGCCATCTCTTTAATGTGTTCTACACGTTCTTGATTTGGTGTAAATACTGCACAATCAATTTTGAAATAACGATCAACAACTGCATCAATAAGACCATCAAGCGAATCTGCAGAAGCATCAGTTGTATTGCGCTGACCACGCTCACCAATACATGATTCTTCACCAACAATTACAGCCCCTGTGGCTTCAATTATAGCAGGGACTTTCCAATTAGGAATTGCCATAGGACAACCAGAAATAACAATACGAGGAGCTTTTTCAGCTTTTACGCCTTTATTTTCTTTTACGGACAATTCTAATTCATCACATAAAGCATTTACCTTCTCAGTAAAACGAGCAGGATTGTCTAAAAATGCAATTTGGTTGATTAATAAAGCGTCCAATCCAGAAATTGGACTAGGATCTGCCATACGAACTTTAGACAAGCGAGCTAAGGCATTTCGTTTTGCATTTACAGTAGCAATTCCCTGCTTTAAATCTTCTACGCTAATTTTTTTGCCAGTCATTTCTTCTAACTTAGCAACAAAAGCCATGTATTCATGCTTTAATAGTTTTCTTCCCATTGGAGCCTTGTTTTGAGGAAGGTCCATTTGGTAGAAATTTGGCACCATTTGACTAAAAGTTTCAAATGACTTTTTCTTTCCATCGCAAGTATTCTCGCCAACAATAAGGTCAGAAACTTCCATATAAGGACAAACCTTACCCAACGAAAAACCAAAAAATGATTTGATCAAAGAACAAGTATTACGAGGCAGTACTTTTTCAACTTCTTCTTGAGCAAAATCTGCACCAGCACATAAGCCAACAGAAGTACAACCAGCTGCTAATGCTAACTCTTCTGGAACAAAAACACAAAAAGAACCAATAATCTTTCGTCCTGCCTCCTGCTCTTCACGCAATTCTTGAATTCTAAGCCCATGAGCTTCACTCATTACGAAATCAAAATATCCCATCCCTTCAGGACGTTGCTCCTGAGACATAAAAATAGATTGGTATGCTCCACCTAAATTCTCTAATAAAGCATCGTGATTAGCATGGTTCAAACCAAGATCTGTCCACATTTTTGTGTAATCTGCCATTGTATAATATGTTTTGTTTATTTGGACTGCGAAAGTAGAAATCATAATTACCCATTCCTAACTCAAGCGTAAGTTTTTCAACATAAAAATAATTTTCTATAATTAACGAAGCTTATAAACGAACAAAAAAGCCATCACAAGTGATGGCTTTCCCTTTTAAAGTAAATCGATCTGGTTTATTTTCACAACAAGATTTTGTTTCTTCAGGTTTCGAATTCGTTGTAGCTCCTTTTGGTGTTGATATTTCTAAACGCATAAGAATTAACGATTTACTTTTAGGCATAAAAAAAGAGGTGCTATTTCTAGTACCTCCTTTATATTGTTTCTGGAAAAGTTTATCTTCCCCAATCTGATTCTTTTACTTTCTTCACCAAATATTCTACATTCTCAACAGGAATTGATGGCAATAAACCATGTCCTAAATTGAATATCCATTTGTGATCTTTACGACCATAATTCAAGAAATATTCAAACTCCTGATCAATAGCAGCTGGCGTTGCCTCTAAAATACGAGGATCGAAATTACCTTGTAGAATCATTTCTTCTCCTACAATACCACGAACTTCGTGCAATGGCATTTGCCAATCAACACTAACACAGTCGCACAAGTCGTAATTCACCATATTAATACCTGTACCCAATCCTTTTGGTAGATAAATGGTTTTCACTCCTTTTTCACGAACGGCTCCTAAAATTGCTTTAACAGATGGTAAGAACACTTCTTTGTATAATTCAACAGGAATTAAACCAGCATGAGTTTCAAACAATTGGAAAGCTTTAATTCCATGTTCAACTTGCTTCAATGCGTAATGAATACTCATCTCGGTAATTTTAGCAACTACCTTCTTCATTAATGCTTTATCGCGATAAATAGCAGGTACAAAATCAGGAAAATTCTGATTCCTACTAAATCCCTGATACATATAGCAAAGTGTAGTAAGCGGTCCACCACAAAATCCAATTAATGGAATATCATCTGGTTTGGTTTCTAAAATACGATCAATTGCTTTGTAAATGTGATCTAACTTCTCTGGCTTTTCCGTTAAAAAAGACAAAGGATCTTCAACATCTTTTAATGCTGTAGAGAAGCTTGGACCTTTTCCTTCAAAGCTCAACTCCATTCCCAATGCTTCAGGAATCACTAATATATCTGAAAACAAAATAGCGGCATCAACACCCAAATCATGAATCGGTAGCAAAGTAACTTGAGCAGCCAATTCAGGATTTTCCATCATCTCCTTGAAACCATATTTCTCGCGTAGTTTCATATAAGACGGAAGAACTCTACCCGCTTGACGCATGAACCACATTGGTGGTCTCTCTCTCTTAATTCCGTTAATTGTATCTAAAAATATTGATTGACTCATTTAGTTTCCTGTTAATAGTTAGTAAACAAAATTGGCGTATTTTTTATTTTTTCCCATTCAAAATATCTGCCACTTCTTTAGCATGATAAGTAATAATGATATCAGCTCCAGCTCTTTTAATTGAGGTCATAATCTCCATCATCACACGATTTCCATCAATCCAATCGTTAGCTTCGGCAGCTTTAACCATTGAAAACTCACCACTTACATTGTAAGCAGCAACTGGTGTATTAAACTCGTGTTTTACTCTGTAAATTACATCAAGGTAACTTAATGCAGGCTTTACCATTACAATATCTGCGCCTTCTGCAATATCCATTTCAACCTCACGAATGGCTTCATCACTATTTCTAGGATCCATTTGGTAAGTAGAGCGATCACCGAATTGAGGAGCACTATCAGCAGCATCTCTAAATGGCCCATAAAAACCAGAAGCATATTTAGCAGAATAGGCCATAATTGGCATCTTTTCGAAACAATTTTTATCCAATGCTTTTCTCATGTAGCCAATTCTACCATCCATCATATCACTTGGTGCCACCATATCAACGCCAGCTTCGGCTAACGATACAGCTTGAGCAGCCAAAGTTTCCAATGTTTGATCATTATCCACATCTCCATCTACAATTGTACCACAATGGCCATGAGTAGTGTACTCACAATTACAGATATCAGCAATAATATACATTTCAGGATAAGTCTCTTTAATGGCACGAGTTGCTTTCTGAACAATACCATGCTCGTGTGTTGCAACGGTTCCATCTTCATCTTTCGATTCTGGAATTCCAAAAAGAAGTACTGAATTTACACCCGACTCCAATAATTCGCCACACTTTTTCACCAACATATCAACAGATAGTTGATCATTACCTGGCATACTTTTTATAGGATTTTGAACATTTTCCCCTGGACATACAAAAAGAGGCATAATTAAATCATCCGCAGACAATGAAGTTTCTGCAACCATGTTTCGAACTACTTTGCTGTAACGCAATCTTCTCATTCTTGTATCAGGGAAAAGAGGTCTTAAACTCATAATGTTATGTTTTTTGTATTTGTGTATAATTTTGATCTCAAGCTTAAAAATAATAATCCTTAAGCATAATTACTAGCTTAGATTAAAGATAGAAATTAATTCCTTTTTCTTTACAGATTTCCTTCATCTTACTAGCCAACTCTTTCGATTTCGCAACCGATTCATCAACAGACACTTCGATTCCTTCAGTAATGTATTGATTGGTCTTTAAATCACCAACAATTGCAATCATGTTTAGGATATTATCTGTAACAACAGCATGAGCAGCTAGAGGAAATTTACAACCTCCTTCAATCTCGGCCATAAAAGCACGTTCTGCAAGAATGGCAAGCTCTGTATTTTTATGATTTACTTTCTCAAGAATAGAAATTGTTTCAGCATCATCACTTCTGCATTCTATTGCAATAGCACCTTGTCCTATAGCGGGTATGCACTGATCTACATCTATAAATGCACTTTCATTAAATTCTTTTCCCAAGCGATTTAATCCTGCAGCAGCTAAAATAATAGCATCGTATTCTCCATCCATTAATTTTTGAATACGAGTATCGATATTCCCTCTTATTTCTTTGAATTCAATATCATCTCGAACATTAGCCAATTGAACTCTCCTACGAGGGCTACCTGTTCCTAAAATAAAACCAGCAGGCATTTCCTCTAAAGTTTTTCCATCTTTTGTTAAGAAGATATCACGTACATCTTCACGTTCTGGAAAAGCAAGCAATCTTAATCCATCCGGATGACCACTTGGTACATCTTTCAAACTATGTACTGCAATATCCGCTTCACCTTCAAGCAATGCATGCTCCAATTCTTTTACAAATAGGCCAGTAGTCCCAAATTCTGTTAAAGAACGATTTAAAACTCGATCACCCTGAGTGCTGAATTTTTTCACTTCAAACTCTACTTCAGGATTGGCATTTTGTAATAATTCCACTGTTTGCATTGTTTGGGTATAAGCTAGCAAACTTGGGCGAGTAGCAACAACAATCTTTTTTTTAGATGTCATAGTGGTTTTATTTTCAGAATTATTTGTGAATAATTATTTAGGAAAATAAAAAAGCCATATAAAACAAGGTTTATACAGCTTTTTATCGAAAGCTTATTATGCTTTACGAATCCATATCTTTAAAAATCATATCTATTGTTTCCATTGGACTAGACTGCTTTTTGTGATGATCTTTTAAGTGATTAATACATGCACGGGCAATCTTATTCACAATGTTACTGGTAATGTGTTCTACTTTCTTCAATTCGTCTTCCGACAATTTATTCTTGTGATAATCCAACTCTTTTCGTTGAACTTTCTGCAAATTTTCTTTTAATGCAATAATAACCGGAGATAAATATTTCACCTCAAGCCAGCTGTAAAATTCAGCAATTGACTCGTAAATAATACCTTCAGCCATTGGTATGCACTCTCTTCTTTGCTGAATAGCATTTGAAATATGCTTGGACAACTCATCAACAGTAATTACCAAAACATGATCTAACTTGTCGATATCCGAATGTACATTCCTAGGAACCGAAAGATCTAGAATTAACTTGCAACTTTCACTTCCTTCCAGATGTTCTGGCAGTAGTGTTGGTTGTGGTGCACCAGTAGCAACAATAATAACTTCAGCTTCAATCGCCTCATTTTTTAGCTTCGCTACAGGTTGGTAATTAATTTCAAATTTCTTTGCTAAGGCTTCTGCCTTCTCTTCCGTTCTGTTTATTAAAGTAATTGAACGGTTTTTCATATGTTTTAGCAAGTTACCACAAGTATCTTTTCCGATATCTCCAGTTCCATACAAAAGAAATTTACAGGACTCCAAAGTAGAAACCTTATCTTTAATGTATTGAACGGCAGCATGAGAAACAGACGCAGCTCCTTTACTAATTTCTGTGTTATTCTTAATTTTTTTACTCGCCTGAAATGCAAATGAAAACAAACGATTCAGAAATGGATTAGCCATTTCTAATTCCTCGGATAAATGATAAGCATTCTTTACTTGCCCAACAATTTGAAAATCTCCAATTATTTGAGAATCTAATCCTGAGGTAACTTTATATAAATGTTGGATACAATCATTTCCAAACAAGGTGTAACCATTAGATTCAAAATCTTTGTGATCCCCTTGGCAATATTTTAAAAATAAGTTAGTTATTAATTCCGATTCTCCCGAGTGTGCATAAATCTCCGTACGATTACAGGTAGACAAAACTACCATACCATCAATTTGATTTTCTTTTGCTTCTCTCAATAAATCTTCCTGCTGACCAGCAGTTAACGAAAATTTCCCCCTGACATCAAGAGCTGTTTTTCTATAACTAATTCCTAAAACGAATAATTTTTGTAAATTTTCTCGTATTTGTGATGACATAAATCGAAATTTATTTTGATGATCATGCATTCCTTGCAATGGAAGGTATGTATAACCCGTGTCAAATATAAAAGTAATTATTCAAAATTCCTTGTGTTTCCATATCCTTTGCTATAATTCTATTGAGCACTTTAATTATTATGCAAAATGTAAATACGCTAAAAGGATTTTAATATCTTAAATACCAAAATAATTCAACATTAACTCATAATTTTATATTTCTAAAATATTTAATTGTTTAAATTAAATATAAATTTGACCACCGATATATTTAGGTATAAATACATGAATAAAACGTCTAAAATGGCACAAAGAACTATAAGTATTCTAGGTTGTGGTTGGCTAGGTATGCCACTTGCTAAGTTTTTAGTAAGAACTAATCACCAAGTAAAAGGGTCAACACCAACTGAAAGCAAATTAGACTCCTTAAAAGAATCGGGGATTAAAGCATATAAAATATTCCTGAACCCAAATATAAATGATGATTTCCAAAAGGAATTTTTTAATTCTGAAATACTTATTATCAACTTTCCACCTAAAAGAAGAGATGATATTGAAGATTTTCATCCAAAACAGTTTCATTCGCTAATAGAACAAATAAACAATTCAACTATTACTAAAGTAATTTTTATAAGTTCTACATCTGTTTATGCTAATTTGAATAGAGAAGTTACGGAAGAAGATCATCAGATACCAGAAAAGGCTAGCGGAAAAGCTTTGCGTAAAGTAGAACAGATGTTGTGTAGTGAAAGTAAATTCAGTACTACAATTATTCGTTTTGGTGGCTTAATTGGTTATGATCGTAAGCCTGGACGCTTCCTTTCTAAAATGAAAACTGCAATTGAAGGAAAATCACCAGTTAATTTATTACATCAAGATGATTGTATAAATATCATATCACATGTAATCGAAAATAATCTTTGGGGAGAGGTATATAATGCCTGTTGTCCTGAACATCCAACAAAAAAAGATTTTTATGAAAAAGCTGCTGCAATTGGTGGTTTTAGCTTGCCGAATTTCAAACACTCTAAAAATACATTTAAGATTATTAGTTGTGAGAAGTTAATCAATACAGGCTTTTCATTTAAATATGCTAACCCTATTGATGCGCTTCCATTTTAACTCATTAAATTCTGAAAGTAATCTAAACCTCCATAAGTTCAAATGTTACAGATAATTACAAATTTTGCAATTTCAAAAAAATGATTAATTTTATTAGTGCCTAATAAAACGTGTTTTTTTTACTTCATAATTAAAAATGAGTTAATAGTCCTGAATTTTGAGCAGGTAATCAATAAGTTGAATGATGGTAAGTTGTTTTTGTTTAATTTAGATTTTATAATATTAACTACACTAATGGTATATTTACTAATAAAGCAATCTATAAAAGATTACGTTGTCTGGAAAGATGCTTTTGATCAATTTCTAGAGTATCGGAAAATTGGTGGTGAACTTTCATGCGAAATTCTCGAACCAAGCGAAGAAGAAAGTGAACACACTATTCTTTCTAAATGGGTAAATCAAAAAAGTGCTCAAGAATTTCTAGAGTCTCAATCATTCGAAATGATTAAAGAATTGGAAGACCAAGAACCTTCCACCATAAAAGTAGTTCCAAAAAAAGAGATTGAATAGGTTATATCAAATCATCAACACGAACAACTAATTCTGCATGTATTGTTGAAATTAAAATTTTGATCAATTCTAAAAGAGATTGAGAAAAATTTTCCTCATAAATCATCATTTCAATTTCGTCTAGATTTGTTTTAATCTGAAATAAGTCCTCTTCTCCTCCATTAAATTTTTGCAACAATTCTACTATCTGAATCTCATTCATTGCCATCTCATCATAAAAATCGATGGGTAAATAATTCTTATTCTCTTCTTTAAATATTTTGCTCAATTCCTCTCCAATCAAACTTAAATAAGAATTTAAGACATCTATAATATCTTCAAAAATAAGATCTTCATTGGATTCTGACAAGTCATCTAAATCTGTGATTGATTCGGAATAATGTGAATTCATCACCAGCAAATACTCTTCTATTTTCTCAATATTAACATCGCCTATTCTTGGTTGTATTTTATAAAAATCTACAATCTGACCAATGGCTTCACTCGATATGGATAAACGCTTATTCAATTTTCTGTATCTGGTTATGATTCTACCCCATTTAAGGATAGGTGAGTTGTTTCGAAGAATTGAGGCCCAAGTTTCTTTAGAATTGTTTTTGCCATTTGCGAATCGCCTTCAATTCCTAATATCGCATAACCTTTCTGTCCTCTTTGGCCTAACTTTAAGTCGATTACATTTATGTTTTGAGATGCTAAAGCAGATAGCAAAATCAATAAAATACCCGAAGTATTGTTGTGAATTGAAAGGATCATTTGTTTGCTTATGGCAATTGGTAAATTTACACCATCAACTTCCAACACATAATTATTCCCTTTTCTTAATTCAGGTAATTCCAAATTATCTCCTATTCTAATTTCAATAAAGCTATCACCTCCAGTACCTTTAACAAATTCTACCGCTTCATGAATTGAATTTTCATCACCCGATAACGTTAAAAATGCTGTTGCAGTTCCATCTTCATTGGCATTTAAATAAGCCGTTTCAACATTAATTTCTTCAGAAGCTAAAGCATTAAATATCATCGACAAAACCCCTGGTTCATCCTTATGATGGGAAAACAGTCCTTTCTTTTTCTCCTTATCATTTATAGGAAGTGTATTACTTATGGTAATTGATTTATTCCCTTTTCGAATACGAATTGCTTCAAAATCTCCTAATGACGTTGAATTTTTATGGTGTTCTAAGAAGGTACGAAAAGTACCTCCAAATGAAAACTTAGGTATTCTTCGTTGCTTTCTGTCTTCAAAACGAAGGTTTAACAATTCAATACCCAGATTCATAACTTTATACTCCTCTAACTTATACGCTTGATTGCGTAATGGTCTTTTTTCTGGAATACATTTAGAAAAACTCAAATAATGCTTGTAACCTGCATCATGAGCATACATGATTCCAGTTTCATGATGATTCCCTAAATTCTGAAGCGTATGCGTATCAGTTCCTATTGAAATTGGAATGTCAAGCTGTTTCGCTCTTTTTAAAATTGACAGATCAGGGTAAATGCCACAGCCCTTATTTATTCCAGCCAGATTCACATCTAAAGCAAGATTGTACTCACTTATCATCTCGAGTAAAAAACGCATTCTACGAGCTAAAATATGATCAGAAGTATCGAGTTCTAATAAAGGTTGTGGAATAGGTGCAAACAATTTAGGCAAATCGATATGTCCAACCACCTGAATCATTTCCCAGGTTGAATCAACCATTTCGATCATTTCTTCTATATATCCGAGCCAATAGTTATTTAGTCCACCTCGCAATTTCATTAACTCCTCAGTTTCTTCCGCCGATCCATCGTAAGGAATCCCCTCTCTTGAGAAATGTAAGGATCCAATAACAAAATCAGCATCTTGAGCTTGAAAAATCTTAGATCGATTCCATTGCATTCCTAAATTTGGTCCTAACCATTCCAATTCAATTCCAAATCGTATCGTAATTTGATTACCATATTTCGATTTCAGCTTTTCTATCTGGTTAGGGTAATTAAAGTAGGCATTGTCGCCTCGAATAAACTTTACTCCAAGTCTTTTCTCCGCGGCATATCTATAGCGAGTTAAACGCGGGGTATGTATGATAAAAGCAATGTTTGGATGACCTTTAGCAATGGCCAACTCGGTAATTTTCTCCAATTCATCTACTCCATGTTTCACATGGTCGTTTCCCGTACCTGTATGTATTCCATGTGTTTCCCATATAAAATACTCAGGTGTTTCTATCTTTATTTGTGGCATTACTTGTGGTTAAGTTGGTTAATCGAAGAGTAAAAATAGTCATTTGAATAGAAAGTAATGCCAAATTTTAAAAGAGTTCTAATAAAAAACCGTCTCCCAAATTAAGGAAGACGGTGCAATTAGACTTGCCACTACAGTACTCTAACCGACTAAGTTCGTTCAACTACATACCAATAGAGAATCCAGCTTTTATGTATAGGTTATTATCTAAGTCATATTCTTTTACAGTGTCGTTTCCATTCAAAAATTCAAACTGACGATAAAATGTATAACCTGAACTCAGCTTTAGCTTTAGAAATTTCGACAACTTTTGAGTTACTTCTATTCCTCCACCCATATTCATGATCTGTATGTTATCAACTTTTTGTTCACCCCTATAAAGATCATCACCCAATGTAAGGTTATCTCCAGCCATGAAAAGATCAGTTCCTAATGTTGTGCTCTTTGTCAATTGATATTGAGCTGCCATTCGTGGAAAACCAAAATTAAAGATCCACTTTTGATTGGGTTTCCACATCAGATTAAACATTGGCATAGGAAACGGTCTTCCTAATGTTGTCGAATAGGCAATACCAAAATCAAGTTTCTTATTGGATTTTACTTTTTTTGAAAACATAAGCATCCCAAACAAGCGAATATCATCCCAATTAATTGAGGAACTAAAATTTGAAGACACACTGGGGTTTAACATTGAAATTAAGGTCCAATCATTTTTAAGTTTATGAATATAACCTAAACTATAAGTTATAGAATGAAAATTAGATACATCTCCACCCAAACTAGGATCTACAGTGTAATCAATATTTGTTTTTGAGTACTCTATTTTATTAAGCAACATATCACCTGAGGATTTTATTCGCTTAGGCAGTGTTACTCTAACACTATATTTTTCGAAACCAACACCTCTACTAGCGGATCCTTTCCCTATTGTACTATAATCTACTCCAACCAAATCCTTACTCATTTGAGCCTTAGTCGTTACAGATAAACACAATACAAAAACGCTTACTATATATTTCTTTATCATAGGTAACTTTTAAAATTCTATTGCAGTAGCATTCCACTTATCTTTTTAATACTCACTTCCGATTGTTTTGCATCGTAGCGAGCTGAAGCCTTGTTATTTTGAGCTTCGACCAAATTTAGCTGTGCTTCGCGAAAAGTTGTTGAACTCACCTGCCCCAATTGATAATATTCTTTGGTTTGCTCAAAATTTAATTGTGCTGCCTCTAAAGCATCCTCTTCCAATGCCAAAGTTTTTAAATTGTATTGATAATCAGCGTAAGCATTAACCAAATCTTTTTCCAATTCTAACATTTTGTTATAATACTCTAATTCCGCATTCTGTTTCTGAATTTTAGCATTTGCTATTTCAGTCTTCTTCTTTTTACCATCAAATAAGTTAAAACTCATGCTAACGCCACCAGTTAATTGAGTGTTAGAATTGCTACCCAAAACTTTGTTTTCGTAATAGGAATAGGATGAATTCAAATTAATAGATGGCAATTGACCTGATTTAGCCTTTTTCACAGCCAATTCATCTTCTCGCATCTGACTTGCCTTTATAAGGTAATCAGCATTTTTCGACAAAGCCTGCTTTTTTAATTCTGACAAGTCAAACTTCTGAAAAACTGAAGCATCGGGTATTATTTGGCATTCAATCTCGGCATTACGACCTAATAACACATTCATTTCCCTTGTTAGTTCTTCGTACAATTGCTGTGATTTTAAATAACTACTACTGTCTCTATTAAAGTCTACCTTAGCATTCAAAACTTCTAACTTATTCATCGTTCCAAATTCATATTTGCTTTCATTACGTAACAAACGATCTTTTGAAATTTCTAAATTATTAGAGGCTACACCTAATTCATCAAATGCTTTACTTAATTCATAAAATTCATAAATCACACTCGAAATAATATTCTCAATTGTATATCTAGCCGTAAGGCTTCCTTGCTCTTTTTGCAGATTTAATATTTTATAATTGTATTTACCTTCAAAACCATCAAATAAGGTGTAAGAGAAATTCAATCCTGCTGAAGAAGTAATTTCATCGGTAGAATATTCGGCATAATTAACTCCTCCACTGGCATTTAAAGTTGGCAGTAATCCTGCATTTCCAATGGTTGCACTATTCGCTGATACTTCTGCCTGATTTTTTGCAACTTTTATATTTAGGTTATTACTTAAAGCAATTTCTATTGATGATTCCAATGTTAAAGCTTCCTGTGCCTTTGTTGGCAACACAAAAGTCAACAGAATAACTGCTATTATAATTCGATTTTTCATTATTATCTCTATTAAAATAAATACTATTGCGCAAGTTCCTTAACAGCAACTTCTACACTCTCTCTAGATGGCATTACACCAGTGCTTAGCCATTTAATTTTACATTTTAAGGAATTAAATCCTACCAATAATATTGGCAATAAAAGAAGATTTAAGAAGGTTGCAGTTATTAAACCATATGCCACAGAAATTGCCATTGGTATCACCATTTTAGCTTCTGGTTCGTTCGATGCAATTAATGGCGCAATACCAACAACTGTAGTTAAAGAGGTTAATACAATAGGTCTAAATCGTGAAACTGCGGCATCGTATATAGCAGTCATAAAATCTTTACCAGTCTTTAATTGTTCATTAAAAGTACTTATGAGTACAATCGAATCATTAACCATTACCCCCATTAAGGCAACCATTCCCAAATAGGATGGCATATCCAATGCTACACCATGCAACCAGTGTCCCCAACCAACTCCAATAAATCCAAGAGGAACGAGTGTGAAAATTAAGAAGGCTTGTGAAAAAGAGCGGAATGTGAAAATCACAATCGCAAAAAGTAAAACAAGAATTACTGGTGCAATTAGTATTCCTGAAGACTTAGCCTTTTGTAAATTTTCGGCATGACCTCCATAACGGAATCGTAGACCTGGATATTTTGCTTTTAAATCAGGTAAAATATGACCTTCTATTTCGCTGTTTATTTCCGACATATTAACGGTTGAATTTGCCGCATCAGCTTCTACTGTAATTTCTCTTTGACCTTCTAAATGATTTATCTGAACTAAATTTCTCTCATAAATTATTTCAGCAACATCTTTTAAATAATACTCTCCACCATTATCGGTTCTAATTCGCATATTTTCAAGATTCCCTATCGACGAGCGTTCCTCTTTTGGGTAACGCACCCAAACTTTCACAACGTCTATTCCTCTTTGTAAACGCTGCACTTCTTTTCCATAAAACCCTGCTCGTACCTGACTCGAAAGCTTACTTAAAGTTAAACCTAGTTTATAGCCACTGTCTTTTAATTTCAATTTAACTTCACGCATTCCCAACTGATCGTTATCCAAAACATTCATTAAGCCTTCCATTTTGGATAATTTTTCTTTAAATTCATTTTTAGCCTGATTCAGATCATCTAAATTACTACTCTGTAAAGAGATCGATACTGCTTTTCCAAAATGACTTTCCTGTGTATAACTTAACAATTGCGCCTGAGGAATTTCACCTACCTTATCTTTTAATAAATTACTAAACTCAGTAGATAAGAAATCTCTTTTCTGTGTGCCCAATAGATACACTTTCAATTTCCCTATGTTGGAAGCTGTTATATTTAGTTCTGATCCAGTAATAACAGGATCACCATTTAAACTTTTATCCTGTAATCCTTCTCCAACTTCTAAAGCAGCATTTTCAATCATCTGCATATACGACAGGGTCTCATTCTCCGGAGTACCAGCTGGCATTTCTAATTCTACATCTATATAGTCATTATTGGAAACCGAACTATCACCCGTTCTAATGATTCCTCCAGTTAGACCACCAATGGTCATGGCGAATAATCCAATCGCAAAACCCACCGTTACCAATTTGTTGTGCAAACAAAAGCGAATCAATGGCTCATAAGTCCATCTTCTTAAAAAAGCAACCGCCTTCATTGAAATTTGCTCAATTTTGGATTCTTTTTTATCAGCTCTAAGTGCTTTAGAATGCACAACGTGAGCTGGAAGTATTAAAAATGCTTCTACCAATGAAAAGGCCAAGGCAAATATCACAACAAATGCCAATTCTCTAAAAAACTCACCAATAACCCCATCAATAAAGAAAAATGCAATAAATGCTACGATGGTTGTTAATACCGCAGAAAATACTGCTGGCATCACTTCTAATGTTCCATCAATACCAGCCTGTAAAGCGGTTTTTCCTTTTTCATAATGCTGATAAATATTTTCACATATCACAATTCCATCATCAACTAGAATACCAATTACGATAATCATACCAAATAATGAAATTCGATTTAGTGTTAGTCCATACATACCAGCAACCATAAACATTCCCATAAATGAAATTGGAATTCCTATGGCAACCCAAAACGACAGGCGATGATTTAGAAAAAGGGAAAGAAAAAGCATTACTAATAGAAAGCCTATAATTCCATTATTAGCCAGAATATTCTGCATCACTTTTATCGATGAAGAATTATCATGAAGTACATTTAATTTTACAACATCATGTTCTGTATTGTATTTGACTACGTACTCATTAATTGCTTCAGATATAAACAAGATATCCTCTCGAGAAGTCTGAGTAATCGCAATTTTTACAGCTGGATTTCCATCAATATAAGTTCTGTTAGGTTCTTCGTCCCATTTGTCATTTACAACAGCCAAATCACTTAAACGAACTGTTCCTCCATTCTCTTGCGAACGAACTACAATGTCCTTAAATCCTTCGGCATAGTATTGCTTTTCACGAACTCGAATTTTTAATTCCTCATTTTCACCTCGAATAGTTCCTCCTGTTTGATCAATGTTTGCTGCTGCTACTGCATTGTATATTTCATCAATCGAAATGTTGTAAGCGTTTAGCGCATCTTCGTTTACACTCACTTCTATAACTTCATCAGGGAAACCGCTTAAATCAACTTGCGAAATACCATTTATTCCTCGCAAATCATTTTCAATAGACCTTGCATATTCTTTAAGAACTTTTAAATCAACATCTCCACTTATGGCAATTGCAATAGCAAGAATTGAAAACTCCCTCTTTGATACACTGATATTCTCAACTGCAGCTGGAAATGAACTAATTCCATCAACAGCATTTTTCACATCCTGCAAGGCAACATTAGGATCGTATCCAGATTCCAAATCAACCATGATAGAACAATAGTTCTCTTTCGAAGATGATGTAACCTTCTCTACCCCACTAATTCCCTTTAAATTGTCTTCAATTTTCAAGGCAACTCCTTTTTCAACTTCCTCAGGCGAAGCTCCAGGATATGTAGCTGTAACGGTAAGCATCCCAGGATCAATTTGAGGCATAACCGATGAGTTCAAGGAATACATTCCGAATATTCCTAATATCACAAATACTCCTGCCAAAAGATTTCCTGCAAAAGGATATTTAATAAAATATTTTACTAATGACTTCATTCTATTGTTTTTCTAATGATTGTCAGATAATTCTGAACTTTTCTAAAATCAATAATTTTATTATTCCTGAATATTTACGGAGATTCCTTTGTGAATTCCTGACGTTTTTAAAACAAGTTGAACACCATCCTTTAATCCCTCAACAATAACAGCATCTTCCTTCTTTTGAACGATTGAAACTTTTTGTTGATTAATAATCCCTTTATTGACTGTAAAAACATATTCTGAATCCACTAAAAGCTTACGAGGAATTTCTACTCCAAATACATCCTTTTTCAACTGTACATCTGCATTTAAAAACATGCCTTCTTTTAAGTTATTTCCAGTAACAGCAATGTATACGTTCACCATTTGCGTATCTGAATCTACTTTTTTACTAATACGACGAACCGAACCAGTCCAGTTTTCATTTGTGTTTTTTGAATAAACATTTACTTGATTCCCAAGCTTGATTCCTTCGAGATTATTCAAATCAACACCAACAATCAAATCGTAGGCACTTGTATTAACAAACTCACCTAACTTTTGGCCACTCATAACTAAAGTACCTGGTTTAATGTTTGATTCGATAATTTCACCTGCGAAAGGAGCTGTTATAGAATACTTTGAGAGTTGTTGCTCAAGGCTTTTAATATTGTAATATTCAGTGTAGATATTTTTACCGGCTAAAAAATATTTTTCTTTATCGTTCTTCGCGCTTGGAATTGGTGCCAATTGATTCTCAACATCTAATTCTTGCAAATATTTTTCCCAAGCAGAATAACTTTCAGGATAATCAAATTTTAAATCTGGTAAAACAGAAGCAATTTCTGTCATAAAACTGCTACGCTTTGAATATACTTCGGCTCTGTATGTATCATCTTGAATCGACAATAAGTTCTCACCTTTTGAAAAACTTACACCTTCTAGAAATTGCTTACCTGTAGATTTTAGAATCCCTGTTACTTCAGCATAAACCTCTACTTTATCTCTTGCTTCCAAATTACCAATTACTGATAGCTGTAAATCAATTTTACTGTTCTTTATACTTTGAACAGGAACAATTATTTCCTTCGAAACAACTTTCTTTTCTTTTGGTGCTTTTTTCATACCTGCAAATACAAACGCGAGTCCCATTGTTCCAACAATAACCAAAACTCCTAAAAGGATACTTTTTCTTTTTAACATGACGTTTCTGTTTTATAATCTGTTGCAATTATAAGCTGACACGCTATAAAAAGTAAATTTTATCGACCAACAAGCCCGATTTGCCTGTATCAAAAGAAAAATTGTCGGTACCTTTGCTTGTCGTTAAAATCCTATGTGTTTACAGTTCATTTTTACTTTTTCATCGACAAAAGGTG
The DNA here is from genome assembly GCA_016342745.1 of Labilibaculum sp. Classification (GTDB taxonomy): domain Bacteria; phylum Bacteroidota; class Bacteroidia; order Bacteroidales; family Marinifilaceae; genus Paralabilibaculum; species Paralabilibaculum antarcticum. Next base: position 29,955 of record JAEINT010000024.1, read on the forward strand.
TTTTGGAAAACAAAAATTTGTTCTTTAGCGGTACAAAATTGTATTTCATGAATTTAAAAGACAGATTATATCAGATATTTTCGATAAGATGGGTACAGCATCTCTCCTTTTGGTCGGTTTTTCTACTATTGGAAATGGGCCGTTTTACCGATATGGATACAGATAGAATCCCAAGAGAAGTACTGTTCCAGGGAATCCAAAATGCATTTATTGCAATTCTTGTTTACTTTAACTTAAGAATTTTAATTCCTCGATATTGGAATGCCGGAAAATATGGAAAATATCTACTTATATTTATTATTTGCGAAGTATTCACAATCGCTAGCTTAAGTTATTTATTCTATCATTTTCCAGATTTAGAATTTAAAAATTTCATTAGATTAAGCACTGCAAAAGTCGTCATGATGAGTACTTTTAAGACGAATATATTTGTCTTATCAAGCACCCTGTTTCATTTTGTAAAAGAATGGATTAAATTAAAAGATGAAAATCTAAAATTTACAGAAAAGTCTCAAGAACAATTAGAAGCTGAATTGAACACGTTAAAAGCTCAAGTTAATCCTCATTTTCTGTTCAATACATTGAATAATATCTATTCCATGAGTCTATATGATTCAAACAAAACACCTGAGATGATCTTGAAATTATCTCAACTTTTGAGTTATATGATATATGAATGCAAAGATGAAGAGATTAGTCTTGAGAAAGAAATCCAGTTTATAAAAAACTATATTGATTTGGAGTCGGTTCGAGTCGAAGACATTGCGAACATTAACTTAACAATTTGTGGCGAAGATCCGGGACATAAAATTCCTCCATTGTTATTTATTCCCTTAATCGAGAATGCATTTAAACATGGAATATCTTCAGAACAAACAACATCGGAAATTAATATTACTTTAAAGATATCAAAGGATAAAATTGAATTGGAAATTAATAATCCACTTGATGATATTCCAGAAGAACAAAAAAAGAAACAATTTGGTGGTTTAGGAATTGAAAATGTAAAAAAGAGACTTAATTTACTGTTCAAAAACCAGCACTCTTTCAATATCTCACGTGACAAAGGACTCTACACAAGCAAATTAAGCCTACAATTATCTTAAAATAACAAGCAGATGAATGTTAAATGTATTATTGTTGATGATGAAATTCACGCAAGAAAAGTTCTTGAAAAATACATTCAAGATATTCCTCATTTAGAATTGGTTAAATCTTGCAAAAATGCATTAGAAGCGATGGATATTTTGCGAAATCAAGAAATCGATGCCATGTTTTTGGATATTAACATGCCTAAACTTACTGGCTTAAATTTTTTAGAAAGCTTAAAAAATCCTCCGATAGTGGTAATTACAACTGCTTATCGGGAATATGCTGTGGATGCTTACGAATTAGATGTCATTGATTACTTGCACAAACCTATTCCATTCCCACGCTTTATAAAAGCCATTTCCAAAATTGAAGAGAAACTGCAAATAAGAAGTAATTCCTTAATTACTTCTCAAGAAAAACCGACGGACACAATTCTGGATTTCATTTTTATCAAAGCTGATAAGAAAACCATTAAACTCAATTTTAAGGATATTAAATATATTGAAGGATTAGGAGATTATATTAAAATTCACACCAAATCGAAAACCATTATCAGCAAACTAACCATCAAAAAAATGGAAGAGTTACTGCCCGAAAATGATTTTCCTCGTGTACACAAATCTTTTATTGTATCACTTAACCTGATTGATTCTATTGAAGGAAATCAGATTGAAATTGAAAATAAAAAATTACCTATAGGGCAAATGTATCGTCAAAATTTCATGAATCTTATTAATCCTTTCCTTAAAAAATAGGTTCTTAATGTAAAGAAATTCATCTCTACATCGTTTGTGTAGCATTCTTTTTACAATTTTAACATTTTTTAGTTCGGACACAACCGAACTAAGTGTATATTTGCATCGTTAAGTTTATAAAGCATGAAGAATTTACAAGAATTAGAAGAAAGAAAAAAGTTGTTAGTAGAAAGATATGGCCTATTTATGGAGAAACAAGAAAAACTTGCTCCCATAGCTGCTCGTATTTTTGCAACACTACTTATTAATAAAGAAAATGGAACTACATTCGACGAATTGGTTGCTTTTCTTGGTGCAAGTAAGAGCACAGTATCTACTAATTTAAAAACCTTACAAAAATCAGAAATTGTAGATTTTTTCACCAAACCTGGCGATCGAAAAAAGTATTTCACTTTAAACCCTATTGGATTTCTTGCTAGAATTGAAGATGATCTAAAAATGTATAAAGCAGAACATCAATTAGCATCAGAAATAATCAACTTTAAGATTGAATCCAATGAAATTATTAAAAATCCAGAAGAAAAATTCCAACTTTCACACGAAACTCCATATTTAGATTATCTGGTAAGTACTATCTCAACGATAGAAAAGCTTAGAGATGGAATTCAAAGTAAGTGCTCTGTTTTTCAACATTACAATCAAGAATCTTCAAATAAATAAAACCATTTAATTGATAATAATTTAAGATCTGTACAAAGATTTATCAAAACGTATGATTACCTAGTTCGCTTAATGGCGAACTAAACGAACTATAATAATTACACACTAACTAAAAGTAGAAACCTGCACTAGTTATTGTTCAAAACCAAGAATATAACAGACAGTGCAGGTTTTGTAAAAATTTAAAACAAATTAGCATCAAATGATTAAAAATTACCTACTATCAGGATTAATGATAAGCCTATTTGCTATATCATCATGCAATAATCCACAGAACCACCAGACAGCGCAAGGCCCAATGCCTTTTCCTGTGCAATCAGCTGAGATAAATAACGTAACGGTATACAATGAATATGCTGCTAACATAGAAGGAGAACAAAACATCGAGATTCGTGCCAAAGTAGATGGTTTTGTTGATAAGATTTATATTGACGAAGGTGCAGAAGTAAAAAAAGGGCAATTGCTATTTAAGTTAAGTGCAGAAACTTTAAACCAACAGGTGAATGCAGCAAAAGCAAACATTGAAGTTTCTAAAGCTCAGGTAGTATCTGCGCAAGTAGAAGTTGACAAAGTAATGCCGCTTGTACAGAAAAATATCATTAGTGCTGTTCAATTACAAACCGCTGAAAGCAATCTAAATGCCGCTAAAGCACAGTTAATTGCTGCACAAGCTGATTATATGAATGCGAAGGAAAATTTAGACTATACCTTTATTAAAAGTCCGGTAGATGGTATCATTGGAAGCATTCCTTACAGAATTGGAAGTTTGGTTGGTCGTACGGAAGCACAACCACTAACAACGGTTTCTAATGTTAGTAATGTATATGCTTATTTTACCTTAAACGAAAAGCAATTACTTCAATTCAATCGTCAACTAAATGGCAATAGTATTGCTAGTAAAATAAAGGAATTACCAGAAGTTGAATTAATTCTTGCTGATGGAGTAACCTACGATCATAAAGGTAAAATTGAAACGATCAACGGAATGGTAAATCCTAGAACCGGAAGTATTAGCTATCGTGCTATATTCCCTAATCCTGCCAACCTATTAAGAAATGGTAGTAGTGGCAAGGTAAAAATGTCTTCTATCGAAAATAATATCATCATGGTTCCTCAAAAAGCAACCTATGAAATGCAAGGAAAGAAGTTTGTATATCTGGTAAACAAAGAAAATAAAGTGCAGGCGAAAGAAGTTCTGGTTAGTGCTTCAGTAGATGAAAAATTCATCGTTCAAAATGGCCTAAACGCAGGAGAAACTTTCGTTATCGACGGATTAATAAAGTTACGTGAAGGAATGCTAATTCAACCTATGAATCAAAAGCATACGCCTGATGGAAACGCTGCATTTTCTAAAAAATAATCACAATCTTTTAATTGATTAATTAACAAACAAATACATGTTAAGAAGATTTATTGAACGGCCGGTATTATCGACTGTAATATCCATACTCATCGTAATTTTAGGGGTTCTTGGACTCACATCTCTACCAAGAGAGCAATTTCCAGAAATTGCACCTCCTACTGTTCAGATTTCAGCAAACTACCCTGGGGCTAATGCTGAAACCATTCTAAAAAGTGTTGTTGTTCCCATTGAGGAAGCCGTTAATGGCGTTGAAAACATGACCTATATGTCATCAACCTCGAGTAATGACGGAACAGCCAGCATAAGTGTTTATTTTGAATTGGGAACCAATCCTGATATTGCTGCTGTAAATGTTCAAAATCGTGTTGCTACAGTAAACAGTAAATTACCACAACAGGTAATTCAATCTGGTGTAACCACCGAAAAAGTACAAAATAGTGTTTTGATGTTCTTCTCTCTTTACACCGAGAATGAAGATTTAGATGCAACTTTCATTGAAAACTATGCTCGTATTAACCTAATACCTATGATCAAAAGGGTAAATGGTGTTGGTAGTGCAAATGTTTTTGGTGCAAGAGACTATTCAATGAGAATTTGGCTAAAGCCAGATAAAATGGCAGCCTTTGGGTTAACACCTCAGGATATAACTAATGCTATAAATGAACAAAATCTAGAAGCTGCACCAGGAAAATTTGGTGAAAATTCTACTCAAGCTTTTGAATACGTTATCCGATACAAGGGTAAGCTTTCTACTAAAGATGAATACGATAATATCATCTTAAGATCAGACGGGAATAACAACTTTTTAAGATTAAAAGATGTTGCTAAGGTTGAATTGGGAGCTTTTAGCTACAACACTAAAAATATTACCAACGGAAATCCTTCGGTTGCAGTTGCTGTATATCAAACATCAGGATCTAATGCGCAGGAAATCATTAAAGATGTTATTGCAACCTTAGATCAAGCAAAAAAGGATTTTCCTAATGGAGTAGATTACGTAATACCATTTAATACAAATGATTTTCTCGAAGCATCCATAAGTAAAGTGGTAATCACTTTAATAGAAGCATTCCTTTTGGTATTCCTTGTCGTGTTCCTATTTCTTCAAGATTTTAGATCAACTCTAATTCCTGCGCTCGCAGTTCCTGTTGCTATTGTTGGTACATTCTTCTTCCTTAATCTTTTTGGATTCTCGATTAACATGTTAACCTTATTTGCTCTGGTTCTGGCTATTGGTATTGTTGTAGATGATGCTATTGTTGTGGTTGAGGCTGTTCATGCCAAGCTCGATAATGGAGCGAAGAACGCTAAGAAAGCTACAGTATCCGCCATGAGCGAAATTACCGGGGCAATCATCTCCATTACTTTGGTGATGTCTGCAGTGTTTATTCCGGTTTCATTTCTAGAAGGACCAACAGGAGCATTTTACCAACAGTTTGCGATTACACTTGCGGTAGCTATTGTAATTTCTGCAATTAACGCTTTGACATTAAGTCCAGCTTTATGTGCTCTTTTATTAAAGCCTCACAATCCAAGCGAAGAACACAAAAAAGGCCTTATAAACCGTTTCTATACATCCTTTAATACAGGATTCGATGCTTTAACCGAACGTTACACCAATTCAGTAAGTTTCTTGATTCGTAAGAAATGGCTAACGGGAGTTATTTTAGTTGTCTTTCTTGTTCTTACAGGGTGGTTTTTCAAAACTACACCTACTGGATTTATTCCAAATGAAGATCAAGGTATTATTTTCTGTGATATTACTTTACCTCCAGGAAGTACTCTAGATAGAACAACAGAAGTTGCAGCTAAAGTTGAGAAAATCATTAACGAAATTGATGTTGTTCAAGAGAACATGTTCGTAGTTGGTTTTAGTTTAATGAGTAATACTAAAGGTGGATCAAAAGCCTTTGCAGTTATTAAGCTAAAAGAATGGAACCAGCGGAAAGAAGATCATCAGCAGGTAAAGGCGATCATTGGACAATTATTCGGAAGAACTGCTGGAATAAATGAAGCAAGAATTCTATTCTTTGCCCCTCCTACTGTTCGTGGTTTCGGTAACTCCGATGGTTTTGAAATGCGCTTGCAAGATAAATCGAATGGAGAATTTAGCGATTTGATGGCGAAAAGTGGTCAGTTTTTGGGAGCCTTGAACCAACGTCCTGAAATTAAATATGCAATTACCTCTTTTAACACAGGATTTCCTCAATACGAAATGGAAGTAAATGTGGAGAAAGTGAAAGAGGCTGGCATTTCTGTAAGTAGCTTATTTTCTACTCTTCAGGGATATTACGGAAGTTGGTATGCTGCCGACTTTAACCGATTCGGAAAGCAATATCGTGTTATGATTCAGGCTGCTCCGGAAGATCGTGAAACCCTTGAATCGATGAACAATGTATTTGTAAAAAATGCAAAAAACGAATTGGTATCAGTAAGTCAATTTGTAAGTATGAAAAAGGTTAACGGTCCTGATGTAGTGAATCGTTTCAACCTATTCAACTCTGCAACAATCAATGGAAATGTGAATCCTGGTTACAGTACTGGAGATGCTATTAAAGCCATTCAGGAAGTTGCAGCAGAAACATTGCCTTCGAATTACGGATACGAATTTTCGGGAATGACACGTGAAGAACAAAAAGCAGGAAACCAAGCAATCTTGGTGTTTGCCTTAAGTTTGATATTTGTGTACTTCTTGCTTGCTGCACAATACGAATCTTACATACTACCTTTCTCAATTATTCTCTCTCTACCTATCGGAATATTTGGAGCCATTTTCTTTGTAAAATTAATTGGTTTAGAAAACAACATCTATTTTCAGGTTGCCCTGATCATGTTGATTGGATTGCTAGCTAAAAATGCAATTTTAATTGTAGAATTTGCTTTACAACGTCGTCGACAAGGAATGGAATTGATGCAAGCTGCAACTGAAGGAGCAAAAGCACGTTTACGTCCTATTTTGATGACTTCTTTTGCCTTTATCTTAGGAATTGTTCCCTTAATGATTGCAAGTGGTGCTGGAGCTGTGGGTAACCGATCAATTGGTACAGGTGCAGTTGGAGGAATGTTAATTGGAACTGTTTTCGGATTGTTTGTAATTCCTGCATTCTTTGTGATTTTCCAATCGATTCAGGAGAAAATTACTGGAACACCAAAACCAGAAGAAAATGAATTGGAAACAGCAGAATAAATAGATCGAAATGATGAAAAAAAGATATATAATCATTAGTCTGGTATTAGCAGCATTCAGTCTTCAATCCTGTTTTGTTGCTAAAAAATACCAACAACCCGAAATCGAAATTGTCGACCAATATCGTAACATTACAACAAACGACTCGACAACTTTAGCCAATATGCCTTGGGAAGAATTGTTTACCGATTCTAACTTGCAGGCATTAATCCATAAAGCTTTAGACAAGAACTTGGATTATTTAATGGCAGTAGAACGTGTAAATGCAGCACAAGCCTATTACAAACAAGGTAAGATGGGTTATATGCCTAGTTTAAGCATAGGTGCAAATGGAGGTAATTATGAATTGTCTGACAATAGCTTAACAGGAATTTCTGCTGGCGGGAATGGTCCAAATTACGAAAATTACCAATTAACAGGTACCGTTTCGTGGGAAGCAGATATCTGGGGTAAAATAAGAAGCAATAAAAGAGCAAGTCAAGCAGGCTATTTGCAAAGTGAAGCTTCTCGAAGAGCTGTTGAAAGTGGATTGGTTGCCAATCTAACATCGGCTTACTATCAATTAATTGCTTTGGATGCTCAGGTTTCTGTAGCAGAAAAAACGGTTACTACCAGAAAAGAAAGTCTGGAAACCATGAAAAGTTTAAAAGAAGCTGGACAAGTGACCGAGGCCGCTGTGAAACAAACAGAAGCTCAATTGTACAGCACGCAAATTTTGCTTTTAAATTTAGAAGAGAATGTAAAGCTTTTAGAGAATACAATTTCTTTGATTTTGGGACAAAATGCTGGAACTATTGTTCGTTCAAAACTAGATGAGCAAAATATTCAGGTAGCATTACAAACTGGTTTTCCTGCACAATTATTAAGAAATCGACCAGATGTAATGGTTGCAGAATACGGCTTAATGAATGCTTTTGAGCTAACAAATGTTGCTCGAAGCAACTTCTACCCTAGCCTTAGCATTAGTGCTAGTGCTGGTTTGGAAAGCATCAATTTCGATGATTGGTTCAGTACTTCTTCTTTGTTTAGTAACGTTATTGGAAATTTAACCCAACCACTATTTAACAAACGAAGTATCCGCACAAAATACGAAGTAGCTAAAGCACAGCAAGCCGAAGCACGTTATAACTTCCAAAAAGCCATGCTACAAGCAGGCAAAGAAGTTTCTGACGCTTTGTACAGTTATGAGTCGGAACAGAAGAAATACGAAATCCAGAAAATGGAATTGGAAGCCTTAACCAAAGCAGTAGAATATTCAGAAGAATTACTGAACAACGGCTACCAAAACACAACTTATCTTGAAGTATTAACAGCTCGCAGCAATGCACTCTCTTCGGAGATTAATACCATTGATACGAAATTCCAACAATTAAATGCCTTGGTAAAATTGTATCTATCCTTAGGTGGCGGTTGGAATCGCAATTAATTTATAATTCTTATAGTGGGTTAGGTTTGGCCGGGTTACACCTGTAGGATGGTTTTGAAGGTGGTGCTTCAATTTAGTAATCCGGTCAAATCTATTTTATTGATTTAGCATATCAGTAACAAGCAGCATGATTGCCTAATAGGTGAACATGCTGCTTTTTTTATTAAAAGTAAGCGCTTCTTGTCTAAGGGTCTTTCTAATAGACTGCTAAAATTGCACTGATAGGCTTTTACATTATTCACAACACACTACCTTCTCCATACCTACCAAAATCCTTGCTTAAAACTAATATCTCTATACAAAACCCCTTCCTTTTCTATAATCATTACGAATTATTATGATTCCTTGTCCTCTTATGAAAAGTTAAGTACATTTGCAGAAAATATTCGTATGAAAATCAATTACAAATACCTTATTGCATTCTTTATTATTGGCATCACAAGCTGCCATAAAGATGAGCCAATAGATAGATCAGAACAGGAAATTTATTTTGAGCAGTTTTGGAACGATTTTAATAAAACCTACTCCTACTTCACATTAAAAAAAGTCGATTGGGATTTAGTTTATCAGGAAACTAAAAACAAAATAAACTCGGAAACTACTCCTTCCGAATTTGAAAATATATTGGCAGACATCATCCTATCTCTAAAAGATATCCATGTTCGATTAATTACCGATACAAAAACACACAGATACTCTAACAGCGATTTATTTGAACGAAATTCGCCGGCAAATGCAAACAAGTATCTTTCATCAATTAATCTCAACTCCAAAAGTCTTACTATTGGAGATATTAAAAATACCAACATTGCTTATCTAAGGGTGAAAAACCTAGATCCATCAGGGAATTATGATCCGTTGAATACGGTATTGGATGATCTGCCAATGAAAGATGGTTTTATTCTTGACTTAAGAGATAACTATGGAGGTAATGATGGCATTGCAAAGACATTTGTAAATCGATTAACGCAAGAAAATGTTGTTCATGGATATGTGCGTGTAAGAAAAGGATCTGATAGAGATGACTTTGGAGAATGGCATGCACGTACACTTACACCAGATAATCCCGTTGACTTTACCAAACCCATTACTGTTTTAACCAACCGCTTTGTTGTAAGCTCTGGAGAGGGATTTGTTACCATGATGATGGTATTGCCCAACACCACCCTAATTGGCGATACTACAAGAGGCGCTACCGCTAATCCAAAAGAATTTACATTGCCAAACGGATGGAAATATTGGGTATCGAGCTGGCAGGCTACAACATCAACTCATCAGCTAATAGAAGATCATGGTATTGCTCCAAATATCTCGATTACAAACACAAAAGAATCAATGGAGCAAGGCAAAGATTTAATCCTTGAAAAAGCAATAGAAGTAATCCAATTGACTAATTGATAAAACAAGCACAAAAAAACTCTACTTCAAATCTTATTTATTAGTTAGTACCCAAAGCTCAACCTCTTCGGAAGCACGCCAATGTTGATCTCGTTTTGTTTTATCAGAAGCAGCTTTCACTGTTTTCTTTAAACATCTTTCCAATTGGAACCTTCCACCTTCGGACAGTTCCTTCTCTATTGGATGATTTTTTGTCACATTGGTTATTTGTGCTAAATTTGAGAATATGATGACAAGTTTTCCATCAGGTAACAGTCTCTCTTTTGCTTCTGTAAAAAAGTCAGGAAATAGACTTTCCTTATAATAAATGGCTTCATCAATTCTATCCATGGTAGAAGTTGCTGGTAACCAAGGCGGATTAAAGACAATCAATTCAGTCTGTTTTTCCCAAATACCAAAAAGATGTCCAAAGTCTAATTCTATTTTTCTAGACAACTTTGTTTCTCCCATAAAATCCTTTAATCCAACAATTGCATTCGGATTTGTATCGGTACCAAAAACCTTCTGAAAGCCATGTGCTACCATTTGAAAAGAAAGAACTCCACTTCCAATTCCTACATCTATTGCAGACTTTTTAGGTCCTTCGTAACGTTTCAACCAATTATCGAAAAGTTTCAAATGATCAAAACGAGTAGGAAAATAAGTACCGTAGTAAGGATGCAATTTATTTCGCAATGCAGGAATCGAAATCCCATTTTGATACCATTGCCACGAACTATTTAATCCTTGAACCTGAGGAAAGGACAATAAAAAATCACTAGTTTCTGGATATAGCTTCTCTAACCAACCGATATCAGGCGATTTTCGCACAGCCAATTTATGATTTACAATTTCTATTAAAATAAGGTTTGACAGTTTACGATATTCCGATCTGTACTCGCGTTGCTCCTGAAAAGACTTGTTGGGCAACTTACTTTTCAAATGCATTTGTAACTTCTTAAGCAGTGTCAATCCATTGCTGTAAAACGAAGTTATTAATATCTGTTTACCTTCTTCTAATGCTTTAATTGTTAGCTCAACATCCGTAGAGCGATTAAACCTTGTTATTTCATTTCCAGGCTCAATAGGTTCTGGTCTGTTTATTTTAATATCTGTAGTCATCGCTAGGTTGTGCTTTTGCATAAATTGCAAAGATACTTTTTAATAACTCATTAGAAGGATAATACCAAAGTATTATCTATTATCCTATATATCAGAAAATAAAGGTCTTTTCAATTACTTTCTTTCCTTACTATTAACTTGAAAAGGAAACATACTTGTGCATTCCCTGTCCATTTTTTTTTAGATATTATCATTTTATAGATTAAGAACACACAATGTGCTATGAAATAAATAAGTGAAATTATGTACCTTTAAAATCATTCAATTGTTGGGTTTTATCGGCCCGAAATGGCAATTAATTCTAATTTTTGCTTAGAACATTATCTGTATTTTCCTTAAGAGGTTCATTTCTAGTATGTTCTAATCATGTAAGTATTAAGGCAAGTATTTACATATTTGCTATTTTAAAGAAGCTCTTACTATTTTTTTTTTATCTGAGTGGAATATTCGTAATGCTAAACTTCAAAAATATTCGTAATGAATAAAGAATTAGATGATATACAACTTGAAATTAGAAAATTCGTAGCTCCAGAATATATTTTCGGAACCGATTCAAGATTTTGCGTGGGTCTATATTGTCAAAAACTTGGCGGCCGGAAAGTTTTGTTAGTTACCGATAACATAATTTTAAAAACACAGTGGTTAGTTGAGGCAGCAGATAACTTAAAGGAAGCTGAAATTGACTATGCGATTTTTTCCAATATATCTCCTAATCCCAGAGATTATGAAGTAATGGAGGGAGCACAAGTATATATTCAGAACAAGTGTAATATGATTTTGGCAATTGGAGGAGGCAGTGTTATCGATTGTGCGAAAGGAATTGGCATTATTGCTAACAACGGTGGAAATATCACAGATTTTGAAGGAGTAGACAAAATATACAAACCGATGCCTCCTTTGTTATGTATTCCTACTACAGGTGGAACCTCAGCTGATGTTTCTCAATTTGCAATAATCAATAATTACGCAGAGAAGTATAAAATGGCAATTATTAGTAAGGCAACTGTACCTGATGTGGCACTTATTGATCCCTATGTATTAACGAGTATGGACAAACATTTAACTGCTTGCACCGGAATGGATGCCCTCTCTCATGCCTTTGAGGCGTTTGTATCTAATGCCAGTTCAGCATTTACCGATTTATATGCACTCGAGGCTATCCGACTACTCAATAAAAATTTATTTTCATCGATACAAGAACCTAACAATGTACAGTCAAGAGGAAAAGTAATGTTAGCAAGTCTTTATGCAGGATTGGCATTTTCCAATGCAAGTTTAGGATGCATTCATTCTATGGCCCATAGTTTGGGTGGGTATTTAGATTTACCGCATGGAGAATGCAATGCCATATTGTTACCACATGTAGTGAACTATAACTTTGATGTATCTAGTGATAGATACAAAAAGATAGCAGAGACACTTCAATTACCGTCGGTTGGAATTAATAATCAGGAAAATAAAAAAGCGCTGATGAACTATCTGTTTCAAATGAACAAAACATTAGGTATTGATAAAACTCTTCAGCAAAAAGGTGTTACATTAGATATAATTCCTGTCTTGTCTGGTAAAGCAATTAATGATCCGTGCAATGCAACAAACCCAAGACCTCCGGCAAAAAAAGATTTAGAAGTGGTTTATAAAGATGCTTTATAGTATGGTAGACAAATGGACTAAAGAACGAAATAAGATAATAGGTCTAGGTGAGAATTCACATAGGAAAAGCTATTATCCAGAGTTACAAAATAAAATTGAAGAGCTGGAAGCTTCAAGAAAGAATCTGGATACCATTATTAACAGCGTCAGTGATGGAATACTCATTCATGATTTTTCGGGTAAAATTTTATTTTTAAACAAGCCTGCTGAATTATTGATGAATGCTGAATTGCGTGATAATTTAACGGTAATGGATTTATCTGCGAGCCAAAATGATATTGATAGCCTCCCTGATATTTGGAACAAAGTAAGAAATAACCAGCCGCAAACCATAGAATGGATTACTTTACAAAATAAAACTAAAAAAGAAATACCTGTTCAGGTTTCTATTAGTAATACTTATTGGGATGGATTACATGTTTTTGTAGCAGTTATCCGCGATTTTACGGTACGCAAAGAATATGAAGAAAAGTTGCTAAAAGCTAAAAAAAAGGCAGAAGAAAGTGATCTCCTAAAAACAGCTTTTTTACAAAATATGTCTCATGAAATTCGAACTCCTATGAATTCCATTGTTGGGTTTTCGGAATTACTTAACAATTCGGATTTATTACCTGAAAAACGCAAAAAATTCACATCCATAATAATTGATAATGCAGATCAGCTTCTCTCAATTGTGAACGACATCCTTACCATTTCTACCTTACAAACAAATCAAGATCAGGCTCATATAGAACCAACAAATATCAATCAGGTTTTATCAGATTTATTGATTATTTACGAAAAACAAGCACTTTCCCGCCATTTATCAATTCAGCTTCATCAAGCATTATCCGATCAGGAATCGGTTGTGCTTACTGATAAAACTAAAATAATTCAAATCATCACGAATTTACTTAACAATGCTTTTAAGTTTATTCTTGAAGGTAGTATTGAGTTTGGATATAGGCTGATTAACGAGGATATGGTTTTTTATGTAACAGATAGTGGTATCGGCATACCGGAAGAGATGCAAAACGTAATTTTTGACCGGTTTATGCAGGCAAGTGATTTTGTGAAATTTAATTATGGCGGGAATGGATTAGGATTAGCAATTTCTAAAGAATTTGTTGATTTGCTGGGCGGTAAAATTTGGGTGGAATCTGATGTAAATAAAGGATCAACATTCTACTTTACCATTAAGTATCTCCCCGTAAATTGAGTGTCTCAACACTTTTCTTTTATATTGAATAATTGCTAAAACCTGAAAGATTCATAGACCAGTAGTAGTTTTAACAATTTCTTTCTATTCATTATTTGAACTATTCTAAGATGTAAAATCTGGTGAATTTATAAAAAGCAATCCTACGCTTATTCCAAAAGCTTTTAGGACAGACCGCCTACAATCTTTAATACTAACAAATATCTTTTCTTAGAACTTCTTTCAACAATTGAGAAAAGATACCTACTTTCGCGCTCTATTAGAAGCGCACTAATACACAAAAGAAATTGTGCGAAAAAGAATCGATTGATAATATTAAATTATCTTTAGCTACTTATTTTTACTACATAACAAAGAGTATGACAAAGAAAAATGAAAAACCATCACCAGAAGCGAAAGCGCTTTCTCTTTTTTTAATGGCTTATAAAACCATAAACCCTATTTACAAAGAGAAAGCTAAACGTATGAATAGACTATGGAGTTTGGTGTTAGCAGATGAATTCAGCAGAACTGAGTATGTTGAAGAAGTGCAAAATACCTTAACATCTTATGGTGGTTATTCAGTAGTTGTAGAGAAAACAGTTAAGTTTTACATTGAAAAAACTGGCGAATGGAAATTAGAGGGTGATGATAAATATTGCCAAGATGCTAAGAAAATTGCTGATGAAATCTTAAAGAAGTAAATTCTCTATTACCAAGATTCAAAACAGATTTCGTCATGTATATTTTTTATTAATGAGACACATGATTATTTCTATACCTATCAGAAAATACTAGAGTTTTAAACTCATTTTCATATAAAAGCCACCTGATAGGTGGCTTTTCTTATCTTCCCTAGCCCACAGCAATTTATCTGTTACTGATTTCTTAAGCATTGATTTTTTAGTCAAACTAATTTACATCCATTTCTCGTCGGATGTTTCAACATGATAAAGAAGATAGTTCATCAATTTACTTGCCATATCTTCTGGGATGTATGGGATATCTATTTGTCCTGATGCATTGTTTACCCTTAAGGAAGCTAATCCTCTTCTTTTTTGAAAAAACGATTGTCTAAAATCAACCGATTGTGTTTTAAATGCTGCGGCCTGTTGCCACACCGTATTTAGCGCTCCTTTGCCAACGATCAATTGAGATTTATTAAATTGAAAATAGCTTTTCCTAACCATCATCCAACAGTAAAATCCAGATAAAACTAACCATGCTCCTCCGGCAATTAACCAAAGTGGCTCAAAAATATATAATGGAATTGGGATTATAGCAGGAAGTAATCCTCTTACGAACCATAACAAATTGAAATATCTGCGATGTGAATAAATCTTTTCGCTACAATCAGGCAAATCACCCTTAAACAATTCATCTCTAACACTTTCAATGTGTTGTTCAAGACAACCAGGAGCATCAACCACTTGTTTTTGTTGTACTTGTTTACTAACTGCCTGTTTAAAGCTGATTTTAAAGATACCAAACATCTTTTTTATAGGTCCGGTTTCCCAGTTGAGCTGCTGTACCTTATTGAATGGAAGCAAAACCTTACGTTTATTAAATAAACCAGAAGTAATGCGGTAACTTTTTTGATACTTGACAAGTTTAAAATCGTAATATTTTATCACAGTAATTACGAGTGTTGCGAAAATCGACACAACTAAAGCGAAAATTGCTAATCCAGTATAAAACAAGATACCTGAGTTAGACATTATGTTTTGAAAAGTATCTGAATACGCATCGGTTTCTACCTTAAATAAATCTTGAATTTGATCCACTATTTGAGAACCGAAAGCTAAAATAATTAATCCTGTTCTCAGGTGGTTTTGACTTATTCCTACTCGCAATAAATCGGAAGGGCTCAATTTTATGATTTCAACTTCTTCATTGGTGTTGCTAATTGATTCCGACTTTTCTTCATTTGCACTTGCCTTATGAGATTGCAAGAATTGAGTTAAATGATCGGTATAGGAACCACTTAAGGAATAAATTTTCAATTCCTTTCCTGCCGACCCTGCCGTATCCACTTCAAGCGAATATACATTTAAAAGTTGTTGTAAAAGGTTCTGCTTTGTATTGACACTTTGTATACGTTCCAGTGGTATCGAAAGAACTTTTTTTCGAATATATCCTTTCTTAATAATAAATTGATTGTCATCAATATAAAAGTAGAAATTCAGGTAATAAAGAATGGCATGAACAAGTATTAATAGGATAACAATCCCTATTGCCATAGGAATCGTTATTGATGCTGGCAATAGTTTCTTCTGAGCAAAAATAAGGATGAAAACAGGCCAAAATGCTCGCAATATTTTTTGAACTTCAAAAACGAAAATCACCAAAAATCCTCGCAACTCCTGTCGAGTTGGTTTTGTTAAATCTGGCTTATTCATGCTTGCTTACTTTTGATAAAAGAAATGATTCTATTTGGTGAGCTTTATCTGGCAAAAGGCCAGGAATCGAAAGGTCGCTAACACTGCCTCCAGCTGTAAATACTTTTACTCTCGACAAACCAAAACTTTTCTCTATAATGTTCTGACTAACTTCTACATGTTGTATTCGATTAAGCGGAATGGTAGTAAGTTTGTAAATCAGTAGTCCTCTACGGTAACTTATGTCTTGTTCTCGAAGTAAATATCCTTTTTTAGGAAAAGCGAGAATCACGAAGACTAGTTTCAAAACAAATAATACTACAAAAATAAAAGGGACACCTATTATTACTTTGATAGGAATGTCTCCCGATGAAAAATTAACAAATAGAAAAAAACCAACCAAAGCTAATATCAATACTATTGCAGAGCTTATTTGTTTTACAAGTTTATACTTAGGTTCCAAATCTTCAAACTCTTGAACTTCTATTGGTGCGAGTAGATCTGGTAATACAACTTGATTTGAGAATTCTTCGTTTACTAGCATATCTGTTGGATGATTAGAATATATTTTTGAGATGGTATTTTATAACAACTTTCGGTTCGCCATTCGTCAAACACATTTATTTCATTTGCTTCCCTTACTGTAATATCTAAAATATCACCCTTGGGTCAAGTAAAATTAGTTAAATATTAACCATGCCCAACATCCACAGATGGCTTTTCTCATCTCACCTGGCCCATCAGCGGTTTTTTCACCCCTGACGGCGCTTTAGAACACCAACTGCACCAAAATTGTTTCGCATTACACTTAAACAAACCGCCGTATGGTCCCGAAAGCTTTCGAGATCGACCACATAAGGGGTATCGTCTTCCCCATCACACTTCAAGAATCACAAATATCTTTCTTATAATTTCTTGCAACATGTGGGAAAGATGGCTATTTTCAAAATGTATAAAATAATATTTTTGAAACGATGGCTTGGCACAACATTATTACGAGCAATCTGGATAGGATAAGAAGAGTTTTTAATACATTTATTGGACAATAAAAAAAGATCAGAGAAAAACTTTACTTTAAATATTTTTGCTTTATGAAGAAAGTAATGAATTATTTCCTGCAAGGCTTGCTATATACTGCACCCTTTGGAATTACAGCATACATTATCTATGTGGTTTTCAATTTTACAAACAATTTATTGGATGATTACCTAGAAAAGGTCATTAATATTGACATTCCTGGATTAGGACTCGTTGTCATTTTTTTCATTCTGGTATTAATTGGAATCATTGGCAGAAGCATAATTGCCCAACCATTCAAAATCTTATTTAAACGGTTAATTGAAAAAGCTCCTTTATTAAAACTAATCTATTCAGCATTAAATGATCTTTTCTCAGCATTTGTAGGAAAGGAAAGAAAATTTAACAAACCAGTACTTGTATTGGTAAATCCAATCTCTAATCTCGAAAAGTTGGGGTTCCTAACGGCAGAAGATTTAAGCAAAATAGATGAGAAAGATAAGGTTGCGGTATATTTCCCTCATTCTTATAATTTCTCAGGAGAATTGTTCATTGTTCCTAAAACCCAAGTCAGACTACTCGATATAAATCCAGCAGTTGCCATGAAGTTTATTGTATCTGGTGGTATTTCTGATATCTATGAAACACACGAAACAAGTGAAAGCGACAATTAGAAATTTGTCAAGTAAAAAAATATTGCTTTTACAGTGTTACTTGTATGTAATTTGAAAACCTATGAAAGATTTACAAATAAAAATCAACCCAGAGGTTAAAGTAGTTTTTGACAATTACCCTGATTCGGTTCGGGATAAAATGTTTGCCTTGAGAGAATTGGTGCTTGAGACAGCTAGGGAAATAGATGGAATAACAAACATCGAAGAAACACTAAAATGGGGAGAGCCTAGTTATTTGACGAAAAGTGGAAGTACAATCAGAATAGATTGGAAGTCAAAAACACCTGACCAGTTCGCAATGTACTTCAAATGCACAAGTCGATTGGTTGAGGTTTTTAAAATGATATTTAATAAGCGTTTTGACTTTGAAGGCAACAGAGCAATCGTGTTTCATCTGAGCGACAAAATTCCCATTGAAGATTTAAAACACTGTATAAAAGCAGCCTTAACCTATCACAAGGTAAAGCATTTGCCAACTTTGGGAATGTGATTTAAAAACTGCATACTACAAGGAACAAAAACGCATTCTACACTAAATATTGACATTAAAATCAAGAGAAGAAGAATCAGATGAAAAACAAAGAATTGATACAGAATTGGGTTAAGCTATTTAATGAAAACAATGCAGATCTAATTGCCGAAATGTATTCAGATGATGCAATTAATCATCAGGTAGCAAATGAACCAATTGAAGGCAAGACAGCTATCAAACAAATGTTTGAGAAAGAATTCTCCGAAGCTGATATGACCTGTATCATAGAAAATATATTCGAAGATGGCCAATGGGGAATTTTAGAATGGAAAGATCCGTTAGGCTTAAGAGGTTGCGGTTTTTTCCAGATAAAAGAGGGAAAGATTGTATTTCAAAGAGGGTATTGGGACAAACTATCCTTTTTAAAAATGCATAATTTACCAATTGAATAAAAACGCAAGAACAAGTAACAAAATGCCTCGCAACGTTTAAATCTGTTCCTAATAGCAATGCTATTTTTTCTTGGAACAAGTAAGGAGAATGACTATTTTTATTTACCAACGGCCAATGCCCAGCATACACTAACGTTCAACATATTAAAAAGCATGATCAACATTCTTCTTTCTCATATTTTGACTAAAACAGAGCTATCCTCCGAAGAATTAAAGACGATAAGTGACAGTTTTATAGAAATTCCGGTCAAAAAAAGAGAGTTTCTTCTTAAGCCAGGTAAGGTTTCGCAGTATGAGTACTTTATTGCAAAAGGTTGTATTCGCTCTTTTGTTATTGACGAAAAAGGAAATGAACACAACAATAGATTTGGCATAGAGGAATCGTGGATTGGCGATATCCTAAGCTATTATAATCAAACTCCTGCCTCGTATCATATCCAAGCATTAGAAGACTCCGTTGTATTCGCAATAAAGCTCGATCAGATGAATCTACTTATGGATACCATGCCTGCATTTGAACATTATTCACGAATAAAATTCCAATACGGTGTGCTGTCGCTCCAATTGCGATTGACTGAAAAATTATCCTTATCAGCTGAGAAGCGATTTTTGGAATTTATTAAGAGATATCCACACCTTGAACAAAGAATTCCACAAAAACACATTGCAAGCTATTTGGGTATTACTCCTGAATTCTTAAGCCTTTTGCGTAAAAAAACATTCAATAAATAAATCCTTAAAAGCTGTTAAAAAATGTTTTTACAACAGTTTCTTAATCTACATTAACTTTTATCGATTCATTTCTTCCCAGCTTTGTTTTAACATTAAAATTATAAATGATGAAGAAAATAATAGCATTTGCTGGAAGCAACAGTTCAAACTCAATCAATCAACAATTGGTAAACTATATAGCAACTTTAACAGATCAAGTTGAGCTAATAAAACTTACCGATTACGATGCACCAATCTACAATATCGATCTTGAAACACAGGATGGAATTCCGGATAGTATAAATAGGCTTGCCGAGAAATTAGCAGAAGCAGATCAACTAATTATCTCTGTAGCGGAACACAACGGAAACCTAAGTGCATTCTTTAAAAATATTTTAGACTGGTTATCCCGTAAGGACAATCAATTTCTGAAGAACAAAGACATTTTCTTATTTAGTACTTCTCCAGGGAAAACAGGAGCTGCATCTGCCCTAAAAATAACAGAAACTACCTTGCCATTCTTTGGAGCTACAATTAATTCGGCTACTAGCATTGGAAGCTTCTTTGATGTTTTTAAGGATGGTAAAATAAGTGAGGAAGAAATAATTAAAGAGATAGAACAAGTTTTAAACAATCGCAAAACAAATTGATAACATGAAAAAGAATAACGACACGGCACTACTGATTCTTCGAATCACAATTGGATTATTAATGCTATTGCATGGCTTTGGTAAATTGACAGGAGGCCTAGACTTTATAAAAGGAATGTTAAGCGAAATGGGCATTCCTGCCTTTGTTGCATATGGGGTTATAGTAGGTGAGGTAATTGCGCCTATAGCCATTATTGTAGGTTTTAGAACTCGCATTGCTTCTGCTATTTTTGCAATCAACGCTTTGGTTGCCATCTTAATGGTTCATAGCAGCGACATTTTCAAAATGGGTGAACATGGTGGTTGGGCCATTGAATTGTTAGGCCTGTACCTATTTGGAGCAATCGCCTTAGTATTCTCAGGCAGTGGCAAATACGCACTTTCGAATTCGAATAAATGGGATTAATAAATTCTAACAAATGGAATGCATTACAGCTTAATCATTCCATTTGTCTACAATAAAAATACAACAAAGCCATCTCTTGGTGGCTTTGTTCATCTTCCCTAGCCCTTCAGCGGTTTTTACACTAAAAGATTCACTATCTACAATTCCATTTCCTCCAGATTTTTTGGATTAAGTCAAAAGATCTAGCTATGATAAGTTCTTAAAAAGGTAGGCTTTACTCGCTTACCACATAAAAAATGTAATAATATGAAAACAGTAATTCATAAAGCAGAATCAAGAGGACACGCAAATCATGGATGGTTAAACTCACATCACAGCTTTAGTTTTGCCAATTATCACAATCCAGAAAGAATGCATTTCGGTGCACTCCGAGTCTTAAATGATGACCACGTTGATGCTGGAAAAGGCTTCGAGACACACCATCACGACAATATGGAAATCATATCCATTCCTCTCGAAGGAGATTTAGAGCACAAAGATAGTATGGGGAATGTTGCCATAATAAAGCAAGGAGATGTTCAGGTTATGAGTGCGGGAACCGGGATTTATCATAGTGAATTCAACAAAAATAATGACAAGGATGTCAAGTTTCTTCAAATTTGGGTTTTCCCAAACAAGAAAAACCTAAAACCACGTTACGACCAAATCTCATTACAAGAAATTGAAAAGGATAATGAATTCTATCAAATTTTATCTCCTAACAAAGACGATGAAGGTATTTGGATGTATCAAGACGCTTGGTTTAGCCTCGGAAAGTTTACCAAAGGAAATTCTGACCAATACAAAATCCGAAAAGAAGGAAATGGCGTTTACGCTTTTGTACTTGAAGGTGAAGTCGAAATAAATGGAGAACAACTTTCTAAACGAGATGGAATGGGAATTTGGGACACAGAAATCATTAATCTTACATCCACCGATAAGGCTCGTGTGTTATTAATGGAAGTACCAATGAATATTTAATTCCTAAAAAAAGAGATTGGTGATTCACCTTAAACAAAAAAGCTAGCTTCTGCTGGCTTTTTTTATTTTCCTCTACACCGTCCTATTTACTCCACTAATGAAGATCAATAACGATCAATACATTTTCTTATGATTTCTTGGATCAATTGTGAAAGATGGCTACTTTCAAACTCTATTAAATATAAAAGGTGCACAATACATTTTCATATGGAAGGATAATGACAATATTGTTGTTATAAACTAGTTTTAGGGCATTTAAAGAAACCAAGAATTGAGCAAGAAACTTAAATATGGAATTTTGACGATTGGAGTAGCAATTCTAATCGGGTTTGCACTTAAAGGACGAATTACTCAAGATCGGTTTGACTCTGACAAATGGAAAAATTGGACTGAATCGAAAACTGAATGGTCTCTTCGTTGGGAAATGATGAATAGTTTGAAAAATAATTACAAACTAAAAGGAATGACAAAAAACCAAATCATTAACTTGCTAGGAGAACTTGAATCTAAAACGAAAAACGAATTTGGGTATTATTTGGGATACTCAAAACGAGGAATAAATACTGGGAGACTAACAATCAAATTTGATAACTATAATATAGTTACTGACTATTCAGTTTGGGATGGATAAAATGAAAAGAGTTTTTTCAATTAAGAATATTTTAACCGCTATCGGACTAGTTATTTTCGATATTGCGGTTTACATGTTTCTTGGGCTAATGCTAATGAATTATGACGATTTCTATGATGAAAGCAAAGGGGAATATTGGAGCTTAGAAAGTATGACTTTTTGGCAAAAAGCTAATTATATAGGATTGAATATATGGCATGTAATCAATCTGATAATTATTGGATATGTGATTTATAGAGTGATAAAAACATTAATAAAACGCCCTACAATCGAGTAGGCAGCCGCTAGGCCATTAGCCTAGCGGAGAACCTCTCACACCACTGTACGTACGGGTCTCGTAT
>JAEINT010000046.1 GCA_016342745.1 Labilibaculum sp.
TTCAATGCTTTCCATCGCTTAAGTGATTTGTCTAAATTAAGCCTGGAATACCATGTTGTCGATGAATTTCGTAGAGGGGGCGATCAGTTGGATTTGCCTGCACATATGTCTCTAATTGCCGAACAAGTTGAGCACAACATCAACTCCGGAAGTGTGACTCTCGATCAGTTTTTCTCTAAGGAAAGAATCAGTAAACTATCGCTTTATGCCTCAGCTCAACATATCGACAGAGCTTCGTATTATGGTGCTGCAACATTGAAAGATGATAATGGTATCGATCTTCCCAAGCCTGTTTTCGATAACAGTTCATATGGTGCAACAAAAGATTTGGCTGTCTCTGCAGGTGTTCAATTCTTCAGCCACTCTGACAAGCTGCTTTTTGCGCCTGCCGATATTACCTTAGGATTCGAAAATGTATACAATAAGCTAAAGGATAAAAAATTAGCTTATATGGATTATGCAAGCAACACACTTGTACCAACGACCATTATTGCAAACCAAAGCTCAAACACCATTGGAGCTTACGCACAAAGTAAGTGGGATTTAGGTTTTGCGACATTCCTGCTTGGTGCCAGAATGGACTCTTATAAAATTAAAAACACGGTTGACAATTCTGAAATTAATAACACGGTGATCAGCCCAAGAGCTAATATGCTGTTTAAGCTAGACGACGCCATGCAACTGCGATTAAGTTATGCCAAAGGCTTTCGGGCTCCTCAGATTTTCGACGAAGATTTACATATCGAAGCATCAGCTGCACGTCGTGTGATTCATAAGCTATCAGAAAATCTTAAAGAAGAATCTTCAAACTCTTACACGGTATCTTACGATGTAGACAAGAGTTTTGGGAAGGTACAGACCTATTTCTTAGCCGAAGGTTTTTATACAGACTTGAATGATTCTTTTGTCAACGAATACAGTACTAACGACGAGGATGGAAATTTGGTAGCCTACCGTAAAAATTCAAAAGGAGCCATTGTAAAAGGAATAAACCTTGAATTTAAAGTAGCTCCATCGTACAAGCTCGATTTCCAGATGGGTATGACACTACAGTCGAGTGAGTATAAAGAGAAAGTTGAACAGGGCGATTTAACAGAGATTAAAACAGATAAAATGTTGAGAACACCTAATCATTACGGTTACTTCGCAATGAACTGGAAACCTCTACACGAGTTCACAACAACCCTATCGGGTAGCTACTCAGGTTCTATGGATATGATTCACTTTGGCGTTGAAAAAGATGCCAACGGTGTGGCAACAGGCGATCAGCTTGTGAAAAGTGGTGAGTTTATGGACTTAAGTATCAACTTTGCTTACCATTTCGATTTGGGTGGCGATGTGAAGTTAGAATTCGACCTTGGAATGAAGAATATTTTCAACTCATTTCAGGATGATTTCGACAAAGGCGCTTATCGCGATGCCAGTTGGATCTACGGACCACTTAATCCTCGCACCATTTACTTCGGTATTAAACTCGGAAACTTGCTTTAGTAGGTAAAGCGAAATAATATAAGTGATTCTATCGGTTAGAGTCGGGCGGAGTATAAACTTTAGAGTTTTGCTCCGCTTTTTTTTGCCTTTACACCCAAAGCCTACGCACCTTACATAAAACAGATGTAGCGCCAATATCAATATAACAATAAAATAACACAACAATACGCATGGCCAGCTCATTAAGATTTATTACATTTAAAACAGTGTAATAAACATATTAACTAATCCGTTAGGAAATCCTAACACCAAAATTTAAAAAAATGGCCAATATCGATGATTTTAACAACCTAAAACCAGAACTTGAAGCAATAAAAAAAGAAGATATCCAAAACCCCAATATGCCTGTGGATACCGCTATACAAGAAGCCGAAGACACTTATTATTGGAGCAATATCGATAGAGAAAAGCTTGCCACAGCAGGTTTAGATCTGGCAATTATAGATAGTATACTTGCCCGTACAGCAGCACTGCAGTATTGTCAATCGGCATGGATGAAAGAGTATGATAACAAAGCCGAGGCCGAAAAACAGTGGAAAGAACTTTCACCATTGGCATTCGCTCTTCGCGATGAATTGGTTCATTTTTGCCGATTTGCATACCGCAATAATCCTGCATTAATAAAACAAGTTAAGCGAATTGCCGAAGGTCATACCAATGCCGATATGATTCAGGATTTAAGTGATTTGGCTCTGCTTGGCAAAACTAATCCTGAAGGTTTAACAACTGTAGGTTTAGATCTCACCAAACTCGACACTGCCGAAAACTATGCCGAAAGTTTAGGTCTTCTATTAGCTAAGGTTAATGGTTCCCGATCGACCAATAGCAAACCTGCAAAAGACATGCGCGACCGGGCCTTTACTTACCTTAAGCAGGGTGTTGATGCCATTAGAGCAACCGGTCAATTTGTGTTTTGGAAAGATGAAGAAAAAGCCAAACATTATGCGAGTGCTTATTTTCGAGATAGCAGATCGAAAAATAAGGTCGATGCTGAAATCGTAGAATAGGACTGTAAACCACGCGAAGAGCGGGTTCTTATGGCGCAGGAAGCCTAAATAAAGCGCAAAACCATGTTATTAAACCAAAATATGGCTCACAAATGCGAAGATGCGGTAACTTTTAACACAGAAAGCCCTGTTTAATCCGCAGAACCATCCGTTTAAGCGCAAATTATCAAAAAAGAGAATAAAGAACATCTCAAACTAAGCATTTGGGGTGTTTTTTTATTTTATCATAAATGCACATACTTATTATCATAGATTCAAATTAAAAATTCAGCGTTCAGATTTACAAAATAATTTATACATTTGAAACAAAAGACACTAAACCCAGTATCATAAGATATTGCAAATCTAATTCAATCCATAATTATTTTAAAAACCCATAAGCAAAATGAAAAACACCTTATTAATCGTCACTCTTCTCTCATTTATCTTTATAGCTTGCGAGAAAGATGATAACAAACCTAACTTACCCGTAATTTCAACCATTGAAATTACTGATATGACCTATCAAGATGTTACTTTAAATTGGAATGTTACCCTGGATAATGAGGGCGAAATATTAGAAAATGGTATTTGCTGGGGTGACAACTCAAACCCAACAATTGATAACAATAAAATCAAAGCTTCTGAAAAAACGGGAGAACAAATTCTTAAGATCGAAGATCTAGATAATAATGAAGAAATCTTCGTTAGAGCATACTCTACGACAAAATACGAAACGACCTACAGTGATGAAATAAGCTTTACACTATGGCTTGGGGCTCCTGGAGAACCCATTACAGATATTGATGGGAATGTATATAAAACTGTAAAAATAGGAAATCAGGTATGGATGCAAGAAAATTTGAAAGTGAAGCATTACAATAATGGTGATGAAATTCCATTGGTGACATTAGACGAAGATCAAAAATGGATAGATGCTAAAAGTGGTATGTATTGCCAATATGAGGATAAAGATAAATATGGGGATTATTACGGTTTACTTTACAATAAATATATCGTAACCGATGAAAGAAAAGTGGCTCCTAAAGGGTACCGTATTTCTTCAGGTGGCGATTGGGGGATACTTAGTCGATACTTAGGATGGGATCTTTTTGAATCTTATCTACTAATGACTCCAACGCTTGTCACTGGGACGAATATTCCAGAAGATTATTTACCACCTAAACAACTCTATAATTTTGGAGGTTTAACTGGTGGTTGGAGAATATATGATTTGTATGATGACAACATCCCCAGACCAACTCGTTATCTCGAATTAGGGAGTCAAGCAATTTGGTGGCACGCATCAGGAAAGAGAGGTACTGGAATCACAAATTACAACATATTGCGACCATGGGAAAATGACAACCAATATCGACCATGGGGATTCGATGATGCATTGCCAGTAGGTTTAAGCATTCGCTGTATAAAAGATTCAGAATAAAGTTATTTCTCATCATAACAAAAGGCAGATCCTCAACAGATCTGCCTTTCTTCAACTAAACCAAACTTAAGCCTAATTAACAATCACGGTTCCACGAATATACCCTGTGATTATTTAGCAGTGGGGTTTAGTAGTGCTCCAAAGTCGCTTGATCAAAGATTAGGCGGCTTTTTTTGCAATTTAAAGCCTCCTTTTACGTTAGAACAGTAAAAACCATTAAATTTGGTCCAATCATAACCG
>JAEINT010000047.1 GCA_016342745.1 Labilibaculum sp.
ACCCCTCAATTTATCCATTATCCCGTCGGTGCCGGTGTTGTCTTTACTCATCCCGAAAAAGGGATGCTCCTGCACCTAATTATCTGGATCAGAATGAACTTATAGGGAGAATATCGCCTTTTCTACTAACTAAATAAAATCCAGAGAGCGTGGATGATTCCAGGAAGATAACCGATAATACATAAGACAATATTTATTAACAAATCTTTTCCAATTCCTTTTTTAAGACCTACTGCCAGGAATGGGAATAAAATAGCGAGAATTATCATAATTATGCTTACTTTCTTTCTTTTAGCCATAAGAACTCCTTGTATTGTTATCAGTTGAATTAAGTAATTTATCTTTACTTTTATTATTGTTTTTTTTTGAGTTGCCGCAAGGGTGGTGAATGAAAACTCTGGAAAAAAAGCATAATGGAAATTTTGAAATGGATAGTCAATTATTCTAAAATTTAATTATCAATATTAGCTAAAGGCAATGAAACGGTAAATTCTGAACCATTGTTATTTTTAAATTTTAATTGGCCGTTATGGTTTTTAATTATTGAGTAACTTATAGGAAGTCCCAATCCTATATTGCTGTTACTTTGTTTTTTTGTTGAATAAAAAGGTAAAAATATTTGTTCTGCAATCTCCGATGATATTCCAGGACCATTATCTTTTACAGATAATAACATGGTTTTATCGTGGATCCTGGTGTGAATTTGCAGTTTCCCTCCTTTTGTTAATACTTCAAAACTGTTTTTTATCAGGTTTAATAATACCTGACGTATTTCTGTTTTATTTGCATAAATAGAAATCTCATCAGTTTCAGCAATAAAGCTGCAAATAATTTCCTGCTCTTTTGCAGCTGGACTGAGTAGTGTTAGAGTCTGGGTTATTAAGCTATTTATATCAAAAAATTCAGATCCTTGGGATTTATTCCCTGAAAAAGATACCAGGTTAGAAACTATATATTTGATTCCATCGATCTCTTCCTCTAGTTGTTTAACCGCATTCATGGCTTGATCATGGTCCGGATTCATCCTGAGAAAGCTCAAATAATTATATATAATTTCCAATGGATTGTTTATTTCATGGGCAACCCCGGCTGCCAATAAACCAAGAGAAGCTAAGTTTTCAGATAAATTTATGCGTTGTCTTAATTGCTCTTGTTTTGTTATATCTTCAATTATAGTTATATTTCCAATGGGAAATGTTTCGTCAAAAATGGGATAAATTTTAATATTAACTATAATATCCGCTATATGCTGATTAAAAAGTGAAGATTCGGTAGTTTTATTGAAACATTGTTGAATATTCTGGATAGCTTCCGGATCAGTAATAACACTTGACATTGGTTGGTTTGTATATTGTTCGGATGTAAGACTAAAAAAGTTTTGGCCCATATCATTTATCATTTTTATATTATTTTGATCACCAGTTACTATTAAACAGATTGGAAGATTTTTTAAGATAGCTTCATTATATCGTAACAGCTGATAAAATTCCTTGTTTATATCTTCTGCCTGTTTATTTCTGGAAACCTGAGTATAGCACATTTTTATTAAGTTTAGTCTGTCTATATTTTTTGTAGCATCAGTTAACAGAATTTTACCATCTCTTATCACTGCTACTCTTTTAGCAATATTGTAAATATCATCAATTCTGTGGCTTATGCATATAATCGCCATACCTGAATTGGCCAGTTTTTTTAATAATTTAATCACTTTTATTAAATCAGATCCGGACAACTTTTCTAATGATTCATCTAATATTAATATGTCTGGATTGCGATAAACACAACGCAAAAATTCAATTACAACTTTTTCTGACATAGTTAAGCTATTATATGGTCGTAATGGATCAATTGAAAATCCGTTTTTTTCAATAAAATCTCCAGCTTGAGCAATAATCTTTTTTTTACCTAAAAATGGAAAGGGGCGAAATACTTGTTCTGGTATAAACATGTTTTCTGCGACTGTAAAATAATCAATTAGGCCATCATTTTGAAAAACTATTTGTACCTTAGGAATAAAAGATATGCCGAACTTCATTAAATATGTTTCTGTAATAATATTACTATTAAGCTTCCGCTTTTCAGTGTTAATTATATCGATAGGGAAATCCGAAAAAATAACTCCGACCACACAAGAGAGACCGTGTAGTTTGCCAGGAATGTTGCAAACGCCATGGACAGACTGGCGATATATAGGATGTATCACAATTTCATTAATCCTCTTCGGATAAATGTAAAAGCAAACGAAAATGAAACCCATGGAAGTACGGTCGGGATTTCCAAAGAGTATATAAGGAAAGAATTAAGGACGGTATTCACTCAATGGAGATTTCTGGGAAAACAAACGATGATGAATGTTTCTGATCGAAAACTCTGGTGCAGATTTATTGCAGCTCCATTAAGTACTCATGCCTATTATCTTCCGGGGTATGCTCTGTCATGAATATCATCAGTTGTTGGAACACTAAATAAGGTTTACATAGTGTTCCGACTATTGGTGATCATATTAAAATAATTTCTTATGTTTATGTAATTTACCTCGATTTATCTAGGTTCTACACATTCAATCGCTGTATTTAATGCTGACATAAGAAATTATTACCATTTTATCACCAATAGTCGGAATACTGATTAAGGTTTAACGCCAATAACTTTAAAATCGCAGTAGACTTTGATTTTCATTATTGTATTTATTTTGTCATGTACTGCCCATTTCACCAAAGTAGGGAAGTCCGTTCATAATGACAGGTTTCAGATATGGGTTAATTTTGATTATAATAATGATCTTTTTAAATTAAAACTTTTCTCCCAAGTTGCCATTTTTTTTCTTAAGGGATAATCAATGCTCTGTTTAAAGAGCTGGAATAGAAACAGGCATGCAGCCCCTGCGCAAATTTCTTCCGTTCCTTTGTCAGGGGAAGCAATGGAATACCTTTTGTGCTCTACCGCTAGAAAATTTCCGTTATCTGTATTTTTCAGGATTTCCTTAATTATTGCAATCCTGTTTTTTGTATCTCCTCCGAAAATAATTGCATCCGGATCGATTACCGAAACAACTGGGCTAAGAGAATCGAGAATTTCGATAATGAATTCTCTAAAGACATCTTCATCTGTATCTATGAGGGATAATCGGTCTAGCGGAATTGAAACCTGATTTTCAGAACCGTTGATTTTTCTCCAATGAACGCTCCGAAGCTCACCAGCCTGGTTGTTTGCTCCATAGATAATTCTTCCGTCAGCCACTATCCCTATTCCAATTGCCATTCCGGAATCAATATTAGTGTCCTTATTGTATGCATTTGTTCTGGCAAGCAGATATAGGAATGATGAATAATTTTTATTCCATGGAGGAAAGAGTTCGCCCCAGGCACAGGCATTCGCATCATTTTCTACAAATACCGGATAAGAAAAATGTTGAGAAATCTCCTTTTGAAAATTATAATTTTCAAGCTGAAAAACAAATGACCGCTCTATAATATTTTTTTCAGGATTAATTGTTCCTGATAATGCGATTACAGCACCAATTATTGGTACTATTCTTTTTTTTATATCAGATTCAATCTTACATAGTATTGACCTACAATTCAGACCGAATTC
Source organism: Labilibaculum sp. (assembly GCA_016342745.1). Taxonomy (GTDB): domain Bacteria; phylum Bacteroidota; class Bacteroidia; order Bacteroidales; family Marinifilaceae; genus Paralabilibaculum; species Paralabilibaculum antarcticum. The sequence continues at coordinate 3,595 of JAEINT010000047.1, forward strand.
CTTATATGGGAAAGGTAAGGGTTCCTGGAATACTTCGAGTACTTCTCCATCAAGATTCAGAACGGCAGCATGATATCCCCTAAGATGTATTGATATTCCCAGGGCACATCCGAAATTGCTGTTTATCCTCAGTATAGATGGAGGTCTTCCGCCTTTGCCTGTTGGTATTTGGAGTTCTTCATTGATTATGCCGATCTTTAGGAGTTCTGGAACTATATTGGTGACAGTAGATCTGTCTATTTCCAGTTCCTTTGCAGCACTGATCCTGCTAATTCCCCGTCTTTTATGTATTAATTCGAGAATCTTATCTATATTTTTTATCTTTTGTTCTTGCTGGTATCCCGTATGCAACCCCTTTGATTTATTTCCCACAATATTTGTTTTATCAATAAACAAATAATATAATTATCTAAATTATCAGTCAAGCACCCGACCTGTCAAATTAAATGTCACCTGTCCTCTGAAATTCTGTACCTGTCTTAGTGTCATATCATCATCCCTTCG
>JAEINT010000009.1 GCA_016342745.1 Labilibaculum sp.
ATACGAGACCCGTACGTACAGTGGTGTGAGAGGTTCTCCGCTAGGCTAATGGCCTAGCGGCTGCCTACTCGATTGTATGCTGGTGTTTATTCAAGGCTCATCAGTTTCAAGTTTAGCACTACTCTTTATTTATGTATCATAACGCACTGAAGTTGCTTGCGGAGCACAAATTTATTTTGTTTTTTTTGCGCGGGGGAAAACCCTAATGCCCTGTGGGCAAAACTGGGATGGCTTTGAAAGCTCTTTGGCAAGCCTTTTTAGCGCATTTTTCTTGCGCAGGCTTGCCAATGTGCTTACAAAAAGGGAGGCAATTCCAAATCAGAATAACTACGTTTATCTTAAACCACTTAAAATATATTCATATATAATATTATTTTTATCCGATTTTGGATTTAAAAAGCTTTTTGTAATATATTTTGGTTTCTCAATCATTTCCCTCCCTAACATTTCTTCTATGGTGTTGAAAAATGGTAAAGATGTCTTTCCTATTAATAAAGGAGTCAGGTCATATTGATTTTCCCACAGTTTGAATATTTCTACAAACCCGCTTAAATATAGATAATCTTTTGTAAAACCTCCTCCTCGAAAGATTCTTGTGACGATAATATATGCATCGTTTTCATCTATATCATGTTCATTTACCAATGTGTTAAAACACTCTATAAAATCGGCACCACTGCACATCATGTCAACAATAATAACTCGTAAGGCAATTTTTTTTAAGCGTTTAAGAGTAATATTTCCACTTAAATACTCTGCCAAAATTGCCAAGCCTTCCTGAGTTTGAGTATTAACAGGTAATCCAAGGTTAAATATTTTAAGTTTTTGCATAGATGAATTCATAGTAGTAACCATATGAACACCTATTTCATGTTCAATCAATGCATTTAATTCTTTTTTCCTAAAAGTAGAGTCGGGTTGAATCAATATTGTTTTTTTTGAGTTCAACACCATTACTTGAGATATCACTTTGCTGCTAAATTCTATCTTAGCATTAATATCATAGTCATCTAATGCTGTTCTAAATACCTGCATAGCATCTTTAGCGTTATATACAGGCTCCCTCTTCGCTCCTCCAGGAATATCTGGCAAATGCATTAGGTATTCGGCATTTAACAAGTCCTTTTTAGATGGGCGCCCAAAATAACGAAGAGAATTATAAAGAAATTTTTTTGTGTTTATCGTACCGATTAAGTCAAGTTTATCTGTATAGGAATTAATTACCGATTCATACATATTTCTTATTGAAACATCATGAATTTCCTTAACAGGAATGCTAAGAATGTTTTGCTTATAGCTAAATGGATTAATCCTTACTGGTTGGTATTTGAACTTAGGAAGCTCCGTAAATTTAGAACGAAAAAATTTTCTTTTTTCAGATTTAGTATTTGTTGGATTTACCGAAGCTAGAAGCTCAATGCTTCTTAAATAAGAAAATAAGGATTTGTCAATTTTTAATAATGAATTATCAATCGTTTTATCAAGGAGTTTAGGTGTAGAAACAAAATGCCAGTTTTTAAGATTTTGGCTAAACAAATTTGCATTGTTTAATATAGCTACCTTTAATTTCTGTTGTAATAATCTAATTACTTTTGGAAAAGCATCCCCATTTAATTCGTCGCAAAACACTTTTTTCACTTCTGTTGCAAGAACTAAGGTATGATTAAAGTTTTTTGTAATAAATTCTAAATTATAACCTCGCCCAAAAAAAACATCATTTTCATTGGCTATTATCGATGTTTGTGGCAAGCTAATTGAAGATAGTTCTGAGAGCCAATTATCGATATAAGGTTTAAATTTCTCCTTATCAATATTTTCGGTGCCTATATTGAATATAGGCACTTCTCTTTCCCATCTTTTATAATTGTAACTATGCAGGTCGTAAACAACACAACCTCCAAACATCGTTTCAATTTTACTAACTAAGGCACCAACTACCTTGAAATAATTAGCATGTTTAAGCTTTGAAACTTTAATTTCAGCATTAGTTAATTTTTTTTTCCATACTTTTTTATCCCAAGCTTCTTCATAAATGCAGTTGTCAGGAGAACGGTTTAAATCGTATTCAAATCTTGAATCTAAACCCACAATTGTAATGGGCATGGATGCAATAAAATCAGCAGTATGAGGGTCCTCTTCATACCATCGCTCATAATCTGAAAGTGCAATTTTATTTTTCAGTTCATTTCTTAATAAGCCCCCATTATGTATGGCAGTACAACAATAGGGTACATATTTATTTATTTTTACAATAAATCCTCCACTATCAGGCATTGCCTCAAAAGTTTCACCCTTATTTATCTTGGATAAAATCTCATTTAGTGATAAACTAATTACTTTCATAGATATCTTCCGCTCTAAAATTATCTTTTTTCATTTTCATAACTGAAACGACCGTTTCCAAATAGTCGATAATTTTTGTTTGAATTTTTACGTTATTAAGTCGGTTGATATCAGTAATGGTTCCAGGACTTACAACATTAATTTCTACTAATTTGCTGCCAATTATATCTAAGCCAGCAAAGTATATTCCATCTTGAACTAATTTTTGTCCAATTTCATCGCACAAACGCTTATCTCCTTTGGTTAATTTGTAACGTTCCACCGTGCCGCCGGCGGATATGTTTGAGCGTGCATCTCCTTTTGCAGGAACTCTTCTAATGGCACCAATGGGTTTACCATTTAGCATTAATACTCTCACATCGCCAAGTTCAGCACCTTCAATGTATTCTTGAAGAATAACATAGTTTGATTCATCTTTTGATTTATTAATATAAAAATCAAGCAAAGATTTTATATTGTGCATGGCAGATTTTTCAATTACAATAACACCTCTGCCTCCATAACCATCCAATGGCTTCAGAATCATTTTATCATCCTCTGATTCTTCGATAGTTTTCATTAGGTAATCGATATTTTTCGATACATGTGTGGCTGGTATCAGTTCTTTTCGAGGGTCATAATAGGCGGCAGTATAAATTTTATTATTTGCCTCTCTTAGCCCGTCAATGGCGTTCATAATAAAGGTTTCATCTTTTATGGAATCCAAAAAATTAAGCACTAGAGGGTCAATTGGTGGATTGTCGCGCATAAATATCACATCAAAATCTTTTAACGGACGCATGCCTTTAGTAAATTTTGAATTGTGGTGAAAATTTGTCATACTTGCTGATACTGTATCCATTTTCTCAAATGTACTGCAATAGCCCAGTGTAACACTATCTCTGATTGTTAAGCTCTGAGGAGATGTAATTGCAACATCAAATTCTCTTTTAACACACTCGTGTACTAAGCGAATGGTTGAATCTTGTTTTGGGTTTAAGCTTTCCCAAGGGTACATTATAAAACAAATTTTCATCATTATCTTTTTTTTTCAAATGTACGATTTCAATTTATTTTAAAACGAGATGTGCATGAAAAAACAGCTCTTTTTCAAATTTTGGAAGTGAGTTGGCTTGTGCGATTTGTAAATGTGCTGTTTGTGGGGTGGCTCTATCCTTTTTTCTTTTGCGGGGAGGGGACAAAATAAATTCCCATCAAGTTTGCACCTAAATTTTCAACAAAGATTTTTCACACTTGCATACAACGGTATGGCGATATGTTTCGTTACTTGTTTTGAAATATATCCGCCTGTTATCATCTGTTGGGCTGTGAATACCACTTAGGATAAATTATTTCAGCCCATTTAAAAATAATTTGTCCTATTTAAAATTTCATTCCCTTTTGTATTGTCTATACACCCGTGTATGGATCTGTTCAATGAGGGAAGAAGAGATTGCAACACTCCAGGATTCTTACCATACTTGACTTTTATAAAAAAGTCTCGTAACTTCTCAAAGTCAAAAACGTTTTTACGTTCTGAATGTGTAACACTCACACGCTTCAAGCGTTGACTTTGAAGAACTTCGTTCTCAAGAATCCTTCCTTATCCCAATCCCTGAAATTTTATCTCAAACGCTCAAATTCACAGCACAATTGATGATTTAACTAGTTTATAACAACAATATTGTTGTTATTTCTTATGTGTCAACATTATAGTTGTTGTTATCCCTCCCATACGGTATGCTAACAACAATTATAAAATATATTTAACAATACCAAAGCTAGTTAAATTCGCATAAGTATAAGGATGTCAAACTTGCCAAGTTTCTAATTGTGATACAATACACACTAATTTTGGCTTTAGGCTTCCTGTTCGCTGTGGAATTTCATTTGTTCGCTCGGGAAGTGCAACTGTTCGCACAATAGGTCGTCTGCTACATCATAAAGTGCTTCTGCTACAAGCAAAATGTATTTCTGTTACAGGAGGTTTGTTCTTCTGCTACATGGGTAAAGGCTTCTGCTACATGCAAAGAGTCTTCTGCTACAGAGTAAATGTGTTTCTGCTACAGGAGGAATGCTCTTCTGCTACACGAGGAAAGCTTTCTGCTACATGCAAAGAGTCTTCTGCTACAGGTCAAATGTGTTTCTGCTACAAGGGGTTTGTTCTTCTGTTACATGGGTAAAGGCTTCTGCTACATGCAAAGAGTCTTCTGCTACAAGTCAAATGTGTTTCTGCTACAACGGGTTTGCTCTTCTGCTACACGAGGAAAGCTTTCTGCTACACAACAAATAGCGTCTGCTACGTGCAGAAGAGTATATGTGTTGTAGCAGATGAGGTAAATAGCCGAGCAGAAGAATGCAAATGGCGTGCAGCTATACAATAACTTGTAAGAGAATGCATTCATTTGTGAGCAGAACATAAAAAAAGGGAAACATTTCTGTTTCCCCCTTTAGCTGCTTCATTTTTTATGTTGTGCTTACTTCTTTGGTTGTTTTAGGATAGATAGAGGAATCCTTTCTTTAAGTAATTCAGGTATAAATAGAATTGAGAAAATTTGATTGTTTTTTTATTGGTAGGAAGTAGTTTGAATTTGAGTAGTTATGATATGTATTAGGAGAGGAGGAAAAGAAAAGAATTCTTCTTATTGTTTAGTACTCTTGTTTTTATCTTAATTAGAGTGATGTTTTAGCTGTTTACAGAATTTTAAGTAAAACTTGTTTTATGCTTACTTTCCTATTCTTCAATTGCTAGGCTAGGGAAGTGGAGTTGCGAATGATATTTTGCAATATCGCCATGCTTTACTATTTTTACGGACCCTCTATGAAAAACCAAGAACAAAATATCATTGAAAAATTACGATTTGGAGATGAATCAGGCTTGCGAGAAATGTTTGATTTGTACTACTCTCCATTGTGCATTTTTGCCTTAAAATATATTGATGCTTTCGATAAATCGGAGGATTTGGTGCAAGAGGTTTTTATTAATTTCTGGGAAAAGAATCGGGTCGCGCAGTTAAATGGATCGCTAAAATCTTACCTTTTTACGGCAGTAAAAAACAATGCACTGGCCTATATTCGTAAGAATAATAAATATTTACTGGAAGAGTTGAATGATGATATTGATCTGTTTGTTGAAGAATCCATTGATTCTGAAATGTTGGAGGATAAAAAGAAACAACTCTACAAAGAATTAGATAATTTATCAGAAAACAATAGAAAGGTTTTTGAAGCTATTGTTTTTGAAAATTTGAAATATAAAGAAGTAGCAGAGATTCATGGTGTTTCGGTGAATACTGTAAAAACACAATTTTCCAGATCTTTAAAACAGCTTAGAGCTTCATTTACGATTATTATTCTACTCTTACTTCATTCATAGGTGAAATAAAATCGATTTTGTTGATGTAAATATTTCTTAGGAATTTGATTTTAGAAAATCAAATTTCTTCTTGTTTATGGCTATTCCTGCCCAAAATGATTGAGTGGATAAAAAAATAATATTTTTTTTAATTTATCTGTCACCCATTTTAAGGTTCTTGAATCTTGATATTGATAATCACACACACTTATGAACTATTAAAACCAATTGGTATTAAAAAAATGCAAGAAAAAGAAGAACATATTATTCAATTAGCAATCGATTATTCGAAGGGGGAATTGTCGGTACAAGCTAAATTGGAATTAGAGGAGCTTTTGGCAGAAAGCAAGGAGAATAGAAGCATTTTCGATTCTTATTGTGAGAAATACCATAAGGCTCGGTCGGTTGCTTTTCTAAGTCAACTGGATGAGGAAAAGGCGTGGGGAAGAATAAGGGGATCAATTAAAAAGCCAGAAAAGAAATCACGAAAATTACATTTGTGGATTCCATATGCTGCAGCAATAGCAATTCTGATTAGTGTTAGCACTTTCTTTTTAACACAGCATCAGGAAAAAATTCTTTCTTCGAAAGAATACAATTTTAGTGAACTAGCACAAGTAGGAAGTCGAAAGGCTTTTCTAACCCTTGCAAATGGATCTAAGGTTACTTTGCATGAAGAGATAGAGCAACAAATTGCTGAAGCTGATGGAACAAAAATCACAAAGGATTCGGCAAATAACATAACCTATTTGGCTAATGCGGATACAAAGCAAGAATTACTGTACAATACCATTAATGTTCCGCGAGGGGGAGAGTATTCCTTAACCTTATCGGATGGAACAAAGGTTTGGTTAAATTCCGATACTGAATTGCGTTATCCGGTGAAGTTCTCTAAAGATAAAAGAGATGTATACCTAGTAGGTGAGGCATATTTGGAAGTTGCTCATAATAAAGAAGCTCCTTTCACAGTTCACACGCACGATTCGGAAGTTGTTGTGTTGGGAACGAAATTTAATATTTCTTCTTATGAGGATCAGGAATTTATTGCAACAACCTTGGTTGAAGGAAGTGTGCAAATTAATAACCTGACCAGCACTGAGATCCTTGAACCAGGAGATCAGTCAATGATCATTCGAGGTTCTGCGCAAATTAATGTTGCAAAGGTAGATACAGGTTTGTATACCTCTTGGGTGAATGGAGTTTTCGAATTTGAAAATATGGAGTTGGAATACATTATGGCTCAATTGGGCAGATGGTACGATGTAAAATTCTTCTTTAAAGAGGAACAGCAAAAACACATCCGTTTTACCGGAGCCATTAAGCGTGATAAACCGTTTGAGTTTATGTTAGAAATGATAGAACAAGTTGAACAAGTAAAATTTTCAGTGAAAGATGAACATATAATAGTGGGTCGATAAGAATCGATCAAAATATATAAATAAAAAAAACAGGAAATATTGGCCTATTTCCTGTTTTAAGTCTAATCATTCTCATTGCATAAGCAATGAGTAAAACGTAACTCTAAAAATATGAAAAAAAATCGAGAATGGCGGTGTTTTTCACCGACCATTAGGAAATTCATGCTTCTAATGAAACTAACCCTATTTTTATTTTTTGCTTTTACCTTTCAGCTTTCAGCTGAAGTAAGTCTTGGACAGGCTGTTAGCTTGAACTCTGGAGAGATTTCAGTCCGAGACGTATTTAAAAATTTAAAACAGCAAACCGGTACTTATTTTATGTATCAGGAAGATGCTGTTAGCCACCAACTCTCGGTTGATTTAAATTTCGACGAAGCTACTTTGGAAGAAGTTTTGGATCAGGTTTGTGCTCAAACAGATCTTCAGTATGATATTGTTGAAGATTACGTTTTAATTACAAAAGGAGCTCCTGTAATTGTTGCCCCAACAGTTCAGGAAGAACGAAAAATTACCGGTGTTGTTGTCGATGATAAAGGAATTGCCTTACCAGGTGTATCTGTTATTGTAAAAGGTACAACCATGGGAGTAACAACCGACTTCGATGGTAAATATGTAATCGTTGTTCCAGACGAGTATCAAATTCTTTTGTATTCTTTTGTGGGTACATCTCCAAAGGAACACAAATTGGCAAAAGGAGAGTTAGTTGTAAACGTAACTCTTGAAAATCAGTCAGAACAATTGGGAGAGGTAGTTGTAACAACGGGATATCAAAGAATTGATCGTAAGTTATTTGCTGGTTCTGCAACAAAGTTAGATGCAAAGGAAACAAAGATTGAAGGTATTGTGGATGTGAGTAGAATGATTGAAGGTCGTTCGGCTGGTGTTCAGGTGCAAAATGTATCTGGTACTTTTGGTGCGGCACCAAAAATTCGTGTTCGTGGTGCTTCTTCAATTTACGGAGATCAGAAACCTTTGTGGGTTGTTGATGGTGTTGTTTTGGAAGATCTTGTGAATGTTTCTGCTGATGAATTGTCTTCAGGAGATGCTGAAACGTTGATTAGTTCTTCGGTAGCTGGTATCAACTCTGATGATATTGAAAGTTTTCAGATTTTGAAGGATGCTGCTGCAACTGCACTATACGGAGCTAAAGCGATGAATGGTGTAATTGTGATTACCACTAAAAAAGGTACAAAAGGCAAAACAAGAATTAGCTATACTTCTAATTATACAGTTAAAATGAAGCCTGAGTATTCGGATTACAACATCATGAATTCAAAGGACCAGATGTCTGTATATTCTCAAATGGAAGACAAAGGATGGTTAAATCATGCTGCAATTGCGAAAAGAAAAGATGGTGGCGTTTACTTAAAGATGTACGATCTGATCAATCAATATGATCCTGCAACAGGATTTGGTCTAGAAAATACGCCTGAAGCTCGTGCACGCTTTCTTCAAAAGTATGAAATGGCAAATACCGACTGGTTCGACATTCTATTTAAAAACTCAATTGCTCAGGAACACTCAGTAAGTTTATCAAGTGGAACAGATCGTTCTCAAACTTATGTTTCTACAAGTTTTTACAACGACGAAGGCTGGTCAGTTTCATCAAAAGTGAAGCGTTATACTGCTAACTTTAAAAATACAATTCAAATCAACGACAAGTTAAAAGTTGGTTTTAGTTCTGTAGGTTCTATTCGAGAGCAAGATGCTCCAGGAACAACCAAACGTGTTGATAATGTATTTGAAGGTACTTATTCTCGTTCTTTTGATATCAATCCATTTTCTTATGCTTTGAATACATCTAGAACGATGAGAGCTTACGATGACAATGGAAATTATGAATTCTACAAGAGAGATTTTGCTCCTTTCAATATCTTACACGAGTTAGAGAATAACAAAATCAAACTGAATATTTTAGATTTAAATCTTCAAGCTGATTTAGAGTACAAGTTCAATCCACATTTGACTTATAATTTTATTGGTTCATTACGATATGTGAAGTCGACCAGAGAGCATGAAATTACTGAACAAAGTAATTATGCAATGGCTCATAGAATGGCTCCGAATTCAACGGTTCGTAAAGCAAATCAATTGTTGTATTTAGATCCTGAAAATCCAAATGGAGAGAGAGTATCTGTACTTCCTGAAGGTGGATTTTACAACAGATATGAGAACTTCTTGAAGAGTACTTATATCAGAAACGTCTTGACTTATAACAATACGATTTAGGAAACTCACCTTGTTAATGCTTTGTTCGGACAGGAAATTAAATCTTCCGATCGTCAAGGGTATTTTAACAATGGACCTGGATACCAATATGGTTCTGGTGGTGTGCCTTTTATCGATTACAGATATTACAAGCAAGCACTAGAAGGAAATCAGGATGTTTACAGCATGGGATGGACCTATGATCGTTACCTGGCTTTCTTTACCAACTTGGCTTATTCTTACAAAGGAAAGTACACGATTAACGGTACTGCTCGTGTTGATGGATCAAATCAATTGGGACAAGATCGTAGCTCTAGATGGTTACCAACTTGGAACCTTTCAGCTTCTTGGAATGTAACAGAAGAAGATTGGATGCAAGATCAAACGCTAATTTCAATGTTAAAATTTCGTGGAACTTATGGTTTGACCGCTTCTATGGGAATGGCAACCAATTCGACTGCAATTTTAAGAAATCAAGTTACCAACAGACCTTATCTATCAGAAAAGGAAACGGGAATTGAGATTGAAAGTTTAGAAAATTCTGAATTAACTTGGGAAAAACAATACGAGACCAATATAGGTGTTGATTTGGGTTTACTTAAAAACAGAATTAGTATTATCTCGGATGTGTACTACCGTCAAGGTTTCGATTTGATTGGTGTTTTGAAAACCAGTGGTATTGGAGGTGAAGGTTACAAATATGGTAACTATGCTGATATGACATCGAAGGGTATTGAATTGACATTGAATACGAAAAATATTGTAACGAACGATTTCTCTTGGACCTCGAACCTTACGTTTGCTTACAACGATAATGAAATTACAAACCTAAAGAGCAAGCCTAGAGTTTACGACTTGGTATTAGCTGAGGGTGGTGCAATTGAAGGTAGTGAGGTTCGTTCTTTGTATTCAATTCCATTTGCTGGATTAGATGAATATGGTGTTCCAACTTTTTATGGTGAAGATGGTGAAGTGACTCAGGAAATTAATCTTCAGTCGAATGTTACCGATTACTTAAAGTACGAAGGTCCTGTTGATCCTAAAATCACTGGTGGTTTTGATAATAAATTCAAATATAAAAATTGGGCTTTAAGTGTATTTGTTTCTTATGCTGCAGGTAATAAGATTCGTTTGAATCCTGTTTTTAAAGCGCAATACAACGATATGGATGCCATGTCGAATGAATTTAAGAACCGTTGGACCATGTTTGGAGATGAGAATGTGACAAACATACCAACCATCTTAAGTCAGAGACAAGAGTCAGACATGTACGATTATCCAATGAGTTATTACAACTATAGCTCTGCCAGAGTTGCAAACGGAGATTTTGTTCGTTTGAAATCATTGGCGTTAACCTACAATTTTCCGAAAGGAATGGTTAGTAAATTGGGTTTAAACAATGTTAGCTTAAAGGCACAAGCTACCAATCTATGGTTGATTTATTCAGACAAAGATTTGTATGGACAAGATCCAGAATTTTACAGTTCAGGAGGAGTTGCATTGCCTCAGCCAAAGCAATTTACAATGACATTGAAAGTTGGATTATAAAGGAAATGATCATGAAACGTCCATTGTAAAATCATCATGAAATTAGTTAAAAGATGATCGTTTTATATTGGAAAGTTCCATCTGATAATTAAATATCAAATTAGAACAGATGAAAATATTATATAAAGGTTTATTACTACTAGCAGTAGGATCGACATTGTTCTCTTGCGACGATTACCTGGATAAGGTGCCCGACAACAGAACAGAGATAAAAGAGAAAGAGCAAATTGCAAAAATTTTGGTTAACGCATATCCTAAAACAAGTTATGCTGCACTTTGCGAAACCATGTCCGATAATGTTGGAGATAAAGGAAGCGATGGTTTTCTGACTTCTGAAAATTCGGAAGCTTATAAATACGTTGAAAACTTCACAAAGGAGGATCAAAACAACCCAATTTTTTATTGGAACTATGCTTATACTGCAATTGCACATGCAAATCAGGCATTGTTGGAAATTGAAGCAAGAAGGTGTTACTGGTCTAGATTCATACAGAGGCGAAGCTTTGGTTTGTAGAGCCTATTCTCACTTTATGTTGGTGAATATGTTTGCTCCAGATTACGATGCAGCAACGGCATCTACAGATTTAGGTATTCCTTATGTAGAGGAAGTAGAAACGGAATTACTGAAAGATTACAAAAGACAGACAGTGGCTCAGGTTTACGAAAAAGTAGAAGCTGATTTGTTGGAAGGGATGAATCTTTTGGATGATACTCGTTATTCAGTGCCAAAATATCACTTTACAGTAGCTGCCGCTAAAGCATTTGCTTCTCGTTTGTATTTATGGATGGGTAGAGATGCTAGCGATTATTCCAAATCACTAGATTATGCGAATGATGTATTGGGTGCAAATCCAGCAGCATTGCTTCGCGATTACAAAGGATTTTATGCTACTGCAAGTTACTACGATAAGGAAGCTCAGTACACGAAAGCGACTGAAACGCCAAACTTATTGCTAAGTGAGTGTATCGATAATTGGGGATACTACTACGCTTATTTGCGTTTTTCTTTAACCGGACTGTTATCTGGCGAAATATTCGAAATGGGAGCAACTGCAACTTGGGGGTTGAGCTATGCTCATACCATTCATGGAGGAACAGATTATGCTCACTTTCCAAAATGGAGAGTACATGAAATAAAAGACAATCCATCGGATAATTCATTTGTGCCTTCTTTTATGATGCCTGTGTTTACAACTGATGAGTTGATGTATAATCGCATTGAAGCTTTGTTGTATTTAGATGAAATTGATGCCGCATTGGATGATTTTAATTTGCTGGTAAATACTCGCATAAAGTATTCTACTACCTTGAGTAAATATGACATCAATCATTTTTATACTACTGGTGAAATGGTGTTTTTCCCACCTTGGGAATTACCAACCTACGAAACTCCTGAAGAAATTGCCGAGTTGAAAGGTTCTATGTTTAAATTTTATCTAGACTTAAAGCGTAAAGATTTTATCCACGAAGGAATGAGATGGTTCGATATTAGAAGATTCGATTTGGAAGTAACACACGAAACAGCCGATGGTGAAACTTTTAAATTGGAAGCAAAAGATCTAAAGAAAACTCTTCAGATTCCTGAAATAGCAGTGGCTAATGGTCTACAACCTAATAAAAGAAATTAATATGAAATTATATAAATATTTATTCCTGATAATGCTTGCTACCTCCTTTGTAGCGTGCGATAAGGAAGAGGATTTAGGTGAATCCAATATCATTATTGATGACACGAAAAATGAGATTGATCAATGGATTTACGATCACTTTACGAAACCTTATAATGTTGAAATAAAGTACGAATGGGACGATACAGAGCTTGAAAATAGTAAAGTGTTAACACCACCTTCTTTGGATAAAATCATTCCTTTTTTAGAGGTGTTGCTAGAAGCTTGGGTTGATCCTTATGTAGAATTTGGGGGAGAAGATTTTGTTAAAAAGATGATCCCGAAACAAATCATTTTGGTAGGAAGTCAAAACATGAATACGAACGGAACCATGGTGCAGGGAACAGCCGAAGGGGGACGAAAAGTGGTTTTGTATCAAATCAACGAGTTTACTTATAGCAATTGGTCTTTTTTAAAGAGATTGATGCACATTATGCACCATGAGTTTGGACACATTCTTCATCAGGATGTCTTATACCCTGAAGAGTTTAAACAAGTTACTCCAGGCGGATATACAGCTGCATGGATGAATGTAAGTGAAGAAGATGCTTTGGATGAAGGTTTTATTTCTCCTTACTCGAAAAATATTATTGATGATGATTGGGTGGAGATTATTGCCTACATGCTAACCAATAGTAAGTTGGAGTACGATACGCACATTCAAAGAGGTAGTTATCAGGGACAAGCTATTCTTAGAGTAAAAGAAGAAATGGTGGTTAACTATTATCAAAATGTTTGGAATATTGACATGTATGCTCTTCAAGAAAGAATTCATGAAGTATTCGAAATGGTCCGATTGAGAGAGGACAACTAAATTCAATAAGTTTTATACAGGTTAATCCCGAATTAGTTCTTGTAAAACTAATCGGGCTTGCCTGATATTAATAGAATGTTCATTGAGAAATGAACTGTTTAATATGAAAAATTGAACCAAATGAAAAATATATATTTATTAATACTGGCAAGTTTTGTTTTGTTTACTTCCTGCGATAATGAAGTCGATGAATTGTTCGAACTTTCATCTCAGGAACGAATTAACGAGGCTACACAAGAATACAAGGATATTCTTACAGCACCAGAAAATGGATGGTTGATTGAAGTAATTCCAACCGACGAGGCTATGGGCGCATTTAATGCCTATGCGAAGTTTACCAAGGAAGGAATGAGTTATTTGAGCAATGATTTTAATGCTTATAGAATTGAGGCAGTAACCGATTCTTCCTTATACCGTGTGGGTTACACGCAAGGAATGACCATTACCTTCACCACATTTTCTCAAATGAATTATTTTTCGAACCCAAACAACAGTTGGGGAGCGGGAAAAGGAGGAGACATTGAGCTTTTGGTGAAAGAAATCTCCGATGAGGAAATTGTTTGTGAGGGTTTAGTGAACAAAGGATCTTATATCTTCAGAAAAGCAGGTGTGTCAGATCATACTGCAGCTTTGCAGGAGATTATGAACATGGAAACAAAGATGATCAAACAAACTTATTTGAGTGATTACGCTTTTCCATCTTTGATTCTTGAAGATGGTAAAAAAATTAGCTTTTCTTATAATGCCATTCGAAAATCAGTGCGAGTAAGTACTTTTTCGCAAACAGCTGAAGGATTGTTAGAAGATGTAGTCTATCATAAGGTAAAATGGGACAATAAAGGATTTACATTATTGGATCCAATTACCGTAGATGGTAAGGATATTACCAGATTGGATTACAATGCTGATGAGGAAATTTTTAAAACGCCAAGTGATCAAGTTCAAGCAGTTTTTCGAGTAGATCCATGGCCCCCAGTTCAAATTAAAGGAATGGCCGAGAAGTTTAATGAGATAGGTTGGGGTGATGTTATACGATACAGTAGAGGCCTGCAAACAAAGGTTAGTGATTTTGGCTTTTTATATCCTGATTTTAAAAAAATAGTGTATTGTAATCAGTATTATGGATGCGGATGGTTTTTTAATACGAGTAACTATTGGCCTTTCGCTATCATCAAAGATAAGAAGGCTACTGTACTCGATGAAGATGTAATTGCTTTTGAATACGATGGCTGTAACAACAGATATTACACTCCTTTTAAGTTAGAAGATCGCCTAGCAACACCAGAAGGACAAGTACTTAAGGATATTTTATTCTCTGAAAAAGGCTTTCGTTTGTTTACCTCTGATAATGAAAATATTTACCTTATTAGTATGGATGACCCAAGTGATTGGATGATTATAAATGTCTAATAAGAAGAATGGAAGAATGATTATCTGCTGGTTTTGTTTGATACTACATTCAAAACCAGTAGTTCGTCTTCTATAAATTTGTTCAAATAAACTAAATGCTGAAGTCTAGCGTATTTTTAAGAATAATAATAAGGTAAATTAGCTGTGTTAATATGAAAACGAAAACAAAAACAAAAACAATTTTAGCTCTTATTCCAATGTTTATAAGTGTTGTGTGGGTAGCTACTGTTTTTGTAATGCAAATACAACAGGAAATTTGGAACTGGAAGTTTTATGCATCCTTCCTAGCATTCTTAGGTTTTACTGCGCTATTCTTAACATTTCTATTTTGGGCTATTGGTAGAGGTAAAATTTAGGATAAATATCCTCAAGTTTTGGTCGATAGACTTTATTTGTTGTCTTTGAAAATATACATAGAGGCATTAAAATTCCAAGAATATGAAACTGAATAACTTAGATAAGAATAAAGTTTTCTGGCTGATAAAGAAAACAATTGTAACGTTTATTTTAGTGTTGGTAATGGATTATTTTGTCTTTGATGTGAAGTTAGATGTACGTGCATATATCTCTGCTCTTTTATTTGGTGTAACCTTAACTGTATGGGAATTCTATTTCCCAGCTTATGGAAAGAGTAAAAACAAAGAATAAATAAAAATAGAGAAGGACTCGAATTTTGTGAGTCTATAAAATATTTTTTTTCAGATAAAAGAAAGTGGTTAGTCTTTTATTACATTTAGTAGTAGTGAATTTGAGTGATGGCAGCTAGACTTGGTCTGGCTGCTTTTTTTATGCTGAAAAATTCCCTGTTTAGCTTAATTAAAACATCAATGCCAATTTAATGTGTAATGTTCACTAGGCTGAGCGACCTAGATATTTATACACCCTAATAAAAAGTAGTAGTAGACTATAAGGTTCTTTAAATCGACACTGATGTATTTAATAACTAAATGTGCTATGAATGTATTAAAATTATGTTGAAAGTTGAGTTGTCAAATGTGCCAAGTTTATTAAGTTCACAATTTAAGCCTGTCTAATCTCTTTTTAGTTCGTTTTAGACATGCAAGTTATGAAAGGCTTGTTGGTTTTAATGTTTTGGAATGAAATGACTCATTAACGACCATGGAACCTTAGCTTTTTTCACCAAATGTTCCTTAATCATTAGATTATTTTTGATTGATCCTCTTTAGGGATTTGCATGTCTTAATTTAACAAGAATAAACAGAAGTAATAGAGTTATACTTGGTTTGATTGATTAGTGTCACCATTAATTTTCTTCAAATGACATTCTAAAACTGTTTAGGCGTTTGTCCATATTGATTTTTAAATAGGGAGATAAAATGTGAAACATCAGAGAATCCAACCATAAAGGTTACTTCGTTTCCGATTATAATAGTATAAATAAAAGCCAAACTTTCTGGAGTAGATATATAATGGCTAATTTCACTTCTCTTGGACTCGTAATGAACTCCAATAGGTTCCTTATCCCATTAGAATTTATTCCATAAAAAAAGCATCAAAGTTTTTCAACTTTGATGCTTTAAGCGGAGAAAGAGGATCTTGAACCATCTCATTCTCGTATGCTGTTATACAGTATTTTAACCTTGTAAATAATTTTTCACTACACCTAATTCTGCAACTACTTGATTGCTTTGCTTTTTATCAAAATGTTCTCATTTGCGAGTGATCCAAAGATACTAAAAGTGTTTGTAATACCTCATATTTCATTAAGTTTGTCAACTTAATTAAAATTAAATAGAGTGGTATTATGGATGAATTTGAATATTTGGAAAGGCTGTTTTACCTTACTTATGAGAAATTTGAGAATAAAGATGAAATTCCTATAGTCTTTGTGAATAAAGATATCAGTGAAAAGTTAAAATACGATTTCGATAGTATCAAAAAATTATATTTTGACCTTGCAGGTCAAGGAAAATCTCGTGAAGCGGTTCAATCTATGTTTGAATTTAGGGCAAAGAGATTGTTAAGTTTTAAAACAAGAATTGAGTCTTTTCTAAAATCTACTCTCGAAGACTTGATAATAGAACGAATGAGTGATGATGCTCATAACTATGACTACTATACCAATCTTTTTGTAGCCTACGAAGGAGTTGTAGGTATGTTAAAGTTTATTACTGTTAAGTTGTTTGTATCTTTAGATAATGTTTTAGATGATGAAAGTTTAATTTTAAAATATAAGAAAATTGATGAGGCGAAAGTGGAGATATGGCGTAAAGAATTTTTTAAAAGTTTTTCACTTGGAAATGATTACGAGCTTTTTGATAGTGTAACATTTGTAGCTGGCGAATATCCTTATGCATCTGATAATTCACTTGAAGATATCCAAAGTCAACCAGAGGATACAGAAATTGAAAGAGATGATTTAGTAAAGAATCCTATGTCTTTTCAAAACTTCGTAAGAGATGTTAAATCGCAGGTTCGTATTGAGTTGTATAATTCCAATAGGTCTTATTCGTTCATTCAAAAACCTTTAAAAGTGTTAGATAGTTTGTTAGAGACAACAGATAATCTTATTCGAGAAGAAGAGGTGCTAAATTTTCTAATTGAGACCAATATTGCATCCGCAGAGACATTTTATTATAGTGTTGAATATCTTAATAAATCTTTATCTGGCAAGAATGAAAAAGAGAGATATGGCATTCTAATCGAATTCAAGAAAAGGCTTCATACATTAAAGGATAGTCCTTCATATAGAGAATTTCATTTGTCGAAAATTATGACTTTGGTTGATGTTACTTTGGATAAGTTGATGGTGTTTGTTGAGAGCAAACTAAAAAACTACGACAGCACTTTATTGAATAACACGAGTGGATCAAGTGGTTTAGGGAAGATAAAAACGAATTTAACTGTTTCGCAAATTAGCTTATTGTTTAGGTTGATGTATGATGATAAGGATATTAAAACTGATAATAAAACCAAACTGTCTCAACAAATTGCATCTTCCTTTTCGTCAAAACGTATGGATGATATAAGCGCTAAGAATATCAAGAATTCAATCGATTCGCCAGATAACGATGCAATAGAGTTTTGGGATAAAAAATTAGTGAGATTAAGACAGTTGTTAAAAAAATATTAAAATAAAATAGTCGTTTAACTTTAAGATATTGAAAGGTTTATGGTAGGCTTGCACAAGCTTATTACAAGCCTTTTTTTTGCTCTCTGTTGCCTATGTTTGCTTCCGAAACGATCTACTAGCGCTAGATAGATTTGATTTTTATTAATTAATTCTAAATTTCAATATTATGGAAGTAGTAACAATGAGTAGCGATGCTTTTCTAAAGATAAATTCGCAATTAAGAAGCATGGAAGAAGCTGTTGAAAAATTAAGTAGAAAACACTTTTATCCATTAGAAGAACGTTGGCTTGACAATCAAGAGGTGTGTCAAACACTTCTTATTAGCAAGCGAACACTTCAAACCTATCGTGATAACGGTACTTTAGCCTTTTCTCAAATTGGTTCAAAAATATACTACAAGAGCTCGGATATTGAAGCTCATTTGAACAAACATTACGTGAAATCTTTTAAGTAAACTTTTCTTAAAGGGAATCTTCTTTTCCTTTTTAATAATCTGATTATTTGGCATAGCATTAATATGCTGTAAGGTGGTAACACTTTGCAAACAGGATAACTATGCCATGTTTTTTCTAAAAAATGAAATAATATGATGCAAAAATTAACTAGTAAAATAACTAGTTATCCAGATAGCCAATATCTAGATAACCAGATAAAAAATAAGATACCTGAGTTTAGCTTCTTTAAAAAACCCATATCTAATATCAAACCATACAGAACAATTAGTGTTCTAGATGCTTATAAACTAATAAAAGGACATTGGAATATTGAAAGGACTGAAATTTTAAGGCAAATTAAAGAAGGTCAGAGAGCCAGAGCTTTTAAAGCAAATCAATTTAACTATGTCTGCTTCTCTGGAATATTTACAAAAAGAAGCGAGAAACATTTTCAACACCATTCAGGTTTGATGGTGTTGGACTTTGATCATTTGTCCGATGTTGATGGAGTTAAAAATATGCTATTAGCCGATGAGAGCCTAGAAACTGTTCTTTTATTTCGATCTCCATCAGGTGATGGTTTAAAATGGGTGATTACTATCGATATCAGTTTGATGGATCACAAGAGCTATTTTAAGGCAGTAAGTAATTACTTGAAACAAACTTATCAACTCGAAGTTGATGCTTCAGGAAAGGACATTGCACGTGCATGTTTTTTGCCTTATGATCCTCAAGTCTCTATAAACCCTAAATATTTGAGTCATGAAAAAGGTATTTAATCCACATGCGTGGTTAGAAGCGAACAGCAAACCACAAAAAGTCAAATACAAACCACTAACAACTAAGCTTGTTGGTGACTCGTTAGCAAATGTTGAACAATTGGTTTCAAAGATCGAATCATGCAGTATAGATATCACTCAAGGCTATGAAAATTGGAGGAATATTGGGTTTAGCCTTTCAGAGTCTTTAGGGGAATTAGGACGTAATTACTTTCACAGAATTAGTTGTTTAAATCCTGATTATAGTCCTAATAAATGTGATAGACAATATTCAAACTGTTTGAATTGTAGAGGTGGTGGAATTACACTTGCAACCCTTTTTTGGATCGCTAAAACGTATGGTATAATGCTAAAAAGATAAGATATGACAACTGAAAATACGAACAAAGCAGCACCTAAGAAAACAGTTGCGAACAAATTTTGCTTAACTGAAGAGTATTTGAATGAACGCTATTTGCTTAGAAATAATATTATAAGTCTTGATATCGAGATAAGAAAGAAAAACAATTCTAAATGGCAGATACTATGTGAGAATTCACTTTATATAGAATTGCAGAAAGAAGGAATTAATATCAGCATTGCAAATTTATTGGCTCTTTTAAAATCTGATTTCGTACCCGATTACAATCCATTTGAAAGTTATTTTTTGAATTTACCATTATGGGATGGGATTGATCATATCGGAAATTTAGCCTCATTTGTTCATACTAAAGACCAAAATTCTTTTGAATTGCATTTTAGAAAGTGGATGGTTCGAGTCATTAAGACGGCTATAGATACTAGGTTTTTTAACAAGCAAGCTTTAATATTTGTTCATGATAAACAGAACAGTGGAAAATCAACTTTCTGTAGGTTTCTTTGTCCGCCAACATTGGGGGATTATATCTCCGAGAACATATCGATTGATAAAGATAGCCGTATTGCTTTGGCAACAAATATCTTGATTAATTTAGATGAATTAGCAACCCTTTCACGAAGAGATATCAATAGTCTAAAAGCACTCTTCTCAAAGGAGAAGATTAACGATAGGTTTCCTTATGAGCGGAAAGCTTCAGTTATTCCTAGAAGATGTAGCTTTATAGGTTCTACGAATGAAATGGAGTTTCTTATGGATGAAACAGGGTCTGTTCGATGGTTGTGTTTTGAGATTGATAAAATTGATTGGGAATATTCGAAGAAGATAGATATTGACTTGGTTTATGCTCAGGCATATCATCTTGTGAAAACCAAGTTCGATTGTAATTTATCATTGGATGAGATTAACGAGAATGAAAGGAGAAATCAAGTATTTCAAATTTTATCCGAAGAAAGACAGTTAATTGAAAAGCACTTTACACATGATATATCAGAAGATCCTAATTCGTTTCGGACTGCAACAGATATCAAGACAAAACTTAGCCAGATGCTAAATATAAACCACTTGAAGGTTGTGAACATTGGTAAAGCGTTAAAACAACTTGATATACCCAAGAAGAAACTAAATGGCGCATATGGTTATTATTTGGATTGTAAAATTTAGTTTTTTTTACGTTTTCTTCTTACCCATCTTACCCTGACAGCTTAAGTTTAAGATAGTCAGGGTTTTATTTTGGTTAGGTATTGGTTTTTCATCTTACCCTGAGGGTAAGATGATTTTGTTTTTTGTCAAGAATTGTGTTCTAGGGTAAGATGATTTAGTACATCTTACCCTGTCATATATTCAGAAAATGAATGAGTTAGGTGTCTTGGGTAAGATGGGTAAGAAAAAAACGTGATTTTTATTAAAAATATGAATGAAGTGGTCATCTAGTTTGTAAACTGGTATAAGACATGTTTAAAACCCCTTTATTAGTGCTGATTATTAAATTTTATATTCTGTATTAGCTGATTTTACTAGTAAAATTGGGAATAACTACTAAAATGATCTGCATTGCTATCTGGATAATCTAGTTATTTAGTATGTAAACAGGGGTAAGCTATGTTTAAAACCCCTTTATTATAGCTCTATTATTCGGTTGTTATTCTCTGTTTAGACTGATTTTGCTAGTAAAAGTGGGAGTAACTACTAAAATGATCTACTTTGCTATCTGGATGATCTGGTTATCTAGTATGTAAACAGGGGTAAGCCATGTTTAAAACCCCCTTTGTTAGTGCTTAATTATTAAATTTTATATTCTGTATTGGCTGATTTTACTAGTAAAATTGTAATGTCTACTAAAATGATCTGCTTTGCTATCTGGATGATCTGGTTATCTAGATACGTTAACTGGTATAAGCCATGTTTACAACCCCTTTATTTAGTGCTTGATTATTAAATTTTATATTCTGTATTGGCTGATTTTAATAGTGAAATGGAAATATCTACTAGTATGATTTACTTTGTTATCTAGATTATCTGGTTATCTAGTATGCTAACTGGGATAAACCATGTTTAAACCCCTTTATTAGTTTTTGATTATTAAATTTTATATTCTGAGTTGGCCAATTTTCTTATTGAATTGGGAATACTCCATAAAATGATCAACTTTACTGTATTGAAAATACAAGAAATGGGATAGAAACGGCATTTATCCAGTTGTTGTGATTTGCTTACAGAATGTATCTTTGATGTGTTGACTTACAACCGAAATGTGTTTTTTCTCTTGTTCATGTTGTTGTGATTTGCCTACAGAATGTATCTTTGATGTGTTGACTTACAACTCTTTTGCTTTCTCAATATTCCATTGAACGTTGTGATTTGCTTACAGAATGTATCTTTGATGTGTTGACTTACAACTTTATGATTCCCCATGCGTGGCGATTCCAGTTGTGATTTGCTTACAGAATGTATCTTTGATGTGTTGACTTACAACCAGGGACAAATAAGCTTGCAAAGGTTGAATGTTGTGATTTGCTTACAGAATGTATCTTTGATGTGTTGACTTACAACTTGCTCTAGTGCAAATTCAATACCTTTTTGGTTGTGATTTGCTTACAGAATGTATCTTTGATGTGTTGACTTACAACTGTAGCTCTGTTGCGTACTGCGTTAGCATAGTTGTGATTTGCTTACAGAATGTATCTTTGATGTGTTGACTTACAACAAACGTTGAAGAATTATATGCGCTTAGAGTGTTGTGATTTGCTTACAGAATGTATCTTTGATGTGTTGACTTACAACTAAAAATTCGTTTAGAAAGAATCTCGCTTGGTTGTGATTTGCTTACAGAATGTATCTTTGATGTGTTGACTTACAACCTGCTAGTGGGATTGATTCGCAATAATCCGTTGTGATTTGCTTACAGAATGTATCTTTGATGTGTTGACTTACAACCCTCCATTCATATGAAGCTTACCGCCTAAGTTGTGATTTGCTTACAGAATGTATCTTTGATGTGTTGACTTACAACAATATTTATCACCTATTTTTGTTTCAGTACGTTGTGATTTGCTTACAGAATGTATCTTTGATGTGTTGACTTACAACGGTTGCTTAAAGGTAAAAAAGGAATAGATAGTTGTGATTTGCTTACAGAATGTATCTTTGATGTGTTGACTTACAACCCTTTATACTTGATATCATCAGCAACAAACGTTGTGATTTGCTTACAGAATGTATCTTTGATGTGTTGACTTACAACGATCCTACTTGTGTATTCTCTAGTTTTATAGTTGTGATTTGCTTACAGAATGTATCTTTGATGTGTTGACTTACAACCTTTTTGCAGATGATCCAATTGACTATGGAGTTGTGATTTGCTTACAGAATGTATCTTTGATGTGTTGACTTACAACCTTGTATGTAATCATCTGAAGCGATATCGTGTTGTGATTTGCTTACAGAATGTATCTTTGATGTGTTGACTTACAACATTGTAGATAAGTTTTTGAAGCCAATTGAAGTTGTGATTTGCTTACAGAATGTATCTTTGATGTGTTGACTTACAACGGTATCTCGTGCGGCGGTATCTAAACCCCAGTTGTGATTTGCTTACAGAATGTATCTTTGATGTGTTGACTTACAACGGAATATTTGAAAGTGGAACTGCCTTGTTAGTTGTGATTTGCTTACAGAATGTATCTTTGATGTGTTGACTTACAACTTTAATGCTCGTGATTACGAATTGTATCGTGTTGTGATTTGCTTACAGAATGTATCTTTGATGTGTTGACTTACAACATATCCAGTTATCTTGCAATCCTTCACCCGTTGTGATTTGCTTACAGAATGTATCTTTGATGTGTTGACTTACAACTCCCATCTCTCCTAACATCACCCTGCATTAGTTGTGATTTGCTTACAGAATGTATCTTTGATGTGTTGACTTACAACTTATTAAATTTAGTTTTAAATAAACTGATCGTTGTGATTTGCTTACAGAATGTATCTTTGATGTGTTGACTTACAACGTTGGTGGGGTAATGGCATTTGCAGCAGTTGTTGTGATTTGCTTACAGAATGTATCTTTGATGTGTTGACTTACAACGCGATCATTCATTCTGTTTTTACTGATGCAGTTGTGATTTGCTTACAGAATGTATCTTTGATGTGTTGACTTACAACCAGGCACTAATAAACTCGCAAAGGTTGAATGTTGTGATTTGCTTACAGAATGTATCTTTGATGTGTTGACTTACAACAAAGCCGTTCTTGTCCTTCTCGCCGTCGTTGTTGTGATTTGCTTACAGAATGTATCTTTGATGTGTTGACTTACAACTTTAATGCTCGTGATTACGAATTGTATCGTGTTGTGATTTGCTTACAGAATGTATCTTTGATGTGTTGACTTACAACTTATTAAATTTAGTTTTAAATAAACTGATCGTTGTGATTTGCTTACAGAATGTATCTTTGATGTGTTGACTTACAACGTTGGTGGGGTAATGGCATTTGCAGCAGTTGTTGTGATTTGCTTACAGAATGTATCTTTGATGTGTTGACTTACAACGCGATCATTCATTCTGTTTTTACTGATGCAGTTGTGATTTGCTTACAGAATGTATCTTTGATGTGTTGACTTACAACCAGGCACTAATAAACTCGCAAAGGTTGAATGTTGTGATTTGCTTACAGAATGTATCTTTGATGTGTTGACTTACAACCTGTTGGGATTCCTGAATTTTCCAATACCAGTTGTGATTTGCTTACAGAATGTATCTTTGATGTGTTGACTTACAACAATTTTAATATTTTAGAATAAATATAATTCGTTGTGATTTGCTTACAGAATGTATCTTTGATGTGTTGACTTACAACCAAAACGTTGCTGCCAAACTCCATTGCTCCGTTGTGATTTGCTTACAGAATGTATCTTTGATGTGTTGACTTACAACGGTTGTTTCCATGTATGATGCTAATGTGGTGTTGTGATTTGCTTACAGAATGTATCTTTGATGTGTTGACTTACAACTTTGATTATTATTGTACTCCCAGTAGGATTGTTGTGATTTGCTTACAGAATGTATCTTTGATGTGTTGACTTACAACAAATTTTACAAGTAATGCTCTTGTTTGGTTGTTGTGATTTGCTTACAGAATGTATCTTTGATGTGTTGACTTACAACCTCAATATTTATAGCAGCAACCATATCATCGTTGTGATTTGCTTACAGAATGTATCTTTGATGTGTTGACTTACAACATATTAACGTCAATTTCCAAATCGGAAGTAGTTGTGATTTGCTTACAGAATGTATCTTTGATGTGTTGACTTACAACAATATCTTCCGTTTGCTCTTTATGGTTAAGGTTGTGATTTGCTTACAGAATGTATCTTTGATGTGTTGACTTACAACCAAATAAGGTCGCATCAAGTGCCCACATAGGTTGTGATTTGCTTACAGAATGTATCTTTGATGTGTTGACTTACAACTCATGTTGTCAGGTAAGACAGCACCCAATAGTTGTGATTTGCTTACAGAATGTATCTTTGATGTGTTGACTTACAACTTTTAATATTCTAGAATTAACAGGCAGTTTGTTGTGATTTGCTTACAGAATGTATCTTTGATGTGTTGACTTACAACGGGAGTGAAGAAATTATGTCCAAAATGTAAGTTGTGATTTGCTTACAGAATGTATCTTTGATGTGTTGACTTACAACTCTAGATACTATTATCTTTCTTCCCTCTGAGTTGTGATTTGCTTACAGAATGTATCTTTGATGTGTTGACTTACAACCTATCAAAGGAAATAAGCTCACAACCAGATAGTTGTAAGACACTCTAGGAATGAAAAAACCGAGGTCTTTGGGCTTCGGTTTTTCTTTTTGCATTCGTTTTTTTGATTCTAAATACTAAAATTTGCAACAGATTACTTCGTCGTGCCTCCTCGTAATGACAGAAAAAATTAAGTGATAACAGCTTAAAAAAGTTGTAATTGCTGCAATACCTCGGGTTTCTCCGCTGTTTCTCTGCTATAAAAGAGTTCCATCATGGCAAATTGCTTGTCAGTGATTTTTAAGATGCCTACATGTCCGTGTTCGGGGAGTAAATGCTTTACCCTCTTACTGTGCACTTCGGCATTTTCGCGACTAGGACAGGTACGCATGTAGATCGAAAATTGAAACATGGTAAATCCATCTTGTAACAATTCCTTCCGAAACTTGCTTGCTGCTTTGCGCTGCTTTTTTGTTTCGGTGGGCAGATCGAAAAAGACCAAGACCCACATGCTACGATATTGACTTAAGGCTTCGTGACTCATAAAAATCGGGGTAAAGGATTTTTCGTCTTTCGCCATCTAAACATTCAAATAGAGAATTGGTCGTTCGGCTTATGGCGACCATCAAAGGACTTTTTTTACCAGCAATTTCTACATCTGTGGTTAGCACACTTAACAGTTTTGCTTTTTGTTCGGTAGTTAATTCATCTGTAGCAAACTCTCCTTTGTAATACATTGGCAAAACTACTTCGTCGCAAAATGGTCGGTAGGGCTCCATAATATCATCGGCCAAACAATAGGCATTGTACTTGTTTCTATGGAAAATACCCAGAGTTGGCAACAAACCACTACTTACCAAAGCACGAGCCACAGCTGCTCTTAAAATGGCGTAACAATAGTTTAATTGCGGATTTGGGGCTTTTCCAAAACGCTCCCGAACAAAATCATCTTCGCCCAAAAGCATCTGCCAATAAACTCTGGCTGCCCTTGCCTCTACATTCTCGCTATCGCCTGATTTTATTTGCGGAACGAGTGCAAACAAGCGTTTGGCATCCTTACCCAATCGTTCTAACAATTTGGCCTGATTTTCTACTTTTGCTGCTACTGTTTGCGACCACAATTGTTTTTTTAAAGGCTCCGATGCAGCCACCTGTATTCGAAAACGCTCTGTTTGCAAAGAGTTCCCTGCCAAAGGCAAAAACAAACCAACAGGGTGGTGTTTATCGTTGCAAGATATGACTGCCACATTACTCGCAATTAGCTCTGAAAGCAATGCCTGGCTTAAGGTTACCTGTGGGTGATCGAGCACCACCATCCCAATATCTTCAATTGGAATGCTGGCTATCTCTTTCTTTTCTTTTGGTTGTAGAACTTTTAATTGTTTATCCTGCCTGCGTAAGTAAGCCGGATTTCCAAAATACAAAGTGCGTTTAATCATAAACTATATTTTAGTTTCACAATACGCTTTCTAACAATTGCTCTTTAGGAGTTGAAAGCTCTTCTCCTACATGTACAATTTCTCCTATGTGGTTAATTCTTACTTTAATAATTCCATTTATACTTTCTGGATTTCTTTTTCTCTTAAATGCTATATTAGTAAGTTCTTTACTATCTAAGATCTTTGTCTCAAGATGATGTCTAAACCAATAGTCTTTATTTCCAATTTTCTGAACACGATAAAGATTTGGGCTAATCGATTTTACATTCTCAGGATTTAATAAATCAATTTCATTTGGATCAAAATCTTTCGAAGGAAAAACAAAGTATTCGTTTTGCTTCATTGTAAATAAAAATTGCCATCCTTCCTTTTCTTTGTACTTAGAGTTGACAATAGGTAGGCCAGCATTTACACGAGCAACAGCTTCGTAAAAAGAAACTACCTGTTCTTGCAACTTTCCTTTTTCATCTTTATAAATAGCTACATGGTGATTGTTACCTGTACTTACAAAATCAACAGGCTGGGTTTTGCCATTGCTATTCAATATTTCATTGCCATGTTGATCTTTTTTATCGTGTATAGCCTCTGCATTACTAACACCACTAATGCTTACCCTTTTTATGGCAATTCCTTTTTCTTCATTCAACCAAATTGGTCTTTTAGCCAAATTAGAGAATGCCTCTTTTGCATTTCCATTGTATTCGGCCAAACGTTCTTGTAAAATTCTTTTTATTCCCGTATCAATTACTTTATCAATTTTTAAATCGGGACCTATCTCTTTTCTAATTGTAAAATTATCTACAGTATCCTGAATTTTTATTTTCTCAGGCAACAATTCAGTTTTTGCTTCATCTAAATAAATAGGATTTTTGGCTGGCGTATTTTTACCTGCAAATGCCTTTTTAGGGTCGTTTCCAAATTCAGCTAATCGTTTTAATAAAGCAACCCGATATTTAGGCTTTGTTACCTTATTAATTGTTTCAATATCTAATTTGGCATTTGGCTTAATCTCTTTAACAACTTGTTCCTGTATCTTGCCATAAACCGTTTCTTTGTGCAATTGGCCTCGTGGTGTTAATTGTACCTTCTCAATAAACTGATCATTCCCTTTTTGTTTAATGCGATTTTTATTCTTGGTTACGACCTTATTTTTAGCTTTAATCGAAATCAAAACACATTCCAAATGATTTTTCGCTTCTATTCTAAAGTTAGCAAGAGGTGCAATAAACTTTCGTTTCGAATTCCCATTTTTGGTTTCAAACACCTTGGTTATTTTATTACGAACACCGTACAAATCACTTTCCTTTCTTCGGGATGCGTGCAAGTTGTTTAAATACTGAACATGATCGTAAGTGGTAAAAGCAACCGTAAGCGCATCCATCGCATGATGTCGATGATCATTTCGCTTGGTCCAATCGATAATTTGTTCGATTTGTTTACCCTCTTTACGCTCTTGCATTTCGGTTAAACCCAAAGCACGATATTTAGGCAAATTGAGTTCTTTCATCACATTAATCAAATCCCAATCTTCTCGCAGTTTATCTGTAATGCTTCCAGTAGTTGTATTTACTGTTCGAATTACTTCAAATAACATTTGTTTTGCCTTTTTAGCAATGTATTGGCTGTTTCGCAAATCTCTCTCAATAAAACCATCGGGCAAGTCCATTTCTTCCATTAACAGTTTCTTATACTTGCCTTTCGATATCTTACCTGCTTTGTATAAGCTCTCTACTCGATTCTTATAATTCTGCACATCATCAGAATAAGTGTTTGTAATAAAATCGATGGCTGTAGAATCGGCCTTAGCCAAATTCACATTTCGGTAAGCCAATGTTTTGTTCGAAAAAGAGTCATCGAATAAAATTGCTTTGGGAATGATATGTTCGATATCAATTTCCTTTGAAAATAATTTGTCTTTCGGAATGTATTGATTGGTAAATAAGGTCTTATAACCTGTTTCACTCAATTCTTCATAAAGTTTATAGCGAATAATATCGTTTCTAGTTGGGTTCTTTAAACCAAAATCTTGTTGCAATAATTTTCTTATTCCATCGTGCTTGGTTTTTGCTGCATTAATATTTGTTGTTGCAGTAGCTCTTTCTTTTGCCGATTTTTTCAATTCACGAGCCAATTCAACCCGAACTTCATCTGGCTTACCATAGCTTTCAATCACCTGATTTACCAAATTTACCATTTGGTTTAAAATTTTCTCAACCACAGGATTTCGCAAGCTGTTTTTAGGTAGTAATGTTAAACTATCTTTTAATGTTCGACTTGCTAATTCTTCTTTATTTAAGGAATGTGAGTGATTGTAACCAACCATTTCGCACGCCCCCACAATTTCCTCTTCTTTCTGCCTTGAAAATGGATGACCTGCTTTTAAATAAGGTAGAATCTTCTTAATAGCTCTAGCACTTAAACTTCCATGGTCATCTTGTAAACTTACATTCGCCAACATATTGGCATATTCTGGTTTAAATCCATATGCCTTACACAATTTTTTCTTTAAGGAAACATTTGAGTTACCATAAACCAATTTATCTTCTTCACTAATTTTGCCATCGTCCTCGGCAGAGTATAACAAATGCCACAGTTGGTAAGAAGTTTGCTTATCAAAATCATTTCCTTCTATATCTGAATTGAATTCTAATATTGTTGGATCAATACCAATTTGTGGAAAAACCTGCTTTAATTCCTCTTTAATTTCAATTGCGGTTTTTTTAGCCCAATCGAAACCATATCCCTCAAAATCTGCAATTTGATGGTATACATTATACAAAGCCTGATTGGTTCTATTTCCCTCAATTCCTTCTTTATAATTAAGAATCCACTCCTTTTTCGCTAATCCCAACACTTTTAAAACTTCATCGTGCTTAAGATTCCCTCTTAGGTTGAGTTCATCAAACAAAATTTGTTTCGGATCCTCATCTAAAACAGTAACTTCTTTCGAAGCTTTATTCTGTGCCTCAATATTATTTAAGATTTGCCAAATTTTAAATTCCTGAAATAAGGGGGATGATTTAGGAATGGCTTTATGTTGTTTCTCAAATTCACAATTGCTAATTAAATGCTTTTGCGATTTTAATTTCCTCTGGTAAAAAATAACTACATCTCTAATTTCCTCTTTTACCTCTGCGGTGAGCTCAGGATAATGTTTAGCTTGAGTTTCCCATATTTGTTCAAACTCATCTAAATAATCCTGACGATAAAAAACCTGATTCTTTAAACTGGTGTGAAAATTATTTTGTAATTGTCGATACAAATTTTGCCCAACAGTTTCTTTTTCAAAATAAAGTTCTTTGCTTCTATCACTTATTGCGCCTAAATAACCACTCGATTTATTTAGGTTATTATTAATTTCCACAAATACATAAGCTACAACATCTAATGGTAATTTTGTAGTAAGCCCGTCAGCTCTCCACTTATAATGCTGCTTTTTAACTTCTTCACGTTTCCCTTTGTTCTCTGCGGTGTAAATCTGATGTATTGCTAAAAAGAGTTTTCTACTATTTTGCTGCCCTTGCCCTTCTAGCTTTTTATACAATTCTTCATTCAATATTTCAGGATAGAATTGCTTCTGAAAATTCCAAATGGCATCAAATTCATTTTGCAAATCAGAACGATAAAATTCAGGGATATACTTTTTCCCATCTTCTAGTAGTTTAAATACAAATTGTCCAGGGGTTAGTTGATTATCGTAGAGTTCTTTTGCAATAGCCATTCCATCAATTAAACTTCCTTCCTCTTCATTCTTTGCTTTACGGCTGCTTTTGTATCCTCTTTTTTTATTTATGGCAAGTAAGACTCTAGCGATTTCCGTCTTTTCAATTTTATCAACAGCAGCTTTTGCTCTCAATTTACACGTTTCATGCGTAGAGCTATTTCCTTCTTCTGTTAGTATTGTTTCGTCATTTATAAAAGCAATAGATTTTAGTATTTCAATAAGGTTAGCTCTTCTTTGTTTAAATCGTTGCAAGTTTCTTCTTGCCCCACGCTTTAATGTACGATCTGCGTTTATAGACAATGGTCTTCCTTTCTCGAAATCAGTTTGTTCATCTGTAGAAAGAGGATTAACCCTAACGCCTAGTTTAATGATTGAAGATTCTTCATTTTTATTTTCGGCCTCATTAACCAAAGCCCAACCAATCGAAGCTGTTCCTAAATCAAGTCCTAAAATTTTCTTCATGGCTATTGTATGTTTAATTTATTGTTTATATTTTTGAAATACATTTTGTAAGCAAATCACAATAAGGATTATTCCGTTGTGAAAACATTCAAAGCGGCTTTAACGAGTCGCTTTTTTGTTTTAATAAACTTTTTATTCTGATTAACAGATTAAATATAGGTATTTATGAGTAAATCAGGGATATTTTATGTAAATATCAAACGAGCTTATTATTTATTTTATAGTACTTCAGAATAATAAATTTAAGTTAAGAAGTTGATATGGACACAGTAATGTAATAATACCAAACTTAAACACATGCCGTGTTTCTTTTATCAAATTGGGTAATTTGAGCAGATGTTAGGTTTGTAAATTCGTTAGAAAGTAAATATTTTTTCAGAAATATGATTTATTGCCTAGTAATTGATTAAACAACAATACAATATTCTGGTTGTTAGCCTAAATTAGTGTTAAGTGAATTTTAGTAATGTGTAAACCAGTGGGGGATAGCTGTTTCAATTAAGTAAAATGGCAATATGAAAAAATAACAAAGCCCCAATTCGTTAAGAATTGGGACTTTGTAAAGATGATTAGAGTTCTCTGGTAAATATAAATTTGTTGGTGTTACTGTATTTGTGATTTTGGAATAGTGGCAGGATTTTTATACATATTGATACATTCCTTCAATTTTACTCATCTCGTTTGATATGAGCTTCTCGCTGGCTCTAGCATAGTTTTCAGTCATTCTTGTGTTGGTATGTCCCATCATCTTTGAAATGGCCTTAGTTTTGAGATTAATGCCGAAAGTAACTGTTGTTGCAAATGTATGTCGAGCTGAGTGAGTACTTAGGTTCTTATTGATGCTAGTATTTTTTTTATCTAAGCTTTCTTTTCAGCCATGAGAAGAAGCCATCAATATCTTTTGTGCCTATTACTACATCTTTACCATTAGAGGTTACAATTATATCTTTATTACGCCTCTTTTTTATACCATTTTCGAAAATGATTGAACTTCTGTTTAATTCTTTAAAATCTATTTTGTTTGATAATAATAATTCTCTCGATTCCTTCAGGGAAAGAGCAATGTTCTTAATCGTAGGAGCATCAAGTAAATGCCAATTAGAATATTTCCCTTCGGCTTCAATGTAGGATAGTTTTGAAAATTCGATGTAATAGTCTTCTTTTTTTCCGTTGGGAACAGTTAGCTTTGTCTTAGTAATATGATTACTATCAGCCTTATTTAGTTTTAAGCAGATATCTTTAATTTTCTCTTCGGAAATAGGTTTGCTTATATAGCCTTGAATTGTAGCAATTCCACCATGATTGATTACATCTTGAATGGGGGAGAAGTTGCTAGTAATAAAAACTATTTGTGTTTTGAAATTGATAGCTTTTAAAACATCTCGTCCATTTATACCAGGCATATCATGATCTAAGAAAACGACATCTGGCTTTTGGGTATTTATAATATCAATAGCCTCAAAAGGATCGCTTATTAAGTCTAGTTTGTTCAAAAAGGGATAGGCTAATAAGTGTTCATTTAGTTCTTTTAGGAAGATGGGTTCATCATCAACTGCAATATAATTTAGTTGTATCATAGCGCAATTTTTAGATTAGCAATGTAAGTGTTGTTAATAATTTCGTTAGATATTTCATGATTATTACTGTTTCGATTAATACTATTTTCGAAATCAGTATTTCCTATTCCACCAAGAATTTTATCAGGATTCATTTTTGGATGTAGAGGTGTTTTAACCGTATAGTGTAAAATATTTTTTTCCTGAGAAAGTTCGATGCGTAATGGTTTATTTTTGAAATAGCCATGCTTAATTGCATTATCAATGTAATTGAATAGTATTGTTGGGGGGATGTGAATGTTTGAATTTTCAATATTATTAACCAATTCCACTTTAATATCATTGTTTATTTCAATTAATTGGCAAAATTTCTGCAATTGCGACGTTTCAGTTTGGAGGTGTACTTTTGCAGCGCAAGAACTGTATAGAAGATAGTTCAATGTATCAATAAGAAGTAATAAACTTTTATCTAATCTTTCATTATAAATCTTAAGCTGATCTATTAGGTTTTCCTTAGTACTATATTTTTTTCCAAGTATAGAGAAACTTGTTTTGACATCATTATCATCAAATGATAATTTGGATTCAATGAATGCTTTGTTTATTAGATTTTTTAGAAAATGAGGAGATAAACGATATGTTTGTAGCTGATCTTCTGTGACTTTTTGATTTTCTTTTGTATGAAGTAATTGCTCGTATGAGTTCGAATATTTCTCACGTATTTTGTTAAAATCATTCTTCAAATCAGATAATTGATTTGTGATTTGAATTTCATTCTTTTTATAATTCTCAATCTGATTTTGATTTTTATTGATTTCGATCTTGAACTTTTCTCGTTCATTATCTGCGTCTTTATTGATTTGAATTATTTCAGCATTTAATTTTTCTTTAGCCACCTCGGCATACTTATTTATCTGTTTAGAAGCTGATAGTTCCTTTTCTAAATCTTCATTATTCCATTGGGCGGATTTTCTGCGTATGGTTGAAATTATTAATAATACGAATAGTATAATAATCAATATAGCAGTACCGTCCATATCGGCTGCATCATTAAAGAGGTTAGTGAAAAATCTCAAAAGTTTCATTTCGTTCCTTTTTTCTTAGGGTTCATTCCTTTTTCAAAATATGACAATTTCTATCATATAGATTTGAACTGTATTCGAATTCAAAAATAACTAAAAGTATTTCATTTAAGTTAAATTAAAATAAGAAAATAATGAACAAGTCTAACCTTAATTATCCAACAAACCGTGAAAATAATGGACATTTAATTCCTAGTGTAAATTTTCATCTTTGGGAGCCGTGTAATATGCGATGTAAATTTTGTTTTGCTTCTTTTCAAGATGTTAAGAGAACGATTTTGCCAAAAGGGCATTTGTCGAGAGAAAAAGCAATCCAAGTAGTTAGAGAATTGGCAGATCATGGTTTTAAGAAAATAACTTTTGCAGGAGGAGAGCCAACTTTATGTCCTTGGTTGTCGGAATTAATATCGCTAGCAAAGGAATTAGGAATGACTACCATGCTTGTTACAAATGGAAGTGAGATTACAAGTCAATTCTTGGAGGATAATAAGGATGATTTAGATTGGATTGCTTTAAGTATAGATAGTTTAAATAGCAGTAGTAATGTTTCGATTGGTAGAAGTATTAACGGACGTTCTTTATCAAGTAAATATTATTACCAGCTATTGAAAGATATAAAGCGTTATTCATACCGACTAAAGATAAATACCGTAATTAATAAATACAATTACGCTGAGGATATGATTGATTTTATAGCAGATGCAAATCCAGAAAGATGGAAAGTGATGCAGGCTTTACCTATAAAAGGACAAAATGATAAATCAATTGAAGAAGTTTCTATTTCAGGAGATGAGTTTTCAATTTTTTTAGAAAAACATAAAGATCTAAAATCAATGGTATCTGAATCAAATGATGAAATGAGAGGATCTTATGT
Source organism: Labilibaculum sp. (assembly GCA_016342745.1). Classification (GTDB taxonomy): domain Bacteria; phylum Bacteroidota; class Bacteroidia; order Bacteroidales; family Marinifilaceae; genus Paralabilibaculum; species Paralabilibaculum antarcticum. The sequence continues at coordinate 34,304 of JAEINT010000009.1, forward strand.
AATGGTTGATCCCGCTGGTAGATTTTTTGATAATTCGCAAGGGAAACATGTGTATAGCAAGCCCATTCTTGAATATGGTGTAAAATCAGCAATAAAGGAAATGAATTATAGCTTTACTAAATTCGAAAAAAGAGGAGGGGTTTACAACTGGGAGGGAAAAGATCAAGAAAACAACTTCCCAAGTAGAATTACAATTTCAGGTAATGTTGCTTCAGGTAAAAGTACAGTAGGAAAAATTCTTGCTAAGAAATTGAATTATTCATTTACATCTATTGGATTAAGAACAAGAAAGTTTGCTAAAGAAAATAAACTCAGTATTGCAGAATTTCAGAAGAAGTGTTTAGAAAACCCACTATTAGACAAGAGAATTGATAAAGAATTCTCACAAGAATGCAATTCGTTAAAGGATTTGGTTATTGATTATCGCTTAGGCTTTCATTTTATTAATTCATCTTTTAATATCTTTCTTAAAGTTTCTGATGATGTAGCCGTACAAAGACTTAAGAAAGATCAAAGAGACAATGAAACTTATCATACAGTAGGCGAAAGGAATGAATCTTTCGTTAAGCAGTTTGAAAAATCATATAATATCGATTTTACTTCAGAAGAGCACTATGATTTAATCCTTTCTGCAGATAACAATTCACCAGAAGAAATAGCAAATTTGATACTACAGAAAATAAATTTTAATTAAGGAAATGATATGTGCTATGTTATTAGGAAATCATGATTCTGTTCAGATTCTTGAAGAATTACTTTTGGATTTGGATGTATTATATATAAAGATTGAAGTATTAGAGGAGTCGTTAAAAAAAGATAAAACACAAGCATAATAATAAACTATAAAAATGAAAAAGATATTATTAATTGATATGGATGGAGTACTAGTCGAATTAAACAGTGAAAATTGGGCTAAGAAAAGATTGGAGAAAGGCTACTTTCTAAATAATAAACCAATAGAAGGTTCAATTAAAGCTTTTGAGATTCTAAGTGTAAAATATGATTGTCATATTGTGTCAACACCAGTATGGGATAATCCTGACTGTTGGAAAGAAAAAAGACTATGGGTTGAAAAATACCTAGGAGAGAAGGCTAAGAAGAGACTAACTTTAACTCATAATAAGAATTTATTTAAAGGGGATTATATTATTGATGACTCTGGTGATCATGGAGTTGACAAATTTAAAGAAAAGCACATTCATTTTGGAAGTGATAAATTTCCTGACTGGAACAGCGTTTTAGAATACTTAATGTAATTTTAAAGTAGATTAATAGCTCGATAAACTCCATATTTATCGGGCTATTAATGTTTATTGAATTTATGTCAATTGATACATCCCTTCAATCTTATTCATCTCGTTTGAAATGAGCTTCTCGCTAGCTCTAGCATAGTTCTCCGTCATTCTTGTGTTGGTGTGTCCCATCATTTTTGAGATAGCCTTAATGTTAAGGTTATTGCCTAAAGTAACCGTTGTTGCAAAGGTATGTCTAGCAGAATGAGTACTTAAGTTTTTGTTGATACCACATAGGTCTGCTATTTCCTTTAAATAGGCATTCATTTTTTGATTACTAGGCACAGGTAATAGCTTTTTCTGGATCATACAAGTAGGATCTTCTTTATACTTATTAAGTATTGCTATAGGGATTTCAAAAAGTGGAATTTCGAATTCAACTTTGGTTTTTTGTCTTTTACTTTTAATCCATTGCTTACCATTAATACCTTTTACGATGTGTTCTTGGCTAAGAGATTTTACATCTGAAAAAGCTAATCCTGTAAAGCAACAAAACAAATAGAGATCTTTAATAATTTCAAGTCGTTTGATTTCGAAACTTTTCTCCATCAATTTATTCAACTCTTCATCATCTAGGAATTCTTTATCTACTTTTTCCATTTTGAACTTGATTTTTGCAAAAGGATCTGATCTCATCCATTCATTTGCTAAGGCGAGATTCGTAATTTTCTTAAAATTCTTGAGATATTTAAATGTGGTATTGGTAGAACATTTTCGTACTGTTCTAAAGTAATGCTCAAAATCAGTTATAAATTGATGGTTGATTCTGTTTAGAGGTAAATCTTTTAAATTGTATTGTGTTTTAATGAAGTCTTGAGTGTGTTTTAAACAGGTTATGTAACGTTCTACTGTTCCTTCTGCCATATCTATGCCAATACGTTTTTCACATCTCTCATTGTGTTTTTTGAATATACTTATAATGCTATGATCATCATTTTCCTGATTCAAGTATGCTTTTACATTTTTACAATTTAACTCTTCTTGAATTTCAAGATCATTTATGATTTTCAAGAGTTTTTCATCCATATAATAAATGTATCGATTGTTTTCCTTTGCCTTAATTGAATTGCCTTTGCATTTACCTTTGTTCGAATCCCAGAATTTAGAATCTATGCTTCTTTTGAGAGATATGTCTAACCTTTGACCATCAATAGTAATTCTAACGAAGATTGGAGATTCTCCATTTTTCAGTTTAGTAGTTTTTCGTGCAAAAAATAAAATAGAAGTTGTTTGTCTCATTTTTACTAGTTTTTAAGTGTTTTAAAACGATTTTCAAAACTAGCAAACGAGTGAATTTTGAGCGGAGCAAAGGGGTGTATTGCAGTGTATTAGCATCTGTGTGAGGTGTAGTGTTTTTCAACTTTCTAATCTACACCTTTCAAAACACCGTAATAATGCACTTTTTGGTGTTTAATTGCTTTGGTACTAAATGAAGAAAGCCTTGTAAACGTTAGGTTTACAAGGCTTTTCTTTCTGTTGCATTTCTGCATGGCGGAGAAAGAGGGAGTAGAACTTATTTCTAAAATACACTAAAAATAGGCAATTGTGGAGGTTACGAAAATTGTGTTCACTTGAATGTTCACTCTAGTTTGTTGCAACAATATAAATTTGAAATTAATAAAAAAGTATACTTGCCACTTTTGATTTAAAATCATTTTCCAATGCAGAAAATTTAACAAAAATCTAATGAATTTGTTCTTGTAGTTGAGTTGCAAATAAGCTTTAATATATAGTGTGAGTTGCAGTTGATTAAATGCTTATTAGTGTTTGGTTGTTTGTTGTTTAAAATGACTTATTGGAAATTTAAAGTTGCTAATTACCTGAGTCAAAAATAAGTAAAATCTAATAAAATATTACAGAATTAAAACTTTTTGTGAATCGATAATATTAATCGATTTGCCAACAGTAATTTTGACAGCTGATGTTTTAAGAGAATTCAAAATTGAACTCTTTTTATTTAATACATTTGATTTTAGCTTCGTTTAAGGTCTCCAATTAGGTATTAATCAATTTCATATGATCATATTATTTTCTTTATTTTGATTTTTATATATTATGGGAAACTATCTTTCAATGAAAGGTTTTTAGATGTGTTTGTAGGATAATAAAGGTTGATTTCATCATGTTTGATGAAAATTGCATAAAGGAACAAGAAAGATGAATTGCACTCCATTATTTCTCGACAAATTAAAAAAAGGTGATAGGAAGTCATATGAAAAGCTTTATATTGATTTATTTCCATCGCTAGTTGTTTTTGCCAGAAAATATGTGGGTGATGATAGTGCTAGTGAGGATTTAGTTCAGGAAGTATTCATTTCTCTATGGCAAAATTCTTCAATGCTAGATATACATACTTCGTTAAAATCATATCTGTACTCAACGGTTCGAAATTCGGCAATCAATTATCTCAATAAAAAGGCCGTTGAAGAGAAACGTTTAAGCAGTTACCCAGAAGAAGAATCATTAACAGATGAGGAATTAATCTTGTCTCAAGATGTGTATTATCATATCTATAATGCCATAAAAGATCTACCTAAAAAGTCACAAGAAGTCATTCGATTGTCCCTAAATGGTCTTTCAATTTCCGATATTCAAGATGAATTAGGCGTAAGTAAGAATACCGTTAAGACCCATAAACGCAGGGCTTTTGCAGTACTCCGTGAAAAATTAAAGAAACTTTACCTGTTTTTTTCACCCCTCTTTTAAATTTTCCTGTCATAGAGAAAATTAAGGATAGAAGTGCCTTACTGAGTGTTATATCTTCACTTGTTTTGGTAGGGTACGCATCGATAAAAGAGAATGAAATATACACCTCTGTTTATAGATAGAATCAGAAAGAGAGATCAAAAGTCATTTGAACAACTGTATCACGACTTGTTTCCACCCTTGGTTGTTTTCGCTAACAAGTATCTTAAGGATACTAGTCTTAGTGAAGATATCGTGCAAGAGGTGTTTGTAAAGTTTTGGAATAATAGTTCCGAAATTGATATTCGGATATCACTTAAGTCTTACTTGTACGCAGCGGTTCGTAATGCATCGATAAATCATTCAAATAGAAAGGCAATCGTGGTTGAGGAGATAAAGGAGGACCTTAACTCAGAAGCAAGTTCTATTGACGAATTCACAATGCTTTCGCAAGATGTTTACCACCAAATTCATAATGAAATAAAGCTTTTGCCTAAAAAATTACAAGAAGTCATTCGTTTATCAATGAATAATTTATCCATTGCCGAAATTCAAGATGAGCTAAATGTAAGTAAAAATACTATAAAAACACAAAGAAGAATTGGTTACGCCAGATTAAGAGAAAGATTAAAGAATAATATTTGAGAAATTTTTCACCCCTCAAATCAAATTTCATGTCATAGAAAAAAAGAACAAATGAAGCTAGACGAAAATATATCTAAAATAATTGCCAATCATATTCTTGGAAAAACAACTTCTGAAGAAGATGAAGTCTTGCAAGACTGGTTGACAGATCCCTATAATGAATTGGTGTTTAAGAAAATTACCGATCAGAAAAGAATAGGTGATGAGCTCGCTCAACTCGATGCAGTTGATTCTGAAAAGTCATATAAAGTATTTAAGAAAAAAACCTCACAAACGATCAAATGGCAAAGAGTGCTGGGATATGCAGCTTCTATATTACTACCTTTAGCTATTGGGGTATCAATAGTCGTATTTACTAATAAGGATTTTGACGAGCAGGAAATAGCTGAGCTCACTCGTTTTGATAGTGATAATATATCGATACTGGCAGAAGATGGGCAACTGTATACCTTAAAAGGCAATGACACTATAGTCAACACAAGTCATGCACAGTTTGTTGTTAAGGGCGATAGCATTGGCTATGAAAGCAAATCGGTAAACCTGCCTGAAAAATTGATTTATAATACCATTAATGTTCCGGCGGGCAAACGATCAACATTTAAGCTATCGGATGGGACACTTGTTCACCTAAATGCTGGAACAACCCTAAAATACCCAACCAACTTTATTGGAGATAAGCGACGAGTTGAACTGATTTCTGGTGAAGCCTATTTTGACGTTCAAAAAGACAGTAAGCCATTTGTTTTAGATTTTGGTGTGAATAAGATAAAAGTTCTGGGAACCAAATTTAATGTGAAAGCATATGACGAAGATGAGAAAGAGTTTGTGACGTTAGAAGAGGGGAGCATTGCCTTGGATAATAGTAAGAATGAAATAAAACTGCTTCCTAACCAGCAAGCTGTAATTAATAAGCAAGATCTATCCTTGGATATAGGTACTGTTGATGCTAGCATCTACTCATATTGGCGATCAGGATTTATGAATTATAAGGAAGAGAAACTATCAGCAATTTTAAACGACCTCCAAAGACAATATAATATCAAACTTTTTTATCAAAATCAGGATGTGAAGAATAAGCGATTGTCAATTTCTTTGAATACCAATAAAGAGTTCGCTACGATTCTGAGGGCAATAGAAGCTACCGGAGGTGTCACTTTCGAAATAAATAATAGCGTAGTTATTGTAAAAAAATAGAGAAGTATGCTGGAACATACTTCCCTAAAAGCTATTAATTATTCATTAATAACCATTTAATATTTTAACCTATGAAAAAAAACAAAAAAAGACCTTTACTCAAAAGGAGCAAAGTAATTTTGTTTTCTGTCATGTTCATTTTGTTTAGCATGATCAGCTTTAATGCTGCCTATTCTCAAACTAAAGGCAAGTTAATTAAAGTCAACGAAAGCAACATCAATTTAAACGAATTTGTTTGGGAAGTCAAGAAATTGACTGGGTATGAGTTTGTTTGTGATGCCAATGATTTAGCTAAATACGATAGCATTAGCATCAATAAAGAAGGAACATTAGAAGAGATTCTTGATGAAGTTCTGAAAGATACGGATTTGACTTATTCGTCGGAAGACGATATATATGTCATAAAAAAGAAAGCGCCTAAGGTTGAACAACCTATTCAACAAGAGCAAAAAGAGCTCAAAGGAACCGTAAAAGATGCGGATGGAAATACCCTTCCAGGTGTGTCTGTTGTAATAAAAGGCACAACAGCAGGTGTGGCGACTGATATGGATGGTAGTTATACGATTGATATTGATAATGATAATGCTGTTTTGGTATTTTCTTTTGTTGGGATGACCTCACAGGAGATTGTTTACAATGGTCAAGCAGTACAGAATGCTACTTTATTGGCTGATGCTAAACAAATGGCTGAGGTTGTTGTAACAGGATATCAAACCATTTCCAAGGAACGTTCTACCGGATCTTTTTCAAAGGTGAGCAGCAAAACAATGGAATCTCGCAGATTAAATAGTCTTGCAGATGTTTTGGAAGGTCAGATCGCAGGTTATTCCGATGGAATTATTCGTGGTGTATCGACCATGAATGCCATGGCTTCACCTTTGTATGTTATTGATGGTTTTCCGGTTGAGAACACCAGCATCGATAATTATGGCAATGTTACAGAAAATGCTCCGGAGCTTAACATGGAAGATATTGAGAGCATTACCATTTTGAAGGATGCTGCAGCAGCTTCTATTTACGGTGCCAGGGCTGCCAATGGCGTGGTGGTTATTGTAACCAAAAAGGCTCAAAAAGGAAAAGTTCAAGTTGATTTTTCAAGTACATTAACATGGAAAACTTACGACTATTATACCGGGAATTTAACCAATTCGGCTGATGTTATTGAGTTGGAAAAAGAATGGGCAGCCTCTAATCCGGAATTAAATAATGGACTGCTTCGTGCTCAGGCTGAGGCTGACAATCGTCGTAACAATTACAAATGGCCAAGTGCTGGTGTTGATGTTTTATTAGACCAGTATTCTGGTGTAATTTCAGAAGATGAAGCCAATGTAAAGTTGACAGAACTTGCTTCTAGAGGATATCAATTCTACGACGATGTTGCCAAATACGCCAAACGTGATTTATTGTATCAACAGTACAACTTAAGTGTGGGTAAAGCTACCGAACTAAATAATTTTAAATTATCGGTTACTTATAAAAAGAATAAAGAGGAAGATATTTATTCGAAGAATGATCAAATTGGAATGAATATCATGAACTCATTGCAACTTACGTCATGGTTAAAGGCTGATTTGGGACTTTACATCAATTACAAAAATGCGACAGAGCAAACATACAATCTTTTATCATCTTATTCTGCTGGGTTTACCGGAAGTCCATACGACCGTTTGGTTGATGACAATGGAAACGCTTTAAGCGTTGCTTCTCAAGTTAAAAGGACTGTTCGCGATAATGTTGCAAATTACGGTTTGTACAGTTTAGATCTAACTCCGCTTGATGAATTGAGCAGAAAACTGGGCAAAAGGAAAGAATTCAGCAACAGAACCTATGCAAAACTGAATGTAAAGATTTTTCCATGGTTGAACTACGATGCCATGTTTCAGTATGAATATGGAGTGAACCGTTATCAACGTTTAAATGAACTGGATTCTTATTCAACCCGCACAACCATTAATAAATTTGCGAGCAATTCGGATGGAAGTGCAGTCTATAATCTTCACAAAGGAGATATTTACTACAATCATAACCATTTTTCAAATTCTTACAATTTCAGACAACAATTAAATCTGAACAAAACTTTTCAGGAGAAACATCAAATTACATGGATTGTAGGATCGGAGACAAGGCATAGCAAACTGGAATATAATGATCAAACCCGTTATGGTTATGACTCAGATATGCTGACTTCTCAGTATTTGAACCAACCTTTACTGACGGGCGGCTTTTCCGGTTTGATGAATTCATGGGCTTATTTAAATAATAGTGATCTGGCCAGCCAACAAGAGTTAGTCAATCGTTTTGTTTCCTTTTATTCGAATGCAGCCTACAGTTACAATAATAAATACACCTTATCGGGTAGTATTCGTTGGGACCGTTCCAATCTTTGGGGAACTAACTCAAAGTACCAGAACAAACCATTGTGGTCGGTAGGAGCCAATTGGAACGTAAATAGGGAAGATTTCTTTAATGTGGAGTGGGTGAACATGTTGAAACTAAGAACTTCTTATGGTATTGGGGGTAACATTGCAAAAGATGCTGCGCCTTACTTAACAGCCAGTTATTATACCAGTTCCTTAGTTGGGGGTGTTTATGGTAATATTTCTTCACCGCCAAACCCAAATTTGAGATGGGAAAAAACCACAACGATAAATGCTGGGGTTGATTTTTCTTTGTTGAACAATCGCCTGTCGGGTTCTGTTGATGTTTATAAAAAGAAGAGTGTGGATTTGTTAGCCAATCAGCAAGGAATACCTACCGAAGGGTTTGGATACAATACCCTTGCATTTAATAATGGATCAATGGAGAATAAGGGGTTTGAACTTGCTGTTCAGGCTGATCTTGTTCGTGGAAAAAATTTTTCCTGGAATGCAGGTTTTCTTTTGGGATACAATAAAAATAAAGTGACCAAAATTAATGTGGAAGCACCTTTTTATGTCTTGCAATTTGATTATCCGCAGGAATTTCCCAGAATGAATAATGCATTTAATGGAATTTATTCCTATAAGTGGGCTGGATTGAATGATCAGGGAGAACCTCAGATTTACGATGTTGATGGGAATAAAACTGCTGAGGATTACACCAACATGGACAACATTCATTTCAGTGGCACCACAGTTCCTAAGTATAGTGGCTCCATCATGAATGGTTTTTCTTACAAGAATTTTGATTTATCAGTTTTGGTGCTATACGCAGGAGGTCATAAAGTTCGTAATACAAACATTCCTAAAATTAATATGGCCGACCCATATGGTTCTGCGATGATAAGTGTAACCAGTAAAGACATTCGAAACAGATGGAAACAAGCAGGAGATGAAAATAAAACGGATGTTCCACGATTACTGTTCTATGGCAATTCTCCTGATTACAACTATTATCGTGAGTCGGTATACAATTACTCAGATATTCATGTGCTGGATGCCTCTTATGTGAAAATTCACAACATCTCATTGGCTTACCACTTGCCTTCAGAATGGTGCAATAAATTAAAATTGGGTAGTGCAAGAGTTCAGTTTAATGTAGAAAATCTAAAGACTTTTGCTTTCGAGAAGAAAGCCGAATACATGTTGGGTGCTAAGGAAAGACCCACATTTGTTGGAGGAGTGTATTTAAGTTTTTAACAGTTAAAACAAGAGAATTATGAAATTTAAAATATCATATATCGCAACGATCAGCCTTTTGGCAGCCATGCTGTTCTCGTCTTGCGACAATTACTTGGATGTGTTGCCCAAAGGAGAAAAAATACCCACAAGTTTAGCCGATTACGAAGCGTTTATTCGTAACGAATACAATCATTTAAATGATGCAGCACAAGCCATTAATCTGTTGAATGATGTATACAAGAGTCCCAGTGCTTTGAGTTACATTTCTTTAACTTCCATCAATTACAATTGGATGGGAAATGAGGATCGTATTATTCAAAACAATTCAGATGAACAAGCTTACTACTATTCTTACGCGGCCATTTCGTATTGGAATTTAATGATTAACAATGTACCAGATGCAACCGAGGCAAGCGATTCCGAAAAGCTGGAATTGATTGCTCAGGCCAAGGTGTTGCGGGCGATGAATTACTTTCATTTGACCAATTACTATGCAGAGCAATACGATGAAGCAACTGCCGCGACTAGATTATCTGTGCCCTTAATTACCAGCGCCGAAATGGGAGCTACTTCGGAGCAGATTAGTATTGCAAAAATGTACGAATTCATTCTTACCGATTTAACAGATGCAATACCTCATCTTCCAGTTGAGAGTGCTACTTTACTGCACCCGAATTTAGCTTGTGGGTATGCAATGCAGGCAAGGGTTTATTTGCAGATGGGAGACTACACCAATGCCTTGCTTTATGCTCAGAATGCCTTAGATCAGAACAGCCAATTGTTCAATTGGAAGGAATATTACGCTGAAAACAAAGAGCAAATTGAAAAGGAGAACGATTGGTCAACAAGCTACCCATCTAAAACCATGATCAGCCCTGAGAATTACATTTTTAGATATGGTTCCAGTACCTATAAAAATTCTGGACAATCGGGAACCAGTGCGGCACTTACATTGTCCAGGGCAGCCCAATTTGAAGAAGGCGATGCCCGTTTTGCCTCAAAGTGGAAGAAAAAGTATCAGGCTCCGGATAGCATTTACGTTGGCATACGATCCGATAAATTTAATGCTGGTGGAATTACAACTCCTGAAATGTATTACATCAAAGCAGAGTGTTTGGCACGAAAAGGCGGACAAACCAATTTAGATGAGGCCATGCTAAGCTTAAATGCAGTTCGTAAAACCAGAATTTTCGAGGATAAATATGCTGATTTAACAGCTTCCTCAACAGCTGAGGCAATTGCTTATATCCGCAAAAATAAAGCAAATGAATACGTGCAGACTGCCATCCCATTTTGGGATGCCAAACGTTTTAACAAGGATGTGAACTATGCACAGACTCTAACTAAAATTTTCAACAACCAAAGTTTAGAATTAGCACCAGATTCGCACATGTGGGTAATGCCTTTCCCAATGGGAGCAACCAGTAACCCGGGAAATGGTACTTTGACACAAAACACTCCTCGTTAAACAAGTAGTATCTTAACCTGAGGGTGTCCTAAAAGCAGTATTTTAATGACATTCTGAGCTTATCGAAGAATCTGTTTACCTCGTTAACAAATGCTTCGGCTTCGCTTAATATAACCATTTAAGTAAAACTTTACTTTTGGGGCACCTTCGGGAAATTGATAACAAAGAAAATCAAAATTTCAATCAAACTAAGCGATCGTATGTTAATGGAATTGTTGAGTTTTCGACAAAAGAAGGTTTCAAGAATAATTTTCAAATAAGTAAAAATGACCTTAAGTACGATGTTTATTTGTAGATAAATTTTAATGTCTGCCAAATTAAATATTCGTTACCAGATCTGGAATTTAAATATTTTAAATAAAACAAATGAAAAGAAGTATTATAGGAATGGTTGTTATCGTATTTGTTTTGCTGACCACAGCATGTGCACAATCTGATGCTAAATATACGTTGACAGGTGAAATAAGCGGACTAAAAGAGGGAACAAAATTAGAATTGATTCCGGGAGCAACACACAAACAAGAAGAGCCTATTGCATTTGCAACTGTAACAAATGGAAAATTTGAATTTTCAGGTAAATTAGAAGAACTTCGTCTGTTCTATCTAAAAGTTGCAGATCATAATGGTATTTTAAGTATTATGCTTGAAAATTCAGAGATCAGCTTAAAGGCAAAGGCTGCTTTCGAGGAAAGTAATAATAGAGCTTTTGTTGATTTTTCGGATGTTCAGGTAAGTGGTTCAAATGCAAATGACCTCTACAAGGAAAAATTGGCATTTAAAGATAAATTTGGGATACAACACGAGAAGTATTATAAGGATCATGATGCTATTTTAGCTGCCATAAGAAATGCTAAAAGTAAGGCTGTTGCAGATTCGTTACGGAATACAGATGATTACAGAGCTTTTGCCCAAGCTGAAAAAGCTTTTTTTACTGACGTAGAGCAAACCAGTAAGGAGGCTATTTTGGCAAATAAGGATTCATGGTGGGGACCTTTGGTAATGTTGAACTCATATACATATTTTACCGATGCACAAATTTCTTTGTATGAACAATTTACGGAGGCAGCTAAAAATTCCTACTACGGACTATTGGTGAAAAAAGAGCTTTTTCCTGAAAGATTGGTAAACAAAACAGCTCCTGAATTTACCTTGGCCAATCGCGAAGGGAAAGCTTTTCGTTCAACAGAACTAATGAAAGGCAAAAAATACATCCTGATTGATTTTTGGGCATCGTGGTGCGGTCCTTGCCGAAGAGAGATCCCGAATTTGAAACACATGTATGAATTGTATGCTTCGAAAGGGCTGCAAATCATTAGTATTTCAAAAGATGAAGATAAAAAAGCATGGGAAAAAGCATTGGACAAAGAACAAATGGCTTGGCCTAATCTCCTGAATGAAAAGGGCGTGGATGACCTTTATTTTGTAAAAACAATTCCAGCTATTTTCCTTGTAGATGCGTCAACAGGAAAAGTAATGGATGATAAGTTGAGAGGAGAAGCATTAGATCAGAAATTGGAAGAGCTTTTCGAAAATTAAATTTGAAATGTAAGTTTTGGATGTTTCTTAAAGATTTACAGTATTAATTATTTTTTTGGTTTATGCTTCATAAACTAAGAACCAAAATTATATCAAAACTTGTTTTTTATCAATAATTTGTTTGTTTATGTGCTGGATAGTAGTATTTTGCACTCCTAGCAAATTGGTGATACAGTATCACCTTTGACTATTCATGGTTGATGGTAAGTATAACTTGTATTTAGCATTAAGATAATAAAACATTATAAAGTGTATTTCTTTAAACTAATTGATAAGTCAGTTTATTGAATCATTTTGTTAGTAGCCCTCCTTTCATGTAGATTGGAGAGCTACTTTTATAGTCCATTTTATGATTTTCTTAAGAGTTTGTTAGAATGGAAGATCTAAATCTAAGTGCCGAATTCAACTCGTAAATGCAATAAAGTTTACTGATAATGGTTGCATTAGTGTTGGGTTTGTCGTTTGCAACGGTCATGTTAAATTTTATGTCAACGATACAGGAGTTGGAATCCCAGAAGATCGATTAGAGGCAATATTTAATCGTTTTGAACAAGCTGATGTTGAAGACACCAGAGTTTTTGAAGATTCGGGACTTGGCTTGACCATTTCGAAATCATATGTTGAAATGCTTGGCGGGAAAATTTGGGTTGAGAGTGAAGTTAATAAAGGATCATCATTTTGTTTTTCCCTACCATATACAACAGGTGATGTTGAAACAATATTTTATGAAGAGAAGTGTAAAGACAATACAATTAAGAATAGAGCTATAAATGATAAAAAAATAAAGGTTCTCATAGCGGAAGATGATTATATAAGTTCTAAATTTTTATCAACAATATTAGAGTCTATTAACTGTGAGGTTATACATTGCTTTACTGGAGAAGAGACGGTTCGTACTGTTAAAGATCATACTGATATAAATATTGTATTGATGGACCTCAAGATGCCTCAAATGAATGGATTTGAAGCAACAGAGAGAATCAGATAGTTCAATCAAAAAATTCAAATTATTGCTCAAACAGCATTTTCTTTCCCAAGTGATTGTGAGAAAGCCTTACGATCTGGATGTAATGATTATATAACTAAACCAATCGATAAGACTAAATTGATTGATATAATAAATAAGATTAAAAATAGTTTATTCAATTAATTTATTTAGAATATTTGTAAAGTAGATAAATCAGTTAATAACAAATAAAGCAATGAGATTTCAATGAATCTTTTGCTGTTATTAATTTTTATAAAGTGATATAAAAGGTTTTGGGGAAAATTATATCACCTGAACAATAATATAGCTGATCTTTTTTTTGCATCCTAGTATTGTTAGAGAAGATAAAAGCGCTTATCCGTAATGGATTAAGCGTTTTTTTTGAAGTGTTATATCAGTCTATCTTATCCAGATATCTCTAAATTGAGCAAGGCACACATATAAATGAGCTCTAATCGTAAAGAATGGATCGTTATTGACAGAAGTAAGACAAATACTAGTTGTCGAATAACGATTCTCATGAAAACAAATGGATTAGATAAAAATATGAGAACTTCTCTACTATTCAAGAATTGGATAGATTAATACCTCGGTTAACCAAGCAGAAATTAAATAGCTATTTGAAAAAAAAATGGGGATATGTGCAACATCCAGAAAAGAATAACCATGCACAAGGCATACCTTTTCAATAATTGTTATTTTGTTCAATGGAGTGCAGATTTAAACAGTTTCAAAATTATTAGAATACCTCTTAAAAGCAACAGAGATTTATGCAAAAATAGTTAATGAAAAAATTACTGAAGATATGGATGTGCTGTAAATGAAGTTGGATAGGAAAGAGAAATTGAAGGGGATGTAGACGAAGTTTGTATTAGTTAAAAATGCGAAAAACTTCATTTTATTCAGTTAGAGTGAAGGGGGTTTAATTAAAGTGTATTATTGAAGAAATAAAAGAAATTTTTAATAAAAAATGGATTTATCCCCAATATTATCAAATTATTACAACATTTTGAATATAAAAGAAAATAGCAAAGCCTTTTCATTTGAAATTAATGGAGGAGTCTCTTTTTATGTACTACTATGTAATTGACTTTCAAAAAAATGAATAAACAGGCTTGTAACCATTCCGACATCTTTTGCAAAAATGTGAAGAAATGGCTCGTATGGATAATTTTCTGATTGCAGAAGGTATTATAAAAGTAAAACAAAAGGAGAAATTCCTTTACGGTATGGGGTCTTAGAAAGAGATTTTTTAGGATCTTTTTAAAATGAACCGAGGTTTGTTTCCCATTTGTAATAATATATATCATTTTTAACGTTTATCTAATAAAAGTATGAAATACTATTCCTTATTTTGTTTTGAATTACGGAGGTGAGACAAAAACGAAAGCATGGCTTCCCGAATGCTAAATTATTACTGTAAGTTGTTGTTCTCATTTGGAGTATATGCTCTTATTTCCGTCAAATCAATTTGATAAGGAAAAAATAGATTACTTAATACTGATCTATCCACCTTAAAGGTTGAATAGTCCACTATTTTATTAAGGATTGATTGTAATTTGTCAGCCTAATAAAATGTGCATAATCGTATAGCTTTTAAACTTATGACTGGAAAAACACATTTCACGGGATTAGTTAAGAAGTTCATAATCAATTTTTAAAAAGTAATTTAATTATGAGAAAAAAAACAATTTACACAGTTATACTGTTTTTAGTAATCGGTTCTACTTCGTTTGCGCAAAACATATTAAGGATTCATACAGATCAAGCTAAAACAAAAATTAACAAAGAAATTTACGGACATTTTGCTGAACACCTTGGGCGTTGTATTTATGGTGGGATTTATGTAGGTGAAGATTCTCAAATTCCGAATGTAAAAGGATTTCGGGAAGATGTAGTTGGTGCGCTTCTGGATATGAAGATTCCTTTACTGCGTTGGCCTGGTGGTTGTTTTGCTGATACATATCATTGGAAAGACGGTATTGGACCCAGGCAGCAAAGACCTTCTATGGTGAATATTCATTGGGGAGGGGTTACTGAGGATAATAGTTTTGGAACGCACGAATTTCTTGATTTTTGTAAATTGATTAAAGCTGTACCATACATTAATTTGAATGTTGGATCGGGAACGGTACAGGAGGCATCGGAGTGGGTTGAATATGTTACTTCGAAAAATATTAGTCCGATGACTGATTTACGGAAGAAAAACGGACAGGAAGAGCCTTGGGATGTTAAGTACTGGGGTATTGGAAACGAAAATTGGGGCTGTGGTGGTAACATGACTCCAGAGTACTATGCTGATTTGTACAATCGATTTGCTTCGTACTGTGGTGGTGATTTGTATCGTATTGCCGGCGGACCTAATGTTGATGATTACAATTGGATGGATGTCTTGATGAAGAAAACAACCCGCCACCGCCATTTGGTTCAAGGTGTTTCGCTTCATAGTTATACATTTACAACAAGCTGGGAGGATAAAGGATCAGCTACTGATTTTGACGAAAGCGGTTGGTTTGCTGATTTGAAAAACACTTTGAAGATGGAAACTCTGATTCAGGAACATTCAAAAATCATGGACAAATACGATCCTGAGAAAAAAATTGGATTGATTGTAGATGAGTGGGGAAATTGGTTTGATGTTGAGCCAGGAACAAATCCAGGATTTTTGTATCAGCAAAATACACTTCGTGATGCATTGGTTGCCGGGATTAACCTGAACCTTTTTAATAATAATGCAGATCGTGTTGCCATGGCTAATATCGCGCAAGCCGTTAATGTGTTACAATCGGTTATTTTAACCAAAGAGGATGAAATGGTATTAACACCTACTTATTATGTATTTAAAATGTACAGTGTACATCAGGATGCTACTTTGATTCCTACAGATTTTAAATGTGAAAACTACGAGTTTAATGGAATGTCAATTCCTGCAGTAAATGCATCGGCTTCAATTAAAGATGGTGTTGTGTCTATTACTTTCTGTAATCTAAATCCAAACAAGTCGGAAAGCATTGATCTGACACTTTCGGGACAAGAATTTGCCAGTGCTGTCGGACAGGTTATTACGGCTAAAAATATGAATGATTGTAATGATTTTGGCAAAGATGAAACAGTGAATATTAATTTGTTCGAAGTAAAAAAACCAAAAAATGGAAAACTTAGCATTGATTTGCCTGCTAAATCAGTTGTTTTGATACAGTTAAAATAGAATTAGTTTAATATGCCAAAAGGGTGCTGTCACAATTGTGAAAGCACCCTTTTTTGTTGAATCGCTGTTTCAGTGTATAAAAACGTGTGTCAGAAAGGTTGGGTAATTGTGATTCTGAACGTAGCTGAGGAGATAACTTTTCACAGTTATTTATACTCTATAGTTCGTCACCAATTTAAATAATCATTTACATACTTGCAGCGGTTTTTCACTGGGAATATTACCAACAAAAGGTTTTGATCCAGATAAATACATTCGGATGCTCGTTACTGAATGTTGGCCATTCCGGGACTCCTTTTCCATTAGGGTTCCCATATTTAGTAAAGTTAGTCCTAATAAGTACCCATAATTTCGGATAATTTAAAGTCTGATAGGGTTGTATTTGGATTTAATGAATCGAGATTAATAAAGGCGTAACGAATATCTTGTCCGTGAGGGGAACCATAACCATACTGGCGTGAACCCTTTGGATAATTGGGGTGTTGATCGAAATAATAGTAATATACGTTCGATTTTCCGGTTTGCGATTGCAAACGTGCCCAACTCCATGTATGCCATCCAAATGCGGCATCACGCGAAATGTCTTTTGCCGATTTTGGAACAGTATATTCTCCTACCGGATAAACCTGCAGCAAAGTATCGGCAAATTGTCCAAATCTGTTTTTTACACTGGCTATATATTTTTCAGGTGTTCTAGGAGAAAAGCTGGCACCTTCGTCCGAGTTGTAACCAATCAGCACAGGCACATCGTTGTATTTGTATGCTTCATATAGTTTGTATTGGTCATTGGGTATTACATACCCATCTATAATGGGCCAATTGCACAGCAAAGTCCAGGTTTTTGGGATAAATTTTTCAGCAGGTAGCTTGCGCAGGTCTGAAATTGAGGAAGCTCCCATATTTTTCATATATTCAACACCTTCTGATTCGGCCAATTGAAGTGATTTCATGTTTTTTCCCGGTTGAGTCGTTGATCGTTTTGGACCAAAGGAACCGTCACTCTGCGAAATGGCTCCTTTAAAAAGCCCTTTGGCCAATGGAGAAGCACACAACATACTCACCGAAATAGCACCGGCTGATTCGCCAAATATAGTTACCTATTGAGGATCGCCTCCAAAATTTGCTATATTCTTCTGTATCCATTTCAAACCGGCAATCTGATCGAATAAACCATAATTCCCTGATACATTATTAGGACTCTCTACACTTAATTTGGGATGAGCCAAGAATCCTAATTGACCAACACGGTAGGCGATGCTAACGACAATCACACCTTTTTTTGCCAGATTTTCACCATTACAAGCAGGATCATTGGTGGTGCCAAAACTAAACCCACCGCCATAAATCCAAACCAATACCGATAGTTTTTCACTAGATGACACTGCCGGTGTCCAAACATTTAAGTACAAACAATCTTCACTTATCCCTGCATCGGGGCAGGTGCATACTCTGTTGTTTGTTTAATTCCTTTCCACTTTTCTGCAGGTCGAGGGGATTTCCAACGTAATTCCCCAATAGGAGGGGCTGCAAAAGGAATTCCTTTAAAAACTCTTAGTCCGTTTTTCATTGTACCTTGAACAATACCTTGTTCAACTTTCACCTGTTTTGGAGAAAGTGTGGAACAGGCACCTGTAATAAAACAGGAGTAGTTAAGCAATAAAATAATTGAAGTTTTTCATTTTTATAATTTAATGATTTAGAAAATTCTGCATTCTATTTTAAAGTTGGTTTCTTAAAGTATTCAATGTCTGTATTTGTGGAAATGCTGCATTTGCTGGTAATGATCGCACTCAATATTCAACTTTTTAAATTAAAAAGATTTTATTTCCTTCTCTGTTATAGAAATATTGATGTCCGTCTTCAATTTGTATGTAAAATAGAGAACAGTGTTCAGAATTAGCTGTAAAAATATGAATAAAAAAGGAGATGAGAATTAGTTCTAATTCTCATCTCTAACTATGAACAAATGTATTTACTTAACAATTAAGCCTTTTATCATGGTAAAAGAATGTGCCGGGAAATCGTAAGTGATTTTATCGCTTTTCTTCACTTTTAAAGAAGACTTTTTCTTTGTCTCAACACTTGTTTTCCCGAAGTCATTTTCAGATTTAATGTCAGGACCATTTATTTCGTACACCTCAAATTCGCCGTCAAAAATTCCTTCCTGACAAAGTAAATCTGTTGTAATTGCCTTGTCTTTATTGCGGTTCATCACGCAAATAATTACTTCGCCGTTATTATAGGTTGCTGAAACATCTAAAAATGGAACGTCCTTTTGAATGGTAGTTGATTCGCCCAATCCTATGAGAAATTCGCCGGTGTCATATGTCTTACAATCAACGTGAACATCCAGAGAAGTTCCTTTTACATTGTTGGCAAATAAGTGAATAGGATAGAAGATGGTTTGCTTAAATATTCCCTTTTCTGATGAAAAAATAGGTGCAATAACGTTCACAAGTTGTGCCATATTCGCCATCTTTACGATATCTGCATTACGTATAAATGCATTTAAAAAGCCTGAAATTACCAGTGCATCTTCTAAATTGTAGCGTTCTTCGAGAGCTTTGGTACCTGCCATGGTTTCTTCTCCACGGGCACGATACCAAATGTTGTATTCATCCCAGGCAATATAAATTGGCGGGCGGTTTCCCCGGTCTGCATTTTCCATTTCGCGGTCAATCAAACCTTTTACAACACGGGTTCGTTCTTCCAGTACCAAAGGAGAGGAAACAAAATTGTAATAATTGTTTTCAACATTGCCAACATACATATGTAAGGCTAAATAATCAATAACATCTCGCAATTCGTGAAGAACTTTTTCGTTCCATTCGTTGGGATCTGCATTGGGACGGTAGTTTGAAGAACCTGCTGCTATCAGCTTAATTTCCGGAGATGTTAGTTTCATCAATTTAGCTGCTTCTCTTGCTTTTTTGCTGTAATCTTCAGCATTTAGATGACCCATCTGCCAAAATCCATCCATTTCATTTCCCAGACTCCAGTATTTAATGTTGTATGGCTCTTCGTGACCATTCTTTTTCCGGAGTTCGGCATAATAGGGACCGCTTTTAACGTTGCAATACTCTACCCATTCCTGGGCTTCCTTTATTGTTCCTGTTCCCATGTTTACAGAAAAATAAGGTTCTGTTCCCATTCTTTTGGCATAAGCCATAAATTCATCCGTTCCAAAGCGGTTGCTTTCCAAACGCGACCAAGCTAATTCCATTCTGGCAGGACGATCATCTTTTGGACCAATGCCATCTTTCCAATTGTAATTGGATACAAAGTTTCCTCCCGGGTAACGGGTAATCGTGACATTCAGCTCTTTTACAGCATCCAGTACATCCAAACGAATTCCGTTTTCATCGGAAAGAGGAGAATTTTCTTCGTAGATGCCTCCGTATACACAACGACCCAAATGTTCTACGAAATTTCCGTAGATATTTTTATCTACCTCACCAATAGTTCGGTCTACATCAATTTTGATGCGTGCATTTTGTGCCGATAATGTTTGCGTACCCACCAGAATTGTTAGCGAGCTTAGAACAGCAATTGCATATTTTTTTGATTTTATAATCTTCATATTTACAGCTTTATTTTGTGTTGTGTTTTATAATTTAACGGTTGGCCACTGATCTTTATCCCAGGTGATTTCTTTGATTAAGAGTTTTGGATCGCCATTATCAGAAGCATCATAAGCATGGAAAACTAAATAGTCGGTTCCATCAATACTTACAGTTGCATTGTGTCCAAGTCCGTACCAATCCTTATTTCCTGATAAAAGAATGGTGCCACCTCCTGTATTCATTGGTTTGTTGTCTTTATCCAGATAGGGACCAGTTATAATTTTTGATCGGCCAACAATCATTTTATAGTTGCTGTTTACACCTTTACAGCAGTAATCAATAGATGCGAAAAGGTAGTAGTACCCGTCTTTTCTAAAAATAAACGGAGCTTCTATGGCATTTCCTCCTGCATCTACAGGATTGTTGTCAATTGCCGGAGGATTGGGTAAACGAGAATCTTCTTTACGAGAGGCTATGGTTCGAATTTCCGTTAAATCATCATTTACCGACATTGCATCATCGGAAAGTTTCACCAATTTGATTCCATCCCAAAAAGAACCAAAACTTAGGAATGCCTGTCCTTGTTCATCTACAATTAAATTGGGATCAATGGCATTCCAATTTGTTTTGTTTGGAAAAGATTGGATGATTTTGCCATGATCAACCCACTTAAAATCAGGATCGTTTGCGTTTAGTGTTTTGTTGGTTGCTAAGCCAATACATGAGGTGTTTTTACCAAATGCGGAAACGGAATAGAATAAGTAATACTGTCCTTTGTAAAATGAAATGTCAGGAGCCCAAATATGACCTTTAAAACCATCAACAGCTTCAACAGCCCATTTTGGAGGATTGTCAAATACAGGTTTCTCATCTGTCCAGTTTTTCATATCCGTTGAGGACCAAACATTGATTCCCCATCCGGTACTAAATAAATAGAACGTATCATTCTCACGAATCATTACCGGATCGTGAACGGAAATTTTATTTTGCCCAACAGATATTTGAGCGAACAATAATAAACTTGCAAAGAAGAACAATTTCATAAGCATCTCACTAATTTTTATAGATGATTTTTGCATTGTAATACAGATTTTGTAACTATTATTTTGTTGTTTTTTTACCCCAAACAGGTCTTCCTCCGGCTGTTAAGCCTGAGTAGGTAAAGGTTGTTGTTGTTCGGGGTGATGCTTCCCAGTCCCAAGCTTTTTCCAGATAGAGATGTAACTCACCTATAGTAAGAATCTTTTTATCCTGATCGTAAGACCATGTACCACTTAATGCGCCGGATGCTGTCATGTTGGACGAGAGAATCAGTTGAGATGATTTTTGTTGAACCTTATATTCGTAATTCATTGATATGTTTTCCCACGTACCTGTTAAATCGCTTTCGCTGATGCTTGGTTGTGGCACACCTGCAAAACGTTCAGGCATAACAATCGGCCAGCCGTCTTCTGTCCATGCAATTTTCCGAATATTCCCCATCATAATGGCATTGCTGTAGGCGTTTCCATTTGTATTGGCAGGCAAACGGGCCTGCGAACTGTAGAACCATTCGTTTGTTTCTTCGTTTTTGAAAACAGCACAGTGTGAAATTCCTACCCAGCCTGGATGATTGTTGAACTTGTACGGGTGTGTTAACATGGGCCAGCATTCACCTCCTTCGGTAATGTTGGTTCCATCAATACCAAAGTAAGGACCTGTGATACTTGTTGATCGGCATACTCTTGTATTGTAGGCAACCGATAGCTCATCGTAAGCCAGAAACAGATAATAAAATCCTGTTTTTTCATTGTAAATAATTTCAGGACCTTCCTGTGCCTGCCAACGATTAAGTTCGCTGTTTTGACGGCGTGCAATAAGAGTTCCGTAGTCTTCAATTGATGACAGATTATCGGGTTTTCCTGTTGAAGGATTCACTTGTAATGCGACAATGCCTGAATGCCACGAACCGTAAATCAGCCAGTGATTTCCTTCCGGGGTAATAATAAAAGTTGGATCTATTGCATTCCATTTAAAATAGGCATTCCAATCGCTTGTATTTGAACGCGACCAGTTGTTTTCTCTGTCAGAAACAGAACTAACTACCATTCCTTTATCCACCCAGGTGTTACTGCTTAAGTCATCCGATTCCATAAGACCGATAAAAGCATGTTCTGTCCAGGAACCATCAAAGTTTGCAGGAGTATTGGCTTTTCCTGATTCAATGTAATTGTCAATTACAATGCTGTAATACATTCGGTATTTATCTCCAACTTTCCGAACAACCGGAGCCCAGTGTCCATAAATAGGAGAGTCTATAATATCAAGCCCTGCCAGAGTTCTCAAGCTGTTGAGTGTGTCTTTTACCCACGAAGGAGTTTCGGTCATTGCCATTCCACGAAATTCCCAGTCAACCAAATCCTTTGATCTGCGATAAAGAAAATGTCCGTGACCCTCGTGTGCATTCCCATAGGAAGCATCCGTTCCGTACATATAATAATACTCTCCATCATATACTACAGAAGGGTCATGAACATTGGCTAAATTCCAGAAAGTCCGATTGTCCCAACCTGATATGGCTGAATAATCATCAGCATATTCAGGACCGGAAAAATCATCCGCGGGAGGATTTTCTACTACCGGATCCGGCTCTTCGGGATCAATAATATCGTCATTACTGGAACAGCCTGCAGTCATTAGAAAAATCACGAAGGCTGCTGAAGAAATAAATCTCATCATCTGTTTTTTATAAAATCAGAGTTACTTAGGATTATAATTTCTGTTCTAAATAACTCTATTAATGCTACTTTTTTGTCCTTTATTTTAGGGATTGAATTTGATGATTTCATCACTAAAACAGATCTATAGGGTCAGAAATACCAAAGTATTCTTCGTGATCTGATTGTTTTAGATGATTAAATAAGGGGGATGTCCACAAGAAGCGGACATCCTCAAGATTAGGTCTGAATTGGCTTAGTAGCCATCATTCTGTACCATTCCCTTGTTTGTATCCATTTCGGATTGAGGAATTGGGAAATATTCGCGGCCAGGAGTGTAGGTGTTGAATTCAGCATCTCTTGATTTTAGCCAGGCTAATTTGGATGCATCTTTTAACCATCCCCAGCGGCGGATGTCATCAAAACGGTGTCCTTCCAAAGAAAGTTCTAAAAACCGTTCATGGGCAATTTGCTCTCTCATTTCAGCCTGTGTCATGTTTGGTTTAACCGTTGCTAAATCAGGCAGGTTTACACGATCCCTCACCATCTGTATGTACTGATAGGCATCATTGGTGGCTCCGGTCTCGTTTAAACATTCCGCATACATTAACAGCACATCTGCATAACGCATGATGCGTTCGTTAATTCCAGATCTCCAATCATACTCGTTTGCAAAATCACCATCAGAATTTTCATACTTTCTGCAGTATAAATCATTTAGATTGGATTCGTTAGCCGCATAAAATGTTGCGAAATCCTGACCGTATAATGACATTCCAACACCGTCGTATGCATTTTTATTGTAGAATATTGTTGCGTCTAACCGCGGATCTACTTCTCCATCAACAGTTAATTCTTCTCTGTATTCATTAAACAATGCCCAGGTAGGTTGTAAATCTGCATATCCAAAGCCCGCAGCACCATATGTAATTGCTCTTCCTGAGGTTCTTCCCCAACCCGGTGCAGGCGTTCCTCCCCAGCTTAGATCTACACCGCCAGCTTCTCTGCTAAATTGTACTTCAAATACAGATTCTGAATTGTTCTCGTTTGTTACGGTGAAATTATCACGGTAATCAGCAACTAAAGAGTACACTTTCAGATCGAGAACTTTCTTAAATGTCACTTTTGCAGATTCGAAGTCTTTTGTAAATAATTGTGCTTTTCCCATATAGGCCAAAGCTGCACCTTTTGTTGCTCTTCCTATTTGTCCTGCGTCCAGTCCGGATACATCATCGTAGGAAACAGGCAATAAACCGACAGCCATTTCTAAATCAGAAATTACCTGAGCCCAGCCTTCCTCATTTGTTTTTTGTTCGTGATATAATTCACTGTTGGATAATGGCAAAGGAACATTTTTAAACATGTTTACCATGTGGAAAAAATACAATCCTCTTAGAAAATAAGCCTGCCCCAGAACACGGTCTTTTAAATTGCTGTCTTCCATTTCAATGGACGGCACATTATCCAATACCTGATTTGCGCGGTAAATTCCCTGATAAAAATCACGATATGCCCAACTGTAAATATCTGGATTTGCAATACTCGAGTTGAATTTGCCGATAACGGACATTGCGGTCCAAGGGCTGTTACTTCTGGTTGCATCATCCTTTAAATCGAGCATCAAAGGAGTGCTTCTCATGTAACTGCCGTCTATTAGCATACTGCCATATACCGAATTAATTCCTTTAAGGGCATCGTTATCTGTCTTCCAAAATGCTTCTTCCGTATCAACATTTGGATCTATCTGTACTAAATCGTCTTCACTAACACAACTTGAAACCAAACTGGTCAGCGCAAACAAAATAGCTATACTGTAAATATTTTTATATCTCATTTTATTTCTGTTTTATTTAAGCATTTTAAAAGTCAATCTCTACACCTAAAATAAAAGTTCTTGGATTTGGAAAAGACCCGTAATCGAAACCTCTGGAGAATAATCCATCACTCATAAAATCAGGGTCATAGCCTTTGTATTTACTAATGGTCAACAAATTTTGTCCTGAAACATAAATTTTTGCATGTTCCACTATATTATTTGCTTTTAATGGAATATTATAGGCCAACTGGGCATTTTGTAGTTTGATATAGTTTCCGTTCTGGATAAATCGGTCGGATGCTCTTGCATTTTGATTGGTTTCCAATTGATCAGGACGTGGAATGTTTGTGTCTGTATTGGTTGGAGTCCAGTAATTCAACATGTCTGTATGATGATTTACAAGTCCGCCAATCATCAAACTATTGTAAGTTCCATTGTAGATTTTATTACCTGCACTACCTTGCCAGAACATTGAGAATTCCCAATTTTTGTAAGACCCGCTTAAGTTTAAACCATAGCTAATTTTAGGGATTGAAACGCCTTGGTAAGTTCTGTCTTCATCGGTAATTAAACCATCTTTATTTACATCTTTAAACTTAACATCACCTGCAACAGCACCCGGTTGAGTGGCATGTGAATCAACATCCGCCTGACTCTGAAAAAGACCTTCTGCTTCGTACACATAAAGTTCACCAATAGACCTTCCTACTTCGGTTCTTGAGTTGGTTCCATTAATTGGAGTATCATCTGTTCCTATTTTTAATACTCTGTTTTTAGTGTTCCAACATTTGCCGAAATATTGTACTTAAACTCTTTTGAGGAGTTGGTATAACTCAATAAGAATTCAAAGCCTGTGTTTTTTACTGCCGCTGCATTTGTCATAACGGATGATGACCAATCGCTGCTAATTGTTCCGGTAGAAAGAGGTAGCGGAACTCTGGCTAACAGGTCTGTTGATTTTTTCTCGTAATATTCAGCAGTAAACTGTAGTTTGTTATCAAACATTCCTAATTCTACTGCTGCATTTACAGTTTCAGTATCTTCCCATTTAAGATTAGGATCCGTTGCATCAACAACAATTGTACCTGGAGCTAATGTATTTCCAAAAAGATAGCTTGCAAAACTATTGGTTGTAGGAGTGTAGGCATATACTCCTGCAGTATTGTTTCCCAAAGTACCATAACCTCCTCTTAACTTCGCAGTATTCATCCACTGTGGAAGAGTGATAAAACTTTCGTTGTGCAATTTCCAGGCTCCGGAAACAGAGAAGTAATCTCCTGTATTATTTTGCTTGGCAAAAAGAGATGTTTTGTCTTGTCTGTAATTTGCTGTTAAAAAGTATTTGTTATCAAAATTGTAGTTAATTCTGCTTAAATAGGATATGCCGGTTATTGTACTTTCGTATTCACCGGTAGAGGTGTCGTCAGCATATTCTAAATGACTGATTTCATAGTCTTCAAATCCAACTCCTCTTGACCAGTGATTGTAATAATTTGTTTTTTCCTGAACCCATCCTACAAGTGCATCCAAATTATGTTTGTTTATTTCAATGTTGTAAGTAAGCAGGTTGTCCAGCGAAGTAAAGGTTTTACGGCTATCGTTAATGTCAAGCGAAGATTCCGAATTTGTAGTAATATAATACCATCCTAAATCACTTGGAGGTACAAAATATCTTGTGTGAGTATCCAGTTGATCAGCACTGGCGCTAATTTTATATTTTAAGCCTTTTACAATTTCAATCTCACCCCAGATATTACCAATAAATCTGTTTCTTTCAGCTTCATTATCAATTAGGTTGTTGAATCCGATCACATTTAATGTAATTGCCTTTTGAGTCAGGTTATCAGTACCTCCATAGCCACCTAGTCTATTTTCGTCATAAACAGGCATTGTTGGGATCGATTGAAGCAGGTTTATTACCGATGAGGTACCTACATTGTATTCGTTAAAACTTTCTTTATCTGATTTTGTATAACCCAGTTTAGCACCATATTTAAATTTGCCTTTTTTTCCATTCAAATGTAAGCTGGTTGAGATTCGTTCATAATCCTGAGGAGTATCTATATAACTTGAGTTTTTGTAATAATCTGTATTAAAATTGTAACCGAAATTTTCAGAACCTCCGTTGAATGATATTGTATGATTCTGTATGATACCTGTTTTGAAAGCTGCATCCTGCCAGTCGGTATTTACGTTGTCAATATAATACTCGCTGGTAGGATCGTTACCTGGAAGTATCGCTTGTCCTGAATTCAAGTAAGCAGCATTGGTAATTTTTTGGTATCCTTCTCTGTCGGTAAGTGAAATTTTCTTGGCAACATTCTGTATGCCGAAAAGAGATTTGAGTTTCACTTTTAAATCTCCATTTTGAACTCCTTTTTTTGTGGTGATGATTACAACACCATTCGCACCTCTCACACCATAAATGGCAGCGGAAGAAGCATCTTTTAGTACTTGCATTGATTCGATATCGCCGGGAGCGAAATCATTAGGATTGTCAACAATCATTCCATCGATTACAAATAATGGGTTGTTATTATTAAAAGAAGTAATGCCTCGGATTTTAATATTTACCGATCCTCCAGGCTCACCCGAAGATTGAACGGTAACTCCAGGAGCTTGCCCCTGCAGCATTTTGGCTACATCATAAGTCACTGTTTTTTTAGCATCATCGGTATCAATAACACTAACAGCACCTGTTAAATCCGATTTTTTTTGTGTGCCATATCCAATAACAACAACTTCATCAAGTTTTGATACATCTTCTTGTAAGGTAACATTGATTGATGTTTGATTATTTATTGGAATTTCCTGTGATAAATATCCAACAAAGGAATAAATTAAACTTGCATTTGGATCTTGAATGGTTAGGGAATAGTTTCCGTTAATATCCGTTATTGTTCCATTTGTTGTTCCTTTTTGAACAACATTAACTCCAGGGAGTGTTGTATTGCCGGTAGTTTCATAAACAACACCTTTAACGGTAATTTGAGCTTGACTTACTCCTGAAAGAATCAGGAAGCAGAACAAAAATCCGCCTAAAAATATTTTTTTCATAGAATAGAAATTAAATGTTACTTATCGTTTATAACGTTTGCAATGTAAGTCGATAGCTCTTCAAAGAGGTGGACAATTGCGCAATTGAAGTGGATGATTTCGGAAAATGAAGAAGTATGTTTATTATGAAATGTGGATTACTTATTGTCTTTGAGAGAGTTATGTGTGAAGTCGGAGGGACTCATTCCATAATGTTTGCGGAACACTCTGCTAAAATATTTAGGGTCATTGAATCCAACGGCAAATGCAATATCAGAAATTGGGAGTTTGTTTTCCTGTATCAACTCCATCGCTTTTTTTAATTTGAATGAGTTTATAAAATTGGTAATGTTTAAGTCTGTTATTGCTTTCAATTTTTTGTATAATAAACTGCTGCTTACAAACATTTCGCCGGCAAACTGATTGATTGTGAAGTCGGGATTGGTGTAGTTTTTTTCCAGTATTCGATATACTTTATTGATGAATTCTTCGTCAACAGGGTTTGATGTAATGTTTTCCGCAGAAATGTTTTGCGACGAATTGAACATTCGTTTTAATTTCATTCTGCTTTCAATCAGATTTTTCATTCTAATCTGTAACAGTTGCAGATTGAAAGGTTTTGAAATGTAATCATCAGCACCGGTTTCAAGGCCTTCAACCCAGTTTTCAACCATATTCTTTGCTGTTAACAGGATAATGGGAATATGGCTTGTCTGAATTTCCTTTTTCATACATTTACACAGCTCAATGCCACTAAGTACCGGCATCATCACATCAGAGATGACTAAATCTGGAGAATGCTTTTTAGCCATCGTAAAGCCAATATTACCGTTTTCGGCTCCCAGTATTCTATAGTCCTCTTTTAAGGTTTGCATTAGAAAGGTACGCAAATCAAAATTGTCTTCAACAATCAGTACCAATGGTTTTGATTTGTCCTGTTTTCCAGTGTTTTCATATCCTAAATTTGATTCTGGATTGACCATGTTATGAACTAATGTATCAACACGGGCTTTTAATTTCACCTCAGCCTGAGTGTTGTTGCGGTCTAAATCTTTTTCGTTATAACGATCGGTTGTGTATGGCAAATAAACTTGAAAACAACTTCCTTTCTTGATTTCACTTTGAACTTGAATTTTACCGTGTAATATTTTAATAATCTCAGAGGTTAAAGCTAAGCCAATACCAGAGTTATTCTTGTCTAATTCTCTTTCAGATTCAACATGGTAAAACCGTTCAAAAATAAATGGCAGATGTTCCTTTGCAATGCCTTTTCCGTTATCAGAAACTTCAATGTATGCATAAGGTGCCGGGAAAATATTATCAACATCTTTTTCTACAAATTTAACTTTCATTGTAATTTCACCATTTTCAGGTGTGTATTTAAAAGCGTTGGATAGCAAATTGTAAAAAATATTTTCTAGTTTTTCTGCATCAAACCATGTTTCTGAAATTGTTTGCTGTGCTTCAAAATGGTACTTCATTTGCATGTGTTGAGCCAAATTTTCAAATGATTCAAAAATATCATGTAAGAACTCATTTAAATTGCCTTTACTCACAAGCAGATCCATTTTTTCGTTTTCGATTTGCCGGAAATAAATAAGTCGGTTGATCAGATGAAGCAGTCGTTTGGCATTTCGGTCAATAATTTTTAAAGTGCTGATTGTGTTTTGATCATCGTTTAATTTTTTTATTAATTGTTCCAGAGGATCAATAATTAGCGTAAGGGGAGTTCTAAATTCGTGTGAGATATTCGTGAAAAAACGCAATCGAAGTTGGTTAACCTGTTTCACTTCCTTGTTTAATTCAATCATCTTGTCGCGCTGTTGGGCAATCTTTTTATTTTGAATTTCAAGTTCAAGTTTTTGTCCGCCGATTAACAGCTGTCTGTCCGCTAATTCCTGATTTGTTTGCTGCAAATGCTCAGCCTGGTGTCTTAGTTTGTCTTTTTGTTCTTCTATTTTTTCAGTTCGTTCCAGTACCTGATTCTCTAACTTCCTTTTTTGCTCTTTTAAAAAACGTGTTCTGTATTGAATGTAGCTGATTATTATTAAAACGATTGCAATCAGGAGTGTAAATTGAAACCACATTGTTTGCCAAAAAGGTGGATGAACTTTTATTTTTAATTCCGCAATCTTGTCTGACCACATACCATCGCTGTTAGAGGCTTTAACCATGAATTTGTATTCTCCTCCCGAAAGATTTGTGTAATTGGCAAATCTTCTGCTCGATGGAATATTAACCCAATCCTTATCAACACCTTCCATTTGGTATGAATATTTTATTTTTTCAGGTAAAAAATAATCAAGAGCTGAGAATTCTATCGAGAAAACTGCGTCTTTGTAGGAGAGTTCAATTGAGTTTGTTTCAGATATGGATTTATTTAGAATTACATTGGAATGATATTTTTGTCCAATTTCAGCAGGCCTGTTGAATACTGAAAATTGAGTAAAAACCGGTTTTGATGCCTCCTGGTAGGATTCAACATTTTCCGGCATAAAATAGTTTAATCCAGCTATCCCTCCAAAATAAAGTTTGCCTTGTCCATCGACAGCTGATGCTGACCAATAAAATTGGTTACTCAAAAGTCCATCTTTTACAAAGTAATTTTGAAAAGATTCAGTTTTCGGATTAAATTTCGAAAGACCATTGTCCGTACTGATCCACAAATTGCCTTGTTTGTCTTCTTCTATGGCATAGGCTACATTATTGCATAAACCGTTTTGGTCATTATAAGTTATAAATTGAAACTTACCGCTATTATTAATAGTGTATTTACAGATTCCACTTCCGTAGGTGCCAATCCATACGGTACCGTCTTTCGATTCAAACAAGGAAATGATGTAATTTCCAGGAAGAGAGAATGGGTTATCCTGCTGATTGAAAAAGGCATCATGATTAATGCTTGTTTTTTGATCAAGTTGATTTAATTCATCTTTTGGAATGCGGAATAATCCATTACGGGTACCAATCCAAACCTGATTTTGCTGATCATTTAAAATACATCCAACTTCGAGTTGGGCAGGTAGTTTCATTTTCTCATCGAGATGGGTAAAGGTGTTTAGCTTGATATTAAATAAATCGAGTCCTTTTAATGTTCCAATCAGCAATTGGTCTTTATCTAATTCTGTTATTGAGGAAACGAAATTCGAACAAAGACTGTTCGAAACTTCAAAGTTATTACGATAGGTATCAATGTTTTTGGTGATTACTGATTTTAGTCGTTTTAAACCGTCTCCCCATGTGCCTAACCAAAGTTGTTTATTGCTGTTTCTATATATTGAAGTGATAAAGTTTGCACCAATTTGTTCCTGAGGTGAATTGCTAAGATTAAAATGCTCTACCTTTTCTCCATTATTAACGACTCTGTTTAAGCCACCACCAGCGGTTCCTATCCAAAGAATGTTTTTTTCACTTAAAATAGAGTTGATTGTATTATGACTTATGCTATTATTGTTTAATGGAGTATGAGTGATAGAATAAAAAGGTTTTTGATAAATATTGTAAAAATTAACACCTCCTTTATCGGTACCTATCCATACATTTCCTTGTTTATCAGCAAGTAATGAATTAATGAAGGGGTTGTTTAATTTTTGATCTTCTTTGAAATCATCATCTAAATGATAAAAAGAGTGCGAATTTGGATTAAAAAAGTTTAGTCCGGCCAAAGTACCAACGATAATTGTGCCTGAATTGTCTTCAACAATTTCTGTAATTGCTATGTGGTTTAAACCAGATGAATTCTGTGGCTGATGCGTGTAAAAATAGATTTGTTTATTGTCTGGTTCAGATTGATATAAGCCATTAGAGGTTCCGATCCATACATTTTCTTTTGTATCAACAAAAATACAATTTACAACAAGGTTTGCTACAGATTTAATTAGTTTGTTTAATGTGGTATCGTTTTGAAAATTTATCTTGTCAACAATTACCAAACCGTTCTCAGTTCCAATTAAAATATTTTCTTCATGAATTAAAATGTGACTGATGTGTTGGTTTGGCAAATCAATTTCAGTAATCTTCTTAGCTGAATATAAGTTTGTTTTCTCTTCCTCTATAAGCCAAACTCCGTCATCTTCTGTCGCTACCCAGATCTTATTTTGTTTATCAATGGATATTTGAGGTATGGAGTGTCCGTTTAGATTCGACTTGATATTCTCAGGCAGAGAAAAGCGATTCTCATTAAAAAGGAATCTGGTTAACCCATTTTTTGTTCCAATCCAGATATTTCCTTTGTTGTCTTCACTCATTGATTGAATGAAGTTGTCAGGAAGTCCATTAGGATTCTGGGTTTTATTATATGTTGTAAAAGAGTAACCATCGTATCGACATAGTCCATTCCATGTTCCGAACCACATAAATCCTCGGCTATCTTTTAAAATACAATCTACTGTATTTTGTGCTAATCCATTATTGTTATTTAAGTAATGAAAATGAATATGTGGAATTGATGTTTTTTGATTTTCTCCAGTAAGAGAATTGCTGCAAAAACAAAAAAGTATAATGAATCCTAAAAAAATATATTTTCGCATAATGATATTGTGCTTTAATAAAATTCAATTAAAAGTACATCCAACTATTAAATTGTAATAGTTATGCAAGTATACTTACATTCTACGAATGTGCAAAACCAAGAATTCATAATTTGTTCACTTCATTATTGATTCTGAATAGTAATGCTTTATACTCTGTGATAATTGTAATAGTATGCTTGATCAAGAGTTTTTTCGTATAGTATTTTTTGCTAAATTTGTGAAGAAATTAATTTTTAACGAAAAATTAATAAAAGTCAAAAATACTTTATATATTTGTAGTGCAAATTTAATGAAATGAATCAAGAATATAAACATCCTAAGTATCATGTGGCAGTAGATTGTGTGATCTTTGGTTATCATGAAGGGGAACTGAAATTATTACTTTATCCAAGAGGATTTGAGCCTGCAATGGGTAAGTGGTCTTTAATGGGAGGATTTGTTCAGAAAAATGAATCTGCAGATATGGCTGCTGCAAGAGTTTTAAAGAAAACAACTGGTCTAGCAGATATTTACTTGGAGCAAGTGCATGCATTTTCAGAACCAGATCGCGATGATGCTAATAGAGTTATTTCATTGATGTATTATGCTTTAGTGCGTCTTGATAAATATGATTCTGATTTAGTTCGAGAACATGGAGCTCACTGGTGGCCTATTTTAAAATTGCCAACTTTGATTTTTGATCATGCGGAAATGGTTGAAAAATCGCTTGAAGGATTGCAGAAGAAAGCAAGTTTTGATTTGGTAGGAGAGGAATTGTTGTCCGAAAAATTTACCCTGTTGCAATTGAGACACTTATATGAAGCTATTTTCCGACGAGAATTTGATCCTGGAAATTTTAGAAAAAAGGTATTGTCCTTGGGTAAATTAGAGAGATTGGATATCAAAAATACTACGGAGTCAAAGAAAGGAGCATATTATTATCGTGCCATTAAAGGGGAGGTTGAAAAGACTTTTGATAGGGTTGTGAAGTTTTAGCTTTATGGAACCTTTAACAAAGAAGGTTCTCTTTTTTTATCTAAATAAAAGTAAAAAGTACTAATATTATACAATTGAATGTTTTTTCAATTAATTAATTTATGTAAATGGAGTGCTAGTAGAAGTTATTTAATGGCAATAATAGGTATTTGTGTCAATAAAATTAATATGTCTTTTATTATAATTTAAAAGTTTAGCTATGAAAAATGAAAAATTATCTAAATGTGTGATGTGGTTGGTTTCTGGAGTATCTAACTTGTATATAATGAATCATTTAAACAAAAAGGAGAAAGGTTCTATTGAAGTTTGCAATATACTAGAAGAGAAGATAATTGGAGCTAACTTTGCGAAAGATAAATAATGAAATGTGTTTGAGAAACAGCATGTAATGTCACTAAGAGTTGTCATTAGTTGAGTTTGATTTTTTTTAACGTTAATAAAGGTGAAAAGCACTCGTAAAAAAATCATTTTAATCTATTGGTAAATATGATTGTTTCTAATATGATGAGTAATTGTTTTTTTTATAAAAACATACATAATACAATAAGAATAAAATGAAAGAGCAAAAAGAAAAAGAGATTTGGTTTGTAACCGGAAGTCAACACTTGTATGGTCCTAAGACACTAACTCAAGTAAAAACAAATTCAGAGGAAATTGCGGAAGGGCTTAATGCATCAGAATCAATTCCTGTGAAAATTGTTTTTAAATCGGTATTAACAACCCCTGAGGAGATCTATAATTGTTGTCTTGAGGCAAATACAAACAGAAATTGTATTGGATTAATTACATGGATGCATACTTTTTCGCCATCTAAAATGTGGATGCAAGGTTTAAGTATCTTGAGTAAGCCATTTGCTCATTTACATACTCAATATAATAGAGATATTCCTTGGGATGAGATAGATATGGATTTTATGAATTTAAATCAATCAGCGCATGGTGGTCGTGAGTTTGGTTTTATATGCACACGTTTACGCATAAACCGAAAGGTAATTGTTGGGTATTGGAAGGATGAGAAAGTTCGTAGAACTATAGGGAATTGGACAAGATCTGCTAATGGGTATAATGAATCGAAAAATCTTAAAATTTGTCGTTTTGGCGATAATATGCGTCATGTTGCAGTTACAGAAGGCGATAAGGTTGAAGCGCAAAAAAAATTGGGCTGGCAAGTGAATTATCATGGGGTTGGTGATTTAGTAGCTAGCATGGATACTATTACAGAGGTTGAAATTAATGCATTAATGGATGTTTATGCTTCTGAATATAAATTAGCTGATAAAACTAATTCGAATGTTTGTTATCAAGCAAGAATCGAATTGGGAATAAAGAAGTTCCTGGATACAAATGGATATAAGGCTTTTACTACCAATTTTGAAGACTTGCATGGTTTGAAACAACTTCCGGGATTGGCTTCTCAACGATTAATGGAACAGGGTTATGGTTTTGGAGCTGAAGGTGACTGGAAACAATCTGCTTTGGTGAGAATCATGAAAGTGATGTCAGCAGGGATGAAAGGCGGGTGTTCTTTTATGGAAGATTATACTTACCATCTTGATCCTGCTTGTCCTTCAGTATTAAGTGCACACATGCTTGAGATTTGTCCTTCAATCGCTAAAGAAACTCCAAGTATTGAAGTTCATCCACTTGGCATAGGCGGAAAAGATGCTCCTGCCCGTTTTGTATTCGATGTACCTGAAGGGGAAGGAATAAATGCAACTCTTGTTGATATGGGAGGACGTATGCGAATGATTGTTAATCCTGTGACAGTTATTACACCTAAAGCATTGCCAAAACTTCCAGTTGCTCGTGCCCTATGGGTCCCACAACCAAATCTGGAAATTGGTGCTGCTGCTTGGATTCTTGCCGGTGGTGCTCATCACACTAGTTTTAGCATGGCATTAAACAAAGAATGTCTTGAAGACTTTGCCGAAATGGTTGGTGTTGAATTTGTAACAATAGAAAATACAACAACAATTTCAGATTTTAAGAAAGAGCTAAAATGGAATGATTTATATTATCATTTGGCGAAAGGATTGTAGAGAATATTAAAAATCAACTAAACAATACTCATTCAAAATACTCTCGGTTCATTGCTGAGAGTATTTATAAAACGAATCATTATGAATGCAGGTTTTACGACCATTGACTATGCAATTTTTATCGCTTATGCGATACTGATTGTTGCATTAGGTTTATGGCTTTCCCGCTCAAAAAGTGGGGAGCAAGAAAGTGCAAAAGACTATTTCTTAGCAGGAGGAACACTTTCCTGGTGGGCAATTGGAGCATCATTAATTGCTGCAAATATTTCTGCAGAACACTTTATTGGAATGTCGGGTTCTGGTTTTGCTGTTGGTTTGGGAATTGCAGCCTATGAGTGGATTGCGGCTATTACACTTATATTGGTGGCTAAGTTTTTATTGCCTCAAATGATTGATAAAAAGATATATACAATGCCTCAGTTCGCTAAGGAAAGATATGGCGAAGGTGTTAGTTTCTTTTTCTCGTTCTTTTGGTTGTTGGTTTATGTTTTTGTAAATCTTACTTCAGTAGCTTGGTTAGGAGCATTGGCAATGGATCAGATTTTGGGTGTTCCGATGGAGTATGGAGTGCCAAGTTTACTTATTTTTGCAGGAATCTATTCAATATATGGAGGTCTGAAGGCTGTGGCATGGACCGATGTTATACAGGTTGTTTTCCTTGTTGGAGGTGGTTTAATTACTGCATGGTTTGCTTTAGATGCTGTTGCAGGAGCTGATGGTTCTGCAATTGATGGCTTTCTTTTAGTACTAGATAAAGTTCGTGAAGTGCCTGGTGATCTTCACTTTAATGTTATTATTGATGAGAAATTGGATGCAAATACTTTTAAAGATCTTCCAGGACTTGCGGTTATTTTTGGAGCTATGTGGCTTACCAATATTGGCTACTGGGGATTCAATCAGTATATTATTCAAAAAGGATTAGCGGCTAAAAATCTAAAAGAAGCTAAGCGAGGTCTGCTTTTTGCAGGATACTTAAAAATTCTTATTCCTATTATTGTAATTATTCCTGGAATTACAGCTTATGTGATGTTTAATCATCCAGATTTAAATGGTGTTGTTGATGGTTTATCCGGAGCAATAGACAAGCCTGATCAGGCTTATCCATGGTTACTTCGTAATTTTGCTCCAGAAGGTATTAGAGGCTTGGCATTTGCGGCACTAGTTGCAGCTGTGGTTTCGTCATTGGCTTCAATGTTAAACTCTACTTCAACCATTTTCACACTCGATATCTATAAGAGTCATATTAACAAAGCTGTTTCTGAAAAGAAAATGGTTTTAGTTGGTCGTATTTCGGCTGCTGTTGCATTAATTATTGCGATGGTTGCTGCGAAACCTTTATTGGGCGGATTAGATCAGGCATTCCAATATATTCAGGAATATACCGGTTTTATTTATCCTGGTGTAGTGGTAGTGTTTGGAATGGGAATTCTTTGGAAGCGTGCTACGAATCGTGCTGCGCTTTGGACAACCATTGCTACTTTACCTGTGGGGATTCTTACGAAGATGGCTTTGCCTGATTTGCCTTTTATTATTCGTATGGGGTATGTTTGTATGGTATTAATTACACTGGCTGTTGTTTTAGTGCTTACAGATAGTCATCAGGTTAAGGCTGAAGAAATATCAGAAGGAAATCGCCAAAAACAATTAAAAGGAGCAAAAATATTTGTAGGATTAACTGCTTTAACATTCGTTTCGGGTCTTGTTTGGGGAACAGATTGGTTTGGTATGAGTCTAACTCATCTTGGTTTTCATTCTATTTTCATGATGACATTTATGATGGCTTTTCTGGCTATTATCATGTTTACCAATGCGAAGTCTAAAAAACAAGATAGTAAAGCTTATTCCTATGAACCTGAGTTGTTTCAGACAGATAGAACATTTTTGTTCGTTGCAATGGGTATTGTGTTAATTATTGTTGCATTATATGCTTATTTCTGGTAGAATAATATAAATAAGTGTGAATTAAATTGCCTGATAGTAGTATTCGATATGGTAAGGTTTAAGACTATCAGGCAATTTTTAAAATTCGAATAATGAATATAAATGAGTTAAAAGAAGAAGTTTTTAAAGCCAATCTTGATTTGGTGAAACATGGATTGGTTCTTTTTACTTGGGGAAATGTTAGCGCTATTGACCGAGAAAAAGGATTGGTTGTAATAAAACCCAGTGGTGTCTCTTATTCCGAAATGAAGAGTGAAGATATGGTTGTGGTTGATTTGGAAGGTAATGTTGTTGAAGGCAAATTACGTCCTTCATCAGATACGCCTACTCATTTAGAGCTGTATAAAAGTTTTAAGGAGATTAGCGGAATTGTTCATACTCATTCAACTTATGCAACAGGATGGTCACAAGCAGGAATTGGGATTCCAATACTTGGAACTACACATGCTGATTATTTTAATGGACAGATTCCTTGTACACGGGATATGAATGAAGCTGAGGTAAAGGGAGCTTATGAAAAAGAAACAGGCACCGTTATAATTGAAGCATTTAAAGAATTGAATTCGATGCATGTTCCTGGTGTGATTGTTAAAAATCATGGTCCGTTTACCTGGGGGAAAAATGCAAATGATGCTGTTCACAATAGTGTTGTCTTAGAGGAGCTGGCCAAAATGGCTTTCCTAGCAAAAACCATTCAGCCAAATGCCTCAATGAATTCTCTTCTGACTGATAAGCATTTTAGTCGCAAACATGGTGAAGATTCATATTACGGTCAGTAGGTAAAACGGCTTTGATTAAATGATTAAAAATACAGTTTATGAGTGCAAAGAAATATGTAATAGGTCTTGATTATGGTTCAGATTCAGGAAGGGCTGTTGTAGTAGATGTTACTACCGGAGAAGAAATTGCATCGTCGGTTATGAATTATCCCCGATGGATGGAAGGTAAGTATTGTGATCCTGTAAAAAATCAATACCGCCAGCATCCATTGGATTATATAGAAGTTATGGAGTATCTGATTAAAGATGCTCTGGAAAAATCGCCAAAGGGGGTTGCCGGAAGTCTGGTGGGGCTTTCATTTGATACAACAGGAAGTACTCCTGTGTTGACGGATGAGAATGGCACTCCTTTGGCTTTATTGCCTGAATATGCAGAAAATCCGAATGCAATGTTTGTATTGTGGAAGGATCACACTGCTGTTAAGGAAGCTGCAGAAATTAATGAATTGGTGAAAAAATGGGATGTTGATTATTCTCAATATGAAGGGGGAATATATTCTTCGGAATGGGTGTGGGCAAAAATGCTGCACGTATTGCGTGATGATGAATCCATACGGGATAAAGCAGTTTCCTGGATAGAACATTGCGATTGGATGTCGGCAGTATTAACAGGAAAACTGAAGCCAACAGAAGTGGTGCGCAGCCGATGTTCAGCAGGTCATAAAGCGATGTGGCATGAGTCGTGGAATGGATTGCCTTCTGAGGAATTTTTGACCAGTCTCGATCCTTTATTAAAAGGTTACCGCGATCAATTATATGATGAAACTTATACAAGTGATGTATGCGTGGGGAAAATTTCTCCTGAATGGGCTGAACGTTTGGGTATAAGCACTGATGTAGCTGTTGGAGTTGGAGCATTTGATTGTCATATGGGTGCTGTTGGAGGAGAGGTAACTCCAAACGTATTGGCACGGGCAATAGGAACTTCAACCTGCGATATCATGATCGCTTCTTACGGTCAGATTGGTGATAAATTGATTCCTGGTATTTGCGGACAAGTAGATGGTTCGGTAATTCCAGGTTATGTTGGGTTGGAAGCAGGACAATCAGCTTTTGGTGATTTGTATGCATGGTTTAAAACTGTTGTTGCCTGGCCAATCGAAAATATCCTTTCAAAAACTACTTTAATTGATGAGGAAACTCGTGAAAAATTGATGGATGAAGCAATTTCTCAGATAATTCCGGAGTTAAGTAAAGAAGCTGAAAAAATTTCAATCGAAGAATCTACAATTGTGGCTGTTGATTGGATGAACGGACGACGCACTCCAGATGCAAGTCAGGAAGTAACAGGTTCTATTGCTGGTTTAAATTTGGGTTCTTCGGCACCCCGTATTTTTAGAGCATTGGTGGAAGCAACTGCTTTTGGGTCAAAAGCTATTGTCGATCGTTTTGTTCGTGAAGGTATTGAGATTAAAGGAATAATTGGTTTAGGAGGAGTAGCTAAGAAGTCACCTTTTGTGATGCAGACTTTAGCCGATGTATTGAATATGCCGATAAAAATTGCGCGTACCGAGCAAACATGCGCTTGCGGTGCTGCAATGTTTGCCGCTGTTGCTGCCGGAGTTTATAAAACGGTAAGAGAAGCTCAAAAAGCAATGGGGCAAGGTTTTGATATGGAATACATACCTAATCCGGATCACGCTAAAAAGTATCTGGAGATCTACGAAAAGTATGTAAAGTTAGGAACTTTCACCGAGCAGGAATTGTTTGGAAAAGATATAATAGTTGAAACAATAGGACAAATTAGTTAGATTAGTTAGCGAGAAACCGAGGGGGGGAAATGTTAAGTTCCATTCCCTCGGTTTTTTTGTAACATTTCGGAGTTTCTGCAAGCTTCATTTAAAAATTAGTGGTGAATTTAGAATCGATTAATATTGATCTTTTCGGGATTTATTCAATTAGAAGAAATTGATAACAATAAACTAAATATTATGAAACTATTAAATGTGTTATGTATTGTAATTATTCCTGTTATGATGAGTTGTCAGAAGCCGCAAAAAAAGAAATTGATTTCTGAGACAGATTTTTCTTGTGATTACAATGGAAAGAAGGTTGAACTTTTCACTTTAACGAATAAGAATGGTCTGGTTTGTCAGTTAACAAATTTAGGAGCCAGAGTTGTAAGTTTATGGACCCCGGATAAAGATGGAAAGTTTGCAGATATTTCTGTTGGTTATGGAACAGGTAAGGACTTTGTTGAAAAGAAGGAATATTATTTTGGAGCAATTATAGGACCTTATGGGAACCGAATAGGTAAGGCTAAATTTACTTTGGATGGAATAGAATATCAACTGGAAGCAAACAATGGAGAGAATCATTTACATGGAGGTTCAATCGGATTTCATCGGAAAATTTGGGATGCAAATCAGATTAACGCACAAACCATAGAGTTCAGTCTTCAGATTGCTGATATGGAAGAAGGATACCCTGGTAATGTTGATGTAAAAGTAAAATATCAGTTCACAGATGATAACGAATTAAAAATCGAATACTTTGGAACAACCGATAAGCTTACGGTTTTAAATCTTACCAATCATACTTATTTTAATCTTAAAGGAGCAGGAGAAGGAACAATTAATGATCATCAGTTAATGATCAATGCGGATTCTTTCACTCCCGTGGATGCTGGTTTAATTCCAACAGGTGAAATTTTACCTGTAAAAGGGACAGCATTCGATTTTAACAATTTAACCGCTATTGGTGAACGGGTTGATAATAATGAAACGCAGTTAACTTATGGTAAAGGTTACGACCACAATTGGGTATTGAATAAATCAGACGAAAAGTTGCCTTTAGCAGCTAAAGTTATTGAGCCATGTTCAGGAAGAATTCTTGAAGTTTATACTATTGAACCTGGAATTCAGTTTTATGGAGGTAATTTTTTAGACGGAGTTGTTGGTAAAGGAAATAAGAAATATGATTTCCGAACTGCATTTTGTTTGGAAACACAACATTTTCCAGATAGTCCAAATCAGGCAATCTTTCCTGATGTGACAGTTGAGCCAGGAAAAGAATATTACTCAATTTGCATTTATAAATTTTCAAGTAAGTAGTTATTAGTATTTGAATAAAGAGGGAAGGCTGAATCTGCAAAGGATTCAGCCTATTTTATTTCTATTGGGAGAAATGATTTTACAATTCAATTAAATTTCGTTCGAACAGGTTTAGCGGTTCACATCCATTCTTTGTTACTAATAAAGTGTCTTCAATACGTAAACCACCCCATTCGGGGATATAAATTCCAGGTTCCATAGTGATAACCATGCCCGATTGAAATGTAAATGATGCATCGTCTTTGATAAAAGGATTTTCATGAATGTCCAATCCAACTCCATGACCAATTCCCGGATAATAATACTCTAAATATTCAGAAGGAATTTGTTTTCGCACCATTTCAGCAATTTCCTTTCCCTCAACGCCCTCTTTTATTGAATTAATGGCTAGTTTACCTGCATTATTTATACAATCGTAAATTTTTCTTTGCTGATCGTTTGCTTGTCCAAGAACAAAACTTCGGCTTATATCTGCATGATAACCATTGTATAAAGCACCAAAATCAAACAGAATTAAATCGCCTTTTTCAATTCGTTTTTGGCTTGGCTTTCCATGTAATAGGGACGTTCTTTTTCCCGATAAAACCATCGTTTCAAAAGAAAGATTATCGGCACCACATTTTTTTAGGTTGTACTCAAGTTCTGCAACTATATCAATTTCCGTAACTCCTTCCTTTATTGAAGAGAGTGTGTTTTCAAGTGCCTTATCGGAAATTTGACTGGCTTTTCTCAGATTTTCAATTTCATCTTTGGATTTAATCAAACGGATTTGTTCAACTAAATTTTGAGTTGGAACTTTATTTCCATTAATTTCAGAATATTCCTGAAATGTGATATGATTACTCTCAAAGCCAATATTTTTAATCTTTAATAATTTAATGAGAAAATCATAAGTTGAAGAATTGTATCTCTTGTCGTTAATCCATTCAAATACAATTATATCCTTATGGCATTCATTTTTAGCCTGCTCAATATATCTTGGGTCAGTTATCAGATAGCAAGATTGATTTGCTATGAACAAGCGTGATGAATCTCCTGTGAAACCCGATAAATAGGTAACATTTGATTCGGAGGTAACCAGTAAAGCATAAATATCCTGTTCTTCTAATAGCTGAAGTGTTTTTTGTATTCTTTCCATGTTTATATTTTCAAATGAGATTGATGTAGATTCTATGTAAAGGAAGCAAAAATTCAAATTCGCAATTACAACAAATGTGTACCAAACTTATATAGGTGTTTTATTTTCCGCTATAGAAGAGAATATATCTATATTAGAAACAGGGAGTAAAAGATTCTTGAAAATCTCTATGTTTTAAAACGTATTTAGTACCTTTAAATTCTAATTTAAAGACTTGTGTTTAAGTGAATTTATAGGATGTTAGGGCTTTTATTAAAATAATATTTATTTGTATGAATAGAATGATTTTAATTGTTTTTGCTTTCATTTGCTCAACTTTGGGAAATTTAGCTCAAGCGGATAATGATTTCTTAAAATTTGTTCACTATACAAATGTGGATGGATTGCCATCATCTTATGTGAAGAGTATAACTCAAGATCAGGATGGTTTTATCTGGGCCGCAACAAGAAGTTCTATATGTCGGTTTGATGGGAATAAATTCGAGAATTTTCAATGTGTTGAGAATGGTAAGTTTTCAGATATACAGAGTGATAAGATCTTTATGTTGTGTGATACAATTTTAGTGTGTAGAACAATTAAAGGGAAGTACTATCAATTTGACTTTAACAATGAATATTTCAAACCCTATGAACCATTAAATGAAATAAAGGGACTAACTAATATTGTTCCAACTGAAGGAGGTGCATGGTTATGTGCTGAGCAACGCCTAAAATATTTTGATGGAGAAAATGGTCAATGTCTAAATCTGGAAGATAAAATTAAATTTGCGGTCTTACCTAAGAATACGAAAATTGTTGATGTTAGGGAAAAAAACAATAAAATTGTTGCTTTAACAGAGAATTCGATCATATATGTTATCGATCGTGATAAGAGATTTATGAAGGGGATAGACTTGCCCACAGAAGCCAAAGGAGAATCTTTTTTGGGTTTTTTTTTAGATAGTAAAAAGAACATTTGGCTGGCAACCTCCAATACTGGTATTTGTCGAATCAATATGGAAAATGGACATTGTATGCATTTTTCGGAAGAGCAAAAAGGTTCGCGTCATATATTACACAATATGGTGCATTGTTTGGCTGAAGATTCGATTGGAAGGGTTTGGATGGGGACCGAAAATGGATTATGTGTATGGTCACCAGTCACAGAGAAATTCACTTGTCAACAATTTGATCTCACCAATCCTGATGGAATCAACACCAATCCGATATATAATGCTTTTAAGGACAGTCGTGGAAATATTTGGTTTGGATCTTATTTTGGGGGAATAAATTTATGGTGTTCCAATTCAAGGTTTTTTAAGAAATGGAAGGCCGGAACAGGTAAAAGTGATTTATCGGGCAATGTAGTTAGTTGTTTAAGTGAAGATCAGAAAGGAGATCTTTGGATTGGCCTTGAAGATATGGGGCTGAATAAAATGAATATTTCAACTGGAGAGATAACGAAATTTCAAAGTTGTGTAGAGGG
The DNA here is from genome assembly GCA_016342745.1 of Labilibaculum sp. Lineage (GTDB taxonomy): Bacteria > Bacteroidota > Bacteroidia > Bacteroidales > Marinifilaceae > Paralabilibaculum > Paralabilibaculum antarcticum. The sequence goes on from JAEINT010000009.1 coordinate 77,952, forward strand.
AAATGGCTTGAGCTTTAATAATTTGCATGATCTTCTTTTTGTGACACCTGAAATATTATGGATTGGAACCTATACTCATGGCATTAATATTTTAAATACAAAAACAGGTTGGTTTGAATACATAACAACAAAAAATCATCCTTTGTTACCCTCCGATAATATTTATCATTTTTTGAAAAAGGGAAATCTGATCTATATCTCAACAAGTAGTGGTGTTGCAGTTTATAATACAATAAGCAAGTCGATATCTCCTTTTTTTAGAGAAATACTGGAAGGCGTGCAAATCGAATATATGTGTGATGCCGGTGATTGCATTTGGCTTTCATCATTTACGGGAGTGTATCGTTATCATTTACAAGACCAAACGCTATCTAAGTTTGATAAGATTCCTTTTATGAAAGGAATAAATTTTGTGAAAATAGATTCAAAAAGACGGATTTGGATTGGTGACTCTTATGAGGCACTTTGTTATTACGATGAAGTGAATAATAAAGTGGTTCGATTTAATAGAGATAATGGGTTTCCTGTTTCATGGATTTTTGGTTTGGAAGAGGGCGAAAATGGAGATTTTTGGGCCAGCAGTGATAAAGGCTTGGTTAAATTTAATCCTGAAACAAAAAAACACACATTATTTGATCTTGAATCAGGCATTCCTTTTGAACAATTCAATTACAGAGCTTCGTATAAGGATAGCCGTGGGAATATATATTTTGGTGGAAATAATGGAATGGTTTCATTTTATGAATCTGGAGAAGAAGTTAAATCCACTCCTATGGATGTAGTATTTACCGAAATGCAGTTATTCAATAAGGCTGTAGCTCCGGGAGTAAATTCACCTCTTAAAAAATCACTGAACAGGTCGTCCGAAATCAAACTAAAGTATAAAGAAAATGTTTTTACCATAGGTTATACTGCACTAAACTATGAAAATCAAGGTAAGTGTCAGTATGCTTACTATCTCGAAAATTTCGATAAATCTTGGAATTACGTTGGAAATAGGGGATTTGCAACATATACCAATCTTAGTCCGGGAAACTATACTCTTCATGTTAAGGCTTCTACGGATAAATCGGAATGGGGCGATCGTCAACGATCAATCAATATTCATGTTAAACCACCATTTTATTTGTCCATATGGGGTTATCTAATTTACTTTTTAATTATTTGTCTCATTCTTACAGGTATTTATCTTGTTGGTTCGCGGATTCAAAAATCCAAGGCTATTGCTAATTTGGAAAGACGCGAGAAAGAATATGCAGTAGAGTTGAATCAGGCAAAGCTTGAATTTTTCACTAATATTTCACATGAATTCAGAACTCCTTTATCACTAATTATTGGTCCTCTTTCAAATATGATTGAAAATGAGAATATCAGTTTTTCGGTGAAAAAGAAGTTTATAGGTATTGAAAAAAATGTAAAAAGGTTATTGCGCCTTGTAAATCAATTACTTGATTTTAGAAAGATAGAGCGGGGAAAAGAAACATTACAGGTCAGCAAAAACAATATTAATACTCTGTTACAAGATTTAAAAGAGTCGTTTTCTGTTACTGCAGAGATGAAAGAAATTGATTTTATTATTGAGACAGAAGGTACTGATTCCGAAGTTTGGTTTGATTATCTTAAAATGGAAAAAGTGCTGGTTAATTTATTATCCAATGCTTTCAACTTTACGGACAAAGGTGATTCAATCAGACTGACCGGAAAGGTGCAAAATGAAGTTTGTTTAGATAGAGAATCGAAACAGACTCTTGAGTTGACGGTTCTGGATACAGGGCATGGGATAGGATCCGATAAACTGGATAAAATTTTCGACAGGTACTTCCAGGCAGAAGATAAAAACAAAGTTTATTCGGGATCTGGAATTGGTTTGGCATTCGTAAAAGGATTAGTTAATCTTCATAAAGGAAGTATAGTTGTAGAAAGTAAACTTCAGGAGGGAACTAAATTTACAATTTCACTGCCGGTCTCTGAGTCGGATTACTCCAACGATGAATTGACCGACTGTTGCAACAGGAGCTGTATTCTTGAGGATATTGAAATTGAAGGGGATCAGGTGAGTTACGCATTGGCAGACAAATCGGAACAAATAACAAATTCACCATCCATTCTGGTCATTGATGATAATCTGGAATTGCTTGAATTTATTCGTGAAAGTCTTCATGAGGATTATAGCGTAACAACGGCTTCAAGCGGTGAAGAGGGGCTGGCTCGAATTGCTGAATGTACTCCGGAATTAATTATTAGTGATGTTATGATGCCCGGAATTGACGGTTTGGAGCTAACGAAAAGGATAAAAACCAATATTGAAACATCACATATTCCAGTTATTCTTTTAACTGCAAAGAGTGGAACGAATAATAAATACATAGGCCTAAAAACGGGCGCTGATTTATTTATTGAGAAGCCTTTTTATCCGCAGATACTGAGTCAGAATATTTGTAATATTTTAAATACAAGAAGGAATGTTATTGAGCGATTTAAGAAAGATGCTTTTATAGCCCCAGCTGATATAACGCATTCTGAATCTGATCGTGAGTTTGTTCAGAGTCTCACATCTTTGATCATTGAAAATTTAGACCAATCTTCAATGGATGTTTCTTTTATTACAAAGGAAATGGGGATTAGCAGATCTCTTCTGCATATTAAGTTGAAAAGAATAACGGATTGTTCGGCAACTGAATTTGTTCGTACTGTTCGGTTAAGAGAGGCTGTGAAATTAATTTCTTCTGGAAAATGTAATATCTCCGAGGCAGCTTATCGAACAGGATTTTCCAATCCAGCCTATTTTAGCCGGAGATTTAAAGAATTTTTCGGGAAATCTCCACGTGATTATTTTGAGATTTAGTTTTCATTTTCCTTATTTTTTGACAAGAGACTTCCTGTATTATTAAAATTCTGAGTTTTTATTATTGATTTTTTTCTCAATTGATGTTTGAACTGCATAATTTCGTTTTTTTTCGGAATCGATTTCATTGAATTTTCACCTTCTGTCTGTGTCAGACATTTATCTTTCATTTATAATGTCTCGAAAGTCCGCAATGTATAGCGGTAAGTTATTGACAGGCAATGTGTTTGCATGTTTCATTGTTAACGATTACACATGTGTATATGTTATTTCAACATATGTGCACGTACTTTTATGATCGTAAATACATCTTTGAGATATCAAAATGATCCTAAATCTATTTATAAAATTAAAAACGTATGAGAAAAAAACTAGAACAAAAGAGTAGAAGTAATTTAAAGCATTATCAGTTGATGTTTTTATTATTTCTAAGTGTTGTGTTTTGTTCTTCAACAATTGGCTTAGCCCAGGAAAAAGTTGAAGGAATTGTTTTGGATGAAATTGGTTCTCCTTTACCTGGTGTTACTGTTATTATTAAAAGTACAACAATTGGTACCATTACTAACTCTGAAGGATATTTTAATCTTGATGCAAAGGAGGGTGATATTGTAAGCATATCTTTTATTGGATATAAGACTTATGATATTAAAGTTGTAAAAGAAATGCCAAAGCAGGAAGTGCATTTGGAGTCTGATTTTATTGGTTTAGAAGAGGTTGTTGCAATTGGTTATGGAACCCAGCGAAAAGGAGATGTAACTAGTGCGATAACCAGTGTAAAATCAGAAGATTTTATTGTTGGTAAAATTGGTGATGCCGCCGAGCTTGTAAAAGGTAAAATTGCCGGTTTGAGCATTACTAAATCTTCAGGTGATCCGAATGCAACATCAAGCATAATGCTTCGTGGGATTACTACTATTAAAGGTAGTGTTCAACCACTTGTATTGGTAGATGGAATTGAGGGGTCGTTAACTACAGTAGCACCCGAAAATATTGCTTCAATCGACGTTTTAAAAGATGCTTCGGCTGCAGCTATTTATGGTACGCGTGGTGCCAACGGAGTAATTATTATTAGTACTAAATCGGGTAAACGCGATTCTCAGGCAACCGTGACTTATTCTGCTTATGTCTCATTATCAGATTGGTATGAAACTCTCGATTTTATGGATACTAATGATATTATTTATGGTCGCACTAATTTCGAATATGGAGGTTATGATACCGACTGGTTGGAGGCTGTTAGTAGAAAAGCAGGCTATACCCAAAATCATTCGCTGAGTTTGACAGGTGGTACTAAATCTTCGACATACGCTGCTAGCATTACTTTTTCGGACGAAGAAGGAATAATGCGTAAGAGTGATAGCAATGACATTAAAGCCCAGATGGACTTTAGTCAATATGCGATGAATGACATGCTGAAGTTCAATATTAATGTACTTTATACGACTCATAAGAATACAAATAACAACAATAATTACGTGTATCGTCAGGCTTTAATACGTAATCCTTCCTCACCTGTTTATAATGAAGATGGCACTTATTTCGAAGAATTTAGTCGTTTTCAATATTTTAATCCGGTTGCTATTCAGAATGAAATGATTGGAGATACCCGAACTAAATATGCGCGTGTAACCGGTAATATAACTTTTGAGCCGATTAAAGGCTGGAAAACCAATCTGATGTTGTCAAAAAAAGAGAGAGAATCAACTGGTCAGACATACTATACCAGCCAGTATTTTTCTCAGGCTACAGGTGGAGTAAAAGGTTCTGCTTCAAAATCATCAGGTAACGATGTTAGTGATAATCTGGAATTGACCACAGGTTACGATTTTTCCATTGAAAAGAGTCGTATAAGTGCAATTGTGGGTTATAGCTATTTGTATAATGTTCACGATGGGTTTAGCGCATCGAACTCTAATTTCCCTTCAGAATCTTATTTGTATAATAATTTAGGACAAGGTACTTACCTATCAGATGAAGACCATGTGGCAGGTATGGGTTCTTACAAGAATGACAATAAATTAGTTGGCTTTTTCGGACGTGCGACCTACGGTTATGACAATCGTTTTAATGTAATGGTAAGTTTTCGTCGTGAAGGTTCGTCAAAATTTGGTAAAAATAATAAATGGGGTAATTTCCCGGCAGCATCATTAGGATGGACAATTAGTAATGAAAACTTCATGGAATCCGTTTCGTGGTTAACGAATTTAAAACTTCGCACAGGCTATGGTGAAACTGGTGTTATTCCAAACGATTCTTACTTGTCTCTTACCACATTCGACTATGACGCATATGGTAAACATTTAAGTATAGATGGTACTTGGACACCTTCATTGAAAGTAGCTCAAAATCCAAACTCTGACCTTAAATGGGAAAAAACCAGCGAATGGAATATTGGTTTAGACTGGGCTGTTCTTGATTCACGATTGAGTGGAGCCGTTGATGTGTACACTAAGAAAACGGTTGACTTACTTTACGATTACGCTGTTCCTGTTCCTCCAAATATGTATGATAATACCACAGCTAATGTTGGACAAATGCGTAATAATGGTATTGAGGTAATGGTGAATGCAATTCCTGTTAAAACAAGCGAATTTGAATGGAATTCAACAGTAACTCTTTCTCATAATGAGAACAAACTCTTGAGTTTATCAAACGAATTATACGAAACTGATAATTTCTCAGAAGTTGGAGGGGTTGGTGATCCAATTTCGGTACCAACTCATGCTATGGAAATCGGTCATCGTCTGGGTGATTTCTGGGGATTGAAATCAGTAGGTGTTAGTAAAGATGGATTTACATTGGTTCAAGTGAAGAATGATGATGGCACTTGGAGTGTTAAAGAATTTGACACCAAGTACAATGAAGAAAAAAACCGTCAGCGTTTAGGAAATGGTCTTCCGCAAATTTATGCAGGATGGAGCAACACTTTCCGTTACAAAGGTTTTGACCTTAATCTACAGTTTACCGGTCAGTTCGGATATCAGATTCTGAATTCTCAGCGTAGTTTTTACGAAAATAACTCTATTGCCTACAACCGTTTAAAAACAGCGGCCAGTTTGCATGGAGCTGTTGATGCCGCCGGTGCAGCGGTTATTGACCCTGAAACAGGCAGTCAGCTGCAGGTAGGCTTTGCTAATTCTATGCCACAAGGCGTATGGAGCGATCATATTGAAAATGGTGATTTTGTAAAATTATCTAACGCAACTTTAGGTTATACGATTCCTCTTTCGGTTAAAGCCAAAAGTTATGTGAATAACCTGCGTGTTTATGTGTCGGGTCAAAATCTTTTCTGTATCACAGGCTATTCCGGTATGGATCCGGAAGTTGATAACTATTTCTTAGCTCCAGGTATTGATGGTCGCGATAAGTATCCTACTGTACGTTCATACACAATTGGACTTTCTGTTAACTTTTAAAAATTGAGAATTATGAAACTCATTAAATATATATTTATTAGTCTTGCTGTAAGCTCTTTATTACTATCAGGAGCTTGCACTGATTTGGACGAAAGTGTTTACGATAAACTTACTGATGAAACTGTTGATGTAACTGATCCCGAAGTTGTAGGGTCTATGATGGGAGAAGCCTATGCTCAGTTTCGGTTTTTGTATTGGGGATGGAATGGTTATTTTGACTTCAATGAGGAGTGCAGTGATACTTATATGACACCCAAACGTATTGGTATTGGCTGGGGTGATTTGTACATCAATATGCACAAGCATAGTTGGAACTCTACTCAGGGACATTCAGAAGGTTTGTGGCATTATGCTTATGTTGGCATAGGATACGCCAATAAAACTTTGGATGTATTACCGGATACTGGTTCGGAACAGGCTCAAATGCGCTTTTTACGTGCACTGAATTACTATGTATTACTTGATGCTTTTAGAAATGTGCCTTTGGAAACAACTCAGGAATTTGAAGCAGGATATTTGCCGGAACAAGTTACGGCTGAGGCCATTTACGATTTTTGTGTGAGTGAATTGGAGGCTATTAAGGACGACCTGGGAACAGCCAAAATACATGGTTATCCAAACAGATATGCTGCCGATATGGTATTGGCAAAATTGTATTTGAACCACAATGTATATTTTGGAACAAGCGACGATATTTATTATGACAAAGCACTTACTGAAGTAGAAGATATCATCGGTAATGGTGGATATTCTCTTGCTGCTAATTATCAGGATAATTTTAAAGAAGATATTTCTACTTCACCGGAAGTAATTTTTGCTCTGCCTCTTGATAAAAAGAATGCGAGTCATAATTATCTGGTTAATAAATGTTTGGTGGGAGCGGGAGCTGCCGCTTATGGTTTTGATGGTTCTCCTTGGAATGGTAGTTGTGCAGTTCCTCAATTTATTGAAAGTTACGAAGATGGTGACAATCGTCTGGCTTACACATGGGCCGGTGGTATACAATACCAGGCAACAGAAGATGCATCAGGTATCACAATACCACAATCAGGTGATCCGATTGCTTTCAGTACTGACGATTGGGCTGGTCAAGGTGTTTTGAATTATTCTCAGCAAGTTCACTCTATCGATAACCCTGGTGCTTATCAACAAGAAGGTTATCGTTTTGTTAAATATGAAATTGTGTCTGGTGACGGTGGAACCGGGGGCGATGACGTACCTTTTTTCCGCTTAGCGGATGCAATGTTTATTAAAGCTGAATGTTTGTTGCGCCTTGGTCGTGACGAACAAACTGCAGCTGATCTGATTACGGACATACGCTTGCGTTCGTTAGAGTCAGTAGCGAAAGCTACACGTACTATTGCTCAACTAAAAGGAGGTAGCGTTTACGATTACGGACATCGGGAATATACCAGTGAAGGTTTTGCCAACTGGGATACTTATGTAACAACAAGCGAAGGTGGAGCTGATATTAAGTTTGGTGGCTTGCTTGATGATATGGGCTGGGAGTTTGTAGGAGAACATCATCGTCGTCAGGATCTTATCCGATTCAAGATGACAGATGGCAGAAATGTCTTTAATGGTAAATCGTGGTTCTGTAAAGATGCGACTGCCGAGACTCACTGGAACTATTTTCCGATTCCTAAATCGGCTATTGATGCGAATATTTCTCTCATTCAAAATGAGGGATACTAAAGTTCTTTGAATCAAGTGATGAATTTAGTTGCCTGTTGTTTGCCGTAAATGATTGTGAATTTAGAGTTAAACAGCAGGCAGTAAGTATCGTAAAATAAATTATACACAGATGAAAAAAATACATATATATATTATTCTGTCCATGCTGATTGCAGGATTGCTTAGTTGTGTTGATAATGAAGATTTTAGCGGTGTGCATGAGATGACTGCTGATGAGATCGCCGAAATAGCGCGTCAGGATTCAATTCTGCAAGCTCAGAAAGAGAAGATTAATGCAGATTTGGTACTTGAATATTCAGTAGAAATTACTACGAGTAAATCATTATATGATGGTGCCGCCGTAGCAGTAGAAATTGATAAAATTGCTGAACTTTTTGGTATTTCGGGAGAGGAACTTTTAGCTGGGATTAACGGTGAAAGCGGAGCTCCGGAAATTAAGGGTTTTGCCATTGAAGGTACCACACATGCAGATGCTGGAGGTATGACAAATACAAATTCTCCGTGGGGCCATTGGTGGGATGCTAATGGTGATCTTTCAGAATGGGGTGAGAACGCCATGGTTTTTGCTGAATTTGATTCTGAAACCAGTGTTTTCAATGTGGGGCAGTACCCAGGACATTTAACCGATGGTCAGACAATTAAAATTATTGAATGTTTGAAATACAATGAACAACGTGTGGCCGTTGCTATAACAATTAATGCTGCCGCACCAGGACAATTGAGTGCAACTGTGGTTAGTACTCAGGATTTAACTATCAATATCATTCCTAAAAGCAACTACGACCCTGATTCGCTTCAGTTTAATCTCACTCAGGCGTTAATTGATTTGGGAGTCAGTTCAATGGACGAGGTTGGTTTTGTTGGAGTCAATGAAGATAGTTCTTATAATCAGGAAATTGTTACAGGGAATGGCTTCTGGTACGATATGAATGGATTTGTAGGAGAATATGGCGATAATGCGAGTGTATATAGTGATTATGGCGATTTCTCTGCTGACAAAATTAGTCTTGGACAATACCCGGGACATTTAACAGCAGGACAGACATTTGTTATTAAATACGGTTTATTTGCTAATAGCAAAATTGTGATGTTGAATGTTACGGTTAATGTAATTGCTTATGAGGATCCTGAAACTGCTCCTGCTGGTGATCCGGAGGATGTTGTAATGGATATTGAGCTGGGTAAAGCTTACAGTGACGATTATGCAAGTGTACAATATGATGTTAAAGAAATATTACGCAATGCATTCAAAAAGACGACTTATGAGATTTATCAGGCAATTATTTCTGGTGATCTTAAATTATATGAGGGTTCTGTTGTTGATACAGATCCTGTTTACACTTCAGATGTACCAGGTTATTGGATTAAATCCGACGGAACAACAGGTGAATGGGCGGAAGGTTTGATTTATTTAAGTATTGGACATAACGAATCCGAAATATATCTATATGGAGGTAATCATCCGGATAATGCTGTTTCTGGAGATACTGTAAGTGCAAAATTGATAGCTGCTTACAATGGCGTGACTGTTACTCTTAATATTACTTACAACGTAGAATAACTCAGAAATGAAAGAAAATAAATCCTATTTAAAATTGTATAAGTCGGGTTTTTCCTGCTTATACAATTGTTTTTTACTTATTTTGTTTGTTATTGTTACATCTGTTTATACTTGCGGATGTGGTAAAAGTGACATTCATGAAACTCGTCCGGAACCTACTCCTATAGATTCAACAGCTATGGTAGATACTACATCTGCCATTACAATTCTAACAGAATCAGATGTACCTGATTATGATCGATTTTATAAGCCTGAAGAACATAAGAGCCTTGACATGTTGCGAGGTGATAGTAAATGGTCTTTTGTCCGAAGTAAGCAATCGGATCATTTTATTGTTTTATGGGAACCTGATTTTGGGCTTGATCCTAATGCTAGTAGTGTACCTGAATTTTATCGTGTAGATATTGACGATTTACTTTTGAAAGCAGAATCGTTCTACGATTTAAATATTAACGCGTTAAAGTTTGCGGAAGTGGGAGTAGGTAAATCTAATCTTGATGACTACAAAATGCAAATTTATCTTTTCTATACAGACGAATGGATGGCGTATGGTTCAGGTTATGATGATGTTATTGGTGCATTGTGGATAAATCCGGCTACTGTTCATCCGGTGGGATCAGTAATTGCACATGAAATTGGTCACAGTTTTCAATATCAGGTTTTCTGTGACCTTGGTAATGGTGCTGGATATCGTTATGGGTTTGGCGGAACTGGTGGCAATACATTTTGGGAGCAGACTGCGCAGTGGCAAGCCTACCAAAGTTATCCTGGAGAAATTTTTGAGGGCTATCATTACCCAGTGTATTGTGATAATTATCACCGACATGTTTTGCATGAGAACTATCGTTATGCCAGTTATTTTATTCACTATTACTGGGCTGAAAAGCATGGGAAAGACATGATCGGAAGAATATGGCGTGAGGCTAAAGAACCGGAAGATCCAATTCAAGCTTATATGCGTATAAACGGATTAACTGTGGATGGATTAAACGCAGAATTGTATGAGGCTGCGACCAAGTTTGTAACTTGGGATTTTGATGCTCTTCGTTCGCTTGGCGAAAACCATATTGGTAAGCATTCCTATAAGTTTTATCAACTTACCGATGGAAGTTATCAGGTGGCATACAGTAAATGTCCTAGTTCTAGCGGATACAATGTAATTCCGTTAAATGTACCAACTGTTGGAACTGTGGTTACTACAAATTTTACAGCTTTAACACCTGGTTCGGCACTGGCCGCGGGAGATCCGGGTACGTATACTGACAGCGAAACTACAAATACCACAACAAAGTATAACAGTAGTTCACTCACAAGGGCCGGTTGGCGTTATGGATATGTTGCTTTGTTAAATGATGGTCAGCGTGTTTATGGAGAAATGAACAGGAAAACAGCTGGATCCATCGATTTTACAGTGCCGGAAGGATGTGTAAATTTATGGCTTGTTGTATTGGGAGCTCCGTCTACTTATGAAGCTCATCCTTGGGACGAAAAAGAAAGCAATGATGATCAGTGGCCTTATAAGTTGAAGTTTACCAATACAGATATTTTGGGTAATATAACTATTGATACGAATGCTGCGCCCAAAGATTTGATATTGACCTATGATATTTCGTTTGATGCTTCTGACGATTATTCTGGGACAAGTATAAATCTAAATACTAATGGAGATATTACTAAAGTGGCTCAGGCTTTGTCAATGCAACCTTCTACTATTTCAAGTAAAATGCTTGATGCAAAAGAAACGCCTTCGGAGGGTAAAATAGCCTTCGCTGCTGTTGAGTCTGACGGATCACTAAATTACGATACTACTGCTAACGGATTTGGTTTTTGGTTCGATAGTGATGGTAATGCAATCGGCTGGGATAGTGATAATGATAGTAAATTATTTTGTGAATTTTCTTCAAATAGTTTTGAATTAAATATTGGACAATATCCAGGGAAAAGTGCAGTTGGAGATAATTATACTGTTAAAGAAGCACTTATTTACACCAAGAATGGTACACAATATCAGGTTACTTTTGTAATGAATGTTACAATTAAGTAATAATAAGCTATATAGATAGGCGTAGCCAATTGGCTATGCTTGTCTATTTATTTCCAAAGAGAATTATCATTTCTTTTGTTTTTTTATGGTAAAAATTATCATCATGCTCAAAAAAGGTTTGTATCTGTTACTATTGATATTTCCATTCTGCCTAAATGGACAGGATATAGGAGGTAAAATTCAGGGAATATATAACCCATTATTACCTGGCTACTTTGCTGATCCAACTATTAAAAAATTTGGAGAAACCTTCTATTTATATTCTACTACCGATGGAATTAAATTGGCTTCAGGAGAACCTCAAGTTTGGGTAAGTAAAGATTTTGTGAATTGGTATAACACCGAAATAGATATTGAGTTACCGGATGGTTTAACCAATTGTTGGGCTCCTGATGTGTTGAAAGGGAAGGATGGAAAGTATTACTACTTTATGGGTAATTGTGAACATGGTTGTAATATCTACGCCTATGTTTCTGATTCACCAACGGGTCCATGGAAAAGTCTGAAAAATGGACAGGCCGTTATTCCTGTGGGGACAGCAATTAAGGGATTACCTGCTTTGGATGCCCAGTGTTTTATTGATGATGATGGATCAATCTATTCCTATTTCGGGACTTGGTGTTCTAGTTTTGGGGGACTTGGCTGGGCTAAAATTGATCCCAAAGATCACTGTACAATATTGGAAAGCGGATCAATTCCAATTACTCAAATTCCTGAAGCATTTGAAGCTGCTTATTTATTAAAACACAATGGGAAGTATATTTTAATGTATTCGTCAGGTGATTGCAGGTTGAGCAGCTATGCAGTTCATTACTCTTATGCAGATTCTGCGGTAGGTCCTTTTCACTACGGAGGTAATTCTCCAATACTGAAAACAAATCAGGATGGAAGTATTGATAGTCCAGGGCATAATTCGGTTTTAAAAGATGGTGACAATTATTATATCTTGTATCATCGTCATGATAATCCTCATAGTACTGGTGGAGAATTCAGACAAGTTTGCGCTGATAGACTTGATTTCCTAAATGACAGTACTATTCTTCCGGTAATTCCGACGCATGAAGGAGTAGGTTATTTGAGGAAAAACCAGATTCCTGAAAATGATTTGGCCTTTAAAGCCAAAACAGTAGCTTCATCTTATTATCATTTGGAATCACCAGCCACAAAATATACAAATAGTCCAATTGATTATAAATATCTACCTGAATATGCTACAGATAATAATAATGGAACGATGTGGAAGGCTGCGTCAAGTATATACCCTCAATCTCTGGTTGTTGATTTGGGTAAAAAAGTGAAGGTTGCAAGAGTAATGACTCAGTTTGAATATTCAACTTTTTACTATCAATATAGAATTGAATGTTCTTCCGATAGCATTAATTGGTTCTTATTTTCAGACAGAACAAATAACAGGCAAAGTGGGTCACCAATGATTGATGATAACAATTCATTAATCACACGTTATGTTAGGTTTATAGTGACCGGAGCTGAAAAAGGAGGATTATTTCCAGCAATTTGGAATCTAAAAGTTTATGGTGATTTATTTGAAATTCCTGAATTGACTTTGCTGTCGAAAACTTCTAAGGATAACCTTTTAACTGATGATCATTTATTAATGAATTTTGACGTCGAAAACTTCGAAAAAGATTCCCTTGATTATAACTTCAAAAATACTGGAAGTTTAGGTGGATATTTTATTAAAAAAGGTTTTCCCAAGATTAAATATGTAGATGATGTAAAAGCGATTGCTTTTGATGGAGAAAGCTTTTTTAAATTAAGTGAATCTGCTCCTAATAGTCTAAGTTGGAACTCATCGTATACTGTATCTTCTTGGGTATTTAATCCTAAAATTGGAGATGGAGAATGCCTGATAACCTGGAATAGTCGTGAAAACATGCTGCAAGGCTCCTATTCAGCATTAATGTATGGTAAAAGTAATTTTGGAGCTGTGGCTCATGGAGATGGTTCTGTTGATTTAGCCTATAAAGAAATCCCCGAAGCATCAAAATGGCATCACATTGTACTGAGCTTTGATGGAATGGTTGAATCGGTATATGTTGATGGTGTTCTAAATACTCAACAACCAATTAATCTATTTGTTAAAAACAGTGATATTTTGATTGCTTCCAGTGGTTTTTATGCAGAGAATTATACTGGTTATATTTCAAATTCTCAGCTTTTTAACAGAGTATTAACCGAGCAGGAAATTATTGAATTAATGAAGATTACATCTCCGGATAAATAATATTCATCAATTTATTTTTCGGCAATTAGTTAAATCTAGTAAAATTAAAGGCGAAAATACTTACTCCTATTTGAGTTCATTTAGAGAACGGAGTGAATAAAGCCTTGATAAATCGATGTAATTGAAGAATTAAAAACATTTGTACTATTATTTTGAACAAACCGACAACCTTATGTGAGCATTTCGATACAATTTTACATTCGAAAAGTAATTAATTTCTGAAATAGTAATATAAAAAAAACAGGATATAACAATGACAACAATTAAAAGAGTTTTAACACTTGCACTTTGCATTTTGTGTTTTGCTGCAAATGCTCAGGAAAAAAATACAACAGGTGGATATCCCATTTCTCCTGTTCCTTTTACATCAGTAAAAGTTACAGATTCGTTTTGGGGACAAAGACTGAAAGCAAGTCGTGAAGTTACTATTCCATTGGCTTTTAGTAAGTGTGAAGAAACCGGACGATATAAGAACTTTATTAATGCGGCTCATCCAAACGATACGATTAAAGTGGGAGGTCTTTCATTTGACGATACTGATGTATATAAAACCATCGAAGGGGCAAGCTATTCAATGCAAACTTTTCCGGATAAAAAATTAGACAAATATGTTGACAGTCTGCTGACAATTGTGGCAGCCGCGCAAGAACTAGATGGATATTTATACACTTCTCGTACAATGAATCCTGCTCATCCACATGAATGGGCTGGAACCAAACGTTGGGAAAAAGAGGAAGATTTGAGTCATGAGTTGTACAATCTTGGACATATGGTTGAAGGAGCATTGGCGCATTATCAGGCAACAGGGAAAACAAATTTTCTGGATATTGCAAAAAAATATGCTGATTGTGCCGTAAGGGAAGTTGGTGATAATCCAGAACAGGTAACAGTAGTTCCAGGTCATCAGATTGCAGAAATGGCTTTGTCAAAACTATATGTTGCAACGGGAGAACAGAAATATCTGGACTTTGCAAAATTCCTGCTCGATAAGCGTGGTTACACCACAATAAAAAGTGAATACAGCCAGTCGCACAAACCGGTTTTGGAGCAGGACGAAGCTGTTGGACATGCCGTTCGTGCGGCCTATATGTATACTGGCATGGCCGATGTGGCTGCACTTACCGGTGATACTACCTATGTAAACGCCATCGATAGAATTTGGGAAAACATTGTGGGCAAAAAATTATACATCACAGGAGGTATTGGTGCTACAGGGCATGGAGAGGCTTTTGGTGAAAATTATCAGTTGCCTAATATGTCGGCGTATTGTGAAACCTGTGCTGCCATCGGAAAT
Source organism: Labilibaculum sp. (assembly GCA_016342745.1). Lineage (GTDB taxonomy): Bacteria > Bacteroidota > Bacteroidia > Bacteroidales > Marinifilaceae > Paralabilibaculum > Paralabilibaculum antarcticum. Next base: position 93,052 of record JAEINT010000009.1, read on the forward strand.
GTTTATCTCAATTACAGACTATTTCTGCTTCATGGCGAATCAAAATACTATGATGTACTGGAACGCACTCTTTATAATGGGTTGATTAGTGGTGTTTCATTGGAAGGCGATGGATTTTTCTATCCAAATCCTCTTGAATCAATTGGTCAGCACCAACGCCGACCTTGGTTTGGCTGCGCCTGCTGCCCGTCTAATATTTGCCGATTTATTCCTTCTGTTCCAGGATATATTTATGCAGTGCATAAAAGTGATTTGTATGTAAATCTGTTCATGTCGAATAATTCGGAAATTAAGGTAGATGGAAAACCAGTAGTATTGAAACAAACAACCAATTATCCATGGGTTGGTGATATTAATCTGGATGTAAATCCAAAGAAGAAACAAAACTTCAACCTTAAAATCCGTATTCCGGGATGGGTGTTAAGTCAAGTAGTACCAAGTGATTTATATACTTTCACTGATAACAAAAAATTATCATATTCAGTTAAAGTAAACGGGCAGCCTGTTACAAGTCAACTTAAAAATGGCTATTTCACCATCAGTCGTATTTGGAGTAAAGGCGACAAAGTTGAAGTTCATTTCGATATGGAAGCGCGTACCGTAAAAGCTCATCCATTGGTAGAGGCAGATCAGGGCAGAGTTGCAATTGAGCGCGGTCCTGTAGTTTATTGTGCCGAGTGGCCTGATAATGATTATAGTGTATTGAGTGCTGTTATTCCACAAAAACCGGTATTTACTGTTGAAAACAAACAAGACTTACTGTATGGCATCAATATGATTCATACCGATGCTCAGGTACTTAATTACAACAAACAAGGTAAAATCGAAGTAAAAGATGTTCAATTAAACATGATTCCTTACTATGCCTGGGCTCATCGTGGAAGTGGTGAAATGACCGTTTGGCTTTCTAACGATTTAAGTACCAGTCGTCCCATGCAACAACCCACTCTTGCCTCGGAAAGTAGAGTTAATGCCTCGCATTTGGTGAAAGCAATTAGTGCGGTTAACGACCAACTCATTCCTAAAAAAGGTAAGGCTCAAGCTGTACCTTATTACCATTGGTGGCCTAAAGAAGGAACCACAGAATGGATTTCATACGAATTTGAAGGTGAGAAAACAGTAAGTGGTTCAACAGTTTATTGGTATGATGATTCACCTTGGGGTGGCTGTCGCACACCAAAAGAGTGGAAAATCTACTATAAAAATAATGACAGTGAGTGGATGGCTGTTGAGAATAATGAACCCTACACTGTAACAAAAGGTGTTCCCAGTAAAGTTTCATTCAAAGCAGTGAAGACCACTGCAATAAAACTTAAAGTGAAGTTGCCTGAAAAAAATGCTTCAGGAATTACCGAATGGGAATTGGAATAATTCCGATGCCGAATTTTCATACTAATATAGATATATAATGAGATTAAGATATTTCAGCATCCTAATGTTGTTTAGCCTTCTGGCATTTTCTTGTGCTAAAAAGGAGAATGAAACTGTAGGACATTTAAATCCGGTTCCCTTTACCTCTGTTCATTTAAATGATCAGTTTTGGGCTCCTAAAATTGAAATTAACAGAACTGTGTCAATTCCATCAGCATTTAAAAAGTGTGAAGAGACCGGGCGTATGGATAATTTTGCTCTGGCTGGTGGTTTGATCAAAGGAGAACACCAAGGTGATTTTCCATTTGATGATACTGATGTTTATAAAGTGCTGGAAGGAGCTTCATATACGCTGGCGGTAGAGTACGATGCTAAATTGGATCATTATCTGGACAGTTTGATCACCTTAATTGGTGCAGGACAAGAAGAAGATGGTTACCTGTACACTTGTTTAACCAACAAATGTGAGCGTTTGAAACGTTGGTACGGAGAGGGACGTTGGGATCGTTTAAACAGTCACGAACTTTATAATTGTGGTCACTTGTACGAAGCTGCAGTTGCTCATTATCAGGCAACAGGCAAACGTTCATTACTTACTATTGCGATTAAAAATGCTGATTTGGTGAATCAGGTTTTCGGCCCGGGCGATGGACAAAAGAAAGTTCCTTCAGGTCACCCGATTGTTGAGATGGCCTTGGTGAAATTATATCGGGTTACAAATGATGAAAAATACCTTAAGCTGGCGCGTTTTTTTATTGATGAAACGGGGAAAGGTACTGATGGCCATGAATTGAATGAATACAGTCAGGACCACAAACCAATTGTTGAACAGGATGAAGCGGTTGGTCATTCTGTTCGTTTGGGATATCTCTACTCAGGTGTAACGGATGTTGCTTCCTTGATGCATGATAAGCAATTGATGGAAGCCACAAAATGTGTTTGGGAAAATGTGGTTTCTAAAAAATTATATATTACGGGTGGAATCGGTTCCCGTGCTCAAGGTGAAGGTTTTGGTCCGAATTACGAATTGCCTAATATGACAGCTTATTGTGAGACTTGTGCTTCGATATCAAATGTTTATTGGAACTACCGTTTGTTTCTGAATGATGGAAATTCTAAATACTACGATGTACTTGAACGTGTGTTGTACAACGGTGTGATTTCGGGTGTATCCTTAAGCGGCGATAAATTCTTCTACGATAATCCTCTAGAATCTGTTCATAATCATGATCGCGCACCTTGGTTTGGATGTGCTTGTTGTCCGGGCAATATTACCCGGTTTATGGCCTCGATACCGGGTTATGTTTATACAACTGATGAACATTCTGTGTACGTAAATCTATTTTCTGAAGGTCATGCTGACATTGAAGTAGGAAAGGATACCCTGAGTCTGTCACAAAAAACACAATACCCTTGGAATGGTAAGCTTACAATTTCAGTTGATAAAAAGACAAATGAACGTATTGGTCTGAAAATTCGCATTCCGGGATGGGCACAAAATCAACCTGTACCATCTGATTTGTATCACTTTGTTGAAAATGTCACAGATACTTATACCATTAAAGTAAATGGAAAGAAGAAATCACCCGAAATGGTGAATGGTTATGCCATTTTGAGAGAAAAGTGGGATGCGGGAGATCAGATAGAAGTTGAATTTCTTATGCCTGTGCGCAAAATTAAAGTCAGCGAAAAGGTGATCAATGATCATAACAAATTGGCTTACCAACGTGGTCCTATAGTGTATTGCTTCGAGGATAAAGACAACAATAATGCGTATTTATTCGATGAGTTTGTATCGCCGGATGCAAAGGTGAGTTCTCAATTTGAAGAAAACCTATTAGGTGGAGTGGTAACACTTACAATGAAAGCAAGCCGGGTAAGTCAATCGGGAGATGCAAAAACAATTGAACCTGCAAATCTTAAAGCCATTCCATATTATGCATGGAATAATCGGGGAACAGCAAATATGTTGGTTTGGCTGCCTTCTGGGGAAGAATCGGCTATTGTAAAACCAGTTTATGCACCTGCAGATTCAGCCAAGGCATTTTCATCAACAGATTGGGCCCCAGGTTTGAATGATGGGTTTACTCCTAAGAATTCGGGTGATACTGATAAATCGTATTTCTACTGGTGGCAGAAAGAAGGATCGGAAGAAACTGCTGATTATGAATTTAAGGAGCCTGTTGTATTGTCTCAGTCATCGGTTTATTGGCTTGAAATGGATCACTACGACGGCAATTATAAGGTGCCCGAAAAATGGTCATTATTATACAAAGACAGCAAGGGGAAATGGGTTCCTGTTGAAACCAGCGATGAGTTTAAAGTGGAACTTGATAAATACAATACAGTGAATTTTAAGCCTGTAAAAGCAAAAGCACTTCGAATTACGGCTCAATTGCAAAAAGACGATTCGGGTGGTATTTTGGAATGGAAAGTAAAATAATTGAGACTGTAATTTTTTGATAACTATATAATTATTAAAATATGAGATTTGATTTTTGTAGAGCCTTATTCTTTTCAATTTGTATTGGAGTTGGATTATCTTCCTGTTCGGGTATCGAAGATAATCGAATAAGCACGAACGGTCTTGAGGTGGTTGAATTTAAAGTACTGCCATTTGATTTAAAGGATGTTAAATTGCTTGATGGCCCTTTTGAAAAGGCCATGGAATTAAATGTGCAGAGCTTGTTGAATTATGAACCAGACAGATTGCTGGCAAAATTTAGGATCGAAGCAGGTCTTCAGCCTAAAGCAGAGCATTATGACGGCTGGGAGGCAAATACAATAGCAGGACATAGCTTAGGACATTATTTAAGTGCCTGTGCCTTAATGTATAATTCAACAAATGACAAGCGTTTTCTTGACCGGGTTAATTATATTGTTGATGAGCTGGCAGCTTGTCAGAATGTTGACGGTGAAGGATATATAGGTGCTTTCCCTCACGGAAAGCGGATCCTTGAAGAGGAAGTAGCAAAAGGAGATATACGTTCGAAAGGATTTGATTTGAATGGAATATGGGTACCCTATTATACCGAGCATAAAGTGATGGCTGGTTTGACTGACGCTTATAATTTATGCGGGAATAAGAAGGCTTTACAAATCAATATAAAATTTGCAGATTGGTTAACAACCATTGTAAAAGACTTAAATTTTGAACAAATTCAGAACATGCTGGATTGTGAGCATGGAGGAATTAATGAGTCGTTGGCTGATCTTTACGGATTAACCAAAAATGAGAAATATCTGCAGCTGTCTAAGGTCTTTCATCACAAAAAGGTGCTTGATTCTTTGGCTCACCATGTTGATATTTTGCCGGGAATACACGCGAATACACAAATTCCAAAATTAGTTGGATGTGCACGTCGTTATGAGCTTACAGGGGATTTGTCTGATAGAGAATCGGCTGAGTTTTTCTGGGATCGTGTTGTAAATCATCACTCCTATGTTACAGGCGGTAATTGCAATCATGAATATTTTGGGGAGTCGGATCATTTGCGCAACCGCCTTAGTCAAAATACGACTGAAACATGTAATGTGTACAATATGTTGAAGCTGTCCCGTCATCTTTTTGAGTGGGATGCCGCTCCTGAAGTTGCCGATTTCTATGAAAGAGCATTATTCAATCACATTTTATCCTCTCAGCACCCTACAGATGGACGGGTGATTTATAATTTGTCATTGGAAATGGGTGGTCATAAGGTTTATCAGGATCCGTATTGGTTTACATGTTGTGTGGGCACAGGAATGGAGAATCATTCAAAATATGGAGCAAATATTTATTTTCACAACAATAATGAATTGTATGTAAGTCAATTTATTGGTTCTGAATTAAACTGGAAAAGCAAGGGTGTGATTGTAAAGCAGACAACTGTTTACCCGGAAGAACAAGGAACAAAATTGGAGTTTAACTGCGAAAAACCAAGCAAATTTACGCTTAAGTTGCGCTACCCAAAATGGGCTGAAAATGGTGTGGAGATTTATATCAATAAGGAAAAGATATCTGTTGAAGAAAAACCGCAAAGTTTTATTTCCATTGAAAGAACCTGGAAAAATGGAGATGTATTGGAATATAAGATGCCTTTTACTCTTCGTTTGGAAACCATGCCTGATGACAGCAACCGTGTTGCAGTTATGTATGGGCCGATGGTAATGGCTGGTGAATTAGGCCCAGAAGACGATCCAAAAGCAACTGATGCAATGTATGTGCCTGTAATTATGACAGAAGATAGAGATCCTTCTAATTGGTTGAGTTCTGTAGAAGGAGAAGTAAATACATTCAAAACAGAATCGGTTGGATATTTACATGATTTTGTTTTGAAGCCATTCTATAAAGTGCATGATGTAAGGTATTCTGTATATTTTGATATTTTCAACCAAGAATCATGGGCGAAATACCAAAAGGAATATCAAGCTAAACAAGCACAGAAAAAGAAGTTGGAAGAAATGACAGTTGACTTTTTCCAACCAGGAGAAATGCAGCCCGAACGGGATCATAATTTTACAAGCCAAAAATCATCCGTTGATGTGATAAAAAATAAAAGATCCCGCGTTGTTGACAGAGGTGGTATAATGTCCTTCGAAATGGGATTGATGAAAGGAAATCGATTGGCTTTGGCTGTTGAATATTGGGGCGGAAGTACTGGTGCTAAAACATTTGATGTCTTAATTGATGGAAAATTACTTGCTACAGAAAATATCGCAGAAAAAAAGCCGGGTGAATTCGTTGATATCTTATACCAATTGCCTGATGATATTTGCATGACCAAAGATAAAGTGTTGGTTACATTTAAACCTCACGAAGGGCATAGAGCAGGACCGGTATTTGGTGTAAGAACTGTTAAGCAATAAATAAGGAAAAAATATTTTAGCTAGTTTTTAATGGTGGATAGTTCTGAAAACTGCAAATCTCAAAAGAGAGATTTGCAGTTTTTTTGTCTGGGGAAGGATTTTTTTTTCAATAAAATGACTTATAACACATGCTTGTTACTTTTTTAAACAATAGTGATAGTCCAAAGCCTAAAGAATAGACAGATTTGAGTTATATTTTTTAACCCAAAAATAACATTCATGAAAAAAATTGTCATCCCCCCTCAACAGCTTGGTAATAAAAACTGCTGTTTAAGGTTTTTACTTGTTTTAGTGATTTTTTTGTGTTTATCGGGGCAGGTTTTTTCCCAAAAACTTGCTCAAGGTTCTGTCGTCGATGATTCTGGAGTTCCATTACCGGGTGTTTCTGTATTTATTGATGGAACAACCGTTGGTACAGTGTCTGATATCGATGGTAAATTTATGATTCAGGCATCTGTTGGAGATGTAATTCATTTCTCATTTATAGGATTTAAGGATCAAAAGGTTGAGTATACTGATAATGTATTAAGTATTGTTATGAGTCCAGATGTTTTTGGACTGGATGAAGTTGTTGCAATCGGTTATGGTAGTGTTAAAAAAGGTGATGTTACCAGTGCTATTGCATCCGTTAAGTCTGATGATTTTATTAAGGGAGCTGTCAAAGATGCTGCTCAATTGATTCAAGGAAAAGTTGCAGGTTTAACCATTGCAACACCTTCAGGAGATCCAACAGAAGGTGCGACAATCATGTTGCGGGGAAATTCCTCATTGTTAGGAAATTCTGCTCCTTTGGTGTTGGTTGACGGTGTTCCAGGAAGCCTTGAATCTGTTGCTCCGGAAGATATTGAATCTATCGATGTATTAAAAGATGGATCGGCTTCGGCAATATATGGAACTCGTGGAACAAATGGAGTTATCATTATTACAACAAAAAGAAGCATTAAAGGTATGGAACCTACCATTTCCTATGATGGTTATGTCTCAATTGCATCTATCAGCCGTAAGCTCGATTTTATGAATGCTGAAGACTTAAGAGCAAAGTGGAATGAAGGTTATTCGTTCACAGGAGCTAATTTGGAAGATTATGGATCCAATACAGACTGGCTGGATGAAATTACAAGAAAAGCTGTCAGCCATGTTCATAATGTTGTTTTTCGAGGTGGCACTAAGAATACAAGTTTAACAGCCTCACTTAATTATAAAAATAATCAAGGTGTTTTTATTAAAACAGATAATGAAAAATATACCGGTCGTATTGATGTTAGTCACATCATGTTTGATGGTAAATTAACTGCAAATATCGGGACTATAATCAGCGAACAAAATTTCTGGACTGGTGGAGATGGATATAGTTTTAATAAATATGTTTATCGACAGGCATTAATCCGAAATCCGACTGAACCAATTAAAAATGAAGATGGTCGTTGGTATGAGCGCGATGTATATTTTTACGATAATCCAGTTGCATACCTGAAAGAGTCTGATGGTGAAAACAAGTACCGTAATGTGAGATTTAAGGCCAGTTTAACTTATAAACTATTTGAAGGGCTTAACGTAAAGGGAATGTACACCAGAAAAAGCAATTCAAACATTCGCGGATATTATGAAACTAAAAATCATGTTTCAACAACTAAGTATGGGGCAGAAGGTTATGCTTCTCGTGGTACCGAAAATTATTTAGGCAACTATACAGAGTTTACTGTAAATTATAAGAAAGTGATAGACGGAGATCATAATTTATCTGTTCTTACTGGTTATAATTATGAAGACAACATGACGGAAGGATTCTGGGCCAACAACAAATACTTTCCTACTGATGGATATACGTACAATAATCTTGAAATTGGAAGTGGTTTGACCAAAGGAGAAGCAGGCATGGATAGTTATAAATACTCTGATAAATTGATTGCTTTCTTTTCCAGGGTAAGTTATTCTTTTGCCAATAAGTATTTATTCATGGCAAGTCTTCGTAGAGAAGGTTCTTCCCGGTTTGGTAAGGATCATAAATGGGGAAATTTCCCTGGAGTTTCTGTAGGATGGAGAATGTCTGAAGAAGATTTTGTTAAAGAAATTAACTGGATTGATAACTTAAAATTACGTGCTGGTTTTGGTGTTACCGGTACTAATGTGGCCGATTCTTATAATTCTTTAAGTAGTTTAAATTATAGCGATTATTTTTATTCTAATAAAGAATGGGTTCGAAAGTTAGTTCCTGCCCGAAATGATAATCCTGATTTGCGTTGGGAGAAAAAAGAGGAAATTAATATAGGACTTGATTTTGGATTATTAAATGGTAGAGTTAGCGGAGCTTTTGATTTTTATAATAGAAAAACCAAAGATGCTTTATGGAATTACGATGTTCCAACACCACCATACCTTTATGGCAGCATCATGACAAATGTGGGCGAAATTAAAAATCAGGGTTTTGAAGCTTTGATTAATGTGACTCCTATTAAAACACCAAACTTTGAGTGGAAAGCTAATATGACCTTTTCAACCAACAAAAATGAATTGGTTTCTTTATCAAATGACAAGTTTCAAACCACAAATGACTTTTTCTATCCTGAAGATGGTTATACCGGCGAGCCGATTCAAACAACAACTCATATTGTTAAAATAGGGGGACAAATAGGAAATTTCTATGGATTAAAGAGTGTCGATATCTCAGACGATGGTATTTGGATAATAGAAAAACCTAATGGCGAAAGAATTTCAGCAGCAGAATCGTCAACAGATGATCGTCAGGTATTAGGGAATGGAATTCCAAAATACTATGCTAGCTGGAACAATAGCTTTCGATACAAAAACTTCGATCTGAACATCAACATGCGGGGAGCATTTTCTTATCAAATTTTAAATTTTTCTCGGATGTTTTATGAAAATCCAAAGATTGCATACAATACCTTAAATTCTGCTTATGATAAAATTTATGGGAAAGCTGTATTGAATGATGATCAGCGTTATGTGAGTTATTATGTTGAGGATGGTGATTATTGGAAAATTGATAACATTACCTTGGGATACACTGTAAATCTTAAAAATAAAGATGTTTTCAAAAATTTAAGAGTTTACGTATCAGGATTGAATCTACACACTTTTACTGGTTACGAAGGGATTGATCCTGAGGTGAAACAAACAGGTTTAGCTCCGGGTAATGATGAACGAGACAAGTATCCTACTACAAGAACATTTACATTTGGTGTTAACGTAACCTTTTAAACCTGGAATCATGAAATTAATATATAAAAAAGAACGTATATATGTAAAGCCGGCATTTACTGGTTTTATTTTATTGCTTGCAATTTTGTTTGGAGGCTGTGTTAAATTGGATGAGGAAGTTTATTCTGAAGTATTGGAAGAAACTTTTACGGCAACGGAAGCTGATGTAACAGCATTAATCGCTTCTGGTTATACTCCGCTTCGTTACATTATGGGGTGGCAGGGCTTATTTGATATTCAGGAGGAACCTGGTGATATTATTATTACTCCAACAAGACCAAATGGATGGGATGATGGGGGAACTTATAAACGAATGCATTTTCATACGTGGGATAATGAACAATGGCAATGCCGAAATACCTGGTTGACCTGTTATGAGGCTATAAATAATGTGAATCGGGTGATGTCTCAAATTCAAAGTGGATCACTTCCAATTGAAGAAGAACAATCAGTAAAAGTAGTAGCAGAGTTGCGTGCATTGCGTGCATTGTGGTATTCAATTCTTTGTGATACTCACGGAAATGTTCCTCTTGTTATTGCTTATAATGATGAATTGCCCAAACAATCTTCAAGGGCAGATATTTATAAATTTATCATTGGTGAGTTAACTGATACTGATGTTATTGAGAATTTAACAGAAGTTGTTGACCAAACGACATACGGGCGTATCACAAAATGGGCTGCTTATCAGTTATTGGCCAGAATGTATCTAAATGCAGAAGTGTATAGTGGCACCGCAGAATGGGAGAAATGTATTCTTGCTTGTAACGAAGTGATTTCTTGTGAGAAATATGATCTTGAATCAAATTATAAGGATATTTTTAAAGTTGATAACGAAGATTCTGATGAAATAGTTTTTGCTGTTCCTTATGACAATAAAAATGGAACTGGTTGGAATGCGCACATGAAACAGCTGTTGCCTGCACATCGTGATGTTTTTAATATGACAGCGCAACCATGGGGTGGTTCAAGTGCAAATCCTCAGTTTATTAGTAGTTATAGCCCTCAGGATAAGCGATTTGATGCGACATGGTTACATGGTGATCAGCTAAATGCTACTGATGGGAGTGTTGTAATGACTTTAGTCAACAAAATGCCTAGTATTTATGATTGCGAATTTGAGGAAGGTTATCGTGTTTGTAAATATGAAATTGAAGCTGGATGTAAGAGTAACATGAGTAATGATTTGCCTTATTTTAGATATGCAGATGTATTACTCATGAAGGCTGAATGCCTGCTTCGTACAGGAAAAAGTGATGAGGCAGCAGTTTTGGTTAGTGAGGTGAGAACTCGTGATTTTGACGATATTAACGATGCAAAGGTAACCGGAGCTGAATTGTTGGGCAATACAACCATTCAATATGGAACATTGGCCGAAGATGGAACAATCGATTCTCCTGGAGATCAGTCTGCTGTATTGTATGGTCGGTTTTTAGATGAATTGGGTTGGGAGTTTGCTGCTGAATTCAGACGTAGAACAGACATGATTCGATTTGGTGTATACCAAACAAAAAGCTGGTACAATCATGAACCTCAAGGGGCACATACGATCCTTTTTCCAATTGGACTTGGAGAACTAAACACCAATTCAAATTTGGTTCAAAACCCAGGGTATACCGGAGGTTAATAATTTTTAGAACATAATACATATCGCAAAAGCATTTTAAAGTTCTTTCGAGCGTAGAATGTTTTTGCGATTTTCTTGTAAGTTGGTTTATAATCTTTTTTAATTAGAGGATTCATTTGTAAATAAATTATTTCGTCGAACTGAAAAAATATTGAAAATGATAAGAAAGTATTTTTTAATTTTAATTGTATTTCAGGTATTTCAAGGATACAGTCAAAAATCTGAAGAGTTAGCACTTACGCCTCCAATGGGATGGAACAGCTGGAATAAATTTGGTTGTAATGTAAGCGAGAGTCTGATTATGGAAATGGCTGATGCAATGGCTGAAAGTGGAATGCGTGATGCTGGTTACGAATATTTGGTGATTGATGATTGCTGGCAGATAGGCCGCGATAGTCTTGGAAATATTATTGCTGATCCAGAACGGTTTCCTTCAGGAATGAAAGTACTTGTTGATTATGTGCATAGCAAAGATTTAAAATTTGGCATTTACTCTTGCGCTGGATCAATGACCTGTCAGTCTCGTCCGGGCAGTCGTGGATATCAGTTTCAGGATGCTCGTACTTATGCATCGTGGGGCGTAGATTACTTGAAATACGACTGGTGTTTCGATCAGGGACAAAATGCTGAAGCAGCTTATAAAACAATGAGTGACGCTCTTAAAGCCAGCGGAAGACCGATTGTATTTTCGATTTGTGAATGGGGCGAAAGTGAGCCTTGGAAGTGGGGGAAAGGAATCGGACATTTGTGGAGAACAACGGCTGATATTCGGGATTGTTACCAATGTACTTTTGATTGGGGAGGACTTGGTGTTCTCGACATCATTGATAAACAAGCTGAGTTATATGAATTTGCAGGTCCCGGACATTGGAATGATCCTGATATGCTGGAAGTGGGAAATGGAGGCATGACACCGGATGAAAATAAAACACACTTTTCGATGTGGGCCATGTTGACCGCACCATTGATGGCAGGAAACGATTTGCGAAATTTGGATAAGGCTACAGCTGAAATTCTTATGAATGAGGAGGTAATAGCAATTGATCAGGATTCCGACGGACACCAGGCCAGAAAATTTATGGATATGGGGGAATATGAAATCTGGGCAAAACCTCTTGCTGGCGGAGAAGTGGCTGTCTGCTTTTTAAACCGTACCGATGAAGTCTGGAAGTTGGATTACGATTGGAAAAAACAGACGATGTATTTTGCAACAGATGTTAGTATCCATCGAAATGTATATAAGGTAAAAGATTTGTGGGAACATAAAATTATTGGGAAAACCGATGAAAATCTTGTTAAAGAAATTCCTCCCCATGGAAGCTTGTTAGTTCGCTTGTCGAAGTTAAATAAATAATAAAAAACATTATAAATGAAAAAAATTCTTATTCTAATCGCGGTTTTGATGCCTTTGTACGTGGTATCTGCAAAGAATGAAAAAACGGATCAGTCAGGGCAAAAAATATTTACAATTACATCTCCGCCTTCCGATTTTAAATTCGATTCATTTTATAAAAAGTATGTTAACGTGAATGGAATTCATATCATGAGCTCTAATAAAGTTCCTGATTCCGCTTTTTATGTGGCTTGTAATATTGTCGATTTTTTGACTAAAAGTTTGCCTGGTAAATTTTTGAATCAGATGGTTAAAGAAAATGCCCGACTTGCAATTATGGCTCGCTACGAAGGAACAACAGATATTCCGGAACATGCGCACTTGGCTCAGGACACTACTTTGAACTGGGATCTTAGAGCCCGGGGACTTGGCGGCGATATGGAATTGCCGTTAACATCTTGTGCTGAAGAGAATCTGCTTGCTTATCAGATTGATAAATACCATGCTGAGGATATTTTGATTCATGAATTTGCACATGCAATTCATTTGATTGGAATTGCACCAATCGATTCTACATTCAATAATTTACTGCAGGAAAAATTGGATAATGCCATTGCTAAAGGGAAATACAAAAAAATGTATGCCGCCACCAATATATATGAATATTGGGCTGAAGGAGTTCAGAACTGGTTTAATATAAATGCCGAGGTAAAGGTTCCTGATGGAAAACACAATTGGGTGAATACCCGGGAAGATATGAAGAAATACGATCCTGATTTGTATGAAATTGTAGCGCGGTATTTTCCTGAATTCGAAAAAAGTCCATCCCGTCATTCTACAGCCAATTTATATCGAAAATAGTAAAAGAATAAGAAATGGTTACTGAATAGAGGTGTGAAAGCCTTTAATAATTTAATAATGTAAATCATACTATTAATTAAAAACAAATGAAAGTTCAGAAAATAACGATCATTATATTTTTTCTGCTTTGCGCAGGAAATATATTTGCGCAGGGAGAGTTGAAAGACTATCAGGAAGCTGAAAAGTGGCTTTACTATAATTCTCGGGCTAAAATTTATAATGCAGGAATTCAACCCCACTGGATTGGTAAGGGGGATTCATTATGGTATTCAACCAAAACAAGAAAAGGGAATGAGTATTTTTTGGCAGACTTAAAAAAGAAACAAAAAACACCTTTATTTGATCATGCAAAATTGGCAGAAAAAGTTTCTGAGTTTTTGCATAAAGAATACAAAGCGTATGAATTAAAATTAACTGGACTTAGTTTAAAGGGGAGAGATACATTGAAGTTTACAGTAGACACTTCTTGTTTTACAATTAATTTGAGAAACTATCAATTACAATCGGCAGCTAATCCCGAAAAAAGAAATATTACTGAGTTGCCTGCTCCAAACAACAAACAAATTGCATTTATAAAGGATTATAATATTTATCTGAAAGATAAAGATGGCAGCAATATTGTTCCTCTAAGTACAGATGGGTGCGAAACACTTAGTTATGGCAATTCCATTCCATGGGAATTTGTGCGAAATGAAAGCAAAAAGCAAGATGTAGAATACGGAATAAGTGCGTATTGGTCTCCAGACTCAAAATATCTTATTTGCAGCAAGTTTAACCGTAAAGAAGCTCAAAATTTATATATGTATCACAGTGCTCCTGAAAAAGGATTACGGGCCGAAGTATACTCTTACGAACGTGCACTTGCGGGTGATACATGTCTTGCTAAAACGTCGTTTGTTATTTTTAATATCGAATCGGGTAAACAAATAGAATGTGACCTTCCTGAATATGCAAGCTTTTTAGAAGGTGGTTTTGAATGGAAATCTGATAAACATGCGTATATCATTCGCTACCAAAGAGGGTATCAAACAAGGGAATTAATTGATATAAATGTTGAGACTGGAAAATCCAGAACCGTAATTTCCGAAACCGCTGACACCTATGTGGATGTAAATATGCTTTTGTACCGGATAAATAAAACCAGTAACAAAATTATTTGGTCATCGGAGAAAGAAGGCTGGAATCAATTGTATCTGTACGATTATGAAACCGGTAAGCAAATAAATAAAATCACCAAGGGAGAATATGTGGTCCGCGAAATCTGTAAAGTGGATGATAAAAAGGGGAAAATATATTTCACCGCTTGTGGTATAGAAAAAGGTGACCCATATTACACGTATTTGTATTCGATCAACACTGATGGCTCTGGACTTAAATTGCTGAGCCCTGAAAATGCAACTCATACTTGTACAGTAAGCCCGAATGGTAAATATGTATTCGATGATTATTCGCGGGTTGATTTGCCCAATCATTTTCTAATTCGAAGTGTAAAAAACGGAACAAAGATTCTTGATCTTGCTCAACTTGATATTGAGGACCTTGTTGCAATGGGATGGAAAGCTCCGGAGATGTACAAAGTAAAAGCGAGAGATAACAAAACAGACATCTATGGAGTGATTTATCGTCCTTTTAAGATGGATTCTACAAAAAGGTATCCGATTATTGATGGAACTTATTCTGGTCCGCAAACAATTCGTTCACCTAAAACATTTACTTCGGCATTGTACAGTATGGATGTGTCATTAGCACAAATCGGTTTTGTAGTAATTACGGTCGATGGATTGGGCTCTGCTTATCGATCCAAAAAATTTCATGATTTCTCTTATAAAAACCTTGGCGATATAGGTGCTCCCGATCATATTAAAGCGATCAGGGAAATGGCGGTTAAATATCCTTATATCGATATTGAAAATGTTGGAATCTATGGTCATTCGGCCGGAGGATACGATGCGGCACATGCACTGTTAACTCATTCTGATTTTTACAAGGTTGGCGTTTCTTCTGCAGGGAATCACGATCACAGAATTGCCAAAGCTTGGTGGCCCGAATTGTACATGGGATTTCCCGCAGGGAAACATTACGACGAGCAATCCAATTTGTCTTTAGCAGGTTATCTGCAGGGGAAATTAATGTTGGCGCATGGAAACATGGACAACAATGTAAATGCGGCTTCATCCATGCGAATGGCAGATGCTTTAATAAAAGCCAATAAAGATTTTGAATTGCTGTTGGTACCGGAATGTGATCACAGCAGTCTTTACTACAATAAGTATTTCCTCAGAAAACGATGGGATTATTTTGTGAAGAATTTGTGGCACAAAGATGTACCGAATAGTTATGTGATAAAAAGCTAAGCACAATAACGTCTTAATTAATATTTCAATTAGTTCATAGATTGTTTGTATTTAATGGGGCGGGATGTAAATTTGTTATGTAGAGTTGTTTTTATTCATCATGTTTTGATAGCTATTTTTTAATAGTCAATGGCTCTTTAGTAAATGTTGTAAGTGAATGATATATTGTGAAATGATTATTTAATTGGTTTCGTTGACACTCTTGTAGTTAGCTTTTGATTTAAGGCAATTTAAAGTATGACTATAAAGGGGGAATTAACTAGCATATATCATTTTAAAAAAAATGGAT
Organism: Labilibaculum sp.; assembly: GCA_016342745.1. GTDB lineage: Bacteria > Bacteroidota > Bacteroidia > Bacteroidales > Marinifilaceae > Paralabilibaculum > Paralabilibaculum antarcticum. Next base: position 108,954 of record JAEINT010000009.1, read on the forward strand.
AAAATGTACAAGGTAAAAAAAGTCAATATTATTTTATATCAGTAGTGCTGATATTTTTTTTGTATCCTATTATTGTCAGATAAAATAAAAGCGCTTATTCTTAACGGATTAAGCGCTATTTTTCCCTAGTGTTATACCAGACTGTCTTATTCAGATATCTCTAAATTGAGCTCTAATCGTAAAGAATGGATCGTTATTGACAGAAGTAAGACAAATACTAGTTGTCGAATAACGATTCTAATGAAAACAAGTGGATTAAATAAAAATATGAGGACTTCTCTACTATTCAAGAATTGTATAGATTAATACCTCGGTTAACCAAGCAGAAATTAAATAGCTATTTGAAAAAAAATGGGTATATGTGCAACATCCAGAAAAGCATAACCATGCACACCTTTGTAATAACTGTTATTTTATTCAATGGAATGCAAGTTTAAACAGTTTCAAAATTATTTGAATACCTCTTAAAAGCAACAGAGATTTATGCAAAAATAGTTAATGAAAAAATTACTGAAGATATGGATGTGCTGTAAATTAAGTTGGATAGGAAATGGAACTGAATGAAGACGAAGATTCTATTGGGTAGGAATGGTTAATTCTCACTTTATTTGGTTAGAGAGAGGAAGTTTCTTAATATTTTAATTACGGTTTTTTTTGTAGTGTTTTAATTAATCGTATTTACTTCAAAAATAATTGTATTATTTAATATCTTTTGCATATTCATAGATTAACGAAATCTTACTTCCATTGAGGAAGAATGATGTACTGTAATTTATTTGCATTAGTGTTGATTGATATGAAATGATTTATTAAAGCATATCATAGTGAATAGATTATCAATAACTTAATCGAATCAATAGGAGAATTACATGCCAGTTTTTGTAACATTTGGAAACGGTTGCTCCATCTCCAGCACACGTCATATTTCGTCTTTCCATTCTTTTGTCTCAAAATGGAGAAAGGGGACTTCCTGTACCAATAATTTCAATCTAAAGTATAGGGCTTTGAAAGAGACATCTTCGATAATTATACCATATTAGTTCATAAAAATATCCTTGCTTATTACGAAGGACAAAAGACTAAGACATTACTAAAATCAATACATTTCTAATAGAGATAGAAAAGTTATATCCACCATGAGGATCGGATGCTTTGAATTAGCTACTAATAAAATTACTGAATTTGTCCGTATAGGATGAGCTAACCATGAATTTAGTAATGCTTCTTAAAATCGAAATGGTACCCCATTCTTCAATTCGTTTAAAAAAAACATGGGCGACTTGCCTATATCAATAGAAGAATCGATCCGGTAGAAGCTAAGAAGACTCACATGAAAGACATATGTAGTATTTCGAAAGAGAAACGGAATTAAAAATATTAGGGATCTTATGATCAAATAGGAAAAATAATTGCAAAATACTCTGCAAAAAAGGTTTGAGTTTGGTGACCTATATTGTGAATAGGTCCTTTCTACTTTTTGGCTATGTCATATAATTATAATTTATTACTCAATAAGTAACATTAGTACAATTCATGTATCAAGATTTATACAAACTATTAGTTTAGCTCAAAAAGAAACATATAAGACATCACTGGTAACATTTGTTGGAGTCGTTTTCAGGACACCTCAGTAGTTTAGCAATCGAATTACAAACGATTTAATAAAACGGTGATGAAGAAAAAAAATACCTATGTGTTCATATGTGCTTTAATTGCAAGCTTGGGAGGATTACTATTCGGTTTTGATACAGCAGTAATATCGGGTGCTGAAAAATCCATTCAGGAGATATTCGAATTGGATGGATTTTGGCATGGATTTACAGTTGCGATTGCATTGATCGGAACAATTGTCGGAGCAATGACGGCAGGTAAGCCTGCCGATATATATGGAAGGAAAGTGGTATTAATAGTGATTGCAATTATTTATGGAATAACAGCATTGGCTACAGCTATGGCAGATGATTGGTTGGTTTTTATTTCTTTTCGGTTTGTTGGAGGAATTGGTGTTGGAGCATCATCGGTTATTGGCCCTATGTATATTGCAGAAATAGCCCCGGCACATCTTCGAGGAAGATTGGTTGGTATGTTTCAGCTAAATGTAGTAAGCGGTATTCTATTGGCTTTCTTTTCCAACTACTTAATTTCATCTATAGTTGAGGTTGATGCATGGAGATGGATGCTTGGGGTACAAGCGCTTCCTGCTTTTATCTTTTTTTTATTATTATTTTATATCCCATCTACCCCTCGATTACTTGTTTTGAAAGGGAAATCGGAAGAAGCCCTTAGTTTATTAAAAAAATTAGCTTCTCGTAATCCTGAAAATGAATTAAAAGAAATCGAAGAATCCTTACATGGGGATAACGAAGCATCCAGTGCAAATCTGTTTGCAAAGGAGTATCGTTTGCCGGTTATGCTTGCCATATTGGTTGCTATATTCAACCAGATGTCAGGTATTAACGCAATCATGTATTATGCACCAAGAATTTTTGAAATGACTGGATTTGGTACAGATGATGCCTTACTTCAGTCCGTAACTATAGGTGCAACGAATTTTATATTTACCATGTTGGCCATGACTGTAATAGATAAGTTTGGTCGTAAGAAATTACTTTTAATTGGTTCAATAGGAATGATGGTCTTTCTTGGAATGGTTGCAAAAACCCTCTTTGAGGGATCAACGGGAAATATTTTAGTTGTGGTTTATTTAGTTGGATTTATAGCATTTTTTGCATTTTCTCAGGGAGCTGTAATTTGGGTGTTTATTTCCGAAATATTTCCGAATAAGGTACGTGCAAAAGGGCAAGCTTTGGGTAGTTTTACCCATTGGATAATGGCAGCAATTGTATCGTGGATGTTTCCGGCAATTGCGGAAAGTGGTGTAAATGGCGGGGGTATTGCTTTTATGATATTCTCTGTGGCTATGCTGGCACAGTTGATTGTTGTATACAAGTTCTTCCCTGAAACTAAAGGGAAATCATTGGAACAAATCCAAAAAGAATTAAAAAGAGCTTAAAACAAATATAAATTGGGAAAATAACCTGTGATGGATATTAAAAATCAAAAAATCGTAAGTGTTGGTGAAATGTTATGGGATATGCTTCCTACTGGTCCAAAGCCAGGTGGAGCACCTATGAATGTGGCATTGCAATTAAAGAATATTGGATTTGACGTTCAATTCGCAAGCAGAATTGGGAATGATGAACAAGGTTTAAAACTGAAATGTTTTTTAGAAGAATCAGGAATGAATACAGAATTAATTCAGCTTGATTCTGAATTACCAACCAGTGAAGTATTTGTGCATTTGGATGATAAGAATAATGCAAAATATAAAATTTGTGAACCCGTAGCATGGGATCATTTAGAATATACTGAGCAATTGTCTGACAAAGTAAAGGAGTCAGGAATAATTGTATTTGGGACACTAGGTTCCAGGAATATGAAGGCAAAACAAACAATATTGAATGTATTAGATTCAGATTGTTTAAAAGTAATTGATGTAAACCTCCGTCCTCCTTTCGATCAGAAAGAAGATGTCGAAATATTGCTTGGCAAAGCTGATATCGTAAAACTGAATGATGAGGAATTGATTCAGATTTCTGGATGGTACGGAAAGACCTCTCAAAGTGAAGAAGACTTGATTCGTTGGTTTTCGGAACAGTACCAATGCCCTATGGTTTGTGTGACTAAAGGAGCTAATGGTGCTGTTCTGTTTACAAATGGTCAATTTTTTCATCATTTAGGTTACAAGGTTGTTGCCGTTGACCCTGTTGGAGCTGGTGACGCATTTTTAGCTGGTTTTTTATCAGCTTTAGTTCAAAACAAATCACCGGAAGAAGCATTGAATTTCGGCTCGGCAACCGGGGCGTTTGTTGCCTCTAAAGAGGGAGCAACACCCAAGTATGATATAAGTGAAGTTTTACGAATTATGAATCAATCCTAATTAAAATTTCTATGAAAAATCAACTCTTACAAATCACAAAAAAATTAATGGCAGGTCTATTGATTTTTCTTGCGGTTTCAATTCCCTTACATGCATTGGCGCAGACAATCAGTGTTAGTGGAAAAGTTACAATGGGCAACTCCGATGAGGGAATTCCCGGAGTTTCAGTGGTCGAAAAAGGCTCCACTAATGGTACTGTAACAGACATCAATGGTCAGTATACACTTGAAGTATCAAGGAAAGGAATCATTCAATTTTCTTTTGTTGGATTTAAAACACAGGAAATTCCTGTTACCGGAGCAGGTTCCGTAAACGTTGTCATGGAAGAAGATTTTCAGCAATTGGATCAGGTTGTTGTCACTGGATATCAATCGCAGAGAAAAGCAGATTTAACAGGAGCTGTTTCTGTTATTGATGTAGATGAAATTGTTAGTACTCCAAGTGCTAATCCCATTAAATCATTGCAAGGGCACGTTCCAGGTATGTTTGTTACTTCAGATGGATCGCCAAGTGGTTCAGGAACTACAATCCGCATAAGAGGAATTGGTACCTTAAATAATAATGACCCCTTGTATGTAATTGACGGGGTTCCTACAAAATCTGGAATGCATGAGTTAAACCCTAACGATATTGAGTCCATTCAGGTTTTGAAAGACGCATCTTCAGCGAGTATTTACGGATCGAGGGCTGCTAATGGAGTTATCATTGTGACTACAAAAAAAGGGAAGAAAGGAAAGATTCAGGTGAATATAAATGCTTATTCCAATATTTCCTGGTATGATAATAAAATTGATGTGATGAATGCAGAACAGTATGGATCAGCATTATGGAGGTCACTGGTAAATACAGGGACCGACCCTAATTCAAATAATCTTTCTTATCAATTTGATTGGAATGGTGATATGGCCAATCCTAGTCTGAATAAAATTTTGGTTCCCAAGTTTTTGGATGCGGGTCAAACAATGAAAGCTTCGGATACAGATTGGTTTGATAAGGTTGCTCAGACTTCGGTTTCGCAATCGTATGATCTGTCTGTTTCAAACGGAACTGAAAAAGGAAATTACTTGTTTTCTTTGGGGTATCTGGATAATCAGGGAATTATAAAAACGACTGAGTTCACAAGGATTTCGGCTAGAATGAATTCCAATTACGAATTGGCCGATGGTAAGGTGGTGATTGGAGAGAATTTCTCATTCAACCAAACCAATGAGGTTGGGATTCCTGGTGGAGTTATGGATGGAGCGTTAAAAGCAGTTCCTCTAATTCCGGTTCATACTGTTGATGGTATTGGATGGGGAGGACCGATTGGAGGAATGAATGACCGACAAAACCCTGTTCGTTTGTTACAAGACAACAAACAAAACGATTATAACTACATCAGATTGTTTGGAAATTTCTTTGTGGACGTTGAGCCAGTTAAAAATTTAAAATTCCGTTCAAGTCTTGGTATTGATTATGGCATTTATGATGCTCTTGCCAGTCAATTGAGTTATTCTTCCGGTTATTTAAAGAATGAAACCAATATGGTAACAAATAACCATTCCATAAATAAAAAGATCGTTTGGAGTAATACTCTTTCCTACGAGTATGAAATTGACAATCATCGATTTGATATTATGGCTGGTAGTGAATTTTACAAACAAAAAGATGAATCTTTTTGGGCCTCTGCTCAGGATTTTGCTGTAGAAGATGAAGATTATATGTATTTGGATGCTGCTACAGGAAAAAAAGATAATGGTGGTTCGGCTGCAGAGTATGCATTAATGTCCTACTTCGGAAAAATGAACTACGTATATAACGATAAATATCTTGCTTCAGCAACTCTTCGTTACGATGGTTCTTCTCGTTTCGGTAACAACAATCAATACGGTCTTTTCCCTGCTTTTTCGGTAGGTTGGAGAATAAACCAAGAAGATTTCTTTAAAGATAATTTAAGTTCAATTTCTAATCTTAAGTTGCGGATTGGCTGGGGAAAAACAGGTAATCAGGAAATTGATAACAATGCAACTTATTCATTGTATCAGACCAATTATGGAGGCGGAGATCCTACCTGGAGGTCGCTTAATGGAACTGCATATGATATGTATGGTCAGGGAACAGGAACATTACCATCAGGTTATAGTGTAGTGCAAACAGGTAATGATGATTTAAAATGGGAAACAACAATTCAAACCAACTTGGGGATCGACTTCGGATTGTTTGATCAAAAACTGTTTGGGGGAGTTGATTATTTCTTTAAATCAACCGAAGATATCTTGATATTACCAGGATACATTGGAGCAATTGGTGAAGGTGGCAGTCGTTGGGTGAATGGAGCTTCAATGGAAAATGAAGGTTTGGAAGTACTCTTAGGATATCGTGGCAGCCTGAAAGAAGAATTTAAATTCGAGATAGCAGCCAATTTTGCAACCTATAGCAATAAAATTACCAAACTTCCGCTTGCAGTTGTGAATGACTATGGAGGAAACGGTTCTGATGATAATATTTTAAACCGACCAATCAATTCAATGTATGGTTACGTTGCTGATGGTTTATTTAGAACACAGGAAGAACTTGATGCTTCAGCTGATCAACCAGGAAAAGGCTTGGGCCGGATTCGTTTTGCCGATTTGGATGACAATGGAGTTGTTGATGATGCTGATAGAACCTGGATTGGAAATCCGCATCCTGATTTTACTTACGGTCTTAATATCTCAGCAGAATTTAAAGGATTTGATTTAACCATGTTCTTTCAGGGAATTGCTGGAATTGATGTTATTAATGATATAAAAAGACAAGGTGATTTTTGGAGTGTTGATGATGCTGGTTCAAACAAAGGAACCCGGTTGTTAAATGCATGGACTCCTGAAAATTTCAATTCTTCGATACCTGCACTTACAAATACAGATGCAAATTGGGAAGGTCGTTTTTCAACTTACTATGTTGAAAATGGTGGCTACATGAAGTTGCGCACAGCTCAATTGGGGTATTCATTTCCAAAATCAGTTATTGACAGATTGAAGTTGAGTAAACTGAGATTGTATGTTAGTGGTCAAAATTTATGGACTGTCAAAAGTAAGAAATTTACCGGTCTGGATCCTGAAAGTCCTTCTTTTGGCTACCCTAACCCGGTAATGATTACTACAGGTGTAAATGTTGCATTTTAAGTCAAGTGAACACAAAAAATAAGAAAAGATGAAAAAAATAATATATATTTTAATTTGTATGACAATGCTTTCTTGTTCTAATGAACTTGACTTGGGTCCTAAAGCATTGTTAGGCGATGATCAGGTTGGAGGAGCAGACAATGTTGAAGGGTTTGTTACAGCGGCTTATTCAAGTCTAGGGAACGACCATTACGATCACCCTTTTAGTCTTTGGCCTTTTGGAAACGTTAGGTCTGATGATGCTTACAAAGGAGGTTCAGGTCCTGCTGATATTCAGGATTTTCACTTCATAGAAACTTTTTCTAATGTTACAGCAAACTTTGGTGAGCTTGATGCGCTTTGGTACAATTACTACATTGCTATTTCTCGTGCAAACGAAGCTTTAAATCAATTGGCTTTGTTAACTGAGGACGACTATCCTGAAAAGAAAACCAGAGAAGGAGAAATGAGACTCTTAAGAGGTTATCATTATTTTCAATTGAAAATAATGTTCAAGTATATTCCTTATATCGATGAAACAGTGCCTGATTCAGAGTATGAAAATATCTCGAATGTAGCATTATCGAATGATGATTTATGGGAAAAAATTGCTGGTGATTTTCAATTTGCAATTGATAACCTTCCTGTATCGAAAACAGATATTGGACGAACTGACAAGTTTGCGGCACAAGCTTTTTTGGCCAAAACAAGATTGTATCAGGCTTATGAGCAAGATGATAATAACAATGTTGTTACTATTAATACAAGCAAATTAGAGCAGGTTGTTTCTCTTACAAACGAGGTGCTTAACAACTCTCCATACGATCTGGAAGCCGATTTTGCTTACAATTTCTTGCCTGGAGATTATGAAAATGGTAAGGAATCAATTTTTGCTGTTCAGTATTCAACTGATGATGGAACCATGCACGGGCGATTAAATTTTGGTGATGTGTTGTCAGTACCAATGGGATTAGGATGTTGTGATTTTCACAAGCCAAGTCAGAATTTGGTAAATGCTTACAAAACCTCCGTTGATGGTTTGCCTGAGTTTGATACTTACAATCAAAGCAATTTGGATTTTGCAGCCAATACTGTTGATCCTCGAATTGATCATACCATCGCAACTCCAGGGCACATGTGGAAATATGATCAAAACCTTCTATACGAAGAGAGTTGGGTTCGTTCTCCTGATGTGTATGGTGTACATGCATCTTTAAAGGAAAATGTTTCTCCTGATTGCCCTTGTTTTGTAAATATCGATCCGTTTTATGGCAATTCAAAAAACAGAATTTTGGTTAGATATGCAGATGTGATGTTGTGGAAATCTGAGGCTTTAATTGAATTAGGGAGACAGGCTGAAGCCCTGGTATTGATTAATAGAATTAGAGAGCGTGCACAGGCCAGTACTGAACTGTTGAAGTTTGAAAATGGATCATATATGGGAAATTATTCAGTTGGAATTTACGAAGATGGTGTGAATTGTACCTGGACTCAGGATTTTGCAAGAAAGGCTCTTCGATGGGAACGACGTTTGGAGTTTGCCATGGAAGGAAACCGTTATTTCGACCTTGTACGTTGGGGTATTGCTAAAGAAACCATGGATCTGTATTTTCAGGAGGAAAAAGCACGAATCGGCTATTACGAAGGCAGCAGTGTTACAAAAAGCAGGGATGAATACTTGCCAATTCCTCAAAAACAGATCAATTTCAGTAAGGGATTGTATCAGCAAAATGTTGGGTACTAAGCAGTATATAATTACTTGTTGTTTAACCGGAATTTCCGGTTAAACAACAATGTCATTCTACTATTTTGGGTAAAGATTAATTATTGAATGAAACACAAGGTGATCATGAGAAACATCATATTAAGTATTTGGATTGTTGTTCTATTTGTTGGGTGTAATTCTTCGCAAAATAGAGACAACAAACAAATACATTTTGGATTGGAATCAGGCATCTTGGATGCGCCGGTATTATTATTTTATGAGGCTGGAATCTACCATCTTTATTATAAAAACAGAAAGGCAAGTGGCACTTCTGTCAATATTGCACATGCATTCAGTAAGGATCTGTTAACCTGGGAAAAAAAGGAAACTTCTATATTTCCAGAAGAAGAGAATATTTTAGGAACTGCTATTGTACAGGACAAACAGCATTGCCTTGCTGTTGGAACAACGGTTGGAATTCCATTACTTGCTTTGTTGATTGAGAAAAAGCAAAACAATCAAATGGATGCCGTTTTGAAATACAGTCTTGATAATGGTTTGAATTGGACAAAGTACAAGAGGAAACCTGAGGTTCCAAATTCGTTATTGGAAAATCCTCAAGACCCTTCTGTTTTTTGGTCTGATTCAGAAAATAAATGGATGATGAGTATTGCTGTTAGAGATCACATTGAATTTTATTCATCAAATGATTTTGTTTCTTGGGATTATGTAAATAATTTCCGTTCGGATCATTTTCCTAAAAATTCGATTCTGAATAATAATCTGATGTTTCCATTGGGTGATGGATCAACTTATTGTCTGATTACTTTTTCGTCAGGAGAACATATGACTTTGGAACCTGAAATGCAATATTATATCGGAAGTTTCGAGGGGTATGATTTTATTGAAGAAACAACTCAACATCATTTTGTTGATTTTGGAAAGAATATTTGTAGAGCTGTAGCTTTTTCTCAAGAAAATAAGGCGCCAATTCTAATCGGATTTGTTGAGGGCGAAAATAAGTCAAATAGCAAATATACAGTACCTCGAACAGTCCATTTTACCGAAATTTATAAAGAGTTAATGATTGAATTGTATCCCATATTGGATCGTAATTATTCTCAGAATAAAAAGGTGTTTTTGGATTCAGTTAAACTCTCAGGAAGGATGAATTTATCGGATTATTTTCCGAAAAAGAAAGAACCTTTATATCTGAAATTGAAATTTAAAACCGAGCATATGACTCGAATTTCCTTTCCCGGTAAATTTGGGATAGAGTTTAGGAAAAAGAATGGAGAACGTTTGGTATTTGGATATGAAAACTTCTGGAAAAATTACTTCCTGTTATCAACAGTAAATAAGGAAAAGAAAAGAGCAGTTGAAATGCCTTGCATTCATCGAGATTCTACTTTAGAAATAAATGTTCTTATTGATTCTGGGATTATTGAATTTTATACGGAAACGGGAAAACGTGTTTTGTCAAGTCTTGTGTCAGATTCTAGTGAATTTGATCAGATATTTCTTTTCAGTGAGAAAGGAAATGTAGAAATTCTTGAAGCATCGTATTTTAATTTTCAAAACTAAGTTTAAGCTAAAATTAAGGTCATGAAAAATAGATATCAAAAATTATTTGTAGCAATGAGTGCTTTGTGCATGTTGGCATTTAGTGCTTGTGATGACACTGTATCACCATCTCTGGATATTGAAGGTGATGTTTACATTACTGAGTTTAGTGTAGATGGCTTGCAGGCAATTATCGACGAAACCAAAAACAGCATTGTTCTTAAAGTGCCTGATGGAACTGATGTTTCAGATTTAAGCCCATCGTTTGCTCTATCGGAAGGAGCTTCAATTACGCCGGCAATTACTGCAAATATGGATTTTTCAATTCCAATAGATGTTGTTTTGGTAAATGGTAATGTATACAACAATTATACAATTACAGTTACAGAACAATTTTACATCGGATTTTTAGGAACCTACCCTTCAGTGTCGGTCATTGAAGATGACGATGAAAAAGCAGCCGCAGAATGGTTTTTTGCAAATTACGACAATGGAGTTTACATCAGTTTTGACCAAATTAAAGAAGGTTCGGTTGATTTGAACGATTTCCGTGTTTTATGGTGGTACTACGACGAAAGCAGTGAAATTCCTGCCATTGCTCAAGATGCAACTGTGTTGAACTCAGTAAATGATTTTTACAAAGCTGGAGGTAATTTGTTACTTAATTCACATGCCACTGGTTACTTGTGGACTTTGGGACGAATGACCGTGGATTATCCGATGGCTATTGGTAATGGTGCAGGAGGAGATAATCCTGATGTGTGGGGAATTGGTGTGAAAGTAGGTACTCATGATATGAGTGGTCATCCGGTTTACAAAGGAATTGGTTTCAATGTTGAAGCTGATGGATACAAAACCTTTCCAGTTATTGCTCCTGGTTGGAAAGAAGACCACAATCATGTAATTTTGGATATCCCCGCAAGTCTTGGAATTGCATCGAATACCGACGAAGCAGTTTACGAAACATTTAAATCATTGCATCAGGTAGAATGGCTTGGAACGTGGTCTGGAATTAGAGATTACTGGATGGTTGGAGTTTTGGAATTTTTACCTAACGATACTTATCAGGGAAGAGCAATTTATCAAGGAATTGGAGGTTTTGAATTCAATCAAAATGCTGCTGGAGAAATAAACCCTGAAGGGCTTAATACCAAGCAGTCATATGTTGAGTTATTCTCTAAAAATGCATTAAACTATTTGTCTCTTAAAAACTAAAAAAAGAATTGAGCAAGAGATAATTTTATTTCTACTCAATTCATTATGGAATTGTAAGGAGGATAGTGGCGAGATTTGATCGCATTAATAGCTTGATTTCTTATTCCGGACAAAGAGAAATTTAATAAAATTCAATATGAAAAAATATTTTATTTATCTATTACTGATACTTCCAATTGCAATTTCATGCGGAAAATCAGCAAATAAGGGCAGTAATTCGGAGCTAACCAAAGAATATTCCGAAAAATACCGACCACAATTTCATTTTACGCCAGAAGCAAATTGGATGAATGATCCAAATGGAATGGTATATTATGAGGGCGAATATCATTTATTTTATCAGTATTATCCCGAAAGTTCAGTGTGGGGACCCATGCATTGGGGGCATGCTGTAAGTAAGGATTTAATGCACTGGGAACATTTACCAATCGCTCTGTATCCCGATTCTTTGGGATATATATTTTCTGGTTCGGCTGTGATAGATTGGGAAAATACGTCAGGATTCGGATCAGAAGAGGAACCGGCCATGGTTGCCATTTACACTTACCACAATATGGAAGGAGAAAAGGCCGGACATAATGATTTTCAATCTCAGGGAATTGCTTATAGTTTAGACAAAGGAAGAACCTGGACTAAATATGAAAAAAATCCAGTATTAAAAAGTCCTGGAATTAGAGATTTTAGAGATCCTAAAGTAATTTGGCACAAAGAAACCCAAAAATGGATCATGACGCTTGCAGTGCAGGATCACACTAGTTTTTACTCTTCTCCAAATCTTATCGATTGGACTTTTGAGAGTGATTTTGGAAAAGAACTTGGTTTTCATGGAGGAGTGTGGGAATGTCCGGATTTGTTCCCAATAAATGTGGAAGGAACCACAGAGATAAAATGGGTTTTAATTGTTAGTATAAATCCAGGTGGACCTAATGGAGGGTCTGCTACTCAATATTTTGTTGGGAATTTTGATGGACGTAATTTCGTTAGTGATAATTCTGATTCAAAGTGGATTGATTCGGGACGAGATAATTATGCTGGTGTTACTTGGTCGAATATTCCGGAAGAGGATGGAAGGGTGTTGTTTATTGGTTGGATGAATAATTGGCAATATGCAACAATAGTTCCTACTTACAAGTGGAGAAGTGCAACTACCTTTCCTAGAGAATTAATACTAAAAAAAGAGGATAACAATTTTCACTTACATTCTGTTCCGGTTAAGGAGCTGGAATTAATTCGAGAGGAATGTTATATCGTTCCAAATCAGGATATAAAAGGCAATTTTGATGTTACAAATGCAATTCCTTGTAAGGCGTTGCCTTTGGAAATAAATCTGGAGGTTACTTGGGATGAACAACCTCAAAAATTTGGTATCAAGTTAAGCAATTCAACAGGCGATGAGCTTGAAGCCTTTTATTCAGGAGTAAATGAAAGTTTTATTATTGATAGATCGAAGCTTAGGGATATTACTTTTTCAGATGTTTTTGCAAGTATTGATAAGGCAGGAATACGTGCTAAGGGTGGATTAAAATTGCAAATACTTATTGATGAATCTTCTATTGAAGTTTTTGTGAATGATGGAGAGTTGGTTATGACAGATCAATTTTATTCATCTGAAAAATTTGATAAATTAGAGATAATTAGTAGTGGTGATAACATTTCGGTTAGAGAAGCCAAATTCTACAAATTGAAATCAGTTTGGTAGAAAATGGTGTTATTAAAAAGGAAAAATCCAGGGTCTCCACGACTCTGGATTTTTTGTATTTTTGAAATAAACCCTATATGATCACAGCGATACTGCCAGGCTAAAATTAACATAGGTCATAAAGAATACTTTATTATTTAAGAATGGAATCTGGTTTATGCGAGTAAGTTTTTTAGAAGACTTTTATCTTGATTTATTTTGCATTATATATTCCTTCGGAGTTGATTTAAATTTCTCTTTGAAGCATTTGCTGAAATATGATGGACTCGAAAAACCTGTTTGATAAGCAATTTGTGAAATACTTAAGTCGCTTTCCTGAAGTAGGGATGATGCTTTTTTCAACTTCACAGTCCGAATGAATTCACTGGCAGATAGATCTGTTAAACTTTTGATTTTGCGATAAAGATGAACGCGTGATAAGCCAACATCATTACTCAGTTCTTCCACTCCGTAGTTAGAGTTCTGTATGTTTTTATCTATGGCATCGCAGGCACGTTTTAAGAGTTGATGATCCATGCGGTTAATTCCTTCTTTTTGTGCCGTAAAATCAATATTTTCCCTGTAATGGGTTCTAATCCGTTTTCGTCCTTCAATCAATTTGCGAACTCGAACTTGTAAATGCTTTTGATTAAAAGGTTTTGGAATATAGGAATCGGCACCCACTTCCAAACCTTCAATTTTATGTTCTTGGGATGCTTTTGCGGTTAGCATGATGATGGGAATATGACAAGTTTTCAAATCAGATTTTACAATGTTCGTGAATTCCAGTCCATCCATTACTGGCATCATTAAGTCAGTAATAATCAATTCAGGGTTTTCATCTTCAATTATTTTTAAAGCTTGTTTTCCATTTTCGGCTCTAAATATTTTATAATTCCCCTTTAGTGATTCTGCAACATACTCACAAACATCTAGATTATCCTCAACAATAAGAATTCGTACTTCCGGATCGTTTAGGAAAGTATTGTTTTCGTCTTTGTTTGAATCGGTAAGTTGCGGAACAAAATCCACTTCATTCAATTCTGATGGAATCTGCCTTGAAGTCCCCTTGTCTTTATAAGTGTGGAAAACTAAATTAGCCTCATTGAAATGTGATTTTCCTTTCTGTAAATAGACCGAAAAAGTTGTTCCTTTCCCCAAAGTACTCTCAACATTAATTATTCCTGAATGCAATTCAACCAAAGCTTTGGTTAAAGATAAGCCAACTCCGGTTCCCAGAAATGAAGCATTGGTTTTGGCTTGATAAAATCGTTGAAAAATATTTTTAAGATCTAATTGTGAAATTCCATTGCCAGAATCAATAACACTAAGTTTAACACAATCTTTTTTTTCGCCGTTAAATTTTTGTATTGAATTTTCAAGACAAACAGCAATTTTCCCATGTGCTGGTGTGAATTTAAAAGCATTGGATAAAAGGTTGAATAGGATTTTATCAAGTTTATCGGTATCAAAATACAAATCTTGTTTTTCAATGGTCGATAAATATGAATATTGAATGTTCTTTTTATTCGCTAATTCTTGAAACGAATCGGATATTTCTCCAATGAACAGATTGATATCATTCGGGGAAATCTTCATCTGCATTTTTTCATTCTCTATTTTTCGAAAGTCCATCAGCTGATTAATTAAGCGAAGCAGTCGGTTGGCATTTCGAAGCATTACATTTAACTGTTGATGTGACTCTTTATTTTTTTGTTCTAAAAGATTCTCTATTGAGCCAAGGATTAAAGTTAAAGGAGTTCTGAATTCATGAGAAACATTGGTGAAAAATTTCAATTTGGTTTGAGTTGCTTCTTCCAGCTGATCAGAAATTAGAACCAGTTGTTCATTTTGAAGTTCAATCTGTTTTTTTTGTTCCTTAAGTGTCAGGTTGGCTTGTATTTTATTTTTGTAAGCCTGATATAGCAGAATACCTAAAATTGCCAATAAAAAAAGAAAGCTAATACTTAAAATCAACCACATCCTCTGACTTTTATACTTAATGATTTGAGAATCAAGAATGGTTTTTGCTGTTGATATCTTCCCCTGAAGGGAAAGTATCTGATCGGTTTGCAGTTTCTGAATTTCTGCGTTCACAGAATCAATAACCACTGTTTTTAGAATAATATTTTTATTAAATGTTTTTTTATTTAAAATTTTAAAGGCTAGTTGTATGGCTTCCGCACCACCTGTTGGATACAAAAAAGTGGCATTCATTTTCTTTTGGATAACGGCATCAACGCCATCATTTGGTCCTGGCAGACCATCAATTCCCAATAAATAAGGCAGATTGTTACCAAATTCAGCTTTCAGGACCTCATAGGCTCCAATGGCCATGTAGTCGTTATGTGCAAAAACCAGATCGATGTTTTTGTTTTTATCGATGGCTTGTTGCATCATTTTGGTACCTCCTTCTTTAAACCATTCTCCTGTTTCGGAAAAGATGATTTTAATCTCAGAGTATTTTTTGATGACTTCAGAGAATCCTTTGTGGCGTTCAATGGCAGGGCTTGAACCTTTTAGTCCCCAAATTTCGGCAATATTACCTTTGCCTTTTAATAATTTGGCCGCATATTTACCAGCTTCTTTACCAATCAAATAGTTGTCGGCACTAATTTGAGCTGTATAGTTTTCACTTTCAATTTTTCGGTCGAGAACAATCACAGGAATTCCCAAGCGAAATACTTCTTCAACAATGGGAGTTATCGGGGCCGACTCGTTGGGCGACACGATTAGCAAATCGATACCGCCTTTCACTAATTCCCTAATATCCCTAATTTGTTTTTCATTATTGTCATGTGCGTCAGATATTATTAATTCCATATTCTGAAATAGAATTAATTCATTTTGCATTTCGCTTTGCATCGCTTTTCGCCAACTGTCCACCGATGTACATTGCGAAAATCCAATTTTAAAAGTGTCTTTTGCAATGCTTGGCTGAGAAAAAAGTAAGCAACAGATTAATAAGATGAAAGCAGGGAGTTTGCCAGAGTTAGTCATAGTGTCAAATTTAATTAAAAATGACATGGAAAGTATTATTGAAAGGGGGAAGATTTAAAAATACTATATTTTTGTCATATTCTTCAATAATCAAATAGATTCTCTTTACCAGTGAATATTTCTTGCAGTTCAAATGTTTTTTAATAACTGTAGAGCTTTCATATTCCCAAACTAGGGATTTTTATGCGAATGCTTTGCACTAATAATTTTGCTTGAGATAACTGTTTAGATCGGTTTATCATACGCCTATGAGACTGAGATATAGAATGTATGCTTATGTCAAATAACGGACAGTAAGAACTAAGGTATGTTCTTATTTTTTGTTATAAGCTTCTGATTGTAAGGTTAAGTATTTTATTCTAATTGCATTTTCAAATTGCTGATTCGAAATATCAATCATACAATTAGGTATCTTAATTCAGGACGTGACATTTTATATCAATATAATAAACTGAAAGATTCATCTTTTGTTTCATGTTAATAAATTGTAGATTTTCTATTAATGAATATAGTTTTCAATTAGGTTAAACTAATAATAGAATCATAATTATGAATAAGAAAGATAATAATTATATTTTTTTTTATACAAAGACTGCTTAAATTTTCATAAATTTATAAGAACAGTATTAATTTTATGGTAGAGGATGATGGTTGAATAATGTCCTCATTTTCATTCATAAAAGAAGATGTGGAGGATTTGTTTATGATTCAGGAAGAGAATTTTTTAAACCTAAAAGAAGAATTGTCTAAGGCTACAATTGCATTTGAAAAAATTGAAGATGGATATAAAATCTATTTTAATAATTATTCAGATTATTGCGATTTTGAACATCATTTGAGCGCATTATACTATGAATTTATTAATGAAGTTCGAAATAATTTAATCACTTTCAAAATAGATAAAGAGGCCGAGATTTATTTAGAAATGTTGTTGCATGTTTTTGAAATATTGGATGAACAAATAAAAGTATGTCCTGATTTAGTATCTCCACATACAAATGTAAAAATAGTTTCTAAGAGCAATGCTAAACTATCATGCATTCACTCTAGTTTTGATGATTTTTCAGGGATGATGGCTTATTTTCAGTATCAAAAGAAGATTATTTACAAGTCCAGAAAATTCATTTTAACTTATCAGGAAAAATGCAAGAAAACATATAACAAAGTGGAGAATTACCAGTCATGGAAAGATGAATTAAAAGAATTTTACCCAGAAATGATGAGAGTAAAAGATAAGACAAATAAGTTTTCATTATTACCTGAAAAGATTAAATACCTACAAAAGGAAAGAAGAAACCTTTCAAAACAATTTCAAAAAGATGGAAAGAATTTATATTCATCACCTTTAAATTTCTTCTTTGAATCGAGAATTGAGTGTCTTAAGGATTTATTGCTAGTTCAAAATGATGTTTTAAATGTTAATCAAGACTTGAACTTATGTAAGGATTCTAAAAATGAGAATTCAACTTTTCATAGGTTTAAGTGGACGGAAAGTAAAGCGGCGTTAGTAGAATTGATCTACGGCTTACATAGCTCAAAGTCCATAAATGATGGGAGAGAAGGTATTAAAAGTATTGCTCAATTGTTTGAGAGTATGTTTGATATTGATTTGGGTGATGTTTATCATACTTTTTCAGAAGTTCGAAATCGAAAAATAGAACAAACTAAGTTTCTAGATCATCTTAAAGATTCCCTTTTAAGTAAAATGCAGGAAACTGACGAGAAAATAATACATTAGCCTTCCAAGAGTAAATTAATTTCATGCAAAAAATTCTGTCCCAAGTTGGGTCATACTTGGGAAAAATAATCTACTAATTATTGCAATTTGAGGTGTAAGTTATTTTGTGTCATTAAAAACAGAATCTTATGCCTACAGAAATTGTAACCACAGATGATTTGAGAGAATTCAAAAGCCAATTACTAGATGAATTCAAAACGATTTTAAAAGAGCACCATGGCCAACCGGCCAAGAAATGGCTAAAATCTTACGAGGTGCGCGAACTATTGGGGATTTCACCAGGAACCTTACAAAGCATGCGATCCAATGGAAGTCTTCCGTACACAAAGATTGGTGGTATGATGTTTTACAATTATGAGGACATCAAAAAAATGCTGGATAAGAATCAAGTCAAGTGTCGATTTCCCATTAATGCTCATTGATGAATTACATTCGACATCTAAACGGATTCTTTCAAAAACTGGAACAGGATCAGCGAATGAAGGCTTATCACATTAGTTTGTATTTGTCCTGCTTCCAGATTTGGAATTTGAATCGCTTTAAAAATCCTTTTTCGGTCAACCGCTTTGAAATGATGAAGCTCTCTAGAATAGGATCCGTAAACACTTATGCCCGTTGTATAAAAGAGTTGAAACAGTGGGGCTATATTGAGTATTTTCCTTCAGCCAATTTACACTCTGGCAGTCACATTAGCTGTATCAGATTTGATATTGCAACAGATACTGGATCTGATACAGCAAGTGATACACTTTTAATAAACATTACAAACAAAAATAAAGAAGGGTATCCTTACAATGTGAAAAAGGAAAGAGGGAAAAATGGAAACAGAAAAAATCGATTGAATGCCAGTCTCGACAAAGATTATTCAGAACCCTTATGAGGATGTAGCCAAATTGATTGGTACGCACTACAAGTTTGATTTTCCTTCTTGTCTGAAATGGTTGGAGAAAGTGGGCAAGAAGCAATTTGGTTCTCATTTTAGAATTCACAAAGAAGATGTGGGTTTGATCTTTAAACTGTTGATTTATGCCATTGGAGATGATGACAGCTGCCAAAAGAAGGGACTGAGTTTACGGAAAGGAATATTGTTAACAGGGCCAATAGGCTGTGGGAAAACTTCCCTAATGAGACTCATCAACCAATTCTTTCCTCCGCTCAGACAATTTCAAATGAAATCTTCTCGGGAAGTAAGCTTTGAGTTCGAAAAAGAAGGCTTCAAGGTGATCAGCCGGTATGGAAATACCTACTTGCATAGTAGAGGAAAAGCAATCAAAACTGGAATTATCTGTTTTGATGATCTGGGCATAGAACAAAGTCAAAAGTACTACGGGAATGAGTGTAATGTGATGGCTGAAATTCTACTTAGCCGTTATGACTTATTTGTTCAGAAAAAAATTATTACCCACCTGACAACAAATTTATCTGCCTCAGAGTTGGAATCTCTTTATGGAAACAGAGTTCGTAGTAGAATGCGTGAATTGTTTAATCTCATTGCCTTTGAGAAGATTTCGAAAGATAAAAGAGTATAGATTTACCCTTTATGTGGTAGGCCTGTTTCTTCTATTTATTCCAACCAACATCATCCTCATTCGCACGCTCCATCGTATGATGTACTTGTTTTCATTTCATATCGAAACAAGCTTCCCACATCACTTAATGAAGAGCATCCCTTTCATTTCATTACGGCTCTGCACTTGCTTTTTCTTACCCTTATCAAGAACTTTTTTGCGATAGTAACAATAGATATCTGCTAAGAAGATGAGTCCTGTGTACCGGCCTGTATGGTTCAGCGATTTATCAGCTCCAGTGCTGTTAGCTGCGCTCAGCTTCAGGATTCTGATTGCACTGCTTCTCCTTTCAAGCCATAGACACTCGCAGGCAAGAGAACCTCCTTCATTTCATTACAGAGCTACACTTGCTTTATTCAAGCCAATAAATAGCTTGTACTGGTTTAAAAATCAGTCAAAGGAAAGACAAAAAGAAAGCACAATATAGCCGACGCCCCCTGCAATCTGTCCCTTTATAAAATACAAGGCCAGGCGTTGTGCCACAAATAAATCAAAATTTTAACTGAGCTATATTTTATAGTGAGCTGTGACAGCCTTGTATTTTAGCCTGTCATCGGCTGGAGAGTTGACTTTCTTTTCTTTTTTTGACCGTTTTTTCTCTTCTTTTTCTTAGAATCCAAAACAAAATAAAGCAAACAGAAACAAATTAAATGCTTTAACAAGTCAACTTGGGAAGGAAGATGATTTTTTGAAATCAATTCAGATAAAAATAGATTAATTCACTACAAATCACTTGTTTTTTACTAAACAATAAAAAATACCCAAGTTGGGAACAACTTGGGAAATTCCTGTTTTTGGATTTTGGACATTTGCCTTATCGATACAGAGATCATGCTCATGTATTCGATTAGCTATTAGAATGTTTACTAAAACCCAAAGAACTTATGTTTGGATTCGATCACATTAGTTGGGCCAACTTTTTAAAATTAACGGCCTTTGTTTGGATTGCTTGGTATCTGGGATTGATGTTGCTTGCTTGGTTGAAAAGCAAGCACAAGGATCAGCAGGTTCAGTTTGAAGATCAATCAGAAGATGATTTTCAAAAGCAGGAGTTGCAGCCGATACTGGTTTCCGCTAAGGATTTTAATACCGAATTGATACCACCTCTTTCCTTGTCGAACAATTTGCCAGCCATTTCCTTTCAGCAGGAGATGGGCATGGATAATGCGTTTGAGCTGGATGCTTTTTTACAGCCTGATGAAACCAGGTTTAAAAAGATTTTGAATCAAATACAATATCACCAATAAGTACTAAAAATTAATTTCCATGAAGAAAAATAGATTGAAAATTTATCAAAAGGGGATGGCTCTTTTGATTGGGATGCTCTGCATGGCATCACTTGCTTGGGGACAAAGTGCAACTGGAATTGATCAAGCGACCAGTGAAATCAATTCTTATGTTGATCCGGTATCCAATCTGATCATTGCCATTGGAGCGGTTGTCGGCTTAATTGGAGGCGTCAGGGTCTACATCAAATGGCAAAGTGGAGATCAAGACACCCAAAAAGCCATCATGGGCTGGTTTGGAGCTTGCCTGTTTTTAATTTTGGTAGGTGTAGTGATCAAAGCATTTTTTTCCTGATGGATGGCTATCAAATCCAAAAGGTAGACACCAGCTTGTATGTGAAAGGTTTTTCAGGTGAATTGGTTTATTTAGCTCTGTACAGTATCATCGGTACTTTCATCCTGTTTGTTTTGCTCTACATACTCTCTGGTGTCTTTCCCGCAGTTGCTATTTGTGTCCCCTCATTTTTTGCCATACTCTATCGTCTTAGCCGAATTCAGAAAAAATACGGTCACAAAGGCTGGAGTAAAAAGAAGCATGCCAAAAAATTACCTCAGTTTATCTCCGTGAAAAGAAGAATCTGTCAAAGTTAAATCATGAATGTAAAATCAATAGAAAAAAGTTTGTCCATACTGGGTTTTCAAGGGGACTTTTTGATTTCCAATAACCTGGATGTAAGCTTTGGTTTAAAACTAAACATGCCAGAACTTCTTTCTTGTAGTCAGGAAAAATTGTATTTGTTGCATGATAGCTTTCAGCGTGTGGTAAACCTTCTGCCTGAAGATAGTCTTTTGCACAAACAGGATTTCTTTTTTGTTGAGCAATTTAAAGAAGGGAATGGAAGTGTTACTAGCAGGCAATCCAAGCTAGATGAAAGCTATGCGAATCATTTCAAAGGAAGGGAGCTGCTCAAGCATGAGTGCTATCTTTACATTAGTTTGTTGAACAAGGGTCTTTTGAAAAATTACCTGAGTTCTTCTCTGATTTTTTCTTCGAAAGTTAAGCAGGCAGATCAGTCTCGAAGTGAAAAAGCATTGGAGCTCAGATCCAATCTGATGGCTCTGTTTTCTCAATCAGGTATTTCTTGTGAGCCAATCAGCAGAGAGCAGGCCGTTGGAACGGAACAGTCTACTGGGCTCATAGAATCTTATCTGACCCTTAATTTTCAAAAAGACAGCAGCTTGTTGGGCGGAATTGATTTTCGGGATCGGTTGCGAGTGATGGATCAGTTTGTTGAAATTTTAAGTCTGAGCGATTATTCGCATATGCCTTCATGGGTAAAACCCGTGGGTGGGCATCCCGGGACAGGCTTGCCTTGCTCTTTTGTTTATCCACTGACTTATCATTTGCCATTTTCTCATATTACCAATCAGTTTATTTACATGCCAGGGCAGCAGCAGGTGAAAGCCAATCTGGAGAGTAATTACAAGAAAATTTACAGTTTGTCTCGATTCTCATCTGAAAATAAAATCAATTCAGGATTGATCGAAAACTTTTTGGATACTGTACAAACTTCGGGAGAGAAAATTGTGAAAACGCATTTTAATGTGATGGTGATGGATGAATCCATTAAAAAGCTCAAGCAAAACAAAAGTGAATGCAGTTCTGCCTTTTCACTGATGAACTGTTTTCCTTATCAGCACACCTTTGATTTACCGCTTCTGTTTTTTTCATCTGTGCCATTTTCCACTCAGTTGCCGGAAACAGAACTTTTTATTACCCAGGTGCCTCAAGCTTGTTGCTTGTGTAATTTTGAAGGAGAAGTGAAAAATTCTGAATCGGAATTTACACTTCAATTTTCCAATCGTCAAGAGGGCTGTCCAGTGAAAATAGATCTTTCGGATGAGCCTATGGAAAAACATCTGATTCACAACCGAAACAAACTCATTATTGGGGGATCAGGTTCTGGTAAATCATTTTTCACCAATCATCTTTTGAGACAATATGCAGAAAGTGGGAACTGCCATGTGGTGCTTTTGGATGTGGGACGAAGCTATGAGATGCTTACGCGATATCTCAATGAGAGTTTAAAGGATCAGGGAGGAGCTATGATGGTGGAGTTCACTACTGAAAGTCCAATTTCTTTTAATCCATTCGTATTGGAAGGGGAGCTTAGTGTAGAGCGCAAGCAGACCATTTTATCGGTTATTTACACCATTTACAAGGAAGAGCTTTCAGACATGGAAAAAGATGTGATTGCTCATTCAGTTACAGACTTTATACAAACACCAGGCTTGGAACGCTCTTTTAATGGCTACTATCGTTTTTGCAAGGACTACATTCCTGATTTGGTAGAGAAACAGTCGTTAGAGTTCAACAGCCATGAGTATTTTTTCATTCTCAGCAAATATTTTGAGGGAGGAGAGTATGATTACCTGCTGAACAAACCCATGCAGACGGATGAGTTTTTTAATTGCCCATTTTTGGTATTTGAGTTGGACAATATCAAAGACCATCCAGTGATCTTTCCAGTAGCCACCTTGATCATCATGGACATTTTCCTTCAAAAAATGAGAAGACTTAGTGGGGTTAGAAAAGTGATTTGCATTGAAGAAGCCTGGAAGGCAATTGCCACTCCGCAAATGGCGTCCTATTTGAAATATTTTTTTAAGACCATTCGAAAGTTCTTTGGGGAAGCAATGGTGGTGACTCAGGAGGTAGATGATATCATTTCATCTCCAATTATTCGAGATGCCATAATCAACAATGCAGATACTAGAATTTTGCTGGACATGAGTAAGTTCAAAAATAAATTTACACAGATCAGTCAGTTTTTGGGTTTGTCAGATTTTCAGAAAGAACAAATTTTATCCATTAATAAGAACCTTCCAGGAGATAGAAAATTAAAAGAGGTATTCATTGCCTTGGGGTCCTATTCCAGAGTCTTTGCTTTGGAGGTAAGTCGTGCAGAATATTTTTGTTACACAACTGAGCAGAAAGAAAAAGAAATGATACTGGAAAAACTCTCTGGGGAAAATTCCCTGATTGAAATACTAACAAAGATGTAATCAAAAATTAAATGGAGATGAAAACAAAATTGATCGTGTTGATAGTGATGTTTTTGCTTTTGGGAAGCCTGTTTCAACAAGCAATTGCACAAGCTGCTGTTACCGATGTGGGAGCAGGAATTCAAAGGGAAGCCCTTTGGACAAAGGAAAAAGGCATACTGTCTAAAATCAATTGGTACAATGTGCTGATTAAAGCCTTGAACGGAGACATTAAAGGTCTGACCGGAGAAATGCTGGGCATAGACCAAAAGATGCTAGAAAGTCTAGAGAAAGTATCTGCCTTGATCAAGGATTACAAAAGGGTACAGGAAACCCGGAAGATGCTGGATAAAGTAATGAACATTTACACCGATAAATTACCCCAGCTCGTACAAGATGAAAATTTCACGAATGAACAGGCCGTAGCCATCGTTCAGTCCTTTGATTTGATTCTGGATGACAGCAGGCAACTGGTAAATACCATCCTAAAAACCATTTTGAAAGACAATCTTCTAATGATGGATGACAAGCAACGCTACGACACCATCAATGGCGTGTACCTAAGTGTAAAACAACATTACGGAACCATTTGTTACCTCTACAATAAACTACTTTATGCTTCCTATCTGAAAAGCTATGAAAGCGGTCGGCTGGAAGGTTTTGCCATGTATTATTCTTTGTACAAATAAATTTTAATTATGAATAAAATAAAAAACTACCTGCTGATCATTTTTATTTTGTTGGGATCAGTAATGACAATCAATGGGCAAGCTGTTGCCATCAAAAAATGGAAAGGGAGATACCCTCAAATGAACAATAAATACCCCATGTCTTTTATTGCTTTTAAAGGATGGTTGCCTCCTGTTCCTCATTTGTTTGTCAAAACGCCCTTCACGCATTACTACTGGAAAGTGAAATCTGTGCCGGTAACAGATTCTAAGGAGATCACAGGGAAAATAAAAACGGGATTGATGCGATTGGCTGCCAAACTTATGGAACGTTCTCAGTTCAAAGGAAGGTATCAGGAAACAGGTTGGATCAAAATGATGAATGCTTTGCAAAAACAAATCGACCAGAAATTGTATGACAGTCGTTTTGATCAATTGGAAGATCTCTACGGCCTCACCGAATCATTCATTGTTCTATACGAGAAATTAGATGGTCTGGAAAAATTAGAAAAGGGAGGAAAGGTAAAGAAGTTACTCAAGCCGGAAGCCAACCAGATGTTGGAACAGTTTCTAATGGTCAACTTTTTGGAATCGCAGCAGGGAGAAAAATTACAAGCTTTCACAGCTCTGAAAATATCGGTAAACAAATTCAATGGCGAATTGGATTACACTTACAACAAGTTGAAATACTACAATTCATTTTCCAAACAGCATATGGGTGCTTATGCCTTTTTAACGCAATAAAACCAATCTCATGATTTTACAAGTACTAACAACAAATGATTTTTTTGACTTTACAGATACTTTGATTGCGGGTGGAATTGATCATGCTCGACTTTTGGTGGATATGGCTAGAGCCATTGGCGGAATTGCAGCTTTCTTTTACATTTCCAAAAGAATCTACGAGGAGCTAATTGCGGATAACCCGATATCTCTCTTGCCACTTTTACGACCTTTTGCCTTTGTTTTGGTGTTGAGTTTTTGGGGCGTTTTTGTGAATTTGCTCATGGTACCCACCAAAGGTTTGGCTTCACTGTCAGAAAGTATTTACGCCAACAAAAAGCAGCTTGTGACCCATTTGTTGGAGGAAAAGCAAAGTGCCATACTGGCATCAGATTTACCCACATTCTATGAAAATGAGGAAAAAGAAGCTGCTCTTTGGGACAAAGGTGTGAACCTACTATTGACCAGTTATAACATCATTACGGGAAGAGCCATTCAAAATCAGATCAATTTCTACATCATGGATGCCATCCGACAAGTGCTGGAATCACTTTTTGAAGCAACGGTCTATTTGATCGCTTTTTTGAGAACGGTTTTTTGTGTTTTACTGGTAATCTTTGGCCCTTTGGTTTTTGCTCTGTCCATTTTTGATGGCTTTCAAGACAACTACCTGCAATGGATCGCAAGGTTCATTAATGTAAATCTGTATTTGCCCATTGCGCTACTCATTCTCTCCTTGATTCAGGAGGTCCTGATCTACATGTTGGAATGGGAGATTAATCAAATCAACAGCATGCTGATTTATCAACCTCAAATGTTCTATGTCTCCAGTATGATTGTTCCAGTTTGTGGAATCATTGGTATGAGTATGGTACCAAAGATTGCTTCTTGGATTGTACAGGCTTCGGGAACAGGTTCAGGAGGAGGAAGAATGCTTAGGACAGCGGCTACTATGGCTGTTACCAAAGGGATGTTGAAATAAAAAAAGCATCATGAAAAAACTATTTGATATCCAAAGAAAATTTCGGTTTACAGTTTATGTCCTGCTGATTACCAGTTTAAGTATGATTGGACTGAGTGCTTACACCTTCACCATTTCCTTGAATCTGGTCGAAAGATCAAAACAAAAAATCTATGTGTTGGACAATGGGAAATCTCTACTAGTAGCCCTTCGGGAAGACATTACTGAGAATAGAAATGCGGAGGCCAGGGATCATGTCAAACGCTTTCATGAACTATTTTTCACACTGGAACCCGACAAGCAATACATTGAAAACAATGTTCGGGAAGCACTTCATTTGTCAGATCGTTCTGCAATGGATCAATATCAATCTTACAAGGAGAACAATGTTTACAACCAGGTGATCGCCTCAGATATCAGCATGACCTTGCAAACAGACTCGATCACTTTGGATTTTTCAACTTATCCCTACCGTTTCTGTTTTTTTGGAAAGCAAAAGATTGTGCGAAAGTCCAATATTACCATGCGCAATTTGAAAACATCAGGAGCCTTGCGAAACATTTCCAGAACGGATAACAATCCTCATGGGTTTTTATTGGAAAACTGGAGGATAGAGGACAATAAAGACATCGAAACTACTAGACGAAAACAATTCTAAAAAATAACAATATGAATAAGAAGCGATCTTTTGGGCAGATCAAAAGTCTAAGCGGGCTTTTTGAAGCCTGGCTGAGCAGAGCTGATGAAAAGGACAAAGCATTGGCTCCAGCTGTGAGAAAAGGAAAATGGATACTGATTCTGATGGTGTTTTTTCTTCTTTTCAGTAGCTCTTTTATCTGGTTGCCAATGGCGCAATTGCTAGGGCATCAGCTTGAATCACCTACCGGCAATACAAATCTGAACAGACAGGTAGAATCCAAGAGTCCAACATTTGAAATGCCAGTGGATTCTTTTGAAAATCAACTTAAACAAAATTTACATGAGAACTTATCTACAAAAAAATAAGGCCTTACTCATACTACCGTTGGTACTGCTTCCCTTTGTGGTGCTCATTTTTTACATTTTGGGAGGTGGAGAGAAGGCTTTGCAGCAAAACCATCTAGCAGAAAGCAATCTTGAACAAGAAGGAGCCAATTACTTTCTGCCTGAAGCAGAAAAGAGCATAGAGATCTTTGAGAAAATGGAGGCCTATCAACAGCAAGATTTGGCTGTCCAATTGGGAAATGAAAATGTTCAGCAAGAAAATGTTTTTCAGGAAAAAGAAGAGAAAAGAAATGACTCCGTTGTGGGAACAGACAGCCTATTGGTCCTTTTGCAAAGAAATCAGAAAAAGGATGTTTCTGATCAACTCTTGGCACACATTCGACAAAAGGAGCTATTAGTTAGAAATGATTTGGAAAAGGAAACTGCTCCAAGTCAAAAGAAAATCCAGAAAAGTCCAGTCAAAAAAATAGTGAGACCAATAGCTCAAGAAAAACAAGGGATGAGCAAATTGATAGACTGCGAAACAGGATTGGAAGAATTGGAGGAGGTCTTTGATCAGAACATCAGTCTGAATCAGGAAAATGATTCGTTAAAATTTTATTTGGAGCAAACGGAGAGAGAGCTTTTTCAGTTAAAAGA
This sequence comes from Labilibaculum sp., assembly GCA_016342745.1. Classification (GTDB taxonomy): domain Bacteria; phylum Bacteroidota; class Bacteroidia; order Bacteroidales; family Marinifilaceae; genus Paralabilibaculum; species Paralabilibaculum antarcticum. Next base: position 136,732 of record JAEINT010000009.1, read on the forward strand.
GCAAAGGCTAAGGAGTTTCAAATTAAAAAAGAAAGAGGAGATGAGTTTTAATGGGAAGATTACTTCCAATTCCATGATCAGAGCTGAAGTCTACGAAACTACCAAAGTTTTGGATGGGAACCGAATCAAAATGCGCTTACTGGAAGATGCTTGGCTGGACGGAAAAAAAGTGCCTGGAAATTCATTTTTATACGGGATCTGTAAGATCAATAATGAGCGTTTGCACATACGAGTTTCCAATTTTCCTGTTGCAGATTATTTTTTGCCTGTGAATTTGGAAATTCATGATCTGGATGGTCTTCCAGGTTTATACATTCCCGATAATGTGGCTAGAAGAGTAAGCAAAGAAGTAGGAAGCAGAACCAATGCATCAGCACTGTGGGGAATGAGTAATGATCCACTTGCCAATATGGGCATTTCAGCAGCTGATCAAACAACACGAAGTCTTCTAAAAAGAGTAAGGCTTAAAAAAGTTAGTATCAAGAAAAATACCCTTGTTTATTTAATCAGTAAAAAGCAGTAGACATGAAAAAATACAACATTACCTTTTTCCTTTTGTTCCCCTTAATACTGTTTGCAGAAAATCAGATTAAGGTCTGTGAGAACAAAGTGATTCATCTGATTTCAGAACAGGAAATTACCTATTTGCAATTGGGTAACCAGGATTTACTCTTGGCTGAAATTGTACCTGAACATTCCAATTTGGCGCGCATAAAAGCTCAAAGAGAGTTTGAAGGGGAAACTTCCATTACTTTGGTTTCCGCTGGGCAGCTCTACACCTTAATTCTGACTTATGGAATAGACCCGGAAAATGCCTATTTACTTCAGGATTTTGAATCCAGAGAGGCGGATTTGTACCTGGGGCAGCTAATGAGTAAGGACGAATTGGATAATAATTGCAGAGGCATTTTAGCCTGCCAAAAACGAAGTGGGAGAAGACATAAAATGGTAAAAGATGGCATCAGTTTGGAATTAAGGAATATCTACTTGAGCAATGATGTTTTGTTTTTCGAAGTGGGAATTAAAAACAATACGGACATGGGTTTTGATGTGGAGAGCTTTCAATGGTGGGTGGCAGACAAAAGACTGTTTCGGGCCAGTAATGCCCAAGAATACCAGTTACGGCCCCGATTTCAATATTATTCCCTTGCGTACATTCCAGCTCAAAGCAGTGTCAGAGAGATTTTTGTTTTGCCCAAGCTGAATGTACCCGATCAAAGGATACTGCGCATTGAGATGCTGGAAAAAGCTCTTGGGAATACTGGAAGAAAGCTTAGCCTGGAATTGGAGAATAGAGATCTTTTAAAAGCGGATCATTTGTAAATCAATAAGGATAGGAAAAGATGAGTAATGAATCCAGAGAATTGGTAAGGCTTCACGAAGGATTTCGGTTCTTTTCCTATTTGCTTTTGATCCTGTCTATGTATTTGAGTCAATTTTCCTTTTTCAAAAGCATGGGGATTTATCAACTAGAAATGGAAACACTGTTTTTAAAATTGAGGAATCTGGATTTTTTAAGCCATCCTCTCTACTCAAAGATGGTATGCATTGCTTTTTTAATCATTACTTGTATTGGAACCAAGGCGAAAAAGGATAGAGATCTAAAGGTTTCTACCTTAATTTTTCAGGTTTTGTTTGGTTTGACTCTCTACTTTGGAAGCTTGTTGATCGAACATTGGCAAGCAGGTCTTTACCTACTTTTTTCTTTTTGGGGCTTTGTAATTCTAAACATTGCCTTTGACAATATCTCCAAACTGATCAATGTAAATCTGATGAAAGATCGTTTCAACAGTGAAAATGAAAGTTTCCCACAACTCCAGGAGCTGAAGGAAAATGAGTATTCGGTGAATCTGCCTACTCACTTTTACTACAAAAGAGAAGTCAGACAAGGATGGATCAATGTGGTCAATCCATTTCGGGGAAGTATGGTAATTGGAACACCTGGATCTGGAAAATCATTTTCTGTGGTACTGCCTTTTATCAAACAGCACCTGAACAAGGGGTTTTGCATGTGCGTGTATGATTTTAAATTCCCAGATTTATCAAAAGTAGCTTACAATCATTTTTTGAAAGCAAAAAAGAGAAAGAAGTTGCCAGCCGGTTCGGCTTTTTACATCATTAATTTCGATGACATTCGAAAATCTTATCGCTGTAATCCTTTGGCACCAGAGCTCATGGAAAGTCCTATTGATGCCTTTGAATCTTCCAGAACGGTTCTTTACAATTTGAACCGGGAGTGGATTCGAAAACAAGGGGAATTCTTTTCTGAATCTGCCGTTTCTTTTTTTGCTGCGGTCATCTGGTTTTTGAAGCGTTACCAAAAAGGCCAGTATTGCACCCTGCCACATGCCATAGAACTCTTGCAGCTGGACTATGATGATCTTTTTGAAGTGCTCTCTCAGGAAAAAGATGTGGTTAATATTATCAACCCCTTTCTCAATGCACACCAAAGAGGAGCGAGTGAGCAACTGGAAGGACAATTGGGAAGTTTGAAAATCGCAATTTCCAAGATCATCAGTAAGGAGATTTACTGGATCTGTTCAGGAAATGATTTTTCATTGGATATCAATGATCCCAAACAGCCCAAAGTAATCTGCCTGGCCAACAATCCGCTTCGAATTGAAATGTATGGAGCCGTGCTCTCACTGTACATCACCAGAATGTTGAAGGTGATCAATAGAAAAGACCAGCACAAATCCTCTTTGGTTTTTGATGAGTTGCCTACCATTTATTTTCGGGGTTTGGATACCCTGATTGCAACGGCAAGAAGCAATCGAATTTCCACCTTATTGGGGATTCAAACCATCGATCAGTTGATTCGGGATTATGGGAAGGAGCAGGCCAATGCCATACTAACCAACATCGGAAATGTATTTGCGGGTCAGTCCATTGGCGATACCGCCAAATTTATCCAGAGCAGGATGGGCAAAATCCTTCAGGAGAGGCAGGCCATTACCATCAACAGAAATACACAATCTACCTCTTTTTCTACTCAGATGGATTATTTGGTGCCGGAGGGAAAAATAGGAACCCTGCCACAGGGATTTATGGTAGGCCAAATCGCCGATAATTTCGGACAGGAGATCGCTCAAAAGAATTTCAACGCTTTGATTCAGGCGGATCCCCAAGAGGTAAAAAGGGAAGAAAAGAACTATCAAAGTATTCCTGATATCTATCAGTTTGATGATGTACAGGAAGTGCTGGAAAACAATCGTACTCGAATCTGTAAGGATATTCAGAAGATTCTAATGGAATGCAAAATCAGCAAACAGTAAGCTTAACTCATTTATGCAGAATACTAAATAAGTAAAATTTGAAATGATGGAACAAACAACAAGAATGACCAAGGAAGAGATCCCTTTTGAAAAGTTAGAGAAAGCTGGGATCAAAAAAGACTTTGTAGATCGAATGGAAAGCCAGGAACTGAAAGATTTTTTAAATGGCTTTCGATCTGCTAAACTCTATACGATTAATGCTAAAATCAATGATGAGCAGTATCGGATTCCTACTAAAATCAGATTGCAGAAAGAGGAAGATGGCAGTGTGAAAGTAAAGGTACATCCCATTCAGCGTCTGCACATTCCTGATGAATATTTGGGACACAAATTTACCAAAGAAGAAAAAACGGCTCTTTTGGAAGACAAACATTTAGGAAAGACCATTGAGATGACCAATCAGAAGGGCGAAAAGGACAATTATTACCTCTCTTTGGATCCCAAAACCAATGAATTGATTCCGCTACGTAGCAAACACATAAGAGTGCCGGAAAAGATCAAGGGAGCAAGTCTTTCTGAAGAACAAAAGCAGAAACTGGCAGCAGGAAAGAAAATTCATCTGAATGGGATGACTGGAAAAAATGGGAAGAAATTTTCGGCATCTCTTCAGGTAGATGCGGCCAATCGAAGTATCAATTTTTCTGGTTTCAAACAAGAGAAAGAAAAAGAAAAGGAGAAGGAACAAAAGCCGGAGAAAAAAAGAGGAGCGAAACAGAAAATTGGATGATTTATTCATGGTTGGGTTAAGGTAAGGGGAGACATTTCCATGGGTTGGGAGGTCTTCCCTTTTTTTGAAATAATATGCTTGATCAAGGATTGTATTTAAAATTTAAAGAGGGGAATGCAAGATGTGTTTTTGTTCCACAAAAACTCTTGTGCCTTCTGGCAAGGACTTTTCATCTTAGGATGAAAAGCTTGATTGTCCAAAGGACAAGATAAGGTAGATTGGGATAAGAATCTTGAAATAGTTTGATGTTGTGTGCTAATTCTAAACCATATTAAATTATTTGGTACTGTCCTTGATACATGCGATCGCAAAGTTGATTTTGGCCCCGATTTCAACAAAAGACTACGGCATAAAGGCGCCCAATCATTTCAAAGCGTTTTTCTTTCCAGCGCACTGGCTTTAGGCAGCAAAAAGCTATATCAGTAAAAAAACTGATATAGCACTTTGCTAAGCCCACTCAAAACACATTGAAATGATTTTCATACCAGCACACAGGCTATTTATTCCGCTTCCTTTTGCCGAAATCATTGCTTTTGATAAAGGGATGCTTACGCAAGTATGAAGGCCTTCTTATATGTATTTAAGATCAGATTAGGAGGACTGTTTAACAAACAGTATAGTTACAATAGAAATAACTGGTTTCGATTAAAATTTCTTTCTAAGTTTGTTCATATCCCTACTTACTTTTTCACTTACAACCTTGGAGTAAATTTGAGTAGTACGAATGTTCTTGTGACCCAACATGGAACTGATGGATTCAATAGGAACACCATTTGCCAAGGTAACAGTTGTCGCAAATGTATGCCTGGCCATATGAAAAGTTAGGTTTTTATTGATTGAGGCCAGATCAGCCAGCTCTTTTAAGTAAGCATTTAGTTTTTGATTGCTCAGGCTTGGAAAAATAAGGTTCTCCATTTTCTTTCCAGGAGACAATTTATACTTTTTAATTAGTTGTTCCGGAATAGGAAGCAATGGAACATTAGAAGGAATTTTGGTTTTCTTTCGTTGGGTAATGATCCAATTATTGCCATCAATTCCTTTTCTGATATGATCTATCGTTAGGTTGGTAACATCAACATATGCTAATCCTGAATAACAGGAGAACAAGAAGATGTCTCTGACAAAATCCAATCGGGGAATCGATAATTTTAGATCCTCAAGTTTTTGAAGCTCTTCTTTTGTTAGATATTCTCTTTTTACTTCCACCAAAGTAGCTTTATACTTTGCAAAAGGATCTTTGTTAAGCCATTCGTTTTTAATGGCAAGGAGAATGATCTTTTTAAAGTTCTTGATGTATTTGTAAGTTGTGTTGTTATTGCATTTGCGAACTGTTTTCAGATAATGCTCTAAATCGATAATAAAAGAATATTTAATTTGGTGTAAGGAAATATCTTTAAGATTGTATTGAAGCTTTAGAAAGTTCTTAACGTGGTCCAGTGTGGTAATATACCTTTGTAAGGTAGCAGGGGAGTAAGAAATGCCAACCAATTCAGATATTTGCTTGTTGTGGTATTCAAATAGTTCCAAAAGTGTTTTTCTACCTTCATCAATGCCAAGAAAACGAGCTTTGAGTTTTTTAGCAGAAATATCCTCTCCATTTTTGACCATCTCGGTATGATGATCGTAAATTCCATTTTTAAGAGCATCCAGAAATTGATTGATTTGAACTCCACCTTTCTTTTTTGGAAAAGCTTTATTCAGTTTACTGTTCCACTTTTGGAGATTAATATATCTTCCAGTTGCAATCTCTACACGTTCTACATCTACAGAGATACGCATATAAATAGGAACCTCGCCCTGTTTGTTAGAGCGATTCTTTCTGATTAAGAAGCTGATATTAAGTTTTGAAAAGGTGTTCATGCGTTAATAAAATCAATTCATACTAAATGTATATTTTTCAGAATCATGATTAATTATTGAATGATGTTTAATAAATTTACTAAAAATCAAGCACAATAAAAATTTTATTTTCGAAGTTGATTTGATTTAATCTATTTTGATTCAGTTTGTTATGAGGGTTTTGGTGAACAAGGAAGGGGTGTCGATTTGTTCACCGGATAGTTCTCGTATCTAGTGGTTTTATTTATACTAGATTGAATAAGGTAAAAACAAAAAAGACTGTAAATCAATGGATTTACAGTCTTTTGGTTTAGGATAAATCCTAAATTGCGGAGAAAGAGGGATTCGAACCCCCGGTACGTTGCCGCACAATAGTTTTCAAGACTACCGCATTCGACCACTCTGCCATTTCTCCAAAATATTGAGCGGGAAACGAGACTCAAACTCGCGACCCTCAGCTTGGAAGGCTGATGCTCTATCAACTGAGCTATTCCCGCATACAAGAAACTCTTTAGTTTCTCAAGTAAAAGTGGGGAGAGCAGGATTCGAACCTGCGAAGACGAAGTCAACGGAGTTACAGTCCGTCCCAGTTGGCCACTTTGGTATCTCCCCAAACAATAATTTCAAAAAAAAGTGAGCGGGAAACGAGACTCAAACTCGCGACCCTCAGCTTGGAAGGCTGATGCTCTATCAACTGAGCTATTCCCGCATACAAGAAACTCTTTAGTTTCTCAAGTAAAAGTGGGGAGAGCAGGATTCGAACCTGCGAAGACGAAGTCAACGGAGTTACAGTCCGTCCCAGTTGGCCACTTTGGTATCTCCCCGATTGCAATTTTTTAAAGAACTTTGTTTCTTGATTGCGGATGCAAATATAGGGGCTTTGGTAGAATATACAAGGGGTACCCGAGATTTTTTTTCAAAAAAAAGCTTTTTTTTATGTAAGTGTTTGATTTACTAGGAAATATTTTTCAAACTATTTTTAAAAGAATAAACGGCGAACTGAATATTTCCTCTTTTTGTGCATTTTTTATTCTAAATTAGAATCGATTATTTTGAATTTCTTGTAATGAATGTAAGTTTGATAAAATGGAAAAGTAGATGGAAAATGGCTTTCTAAGAAGAATTTTATACATAAAGGAAGCAATGAACTCTAAATTACAATATATGCGCTCAGGAAAGCTTTAAATGCAGATAGAGTATTTATTTGCCGATTGATGTTTAAGAGGCATGAGTCGAAAGTAAAGAGCAAAAAAAAACGGAAACTAATTGCTTAGTCTCCGTTTTTATATTTTTTTGTTTTTACTATTTCAACATTGCTTTCGCTCTGGTGATGTATTTTTCAACGTCACGAGCTTCTGCTGATTTTGCAAAATCTTTTTCAATTTTTTCGTATGCTGCAATAGCACTATTAAAATCACCAACCATTTCGTAAGCGATACCTGCTTTTTGCAAGTAGATTGGAGTCGTAAAGTCATTTGCATTGAATGAACTTGCATCCATATAGTTCGAAGCAGCTTTTTTAGTTTCTCCAAGTTCCATATATGCATCACCAGTTGCAGCAATAGCTTCAGTGCTCAACAAGAAGTCATCAGAACTAAATTTAGCTAAATGATCAATTGCTTTTTGGAATTCACCAATTCTTAAATATGAAATACCTGCGTAATATTGAGATAGATTACCTGCAGAGGTAGAACCAAATTCATCGATAATACTAAGAACACCAGGATAATTCTCATCGCCATTTAAAACAAGTTTGAATGAATCTTGATCGAAATATCTTTGTGCTTGGTATATTTGACTCTTAGCATTTTCTTCAAGAGGTGCTTTGTAGTACTTTTGGAAAGCAAAAATAGCTACAGCCACTACCATTATTGCAAGAGCTATTGTGGTAAGCTTCTTTTGATTCTTCTCAATATATTGTTCGGTTTTGCTTAAAGCTTCTTCTAAATTTTCAAAATTATCTTCGGATACCTGATCCTTTTTATTCTTTGACATACTCAAATAATTATTAGTTTCATTTTTTCTAACGCAAATGTAATTTTTTTTACGAAATATAAGGCATAATTTCTATAAAAAATGAACAAGTGATTTTACATTATTAATAGATCTAAATAATTAAATTCGAATTGATTTTATTTCGTAATTTTGCAGCGTTCACCTAAGTTATATTATACATGCATCTGGAAAAAATATCCCTCTTAAATTATAAAAACATACTTGATTTAGAATTGAATTTTTCACCTAAAATCAACTGTTTTATTGGGAATAATGGAATGGGAAAGACGAATTTACTTGATGCAGTTTACTACCTAAGCTTTTGTAAATCATATTTTTCATCTAGCGATCAGCTAAATATTAATCATGATGAACAGTTTATGGTATTGGAAGGCACCTACCAAAGAAAGGAGTTGAGTGAACTTGTTTATTGTGGTGTAAAGCGTGGGCAAAAGAAGAATTTTAAGCGAAATAAAAAAGAATATAAAAAACTTTCGGAGCACATTGGCCTGATCCCTATAGTGATGGTTTCCCCTGCTGATGTAAGTTTAATTACGGATGGAAGCGATGAAAGAAGAAAATACATGGACAGTGTAATTTCTCAATATGACCGTAAGTATTTAGAGGATTTAATTCGTTACAATAGAGTTATACAACAAAGAAATAAATTATTGAAAGATTTTGCATCTGGAAATCGTTTTGATGAGGATACCTTGAGTATTTGGGATGAACAGATGATTGTTTTGGGTAGCTCTATCTACGAAAAGAGAAAAGATTTTTTGAATAAGTTGATGCCTGTTTTTCAAGAATACTATCAGGTTATTTCTCAGGGAAATGAAAAGGTAAATCTGGAATACAAATCATTACTACACGAAAATTCTTTACGAGATTTATTGCTTAATGCCAGATGGAAAGATCAGGTCATGCAATACACTACGGTAGGAATTCATAAGGATGATTTGGAATTGACATTGGGAGGCTATCCAATTAAGAAAATGGGTTCGCAAGGGCAAAAAAAGACGTATCTTATTGCTTTAAAGCTGGCTCAGTTTGATTTTATTAAGCAAATAGCAGGCTTTAATCCCATTCTTTTGCTCGATGATATTTTTGATAAGTTAGATTCTCAAAGAGTAGAACAGATTGTTAAGTTGGTTTCGGAAGATCGATTTGGTCAGATTTTCATATCCGATACCAATCGCGATCATTTAAATGAAATACTTTCGGGAATGGATCTCGATTATCAGTTGTTTGTTATCGATAAAGGTGCCATTGTAAGCTAAATAAAATGAGAAGAAGTAAAACTGAAAAAATAGACCAGTTAATTCAACAGGTACTTAAGGAAAATAATTTAGACGGAAAATTGAAGGAGTATGAGTTGGTTACCTCCTGGGAGAAAGTAATCGGGAAGACGGTTGCCAATGCTACGACTGATATTTACATCCGAAATCGAAAATTATTTGTGAAAGTTCGTTCTTCGGTTATTCGAAATGAGCTCTTAATGATAAAAGATGGCTTAATAAAAGCTTTGAATCGAGAGGTTCAAGCCAATATTATAGATGATATTATTGTACGATAAAAGAAAAGCGCATCAAGATTACTCTTAATGCGCTTTTTATCTATTCTTAATTTCTTATTAAAACATTTCCGTTCCTGCAAAATGAAATGCTCCTTCAATGCAAGCATTTTCATTGCTATCAGAACCGTGAACAGCATTACGAGACATCGACTCTGCAAACTGCTTACGAATAGTTCCATCTCCTGCTTCTGCCGGATTTGTCGCTCCAATTAAAGTTCTAAAATCAACTACTGCATTCTCTTTTTCTAAAATCGCCGACACAATAGGTCCTGAGCTCATAAAGTCAGTCAAGTCTTCAAAAAATGGTCTTTCTTTGTGTACTTCATAGAAAGTTTCAGCTTGTTCTTTACTGATTTGAGTGTATTTCATCGCAACAATGCGAAATCCAGCTTCGTTTATTTTGGCAAGTATAGCACCGATATGTCCATTTGCAACAGCATCTGGTTTTATCATGGTAAAGGTTCTATCTGTTCTCATGTATGTGTATAGTTAAATGTTTCGTATACAAAATTAATTATTCTGAGCACCTGTGCAATAGTTCGTTTAACAAAACAAGAAAAATACAAGCGCAGCTAAATTTGTTTTCAGACTCTTCAGTTTATTATTAAGCGATCTGTTGTATCTTTACGTCTTATTTTTAAATCAACCCAATAAAAGAATGAACGATTTGCTTAATAGGATTGACAAAAATCTAATTAAAGAAGCGAAAGTATTACTTTCTGATTCAACAAAAATTTCAATCATACCTCATTCAGGTCCAGATGGTGATGCGATAGGCTCATCGCTTGCTCTATATCAATATTTAAAGAAAAAAGGAAAGCAAGCACAGATAATAAGTCCAAGTGCATACCCTGTATTTTTAAAATGGCTGCCAGAAAATTCTGATGTTTGGATTTATACCAATGGTAAGAAAAAGGCCGAGGAGTATTTGAATTCTTCTGATTTGATATTTATTGTAGATCATAATTCTTTTAAGCGCTCGGGCGATTTAGAAACAGTTCTAGAGAAAGCTACTGCAAAAAAAATAATGATTGATCATCATCCAGAGCCAGAGCCAATTGTAGATTTGATGTTTTCGGATGTGAAAATGTGTTCTACTTGCGAAATGATGTACGAATTTATTGAAGCATTAGGCGACGAGAACTTAATTGATGATCGAATTTCAGAATGTATTTATACTGGAATCATTACTGATACGGGTGGGTTGAGTTACAATTCGTCGCAACCAAGAACCTATCAAATTGTAGGTAGCTTAATTGCAAATGGTATTGATAAAAGTAAAATTCATTCTAATATATACGATAATTTCTCCCCAGATCGCATGAAGTTGTTAGGACATTGTTTGGATCAAGGAATGGAAGTGTTGTCTGACTATCAGGCGGCTATAATAAAGCTTACAAAGGAAGATTTAGTACGTTTTAATTACAAAGATGGAGATACAGAAGGCTTTGTGAACTATCCTTTATCTATACAGGGCATGAAGATGTCAGTTATCTTTATTGAAAAAGATGATGTGGTGAAAATTTCATTTAGATCGAAAGGAAATGTTCCTATTAATAGCGTTGCTCGCGAATATTTTAATGGTGGAGGACATATGAATGCCGCCGGAGGTCGAACAGATCTTAAATTAGATGAAGCAATAAACCTATTTAAGAAAGTATTGCCTGATTTTCATAAAACTTTGGAAGAAAAATAAATCACTATTTGTAAAATAAAAGACTTAGTGGTATGATATTTGCTCAGTTACGATTAGTGGTCGTCTTTGATTGATGATGATTTGTTTTAGGGGATAATAAAATCAAAGATTAACCAATATTGCCCGATTTTAGGTGGTCGGGATAGTAACCTGAATTTTTATCTATGAAGTTCGCAGCGCAGATTCATCATCTGCGCTGTTTTTTTATGTCCTATTTATCTCTGTGGATAAGGAAAATTGTAGGTCTCTTGTGTAAATCAGGAACATTGTTTTTCCAGTTTTTAACAGGCATTGTTTTGATGTATTCCGTTTCGAGCGTAATGTCGGCAGCAATACAAAGCTTGGTACTTGGATGGCAATTTTGAATCAGATCTTCTACCATTTTCATGTTTCGAAAAGGTGTTTCGATAAACATTTGGCTTTGCCCTTCGTTAATCGAGCGATTGTCTAATTGCTTGATCTTTTTTGCTCTTTCTCCCGCTTGAATTGGTAAATAACCATTAAAAGCAAAGTTTTGTCCGTTAAAACCAGATGCCATTAAGGAAAGTAGGATAGAAGATGGACCTACCAAAGGAATAACCTTAATGTCTTTTGTGTGTGCAATTTTCACAACATCAGCGCCAGGATCGGCAACTCCAGGACAACCAGCCTCTGAAATGATTCCCATGTCATGCTCTTTAAGAGCATTTAAATATCCCGAAATATCATTTGGCGAGGTGTGTTTGTTCAATTCATAAAAGGTCAATTCATCAATATTGATGTTTCGATCTATTTTTTTCAAATAGCGACGAGTTGTTCTTATATTCTCAACAATAAAATGTTTAAGATCAGGAATAAGTTGTTGAATGTACATTGGGATTACCTGATCAATTTCAGAATCACCCAAAGTTGTTGGAATTAAAAAAAGTTTGCCCTTCATGATTGATTAATTTTGGGCAAATGTACAAAATAACTTATTCACTAATTCTGTTTGTTGAATTCAATTCCATTTTTCTTATTTACATTCAATATGAATAATTTTGAATTCAAGTTGATTTGTTTCATCTTTGCACTTCATCGGCATTATTGATTACAATATGACACAGATTGCAGCTAAAATAATATTAAATCGAAACTTTATTCTGGTTCTTGCAGTAATTTTAGGATTGCTAATTGGAGATTGGGCTACTTTACTAAAGGACTATACTTTTTATATTTTAGCGATTGTTATGACTTTCTCTACAACGGGAATTTCGACTAAAGCAATGTTTCCTTTAAAAGAGATGTTTGTGCCCATGTTGCTTGGTTCATTTTTAAACTATGTTGTATTTGGTGTTGTTATTATTAGTGTTTCCTATTGGTTAATGCCTACGGCCGAATTGTTCCTTGGTTTTGTCGTAATTGCTTCAACTCCTCCCGGTGTTGCTGTAATTCCCTTCTCGCACATTTTAGATGGAGACCTTAAATATGCAATTGTTGGAACTTTAGGCGCATTTATTTCTTCCTTGTTTTTTGCACCACTTATCGTCAGCTTATTTTCGAATGTTGACGGAGGAATCGACCCACTTCAATTGTTTATTACAATGGTGCAACTGGTTTTACTTCCTTTGTTGATTTCTAGATTATTACTGTGGAAGCCGATCAAGCCAACAGTAGAGAAGATTAGAGGTCGAATTGTAGATTGGGGATTTGCATTGATAATTTTTACTGCAGTTGGACTCAATCGCCAAGTATTTTTTTCTAATTTTGATATACTCTTGCTGGTATCCCTTGTATTGTTTATTGGGATTTTTGGTTTGGGATGGTTTTATGAATGGTTTAGTAAGAAAATTGGCATTTCGGCGCCTGTGGCAGTTACTCAAAACCTATTGGTTACCATTAAAAGTTCGGGATTTGCTGTTGTTACGGCATTAACCTTATTTGGAACTGAAGCCGCTATCCCTTCCGCTGTAATGGCTATTTTTGTGTTGATGTACTTGCTTTATCTTTCCATAAGAAAAGAGTATTTCGGTACCAATAAAAGTGATTAGCCAGCAGATTTACATTAGAATTGAAACTGAATGGTGAAATTAACATTTTTAGGAACCGGTACTTCTCAAGGAGTTCCAATAATAGCGTGTAAATGTCCTGTATGTCTTTCTAACAATAGAAAGGATAAGCGATTGCGTTCTTCTGTCTTAATTAATGTTGACGGTCAGAATTTGGTGATTGATAGTGGTCCTGATTTCAGATATCAGATGTTACGAGCTAAGGTTGAGAATATATCAGCAATCCTTTTTACACACGAACACAAAGATCACACCGCAGGTTTAGATGATATTCGTGCATTTAATTGGGTGAATAAAAAAGCCGTTTCTATTTATGCTGAAAAGCGCGTGCAAGAATCCTTAAAGAAAGAATTTTCTTATGTTTTTGCTGAGTTTAAGTATCCCGGTATTCCTCAAATGAATTTGATTGATCTTACCAATGAAGCTTTTCATATTAATGGGACAAGTATTCTTCCGATAAGGGTAAGGCATTTTAAATTGCCTGTTTACGGATTTAGAATTGATGATTTGGCTTACATTACTGATGCTAATTACATCTCGCCAGAGGAAAAAGAAAAGTTGAAAGGATTGAAAGTATTGGTTTTAAATGCACTTCGAAAAGAGGATCATATTTCTCATTTTACTCTTTCAGAAGCCCTCGAATTGGTTGCGGAATTAAAGCCCGAAAAAGCATATTTTACACACCTTAGTCATCAAATGGGATTTCACGATGAGGTGGAAGCTGAATTGCCCGAAAATGTTTTTTTAGCTTACGATGAATTAGAGATTGAGATAAATTAAGGGATTTGTTCTGGTTTATGGTATGGAAAAAAATAGCGCCATCATCATGAAGATAATGGCACCAATAGGTATAACTTTAATTTTCTTTATTATTCTATATGTGCTTCTGTGTCACCACCAATTGCATTTTCAGTATATCCTTCTAAAGTAATTTTGTAAGCATGAGCGTAATTTGAAGGTAGAATTTTAGGAGCCTTTATAACAAGACCTTTTTCATTTCTTTCCCAAGAGATTTCTTCATTACTTCCTAATAACTCGATTTTCTCAATTTTTGAGTTCAATACGCCAATTTGAGTGCTTAAAGATTTAATTACAGTTTCATCTTCAGGATTGTCCATTACAATTGCATAGAACTCTTTATCAGATTTTTTAGTGAAGCGAATGTCAGTGTTTTGATAAATGATTTTGTGTTTTTCAACTTTGTGTCCACCTTCAGGCAAACGGGTAGGGCCTTCACCAAATACTGTCCAAACACGTGTTCCATAAATAGCATCCCCATTTACTTCTAACCATTTTCCCATTTCGGTTAATAGATTAGCCATTACTTCAGGAATGGTTCCATCAGGGTTTGGTGGTACATTCAATAACATACAGCCATTTTTTGATACGATATCAACCAAGATATCCACAAGCTCGTTTGGTGTTTTAAATATTGCTCCAGGGCGATAAAACCAAGCTCCAGGAGAAGTGTCGGTTAACCACATTTGATCTACAGGTTGGTTGGGACGACCACGTTCATAATCTTTGATGGCTGTGTTTGCCGGGAATGTGCTTTCTTTGTAACAAACAGCAACTTCTTTTTTCCATTCCAATCCTTTGTTGTAGTAATAGGCTAAGAATTCTTGACGACTTTCATCTGTCATATTTTCCAACCACCAATCAAACCAAATTAAGTCAGGCTGATAAACGTCAATATACTCTTTTAGTTTCACCCACCATTCTTTGTAAAAACTGGCATCAGGAGTTTCTGAGTCTAAAGCGTGAGGATTTGTATACAAATCGTAATCTTCTGGACTTACTCCTCCATATTTGTGGGCAGGAGCAAAATATTGCCAAGTAAAGGCATGGTGAAAGGAAGCCATAAACTTCATGCCTTTAGCTTCAATTTCTTTCTTTAGTTCTGCGGAAGGATCAATGCCTCCATAATTCATTGAATTCCAGCGTGTAGATTTTGCATCCCACATGGCAAAGTTATCGTGATGCATGGCAACAGGACCGGCAAATTTTGCACCTGAAAGTGCAAATAAATCAGCCCATTCTTTTGCATCAAATCCAGATGGATCAAATCTTTCGATAAGTTGCTTGTATCCGAATTCTGCGGGATCGCCAAAATGCTCAGAATGATGAACAAAGTTAGTTGTTGGCTTACCATTTTTAGTCGGTACTTTTTTGCCATCTTCGTACATCTTCATTCCGTGCCAACCAGCATAGAATTTCTTAGGATCGGTTCCCTCAAAAGCATTCGATACAGGTCCCCAATGGGCATAAATACCGAATTTAGCATCCTGAAACCATTCTGGCACTTGATCTATCTTCTCTAATGATGCCCAATTTTTCTTAAATTTCTTGGGTTTCTGCGCTTTCGCGAATCCTACTGTGTTCATTGCAAGAAGAACGAACGCAATTGTTCGAAAGTGATTAATTTTCAGTATTTCCATTACAATTTGTTTTAAACCTTTTACAAAGGTTGGGAAATATGGACGTATCAGAGGAGAGATATTTCTTCTAATAAGGGGTGCTTTTTGTTTTCTTGAATTTAGATATTTGTTTTTAAATAGCTCTAAATTCGAATGATTTCAAAATTGTGCTAATATGTATGTGTAGATGGGTATTGTTAAAGGGGGGATTTGATATTTTAACCTTGTCTTGTTTTGCAAGTTGTATTGAAAGACTAAATTGTTTTTTGTGTAATACAACTATCAACGCGATATCCGGAAATCATTATACTCAAAAGTCTTTCATGAAAATCTGGTCTGCTTTTCTCTTTATTTTTTTTATTTCTCAACCTTAATCATGAATAGCACACTAATTCCACCAAGTACAAAGAAGATTCCTCCGGCCAACATTAAGGCAGATGAAAGGGTGAAGTGATCGGTGTACCAACCTAAAAATGGACCGATAAGAGCAAAGCAGATTCTGATGATAAAGTTACGAACCGAAAGCACCGTTGCTCGCATCTCCGATTCGGTAATTCTATTGATGTAATCTTTTAAAACAGGAGTTGCAATTCCTCTTACAAAGTAGAAAAAGAAGAGTACGCCAACACCAATTAATGAATTGAACCAGCCAGTTAAAATAAAACCAATTGATACACCAAGAACAATAAAGATGGATGTTCCATTTTTGCCTAAATATCCTTCAATTTTATAGGCAGATAGCGCAACGAAACCAACCGTTAGGTTCAAGAGCGTCCAAATAACACCAATGGTGCTTACTTCCATATCCAAATCACGTAAGTAAGGCTGAATAAACCATGCTAGCGTAAGTGTAGCGCAACCAATTACCGATGAGAGAACAATATTCCATCGCAGTATGGCATTGTCCCAAAGAGAAAATTTAACAATGCTAAGAATGTGTTTAAAACCGACTTTTATTTTTACAGCATTTTGGTTCGGATCAACCAATAGAATAGAAGCTGGTATGGCAATAAAGGCAATAAAGGATTGAAAAACAAATGGAGTTCTCAAGCTAATTAAAGCCAAACTACCTCCAGCGATACCTGCAAGTGCTTCTGCAAAGTTTCCAACAGACATAACGCGACTTTCTTGCTTAAGGTAATCTTTCTCTTTCTTCATTTTCAGAAGACTATCGTAGAGCATTGCCGAATCCGATCCAGAAATAAAACTGCTACCAATTCCGAGAATCAGCTCTGCCGTTAAAAAACCAGAGAAACCATGGCTGAAAGAATACACTACAAAACCCAAACAGCCTAAAATCGAACCTAAAATCAACGATTTTTTCCTTCCCCAAACATCCGCAATGTATCCCGATGGAATTTCAAGAGCAACCACAGCAACAGAATAAATTCCTTTAAGTGTAAGCACATCTTGCATGCTCAAACCATTCTCTTGATAAAAAAGGACAATGATTGGCATGGTTAGCATGAACCATTTGGCAATTTTGATCAAATACAGTTTTGGAATGTTTCCAGAAATCGAAGCTGTCATCTCATTAATTTGAGTTGCAAAGATAATTGCTATCGTGTAAACAAAAAGCATTTCCCATTTATAATTTGAGCTTTGTAGAAAGGATAAAATTGAAAGTTGGAACGACTTTTATTTTTACTACACAGTGGTTTACGTTTTTCTTGCTGCTGCAATAAGAAGAATGATTTTCTTATTGATACAAAGATAGAAATCAGGTCGAAATCATGATGGATGCCAATTTATTTCCGTAAATTGAAAAGGAGGAGTTGGATTTGTGGGCTGTAGCAGTTTTTTACCTTTAAAATACTTGACCTATGGGAATGACATTAATCGAAAAGATTTTAGCAAATCACTCAAAAGAAAGTCGCGTAAAACCGAGCGAAATTGTCGATATCGAAATTGATATTCGCGCTGCGCGAGATTTTGGAGGTGCTAATGTGGTGAAAAATATTCAGGATCATAATCTGCGAATTGCCGATCCACAAAAAACCTTTTTTACTTTCGATTGCAACCCAACCGGATCGGATCAAGAATATGCTGTAAATCAGCAAATATGCCGTTTGTTCGCTAGAGATAATGGCGTAAAGGTCTTCGATATCAATACGGGAATAGGAACTCACACTTTAATTGAAAAAGGACTTGCTTACTCGGGAATTACCGCAGTAACAACCGATTCGCATGCTAATATTTTAGGTGCAGTTGGTGCTTTTGGTCAAGGAATGGGCGATAAGGATATTGCTGCTGCAATTCACAATGGAAAAGTATGGTTTAAGGTTCCTAAATCCGTAAAGATAAATTTGAATGGAAAACGCCCCGAGGGAATTTATGCCAAGGATATTGTATTGAGCCTACTGAAACGCTTTGGTGCGAATACCCTGTTAGGATATGCCGTCGAAATTTATGGTGATGAGGTAGATAAATTGACTTTAGATGAGCGAATTACCATTTCATCTATGGCAACAGAAATGGGCTGTATTATCATTTTCTTTACGCCTAATGAAGCCATAATGGAATATTCTCAGTTTCGCAATGGGAAAAAACTAGAAATCGTAAGAGCTGATCATGATGCGGAATATGAGCAGTTGTATGAATTGAATATAGAAGCCTTTGTACCTCGTGTAGCATTACCAGGCGAACCGCACAATACAGTTCCTGTAAAGGAAGTCAAAGGTGTGAAAATAGATTCTGCTTTTATCGGAAGTTGCACCAATGGGCGAATGGAAGATTTTCGAATTGTTGGAGAAATTCTGAAAGGAAAACAGGTTGCTCCTGATGTGGTTTTTAAAATAGTACCCGCTACCGATGAAATTTGGAATGAGTGCTTAAAAGAAGGCTTAATAAACATCTTTAAAGAAGCTGGAGCAATGGTATCTAATGCGGGATGTGCGGGATGTGCAGCAGGACAGGTAGGCCAAAATGGAGAAGGCGAAATAAGCATTAGTTCTGGAAATAGAAATTTCCCTGGTAAGCAGGGAAAAGGTAAGGTTTATTTGGCTTCGCCAGCAACAGTTGCCGCTTCGGCAATTGCTGGTTGTATTGTTCCTCACGATGAGATTCCAGAAATTCCAATGACCTTTGGAGTGAGTGAGTCAAAACGAAAAATAGTTGAAACCGCGGTTTGTTTGGATTCCATAGAAATAGAAAAGCCAAAGCATATCGAAGGACGCGTGTGGTACATTCCAATGGATAATATCGATACGGATATGATTTATCACAATCGGTATTTGTCTTTAACGGATGTGTCTGAAATGGGACAGTATACTTTCGATAATTTGGAGGCTTACGAAGATTTTGCCCAAAGAGCAAAACCTGGAGATATTGTAGTTGTGCATAAGAATTTTGGTAGTGGAAGTTCCAGACAGCAAGCAGTAGATTGTTTTAAAGCTTTAGGAATTCAAGCAATTGTTGCAGAATCGTATGGGGCTATTTATGAGCGAAATGCAATAAATGCTGCATTCCCAATTATGACCTGCGCTACCATTGAAAAATTAAAATTAGCAGACGGAGATATTGTACAATTGAATCTCGAAACTGGTGAAATTATAAACACATCTAAAAAAATATCGGTGCAAGGAGAACGATTTTCTGAAGTTCAGTTGGAGATTTACCAAAACGGTGGGCTTTTTTAAAGATTTAACCGCAAAGGTAAACGAAGGACAACGCGAAGTCACACAAAGTATAAAAAGAGAAAAATCGATAGCATTACTTTAGGTGATTTGGCAAAAAAAAAGGTGGACTATTTTACAATTTAACTGCGAAAGCAAAGAAGTATAACATGAAGTCATATAATGTAGAAACTAAAAAAAACTTTGTGTGACTTTGTGGCTTACTTAGAGTTTCCTTTGTGCTTAAGAAATACATTACGATCATGCAAAACCTAACTTTCGTTGAGAAAATATTCAGGGCAGAATGTGGTAGTATCGTTTTTAAAAGTCCTGATGTTGTGCTAACGCACGATAACACTGCCAGTATTAAAAAAACATTCCAGAAAATGGGCGGTGAAAAGGTGAAGAATCCAGATCAGCTTTTGGTTGTTTTGGATCACAATGCACCGCCAACCAATGCAAAATTAGCAACCGATTACCAAAAGGTTAGGGAGTTGGTAAGGGAACAGGGAGTCAAGAAATTTTACGATGCTGGTTCAGGTATTTGTCATCAAATTATGTCCTATCATGCCAAGCCGGGAATGATCATCGTTGGTAGCGATAGTCATACCTGTACTGCAGGTGCATTTAATGCCATGGCGGCAGGAATCGATAGAACCGAGGCTGCTGGTCTGTGGAAAAGAGGTGAGACTTGGTTTCGAGTTCCTGAATCCATAAAAATCACACTAAGCGGTAGCTTGCCAGAAGGCGTTTATGCCAAAGATCTTTCCTTGTGGATTATTGGAATGTTAGGCTCGGCAGGAGCCAATTACATGTCTATTGAATATCATGGAGAAGGAGTTGTGGAACTTTCCATTTCTGAACGAATGACTTTGGCTAATCTTGCTTCCGAGATGGGAGCTAAGAATGCCGTTTTTCCTCCCGATAAGGTATTGGAAGCATTTTATGGACAAAAGGTGAAAGGCATTTGGGCCGATGAAGGAGCTCGGTACTTTAGAGAATATGAAATTGATTTAAATGATTTGGTGCCACTTGTTGCGGCTCCCCATCATGTCGATAATGTGAAATCCATATCGGAATTGCAAGGAGTGAAATTGAATCAAGGATTGATTGGAACTTGTACCAACGGACGATTAGACGATTTAAGAATTGCCGCGAATGTATTAGATGGCAAGCAAATTGCCTCGGGTTTTCAATTGCTGATTACGCCAGCTTCCAAAGAAATCTATTTAGATGCCATTAAGGAAGGAATTATTACCAAATTGATGAATGCTGGTGCTAGCATTTTAGGTTCTTCTTGTGGGCCTTGTTTGGGCACTGGTCAAGGAATACCTGCTGATGGTTTCAAGGTAATTTCGACAGCGAATCGTAATTTCTTAGGACGAATGGGGAATAAGAATGCAGAGATTTATTTGGCTTCTCCGGCAACTGTTGCTCATTCGGCACTTAGCGGAACAATTACCGATCCTCGCAAAGAAAAAAGCAAACATATAAGGTTTCCTTATCAGAAAATTCAAAGCTCTACAATCGAAATTAAGAATACCGATAAGCGAAAATGCACAGCTGTTTGGGATTATTCAGATGTAGATCATTTGAACACCGACCAAATGTTTGCTGGAAATTTAACTTATGAGGTTCTGAGTTCCGATCCCGATGGGATTCGCCCGCATCTTTTCAAAGGTTTCGACGAAGCTTTTGCTGATGAAGTAATGCCAGGAGATATTCTAATTGCAGGTGAAAATTTTGGTTGTGGTAGCTCTCGAGAGCATCCGGCGGTAGGCTTAGCACATGCAAAAGTGCAAGCTGTTATCGTAAAATCGGTGAATCGGATCTTTTATCGTTCGGCAATAAATCAAGGACTTTTGCTGATTGTGAGCCGTGAAATTGTTGATTTTTACAAGCGGGGAGATGCCATATTGCTTGATATTCAGGAAGGAATCATACAGGTACGTGAAAAACGGTTTGAAATACCTCCTTTACCCGATAAATTACAAGAAATAATTAAATACAAAGGCCTTGTGAATTGGATAAGATCTGTGATATAGGCTCTTACTTGCCTGTGGGTGATTTTTACAGAAAAAAAACACAAAAACATTTGTTTTGGAACGTAATAAATACCTATATTTGCATCGCCTTTTAAGGGAATGGTCCAGTAGCTCAGTTGGATTAGAGCAATAGCCTTCTAAGCTATAGGTCCCAGGTTCGAGCCCTGGCTGGATCACTCATTTTTTTTAAAGGCAAAAAAAAGAAAAAAAAGAAAATACAAGGATGGTCCAGTAGCTCAGTTGGATTAGAGCAATAGCCTTCTAAGCTATAGGTCCCAGGTTCGAGCCCTGGCTGGATCACAAAGGCGATACGAAAGTATCGCCTTTTTTGTTGCAAACCCCCGCCATATCTACTATCTTTAGTGTTGTATTAAATTTGTGATACACAAAAAAACGTTTCTTTTATCACATTTGCAGTACCCATACAGTACCTAGCACAATACCCATTTAGTACCCGTTGTAATACCCAATAATACCCAAATATGAAAGCGAGCTATAAAATTGTATATAATCGTAAAGGGAAATTAAACAAAGAAGGTAAAGCACTTCTTCAACTTCAAGTATATTTGCGAAGAAAGCAACGTTTTTTCTCTACTGGCATTTATCTTATCCCTAAACAATGGGATGAATCTAAAAGACAAATTAAAAACCATCCTAATCAGATTCGACTAAATAAGCAGATTCGAGATTTAATTTCTGGACTTGAAGATTTTGAAATTAAAGTGAGTGAAGAGAAAAAGAATTTTAGTTTTATTCATGTGGGAAATTACTTATCGGGAGATGTTGATACGGAGTTTATTGAATTCTGTAAAAATGAGCTAGAGGAAGATAAGTCAAAGAAATATAGTACATATCGGGCTATTAAATCAAAACTCAATACTCTTGAGGATTTTGGAGAATTTCAAAGTTTTCATGATATTGAATATGCTAATATAGAAAAGCTTGATAATTGGTTGCGTAGAAAAGGATTATCAGATGCAACTGTATTCAAGTATCATAGTACACTTAAGCAGTTTATAAATATTGCAATCCGGAAAGATATTTTTCCTTTGCAGAATAATCCTTATCTGAAATTTAACCCTAAAGTACCTAAAACAGCAAAACGTAAATTTCTTGATAAAGCACAAATCAAAAGGCTTAAAGAAAAAGTTTTTACAACTACACGTTTAGCAGAAATTAGAGATGTATTTTTGTTTTCGATATATACAGGAATGGCTTATGCTGATATTGCAGTACTGCGAGCAAAGGATATTTATACCGATGACAATGAGGATAAATGGATATGGCGTGAGCGTGAGAAAACAGCAAATGAGTACAAGGTGCCATTGCTTCCCCAAGCTATAGAAATATTAAACCGCTACGACCTAGGTAAGAGATTACTTCCAGTGAAGACCAATCAAAAGACAAATGAGTATTTGAAGGAAATTGCCGCACTTTGCGATATAGAAGAAAATTTAACTTTTCATATGGCACGACACACATTTGCAACCACGATTACTTTGAGTAATAATGTGCCAATAGAGACTGTTAGCAAGATGTTAGGACACTCCGATTTGAAAACAACCCAAATATATGCCAAAGTTGTTGATGAGAAAATGAAGAGTGATATGGATACTCTTAGACAAAAAATGACAGAACTATATTGAATAAAAAAAGAGAGCCGTTAAGCTCTCTTTTCTGTTTATGATATTCTCTGTTGGTAATCTTGCATCAATTCATCGAATGGGGCAAGCGATTTTTTCCAGTACTTCATAATACGCACATTTTTCAAATCCAATGTTTCACCATCGGCCTCAAATTTCACACCGATTTGAGCTAGTTTAAATTGATTACTATTTGGATACTGGGTAACATGCATTATATCCCCGTTATCATTTTCGTACTCTGTACCAAGTGGATGAATACCACTTGCACCATCATCAATTGGGGCTAACAAAGTAAAGTAAGTCCATTTGCCATGATAATTGGTATTGAAAATATCTTGCATTACAACTCCCTCAGAAGCAAGAGACATTTTTTTATTTACTCCATCAACCACAACATTAATTAAGCGATTACCTCCAACTAGTTCACATTGCAAATATGGTTTACTTCCTGTAAAAGTTAAGGCCGTTGAAAAGGTAAAATCAAAATCCTCTAATAATTTAATATTAACAGGGTTGGCATTGCATAACTCAGGGGCAAAGATTGAATCTTTTTCACTAAGGCGTGTTTCAAAAAGTGTAACCTTATCAAGATTATAAGATTCTGTTTGAATTCGTTCCTCTGCTGGTGCCAATGCTTGCTCCCAAGTTTT
The DNA here is from genome assembly GCA_016342745.1 of Labilibaculum sp. Classification (GTDB taxonomy): domain Bacteria; phylum Bacteroidota; class Bacteroidia; order Bacteroidales; family Marinifilaceae; genus Paralabilibaculum; species Paralabilibaculum antarcticum. The sequence continues at coordinate 160,239 of JAEINT010000009.1, forward strand.
AAAAATCGTTACCATTTTTTGATTCCATGGCCAATACGATTGTAAAAGTACATCAAAACGGACTTGACAAACAAGCATCAACTTATCGGCTATTATATCCCTTGGTTTTGTATCTGTGGCACTTCCATCGTTATACTTAGATAGTTGCATTCCGCTTGCTTGTTCTGCATCTGTATCCATTAACAATCCTGATACTGTAATATATGCAGCCGCTCCCTTTTTGCAACTATTAAAAAATGCAGAATTCATTGAGAAAGGTGTTAATTTTAAATACTTCGTACCACTAGGCGTACTAACAGGAATAGAGAGTTTATTCGTGCTATCATTAAAAGTAAAATTAACTTGCTTCGCGGCTACATCAACATTAGCTTGCAAGCTGAACCCTTTCATTATCTTGATATTTTCATAGTAGGCATGTTGAAGCTCAGGAACAACTAATTTCGGTGTGCCAGCAATCTTACTGGTAATTGTTACATTATCAGCTAAAGGGCTTGCTTCGGGAATAATAATTCTTTCCTCTGCTGGAACAACTGATTTTTTCCAATACTTATGAATACGAATTAGTTCAGGTTTGACCGTTCCAGTATTATGCACTTGTGCTGAAACTTGCATAATGATCATTTGAGAATCAATATTCAAAGGTGTTGTAGTAATTACCGAACCATCTGCATTGGTTTCATAAGGCATATTTGTAGCAAGCGTGTTTGTGGTGCTTATTTTCCCCCACATGTTCCAATGGACTCTCTTTCCTTTTCCTCCATTATCAAAAGCGTTAAAGCCTATTTGCTGGCTTGATAAAGACAAATATTGAATCACTCCATTAACTTCAACCTTAACCGTTCTTTGTCCTCCAATCGGCTCTAAATACAGATTATCACCAAGAGGGCGAATTGAGTAGTCGAAATCTTCTAATATTCGCACATCTGTACGCATGGAGATTACTGCATCAGTAGCGGTTAAGATGTTATTGGGTGTAGTTTCAATCGAAACATTATCAGGTTCAAAAACGGTTGGGATTTCTGGAAACTCTGGAATAATTGGTTGTTCTTCCTTTTCCAGTAAATCAAACAAAGAACTTTCCTTATCATATTTGTAGATAGCCCAGCCTGAACCTATATTTTCATCGCTTGAAGCATCAAGAATTTTTACTTCCTGACCATTTTCTAATTTAGATGATACTAAGTCTCTTTCTTCAATATTCGAGTAGATTTTATACTCTTGTTTTGTGCCACTAGGTTTTTTAATTCTCATCTTTTATAATTTTTTTATCAAACACATTGTAAACTAAATCGCATGAATTGTAGCGGTTTTTCTCACATTGAGCATTACCACCACGAACAACCTGTATAACCATAGAACTATCGTACTCGCTCATGATTCCACCTCTGGCCGTTCCGTTTGTAGTGCTTTGAAAAATGCAAAGCCAAATAACATTGGGGTATTTTTCAATTAATCTCATGAAGTCCTCTTGTGCTACATCCTTCAATTTTCCCCAGCTATCAATAGCTATAAAATCATACTTTTTGCAATACTCTTCTAATTCTTCAATGGTATTTGAAGAACTTACTGCTACATGTTTCCTAGCTGATTTTGAGATATAAGAAATGTAGTTTCCAAACAGTTCCGATTCTGGAGAAACTTCCAATGAAAGAAACAAACCATTAAGCTTTTCCAGAGCAAACAAGTTGATCATCTGGCATAATAAACGGGTTTTACCAGCTCCCTTTTCACCACGAAGAACAACGGCAAATTGATTTCTTTCATAACCGCCTAAAAGTTCACCTAATTGACCTTTTAAGGGAATGATTTCGGTACTAGGCTTCCAATCTGTAAGCTTAACTGTAGATTTATCATTGTGTCCTAAAAGTGTTAATTGTTCAGGTTTTTTAGTTGCTTGCTTTTGTTCCTCTTTTGGATCTGGGAAACACTCTTGAAATACTTTTTCAGCGATGTAAATTCCTTGCCTAGTGTTTTTCCTTTGCCAAGCCGTAAACCTTGGAGAATACCTAAAGGCATTACGTTTTAATAGGCTTCTTATTGATTCACTTGGTTTTTCATCGGTTATAATCTGAACACGTTCAGCATCAAGATTATTTACAAGTTTTGCATCTTTATTTTCCATCAAAACACGTTCGCCCGTTTCCTTTACAATGGCCCCATCTGTTAAGTTTTCCAAGCTCCAAACCTTATTCTTTTCTGTGAAAATCACTAAATCAAATTTCTTTTGTGAATCTCTTATGATCTGGAATACCTTGTTTACATGCTGGTGTTGGTGATTCTTAGAAAGTCGCTCAATAAATCCCTTTAACAGTGCTCTGTAATGGTTTATACTTCCAACACTTTCACCTCTATGGATACTTACCATTGCAGCGATGTACTGAACCGTTTGATTTTCTATTTTTTCAAAAGCTTCCTTTTCCGCCTGCTCTTTTGGAATTGCTTTTTTAATCTTGCGAAGAATTCCCTTTTGCGCTTTTTCAATAAATTCCAAATACTCTTCTAATCTTCTGTGCTGGGTATCTAGTTTTTTCTGATTGCTTCTTACAGGGAAATTTGAACCACCTGTAATCATTGTTGACATGCATCGAGATTTGGCAAGAAGTAAAGCGGTTTTTTTCTTAAGGAATCTTTCTTTATAAATTGCAAATTCTGATAAGGCCAATTCTTTTTGCTGATCGGACTTTGCAATTTCTTCAATTTCATTTGCGAAATCATTTAATGAATTAGCAAATGAATTTTGCTCAGATACGGCTCTTTTTTCTGGTGAAAAAGAAGTTCCAGTATAAGCCCTGTATGCTAAATCATAATCAAGCTCAGTTCTGAGAGTTCTAGGAATAAACCAATTTGCTTTTGGTTTTTCTTCTGGCTTTTCCTCTGGTTTTACCTTTTTTGGTTTTTCTTCCAGTTGCTTAGCTCGTTTTTTTATACGCTCTTTTATTCCTGGCTGTTTATCCTCTTTTTTATCTACTGCTCTTTTTTGCATGGACTGAGGAACCAAGCTTTCAAAATCAATATCCTCTAGTAAATATTCAGCCGCTTCACTTGCTAAACTGTATGCTTTAAGTAGTGATTCATCAAGGTTTTTTGTTTGCTTCATCCAGCTATTCAAATAACTTAAGGAATTGTCTTTAGTGTATTTCAAGCCTAATTCTTCGCAAATAATTAAAGCTCCCATTTCTGCAACAAGTTCTTCCGTGGCTCTGTCTGGTTTTTCACGGCCTAACCTTTTCGGACCTTTTGTTGAATGAGTGATTTCATGAAATAATGTTGAGTAGTAAAATTCAATCTTTTTGAATGAATCGATTTTTACCATGTGAATTGATTCAGAACCAAAATTAGGAGTGTATTGATAATGGCAACTATCAGCTTGATCATAAATAAGCTTAGGAATACGCTTTCTTTTCTTCAACTCTTGAATGAAATTTTCTACGTACTCATTGAGTTCCAGCTTTTCAAAAGCTTGCGTTTTTACAACTGGCTTTTTTATTCCTTTTACGTATTCAATGTTAATCGCCTTATGAACTTTAGGAAGCACATAATCAGGCTTTCTTGGTGTTTTGTTCTCTGGATCTTTCCACATTGGGATATAAGAAACAACAGACACCTTTTTTGTTTTATCTACAATTTCACCACCCAATGAAGCAAGCTTATTAATGGTAATGAAAAAAGGAGAGTTCTCACTTTTAGCTGCCAAGGAAATAACATTGGTTAGATTCTTATAAATCCTTCCATTGATATTTCTAAAGCCAGAAAGAACACCACCTTTTTCATCAAATAGGAGTGAAGGAGTCCACGGCTTTTCCCATTTAGTAAACAGGAATGTTTTGATATCATTTAAAAGCTCTAGTTTGAACTTTTCCTTATCATCTTTCCAGCCATCAATTGACTGATCGAATATACCCTTTAGGATACAAGTAAGGCTAGGCTTTTTTGTTTGCCTAGCCTTAACTTCTTCTTCTTCAAATAAACCCAACATACTAATTAAATATTTTGTGTAAGAAACTCTTCTTTTTTGATTCGTCCTTTTTGTTGTCTTGCTTCTGATCGGTTTTAGTATCGATCTGAATTGAACCGCCTTTTTTGGTTTTAATGTCCTTTATTTCGATGCTGGTTTGCTGGGCTGGAAATTGGTTTTTTGCATACTTGTAACCAATGGCCATTCCAAAGCCTAGGCCAGTTGTAAATAAAAGAATTGCTGAAAGTATTGTGATTTTTCTTCTAAGCATGGTTTTCGTTATTGTTTGGTGAATTGCTCACTAGTAACACCTAAAACGATGGAACCAGAGAGCAAAACCAATTGTTTAATAAATTCGATGTTTGCCTTTAGCAAGCCGCTCACGATTATTGAGAAAACAAGCAATAAAAGGACTTGCCGCTTGAAGCTGGGGTTTCCCTTCACATCCGTAAAGGTTGAACGAAGCCAGCTTTTTGTTTTGTTTTTCTCCACTTCCATTGTTCAGCCTATAAGTGATTAGTTTTAGTTCTGATTTTATTTCGTTCTGGGTTAAATGAAGTTGCCAATTAGCCCAAAGTGAAGCACATATTAGAAATACTAATACTGAATGCTCCTGAGAGAAAAACCCTTTTATATCGGGTGTAGCCATAATCAGTTTAATTTTTAGTTAAAAAAAAAAGAGAAAGCCCAATAACTGCAATCAAGCCAAAAGAAACCCCTACACTTGGTAAGTGCTTTTTCATAGTGTCCAGCCTAGAACTCCAAACCTCCGAAAAATCGGGCTGATCCTTTGATTCCTCGACTAAAAATCGGGTTCGCATACCGTGTAAATGATTTGCTAATTCGTTTTGCTTATGCCTACCAATTGCCGCTAAAGTTTTTGAACCTAAAGCACCATCTACTTTTAAAGATTCCCCCAAACCATTAAGTACTCTTTGCAAATCTCTAACCGCTTGACCTTTCCCAGAATTTACGGCATAATCAAAAAGCTGATTGGCTAGGGATTGCTCTAACTTGGAACAATGTAACTTATCCCAAAACTCACGATTATAGAAGATTTCAACTGCACTATTAAGATTGGTAAATCTCGTATTGTTTCTGATTGGATGAGCTTGTTTGTCTATAAACTGCCAGCCGATCCAGTAAGGAAAATACTTTCTGGAAATTCCAGCGTAAGTTTCCCCTCCATTGTCTTTAGGATTATTGGCATAACCGCCCTCTAGCTTGCTTGTGATATCATGTGAAATTCTAAATACTGCCATAAACTAAACCATTACATTAATCTTACTTAGAATTGCTCTAACCTCTTTCATTCCACTATTTCCAAACTCATTGTACAATTCAGCTCTTAAAGTTCTACCTCTAGGCATCCCGTACTGTTTAGAGACTAAAATCCAATCGAATTGATTCTTCAAGGCTCTTAAATTGCTTTTGGCTTGTTCATCGTAAGTACCAGGGTATTCAAAAGCATCTAATAAACTTTGTGCAATTCCTTTTGCTTGTACCTCACTTAAAGTTGGAACACCTTTGTTCAAATCCTTATCGAATTGAGATTTTACTTTATCCTCTGCGGCCCTTCGCTCTTCTTCGGCCTTTTTTCCGGTTAACGTGTCAAACATGCCATTCATATTTGACATTACTTTATATCCGATAAAAAGTACACCAATACCAAGAGCAATTCCACCAATATTAACCGCCATTTTCTGGTTTTTATCAAGGCTTTTGTATTTTTCCGCTCCTTTTTCAGCCGCTACCTTTGCTATTTGAGCTTGCGGTAATATTCCTAACATAGTCTTATGAATGAACTAGCCGTTAATAAAAGCTTATTCATATCTTTTCCCGACTTGTGGAATTTCTCTATGATTTGCAAAGATTGATCGTTTAAAGGCTTTCCAAATTGTTCTAACAATTCAGCCTTTTCCTTTGGATTGAATTTTTTCTTATCTGGCATCGGATTAATTTTGATTGATAATTACATTGTTTTGAGTTCTGCCTGTCCTTTCGGATTCCGTTTGAGAAAGCAAATAAAGACCTTCGTTTCCTTCTACAGTTTCATCTTGGATTTCAATAAAAAAATCGGTTGTTTCTGTGATTTCTTCAATCTCGATGCTTTCTTGAACCTCTAACGGATAACCAACTTTTGCGCCTTGTTCAGCATATAGAACTACAGGGGCTTTTGTTTTGTTGGTTACGATCAAAGCTTTTGAAGCTGGCACACTTACCGTAAGTCTGCGACCAGCTTCAACAACTTTTTGAATAGATACAAATAGTCTCATCTATCCTTAATTTTTTTCTACTGTGAAAATGAATTGCCCCTTAACATCTGCACCCGTTTCAAAAGAAGTTTCAAGCCTGATTTGATTGTTTTGAATGTTTTGGTTTAGAATCATTTCTTCACGACCAGCACCCATTTTGTAGTAATCAACTGAAACTTGATCTACTATTGGGGTTCGCCCATCATGTGTTTTGATAGCGACTTCATAATTTTTACCGTGTTCGCCAACCCACGCAACCGCCAACAAACGGTCATGATCATCAAACGTAACCACCTCATTAGATGTGGTGGTTGCGTCTGCTGATTTTTTGTCTACGTTGTAAACATACCTACGCATTTATTAGGCGTTGTTTTCAGTGATTTTGTAGCCAACCAAAGTAATTTCAATTACTAAATCTTCCGTTCCTGAAGTTGGATCTTCAAAAACTTGCAATTCAGGTTTAATTGATTGGTTTGGAGCAATTACAAACGGGCTAACTTCGTAAGCCATATCAGTTGTGATATCATCACCTGAAACGTTAGGAGTCATGTGGCGTAATACACCTTTAACCTTTTCTTCGTTTGCAATTTTTAACGACAATTCACTGTTGTGAAATTTGTTGTTTGCATCTGAACCTACCACAAATTCAGCAACCGCAATTTTTTGATCGGTATCAGCTGGGTTTGCAGTTGTAGCCGTAGAAATTAAAATTCCTGTTACCAAAAATGCAGTATCAGCATTTAATCGACCAGAATCGATATTTCTAACACCATCGGTTTGAACATCCGATGCCTTAAGGATTTCCTGAATACCCGTTTTACCTTTCATTGCTTTACGCATGAAGATTTCATACTTTTCAATACGAGCTCTTTCCGTATCGAAATTGATTTTTTTATTGCCTTTTGCAATTGCTCTAATTGCTGCCTTATCTGCTAATGTGCTTACTACTGATTTCATAATTTTACTATTGAAATTTGTTATTTTTTTTAACTAATTGATTTGAGAGGATTGGAATTAACCTAGTTAACTTCAATTACCATTTCGTCACCTTCGATTTCTTCGTCAGTTCCACGTAACTTTCGCTCCATGTAATCATCGTCCTCCTGTTCTTCATCGATTATTGCTTGATAATCTTCCAAAGAATTTAACTCTAAGGCAATCTTTTGATCTTCATCATCTAAAGTTGCAGTTCCTAAAGAACCGTGAAGAGCAGGAATGAAGCCTTTATCCTCTTTAGCAAAAGGAGTAACAGCGGCAAGTACACCAGCTGTCGCAACACCAGCAAAAACACTCTTTAATTCTTGTGGTGCTTTAAGGGCTCCAATGGTTCCAACGGCTAAAACACCGCCACCAATTGCTATTTTTTTGATTTTTGCTTTTTTAGGATCTGCTTCCTCATTTACTTTTAAAGCATTTCCGCCCATTACACATGCATAACGCCCAACGGTTACACCAGCAACGGTTTTTAATAATTCCATGCCGACTGTTACGACTTTTTTTTGTGCCATTTGATTAAAATTTAATTTTTGAAAAATGTTTACTTATTGGTTTTCTTATCCTTGTCTTTCATCTGAGAAAGAATAAACCCACCAGCTACCAAGGCCAAACCACCAATTAATATTGGATTCATTCCAGCTTGTTTCTGAGTTGTAGCGGTCATTGGCTGCAATTGGATTTGTTCACCGTTTGGTTGTATTACCGCATTTGGAGTAATCGCATTGCTCGTAATATTTCTTGGTGAAGGCAATTTGCTTTCTGGCTTGGTTTTAGTAACCTTATTGAAAATTGCCAAATTCGTTTCCGCTCTTTCCTTTCTTTGGATCAGCTTTGCTTTTGCCTCTGGATCTAACTCATTGGTGATCTTTTTTGAAAGATTCTCAATGTGTTTTTCCTTTGCTTTTGTGATCATTTTACCCAGACCAAGCTTTTTGAGAATCGATAGGATTGGGGCTAAAATCAAAGCAACTTTAGCCAATACCGCACCTGTTGTAGCTGTAGCAACAACGCCCAAACCTTCTTCTTTAGCAATATCCTTGTGAATATCTTTTAAGAAATCTAATCGCTCTTTTTCGTAAGCGGTCATTTTTCTAGGGGCTTTTGCAATCGGCTTTTTAACCGCTTTTCTCTGTTTGGATAATCGCTGCAATTCTTTAAACGATCTTGGTCTAATCGTGCGATGTTTAGCGCTTAATAATGCTCTTTTCTTTGCTGCGGCTGCTCTTCTTCTTCTCTTTCGTCGTCTTCTGCGACGACCATTTAAAGAATCTAATCCATGCAAGTTTTCAATGACTGGAAGATTGGCTTTTTTGGCGGCTTTTTTCCAGGCAGTAAACAGGACTTTTCTCAGTTTACTTTCCTTACCTCCTAAGAACTTGTACTTCTTAGCAAATTTCGCATAAGCCCGTCTGGCTTCCTTCCATTCTGCAATAGAAACACCTAGCTGTTTTGCTTCAGCTTCACTCAGTAGGCCATAACCCATTTTAATGGCTAGGTTTTTCTTGTTTCTACTTACCATAGAACGCAATACGGCTCTAATTGCAATGTTGATTGGGTTGATTTTCATCAAGAACTTGCCAACCTTTTTAAAGACACTTGTTACAGCTTTTAGGGCTTTTTTAGCGTTTTTTGCTGACCATTTACCGAACTTTTTAACACCTCTTTTCAGCTTCTTTCTTATTTTTTTAAAGAATCCTTCCAGAGTTCCAAGTAAACCAACGGTTTCCCCTTGTTCAGTTACGTAACCATTCAAAGGTGAAAGATTTGATCTTTCCCAATTAGCCCCGTCTGTAAGCCGTACAATAATACCTTCTAAGGAATCACCTCTTTGAATTGAATCAAGAGCCTTTTGCATATGCTCCCAATATTCTTTCTTAAAGCCTAAGCGGTGGTATTTTTCAGGGTCTAAGTGGTATTCATTTAGTGTAATTTCTAACTGTTTTTCACTTAATCCCTTTAAAGCTATTTCTTCGTTAGCTAGCTCGCTGCCTTCTAGTCCGTTTAGTTCTTCGGCTTCCTCGATTCGCTCCATTTCTAAAGCGTAATCTTCACCACTTTGGTGTAAGGAATCTAAAGCCGCTAAACCGCTAACATGGTCGTTTTCATGACCTGCTAATGTTTCAATTTGCATTTTTCTATCTTTTTTAGATGTGTATTCAGCCTCACAATTGAACTTGTGTAAAACTGTATCGATGCAAACAGAACCAGCGATAATGTAAACATGTGAATAGGCTTTTCCATCATAACCAGCCATTCGAATTGAAAAAGGAATACCCAAACAATACAGAAGAGAACCCACGAAAATGGAATGATCATCGCAATCAGTTGGAGTGTTTGGAGTTGATCTGTTAAGCCAGATTCTAGCTGGTGTACTTAACTGTTCAACCGTGGCTAAATCCCGTTTGTACTGGATATGGTTAAAAACAAAATCCCAAATAGATTCTAAGGTTTTAGCCTTGTTTTCCTTTTTCAAATAGTTAGCCAGCTCACTAACCTGTGAATGGTGATTTTTAATGATTTCGCACATGATGGAAACGGTATCTTCCACCGTTCCCTCAGTAAATGTGCTGGTAAATTTCACCTCATTTGTTTTAATCAAATGATCGTACTTATTACCGTCTTTTATCCCCCTTACGCCCTGATTAACAATTTCACCGCCTTGCGTTTGAAATGCTACGTTTCCCTGATTATTTGTCGTTTTGAAAACGGTTTTCATACTACAAGTTTTTGAAAAGGTCAGTAATTAAGCTAGACGGGTTTTTAATCGCTTTGGCTACATCTTGCCATGTTCTGCTTATATCTATTTTTACACTAGGAACATTGATACTATTAACCTGTAGGTTGTCAACTTCCATAAACATTTGAAAACCACCTAATCCAGTTGTATTAAGTAGGCTGTAAATACTATCTAGAGGTATTGAGAAATGATACTTTAAAGCGGTTTTTTTGCCGCCTTCAATCTGTTTATTTGGTCTTTCCAGAGGTGTACTACCTAGTTTTATTTTTTGAGTTCCTTTTTGTAAAAAGAGGTTTACTTTATAGCTATTAAGTGTAGCTGTAAAGCCTACTTTGCTAGATAAATCAATTACGCCACCAAGTTTTACTGCACCCTTTACAAAATCAACACCTACACTAGGTAGGCCATGGGGGGCAATCTTTATTTTGCTGGTTGTGTATGCCTTTACTTTATCCTCTATTTCTACGACTTTACCCCCGATGTATGGAAGTATCCTGTCTTTAAAGGCGAAAGCGGTTATAACACCGCCTATTAATACAATGTGTCCTGTTTTCATGCTTCAAATATGGCAAGATCAATTCATTTAAAAACATAAGTGGCTGGTTTTGAATGGATTTGACAGGATTTGACAGGGTTTGGTAGGATTTGACAGGCTAAAGCATTTGTTTTTTACCCTACTTTTAACCCGACAAAAGGGTGCTTTTTCTGATATTCTTTATAATTTATTAATATTCAGGATGTTACCCTATAGATAAACGGTAACTAAACGGTATTAAAAAAATGAAATGTGAAGTCTGTGGAAAAACGATTAGAAGAAAAAAAATTGGGAGTAAATATTGTTCTGCATACTGCGTAGGTAGGGCAAAAAGAGAGAGAGCAAAGGAGAGGGAATTTTTAAAATTAAACGGTATGGAAACCGCTTGTACGGAAAATGAACAAAAAAAAGAAAAAATGAAACAAACGGTTTATGACGAGCTTAGGACGGTCGAAAAAGAAAACTTCAATACGATCCTTGAACTAAGAGCTAGTTACGATGAAAAGATGTTGATTTTAAGAGACTTGAATCTAAAACAAGATTTTAAAATACAGAGTTTAGAAAAGGAAATACTAGATCTAAACAGTAAACATAGCCAGCAACTAGAAGATGCTTCAAAAAGTACTACTAAGGATACGGTTCAGGCAATTACTCAAATGCCTGCTATTCAAACTGCTTTGGGTGCTTTAGCTGGTAATATTATCCCGTCTACAAACACGGGTTTAAACGGGGTTGACGGGTATAGTACTCAGGAAAAGCAAATAATTGATGCTATTCGTAGAATGCAACCAGATGCACAGGCGCATTTATGCCAAATGCTTTATGTTTTGTTTGCAAAAACAGATCAGGAACAAATGGAGATTTTTACCTCCTTGCAAGCATTCATGACTCAACCAAATGAGGATGACGATATTTAAACGGGATTAAACTCGTTTAAAATAAAAAGCCTGAAACAAATGTTTCAGGCTTTTTCAGTTGTTAGTATGTAGTAATAGTTTTAGGGTATTCTGTATGAAATGATCAGCAAATTATTATTGTTTAATTCAAATGTAATGAAATATATTTAACAATCAAATTATTATTTAATAAGGTAATTATTTTTAATTTGATTCAATAAGCTCTTCGTGCTACTTGACTGATATGTTTTACCATTGTAATAAATTACAAAAGGACATTTTCCCTCACTTGTTATTATTTGTTCAATTAAGAATTTTTCATTTTTCAAGATCTCTTTTACTTTTTGATTGAATTTTTGCATTTGAGTATTTACCCGATGAAAACGGACTCGACATTTACCACTACAAAATTCTTGTTGCTTATTTTTAAAATCAAACAATTGCCCACATGCAGAACATTTTTTTCTATTTTCTTGTAACAGCAAGCCGTTACAAGAATTAACCCATTTAATCGATTTTTCTGTTTCTTCAAGAAGATTCTTATCTGAGTCCAAACCATCACCTGAAGCAATAATATTTTCAAGTTGATCTTTTAAATGGAAGAGAATGTTTAATGTTGAGTTTTTACTCATGACTATCAATTTTCAAATACTGATTGATTTTTTGTATTTGTATTCTTTTTAGAGTGTGCCGTTAAAAAGATATAGCAATCATTATAAAAACACCTTGTTTTGCTATATTCATTGCGACACCCTAAAATGAATATGATTTATTTGGTCTTTTCGATTAATTATTAGAAAAAACATGCTGCAAGTGTTTCTATGAATTTTTTCACTCGCTGAACAGTACTTTTAGATTTTTTCACAAGAGCTACAATTTTCATTATTGACTTACCGTCCTCTAACAATTCGATAATATCTGCATGCTTTTCTAAAAATTGCTCATCGGTCATTTTTCCTTTTCCAGCATGTTGCTGATAAATGCCTTTTGCTTTTGCTACTGCTATACCTTGCCTTTGAGCTTCTCTGTTACTTTCATATTCCATTTCTGCAAGTGAAGCAAGTATTGAGGTAATCAGATCAAATATGAAATTGGCTTTTCCCTTTACAATGCTTACAAGGCTATATCTTAAAATCTCTATTGTACAACCTTGTTTCTTCAAAGTTTGTATTGTTGTTAGAATATCAAGCGCATTCCTACCTAATCGGCTTACATCTTCAACAATTACATAGTTTATCTCTTTATTGGCTACATCTCTTAAAAGCCTAGCGCCTTGCTTTCTTTCAGCAAAAGCAATACGACCACTTATTTTTTCAACATACCCTTTGCCTTGTATGATCTGTTCTTGTCTTTCCGTGTTTTGTTCTTCGGTGGAAGCTCTTACATATGTTCCTTTTTTTACTTTATCCATATTGGGGCCAAATTTAAAGTAGGTTCATTTTCTATTGATTAGATTGGGAAAAGGTCAATACTTCCCTTGTTTTCTGGGCTCAGGATAGATTGTACCCTATTTTGAACCTGTTTTTTAATTTATTCGTATTTGCTATTTAAGTCAGAAACTTTTTCGTAGATGTACTTTACCTGATTTTCGAACAAGAGCGATTGACCGTAAATTTTTTCTTGCAACTCAGGACTTAATTTTTTAATTCTTCTTCTTAATGTCGATTCAGATATACCAAGCTTTGCGGCCAGTTCGATTCTGTTCATTGTTTTATATTCCATTTTCTTCAGGTTTAGGGGTTTTACAATCTGGACATATAAAAACTTCTCTCAGATCATACCATATGCCACAACAGTTGCAGACGTGCCAGATTTCATGATTCAATATTTTAGTTTGCTTTTTCATTGGTAGTATTATTTATCGGTTTTAAGTATCTATCGTTTAAGGTGTGTCCTACTTTTATTTTGTCTTCATTTATTAATTCCTTTATGCTTTCAGTAATTTGAGCACCTAGCTCTTTTCTTAGGTCTACCCAGACTATATGAGTCGGTGCAATCTTCTTTTTATCCTTCTCTTCTGTGAGCCTTTGCAATGTTTCAAGTACAATTTGTTTCATGGCTTAGGGTGTTGGTTAATGATTCATCTGTTTTCTTTTCAAATTCATTAAGGAAGAACCTAGCCGCTGAACCATGATACATCTTTCTGGTTCCGTTGATCGTTACTATTATCGAAGTCTTTCTACTGGGTATTCCTTTTGTCTTTTTTCTATTAGGGTTTGTTGTCTTGGTCAACTTTAATTGGGAACCAAGTTTATCTATCAGGTTTATTATTTCTTTTTCCTTTTTGGTCTTATTGGCTTTTCGCTTTTCCGATACTTTTAGGTTGTAAGCTTTATCTCTGCATTTTCGATTGTGGGAGCAATACTTGGATTCTTTTTTCTGGTGGGAAATATCCGCTCCACAACACAAACAATATTTCTTTTCTTTTACCTCACTCTGTTCGGTTGAATCCGCACATACAATACATTGTGCATTCGTCCCCTTTTTTTCTGCGTTTTTTGTAATATTCCAGTTTTCTAAGGCTTCAAAAGTGGTGTGTTCGTCCCCTTTTTTACTGCGTGAAAAAGCTTTTAACTCCAATGAAATAAGGTCTTTTAGGATGTTTTTAATATTTCGCTTTGCGTATTGACTTATGAGCTTTTCTAGTAGTAGTTTATTTCGTTGTCTTTCTTTTCTACTTCGTTCGTCTTTAATCCACCAATCGGGATTTCGCAAGTCTTTAAACTTGCTTTTGTATTTGGCTGGAAGTCGTCTGGTAGTTTTGATTTGATCCCATTCGAAAAAGATTGTTTCATCGATGGGTTTCAGGAATTTATCTAGTATTAATCGGGTAAGTTTCTCCTTATCCAGTAGATCAGATAAGGAGTATATTTTATGAGTTTCCACCGCTCTCATACGGGTAAATTTGGATTCAACTCTTAATAATTCGGCTTGTACTTTGGATTGTTCGGCCTTATCGTAAAATTTGTAAGTGGCATTTGTTGTATTGTATGTATAGCCGTAACCCGTTTTTCCATTTAGCTCCATATCGGAGCGTTCCGATCCTCGACAATAAACAATGCTTTCTAAAAAGGTTTTGGTATCAATTTTGCATTTTGAGGTATCCAGATTTAAACCGATTTCAAAACTTTTTAATTTGGTTTTTTTAGGTTCAATTCCGAAAGCTTTTAACTGAGAAACGGCTTTTTGTAAGTCCTCATAAGTAAAGCGGTTAGCATTATTTAAACCATTATTATAAAACTTATGAATTGAACCTTTTACCTTTGCTTTTCCTCTTGGTTCAATTACAAAATCCAAACCTTTGTAATGAGCTTTTCTACTTCCAAGCTCTTCACCTGAACCTACCGAAGTGAGTACCGAAAATTCCAGTTCTGGTATTTGTTCCCAAACAGAAGGACTAAAATTTAAAAGCTCTATGGAAATACCGTCTATCAATGTAGTTTGTTGGTGAAATATGGTGAGTTAATTGTCTTAAAAAGTATGTGTATGCGTACCCTAAAGACGTGCGTTTTTGTTTTCCAGAAATGGAAATTTCAAAAAAAAATACACAATCAGAAAGTATGTGTATTCGTAACCTTTTTTTCTGCGTTTTTTGCGCTGTATTGCTAATAAATTTAGCTCATGTGGTAGATTTAAGAAAAACCGTTTTGCAAGCTCATAACAACAAAGTCTTTGTCAATTCCGAAGCTTCCACCTTTTAAAATATGAGTAACTTTCTTTTCGATTACTCTGCCTGTGAATGATTGAATAGAAATACTGTATTCTGCAAGAATTAAAATATCTCCAATCTCAAAGCCTCTATCATTTTTGCGAACTTCAAAAGTTTTGGTTCCCTGAACTACTTCTTTATAATATTCAGGTAAAATTTTTAAAAGGTGTTTCATTTTATCTGGGCTTTATAGGTTTGTATAACTAATTCCGCTTATTAATAAAAACACTACTCCAACTAGAGGAATACCTCCAATAATTGAACTAATAAACCCGACTTTAGACAGGATATAAACCGTTTTATTTATTTTTTGATTTTTCATTATACTTTGTGTTTAAAGGGGGAGGGGTGTTAGTTTTGAGGATTAAATGTTTCATTGTAATAGATGGTGAAAACCT
Organism: Labilibaculum sp.; assembly: GCA_016342745.1. GTDB lineage: Bacteria > Bacteroidota > Bacteroidia > Bacteroidales > Marinifilaceae > Paralabilibaculum > Paralabilibaculum antarcticum. The sequence continues at coordinate 175,720 of JAEINT010000009.1, forward strand.
CTCTACTGATTACCCAATCACGACCGTCTTTAGTCATGGGTATTGGGTTAAATTCATCGACTAATCGACGGTTAAAAGTTGCTCTACTCCAACCTAATATTTTACAAACAACTGTTGATGTGAGCATGCGGCTTGCTCCACATAGTAGATCTAATTGAGCATCTAGTGTGTTGGTCTCAATTTTATCTTTTAATTGTTTTACCTCCTTAACTAAAGCTGATAAATCAATACGACGAACCTGAACAAACTCTTCTTGTAATTCTAAATCCATATTTTTTGTTTTTCGAGTTTTATGCTACACGATTTACTGATATCCCATTTTCAAGAGTGCTTGTTTTAAAAACTTTTCTATTTTTCTTTTTTAATCGAAAAGCTACTTGACGAATGTTAAAAACCTCTTTAGCACCTACAATAAACTGATGAGTATCTCCAACTGAGATTTGACAAAGTGTTGCCGCCCAATCAATTTTTGTTTGTATTATTTCCTTTTTCATAATGAAATGTTAAATTTGTTATTGTTAATGTTATTTCGGAAACAAATCTATAGACATATTTCTAGATTTGCAAAGAAATATAGAAATATATCTCAATGATTAAGACTAGAGTGTTGGAACATATTGCTAAACTGAGTATTAGTAAGAATAAATTTTACAATCTTACTGGTATTCCTAATGGAACTTTAGATAAGAAGAGTGGGATTTCGGAAATGTTTCTTGAGAAATATTTCTCAGTTTTTCCAGAGGTTAATCCAACTTGGCTTTTAACGGGTAAGGGCGAAATGTTGTGTAGTGTAGAGGAGAAAAACGTTAATGACTTAATCATTGAAGAAGAATCTTTAGGAGCTGTACCTTTTTGGAACTTGCATGTTTCTGCTGGACATAGTGTAACTGAAGTTATAGGACAAAGCAAACCAAATGGATATATAAAAGGATTACCTGGGGCTGATATTGCTGAAAATATATTGCCTGTTTTAGGTGCTTCTATGGAACCTGAAGTATCAAATGGAGCTATAATTGGTGTAAGAGTGATTCATAATTGGGAGAGCCTAAATACTGAGCGTATCTATATGATTATCACAAAAGATGATCGAATGATAAAACGAATTGAATACGATAATGAGAATGAAGATATTCTTTGGTGTGTAAGTCCCAATTATCCAAAATTTAAAATTTTTAAAGCTGATATTGTTGAAATTCAGAGGGTTTGCTTTGTGTATAATCCGAAATAGCGGAGGGATTTACAAGATATGTGTAAGTTGATTGGGATTATTTCATAGATGAGTTATCCTTAAGGAGTAAGGATAATAACCTTCAGTATCTTTATAATAGATACAAATAAAGCAAATTTTAGGATTGTTTAACTGAGTTTTCCTCAATATGTAGAAAAGCAATAAATCTAGTAAAGTAAATGAGCGGCAAAAATTTCGAATTAGGAGAAGAGAATGTTTTTTATGAGTTTTATGATCTTATAAGTACGTCTAAAAAAAATGGGCGTATTGAAGATGTAAATATTGAAAAATTACTAAGGGAAATTAGAGCAATTGAGTTATCACTTGAGAAAACTTTATTTTTAAAAAGTGAATTTTGGAACACACCGTTCTACTCTATACTTGATAAGTCGTTAAGAGTTTTCTTAAATACATTCCAAATTCGCGGATTCAAAAAAGATGTTCTATTCATTTCATTCGAAGTTATAGTAAAGTATTTCCTGTTTTTGTCAAAGGAAACGACTAATGTTTTATCGGAACAGGAGCTTAATAATAATTTTTCCGCTTTGCTTCCAAGTTCCTTTTTCAACTTTCAACTTGACCTAGATCAAGAGTTTGATTTTCCTATGCCAAAAGATTATTTCTCTATAGATAAATTAGAAAAGGAATTAGGAGATAGACTTGGAATAAGAAAAAGTGTAAGTGCTGAAAAAGTAATATTTAATTTTAATTCGTTATTAAACTTGACGATATATTGCGACAACTTTATTGCTAAAAATATTGAATGGAACATAGAATTTAACTGCTTTGCTGTAATTTCAGAAGTTCACTATATGACAATGGATTTAGTATATGAGCCAAATAAGAGTAAAATAAAATACCCTGAATCATTTTCACTTTCTTTTTATCAAATAACTTCTGCGATAAAAACCATTAAGGATTTAAGACTTGAAGTATTAGAAATAAAAAGAGGTAGTATTTGGGTAAGAATAAGATTATGGATGAAGGACCTTTTAACAAAGGAAGAAGCTAAAGAATTATTACAAAAAGGGAAAGACGCTGTCATTTCAGAATACTTGGATAAGAGAATATTGGAAGTTAAAAAGCTGGAAGGAGAAGTGAAAAAAATAACTACTGAAGAGGCTAAAATAAAAGGAGAGCTAAGTCAATTATTATCAAAAGAACAATTTCAGCAAAAAATCAGTAATGATCTGGAACTTGAACAATTAATGATTGAAGAGAAGAAACTTAACATCCTTGAAAAACAACTAAATTTAGTATCAAAAGCAAATGAATTAATAGCTTCAGGAATTTTATCATCAAAAGAACTCGATATATACATAAATAGTGTTTTATTCTTAAAAAAATCAGAAACGGGAATTCAAGGAGGAGGTAGCGATATAGAAGAAATTACATAGTTAAAAAACTTAAAATTATCGATGTATTAACGTTAATTAAAATATTTTTAGGTTTGCTAGTTTAACTAACCAAAAATTTATAAAGCTCATATATTACTTTCTCTAGTAATTTTGAATTCAATGGATATGAAAGGATAATTATTTATAATTTTCACAACTGAAAATGATGTGATGCGAAGTTTTGTCCGTAATTTTGTCCGTGTACGTAAAAATGTCCGTAAAATATGGCTACAATAAATTATTACTTAGATAAAACAGATAAAAAAGGATACGCACCAATTCACATGCGTATTAATTGCAACGGCTCACAAGTAAAAGTTTCAACTAGGAAAAAGGTGAAACCTGAGGATTTTAATAAAACCATTCAAAAAGTAAATGAAACACACAAAGATTTTATAGAATATAACCATTATCTAAAATTTCTTAAAAGTAGAGCAGATGAATTATTAAATCATTCTAATAAAAAATCATATACGGAGAAGGAGTTAAAGGATTTATTGAATGAGCATGTTTTAAATTATAAAGAAAATCATGATGTAAGTATTGTTCGTGAAAAGTTAGAGTCAATGGGAAAGCCATACAAGTTTGTTGATTTGTTTGCTGGTGCAGGAGGATTTAGTGAAGGATTACTGCAAGCAGAAGTAAATAATAAATTCTTTGATTTTATAGCTGCAAATGATATAAACGAAAATTGCGAATTAACTCACGTGGTTAGATATAACCATCAATTAGGTCTTGATGCAAAATTTTTATGTCAAGATATTACAGAACCTGATTTTCTAACTAATCTCCTAGAAAAAGTAGGAACCCATAAAATTGACGTTGTTTGTGGAGGACCACCTTGTCAAAGTTTTAGCTTAGCTGGTAAGCGTAAAAAATTTGATAAAAAAGATGATTTATTTTCACACTATTTAGGAGTAATTAAAGCTTTACAACCTAAATATTTTGTTATGGAGAACGTAAAAGGAATTCTGACAAAAGAAAAAGGGAAAATAAAAGACTTAATAATTAAGGAAATTAACTCAATAATTGATATTAATGAAGTGCCAAAACTTATTGATTTTATAAAATCATTAAGAGGAAATTTCGAAAAAGAAGATTTTATAATTGATTGCTTAATTAAGCGAATTGAAATAGAAAAATATAGTGAGCTTGAAAAAGAAGAAGGAAAAGAAACTTATATTAGGTTTGTTGAATCCAAATTCAGACAGCTTACCCCGAAAATTGTAGATTATAAAACAAGTAAAACTGATGTTGGAATTAGTACAATTAGGCATGGATTTAATATTCTAACAAGAAGTAAAGAATGGGAAAAATTAAAGAGGGATATTATCAAAGAAAAAGACTTTTGTAATATTGATAATGACTTTTTTGTTGATTCTTTTACCAATTTCCTTAGCGATTTAGATACAGATGAAATTATTAATAAAATTGAACGTGCATTTATTAACCTTAAAATTGCAAAAGAATTTAAAAAAGAAATTGATAATATCCTTACAGCTTTAAGAATATATACTAATTCATTTGATGAAATTATTCAGTTTATTCAAGATAATTGTAATAAATTTCAAATAGATGAATTTAAAAATATAGTTGAAAGTATTAGGCTCTATAGAATCGAAAAACCATTTGTAGCAAATGCCTCAAATTACGGTGTCCCACAAAATAGAGAACGTGTACTATTTATTGGTTGTAGAAAAGATCAGAAATTCATATCTGAAATTCCCTCTACGGTATCAGGAAATGAAAAAGTTTCAATATTTGAGGCTCTTTATGATCTTGATTTTGTTGAGAATAATCAAGAAGCACATCATTATGAACTGATAGATATTTCTAAGCAATATAATGGTACCTCAAAAAAGATGAAAAGTTTAATTCAAAAAAGAACTATTGATGGGAAGGTAAATAAAAAAACAGGTAAAACTTTTGCAGAATGGAGTAAGAAAGGCAGACTAATTAAGCACTATAAACATGTATGCAAACCATTCTATGTTAAAAGCAAGGAGGCCTTAAAACATGGTGAAAAGTATTATGATGTTCTGAATAATCATAAAACGAGTAATCAAAACATTGATGTTGTTAAACGTCTTGAAATCATACTAAAAGAAGGTAATTATAAAAGAGCTCAAATTAAACTAAATAAATGTGGTTTGGCATCAAACAAAAGAAATTATAATGTTTTAAAGCCAGAAGAACAGAGTCCTACTGTGTTAACAATTCCAGATGACTATATACATTATAATGCACCTAGGGCATTAACTGTTCGGGAAATGGCTCGTCTGCAATCTTTCGATGATTCATTTGTATTTCAAGGAAAACGTTCAACGGGAGGAAATAATAGAAAAACAGAAGTACCTCAATATACTTTAGTCGGAAATGCTGTTCCACCTTTATTAGCCAGAGCAGTAGGTAACGAAATTTTAAAAAATATTAAATAAACGATTATGCACAAATTAAATATTTTGGGAGGTAATAAAGATAATAGAGCTAAAACTCATGTTATATATGCTTTAATTAAAATATCTGATTATCTTGATTTTATCGGTGATAAATTTGATGAATTTGGCATTCAACGAAAAAGAGAAAATCATAAAGGATATGCTAGATTAAAGAAGGATATTAGAGAAGGAGCAGTTTTGCCTCCAATAACCTTAGCGGTTAAGCCTGAGAATGTTCGTGTATATAGTCAATTTATAAATCCTGCAAAATTTAATGAACTTGCTGAGTCATTAGAAAAAGATAATGATATCTATATTCTTGATGGATTGCAGCGGACCCATATTATTAAAGATTTAAAAGAAGAGGGATTTGTTTTTAATGATGAGCAACAATTAATGTTAGAATTTTGGTTTGAAGAAGATATGGGAAACCTTATATATAGGTTAATTGTATTGAACTCGGGTCAAAAACCTATGTCAATGCGTCATCAAGTTGAACTCTTATTTATGACAATGCAAGATAAACTAAAAGAAGATATACCAGGTCTTGAAATGTTTAATGAAAGAGAGAAAAAAAATAGGACCACTGCCAATATGTTTCCGTTTGATAGAATTGTCTCTGGATATCACAGTTTACTTAATGAATCACCAGAAATTAATAAAGGCAAACTTATATCGGAGAAACTAGATTCTGGAAGAGTAATTACGGATAGTGAACTTGTAATCTTACAAAGATATGATGAATATACAAACTATCTAAAAAAATACCTTAAACTAGACAAGGAGGTATTTAGAATTTATAACAAATACAAACCATTGACTTCTGCAAAAAACTGGCTGGCAGATGAGAATATTGTAAATTCATTTTTTGCGTCTATTGGAGTGCTGTCAGAAGAACCTATTTTTAAGGAAAGAATTGATAGATCAATAGATAAGTTAATTATTGATTTAAGCGAAGCAGCAGAGGGGAGTGATCCATTATATTTAAGAAAGTACGATGAAATAAGACAAAATTTTAATCCTAAACAATTTAATATAGGCTTTATTACCCGAAAGACTGTTATGAGCTGTTTTAGTGAGTTTTTTAGAAATGAAGGACTACTGTCATTTGAAAAGTGTTGGAACCTTGTAAATCCAAATAAATGACATTTGAAGAAATAAAAGAACTAAAAAACATGGGAATTACGCCGAGCCCATTAAGATCCAGATCTTTGTTTCATGGAAAAATAAATGTTAACCATAAAATAGCTCTTAAAGTAGAATCGATAGCCTCCATTTACAAAACGGATTTAGACGTTTCAGTTTATTCTCCAACTGGAGATGAAATTGGCGTATTGGTTTTTACGAAGGAGTTAGGAAAAACAAATTGGGGTAATTTAACCGAGAACCAATTTGTTGCATTTCTTAATGAAGCTAGTTTTCCAACAAGAAATGATGATTACATATTTAAGAATAATTATTTATTAGTTAATGACTCTTTTTATCTTGAGTATATTGAAAATCATAAGGATTTGGCACCTTTGTGGGGGAATTTTTCCCACCCTTCTTCAGACTTAATGTATAGTTATAATAAAACGATTAGTCAGATCAACATTGAAAATTATACTATAGACAAAAGAATATTCATTGAAAATGCTAAACGATCTGTTCTTCAGCCATTTGCTCATGAAAGGTTTTTAAAGTTATATCATTTATTAGAACTTAGGTTTGATTCAGATATTATCGAGGAGGTTAAACAGTTGGATATAGATATTGCTCCCGAAAAGATAGGGCAAATTTTTTCCAATTATTCGAAAAATGAGCTTCCAAGGTTGCAATATATTATAGAGCATAATTGTAATGATATAAATAGTCTTGTATTATTAATGAATAACATTAACAACTATACTGACGTTGCTCAAAATATATTTTATAAGTTCGGAAAAGAATCAAATCCATTTAAGAGTGAAGTACAATTTCTAAATGTTGTGCCATTAGGTTTTTCAGAACAAAATTTAAGGGCTAACTCTTTAAATTTTCAGAACAATTATAGTTTTTTTATTAAAAAACTAGTTGCATATTGGATTTACAGGATTAGATGTAGTATTGCTCATAACAAAATAGGAGAGTATATTTTATCATATAACGATGAAAAGTTTATTGCTGAATTTGCAGAACCATTAATAAAAGAAATTATCAAACAATGTTTTAGATAATGAGAGCACTAACCCTGACTGAAGAAAGTAGACTAAAGATCCTTACGAAGAATTCTGTATCTTTGACACTAATAGAGCCGACTGATACAGGATTAAAAAAATCTATAATGGATGCTACTGGACCTGTTCGAAATTATTTGAAAAAAAATAATTTCCATGATTTTGATAAGCAAGAGCAAGGTCCAACTTATAAAGTAGTAATTAAAGGTTTTATTTATAATGAATTTAGTGTTTCAAATTCTAATGTTTCTCTTTATCGTCCCAAAACAAAGAGAGGAGATCCGCGCATTTGGTTATCTGGATTAACTAGGCACTCGAATCCAAATGATATTATTTCATTAGTATGCTTTGAAGGAAATATTCATGCTTTTAATTTAACTCAATTACCAATAGCTGAATTAATAAACTCGCAAGTTGTAAACCCTTTTCAGGATTTTATTAAAGAGATAAATAACAAAGAAAATGCTGTTGCAAATGAATTATTCTTAAAGCTTAGAAAAATAGCTCAAAGAGGATTAATACCATCAATGGTAAATGCGGATACATCCGTTGGGCGAACTCTAGAAACAGCTTTAGGAATAGATATAAACTCCTCAAAAAAACCAGATTATAAGGGAATAGAATTAAAATCTTTTAGAAGTAAGAGAGGAAACAGGAAAAATCTGTTTGCTCAAGTTCCTAATTGGAACTTAAGTAAATTTAAAAGTTCTTCTGAAATTCTTCATGAATTTGGATACTGGCGAGATGATGATCTTAAATTGTATTGCACAGTATCATCTTTAAATGCAAATTCTCAAGGATTAAGCTTAAGAATGGATACGGATATTAAACAATTGATTGAAAACTCAAGCAAGCCAGAAATTGGTGATTTTATTATATGGACTTTGGATAAACTTCATTCTCGATTATTAGAAAAACATAGAGAAACGTTCTGGGTTGAGGCGGATAGTGTGATTGTGAATGGTAAAGAGTATTTTCAATATAAAGAAGTTGAACATACGAAGAAACCAATAATTTCCCAATTTGATCTTTTAATTGAACAAGGGGTTATTACTCTAGATCATTTAATAAAAAAAAATTCGAAAGGAAAAGTTGTTGAAAAAGGTCCAATTTTCAAGATAAAACCAAAAGGATTAGATTTGTTATTTCCTCCTAGTGAACACTATAGTTTGCTTGGGAATTGAATTATTATTGCAGTCGTTTTTATTTATTATTCAATTCATATATCGAATAAAAATTATTTTATAGTTTTAATAAGTAGTTTTAGGCAGAATTTTAAAGTACTGATATGCCAGCAATCTGTTTAAAATATCAAATTTGCAGTACCCATACAGTACCCATACTGACATATAGCTTAATTTTACTACTGTAGTGGTGATGCTGGCTGGATCACGAAAAAGGATAACAGAAATGTTGTCCTTTTTTTTGTGCCTAAAAATAACAAAATTCTTAGCAAGTCTTCCTTCTACTTCACTTTGATTTACCTCGGTTTTAATGGCTTATCCAAATGATTATAAAAATTTCATAATTAACATATCTTCTTGCATTCATTTACTACAATAAAGTATTATTTTTGAAGTTCCTTAGAGTAACAAATAGGTTTATTCAAAAACAAATTAAAGATAGATGAAACGCTTAGCATTAATTTTTTTAAGCCTTGCTTTTGCAACGCTAATTACAAGCTCGTGTTCTGACGACGAAACTCAAGCCAGTTTTGATGAGGCATTGATTGTTGGAAAATGGAAAAGTGGTACCTTATTCGAAAGATATGATCAGGACAATTCAGGTGCTACTTGGGATACTGCCGATGATGTTGAGGAAGATGAAGCTCAAGAATTTACCTGGACGATAGACAAAGATCAGTTAGAGCAAATTCATATCATCGTGAATGGTGGTAAAGTTCCAAAAGTATATACCATTACGGATCTAACGGCAACTTCAATGGAGTATGAAGATGCTTACGGAGAAACAACATCATTTATCAAACAATAGTAAAATGCGAATATTAAAAAAGGTTGGAATAGCTTTACTTGGATTCGTTTTTGTATTGATATTAGCTGCTACAATAAGCTTGTGGTATCTTTTTACACCAGAAAAATTAACGTCAATAGTTAATAAGCAGGCAAAAGATTATTTAGCCTGCAATACGATGATCGAAAAAGTTGAACCGACTTTTTTTAGTAGTTATCCCTTTTTTGGGCTTGAACTCACGAATCTTTGTTTAACAGAGAATGAGAATATCTCGAAAATTGATACGCTCTTGTATTCACCCAAATGTTTTGCCTCTTTAAATGTATTATCGTACTTATTTAAAGGTAATATAAAGCTTGATCCTTTTCTTGTTGAAAATGCCAATTTGAATTTTAAAATAGATTCTCAGGGGCACTCTAATTTCGATATTGTAAAGAGCGATTCCGATTCTTCGGAAGCAGACTCAAATGAATCATCATTGGGTGATCTAGACATTAGTAATGTAGAATTTAAGAATTGCAATGCCACTTATACCGATGAGTCATCATTTAGGAAGGCAGATGTTAGTAACTTAAATGCTAAGTTAGAACTTAAATACAGCAAAGAGAATCAGTATTTTGATTTGGATATGCAATTAAACCGATTACTGTTGATAACATCCGACTCAATGGCTCTTTACGTTGATGCTCAGAACTGTGATCTGAAAATTAATTCTAGGGCTAAGGACAAAAACCGATTCAATACGGATGTTAAGCTTGTTTGTAAAGAGTTGTCTCTTGCTATGGCTGGTGATACAGTTTTATCTAAGATGAAAATTGATACACATGCGCCTTTCAATTTCAAGCTATCTGAAAATACTTATGATTTAGAAGAGACCAAACTCATCATTAACGATGAGCAAGAAATCTTATGTAGTGGTATTGTAAACATGCTGAAAGATAATTCGATATCGACCGACATGACCTACTCTGCCAAGGAATTGGATGTCGAGAAAATTATAGCTCTTGTTCCTAAAGCCTATTCTGAGCCGCTAAAAGATATAAAGCTTAAGGGTTTTGCAAAAATATCAGGATCGGTAAAAGGACTAATATCTGATTCCAGTTTGCCTCTGATAACAACACAGATAGAATACGATAAGGGTGAAGTTAAATACGCTGCTTATCCAAGTGTGAAAGACGTTAAATTATCCATGTCTACTATTGTGGATATGAATAAAACTCAAACTTCAGATATTATTATAAATAGTTCTCATGCCAAAATAGAGCACAGCACTGTTTCTGTAAAAGGAAAAATATCTGATATTTTGGAAACTCCAAGCTATGATATTTATTCTAAGGGTGATTTTAGCTTAGCGGATTTTAAGTCGTTTATACCTAAAGATCAAAATGTAAGTGTTCGCGGTTCGCTTAATGGCAATCTGCATACTCGTTTTTCTCAATCTGATTTAGATAAGGAGGCCTATCATCGTATTTATTTAACTGGCGATTTCGAGACCCAGAATTTTCAAGCAATCTATAATGATAGCATTAAGGTGAAACTAGCTTCGGCAAAAGTGAAACTTGATTTACCTAGTCAAAGCAGAGTAGATAAAAACCTTAGGTTTGCAACAATCAAAATTGATGCGCCAAACTTTGATATAAACATGTCGCCTACAATGCATGCGGTAACTGAAAAACTTGAGCTTTCTGTCGACATCAATCATTTGGCGAAAGGCATTTCTACACCCATATCGGCCTGTCGATTTAAGTTTGGAAGTCTTTACGCTGCAGTCGACACTTTATCTGTGAGCGCCAATAATGCAGTGGGACAATTTGAATATGCTCCGATGCTTAAAGCGAAACAAGAAATTGCTGTTATCAATTCAACAATTAATAGCCAAGAAATTGTTATTGCTAGCAAAGACTCCACTCTGTTTGATGCTAAGAAGTTGTATGCCAAAACAAATCTGAAGTACGACGACTCGCAAAATAATCTTATCTTGAAATGGCAGCCTGAAGTAGACATCAGTTTTTCTGATGCAATTTATGATTTGGGTGAACAACTAAAGGGGCAGATACCAAACATGTCGTTTACACTTAATCCCGACAATATGGAGATTAAGAAAGCCAATTTAGTTTTAGGTGATTCTGACTTTAGCCTTTCTGGTGAACTCACCGACATATCGAAGTATCTTAACAAGCAAGCATTGCTTAAAGGCAAGTTTGATTTAGTCTCTAAAAAAACCAATGTTTATGAGCTAATGGACATTTTTAACGGCATGGGTAGTCAGGATTCAACCCTTGTTAGCAATGATGCTGTTAACTCCGAAGACGATCCCTTCATGGTACCAAAAGGTGTCGAAATTCGATTGAACACGACAATCGATAAGACCATCGTAAATGATAATATTATCGAAAATATTAAAGGTGGACTAACCGTAAAAGATGGTACACTTGTTCTGGATCAAATGGGTTTTACAAGTAGGGCAGCAAATATGCAGTTAACGGCAATGTACCGTTCCGACAGAAAAAATCATCTCTTTACTGGCATCGATTTTCATCTTTTAGATATTGATGTTGCAGAACTAATTGATCTGATTCCTTCTGTTAATACAATGATTCCAATGTTAAAATCATTCAAAGGAAAAGGCGAATTCCATTTGGGAGGTGAAACTAATCTTAAGAGCGATTATTCTCTTAAACAATCTACAATTCGTGGTGCAGCAGCTTTCCAGGGGCAAGAACTAACACTTTTGGATACAGAAACATTCGATATGATTGCTAATAAACTACTGTTTAAGAAAAAAACAGTAAATGTTATTGATAGCTTAAGTGTTGAGATGACGCTCTTTAAAGATGAGATTGATTTATATCCATTCCTTGTTGTAATGGACAATTATAAAGCGGTTATTTCTGGACGTCATAATATGGATAATCGTTTTAACTATCACATATCGGTAACAGATACGCCACTACCGGTTAGATTAGGATTAGATGTAAGCGGCACAATGGAAGATTTGAAATATAAGCTTGTTCCTTGTCAATACAAACATCTTTACGATCCCAAAAAGCAAGGTGCACTGGAGTCGCAAACTTTACGTTTGAAAAAGCTGATTTCGGAATCACTTAAGGAAAATGTTAAGCCTGTTAAATAGAGTGATAGCTTATCTGAACTTTTTTATGGCAGCATAGCAATATCATTATTATCATGAAATAGTTACCTATTTCTTAACAGATGTAGGACGTATATGGTAAATGTAAAGATAAAATAAAGATGCAATCAGTTAATTTAATCTACTTTTCTCCAACAGGAACAAGTAGAAAAGTTGTTAAGGCCATTGGACAGGAACTAGCAGCAAAACAAATAAATGAGTTTGACATAACACAAACGGATTTTGGGTATGAAAATTTTGGCAGTGGATTGACCATTATTGGTATACCTGTTTACAAAGGTCGTGTACCTGCTGAAGTTATTCCGCGATTGAAATATTTTAAAGCAAAAAACGCACCGGTGGTTTTAGTTGCTGTTTATGGAAATAGAGATTTCGATGATACGCTGCTCGAACTAAAAGATCTTAGTGTAGAATTAGGTTTTATACCTATAGCTGCTGCAGCTTTTATTGGAGAACATTCTTATTCAATAGAAAGTAAACGGATTGCAAAAAATCGTCCAGATGAGGCAGATGTTTTGAAGGCAAAACAATTTGCAGGAGAGATTCTAAAGAAATTGAAGACGAACGATGGCATCGAACTAAAGGTTTCGGGTAATTATCCATATAAAGTTGCGCCCAATGCTCCAGCCATGGCACCAAGAACCATTGCTGATAAATGTACGCTTTGTGGCATTTGTGCCGATGTTTGTCCCGTTGATGTAATTGAGCTAGGCAAAACGGTAATTACGAATGCAGAGGCTTGTATTTGGTGTTGTGCATGTGTTAAAGCTTGTCCTGAAGAGGCACGAGTTTTTGATACACCACTGATCAGTCAAATAACAAATAACCTATTCGAAAACTGTTCGGAACGCAAAGAACCCGAATTTTTCCTCTAAAAAACATCAGAGAAATACATGGAAGGATAGCAGTTTTGCTATCCTTTTTTTGAGCAATAAACTCTTTGAAAATCCCTCAGATAACATAAGTTTGAAGCGTACACGACCTGTCCGTTATCGTACGGTACTGTATTGTTGGTTTAATTTTAATGTATTGATAATAAGGGTGATGCGTTTTTCGGCACTATATGTGAAAGGATTGGTGATGTGTCAGTTTTAATAGAAATACTACGCCATTTTGCTGTGGATTTGCACAGAAATCTAATGTGGTAGTAAAGTAGACAATTGAAACCGATCTGTAACCAATATTTTTTACTGTAGTCTAATTAACTACAGATCTAACCGTGTTAAAGTTATTATTATGAGAGAGAGATTACTAGTAGCCATTTTACTGTTGTTTACTTATACAGTTAGTGCAGAAACAGAAATGATTGCTGTGGTAAAAAGCGGTTCGCTAACGGGAATTGTTATTGATGTAAAGACAAAAGAACCTTTGCCATATGTAAATGTGGTGATACGAGATGCAAACAATAAAATACTGACTGGTGGCATTACCGATAATGATGGGAAGTTTTTTATTAAGAAAATTGTTTTAGGAAAGAACGTCGTTGAAATTCAATATATGGGTTACAAGTCCTATTCGAGAAAACTTGATTTTTCATCTAAATTATCGGCACACAAATTGGGTACTGTCGAACTAGAGGAAGATACAGAACTTCTTGGGGAAGTAACGGTACGTGCTGAACTATCTACTGTAACGCAGAAAATTGATCGAAAAGTGATTAATGTAGGTAAAGACCTAACCGCAGCAGGAGCAACAGCTTCAGAGGTGCTTAATAATGTGCAATCAGTTAGTGTTGATAGTCAAACAGGAAGCGTTAGTTTGCGAGGAAACGAAAATGTTAGAATTTTGGTAGATGGAAAACCGACCAACATTAGCGCCGCTCAGTTGTTGCAGCAGATTCCTTCCACTTCAATAAAGAGTGTCGAACTAATTACCAATCCTTCTGCTAAGTACAATCCTGAGGGAATGAGTGGAATTATTAATATCGTCCTAAACAAAAATGCGAATATTGGCTTTAATGGGAATGTAAATATGGGAGTGACACGAGGCGAAAATACTCGTATGAATGGCTCTTTAGATATGAATTACAAAACTGGGAAAGTGAATTTTTTCATGAATTTTGGTGCTAATGGTGGAAAAAGAGACAATTATGGTGATGTTTTAAGAAGCTCGGAAGATGAGAATGGAAATGTAATTCTTGATAATGATCTCTTACAGAAATTTAAATTCTTAAGCGACAACAATTCCCAGTTGCTAAAAGTGGGAGCCGATATCTATTTGAATAAAAAGAATACACTTTCATTTTATACCACACAGAATTTTCGGAATGGTGAATTTGATGGCACTACAAAAATTTTTAGAGGAACAGATTTGGATTATCATAGTTTGATGAAATCTGAAACAGATAATTCTACTGGTAATTATAACTTTAACTATAAAATTGACTTTGAGAAAGAAGGACACAATCTGGAGTTCGAAGCAACTTATAGCGAGAGTGACTCCCCTGAAGATGCTTCTTATAGAGAATTGCTTAATCCGATGGATTTGACCTCGAATTATATAGACGAGATTGAAAATGATTACAGCAATACGCTTCTCAACTTGGATTACACAAATCCATTGGCGGAAAATACAAAGCTGGAGCTTGGTTTGGAATTGAGATTAAATGATACTGAGAATTCAAGAGCAACAAATCAACATGATTTTACAAATAATGAAATCGGCAATTCTGCATTTACATACGACAGAAGCATCTATTCGGGATATGTGAATTTAAATCACAAAATAGATAAGTTTACAATGCAAATTGGCGCCAGACTTGAGCAGTATGAAGTAGATGGTGAGTTTGCTAAGGGAGATGAAAGGGCGAAATATACTGATAGTCGTTTTACCGTGTATCCTTCTGTATTTTTCACTTTCAATCCGAGTGAAAAAAATCAATTTCAATTGAGTTATAGCAGAAGAGTAGACAGACCATCTATCCAACAAGTTAATCCGATTAGAGAGTGGAGTACACCTTTGATTAGCTCGTTTGGAAATCCTGAATTAGATCCTCAATTCACCAACTCTTTTGAGTTCAATTATACAAAAGGATTAAAGAAAGGTTCTGCTACAATTGGAGCATTTTATCGTAGAGTAAATGGTAATATTTCGAGAGTGTTGAACAAAGATCCTTTGGATATTGAAAAGGTAGAAATGTCTTACTACAATACCGATAGCAATGATCGTTATGGTGTTGAATTGTCTGTAAATTACCGATTCACTAAGTGGTGGTCGATGAATGCTAGTTCTGATTTATATATCCAAAAGGAAACAGGAGTTTCCAATGATGAAAATCTTGAGATTACAAACAATTCTTTCAATGCTAGGGTATCGAATAGCTTTACAGCAACTAAAAAACTGAAATTCCAATTGTTTGCCATGTATCGTGGTGGTGGAGAAGACCTTCAGTTTAAGGTAGATCCAATGTGGATGATCAACACAGGTGCGAGTTATTCTGTTTTGAAAGGAAAAGGAACCTTAACCTTTAGAGTAAACGATATTTTTGAAGGAATGAAATTCAAATTTAATTCGAAAGTACCATACAATCAAGAAGGAGAGTTTCATTGGGAAAGTCGAACTGCATACATAGGCTTTGCATATCGATTTGGTAGCGGTAAAAACAAAGCCAAAAGAAGAAAACGCAGAGATAGCGGAGAAACACAAGGTGGTGGTGGATTTATGTAGACCCTATTTCAATTATATACATTTGTTTTAATAAAAATCTCCCTATTCTATTTTGAGTAGGGAGATTTTTTCTTCTACGGATATAGTTCATAAAACTATCTAAATGGAACGAATGAAGAGACCTGTCAGCGTCAAGCTTGTTTCCTAATTTGATTGTATTATAGTTTAAAAAGTAGTTAACTTCCCCGTAGGAAATACATTAAAGAAAAAAGAGATCCTCAATGAAAAAATTGCTAAGCACCTTATTGTTTTTTCTGTTAATCGGAATTGGTTTTGCACAAACAACTTCAGAGAAATTAAGCGAAGCCGCCATAAAATTAACAGAACAAAAGGTTATTTATGACCCAAGCTATTTCTCAATTGCCTATCCAAATGGAGATGTGCCAGCAGATAGAGGTGTATGCACGGATGTAATTATTAGAGCATACCGTGAATTGGGCGTTGATTTGCAGAAAGAGGTTCATGAGGATATGCGAGCTAATTTTTCTTTGTACCCAAGTATTTGGGGACTGAAGCATACCGATAAAAATATAGATCACAGAAGAGTGCCTAATTTGATGAAGTTTTTCGAGCGACACGGTAAGGTGAAACCGATAAACCAAAATGCTGCATATTATTTGCCTGGCGATGTGGTGTGCTGGAACTTAGGGGGAGCAACTACTCATATTGGTATCGTAATCAATAAAAAATCTAGAGATGGTAAGCGCTTCTTAATTGTGCACAATATTGGAGCCGGGCAAGTAATTGAAGATTGTTTGCTAGACTACCGAATTATTGGTCACTATACTTATTAATAATTTCGTTCAGGTTATCCCTGATTTGTAATCAGGGATCAATGAGTTTAGAATTTTCAATTCATTAGTGTTGAAAGTCGGATTGTAAATCCTTAACTACTTACCTGTAAATTGCAAATTTACAAGAGCTACTAGATTTTCTACGATCTAATTTTGTGAATGAAAGTTAAAAAGTGAACGTTCATTCGTTTTGTGGTTTATTTTATTTATATTCGTTCTATCAAAATCATAAAAAACAAAAACGAATTAATAGAATGAAGAATATTTCAAACACAATTTGGACAGGCGTTAGGATTCTCTTTGCCATTTTCATGATCATGGGTGGTGTGCAACATTTCTTAAAACCAGATTTTTATCTTCCTTTTGTTCCTGATTTTCTTCCGCTAAAAATGGAAGTGATTTACCTATCAGGTTTGCTTGAAATTGCTTTAGGGGCACTACTTCTTCTAAAAAAATATGCAAAAATAGCGGCAATGGGTATTTTCATTTTAATGATATTGTTCTTGCCCATTCATGTTTGGGATGTTTTTTCAAGTACTCCAGCAATTGGAACGCACAAAGCTGCACTAATCCGATTGCCATTTCAATTTCTATTTATGGCAATAGCATGGAAAATAAAGCAAGTAGTACTAATAAATCAGAAGTAATTACAAGCATTATGGCAATAAGAGAGAAAAGTAAGGAGAAGCGGAATGCATTGTTGAATGCAACTTTAAGTTTGGTGAATAACAATGGTTTTCATGATGCACCAATGTCGAAAATAGCAAAGATGGCTAAGGTATCACCTGCTACGATCTACATCTATTTTGAAAACAAACAAGATTTAATTAACCAGTTGTATCTGGAAAGGAAACAAGCATATACAGAACGAGCTTTCGAAGGATATTCGGATAAAATGCCAGTTAAAAAAGCATTCGAATTAATCTGGCACAACATTGCCGATTACAAGTTAAAAGAATTAGAAGAATCGTGGTTTTTATCGCAATGTGATAACACAACGATGATCGAAGAGAAGGTTAGACAAGAAGGTTTAAAACACTTACAGCCTTTGTTGGATTTGTGGGAACGTGGTCAGAAAGAGGGAATTATTAAAGATGTTTCGCCATATGTACTATACGCATATGCAATTAATTCATTATCTTTTTTAATGAATATGCAAAAGCGGGAGTTGTTTCAGTTTAATAAGAAAAGTTTAGATCAAGCATTTCAGGCTGCCTGGGATAGCATAAGAATTTAAAGATGGGAAAGACAGCAATTGTATTAGGAGCAAGTGGATTAACAGGAAAGCTATTGTTGAATCAACTTTTGGAAGATGAGGATTATACTAGCGTAAAAATCTTTACCCGAAGAAGTTTGAAATTGGTTCATCCTAAATTAAAGGAGTACGTTGGAGATCTGCTAAAATTGGAAGAATTCAAAAAGGATTTTACAGGCGATGAGGTGTTTTGTTGTATTGGAACTACAGCGAAGAAAACGAAAGACAAAGCGATTTATAAGAAAATTGATTTTGGAATTCCTACATCAGCAGCAAAATTAGCTAGAGCGAATAAGATTAAAAGTTTTGTGGTGATTTCGGCCTTAGGGGCAAATCACAAAAGCAATATCTTTTACAATCGAACAAAAGGAGAGATGGAGAAAGTGATTTTAAATCAGAAAATTGCAAACACTTATATTTTAAGACCATCGCTTATAAAAGGAAAAAGAGAAGAAAATAGATTGGGTGAGGGAGTTGGAGCCTTTTTCATGAAAATGGTAAATCCTTTTTTATGTGGAGGATGGAAAAAATACCGCGCAATTGAGGCGGAAACAATTGCAAATGCGATGCATGCTTTAGCGCAGGCAAAACCCGATTATAATATCATTGAATCAGACAAAATACAAGCAATAGGAGCCTATCTGTAAAGATAGATAGGCTTTTTTTATCCTCGAAAGAGAATGAACATTCATTAATGAAAAAGATAAAATTACAATATGAAAACAATACAATTAAACAGCAGACCAGTAGGCGTACCACAATTATCGGATTTTAAATTGGTGACAGAAGAACAGCCGAAAATTAAGGCTGGAGAAATGCTTTTGAAGGCATCTTATCTTTCTGTAGATCCCTATTTACGAGGTAGAATGATGGAAGGTAAATCGTATATCGCACCATTCGAATTGAACGAAACCATGAGCTCTGGTATGATTGCAGAGGTTGTAGAATCAAATTTAGAAGGTTTTAGCAAGGGAGATTTCGTTTCGGGTATGTTGGAATGGAAAGAGTACCAGGTTTCTAAAGGTGAGGAATTAATGAAGGTAGATGGCCAAAGAGCTCCTTTATCTTCTTATTTAGGTGTTTTAGGAATGACTGGTTTAACGGCCTATTTGGGCTTAACAGAAATTGGGAAACCAAAAGCAGGCGAAACAGTTGTGGTATCTGGTGCAGCAGGTGCGGTAGGAAGTGTTGTTGGTCAAATTGCGAAGGCATTGGGATGCCGCGTGGTTGGAATTGCTGGTAGCGATGAAAAAGTAGAGGAACTAAAATCGAATTACGGTTTCGATGCAGGAATCAATTACAAGACGACTGAGAACATGACAAAGGCCATTGCGGAGGTTTGTCCCGAAGGAGTAGATGTTTATTTTGATAATGTTGGTGGAGAAATTTCCGATGGCGTAATGATGAATGTGAATCAATTTGCAAGGGTGATTGTTTGTGGAGCGATTTCGATGTATAACGCAACAAGTATGCCTATGGGACCGCGATTAGATTCGATTTTGATTAAAAATTCGGTTCTGAAACAAGGATTTATCGTTTTTAACTATGCCGCAAAATATGGAGAGGCGATGTCTCATATTGCAAAATGGTTGCAAGAAGGAAAGTTAAAATCAACAGAAACAATAGTTGAAGGATTTGAAAATACACCGCAAGCATTTATCGATCTTTTCGAAGGAAAGAACAAAGGAAAAATGGTTGTGAAAATCTAAATTGTTTTTGTCGGTCATTAATATGTGTTGGAGAATAGATGAGTTGGATTTGTCAGCCTGACGTAAGGCGTGTTACTCATTCTAAATCGGAGTGCAAATAAGGATCAGGCTGACTTGATTTTTTGCATACTTTTTTACCTAAGAAAAAAGTTTGAGCCCAGCGGCTCGAGCGAAAAAGAAAATTAATTGTGGTGATTTTCAGATAGTAAATCACTAGGTTGTAAAATTTAAAATGAAATAGAATGTTACTAAAAGTAGAAGCTTTGAAAATATTATTTGTGTTAACATCTCACTCTCAAATGGGAGATACAGGACATAAAACAGGATTTTGGGTAGAAGAATTTGCCAATCCATATTACACATTAGTTGATCAGGGAGTTGAGGTTACCATAGCAACACCAAAAGGTGGTGCTGCACCAGTTGATCCAACTTCGAATTTGCCTCAAAATGCAACGGAAGATACCAAGCGCTATAACGAAGATGAGGCTGTTCAGAAAAAAATAAAAGCAACTTTAGTGCTAGCCGATGTTAATTTTGAAGATTACGATGCGGTGTTCTATCCAGGTGGTCACGGTCCTTTATGGGATTTGGCCGAGGATGCTACTTCTGCAAAATTGATTCAGGATTTTAATTCGGTAAACAAGCCAATTGCATTTGTTTGTCATGCTCCAGCAGCCTTAAAACATGTGAAAAATGCGAAGGGTGAAGCACTTGTGAAAGGAAAGAAAGTAACTGGATTTACCAATGAGGAGGAAGAGGCTGTTCAGTTGACAAAGGTTGTTCCTTTCTTGGTAGAAGATATGCTAAAAGAAAATGGCGGTATTTATAGCCGTGGAGCTACTTGGGCAGCCTATGCGGTGCAAGATGGTAACTTGATTACAGGACAAAACCCAGCATCATCAGCACTTGTGGCTGAAATGCTATTGAAAACACTTCGTAAGAAGTAATCTCAACTTGGATTTGAATATATCGGAAGCCGCTGGATGATTTTTCATTTAGTGGCTTTTTAGTTTATTCTTGCTGCTATTCAGTAGGTTGAATTCTTGTTTGGTGAAAAAATAATTCATCATAAAATAATAATTGATTATATTTATTTAAGAACAATGGGTTTGAATGACCACATAACAAGCTAATGTTGTTTGTAAACGTTTAACCTTAAAAGAATAAATATGAAAAAATTAGTTGCAGAATTTATCGGAACCCTTTGGTTGGTTCTTGGTGGATGTGGAAGTGCCGTTTTGGCCGCAGCATATCCCGAATTAGGAATTGGATTTGTTGGAGTAGCAATTGCCTTTGGTTTAACGGTAGTTACCATGGCTTATGCAATTGGTCATATTTCAGGATGCCATCTAAACCCAGCTGTATCTATAGGCTTATGGGCTGGTGGGCGTTTCGATAAAAAGGAACTATTGCCTTATATTATCGCACAAGTATTTGGTGGAATTGCTGGTGCTGGTATTTTATATCTTATAGCCAGTGGCAAACCAGGATTTGATATTGGAGGATTCGCAGCCAATGGTTTTGGTGAGCATTCGCCTGGCGGATATAGTATGCTTGCAGCTTTGATAAGTGAAGTTGTGATGACTTTTATGTTTTTACTAATAATATTGGGAGCAACACACTCAAAAGCACCTGCTGGTTTTGCAGGATTGGCAATTGGTTTAGGGCTTACTTTAATTCACTTGATTAGTATTCCGGTAACAAATACATCAGTGAACCCTGCTCGAAGCACAAGTCAGGCACTTTTTGTTGGCGATTGGGCGATGGATCAGTTGTGGTTGTTCTGGTTGGCACCAATTGTAGGAGCCATTCTAGCAGGCTTGGTTTACAAATATATGTCTCCAGAGAAAGACTAAATGAAAAATAATATTCTAGGATAGATTAGCTATTTGCTCAAAATGAATACTTCTGCTTACCTTTGCTGCCAGGAATAAAATAATCACGATAAGAAGTATAAGCATGGATCAAGAGGATTTTGACAAGATCAGGAAGATAAAAAAGGAAAATAAAGAGGCTTATAAAGATTGGAGTAGAGAGGATGATGATGAATTGATCAATTTGTTTTTTGATAACATTCCGGTCGGTGAAATGGCTCTTAAATTAAAACGAACCAAAGGTGCTGTTCGTGCCAGAATTCGAAAAATGGAGTTGATACATATTAAAAAGAAAGCTTCTCCTTCAGCTGATTCTGCGAAGAAATAGGAGCGAATATAAAATAATAAATCCCCCTTGAGTATAACACTCTTGGGGGATTTTTGAATAAAGTATTTGGCTTATTTACAAGTGAATCTTAATTTTGAAGCCAGGGTATGGATCTTTAAAGAAATCGTTGAAATAGATTTGAGGAACAATGCTTATGTTTTCGTTAATTTTCTTTTCGATACCAAGACGGAATGAATCTTTCTCAAATAAATCGCCATTTCGTTTTACCAAGTATCCTAAATTTAATCCGTACCAGTCTCCTTTATTTGGATTTTTTGAAAAATTACGTTGATAACCTAATTCAACCCAATGATTGATGTTTTCTTTTCCAGATGAGAAATCATACATCCATTCGTAGCCCAATGAAAAAGCTTGTTTGGCTAAACTTTTGTTTCCCAATTGGATAGTCATTTTTGTATAAAAACTACCATTCCAATTGCCTTTTACATTTTCAAGAGAAGTACCAGCCGTTAAAATAATCATATCATTATTTGCTGATAAGGTATTGTTCTGGTGAACTAGTTCTGCCGTATTATCATTTTGTATTTTTACCCAAGCTACAAAAGGAGACGATTTAAGATGCCAATCTTCATTCTTTAATACTTCAGTATCTGTATTCTTTAAAATTTGAGAGAAATCATATTCTTTGAGTTCTTCCAATTGTTTTATCGAACTAAAGTAGATGGCAAGCTTTGAGTTTAATTCTAGCTTATTGTTACCCTTAATCACCAATGCAATCGCAGTATCGGTTGGAAAGTATATTCTTTTTTGAATGGCAACTTCATCAATGGAAATGATATTTTGATTGTCTTTCAAATGAATGTATTCTTTCTGTTTTGTGCATTTTATATGATATGCTTTATTTGAGTCTAATTCTTTGATATTTAGAGCTCCCCAACGGTTAAGGAAATCACTAAGAAGATTTTTAATATCAAGATGATCTGCTAGAACATTTTTCCCATTGTAATTACTTCTACTTTCAATCGTAGTGCCATTAGGCATTTGCATGCGAATCGTATCCGAATGATATTTGTTTTCATTGCCAGCAATCGCTTTTATCGAAAAGAGAAAGAGTATTCCGCTAAGTATTACTATTTTATTTGTCATGCGTTTTAATTTAATGTGTAAATGAACGAGGTTCATGCTTATTTCATCGTGAGGTCTTTGAACAATGGCGCCGATGTCTCAGACTCACTTGACTTATTCTTAAATGTGATTTTAAATTTCCGATTTGGATTATTTGTTGTTTTTTTAGTCTTCGAATTATTTTTAGATAAAGCCATTAAAGCTTCTTCATTAATATCAATCGATAATCCTTTTGTTTGATTTTGACTTTCAATTTTTTTCAATTGTTGAGCATACCATTTATTCGTATCATCCAAACTGTTTTTCAATGTGTTGATGCTGTCAATTAGCGAATTATTGGCTAGTTGTTCCTCGTTTAATTGTAGTTGTAAAGCTTCATTCTCAGAAGTAAAACGTTCCAATTTTGCAGCAAGATTAGCCAAGGCTGTTTTTGCTTGTGCAGATTCAACCGTTTTGATCTGAGTTTTATAAATGATTTTTGTCTCAACTTCTTTTTGTGCAACCTGAGTTTTTTGTGCTTTGGCCTGATTTAATTCTATTCTCAATTGGTTTTGGCTCATTTGTAAGCATTGATTTAATCGATAGGAGTACCCCCAACCACTCAATAAGAACAAGATAATTATGATGGCGGCTGCTCTAAACCATCTAAGGTAAATGATCTTATTATTTTTAGGTGTTTGCATAGAACTCCACACAGCAGCTTTATCGAATCCTATGGTATTTTCTTCATTATCCCAAGATTCGAAAGCGTTTTTTATTTGTTTTTCAACGGATTGCTTCATATCTCACCTCTGTTTTTGTAATCATTTTCTTTAATAAGCTTCTAGCCTTACTCAATTGCGATTTCGATGTTCCAATTGAGATGCTTAGTTTTTGTGCGATCTCCTCATGCTTATAGCCTTCAATTGCGTACAAGCTAAAAACAGTTCGGTAACCATCAGGTAAATTCAATACCATTTGTATTAAATCATCCTCTAGTAATTTCTCATCACTAGTTAGTTCCGATTCTTCTATGTCTTCAATCAATTCTAAAGTGTCCGAAAATCGAAGGTTCTTTCTAATTTCCATTAGCGATTGATTGATCGCAATC
The DNA here is from genome assembly GCA_016342745.1 of Labilibaculum sp. Taxonomy (GTDB): domain Bacteria; phylum Bacteroidota; class Bacteroidia; order Bacteroidales; family Marinifilaceae; genus Paralabilibaculum; species Paralabilibaculum antarcticum. The sequence continues at coordinate 199,902 of JAEINT010000009.1, forward strand.
TTCTTCATCCAGGCTTTTAGTACATGTTCTTCTTTTATGTCAGTTTTCTCGATGCTATTAAAAATGCTTAAAAAGCTCTGAGAAAGGACGTCTTGACATAGATCCCTATTGTTTACATACCGATAGCAAATACGATACAGGTAATCAGCATACTGCTTGAATAGCTGTTCCTGAGCTTTCGGGTTTTTATTTTTAAGAGCTTTAATTAATTTCTTCACAAGCCGAGATCGTAATTGTTTCCTACAAACTTAAGAATGCAGATTCATTTAAAATGGTTGCCTGAGGTTAAAAATATTTAAATAGATAATTATTCTTTCTAATAAGAACTTCTTAGTTATTTGATAATTGTAGCGGTGGTTTAACTCTTATTTTAAAGTTTAAATTACAGGTATTTGTTCTTTTAATTTAGGAGCTTTTTTATGCTGTAATTATTTGATTTATAACTATTTTGTTCTTTATGCTGATTATCCAAACTATTCGACTACCTTTGCCGCTCAATTTTAAGAAGATATATGACATTTGACAAATTAGAACTTATTGAGCCTATTCTAAAAGCGATTGAGGAAAAAGGCTATACTCATCCCACACCAATACAAGCAAAATCAATTCCAATTTTACTTCGCAAAAGAGATTTACTAGGCTGTGCACAAACAGGAACTGGTAAAACTGCTGCATTTGCGATTCCAATTTTGCAACATCTTTGCAATGATGCGCGACCTGAAAAAGGGCGACGTAAAATTAAAGCTTTGGTTGTTACACCAACAAGAGAATTGGCAATTCAGATTAGAGATAATTTTACTGAATACGGTAAATACACAGGAATTATGAACACCGTTATTTTTGGCGGTGTAAAACAAGGCGCTCAAACACAAGCATTAAATAGAGGTGTTGATGTTTTGGTTGCGACTCCTGGTAGATTGTTAGATTTAATCGGACAAGGTTACATCTCATTGAGAGACATTCAATATTTTGTTTTGGATGAAGCGGATCAGATGTTGGACATGGGATTTATCCATGACATCCGACGCATTATTGATATGTTACCAAAAAGAAGACAATCATTGTTCTTCTCTGCTACTATGCCTCCAAAAATTGTAAGCTTAGCAGGTAAAATGCTGGGTAATCCAGATAAGGTAACCATAAAGCCAGAACAGGCTACTGCTGAAAAAGTAGAGCAATCGCTTTACTATGTAAGCAAAAAAGCAAAACCAAAATTGCTTATTTTTCTTCTGAAAATTCAGGAGATTGAATCTACTTTGGTTTTCTCAAGAACAAAACATGGAGCTGATAAAATTACCAGAGTGCTTAAAAAGGCAGGAATTAATGCCGAAGCAATTCATGGTAATAAATCTCAAAATGCACGACAGCTTGCATTAGGGAACTTTAAAAATGGAGACACAAAAGTATTGGTTGCTACCGATATTGCTGCACGTGGTATCGATGTTTCGCAATTAGAATTGGTTGTGAATTACGATTTGCCTAACATTCCAGAAACTTACGTTCATAGAATTGGCAGAACTGGTCGTGCAAGTGCAAGTGGAAATTCAATTTCTTTTTGCGATGTGGAAGAAAAACCATACCTAAAGGATATTCAGAAGCTTATCCGTCAAGAATTACCTGTAGTGACAGATCATCCTTTTCTTCCTGGTGGAGTAGAAGACGTTGCTGTTGCTGATGAGAAGCCACAAAGACAAGGTCAAAGAAAAAGACAAGGTCAAGGTTCAAGATCTTCAAAGCCTAATAATTCTGGTAAAAAGGAATGGCGAAGAGGTGGATCGGGTGCGAATTCGTCAAGAAGAAGACCACAGAAGAAAGCAGAATAGTCTTACAGAAAATATAAAACAAGAGCCGAAGAGAGAAATTTCTTCGGCTTTTTTTATACTTCTAATTTAGACATAGTAAGGCTTATTATGATCTGTTTATAGCTTTGAAATATCATTTCTTATCATTAATATTATGCTTCCTTATTAATCCACACAATAAAAAAAATGAGAAAGAATTTCTACCTCCTGCTATCGCTGGCAATATTAATTCCTGCGATGTTTTCCTGCAAAGACAAAAAGAATGTAAAACAGAAAGTTGATCCAGGTTTTGGGCAATACATTTCAGCATTTACATCTGGAGTCGTTTCGTCTGAATCCATAATCCAAATTCGTTTGGTAAATGATTATGCCCAAAAGGTTGAGTCAGGTCAGGAATTAGAAGCTGGTATTGTGAAAATAACACCAGCTATAAAGGGAAAAGCATATTGGAAAGATGCTCGTTGTATTGAGTTTAGAGCTGAAACTCGCATGAAGTCGGATACGAAATACAAGGTGAATGTGAATCTTTCGAAATTGATGGAAGTGCCAGCTGAATATTCGAATCTGAAATTTAATTTTCAGACCATAAAACAAACTTTTACACTTACTGGAGAAGGCTTACAGTCTTACGATAAGACGGATATGCTTTATCAGAAATACAAAGGCTATATCACAACGGCTGATGTAATTGTTGATGATGAGATCGAATCGGTATTGGAGGCTACGCTCAATTCACAGAAAAGATCTATTGAATGGATGCATTCGGCTGATGGGAAGCAGCATCATTTTGTTGTAGATAGTTTAAAAAGACAAGAGGAAAAAGGAGAATTGAGTTTAGAGTGGAATGGATCTTCAATTGGAGTGGATGAAAAAGGAGAAAAAGAAGTAGAGATTCCAGCGCTGAATGTATTTAAGGTGATGAGTGCAAAAGTGATTCAGCAACCAGAGCAATATGTGTCTATTCGTTTCTCTGATCCTTTAAAGAATAATCAAAAATTAGATGGTTTGGTTCGCATAGAAGGACAATCGTCTGTGATATTTATTATCGATGGAAATGAATTGAGGGTATTTCCAACCCACCGTTTATCAGGAACCAAAACAATTCGTTTCGAAGAAGGAATTCGAAATGCAATGGACTATTCTTTGAAGAAAAGCAAAAAAATGGAGCTTACCTTCGAAGATATTAAGCCAGCAGTTCGTTTAATTGGAAATGGTATAATTTCACCTTCATCGCAAGGCTTAATGTTACCGTTCGAGGCGGTTAGTTTAAAAGCTGTTGATTTAAGAGTTGTTGAGATTTTTGAAAACAACGTTCATCAGTATTTGCAAGACAACAGAATGGGTCAATCTGATAATATTAGAAGAGTTGCTCGTTTGGTATTGCAAAAAAGAATCGATTTGGGAACCAATCGTGCCGTTGATTTAAGAACATGGAATGCTTATACGCTTGATGTTGCGAATTATATAACTGTAAATCCAGGTGCAATTTATCGATTAGAGCTTCGCTTCAGAAAGGAATACGCAATGTATGCCTGCGAACAGGAGGAGAAAGATGAGTTGGTTAATATGGATGAATTGATTGCAGAGCAGCAGTTAGAAAAAGAAATGAAAGAATGGGATCAGCCAGGTTGGTATGAATCTTATTATTATCCAGAAGGATATAGATATAGTGAAAAAGAAAATCCTTGTCATGTTTCTTATTACCGTTCAGGTAGGTTTGTGAAGAGAACTATTTTTGCATCCGATTTAGGAATAATTGCTAAGGCTGGAAATGATAAATCAATCACTTTTGCGATTTCGAATTTAATTTCGGCAGAACCAGAAGCGGCAGTTGAGTTGGAGGTTTACAACTACCAAAATCAGCTAATGGCAAATACCAAAACGGATAAAGATGGTTTGGCAAAAGTTCAATTAGATCGAAAGCCATTTTTATTGGTTGCTAAAAAGGGAAATCAACGTGGCTATTTGCGTTTGGAAGATGGTTCAGCATTATCATTAAGTAATTTTGATGTTAGAGGGCAAGTGATTCAAAAAGGAATCAAAGGATATATTTACGGTGAACGTGGTGTTTGGCGTCCAGGAGATAATTTGTATCTCACTTTTGTGTTGGAAGATGAAGGAGATGTATTGCCTGATAATCATCCCGTTGTTTTTGAATTGATTAACCCACAAGGACAAACAGTAACGCATAAAGTAAGTACTGGTGGCGCAAATGGCTTTTATTCATTTGTTACCCCAACCGATGTAGAAGCTCCAACTGGAGACTGGTCAGTGCGAATAAAGGTTGGAGGAGCTACTTTTAGAAAGAATATTAAAATTGAAACCGTTAAACCAAATCGATTAAAAATTAATCTTGATTTTGGTACTGATGTTTTAAAATCTACTACAAAAGATCAAAAGGCAGAGATGGAAGTGAGGTGGCTTCATGGAGCTATTGCTCGTGATCTGAAATCAAATATAAGCTTGCGTTTAGCACCTACAAAAACAAGTTTTGAAAAGTATCCTGCTTACATTTTTGATGATCCATCGAAAGAATTTTATGCCGATGAGCAAGTCATTTTTGATGGGAAAATTGACCAGAGTGGAAAAGCAACTGTAGCTTTAGATTTAAAAGGTAATAAGTCTGCTCCGGGAATGTTGAATGCTAATTTTATCACTCGTGTTTTTGAAAAAGGTGGCGATTTTAGTATTGATATGCAGAGAATTAAATTTGCACCTTACGAATCATTTATTGGTCTTAAAATGCCAGAATCAGAGAGAGGATGGTTCCTGACAGATACAGATCATGATGTTAAGATTGTAACGCTTGATGCGGATGGAAATCCTGTGAGCAGAAAGAATGTAATTGTAAAGGTTTATAAGATTGACTGGCGCTGGTGGTGGGATGCTGGTCAGGAAAATTTGGCTTCCTATATTGGTAGGTCATCTACAAGCATCGCATTTCATAAAACAATTTCTACAAAGAATGGAGTGGCTAATTTAAAGCTAAACATTCCATATCATTCATGGCAAGATTATGGTCGCTACTTAATTCAAGTTGTTGATAAAGATAGTGGTCACTCCGCTGGTCAGACGGCTTATTTTTCGAAATGGTATGGTCGTTCTCCGGAAGGAATGCCAGGAAATGCAAGTGTGCTTTCTTTCACTTCGGATAAAGACAAATACAGCGTAGGAGAAAAAGCTAGGGTAACAATTCCTTCTTCAAAATCGGGAAAGGCTTTGGTAAGTATCGAAACTGGAGCAAAGGTTTTACAGGCTTTTTGGGTAGATACAAAATCGAAGGAATCAGAATTTTCATTTGATATTACCCCGGAAATGGCTCCGAATGCATACGTGAGTGTCACCTTAGTGCAACCTCATGCGCAAACCGAAAATGATCTGCCTATTAGAATGTATGGTGTGATTCCAATTTTAGTGGAAGATCCAAATACTCGTTTAAGTCCGGTGATTGATATGCCAGATGTGTTAGAACCTGAGAAAGAATTTAAAGTGACTGTATCCGAAAAGGATGGGAAAGCAATGACTTATACATTGGCCGTTGTTGATGATGGTTTGTTAGATTTAACCCGATTCAGAACGCCAAATCCGTGGAATACATTTTATGCAAGAGAAGCCTTAGGTGTGAAAACCTGGGATATGTACGATTTGGTAATGGGTGCTTATGGTGCACGGTTAGAAAAAGCATTTGCCATAGGTGGTGATGAGGATGCTGGAGACAAAAAACAAGCGAAAGCAAATCGTTTTAAACCTGTTGTCATGTTTTATGGCCCTTACACTCTTTACGCAGGGGATAGTAAATTGCATAAGATCACGATGCCAAATTACGTTGGTTCTGTTCGTACGATGGTTGTTTCTGGTTACAAAGGAGCTTATGGCTCTGCCGAAAAAACAACACAGGTTCGCAAACCTCTAATGATTCTTGCAACACTACCAAGAGTAGTTGGTCCAAGTGAATCGGTAAAGTTACCGGTTACTGTTTTTGCAATGGATCCTAAAATCAAAAATGTAAAAATTAAGGTGGTTCCTAATGAGTTTTTAACATCAGAAGTTAGTCTTGAGAAGACAATTACATTTGACGAAGTAGGAGAGCAGGTAATTGATTTTGATTTGAAAGTAGCCTCTCGTTTGGGGATAGCCAAAGTGAAAGTTTTAGCTGAAAGTGGAAATGTAAAAACAACTTACGATATTGAATTGGATGTTCGCAATCCAAATCCTCGTGTTGTAAATGTGAATGATACTTTATTAAAAGCTGGTGCGAGCTGGAATAAGTTCTTGGAATTACCAGGAATGCAAGGAACGAATAAAGGTGTATTAGAACTTTCTAATATTCCACCAATCGATTTTGGTCGTCGTTTGCAATACCTTATCGGATATCCTCACGGTTGCATCGAACAAACGACGTCTTCCGTATTTCCACAATTGTTTTTAGATAAGGTTGTGACTTTGTCTGCAGATCAAAAATCAGAAATTAATACGAATGTTCAGGCTGGCTTAAACAGACTGTTAAGCTTCCAGATTCCTGATGGTGGATTTTCATATTGGCCAGGAGGAAATTATGGTAATGATTGGGGAACTAGTTATGCTGGGCATTTTATGTTGAAAGCAGAAGAATTAGGTTACACTTTACCAATGGGATTAAAATCTGCATGGTTGCGATACCAAAAATCAGCAGCTAAAAGATGGGAAAGTTCTTCTTATAGAGGTGGCGTTTATTATTCGCGTCATGATTTATTGCAAGCTTATCGATTGTATACTCTTGCTGTAGCATCAGATCCTGATTTGGCATCGATGAACAGATTAAGAGAACAAACCAAGCTTTCTCCTGCAGCAAAATGGAGACTTGCAGCAGCTTATCAGTTGATTGGGCAAAAAGAAGTTGCCGAGAAATTGATTGAAAACTTAGGGACAGAAGTAAAAGCTTATCGAGAACATTCTGGTTCTTTTGGTTCTGATACTAGAGATAGAGCAATGATTTTAGAGACTTTAAGTTTGCTTGATAAAAGAACAGTTGCATTTCCAATGGTTCAGAAATTATCAGAAGAGCTTTCAGGAAGATCTTGGATGAGTACACAAACAACAGCATTTTGCTTAATTGGAATGGCCGAATTTGCTGGTCGTGGAGAGTCCAAACAATTAAACATTGCTTATTCATTAAATGGTGAAGAACAGGAAGAATTGTCAACGAGCAATCCAGTAATTCAAATTCCTTTGGATTTAACTTCAGGAAAGCCTAAAGTGAGTGTCACCAATAAATCTGATGGAATTTTATATGCACGTGTAAGTATGAGCGGAATTCCCGAGACTGGAGATCAAACATCTGCAGAGAAGAATTTGAAGATGAATATTGTTTACATGGATATGAATGGGAATTCGATTGATGTGAATAAATTGCAGCAGGGAACAGATTTTAAAGTTGAAGTTCGATTGAATCATCCGGGTATTATGGACGATTACGAGCAAATGGCATTGACGCAGATTTTCCCTTCAGGATGGGAGATTGTTAACACTCGATTTGGAGATGTCGATGAAGTTAGTAAATCAGATCAGCCAACATATCAGGATATTCGTGATGATAGAGTTTATACTTATTTCGATATGAAGCGCAATAAAAACAAGACATTTACAATGACATTGAACGCAGCTTACGTGGGTAAATATTATTTACCAACTGTGAATTGTGAAGCCATGTACGATGATCGCGTTAATGCTCGCAAACCAGGTCAATGGGTTGAGGTTGTAAAGTAAAATGAACCTACCAAAAATAAAATATTGCCAAAGTAAAAAATGCCGCATTTTCATGTTGGCATTTTTGCTGTTGGGAATTGGTTTTTGGTTTTCAATACCAGATAAACTGTTTAGTGATCCTACTTCTACGATTCTATTTAGTCGGGAAGGTAATTTGTTAGGAGCAAGAATTGCTACAGATGGGCAATGGCGTTTTCCAGAATCGAAGGAAGTGCCAGAAAAATTTGAAAAAGCCATATTGACATTTGAGGATAACTATTTCTATTCCCATTTTGGTGTAAATCCCGTTTCAATGGGAAGAGCATTCATTCAAAATGTTAAAGCTGGTCGTGTGGTGAGTGGTGGAAGTACGCTTAGCATGCAATTAATAAGAATCTCGCGTAAAGGTAAAGGTCGAACGGTTTACCAAAAGATCGTAGAGATAATTAAATCTTTTCGATTAGAACTTGGCTATTCGAAGAAAGAAATTCTTGCTTTGTATGCCTCTCATGCTCCTTTTGGTGGAAATGTTGTTGGCTTGGAAGCTGCTTCGTGGCGATTTTTTGGGCGCAGTGCAAGTGAATTGTCTTGGGCAGAAGCATCTACTCTTGCTGTTTTGCCAAATGCACCATCTTTAATCTATCCGGGGAAAAATGGGGAAAAGCTTCGAAAGAAAAGAAACCGATTGTTGAATCGCTTACGAGATAAAGAAATTATAGATTCGACCACTTGTGAGTTGGCAAAATTAGAAGATATTCCAAGACAAGTTCATGCTTTGCCGATGATCGCACCACATCTTCTCGATCAGGCGAACAAAGAGTACACTGGAGAACGAATTAATAGTTCAATTCAGTACCGTTTGCAGCTTCAGGTAAATGAGATTGTGAAGAAGCATCAGCGAAATTTAGAGGCAAATCAAATTTACAATATGGCAGTTTTGGTATTGGACGTAAAGTCTGGCCAGAGCATTGCATATGTTGGCAATACAAATAAGCAAGGAAAGGAAAATCATGCCAATCAGGTTGATGTGATTAGAGCGCCTCGAAGTACAGGAAGTATTCTAAAACCATTTCTATTTGCAAGTATGTTGAATAGCGGTGAGATTTTACCACGGACACTTGTTCCTGATATTCCCACTCAAATTGCTGGCTATTCACCTAAGAATTTTAATTTACGCTACGATGGAGCGGTTCCTGCTCGCAAGGCTTTATCCAGGTCTTTAAATGTTCCTTCAGTACGAATGCTTCGTAGTTTTGGCGTAGAACGCTTTCATTACACAATGAAAAAATTGGGAATGCTACGTTTGAATCGGCCTTCAGGTCATTATGGTTTGTCATTGATTTTAGGTGGTGCAGAAGGTGAATTGTGGAATTTGTGCGGAATTTACTCTGGACTAGCAAGAGGTTTAAAGCATTATAATTCAGATAAATGTTATTACTCAAATGACATTCGAAAGCCATCTTATCGGTTACAGGATACAGTTTTACATGGCAAAAAAGAAGCACATGCTTTATTAAGTGCAGCTTCTATTTACCAAACTTTTGATGCTTTATTGGAAGTAAATCGGCCAGATGGGGAAAATGGATGGAAATCGTTTTCTTCATCACGTAAAGTGGCGTGGAAAACTGGCACTAGTTTCGGATTTAGAGATGCGTGGGCAATAGGAACCACTCCCGATTATGTAGTTGGTGTGTGGGTAGGAAATGCCGATGGAGAAGGACGTCCAGGCTTAACAGGAGTTGGGGCAGCAGCACCAGTAATGTTCGATGTGTTTAATATACTGCCTACAGGATCTTGGTTCGATATTCCTTTTGAAGAAATGGAGGAAATTCAGGTTTGTCGTGAAAGTGGTTACAGGGCGAGTAGATGGTGCGAGACAGTAGATACGATGCTCGTTTGTAATGCTGGTTTGGAGACACTTTCTTGTCCCTTTCATAAAAGAATCCATTTGGATAAAACAAAGCGATATCAGGTGAATTCGAGTTGTGAGGAACCAAAAAATATGCACCATGTGAATTGGTTTGTTTTACCACCTGCGATGGAATGGTATTATAAAAAACGGAATGCTTTGTATCGTTCTTTGCCACCTTTTCGGGAGGATTGTTCAGGACATAACCAGATCGCAATGGAAATTATTTATCCGAAAGGGAATGATCAAATTTTTGTTCCAGTAGATTTGGATGGTATGTTGGGTAAGGTTGTTTTTGAAATTGCTCATCACGATCCTGAAGCAGAAGTTTTTTGGCATGTAGATGGCGATTTTATAGGAACTACAACGCAATTTCATCAGATAGAATTAAGTCCAGATCAAGGAGAGCATTTACTTACTTTAGTCGATAATCTGGGAAGTACATTGAATAAGAAATTTACCATCGTAGGAAAAGAGGAGAATGAAATTAATTGAATATACAAGGAAAAAGACAGTCCTAAATCGAGCTGTTGAATTGTAAATCATTATTTTTTAAGTAAATTACAAAGAGAGATTTACTTAAAACAAATACTTAATGCTTCTTCTGATATTTTACTTATTTCTTGCGCTTGTTGTTTCCTTTCTGTGTTCGGTTATGGAATCTGTTTTGTTATCAACACCTCTTTCATTTTTAAATGTTCGAAAAAAAAATGGAGATAAAAGGGCAATTAAATTTTTAAAACTTAAAAACAATATTGATCGGCCTTTATCTGCAATTTTATCATTGAATACAGTTGCTCATACAATTGGAGCTGCTGGTGTAGGAGCACAGGCTACAAAATTGTTCGGAGAAGTTTATTTTGGATTGGTGTCGGCAGTTTTAACATTGTTAATCCTCATTTTTTCAGAAATAATTCCGAAAACCATAGGTGCTAGATATTGGCGAAGTATTGCCATGACTTCAGGCCTAATAATGAATGTAATGGTTTTTGTTACTTACCCTTTGGTAATTTTAACTGGCTACATCACGAAATTATTTTCACCAAAAGACAAAACAGTGTCGGTTAGTCGAGAAGAATTATCGGCTATGGCACATATTGGGACAAAGGAAGGTGCTTTGGAAGAAAATGAGAATAAAATAATTCAGAATTTAATTCGTCTTAAAACAGTTAGTGTCAATGAAATTATGACTCCACGAGTTGTGGTTTGTATCGCCAACGAAGAAATGAATCTTCAAGAGTTTCTGCATCAAAAAGAGTTTCTATATTATTCCAGAATTCCAGTTTTTTCTCAAAGGAATGATAACATTACTGGATATGTGTTCAGGCAATCCGTTTTTGAATATCTAGCCGAAGGCAAAAGGGATATTAAATTGAAGGAAATTAAAAGGCCTATTGTTATAGTTCCAAAGTTTCAAACTTTGCTTAAGGCATGGGAAAATTTGCTAGAGGAAAAGGAACAAATTGCACTCGTTGTAGATGAATATGGTGGAATGGATGGAATTGTGAGTATGGAAGATATAATTGAAACGCTTTTAGGTTTCGAAATTGTTGATGAAAGAGATAAGATAGTTGATATGCAGCAATATGCTCGAGAAAGATGGCAAGAACGAAAAGCCAAGTATGATATTTTCGAGGAGTTTGAAGATTCTTAAAATCGTTTCAGATAAGATAATGGATAAAAAATGTTGAGTTTTTAGCTTGTCCAGTGTATTTAAAGATCTAATTGAATTCCAACCATAAAACGAGGCATAAATTGAGGTTGATCAATTGCTTTGTCTGCATCTTTATATTTAAAATTCGTATCGTTTTCATTATTTGTTCTTGCGTTTACATTATCGTTATCCGGATAATAAGAAGTATCATGACCTTGCAGTTTTGCAGCAAAGAAATAATCCAATCCACCAGTTAAAATCAACTGTAAACTTTCGGAAATTTTGTAATGGCTCTCGAAACCACCACCTAAACCATATTGTGATGATGTAATGTCAAAATCTTCATTACCACCTACATATTTAAAATTACCTTTAAATTTAGAGTAACGAGGACCAATAAACCAATAGGAATTAGAATTTCCAAGAAGTGTCATTGGTTTCATAAAATCAAGCCTTACATCCATACTGTGTCCTTTATCCTCAGGCACACCATTGGTTGCATTATTGATAAAGATTTTTCTAGCTTTTGTTGAGCTGCCCGGTTGTAACCAGGTGTATCCTACTCCAACACGAATATCAAAAGGAAATTCTTGTGATAGATCGTGAAGAATAAGGTTTGCACCTAATCCAAATCCTCTATTGATTCCTGCTGTAAATTGGAAATCTGTTTTTTGTTTAAATTTATTCTGCTCTTGCGCATTCGATACTTGAGACCATGTAAGAAGGAGTAAAAGTATCCAATAGAATTTTTTAATTTTTTGCATAATTTATTTTTCGTGTATTGGTTAATTTTTCAATATAACGATCTGATTATTCTATTATTGTATGAGAAATATGGTCTCGTAATGATATGATCTTAGAGTTATTGATTTTATTGGAAAAAGAGATCGTATTTTCTTTTAATCGTTTTTTATCTCAAAGAAGAACCGTTACATTTTCTTCAACAAAGTATTTGTTATATTTTCGATTATTTAAGCTGGCAAGATTTATCTTTGAAGCAAATAAATTTATATCGATGAATTATCAGGATGTTTTTGTACAGGTAATTGAGAAATTAGATGGGTTTAAAGATCTAGGGAAACCGGCATCTTATATCCCAGAACTTCAAAATGTAAATTCGAATAATTTTGGAGTGCATTTGACAACAATTGAAGATCAAAATTTTTGTTTTGGGAATTCTGATGATAAATTTTCAATACAAAGTATATCTAAAGTATTGTCATTGGTTATGGCTTACAAAATAGAGAATGAAGATTTATGGAAACGTGTTGGTGTGGAACCATCTGGTACACCTTTTAATTCTTTGGTGCAATTGGAACACGATAAAGGAATTCCTCGAAATCCATTTATAAATGCAGGAGCTTTAGTGATTTCGGATATTCTTGTGGGGCATTTAAAAGATCCTAAACGAGAATTGCTTCAATTTGTAAGAAGGCTATCTGGAAATCCTAAGTTAGAGTTTTGTTCACGTATAGCTGAGTCTGAAAAATCAATGGGCTATCGAAATGCTGCACTTATTAATTTGATGAAGGATTTTGGGAATATCCACAATGATATTGATGAGGTTTTAGATTTCTATTTTAACCTTTGCTCCATAGAAATGACATGTAAAGAACTTTCTAAAACTTTTCTTTTTCTTGCTTCTAATGGTAAAGATCCAATTACTAAAGAAAAATATTTGAGCACAAGTAAGTCAAAAAGAATTAATGCGGTGATGCAATTGTGTGGATTTTACGATGAAGCAGGAGAGTTTTCTTTTAAAGTTGGCTTGCCTGGTAAGAGTGGAGTTGGAGGCGGTATTGTGGCAATTCATCCGAATAAATACAGTATTGGAGTTTGGAGTCCAAAGCTAAATGCAAAAGGAAATTCAAGCAAAGGAATGAAGTTTTTAGAGTTGTTTACCAGTGAAACAGAATCTTCTATTTTTTAATGAGATTATTGGCATAATTGATGAAATACAGTCAATGATTAAATAGAATTCTTAATACCAATCTAATTTAAAAAAAAATAATATGTTGCTGAATGCCTACAAATAGGACCTCTTGGTCTTTTATTTTAAGGGTATATATAAAATAAGAACAGACAGGTTTGTCTGTTTCGATATTTTGCCATATATTTGAATTAGAAATAACAGGCCTAATTAAGAATTGAATTGGATCGGTGAAAACAAGCTAAGAAATAAGAATAATGAATTTAAGTGTAAACGAAAGAATTATTGAAACTGCTTCTCGCTTATTTTATTTTGAAGGTTATAATCAAACGGGAATTAATCAAATAATACGAGAAGCAAGTGTAGCGAAGGCAAGTCTGTATCAACATTTCAGATCGAAAGAAGAAATAGCGGTAGCCTATCTTCAAAGAAGACATATTATGTGGATGGGGAAACTTTCAGAGTTTGTTGTTGCTGAAGAAAGTGGTAAGCAGAAAGTGATTGGATGTTTTAATTATTTAGCTGATTGGCTTACCGAGGTTGGTTTTAGAGGCTGTGGCTTTCAAAATATTATTACAGATTTGCCAAAAGATCATCAGAGCATTAAGGATGAGGTTTTATCGCATAAAAATGAGTTAAGAGAATGGATACACAATCATCTTAAGGAGGATGAGAAGCTCACAAAGAAAGAAGTTGAAAAATTAGGTGATGAAGTTTTGGTGCTAATTGAAGGTGCCATTATGCTATCTCAAATTCAACAAAGTGTGGCTCCAATTGAAGTAGCTAGGGGAGCTTGTACAAGATTGCTGTCATAACAGCATCTTTTTTACAAACAAAACAGACAGACCTGTCTGTACGAAAACAAATATGATGAAAAAATTAATTCCTCCTTTTACGAAGGAGATTGCAAGAGCAAAAGTTCAAGTCGCAGAAGATGCTTGGAATAGCAAAAACCCAGAAAAGGTTTCAATGGCTTATACATCTGAATCTAAATGGAGAAACAGGGACCAGTTTTTTATTGGAAGAGAAGCGATTGTTGATTTTCTATCTGACAAATGGGAAAAGGAACTACACTACAAATTACGAAAATATTTGTGGTCATTCACTGACAATAGAATTTCTGTTCGCTTTGAATATGAATGGAAAGATGCAGATTCTGGGCAATGGTATAGGACACATGGAAATGAGCATTGGGAGTTTGATATTGATGGATTGATGAAAATCCGTGATATGAGTGCTAATGATGTTAAAATTAATGAGGTAGATAGGAAATTTTAAGAATAAATCTTTAAATATAGATAATAATGAAAAATTCAATGATTAAATCAATAGCAGGAATGATGCTAGTCGCATTTGTTTCCTTTGGATCTAATTCTTTTGCCAATATGAATGGAAAAGAGAATGAAAAATCATCACACTTGAGTGGTACTTCTTACAAAACGGTAAGCGTTAACGGAACATCTGTATTTTACCGTGAAGCAGGCTCAAACGATAAACCAACAATTGTTTTGTTGCATGGTTATCCAACTTCTTCTCATATGTTTCGAAATCTTATAACAGACTTGTCTGTTCGATATCATGTATTAGCTCCAGATTATCCTGGATATGGAAAAAGTGAACAACCATCCATGGATGAATTTGAATATACTTTTGAAAATATGTCCAAGATTGTAGATGGGTTTTTACAGGAATTAAACGTTGATAAATATAGCTTTTACCTGATGGATTATGGTGCACCTATTGGATTTCGGATAGCAGCGAAATATCCAGAGCGAATTGAATCTTTAATTATTCAAAATGGGAATGCATATGAAGAAGGGCTTCGCGATTTTTGGATTCCAATTAAAAAATACTGGAATGATTATACCATTGAAAATGGAAAGGCATTGGAGGGATTTCATTCTATTGATGGTTTAAAATGGCAATATACGCAAGGTGTTCAAGATGCTTCTAAGATTAGTCCGGATAATTGGAATATTGACTTAATGCATTTGCAACGAAATGAAAACCCAGAAATTCAATTGGCTATGTTTTATGATTATCGAACGAATGTTCCTTTGTATCCACAATGGCAAGAGTATTTTAGAACTTACCAGCCACCAACCTTAATCGTATGGGGAAAGAATGATATTATTTTTCCGGCAGATGGTGCACATCCTTACAAGCAAGATTTGAAAAACTTGGAATTTCATTTACTGAATACTGGTCATTTTGCCTTGGAAGAAAAAGGTAAAGAGATTGCCAATTACATTTTGAAATTTTTAGATAAAAACAATATAAAGTAAAGAAATCATGAAAACTATTAATTGGAAAAATGCCATAACAGCTGGTATAATAGGAACACTTTTATTTGATATTGTTGGATTGCTTATTACAGGAAAATGGTGGGATATTGCTGGAATTTTAGGCGCAAAAACAGGATTGGGATTAGCTTACGGAGTTGCAGGCCATTATAGTAATGGAGTGTTATTGGCAGTTCTATTTGCAGGAATTGCTCCTTCTCTTTGGGGACCAAAATGGCTAAGGCCTATCCTTTTTGTTGTAGTAGAAACGATTGCTTTGGTGTGGTTTTTTATGCTACCATTACTTGGGGCTGGCGTAGCTGGTCTAAAAATGTCCTCAATGATGCCGATAATTACTTTAGTACGACATTTAGCTTATGCAATTCCTTTAATATTTTTAATTCAATACGAATTTAAAAAAGTAGCATAAGGCTTAAAATAATTGGATAAAAGGATGGTCAAGAAGATCATCTTTTTATTTTTATGTGTGTCTTGATCTGATATTGATTTGCTTTCAAAAAGCAATTGGTTATCTTTAGAATCATTCTAAACCACGCATACAAAAACTATGAACCAAATTATTGATGTAACAAAAATTGAAGATATTCTTCCAGAATACAGACATACTCCAATTGGATTATTGCTGGAATTTCATAATTTGAACCGACCATTTGCTGAATATTCTGAGGCTCAGCTTCTCGTTGGAATGTGTATGGATAATCGAAAACATCTACATATTCCAGAAAATTTCTCTTACATTATACGATCTGGAGGAGCTAATCTTCGTTACAGTGAATTTAAGGTGTCTTACGCAATCTCTGTTGGCGGAATTAAACACATTGCACTAATTGGACACAATAATTGTGGTATGGTTAATTTACATGCCAGAAAAGGGGAGTTTATAGATGGCTTGGTTAATACTGCTGGATGGACCCAGGAAAGAGCCGAAGAGCATTTTGGTAATTTTGCTCCTATGTTTGAAATAGGAAATGCACTTGAATTTGTGGTTAATGAAGCAAAGAGATTGAGAGTTAAGTACCCTAAGATTGTTGTAGCTCCATTGTTTTATGATGTTGATAATAATAAACTTTATATGATAAAAGAATAAGTCAATTACTTTTGTATTTTGATCTTATTTGCTAGGTTTGCTTATATCATAAAACTTTAGCAAAATGAATAATTGGCGTACCGTTTTAACAACAATGCTTCCGCAAGATGCTCATATGGCAAAGGCCTATCTTGAATCATTAGGAGTAGAGGTTCTGATAAAAGATGAGTTAACTGCTCAAGTTGATAATTTTTGCTCTAATGCAATAGGTGGAGTCAAATTATTGGTTCACGAATCTAATTTTGAAAATAGTGTTCAATTATTGCGAGATGGAGGATATATTTGTGGAGCTGACTTGCAGGTAGGAAGAGATATAGAGAATATTAAAATTAGTTTAGATACAAATAAAGAAATATGCCCAAATTGTAAATCTGATAATATTGGACGTGTAAGAGAGCCAAATTACCTTATACTAATTACCTTTTTTCTTTTAGGGATTCTTTTTCCATTGTTTCGAAGAAGCTATAAATGTTTCGATTGTGATAAAGAATGGAAATATATCCGATAAGAAGAGCTTTAGTATTTTGATTTAAAATAATCCTGTTAATTTTGCAGTTCAATTGAAAGAGGCATCATTACTATGGAATTAAAAAGACTTAATAAAGCAATTGCAGAAACAGGTTACTGTTCTAGAAGAGAAGCAGACAAGTTGATCGAAAGTGGAAGGGTAAAAGTAAACGGTACAACTGCAGGCTTGGGAGTTAAAGTTTCAAGTGAAGATGTTATAAAGGTAAAAGGAAAGACCATTACCAAGACGGTTGGAAATATTTATTTAGCTTTTAATAAGCCAATAGGAATAACCTGCACAACCGATACTCATATTGAAGGAAATATTATTTCTTACCTTAATTATCCTGAACGAATTTTTCCAATTGGACGATTGGATAAACCTAGTGAAGGTCTTATTTTTTTAACTAATGATGGAGATATCGTGAATAAAATTCTTCGTTCACGTAACAATCACGAAAAAGAATACATTGTACGCGTAAACAAAAGGATTACTGCTGATTTCATTCGAAAAATGTCAAATGGTATTCCAATTTTAGATACCGTAACCAAAAAATGTAAAATTTGGAAAATTAGTGACTTTACATTTAAAATAGTCCTTACTCAAGGGCTAAATAGACAGATTCGAAGAATGTGTGAATATTTGGATTACGATGTAAGAACATTGAAACGCTTAAGGATTATGAATATTTCTTTAGGTGATTTAAAAGTTGGTAGTTACCGTTCTTTTTCCAAAATAGAATTACAAGAGCTTCTAAATTTATGCGAAGATTCTGCTAAAACTTTTGATGAGTTGTAGCCAGAAAATTACCTTTTTTAATTAGATCATAATTTTATGTATATTGTTAAGACGTATTCGTTTATGTCTTTATTCTTATGCTCTAAAAATTCATCTTTTATTGTTGTAAAATCCATTTTTATCTGGTTTAATTTTTAATAATGAATAAGTAAAGATGAAACTCTCTCATTTTCTGAATGTTAGATATATCCATGGTCACTTATTGATCCTTTGTCTATGAAAAACTAAACTTTAATCACTAGATTTACGTAATTAAAGTAAATAAAAGTAGCTTTCGTCAAAATACGATGGATTGATGTGATGATGAGTTTGACACCTTTTAATGGGAGAATAAATGAGAATACTTTTACGTTTGATATTGAACCTGATTTTAATAAGCTTAGCTTGTTATTCTACTATTGCACAAATAGTACGACCAGTAAATGATACAACAATTTGTGTGGGAGAATCTGTGATTCTAGAAGCACAAGCAGGATCCTATATGTACAATTGGAGTACTGGGCAGCTTTCGTCAACAATTTCGGTAACTCCTCCGACAACTACCACTTATACTCTTCGTGTTTTTATACCAGATACTGGTATTGAGTTAATTACCAATGGGGAATTTGAATTAGGAAATACGGGATTTTATAGTGAATATGTCTATTGTCCAGATCCTGTTCTTTCTACAGCAAATCATTCTCATAATCAGTCTTTGTGGATGGAAGGTAGATATGCTGTTGATAGTAATCCTCAGGCTTATCATGCAAATTTTTCTGCCTGTAGTGGTAATACAGGTAACCCTTCAGATAAAATGTTAATCGTAAATGGTGCACCAGATGAGAATGTAGTCGTTTGGAGCCAGACCATTACAGTAACCCCAAATCAATATTATGCTTTTTCAACTTGGGCATCCAATGTTCATCCAACAAATCCAGCTAGACTGGAATTTATGATTGATGGAGTTTTGATGGGTGACTATATTGAACCGAGTGCAGGATTAACTTGTAATTGGGAAGAATTTTATTCTTTATGGTATTCAGGGACAAAAACATCTATCGAAATATCAATTGTAAATAAGAATTTAATTAGAAGTGGAAATGATTATGCATTAGATGGGATTTCATTTAATCCATTATTAGAAGTGCCTGATAGTAGAACGGTTACAGTTGTTGAACCAGCAGTTGTTGATGCAGGATCGGATATCACAATGTGTGGAAATGATACCGCTAGTTTAAGTGCAACAGTTTCAAATACAACAGGTTTTTCGTGGTCAACTTCAGGCGATGGTACTTTTACAGATAATACGAGTGTAACTTCTTCGTACACGCCAGGAAATAATGATGTTGCAAATGGCAGCGTTGTTTTAACAGCAACAGCTAATTCAAATTCACCTTGCGGTTTTATTACTGATTTCATAACATTGAATTTGCATCCTATTCCGAATATTGGTTTGGGTGATAATCTAGCCTCATGTGGTGGTGGGAATGTAATTTTAGATGCTGCTAATCCAGGTTCAACATATGTATGGAATACTGGTGAAACAACACAAACAATTGAAGTATCAACAGCAGGAACTTATTCTGTTGAAGTAACGAATTCTTTTAATTGTGTTGAAAATGATACGGTTGATGTTGGTTTTTATGCGAATTTAACCATTGATTTAGGACCAGATAGAACGGTTTGTTCTGGAGAGCCTGTTGCATTAAATGCAGGGATTTCAGGTGCTACCTACTTATGGAGTACAGGAGAAACTACCGAAGAGATTATTGTATATGCTGGCGGAAATTATTCTGTTACGGTAACAAACTCTTATGGATGTAATGCAACCGATGATGTAAATGTAACACTTGTTCCTCCACCAACAGTTGATTTGGGACCCGATCAAGTTATAAATACAGGTGATGTGATCACTTTGGATGCAGGAAATCATTTCATGTATATTTGGGACGATGGATCAAGAGGAAGATATTTAAATGTTGACAAACCAGGATTGTATGCCGTTCGAGTATATGATATGAATGGTTGTTCAGCTATGGATATGATTAACATTACAAGTGCAACAGGTAATGTGCCTGATGTTACTTTAAATGATACAATTATTTGTAGAGGAGAATCTGTGGAGCTTTATGCTGGAAATGATTTTCTTTTTAATTGGGATGTTGATGGCTTGTCTTCAAGAGTTGTGGTAAGTCCTGATTCTACAACGACTTATAATTTACGTCTTTTTTATGTAGACGAGACATTGGAATTGGTGAATAATGGTGATTTTACTTTGGGTAATATTGGATTCCAAAGTGATTATTATTACTGTTCAAATCCATGGTGGTGGTCATGTAGAAGTCGTTCAAGCAAATATACTGTTAGTAGCAATACAGAAGCTTTTGGAAGTAATAAAGCAGATTGTAATGGTGTTACAGGTAACTCGCCAGACAATATGATGGTGGTTGAAGGTGGAAATGTAAATAACACCGTTTGGGAACAAACCATTGATGTTGATCCTGATAGTTATTATGTTTTTGCAATGAACATTACGAATTTAAGAAATGATAGTTTTGATGATTTTGATTTGATTATTGATGGTGTTGTTGTGCAGAGCTTTACAACGAATTCAGCTTGTAATTGGGATAAATATCAAAAATTAATTTATAATGATACTCCTACTCAAATAACGGTTCAAATAAACAATACGAGCACTGTTGGAGTAGATAATGCTTTTGCTTTGGATGGAATAAGTATGTTTAAATTATCAGAAATTCCACTTGATGTTATCGTAGAAGTGATACAGCATGTTACAGCAGACGCAGGGGCAGATCTAGCTATTTGTGAATCGGGAACGGCATCTTTAAATGGAGTGGTAACAAACCAATCTTCATTTGTTTGGAGAAGTTTAGGTGATGGAACTTTTGATAATAACAGTATATTAAATGCTACATATAATCCTGGTAGTGGTGATATTTCCAATGGATATGTTGACATTGAGTTAAGTGCTCAGCCAATTGTTCCTTGTGTAATACCAGCTTTAGATACCATGAGAATTGATATTAATAGTAACCTTAATGTAGATTTAGGTGCTGATCAAGAAATATGCCAAGGGAATTCAATAACCCTTGATGCAGGGTATCCGGGTTCTACTTATTTGTGGAGCACGGGAGAAACGACTCAAACAATCACGGTTTCTGCAAGCGGAAATTACGCTGTTACAGTAACAGATGTTAATGCTTGTTTAGGAAGTGATGATATGAATTTGACTGTACATCCTAATCCTGTTGTCGATTTGGGAGCAGATCAAGAAGAATGTAATGGCAACAATATCATGTTTGATGCAGGGCATCCAGGATCTACTTACTTATGGAGTACCGGTGATACTATACAAGGTATTTTAGTAACTACTTCGGGAAATTATTCTGTTGTAATGATTGATGTTAATGGTTGTTCAGCTACTGATGATGTAAATGCAACAATTCATGCAAACCCAACAGTAGATTTGGGAGCAGATCAGGAAATTTGTTCAGGAAACAGCATCACTTTTGATGCAGGAAATATTGGTTCGACTTATTTATGGTCTACAGGCGAAACAACTCAGACGAT
This sequence comes from Labilibaculum sp., assembly GCA_016342745.1. Taxonomy (GTDB): domain Bacteria; phylum Bacteroidota; class Bacteroidia; order Bacteroidales; family Marinifilaceae; genus Paralabilibaculum; species Paralabilibaculum antarcticum. Next base: position 221,187 of record JAEINT010000009.1, read on the forward strand.
TACTGTTTCGACAAGTGGAAATTATTCAGTAACAATAACTGACGCAAATGGTTGTTCAGCTACAGATGATGCAAATGCAACTATTCATGCAAACCCAGTAGTAGATCTAGGTATTGATCAGGAAACTTGTGCAGGTAACAGCATCACATTTGATGCAGGAAATGCAGGAGCATCTTATTTATGGTCTACAGGTGAAGCGACTCAGACAATTACGGTTTCAATAAGTGGTAACTATTCTGTAACAATAACAGATGCCAATGGTTGTTCAGCTACTGATGATGTAAATGCAACAATTCATGCAAATCCGACAGTAAACCTTGGTTCAGATCAGGAAACTTGTTCAGGAAACAGCATCACTTTTGATGCAGGAAATATTGGTTCGACTTATTTATGGTCTACAGGCGAAACAACTCAGACGCTTACAGTTTCTGCTAGTGGTAACTATTCAGTAACTGTAATTGACGCGAACGGCTGTTCAGCTGCAGACAATGCTAATGCAACAATACATGCAAACCCAACAGTAGATTTGGGAGCAGATCAGGAAATTTG
>JAEINT010000048.1 GCA_016342745.1 Labilibaculum sp.
CAGATCCTACGCAAATGCGCAAGTTGCCTATTTTAACAAATTGCACTTTTTGAAAGAAATTCCCGTGAACGGTTACTAAATATCTTTAACGACCTAGGAGAAAACTCTTCCAGACAATGTTTTCTTGTTAACGAAGATGGTTTTTGGATTAAAGGTCCCAGTTGCGAAATTGCATGGGGATTCATGCCAGAGCACGACAAAGATCAGACATTTGAAAAAACTTACCCCGAAGCCTGGCCAATTATAACAAAACAACAGTCTGGACAATTCTATACTGATGATGGACTGTTTTCATTTACAACTATATATCCTACTTTTAGATTGAAGGGCGATATCGATTCCATTCATACTTCCATATCTAGTGTAAATCATGGCTATTCATGGAAAATAGTGTCATATGTTTCGCCTTCTGTTTTATACTCTAAAAGTAATTTAATGACCAAATGGATGATTATAATTCTAGTTATACTTTTAATTGCTACAGGTATTGGCTCTTGGTATACGGCTTTGATCGCTACTGTCAAACTAAAAGCAGTTAAGGAACTTAAAGAAGTTAATCAGCACCTCACAGAAACTACAGCCAGAGCAAATCACATGGCAGTCCAGGCTGAAATGGCAAATACATTTAAGAGCCAGTTTCTTGCTAATATGAGTCACGAAATTCGCACACCGATGAATGCTATTGTTGGTTTTTCTGATATACTCTCGAATGAAGATCTTACTAACGACCAAATGGACTATATCAATACTATTCGGAGTTCTGGTAAAAACTTGCTGACTATAATAAATGACATCCTGGATTTTTCCAAAATTGAATCTGGCAATATTGATACTGAGATTATTGAATGTTCATTGGAGCAGCTACTTGGCGGTATCAGTTCAATGTTGCGACCTGAGGCTACGAAAAAGAATCTGGATTTCAAAGTCCTACATAAAACAGAACTTCCTTCTAATATCTGTACTGACCCCACCAGAGTAAATCAATGCTTGATAAATCTTATTAATAATGCCATTAAATTTACTGAAAAAGGATATGTTCATGTAATTGTATCTCTCGAAAATGATGAAGATAAACCAATGATAAAGTTTGATGTCGAAGATACTGGCATAGGTATCCCTGAAGATAGACTTGATAGTATTTTTGAATCCTTTTCCCAGGCAGATAGCTCTACCGCAAGAAAGTATGGCGGCACTGGATTGGGATTGACCATTACCAAAAAGTTGGCTGAAATTATGGGAGGCAGTGTCAGTGTCCAGAGTGAGCCAGGCAAGGGAAGCACCTTCTCACTATTAATTCCAGCAGGTCTTGATGTGAAATCTCAGCCTTTGCTTGGTGAAGCCAGAATGAAAGAATATACCCAGGATTTGCCTGAAAAACTGAAAGTGAAATACACTGGAAGTGTACTGGTAGCCGAAGACAATCCTGCCAATCAGAAGCTAATCGAAATACTCTTAAAGAAAATCGGGCTAAAAGCGACTATGGTTGAAGATGGTAAAAAGGCAGTAGATGCCGCAACAACAGAATCATTTGACCTTATATTCATGGACATGCAGATGCCAGTTCTGCATGGCTATGAAGCCACAAGTGCCCTGCGTAAGAAAGGAATTGCCACACCAATTATCGCTCTTACCGCCAATGCCATGAAAGAAGATGAACAAAAATGCCTTGATGCTGGTTGTGATGGATATTTGACTAAACCTGTAGACCAGAATAAACTTTGTGAAGTGTTGAGTAAATACCTGAATTCTGATTCAGATGATTACGCTCAACAAATAGTAAGCCAATTGTCATTGGCAACAGAGCAATCAGACAATTATTTCCTAATCTCCGAATTAGCCGACGACCCTGAACTTCATGAAGTAGTTGAAATATTCCTAAAAGATATACCTTCACAATTACAATCAATCTTTGAAGCTGTTGATAACGCTGAAATGGATAAACTAGAACATCTCATCCATACCATAAAAGGAGCCAGCGGCAGTGCGGGTTTCCCTGTCATTATGGAGAAAGCCGCTGAAGTAGAACAATTAGTATTAAAGGGAGAACTTGAATCACTACAATCATCTGTTGATGAACTTACTCAACTATGCCGAAGAGCAACTGCTGATAAGAAGCATCCCCAATAATTATATGTGATTGAGTATTAAAAAAATGAGAATGCTATCCTTCGCGATGCTTCATTTAGAGCTAAATATCAAGGCTTTTGATTTTTTAAAATAAGACTGTCGATCCGAAGGTTGCGAGTTTGGGCTTATAAAATAATTGTGAGCCTATTCCTACCCATCTTATCATCAAGCGATTAGATGTCCCAAGAAAATATGTCATTTAAAAATATTTTTGTCCTTCAATTTTTAACCAAAAAAACTCAATAGTCCATTTTGACCGTTTTGAAAGGCTAATTTTTCAAAAATGTTTTAAGGTTGACCGTTTATATTGTCGATTAGGTACAGATAAGTTTTAATCCAAGATTGGCATAAATGAGGAAAACATTAATGATAATAAAACCACAATTAGTGCTATTAGCAATGCTAGCAGGCTGGATGAACCGACAGCAGCAGGACGTAATTGAGTATTTGAAAGCAGAAAACAAGATTTTGCGTGAAAAGCTAGGCACAAAAAGAATTGTATTGAATGATGATCAAAGAAGGCGTTTGGCTGTATTAGCAAAAAAGATAGGGCGTAAGGCTTTGGCGGAGGTTTGTGGGCTTTTTACGCCCGATACAATCCTTGCCTGGCACCGTAAGCTTGTGGCAATGAAATATGATGGAAGCAGGAACCGTAAGCCAGGTCGTCCTGCAATTTCAGAAGAGCTTGAAAAGCTTATAGTAAAAATTGCAAAACAGAATCGCGATTGGGGTTATCTTCGGATTTCAGGACAATTGAAATATCTGGGATATACAGCATCACGTCCAACTATTGCTAAGATTCTAAAAAAGCATGGTATTGAGCCCAGTCCTGAAAGAAAAAAGAAAACTACCTGGAATGAGTTTATAAAGCGGCAGTGGCATTCATTGGCAGCTATTGATTTTTTTACTGTTGAAGCTTACACTTTACGTGGTTTGACAAGATTCATGGTTTTAACTGCTATTGATTATTCAACTCGCAAAGTTGAAATAGTAGGTGTCTCCCATAATCCTGATGGACAATGGATGGAGCAAATGGCTCGCAATTTAACTGATTGTGAAGAAGGATTTCTCAAAGATAAAAAGTATCTTATTCATGACTGTGATAAATTATTCACGAAAAAGTTTAAGAAGATTCTTGAAGATGGTGGCGTAAAAGCTAAACGTACATCGCCAGTTTCTCCAAATTTGACTCCTTTTATTGAACGCTTCGTTCGTAGCATTAAATCTGAGTGCACCAGAAAAATGCTAATTTTTGGCGAAAAACATTTACGGCATATTGTCTCTTCTTATGTAAACCATTATCATCATGAGCGTCCACACCAATCCTTAGATAATGAAATGATTGAACCTTTACCTCAAGGGAATGGTAAAGTTGAGTGTCACGAACAGCTTGGTGGCTTGTTAAAATCCTATCGGCGAGCGGCGTGATGTGCTCTGATTTGGGTAAGATGAGTTTATTGCTAGTCCTAGAAAGGCTATTTATTGCAATCAAAGAGATGTTTTAGATCACAAAATAAAACAAACGCTTGAGAAGACAAATAGGGAGCTTCTAAAGCAAGTCAAGATCAAGGGGTGTGCACCAAAATGTGCACCAATGATGTCCTGTTGGGCTTCTATCAGCCTACTATCTGTCTACATCAATTTTATGTAAGTATCGGGGAAATCATCGTTTAGAGCTAAATATCAAGGTTTTTGATTTTTTTAAAATCAGACTGTCGATCCGAAGGTTGCGAGTTCGCCCGTTATCATCTCCTGGGCCAGGGCAACAACTTCTGCTTCTTGGGTGGGGAATCGTGCCATATTTCGTTCCTTTC
>JAEINT010000049.1 GCA_016342745.1 Labilibaculum sp.
AATTCATCTTTTGAGTAGCCGGTAATTTTTGCGGCTGCCTCATTAACTTCAAGATAGTTTCCTTTTTCGTCAGTAATAAAAATACCATTGGGAGCGTTTTCAATATAACTTCTGAATTTTGCTTCACTCTCCCGCAGTGTCTCCTCCGCCTGCTTGCGCTCGGTGATAAATCGGGCCTGCTGCATGTTCTGATAGGCCATATCCGAGAGCTGTTTGGCAAGGGTGAAGAGTGCCTGTGACACTTTTTCAAATTGTTCTCGTGTCATGGCGGGTACTTCATGAAAGGCTTTGATAACGGTCTCCTCGTCGGCTTCTATTTCATTGGCATAAGCCCGCATCTTATCATCAGTCTGCGTTGCATCACGCACCTGCCCGATTAGCCAGTTGGCTATGTGCTTTCCGCCAACAGTAATGGCTGCTCCGGCATCCCACAGTCCACCACTAAGACAAGGCTGAATAGATGGCCCTTTCGGGTTATAGTGGCCCAATGCGGCATCCGACTTAAAGCAATTTTTCAGACCTTTGTCGGTTTTGCGGATGATGTCGCTGCACAAACGACAGAAATTACTCGGTTTGGTTATGGGAGTGCCATCTGTTTGGGTAATAATGGAGGCCACACCTGATGCGTCTGAAAATTGGTCTTGTAGTCGCTGAATATCACCCATATTGAACAATTCTTCAAACGTAATTCCAGCAGAACTGTCCATTGGCTGAGTCAATGCGACAATGCGTTTTTCCAGTGCTTCTTCCATCTGCTTGCGTTCGGTGATGTCTAATGCTTCAATCTTACTATTAGCCTTTGCTAATTCCTTTTCAAGTTCCGTAACTCGGTTTAATAACTTTTCTTCGTTATTTGATGTTTTCATCTTCTGTTCCAATTATGGTTTTAGCTATTATGCAATTTAATTATTTTTCACTTGGCAATGTAAAAATAAATTTACTGCCAACCCCTAACTCACTTTCTACCCAGATTTTACCGCCGTGTTTTTCTACAAGTTCTTTGCAGAGGATTAAACCTACACCGGTACCGGCTTCGTTGTTTGTACCAACTGTTGTGTGATGAACTTCTATTTTGAATAGGTTGTTTCTATCTTCTTCGCTCATTCCTATTCCACTATCTGTTACAGAGATTGCTATTTCATTATCTCTATCTTCGGCTTCTACCTTAATTATTCCATCGGGTTTTGTGAATTTGATTGCATTTGTAATTAAGTTACGCAAAACAGTTTCAGTTGCTCTTTTATCAGCAAAGACAATTGTGTTTTCTTTAACTCCATTTTTTAAGAAAATATTTTTGTTTTGAGCATTTGTTTTAAGAAGGTCTATTATTTTAGTGCTTGATTTATGGATATCAATATTTTCAAATATATACTCCATTCTTCCAGTTTGTGTTTGTGCCCATTCAAGTAAGCCTTCTAATAATTCGTAAGCCTTTGTTGAGGATTCTCGAACTACTTGAATCATCTCCTTAGCTTCTTCAGAAGTTAGTTCGTCATAATCATCAGCCAACATTTCAGTTGCCCCAAGAATACCATTAAATGGACATTTAAGATCGTGTGAAATAATTGAAAAGAATTTATCTTTATTGGCGTTTGATTCCATTAAATCTTTTTCGGATTGTTCAAGTTTTGTGTTTAATTGTACTAACTCACCCGCAGTCTCTTCTAATGAATCATGTGCTGCTTGAAGGTCTTCAACATAGTTGGCAATCTCTTCTTCAGCTCTCTTCCGTTCAGTAACATCTCGGTTACTGGCTCTTCTACCTAGAAACTCACCCTTATTACTATATATTGGACCACATGTATGCTCAATTATCCTTTTCTGGTTATCCTTTGTTAAAATGCATAGTTCAATAGTTACAGATTCTTGAGTGATCAGTTCTCCTTTTCTGTGCTCTAAATATTCGTCCTTTGACTCGTCACAAACTATCTCTACCATTAGATTTTGATTATCTATAAATTCTTGAGCTTTATACCCGGTAATTCTTTCACATGCTGGTGAACTGTATTCTATTTCACCTTTCTTTGTTACCCACAATTCCCAACCGTAGGTATAATTTAGTAAATTTTGGAAATTAGATTCGCTTGCAATTAGTTTATCTTTCTCTTTTTCTAATTCAACAACATGAGCTTTTTGAATCTCTTCCCTTTTAATTACTTCTTGAAATGCCCTATTCTGTGATTCATTCAAATTATGTTCAATCTTAGATAGAAATAGGTAGAAAAAGATGAACAACGTACTACCAATTGCAAGAGCAATTCCAACAAATAAATAAGTAAGATTTGCAGCTCGGCTTAGTTGTTTGGTATTGTTAATTAGTATTAGCATCTCTGCAACCTCACGATTACCAGCATCGCTTATTGGAATAGACTGTAATATATAGTTGTCTTCAAGGTATATTAGCTTATTATCCTCCATGGAGGACTTGCTAAAATCAAATTTGCTATATTCCGTGAATTTTTCTGGAACCCAGTCGTACGTTTTGTAGATTAAGACCCAATCTTTGTATTTTCCCCATTCTTGCTTTCTATTTAATACTTTCATGCCATTTTCATACTTATCCCTACTTATAAATTGTTTTTTGTAGAATATAAAAAGATCAACATCTAGTGTGGCATGAATTTGCTCTGTTATATGCTCAATCTCTTCTCCGAATTCAATGTAACCCTCTAATTTGCCATCAATTAACCAAGGAACAACAACTCTAAGTGTAAATGTCCCCAATGGACCTATTTCAATTCCAGAGGAAATAGTTTTCATATCTTTTGAATCCCTCATAGTGAACCGATCAATTTTATCTCCATGTTTTTGAGGGCTATGAACACGTAAAAAATTAACCGCAGTAGTATCATGGAAGTAAAAATGAGTGACACCAAAATTTTGGCGTAACTTTTCAAAAAGGGGAAGAGTTTTCTCTAATAATTTATCGCGGTTCTTCTCAAGCCAATATTTCTGCAATTCTTTGTCTTGTTGTAAAGCACTAATTGTTGAACTCATCAAACTAACATCTTTTGCTTGCTTCTTGCTAAATCCCATCGAAACTAAATTGATCTTTTTCTCTGTATCGGATTTTATTTCTGCTTGCATTAGTTGATCTAATCCAAGAATAAATGAGACCAATAAAACAACAATTGCTATTACAAATGGGACAAGTATTTTAATTCTAATTTTGTTTTTTTTCATCTTCTTTTCCAATAATGGCTTTAGCTATTGTGCAATTCAATTATTTTTCACTTGGCAGTGTAAAAATAAATTTACTGCCAACCCCTAACTCACTTTCTACCCAGATTTTACCACCGTGTTTTTCTACGAGCTCTTTGCAAAGTATTAAACCTACACCGGTACCGGCTTCGTTGTTTGTACCAACTGTTGTGTGGTGAACTTCTATTTTGAATAGTTTGTTTTTATCTTTGTCACTCATCCCTATTCCACTATCGGAAACTGAAATTGCTATTTCGGAATCTCTTTTTTCTGTTTCTACCTTAATTATTCCATCTGGTTTTGTGAATTTGATTGCATTTGTAATTAAGTTACGCAAAACAGTTTCTATTGCTTTTTCATCCGCAAAAACAAGTGTGTTTTCTTTAATTCCATTTTTTAAGAATATATTTTTATTTGATGCAGTTGTTTTAAGAAGGTCAATAATTTTAGAACTGCTTTTATAGAAATCAATATTTTTAAATTCATACTCCATTCTATTGCTTTGTGTTCTTGCCCAATCAAGCAAGCCCTCTAACAATTCATAAACATTTACAGACGTGTCCCTTAATGCTTGAATCATTTCTTTAATTTCATCATCAGTTAGCTCATCATAATCAGAAACCAGCATTTCTGTTATTCCAAGAATACC
>JAEINT010000010.1 GCA_016342745.1 Labilibaculum sp.
TTTGTGATCCCTCTGGGGTTCGAACCCAGGACCCCAACATTAAAAGTGTTGTGCTCTACCAGCTGAGCTAAGGAATCGGTCACTCTTTGTTTTCAAAAGCGATGCAAATATAGAGTGATTAAATGGAATTCGCAAACACTAAATCGGAGAAATTTCCAGTTTTTGCAGGAGGAAGTGAGATGGTTTTGCTTTATTGTATTGGCTCGTAAATTGATAGTGAATTGAAAAAAAAATGAAAAAAAATGTAATTCTTTACTTTTACCCGAAAATCCTTATGATAATGGGCATTTTTTTCAATAGATGCTGGATTAAAATGAAACAAAAAATGAAAGAAAGTGCAGCCAGTTTTCTTTAGAAAATACCAATTTGAAGATCGAATTAATTATAAACGATGAAAATAATTCTATTTTTGTGGGCGATTAAATGATCAAAGCATCATTTTTATGTCACTTATTAGAAATAAATATCATTTTTCATGAACCAAAAAATTGTAGTAATAACGGGAGCTTCTTCAGGAATTGGAAAAGCATTGGCTTTTGACTTTGCGTCACGAGGATCAAAAATTGTTCTAGCAGCAAGAAATCTTGACAAATTAAAAGAAGTTGAAGAACAGATTTTGGCAATGGGGAATGAGGTGTTGAGCGTTAAAACGGATGTAAGTGTTGAAAGTGATTGTCGAAAATTGATTGATGAAACGGTTAGCCGATTTGGTGGAGTAGATGTACTGATAAACAATGCAGGAATATCTATGCGTGCTATGTTTGCCGATTTGGATTTGTCTGTACTTAAAAACTTAATGGATGTAAATTTTTGGGGAACTGTTTATTGTACCAAGTTTGCAATGCCATATATTACCAAAGCTAAAGGTTCAGTAGTTGGTGTTATTTCCATTGCTGGATATATTGGATTACCCGCTAGAACAGGCTATTCAGCTTCAAAATATGCAATTCGTGGTTTTTTAGACACACTACGAGTGGAAAATTTAAAAACAGGAGTACATGTTCTGGTTGCTGCTCCCGGTTTTACAGCGTCTAACGTTCGAAACGTTGCTTTAACGGCTGATGGTAGCTCGCAGGGAGAAACACCAAGAGACGAAAGTAAGATGATGAGTGCCGAGGAGTGTGCTCGTTTAATTGCCAATGCTGTAGTAAAAAGAAAAAGAGAGTTAATCATGACTTTTATTGAAGGGAAATTTACTGTTTGGTTGAAAAAGTGGTTTCCATCTTTATTGGAAAAATTAACCTACAATCACATGGCTAAAGAGCCAGATTCTCCTCTAAAGCAATAAAGAATTAATAAATGGAGATTTTGAGTAAATCTCCATTTATACTGATGTATCGTAACTTTTACTGGCGGTATCAGTATACAATTCTTAATTGTACAAAAAGACCACTACACACACCTAATGGACAAAGCACACTTTAATACATTTATCTTTTCTAATGCAGATAAGATATACTACTATTTATATTGCATTCTGAGAAACTCTGACGACACGGTTGAAGTGTTAACCAATACTATTGAAGAATGCTGGTATGAGCGAAAGAATTATGAGCATACAGATCTTACCTATGTATTCAAAACAGCTAGGAAATTAGCCAAAGCACAAATCTTTAAATCTGATGATTTAAAAACAGCTAATTCTATTGAGGGATGCCCTGTGAATTCTAATCCTGCAATGGTTCGTTTTTGTAATTTGACAGAAAAATTATCACCAATACAGGCTGAAATTATGTGCTTACGTTCAATGGTACGTTTGAAGTTGGACGAAATAGCCATAGTTGTGGAGTTAGGTATTAATAATGTTCAATCTATGCTTGCTAATGTCCGTAAAGAAATTAGAGCACAAATTGATCCTCATGGAGTTTTAAATGATGTGACGGCACATGATATAATTCCTAAATACTATTCTGGCAAATCTACAATTGAGGAAGAGGAGCAATTACGCTTGTATTTTTTACGTAGGGATCTTGCAGGTATACCTGATATGGATAGAGAACTCTTTCAAGTATTCTTAAAAATGGGTAATGAAGAGATGCCAAAAATATGCTCAGAGCAACTGCTTTTAAGAATTAAAGAAATTCAAAAGCCTAAAAAAACTTCTCTGTATTCAAGATTATTCAGAAAATAATTGATGCTAGATATGTGCTTATTCCACTTTATCTGAAGACTTAAACCCTTTTCCAAGTATTTCATTGGTTTCCATAACAGCAACAAAAGCAATAGGATCTATAGAGTGAATATAGTCCTGAAGCATAGATAGTTCTCTGCGGTTCACGACGATGAAAATGATCTGTTTTTCTTTGAGATCTAATGTTCTGTTCCCCTTTAATATCGTTCCATTTAGCTTGTAATCATTGGTAATTTTATTTCTGATTTCTTCGTGTTTTTCAGAAATAATGAAAAGAGCTTTTTCGTAAGTCGATCCTTGCAATGTGATATCCGTAACTTTTCCTATAATGAAAAGAACGATCCAGGAATACAATGGAATTTGCCAATCCATTACAATGTATAAACTACTCAAGACGATTAGAGAGTCTACATAAATTACTAGCTGACCAAGAGGCAGGCCTGTGAATTTTGCTCCAATCATCGCAAGAATATCTGAACCTGCAGAGGTCGCTCTAGCCTTTAGTATTAAACCTAAACCAAAACCAATAAAAATACCGCCAAAAATACAGGACAGTAATACATCATCTACCAGCGGAATAAAACCCCACCAAGCACTTACAACATCAATAAATAAAGCACATAATATAAAAGAAAGAAAGGTTTTAATACCAAATCGTGGTCCCAAAACTTTAATTCCAATTAGGCTCAATGGTATATTAATGGCTAAACTTGCAATTCCAACAGGTATTCCGCCGCCATATTTCCGAAACAAATCATTAGAGTAATCCATGAATTGATACAAAAGTCCGGAGAAAAAGCCATCGTAATCTGCTGGATTTAAAATTCCAAAAAGACCTTGAGGAAAGGTTCCTAAGGTTAATTTGTTGATAATAATTCCAATTCCATAGATACTACCAGGAACAATTCCATGGGGAATGATAAAGAAAACAAATCCTGCAGCCATAATTAAAGCCCCAGAAATAAGGATGGCATAGTTGTAAAACCATTTACCAGAGAATATTGCGTCTTTTTGTATGAAAGCCAAGATGTTTATGATTTTAAGTCGTTGGTAGTAATTTCAATGCATTATTTAGATTTTTACAAAATAATAGTTTTTATTGAGAACTTTTACTCTAAATGCGATATTTTCCAATAAATATATCGGTTTGGTGTTGTTTTGTAAATAAAGAATTGATTGTTTTGCAGAACGATCAACAAAACAAGAGTATGAGAGCTAAAATTAGTAGGGTAATAATGAAGATGTGTGGGTGGAAGTATATTGGTGCTATTCCTGAAGTAAAAAAGGCGGTAGTCATCGCTGTTCCACATACTTCTAATTGGGATTTTGTTTGGGGGAAATTAGCTTTTTTATCCCATAATATTCCAACAACAGTTTTGATGAAAAAGGAAATGTTTGTATTCCCATTTAATTATATTCTTAAATCTTGGGGCGTGATGCCAGTAGATCGAAGTAAAAAGGGAAATATGACTGATCAGTTAGCCAAGGAGTTTGCTAGTCGAGAGTCTTTGTACTTATCTTTAGCTCCTGAAGCAAGTCGAAGCTTAAGACCAGAATGGAAGCGTGGGTTTTATTTTATCGCCTTAAAGGCTAAAGTACCCATTTATTTAGCAGAAATTAACTACGAAGAAAAAACATTATCTTGTGGTGAAGCTTTTTACCCAACAGGAAATGTTGACGAGGATATGCTTAAAATTAAAAGCAAATACCTGAATTGTAAGCCTAAATATCCTGAAAATTTTTCTACTGGATTATAAAATTGATTGCAATGTCTGATAATCTTAGAGTAAGTTTGGTTCAATTAGATTTGAAATGGGGCAATGTAGAGGAGAATCTGCAAAGCATTACACGTTTAATTTCCGGCTTAAAGAATGCAACTGATTTAATTGTGTTGCCCGAAATGTTTTCATCTGGTTTTATGATGGAAAATAAAGATCAGATTGCTCCAAAAGCAGAAATGACCATTAATTGGATGATGAATCAAGCCAAAGAGCTAAAATCAACAATTCTAGGGAGTATAATTGTTGAGGAGGATGGTGTTTATTATAATCGATTGTATTGTGTTGATAATGAAAAGATCATTTGTTCTTACGATAAAAGGCATTTGTTTCGCATGGGAGAGGAGCAAGAGCATTTTAAAGGTGGAGATGAAAGAGTTATTTTCACGATTGGAAAGTGGAGAATTCGACCTTTGGTATGCTATGATCTTCGATTTCCAGTTTGGAGTAGAAATCAGAATGATTACGATCTTCTTTTGTATGTTGCCAATTGGCCTGAAGCTCGACAAGATGTATGGAGTACCTTATTAAAAGCAAGAGCGATTGAAAACCAGTCCTTTGTTTTGGGTGTAAATAGAATTGGACAAGATGGAATGGGACTGTCTTATGCTGGAGGTTCTGTTGTATACGACTCAAAAGGGAAAGAGCTTATTAAATGCGCTGATAATCAGGAGTATATTTCAACTGCAAGTCTTAGCTTAAATGAATTGAATGGATTTAGAGCTAAGTTCCCTGTTCATCTTGACGCAGATTCATTTCAAATAAACAAATAAGGTATTTAGTTTTGTGTTGAAATTCAGATAATTACTCTTTTGTTATTACTTGAGTTTTGTTAATTGTTGTAAAACTAAATTTATAGTTATATATTTAAGACAATAAACAATCCTAAAAAATAATAAATGAAAGAGCTAACTCGTGCAGAAGAGCAAGTCATGCAAATCCTTTGGGAGCTTGAAAATGCATTTGTAAAGGAGATTATAGAAAAAATTGATGAGCCAAAACCTGCTTATAATACAGTTTCTACAATTGTTCGTATTCTTGAAAAGAAAGGCTTTGTAAGTCATATTGCTTACGGTAAAAGCCACCAATACTTTCCTTTAATGGGGAAAAAAGAATATACTCGAAGATTTATGAAGGGCTTTGTTCGTAACTATTTCTCGAACTCTTATCGTGATATGGTTTCTTTTTTCGCAAAAGAAGAACAAGTAAGCCTATCAGAATTAGAAGAGGTAAAAAGAATGGTTGAAGAGCAAATTAAAAAGCAAAGTAGCTAATCTAAGAGATTGGAATGATTACAGGCATCATCTTATATTTTATGCAATCGGCGATATGCATGGCATTTTTTTATGCCTTGTATTGGTTATTTCTAAAAAAGGATACTTTTTTTAGAGTTAACCGCATTTTCTTGTTGCTTACAATTCTTGCCTCAATATTAATTCCAACATTAGAAATCCCTTTTCAGCCTGAACCAGAAAGTACAATTGAAACTCCATATCATGTTTTAGATGCGGTGGTAAAGACATCACAAGAGTATTTGAGTGGAAATATGCTTGAAGAGGTTGTTGTAACTGCTTCTATAAAAAAAGCAATTAGCTGGTATCAATATGCAGGGCTAATTTATTTTATAGGCATTTTAATTTTTTCACTTCGCTTTTTTAAGAATCTATTCCAATTATCAAGCTGGAGTAGGAAAGGAGAGATTCGTAAGGAAAATGGAATTCGTTTAGTCATTTTAACTGATGATTACCCACCATTTTCATTTTTAAACACCGTTTTCATTAGTCAGGAAGATTATCAGAAACCTAATTTTAAATCGATTATAGAGCACGAAAAAGTGCATGTAGATCAATTTCATACGTTCGATTTAATACTGATAGAAATTCTTACCGTAGCATTCTGGCTCAATCCATTTGTTTGGTTCTACAAGTCATCAATTCAAGAAGTACATGAATATTTAGCTGATGATAAGGTTGTGAATGGCGCAGTTAATGCTCATGAGTATAAAATGCACATCGTAAATCAATTTGCAGGTGGTGATTTATTTCGACTAGCAAATAATTTTGGACAATCTACATTAAAGAAAAGAATATCGATGTTGGGTAGAATTAAATCTCCCAAAATTGCATTGGTGAAATTACTTCTTTTGATTCCAATTTTAACAGTATTGTTTTCGGCTTTTGCATTTACCATTGTAGAAAAAGAAAAATTGGATACTGATTTTTCGTTTCGAGAACTGTTACCATCAGAATTGAATCCATTTAGTTCGTATGAGAATGATCAAGTCAATTTTTTTGGAAATAATGTGGATCACATTGCTGAGAATTGGTCTACTAAAGGAATCAAAAATCTGGAATATAAAAAGGTTGATCATCCCAATGAGATAAAAGTTGTTATCGACGAAATGCCAGAGTATCCAGGTGGTGACAATGCGCTTCAAAAATACATAGCCAAACATGTATCTTATCCTAAAGAGGCACAAGTTAATGGAATTGAAGGTCGCGTGTTTGTCTCGTTTGTAGTTAATAAAAAGGGCAAAGTAGTAAATGCTCATTTGATCAAGAAGTTTGATCCTTTCCTAGATAAGGAAGCATTGAGAGTTGTGAGCTCCCTTCCTAAGTGGAAGCCTGGTCGACAAAATGGTAAATTAACAAACATTGCTTATACCGTTCCAGTAAATTTCTTATTGAGCAACCAAGTTGAAGAACCAGTTCATTCTCCAGATCCGTTATTTTCTAGAATTAAGAATGCTTCAGATTATCATTTGGAGAATCAACTACAGTTAAAATCAAACGAGGCATATACAATTGTTGACAGAATGCCACAATTTTTAGGAGCTAACGGTAATCTTAGACGTTATGTTGCTGGAAAAATTCAATACCCAATACTGGCAGCTGAACAAGGGTATGAAGGAAAAGTTTTTGTTCAATTTGTAGTTGGTCGTGATGGCCGTGTGAAAAAAGCAAAAGTTATAAAAGGCGCTAATATTGAGCTGAATAAAGAAGCGCTTCGAGTGATTAATAATATGCCAAATTGGATACCAGGAGAGCAAGAAGGTGAAAAAGTTGAAGTGAATTATACAATTCCTATTCGTTTTTCTTTGAACTAATAAAATTTTTTACGTATATTAACTAAGAAATTAGTTACAAAACTAATTTCTTAGGAATACCAGAAACCAATTTTTAATGTTTAACCAAAACCCAATATTATGGAAGTTAAAAAAAACCCCAACTATGATTTGGAAAAAAAACGAGGTTTATTTTTGCAAATCGGATTTCTAGTAAGTTTACTTGTTGTGTTAATGGCTTTTGAGTATGAAACCCCAGTAGAGAAGATTGCCGATTTAGAGTTTGAAATACTGGATGAAATGGATGAGGTGATTCCAATTACTGTCCAAGACAAGCCAAAGCCTAAAGAGTTGCCTAAATTTAAACCAATTGAGCTTACGACCATTATACTTGCAGATGATGAAGAAGATGTAGTTGATTTAGATTTAACTGATTCTGATGCTTTTGAGGATGATTCTTATGATATTGCAGATGTTACAGAGGAGATAGAAGAAGTAGAGGATGTTCCATTTGTAAGAGTAGAGCAAATGCCAATTTTTAATCCGAAAAAAAATAAGACTTATGACGAAGGTGTAAGAGACTTATTTGTAACCATGCAGAAAATGACAAAATACCCTGTTGTTGCAATGGAAAATGGCATTGAAGGAAAAGTATTTGTAAGATTTGTTGTTACGAAGACAGGTAAAGTTGACAATGTAGAAGTAATGCGAAAAGGAGATCCAGCTTTGGATAATGAAGCAATTCGTGTAGTTCGAAATTTACCGAACTTTAAGCCGGGAATGCAACGGAATAGACCCGTAAGTGTTTGGTTTAGTGGATTCATTTCATTTGTTCTACAGTAAAATATTGACACTTTTTTTTGATTCACTATAACTAAATAGTTAGTTTCAAATATTGTTTTTATTGATTTGATTGTTTAACGAAAATACAATCCTATGGAAGTTAAAAAGAACCCTAAATATAACTTAGAGAAAAAGAGAATCCTTTTTTTACAATTCGGATTTCTAATTAGTTTTTTATTTGTTTTGATGGCTTTTGAGTACAAGGTTCCTATTGAAGAGCCAGAAGTGATAAATTTTACAGATTTAGCAGATGTTGAAGATGTTATAATGGTCACTTTTACAGAACCTGAGAAGTTGGAAGCTCCAAAGGTTAAAAAAATAGAATTAATTGATTTGATTATTATTGATGATGACCCTGAGGTGGATGATTACGATCCAGTAGATTCTTTCGGAAATCTAGAAGATGAAGTAATCTACAATCCTGTAAATGTGGAGGATGAAGTCATTGATGAAACCACGCCATTTGTAATGGTTAAGGAAATGCCAATTTTTAATCCTAAGAAGAATACTTCTTATCAAGAAGGATGTAAGGATTTGTTTTTAACAATGCAAAGAATGGTACGATATCCAATTGTGGCACAGGAATCAAGTATTCAAGGACGAGTATATGTTCGATTTGTAGTTACAAAAACGGGTGAGATTTCTAATGTTGAAGTGACAAGAAAGGTTGATCCCTTATTGGATGAAGAGGTTGTTAGGGTCGTTAGAAACTTACCAAAATTTAAACCTGGTAGACAACAAAATAAAAATGTTGCAGTTTGGTTCTCCGGATACGTTAATTTTGTATTGCAATAGTGTTGAAGAGGTTAAAAATGAGGCTTTTATTTGCAACAATAGCCAATTAAAAAACGTATATATTATACACAAGTTCTTTGAACTCATCCTCTCACGAGGACTTAAGTTAAACATTATTAGTTGTTTTAGCAGTGTTTGGCTTTTGTCACTGCTTTCACATTGCATTTATTTTGTAAAATGTTTAGCTATGTTTCCTAAAAAGAACCCAAATGCTGATTTAGAAAAACGAAAAACCCTGTTTTTTGAAATTGGTTTGGTTGTTGCTTTAGCATTAACCTTGATTTCTTTTGAATGGCCATCAAAGGTAAGAGATGTCGTAGAAATTAGAGATTTTGTAGATTTGAGCCTGGATGAAGAAATGATACCAATTACAAGACAGGAAGACCTTATTGAGAAGCCTAAATTGCCACCAAAAATCCTCTTAACAGATGTAATTACTATTGTAGAGAACAATACCGAAATAGAGGTGGAATTAGATATTGTTGACGAAACCATAAGTGAAGAAACCGAAGTTGAAATTCAGCCTGTTGAAGTATTTGAAGAGGAGGAAGTTGATGATGAAGTGAAGGTTTTTGTAATTGTGGAAGAAATGCCAATCTTCAGACCAGATATTTGTAATAATAGGAAAGAAGGAGATTTAGAATTGTATAAATACATTAGTGCGAGTATCCGCTATCCAGTTATTGCTCAGGAAAATGGAATTACAGGAAGGGTATTTGTAAGCTTTGTTGTCGGACGAGATGGAGGAATTTCTAATATTAAATTGCTACGAGGAGTGGATCCTTCTTTAGATAAAGAGGCAATGCGGGTGATTGAAACATTACCGAAATTTAAGCCTGGTATGCAGAGAGGAAAGCCTGTAAAAGTTTCTTATTCGGCGGTAATTAATTTTGTACTGCAGTAATTTGTTGAATTGAAAAAAATAAAGCCTAAGATTTATTCTTAGGCTTTATTTTATTAAATAATTTTAGTTTCTATTTCTTGTGCATCCGCATGATTTAGAAGTAATTCACTTGCCAGATCCATAGCTTCTGTTAATCCTTTTTCTTCCTGAAAACTGATGATGATCATTAAAAAATCCTCACAATTCGTATCGATTTGTGTTCGCAGAGAATCACTGGTTGGACTCCCGAAAGCTCCTTTTTCATCTCTAAATATAGGAAGTCCTTCAATGTTTAATTTACCTCTTCCAATTCCTTCGTACGCTTCTTCATTTTTTCCAATTCCAAAGCGAATTATTCCATCTACTTTAGCTGCATTATAACCGCCAATGGAAAATGCAGTTTTGATGGAAACCAAGTTGAGCAGATCCACAACATTGTTGATTTGATATAAACCTTTCCCATTTACAATTCGGCGTAAAAGAGAATCGGCAGATAAACGATACCTACTTGGATCTTTACCTGCAGCTTTATAGCCTTTTTTAGAACTATCAATAGCCGGAAGATCTTTGATGGCACTTATGGCCAGTTCCTCTTGCAATTTTTTAGTTGTTTCATTTATAATTCCCCAAAGTTCGGGACATTCTTCTTGCGTTTTTACTTTGCACTGAATAACTCCCAAACGTAGTTTCGGGCATGCTGATTTTAATTGTGGTTCAATTTCTATTCTGGTCATAGCTATGCAATGTTTTTTAGATTGTAAGATAGAATTAGAGGTAAAACAAAACACCTCTCAAGGTGCATTAAAACTAAATACAATCCCTAAAATTAATGAGAATTCTGAATCAAAAAATAATTTATTATAAACTTTTAATCAGTAAAGATATTGATTAACTTTAATGTAAAACATAGCTTACATGACAAATAGAAGACAAACAGTACTTATTACTGGAGCCGCAAAGCGAATTGGAAGAATGATGTCTCTGCATTTGGCTAAAAGAGGATGCGATATTGCGATCCACTATAACAAATCAAAAAAAGCAGCTATCGATCTGCAGAAAAGTTTACAAGAGCAGTTTGTTAGTCAGAATTTTAAAATATTTCAAGCAGATTTGAGCAATGCACAAGATTGTGATGAATTAATTGATAAGGTTTTGAAGCAATTCGAAAATCTGGATATTTTAATTAATAATGCTTCTGTTTTTGAACCAAGTGTTATTCGAGAGACTTCAATTAAATTGTTTCAAAATCAGATCAATGTAAATCTATTAGCTCCGTTTATTCTGTCAAGGAATTATGCAATGAACAGTCACCAAGGGGTAATAGTGAATTTTTTGGATACACGAATAACAACAAATTCGAATTCACATGCAGCCTACAGTATTTCAAAGGTAGCTTTTGCACACTTAACAAAAATGGCGGCCTTGGAATTTGCACCACAAATTAGAGTAAATGGAATTGCTCCAGGAGCAACTCTTCCACCTGAAAATCAAGGAGAAGAATATTTAGTAAACCTAGCTAGAAATACACCGATGAAAGAGCCGGGAGGCATTGTTCCTGTTTTGCAATCATTGGATTATATTATAGATAATAAGAATTTAACGGGGCAGATTTTGTACTGTGACGGAGGCGAACAACTTTTATAAAATTTAGCATATGGCAATAATTCGTGTAAAGAATTTACTCATTAGAACTTATATCGGGTTTAACCCTGAAGAATTACAAAACAAACAAGACGTTCTTATCAATATGACAATTAGAGCAAATGTGAATGAGGCGATTCGTAATGACGATGTTGAAAATTCTTATAATTATAAAACGATTACTAAAAAGGTGATAAAATTAGTTCAAGAGGGGCAATTTAAAATGTTGGAAAATTTAACCCAACAAATATTAGATTTGATCTTATTGAATCCGCAGGTGGAATGGGCTAGAGTAGAGGTTGATAAACCACATGCATTACGCTTTGCGGAATCGGTCTCTATAGAATTAGAGGCTAATGGGGATAAATAATTTTAGGTATGAATGAATGTATTTTAAGCATAGGATCAAACATCAATCCGGAAGAAAATATCCGTAAAATGCTTTGTTTTTTGGCAAAAGATCATTGGGTTGGGAAGCATTCATCTTGGCTTAAGACAGCTCCAATTGGAATAACAGATCAAGATGATTTTGTGAATGGGGCTGTTCATGTAAAAACTCAGCATGGCATTGAAGAATTTACGAAATACTTAAAAAAGTTAGAAGACAAAATGGGACGAGATAGAACTTTACCAAAGTTTGGTCCTCGTGTAATCGATTTGGATATTGTTGTGTGGAATGGGGATATT
Source organism: Labilibaculum sp. (assembly GCA_016342745.1). Classification (GTDB taxonomy): domain Bacteria; phylum Bacteroidota; class Bacteroidia; order Bacteroidales; family Marinifilaceae; genus Paralabilibaculum; species Paralabilibaculum antarcticum. The sequence continues at coordinate 11,823 of JAEINT010000010.1, forward strand.
AAAGATGATGATTATTATTCGCGAGATTTTGTTCGGAATTCGGTTGATCAGTTACTTTAATTTATGATATTTTATAAGCTGATTAACCAATTCAATATCAGCGGGAGCCCAATCTAAGGTTTTTAATTCTGTAATTTTTATCCAGCGAATGTTTTGGTGAACTCTAAGTTGATATGCACCATGAATGTGTTCCACAAAAAAGGCTTTTAACAAGATGATTTTATTACCGTAATCATATTTGCTTTCTCCTAAATATCCTACAACTTTAGTTTTGATTCCAAACTCTTCTTCCAATTCGCGAACGATGCATTTTTCGGCAGTTTCATTCTTCTCAATTTTCCCTCCTGGAAATTCCCACTTGTAACCAAGTTCATCATCATGATTTCTTTGGGCAGCTAATACTTCACCCTGTTTTTGAATGATGGCAGCAGTCACTTCAATTATTTTCATTTATTCTCTTGCTTTGGTCTAATCTCCTCAAGTAAACTTACTGCAAGCTTAACAAGATTTTTACAGGACATACTGTAATTAAAACGAATATCGAAGCAGCTTAAATATTCAGATTTTTCTTGAAAGCGTTTGCTAAATTCTTCAGACAGTTCGGGTTTGTCTTTGATTAATTCCAAAGCAGCATAATAAGCACCGCAATGGCCATCTTTTGCTTTGCCATTACCGTATTTGGAAAATTCAGTAATATCATCATTTGTGATTTGATATTCCTCTTGGAATGCTTTTAAAACTGCCTGCGCACAATTATAGTACCCAGGTGGTTTATGGAAATATTTTAAGGCAATATCAGCCTTTGTCTTTTTGAATATAAAGCTCATTTTAAAAATATTGCTTTGGTATCAAACAAATTTAAGTTATTCTCAAGATTTAGCATCAAAACAAATATGCTGTTGAACATGCTTGATGTTTATATCGTAAATCATGTCCTTAATTTAATCCTTTCCTATTGGGTGCAATTTTAGATATTAGAAGAACTTAAATTTCCCTACTCTTAATTTCAACCTTAATTACGATAGCCTTTTTAGAGAATAAATAAAGAATAGGAGATAAGATGAATGGAGCAATACTTAAGGAAAGCAATTCTGAATTGTTTATAATTAGGTAAATTCCTATGCAAACGAGCACCATCAATAATAGGCCAAATGATATGGACATTTCTTTAATCGTTTTTACCTCTTGTAGAATTTGCTCAGTACTTATTCCTTTTAGATCTTGATTTTAATGTTAAATCTCAGGTTTATTGTATTGATATTCTGATTTTCTCTTTTAATAAACTAATTTTTGATTGGTTGCTTAAAGAAAAGGAATTAGAATTTTGTTCTGTAAATTCTAATAGTATTAAAGACTTTTCGTAATAACTTAAACCATTCTCTTTATCGCCTTTTACAATGTTTAATTCACCTTCGGCAAAGAAAAGTTCCGATAATATTTTTAAATGATCATTCGTGTAGTTGTGTTCAGTCAGTAATTCTTTAGTTAATTTATCTTTGGATAGACTTCTGAAAAAAGAAGCATCCTTTTTTAGAAATTCACGATAGGCATTGTCCAGAAGTTTAGTTGCTTGTGGTAAATTACCTTTTTTAATCAATCCTAAAATGAGAGCAATTAAATCAGCTATCATTTCGATCATTCGCATTATAAAATCTTTTTGGTACATAAAATTAAATTAGCGTGATTGGCTTACAATTGCAAAAATAATCATAAAAAAATGAGAAGTATATATGATTTTGTTTTTTTGTTAATTAGTAGTGTTTTTGTAAATTCGAATTTTGTAAGTTAAATCAAATGGATTGGATTCAGTAGTCAAGAATAAGATCATTAAATTTTATTATTATGTCATATATAGATCGTTGTCAGAATTTGAAATTGGCTTTTGATAGTGGAGCTTCAGATATTGACAATATGGAATTTTTGGAGTATCAATTTCATTCTTTAGCTCATGATATTTTACCTGGTAAAACCAATTATTATTGTGAAAGTCATAAATTGGATCTTATTGAGAACATGCTATCGGATAATGAAATAGGTGAAATACAAAATGATGTTCATATTGAGGATGTTATTGTTGAAGAAAACCAGAATTTCACCTATAAGATACTAAAGCCGAAGGGGAATGATAGTGTGAAAAAAGTTACGTTTATACTTCATGGCTTTAATGAAAAGACATGGGATAAATATTTGCCTTGGGGACAAGCCATTTGTGAGAAAACACAAAGTACAGTTGTCTTTTTTCCCATTGCATTTCATATGCAACGTGCACCAAAGCATTGGAGTGATAAAAAGGCAATGTTTGAATTAAGTAAAAAGCGGAAAGATCAATTTCCAAATATCATAGGTTCATCCTTATCGAACGTAGCTATTAGCATGCGTCTCCATTCTAAGCCACAAAGATTTATTTGGTCGGGTTTGCAATCCTATTACGATATTATTCAATTTATTGAGGAGTGTAAAAGTGGTAAGCATGAGTTAATTGATAAGGATTTTAGCTTTGATATTTTTGCTTATTCTATTGGCGGTTTTTTAGCTGAAATTTTAAAGTTAACGAACTACAGAAATTATTTTAATGAAACCAAATTGTGTTTGTTTTGCAGTGGTGCAGTTTTTAATCGTTTATCTCCTGTTTCTAAATTTATTTTAGATAGTGAGGTTAACGTTGCTTTGTACTCTTATTTGGTTGAACATTTTAATAGCTTTTTAAAGAAAGATAATCTTTTGCATCATTACATTGAAGAGGATCATTTGGAAGGAAAAGTATTGCATACCATGTTAGAGTACAAAAATAGGAGGCATTTTAGAGAGGCTTTATTTAAAAAAGTAGAAAATCAGATTTACGCCATTGCATTAAAAGGAGATTCTGTTTTTCCGACTTATGAAATTGAAAATACCTTAAAAGGAGCTTCCAGAGATATTAATATTAAGGTTGAAGAGCTTGACTTTCCCTATTCGTATTCACATGAAAATCCATTCCCAATGAATAAGCAGGAGTCGCAAAATGTTGAGGAAAGCTTAAATATTGTTTTTAATAAAGTTTGTGATTTTTTTAAGCAATAGTTATTTCAACTATTTGCATTATGAAGTCTTTTTAATGTGTAATTAAATTTTCTTGTAAAACAGGTGTAGATAGCTGAAGTATATGTCATAATAGCTGATAAAACGATGAATCACCTAAAGGGCTTTCTTTTTAATAAGCGGATTGTTTTTTGATTAATAGAATAACAATTCTTAGCTTTATTATAAAATCTTAAATAAACTTTAACTCATGAGAATATTTTTAAGTCTATTCGTTTTTGTACTAATTTCAGTTAGTGTATTTGGACAAGAAAAATGTGACGATAATTATTTAAAGGAGTGGGAGGTTTTTAAAAAAGAAAATGCACCATTTAATTTTGTAAAACGAGAGAATTTTAATTTGTCGGCATCAAATGAAAGTTCTGAACCAAGCTTAGGTGATTTGAGCTATAAAAGAGAGAGGTATACGACAGGTCAAGAGTTGATTGGAGTTGTTTTGCATGTGTCAGCAGCAATTAAGGATCATTTAGATGATAAGAATGAAATTTGGAAAGATCCGGCTAAATATTTTATTGAAGGATATTATTAGGTGAGGGGTCAAGAGTTGGTTAGATGATTTTTAATAGGTTAATTATTGAAGCTATGGATATTAAACAGAATTGTGCGTTGTTGTTAATTGATCTTCAAAAGGGATTTGAAGATATTAAATATTGGGGTGGTGGCAGAAACAATCTAAAGGCAGAAGAGAATGCTGCAAAGATTTTACATGTATGGCGTGAGAATAATTTGCCATTGTTTCATATTAAGCATTGTTCTACAAATTCAAAATCACCTTTGGCTGAGGGAAATACCGGAAATGATTTTCTCAAACTTGTAACGCCTTTAAAAGGGGAAGTTGTTATTAAAAAGTACGTAAATTCGGCTTTTATAGGCACCACTTTAAAAGAGCAATTAGCTGCAAAAGGAATAAGCAAGTTGGTGATTGTTGGCTTAACTACAGATCATTGTATTTCTACAACAACTCGAATGGCTGGTAATTATGGCTATGAAACATACTTAATTGAAGATGCTACGGCCACATTCGATAAAATTGGTGTCAAAGGTGAAAAATATAAAGCGCAAATAATTCATGATACTGCCTTGGCCAGTTTGCATGAAGAATTTGCGACAGTTATTAATACAGCCGATCTCTTAAAACTAGTTAGGTAAGAATAGTTCTTTATCTTAAACTAATGCCTCAAACAAAATTTCTACAGGATGTGAAGCTTCTCGCTCTGTTTCATCTTTAATTTGATGACGGCATGATGTTCCAGACGCTGCAATTAATACAGATTGTGGCGTTTTTCGTACTTCAGGAAGTAAAACCAGTTCTCCAACTTTTTTACTTAAATCGTAATGCTCTTTTTCGTATCCAAATGATCCTGCCATTCCACAACAACCCGATTTAATTTCAATTGCAGTATAATTTTCTGGGAAACTTAGAATTTTCTTTGTTGGAGCAGAAGAAGCCAATGCTTTCTGATAGCAATGTGCATGGAACTTGATTTCTTTTTTCTCTTTCGTAAATTGATCGATGGAAATGTTACCTTTTTGCATTTCTTGATACAGAAATTCTTCGATCATAAATGTATTTGATGCTAGTGTTTTAGCTTCAAGCTTCATTGTTTCTGGTACTAAATCAAGATACTCATCACGAAAAGTAAGAATAGCAGAAGGTTCAATACCTATTAACGGATTGTTTTCATCAACTATACCTTTCAATAGATTGATATTTTTGATTGCTAAAAACTTGGCTTTTTTAACCAATCCCTTTGACAAAAAGGTTCTTCCACTTTCTACATGTTTTGGAATAATAACTTGGTAGTCTAGCTTTTGTAACAATTGGATCGTTTTAATCCCAATTGGCGTATCGTTGTAATCGGTAAATTCATCAGCAAAAAGATAAACCCGCTTTTTTGTTGTTCCATTTGTAGTTGACGAATGCCATTTTTTAAGCGTGGTATTATGCAATTTCGGAATGCTTCTTTCTTTGGCAAAACCCAAATTGCTTTTTACAATATTCCCAATTGTAGGATGTTGATTTACGTAATTAAATATGGAAGGAGCATAACTACCCAACTTATTTATTTTACTGATGTTTGCAATTAATTTACTCCGAAGCGGAATAGGATTGGAATCGTAATACTGTTGCAGAAATTCGGCTTTAAGCTTTGCCATATCCACATTCGATGGACATTCAGATTTACATGCTTTGCACGATAAGCAAAAGTCTAAAATATCATATAAGTCTTTTTGATCGAATGGATTTTTTTTATCAGAGTTGGTAAGAAATTCTCTGAATAGATTCGCTCTTGCTCGTGTGCTTAATTTTTCATCTAAACTTGCTTGATAACTAGGACACAATGCCTTTCCTGTTACATGAGTATTTCTGCAATCGCCAGAGCCATTGCATCGTTCTGTAGCTCTTACAATTCCCATATCACTAGAAAAATCAAAATAAGTTTCAATTTCTTTCGTTTGCTGATTTGGTTCATAACGCAAATGCGTATTCATTTTTGGCGTATCAACAATTTTACCTGGATTAAAAATATTTTTAGGATCCCAAGTTTGCTTAATCTGACGCAACAATTGATAGTTTTCTTCTCCTATCATGATCGGAATAAATTCCCCACGCAGTCTTCCATCTCCATGTTCACCGCTTAGCGAACCATTGTATTTTTTGACGAGTTTTGCAGAATCTAACCCAATTGCATGAAATTTTTCTTGGTCATCAGCATTTTTTAAGTCTAGAACAGGACGCATATGAATCTCTCCAGTACCAATATGAGCATGGAATACACATTGTATCTCATGTTTCTTCATTAATTCCTTAAATTCTGCAATGTAATCGTATAATACTTCAGGATTTACTGATGTATCTTCAATTAAGGAAACAGGTTTGGCGTCACCAATCATATTGGAAAGCACACCTAAGGCTGATTTTCGTAGATCCCAAACCTTCGTAATGTTTTCTGCTCCAGTAACAACAGGGAAGTGATATCCTAAATTATTTTCACGAAATTCAGCTTCCATTTTGCTTGCAATTTGCTCAATTTCAGCTTTTGACTCTCTTGCAAATTCAATAATTAGCAGAGCACCTGGACTACCTTGTAAAAAAAATCGATTTTTGGCTTGTGTACGATTTCCTTCAGTCAATTTCAATATCTGATCGTCCATTAACTCAACTGCACCAGGTTGATATTTTAAGGCAATTAAGTTTCCTTTAATTGCATCTTCCAAACTTTTAAAATGGGCACAAACCAGAGCCTTTTCTTTTGGTGGGGACGGCACTAAATTTAATTTTATTTCAGTAGTAAAGGCTAGAGTCCCTTCTGAGCCTGCTAATAGATTACAGAAATTAAATTGAATATCATTTTTACAAAAAGGAGAGGAGTTGGATAGGATATCTATAGCATAACCAGTATTTCTTCTTTTAATTTTTAGATCAGGAAATTCCTTGTCTATTGAGGCTCGTATTTCTTCTGATGATAGAATTTGATTTATTTGCTGGTAAAGTTTAGATTCTAATCCGTTATTTGCTTCACATTTTTGTTTGAATTCATCGTCAGTTACATTTTTGAAGGTAGCTTTACTTCCATCGCTAAGGATACAATTTGTTTCAAGTGTATGATCTCTTGTACTACCATATATAATGGAATGCGATCCACAAGAGTTATTTCCTAGCATTCCACCAAGCATGCACCTGCTACTTGTTGAGGTTTCAGGACCAAAAAACAAACCATATGAATGAAGGTAAAGATTTAATTCATCGAGAATAACACCTGGTTGAACTCGAACCCATTTTTCCTCTTGATTAAGTTCCAGAATTTTAGTGAAGTGTTTTGAGATATCCACAACGAGACCATCACCAACTACTTGTCCTGCTAGTGAAGTTCCAGCAGCTCTTGGTATCAATGATAAATCTTGATCAGATGCAAATTTGATTAAATGTTGTAAGTCACTTTCATTCTTAGGGTAAGCAACAGCTAATGGAAGTACCTTGTAGGCTGAGGCATCTGTAGCGTAAAGTAAACGAGTACTCATATCTCTATGGATTTCGCCCTCTAGTTTTTCTTGAAGTTCCTCAAATATAGTTGATTGAACAGTAGGTTTCATATTTGTTAGGTGCTTTTAATCTCATTAAATCTCTAGAAATGAAATTACGTTATTATTTTTTAATGCAAGCTTATTGAGAATGAATATTTATTAAAATTTTCAAATAAAAAGCATCAAAAATTATTGATTTAGGAATCTAAAGTTTACGTTTTATTTCTACTTTTGCAAAGTCGAGATTACAAAACTGATTAAAATACTGAATCCCAATGGACTTATTGCAAACAATTAAGGAGAATGCACGTTTAGCAAACAAAACTATCGTTTTACCCGAAGGAGCGGAAGAAAGAACTTTGCAAGCAACAGATATCCTTTTAAACGAGAAAATCGCTCAGATTATCTTAGTTGGAAATCCTGAAGAAATTGCTTCTGAAGCTGATCGCTTAAATTTGAAAAACATTAGTAAAGCGATAATAGTTGATCCTAAAAACCATGACAAAATGGAAGCTTATGCTGAAATTTTGGTGGAGTTGAGAAAGAAGAAAGGAATGACCATGGAAAAAGCTATGGTGTTGGTACAGGATCCTTTGTATTTAGCAACCTTAATGATTAAAGCTGGCGATGCGGATGGTGAAGTTGCTGGAGCTTTAAATTCTACTGGAGATGTACTTCGTCCAGCATTTCAGATTGTGAAAACAATGCCTGGTATTTCTGTTGTTTCTGGTGCTTTTATCTTGATTTTAAAGGATAAAACATTTGGTGACAATGGTATGTTAGTTGTTGCTGACTGTGCTGTTCATCCAAATCCTACTGCTAGTGAATTGGCAGAGATTGCTGTTGCTACCGCTAAAACAACGAAAGCAATTGCCAAAATGGAACCACGTGTGGCTATGTTGAGTTTCTCTACTATGGGATCGGCAAAGCACGAAATGGTTGATAAGGTGGTTGAGGCAACTCGTTTGGCTAAGGAAATGGCTCCTGAATTTTTAATTGATGGTGAGATGCAAGCAGATGCTGCTATTGTTGAGGCAATTGGTGCTAGTAAGGCTCCAAATTCTGAAGTTGCAGGTAGAGCTAATGTATTGGTATTCCCAACTCTTGAGGTAGGAAATATTGCTTATAAGTTGGTACAACGTTTAGCTGGTGCTGAAGCTGTAGGACCTGTATTACAGGGAATGGCCGCTCCAATTAACGATTTGTCAAGAGGTTGTTCTGTAAGTGATATTGTAAACTTGGTTGCGATCACAGCGAACCAAGCTGCAGATATGTAAGAAAAATAGTAAACTAAATAATAAACAAAATTTCAAATGAACGTTCTAGTTTTTAATTGTGGTAGTTCTTCTTTAAAGTATCAATTGTTAAGCATGGGTAGTGAAGCTACTTTATTGGCAAAAGGACTTGTTGAACGTATTGGTCTTAAGGAAGGTGTTCTTACTCACAAGCCAGAGGGGAAGAGTAAATTCGAATTGGTACAAGATATTCCAAATCATAGTGTAGGAATTAATCTTGTATTGGAAGCTCTAGTGCATGCTGATCATGGGGTTATTGCAGATATCAAGGAAATTGATGCTGCTGGTCACCGTGTAGCGCATGGAGGAGAATATTTTAAAGATAGTGCTATTATTGATGAGAAAGCAAAAGAACAAATTGCTGCTTGTTGCGAATTAGCACCACTTCATAATCCTGCTAACTTGGAAGGTATTCTATCTATGGAAAAATTACTTCCTGGAATTAGTCAGGTAGCAGTTTTTGATACTTCATTCCACCAAACATTGCCAGCCGAAGCATTTATGTATGGTTTACCTTACGATTGCTATGAAAAACTTCGTGTTCGTAAATACGGTTTCCACGGTACTAGTCACAAATTTGTTGCAAACAAAGCATGTGAAATCTTAGGTTGGAATATCGAAGATAAAAAAATTGTTAGTTGTCACTTAGGAAATGGAGCTTCTGTTTGTGCGATTGACGGAGGTAAGTCTATCGAAACTTCAATGGGATTTACACCTAATGAAGGTTTGTTGATGGGAACTCGTACTGGTAATCTTGATTTGGGAGCTTTGCTTTATATTGCAGAGAAGAAAAACCTTTCAATTGAAGAAACAAACAAGTTGATCAATAAGCAGTCAGGTTTAGCTGGTATTTCTGGTATTTCTTCTGATATGAGAGATCTAGAAATTGCTGCTGAAGGTGGAAATGAGAGAGCTCAATTGGCATTAGATATGTTTGCATATCGTGTTAAAAGATTTGTTGGTTCTTATTCTGCATCAATGGGTGGTGTTGATTTAGTAATATTCACTGGAGGAATTGGAGAGAACGATTCTGTTTCTCGTGAGAAAATTGCGAAAGATTTTGGATACCTTGGACTTGACTTTGATAAGGATGTGAACGCAGGTTTACGTGGAAAAGATATGGTTATTTCTAAAGAAGGATCTAAAGTGAAAGCAATGGTCGTAACGACTAATGAGGAGTTGGTTATTGCTTCTGATACACAGCGTATTGTTGGTGCTTTGTAACTATCAAACTTATGATATTAAAAAGCTCTGTTGTTAACAGGGCTTTTTTTTATGCCAAAATATAAGATGATAATTTATTTTTTATCCGTATTTTACTTTTTATAATTTAAATTTAATGGATATGTTAAGCCAATAGATTGTTAGTAAAGTGTTAAATTTTGAAACAAATTTGTTTGCTTAACGTTTAGACGTATAGTATTTACTGGAAATACATGATATTTCATAGCAAATTGCAATGACTTTATGTTCGTATCAAACACATATTCTATAAAAACATTTTTTATTTTATTGTTGATTTCGTTTTCGATTTCTACTCTTGGACAGAGAACAAATTTTCGTTTCTATCAATACAATAAAGACAATAAATTAAATGAAGAGCTGGTGAAATCTATTCATCAGGATTCTCTTGGTGTTTATTATTTTGCTACTGATAAAGGATTAATTTCTCTCGTAAAAGATCAGTTTATTCCTCTAAAGGTTCAAGAGGGAAAAAATCAATTTTATAAATCGTTATTTAAAAGGAAAAATGGTGATTTACTTGCGCTTTCAGATGATGGAATCTATAAGATAACTCAAACATCGATAGGAAATAAAGCCGATTTGTTGTTCTTATGCAATACCGATTCCTTATTGCCAAAGTATCCTAAAGAATTTTTCGAAGATCAAAATGATGAATTGTGGCTAACGGATTTTAATCATATCTACAGGTTAAAAGGAAGTGATTTCGAACAGTACCAAATGGATAAAAAAAATCAAACTACATCCTATGCTAGGTCATTTCAATTTTTGGAATGTGATAATGGAAAATTAATGGTGGTTTCACAGTCTGGGTGGTTTTATCAGTTTGATCGCAAGAATAATCAGTTTAAAGATTCTGGTTTTAATTTGGATTTGGTAGTGAATTCCTCTTTTAAAATAGGGTCCAATGAATTTCTTTTAGGAACTTCCTTAGGAATATATAGACTAATATTAGATTTTAATGGCAAGGTTGTTCATCATGAAATCGTTAATGAAAGTGTTATGGCTTCATGTTTTCAGAAATTATCTGAGAATAAACTTTTAGTTGGTACTTGGTTTCAAGGCTTGGTAGAGATCGATTTATCGCAAGATTTTAAAGTGTATCCGATTGGAGGATTTCCTTGTTTCACCGTTAATGATATTTTTTTAGATGATTTCGGAAAGTTTTGGATTGCTACTAATTCAGGAACAGTGGTGATGGAAAAAAAATTCTTTTCTTATCAATTTAATTCTTCTAATTCAGAGTACATTTCTTCTATTAATTTAAATGAAGATGGAAATGTTAATTTTTCAGGAAGAAATCATATTTTCCAAATCTCGAATGATGAGGAGATACAAAATCTAGATCTTGATTTTGAAGGATCGATAAACGTATTTAAGAAGAGGAATAATATATCCCTTTTAGGAACGGAGCAAGGCTACTTGTATGTTTATAAAAATGATGAATTACACTTGAAGTTAGCCATTGCAAATAAGCCTATTACGAGTATTGAAATTGTTTCAGATCGTGAAGCATGGCTTGTGTCAGATAAAGAATTATTTCATATTAATTTAAATTCTGGTCTAATAAAGAGTTATCTGCAATCCTTTAGAGGTCAGCGTATTGTTCAGGATATTTTATTAGATAAAGAAACTAATTTATACATAGGAGGAGAGTACAAGAATTCTTATTTATTTAAGTTTGATATACTTAGTAAAAAGGTTGAGAATATTAGTACTCCAATCGATTTTGATATTAATGAAGATTTTTGGGTTATCGATTTGGAATTGGATAAGGATACCTTGTACATGGGAACCTCTTCTGGTTTATTAAAATATTGGGACGAAGGTGTTGAAAGGGTTGATTTGCGAGATATGACGAATAGTGAAGTCAATTCTTTAGCAATCGATCGCCATCATTCTTTTTGGATGACAACTAGTAAAGGTGTAATTCGAAAGAGGGAAAAGGATTTGTCGTTGTTTACACCGGAGCAAGGTTTGCCATCCAAAACATTTACCAATCGTAATTTAAAATTTGATTCGAATGATCATTTATGGGTAGGAACTTCCAACGGTATTGCTTATGCTTCTATTTGTGATTCAATACCTAAAACACCGAAACCGGAGGTTAGTCGAACGGATGGCGGTAGTCAGTTTGCCTTGCAAGATAGCAAGCTTAGAATTAATGCCAATTCTATGTTGCTTTTGGATGTAACGGCTATAATATATCCACAAAAACAGAATCAATTTCAATATTGCACAGTAAAAGGAAATGAGAAAATTATAGATTGGAAACAACTTTCAGAGAAAAATCAAATCGTAATTCCAGGTTTAAAAACAGGAAATTATAAAATCTGTATTCGAGCTAAGCATGAAGGAAATTATCGTTGGAGTGAGCACCGTATCCTAGAATTACATGTTGCACAAGTTTGGTATTTAAGATGGTATGTATTGTTAACCGATTTATTTGTCATTTTAGTTCTGATATTTTTAACCAATAAATACAGTCAAAAAAGGACTCAACAGAATTTAATTGAATTGGAAAAGCAAGTTTCAGAGCGAACTGTACAACTTCAAGATTTGAACAAGCATTTGGTAAGTGCGAATGTTGCAAAAGATAAATTCCTATCCATTATTGCTCATGATTTGAGAAATCCATTTAATGCCATTCGAGGATTTTCAAAAATATTATTGAAAGATTCGGATATTTTGTCCGAAGAGGACAGAACAGAGTTAATTGAAACAATTTACAGAAGTTCTGATGATACTTTTAAGCTTTTAGAGAGTCTGCTTGAGTGGGCAAATGTGCAAAAGGGAAATTTCAAATTAAATTCTGAAAATTTTGATTTGAAGACTATTTTGGAGAAAAACCTAGGACTTCATAAGAGTTTGGGATCTCTGAAAGACCTAACATTAATAGGTGATTTTAATCGAGCAATCGTAAAAGCAGATAAGGCTATGATCGATACCGTGATCAGGAATCTATTATCAAATGCGATAAAGTATTCTAAGCCAAATCAGAGTATCAAGCTGCAAAGCTTTGAAGCAAACGGTTTTATTGTTGTCCAAGTTACCGACCAAGGTATTGGGATGACAAAGAAACAACTAAATAATTTGTTTAAAATCGATACCGTTACTACCAGCGAAGGAACAGCTAATGAAACTGGAACAGGTTTTGGATTGATGCTTAGTAAAGAGTTTGTAGAGCTTAATGGTGGTAAAATTTGGGTCGAGAGCGAGAAAAATAAAGGAACAAGCTTCTTTTTCTCCATTCCTAGAAAGTAATTTTATTCTTCACAAAAAGGTGTTATTAGGATTTTGCATTAATTGCGAATCGTAAGTTGGTGTGGTTAATATTAGTCAATTAGTTGTTTTTATTCTTAATTAAGATGCAATTCATTAATATTTTCTATTTTTGCCTTACACTTGAAAAAAGTGATAAAACACAAATACAAACACAACACTAAAAATAAACAGAAGATGATTACACGTTTGGAGCAAATATTGGATGTTCTTAAAAGCAACGAAAAGAAACGCTTAGTAGCTGCTTATGCTAATGATTCCCACACCATTGGTGCAGTATACGATGCGGTTCAGCATGGAATCATTGATGCTACATTAGTAGGAGACCAGAAAACGATTGAAAAAACTTGTGCTGATCACAATTTCGATATCAATAAATTTACCATTGTACATGAAGCAGATGAGTTAAAAGCAGCTCAAAAGGCGGTTGAATTGATCAACAATGGAGATGGTGATATGATCATGAAAGGGTTGGTTAGTACAGATAAGTACATGAAAGCGATCCTTAACAAAGAAAAAGGTTTGATGCCTCCTAAGGCGGTATTGAGTCACGTAACAGTTATGGAAAATCCAAACTACCACAAATTAATGGTGGTAAGTGATGTAGCCGTTATTCCTCAGCCAGATTTAAATCAGAAAATTGCTTTAACAAACTATGTTATCAATGTTGCACGAGCTTTGGGTATTGAAAAACCAAAGGTGGCATTAATTGCAGCCTCGGAACAAGTATTACCAAAAATGGAAGCTTGTGTTGATGCTGCAATCATCTCAAAAATGGCCGATCGAGGTCAAATTAAAAATGCTTTTGTTGATGGACCATTAGCAATTGATGTTGCGATTGATAAAGAATCTGCTGAAATCAAGAAATTAGATTCTATGGTTGCTGGCGATGCAGATTGCATGGTTTTCCCAAATATCGAATCGGGAAATGTATTCTACAAAGTAAATACCAAATTGGCTAAGGCTGAATTAGGAGCAATGGTTGTAGGTGCTAAATGTCCAGCTATTTTATCATCACGTGGCGATAGTGTAAAAACAAAATTGTATTCGATTGCTTTGGCTGCACTAGTTGCTTCAAAATAAGTTTTGATAGATCAAAAGACGCATGTGCATGCGTCTTTACTTAAAATTAATTTCTAAGAATTATGTCCCCAATACGTTCTCTAGACCAAATGGTCCAACATCTTCGCGAAAGCGGACGAAAGAAAAAAATTGCTGTTGCTTATGCACAAGATCCAAATACCATTGGCGCAATTGCTAAGGCTATTGATGAGGGATTTGTTGATGCGGTAATGATTGGCGATGAGCAAGAAATTCGTTCTAAAGCTCAATTAGAAGATATCAATCCTGATATTTTTACAATCGTTCATATTCCTAATGATGTTGCAGCAACTACAGAAGCGGTTCGAATGGCTCGAGCCGATGAGGTAGATGTTGTAATGAAGGGATTAGTTGGAACAGACAAATTTTTAAAAGCAGTTTTGAACAAAGAGCATGGTTTATTGCCTCCAAAAGCTGTAATGAGTTATGTGTGTGCTTTGGATTTACCAAAATATGACAAGTTGCTTTTTGTTTCGGACACGGCAGTTTTGCCTTTTCCTGATTTGAATCAGAAAATTGCGATGGTCAACTATTCGGTGAATATGGCGAAGAAGTTTGGAATTGAAAAGCCTAAAGTGGCTTTGATTTCTGCGACTGAAAAACCTAATAAAGCATTTCCTTCAAGCATTGATGATACACTAATTTGTAAAATGGCTGATCGTGGTCAGATAAAAGATTGTATTGTTGATGGTCCTTTGGATGTATTTCTAGCTTGCGATCCTGCATCTGTTGAAATCAAAGGTATTCCAACTCCAATTAATGGAGAGGCAGATTGCTTGGTATTTCCATCTTTAGAATCGTGTAATTCTTTTTACAAAGGCTTGATGTTATTTGCAGGTGGAGAACTTGGTGGATTGATTCAAGGGACAACAAAACCTGTTGTGGTGATGTCGAGAAGTGAGAGCGAGAAATCTAAATTCTATTGCATCGCATTATCCGTATTAATGGCAGATTAAATAATTGGTAATTATCAATTTATAATGAATAATTGTAGAGGCGCGAACTATCGTGTCTCTTTTTTATTGCAGCTTAATAGTGGTTTGCGTTTTGGTGCCTTAAATTATAATTTCTGTGCACTTCGAATCTATTTAATTAATAATTATTAATTCATAACTCATCATTCAATTCTTATCTTTGCCAAATGACAAATCCAAAACCATATTGCTTAATGCCATGGATACACTACCATGTTGGAAATGCGGGTCGGGTAAAAGCATGCTGTGTAGCAAATATTCCATTTGGGGATAGCAATACACAAACATTTTCTGAAATATGGAATGGAGCAGCAATAGATGAGTTAAGAGTGAAATTTGCAAAAGGAGAAAAGGATTCTCGTTGCAAAGTTTGTCATCGATTAGAGGAAGCAGGAGGGAAGAGTATACGACAAGAAACGCATGAGAAATTTGGAGGATACTTCGCTAAGGATAAAAGTAATCTTCCAATCTATTTTGACATCCGCTTTTCAAATGCCTGCAATTTTGCTTGTCGTACTTGTTGGCACGGTGCTAGTTCAGCTTGGTTTCCCGAGGCCAAACAAATGGGACGAAATATGGGTGAAAAAGCCTTATTGCAAAATATCAACGATTTTGATGCATTTATAGAACAGACAGGAGAAGCATTGTTAAACGCCAAAGAAATCTACTTTGCCGGGGGTGAGCCCTTAGCCACAAAAGAGCATTATCTCTTGTTAGATTGGCTGGTAAAGAACAAGGCGACACAAATTCATTTGCGTTACAATACGAACTTCTCACAATTGAAAATGGGAGGCTATAATGTGCTGGATTATTGGAAACATTTTTCAGCAGTGGAAATATTATCTAGTATTGATGCGCACGGAGAACTGGGAGAATATATCCGAAAAGGCTTTAATTGGGAGCAATTTAGGGCGAACAGAAAGTTAATTCAATCCCATAAACACATTCGCTTTTTAATAGCGCCAACAATTTCTGTTTTCTCGATATTAAATTTGCCAGAGCTTTACAAAACTTGCCTGCAAGAGGAAATAATTGATGCTGATGGATTGTACATTAATATGCTCGACAGACCCTTGCATTACAATACAAAAGCATTGCCAGAGGAATACAAGCAAAAGGTTGTAGAGGAATACCTTAGCTTTTACACTTGGGCGGAGAAGGAGAAGATCCCACCGAAAATACTTAATCAGTTTAAAGAGTGTGAGACTTACATGCTTAGCGAAGATCTTTCGAAGCAATGGAAAAACTTCCAAAAGGAAACCGCTCTTTTAGATGAGATGAGAAATGAAAGTGTACATGAGGTCTTGGATTTTTAAAATTAGTTAATTCTACAATAGTAGTAAGATTATCTTGTGTTAAGATTGCTTACGATCACTTTCAATTAAAGGCAAAGTAAATGAGAAGCAAGAGCCAATACCAACTTCACTTTCTACCCATATTTTGCCACCCAACATTTTCACATAGGCCTTAGTAATGGCTAATCCTAAACCAGAACCTTCATAAACCTTTTCGTCTTCAATATCTGCTTGTATAAAGCGTTCAAATATTGCAGTTTGTCTTTTTTTAGGGATTCCAATTCCAGTATCTTTTATATGGAATTCAAGCTTTTGTTGTTGAGCCTCTTTTTTTATTGAGTAAGCAAATTCAATTTTACCAGAATGTGTGAATTTTATTGCGTTTTTAATCAGGTTGGTAATGATTGAATTTAGTTTTTCAAGATCAGATTTTATTACACAATATTCCTTAGGAAGTTTATTTGGAATGATAAGTTGTATGCCTTTACGATTCGCTTCGGGTAAAAAGAATTCGAGAAGATCATCAGCATGTTGATTTAAATCAATAGACGATAGGCTTACATCTGCTTGTCCCGATTCAATTGTCGAAATATCAATAATATCATGTATGGTGGATAACATACGTGCACCACTATTTTCGATTATTTTGATGTATTTTTGTTGTTTTTCTCCAGTAAGCCCAGGTGTTTTTAAGAGATCGGTGAAACCAAGAATTCCATTCATTGGGGTACGAATCTCATGACTCATATTTGCTAGAAAGGCCGATTTTAATCGATCCGATTCTTCTGCTTTTTCTTTGGCTTTTATGAGCTCATTTTCAGCTTCTTTACTTTTTGTAACATCTCTTCCAATAACACAAATGTATTTTTCCTTATGGCCTCTATCTATTCTTGAAAGATTAAAGTCGAATGGGATGTAAGAATTGTCTTTTGCTCGAGCTTCTACCTGAATCGAACTTCTCCCATATTCTAAACAGTCATTAGTACATTTTTCAAGTCGATCCAAATCCTCGTCTTTATGAAAAGATGCTGAACCTGCTAATCTAGATTTCATTTCTTCATTTGTGTAACCTAATATATCCAGATTGGCCTGGTTCCAATAAATGGGTTCGCCAGTTTCTGGATTGAATATGTATATCACATCTGTGGCTGCATTCATTACAGATTCACTAAAGGCTTTTTCACGTTTAACTTCTTCTGCTGCTAGTTTACGCTCTGTAATATCTCTAAAAGCAGTAACTCTATGTTTTAGATTGTCTTTATCGATATATGTTTTTCCTTCTATTTCAACGGGGAATTCGGTCCCGTCTTTTTTAAACATAGTGATTTCATATGGAAGGGTGCGCTCATCTTTAATATTTTTGTAGACAATTTTTTGGTGTTCTTTTTTTACTAGCATTCTTACCAAATCTGCACTGTTTATTTCATCTGGTGTGTAACCAAATAGTTTAACAAAAGATTCATTCATGCTAATTGGAACTCCTTTGTCATGAATTAAAATCCCTTCGAATGTTACATTGGAAAGAATTTCAAATTTTGTTTTGTGTTCTTCACGGCTGTTTTTTGCTTCTAAAAGTTCTTTCTCCTGCTCGATTCTTTTGGTTACATCAACAGAGGCACAGTCAAGAATACCACTTTTGCTAAGTTTAAACGATGCTTCATTCCAAATAAGAGTGCCATCCACTTTTTTAGTGTGCATTAACACATTGTCTATTCTTCCTTTGCTATTAATTTCAGATAAGATGTGTTCTCTATCCTCAATATTTGCATAATGATTTACACTTTTAAATTTTTCTTTGAATTCGCTAATTGTAGTGTAGCCAAATAGTTTTGCAGCAGCATGATTTGCATGAATTGCTTTTCCTTTTTTTAAATCAAGTTGAAATAATGCTACAAGTGCGCTCTTATATAGGTTTTTATAGTGTTTGTCTTTTTCCTGAAGTTTTATTTCCATTTCTTTTTGTCCAGAAATATCAACAATATCAGATATGGAATAATTCTCTCCCTCAATTTCGATTAAACTAACATTTACATCTGCTAAGATTGTTTTTCCAGATTTATGGAGTAGAGAAAGTTCTTTAATTTCTAATTTTTTCTCATTTAAAAGAATAGAAAGTAATCGATCTCTGTCTCCCTCAAATTTCCAAAATTTTTCAGTGGTTTTTCCTAAGATTTCATCTCGTGTGTATCCAAAGGTGGTTTCAAAACTTGAATTGCATTCAATTATTCTTCTGTTTTCAATATTATTGATTGCGATTGCATTAGGAGAATTTTCAAATATGCTGCGAAATTTATCTTCTGTGACTTTCTTTTTTGTGATATCCTTGCCAATGCAATAGATTTGATTTTCTTCAAGAATTGGTCTGAATGTCCAGTGAATATATTTAATCTCCCCATTTTTACAGACGTATCTGTTTTCAAAATTTTGAGAAATATTCCCTTTCGATAAATTAAACATTTCCTCATCATTCTTGGGATGATCATGAGGATGTATAAAATCTAAAAATGGTTTAGAGAGTAGTTCTTCCTCCGAATAACCCAATAGTTTTTCCCAAGAAGGGTTGACGTATTTTAAAAAACCATCAAAACCTGCAATGCAAATTAAATCTGGAGATAATTTAAGAAAATGAGATTGCAGTTTTGGTGAGATATTGTTCTTCATTTAATAGAATTAAGAGGGTTCTATCAAATATAACAAAAAAATGAGTTTTCGTTCAATAAAACGAAGTATTGATTATGTAATAGAAAATGATTCTAATTAGATAGAATTTCTCTTGCTTTAGCGATGAACGTATGGAAGTATTGATCTTTTTTATTCAGAATTATTTATTGTGAGTGGAGAAGGGAGGATTGTTCATTCCTTTTTTTTGCTGCATCACTTGTACAGTACAAACTTATGGCTGCTGGAGCTAATTTAGCTTCCCGTAGTCACTGCTAATCGATTCCAATCCTTTTTTATTTTCTCTAACCTAAATAGAAAAGGAAAAAGAAGAAGAAGTTCGAGTCGGAAGCTAACATGAAAGCCAGGATTGCCATCTATAAAGGGATAAATTAGCGTAACAAATAGACATAAACCGATACCAAATAATGCATCGGCATAGCCTAGAAAAATAGCCCAGTCTTTTTCGGTCCATAAGCCAAATGCAGTTACTCCTTTAAAGAAAAAGATACCTGTTAAAAGTAAGCCCAAATAAGATGTTGGATCGTTAGTTTCAAGACCATAAAGAGCTAATTGGAGCTGAAATCCAAACAAGCCAAGAATAAAACAAATTGGAGCTAGCACGCCAAATACTAAAAATATCCACACAAATGTTTTAATCCACCAAGGAAGTAAATTTCTTCTTCTTTCCTGAATTGGTATCGGTTCTGTCTCTGTAATTTCAATTTGCTGATTTTCCATTCGGTTTATTTATGGGCAAGATTTTAGGAATACTATTTTCGCTGTACATTTTTTTCGATTAGCCACACGATAGAATCGTGCGGGAGCGGGGATATTGTATGTCTGTGCTATTTCTGAATCCACCGGCTTAAACTATCCAAGTGTACCTTCATTTCCTTACCTGTTTGTGGTAATTTTTCTGTTGGCAAATCCAGATGGTTATTTGGTATTTCCTCTTGGTACTGCTCAAATATCTCCTTTGTTAATGCTACAGAAAACTGTGGAAGCTTTCGGTTTTCCCTAAATTTGGCAATTGGGATTATTGCTTCCAGAATTCCTTCGCTTGTATTGTCAAGCCTCGAAATTACTTTGCCATTAGGAGATACCAACATTGAG
Organism: Labilibaculum sp.; assembly: GCA_016342745.1. Lineage (GTDB taxonomy): Bacteria > Bacteroidota > Bacteroidia > Bacteroidales > Marinifilaceae > Paralabilibaculum > Paralabilibaculum antarcticum. Next base: position 31,890 of record JAEINT010000010.1, read on the forward strand.
TTGCCACCGTATTTAGAATCAGCAGGTATATTTGCCATAGCCGAATACACATTGTTTTGCATTGCTGTACAAATTACATCCGATTCGAAAAATAGGGTAGACGTTCTTAAAATAATCTCTGCACCTTTCATTGCTAATGCCGTAAATACCAAAGGATCGAGTTGAACGGTACTAACTGCTATATTGCCATACTCGGTTCTAAGTACAGGGAATTCTTCCTCTATTCCATATTTTTCTCTGAATTTAGTTCTTACACTCTCAACCGTAGTGGTAGTTAACTCGAAGGATGAATAAAAGCGTTTGATGTTTTTTGGTTTCCAAACTTTTTTGAGAATTGATCCATCGCGACCAATAATGGTAGTAAGACTCAAAATATGATCAGGCCAATCTGCATCAATAGCATAACTGCCAAAAATTAAATAGGTATCGTATTTTTTGGCTAAGGCCGATAGAACATCAGATTCTGGTCCCGGAATTTGTAAAGCCATCTTCACTTTATCTTTTCGTCCTCCGTATAAATAACCAGTTAATGGAAACTCATGCAGCAAAATAATATTTGGCTTTTTACCTGTTGTACATGCCTCTTCAATTAGGCCTTTTACTTTAGCCAGATTTTCATTAACGATATCTTGTGCATCGTCTATTTTCCCAACATTCTTTACCGAATTTTGAATGATTTTTAAAACAACAGAATCTTTTACCAGTGGAACTGTTTTGTAGGTTCCATCTGCTTTAACCATGGAATGAATGATTTCTTCTTTAGGTTTATTTGTACAAGATATTGCTATTAGGCAAATTGCAATAAGTGTTAGTTGTAGTAGTTTGTTCATGTTTAGGAAATTAGGTTTTTATGTGGTGTTATTCTTCAATGCTTTCGCTTAATTCGTTTTGAATTTCTTCCGAATAGATAACAATAGAACCCGATAAAAAATCGTGTATGGCTCTGTTTTGCTCATCTCTCGACATGGTTAACAAAGATATCCAACCCAATAGTACTTTTACTACAAAGCGAATAATTGCCATCGGGAAGAGAATGTTCTTTTCTTGATTCTTCACTCTTTTTACTCGAATACCGATTATAAAATGACCAATGGTACCACCAAATAAACTGGTAAAAATCGGATCGTACAATCCAAAAATAAACAGGAATGCAATTATTCGTGCATTGTCGGGTACATGCTCAAATTGCGAAAAAGCATAGGTGGTTAAAAACATGAATAGGATGATAACAATAGAATCTGTCATGATCGCTTTTACTCGGTCGGGTATTGCTGGGTAGATTTCTTTTATCATGAGTTAGAGATTTTTCTTGTGTGTTTTTCCGGAAAGGTCCCAATGAATTAATTGCAAATGGAATAATTCTCCAGTATCATTATTTTGAACTTGTTTTAAATTATCTAATTCAAATAATAAGTCTGCATTGTGCCAGTTTTCTTTGCCGATTGGCAGAATAAGTGTGTAATCGTTTTCTGTAGATTCAATTCTGACCGCTTGCTGCATATCATTGTAGAAATATTCAAAATCGGTAAGTATTCTGCCTACCTCTTGCAGGTTAGATTCACTAATTGTTCCTTCATCGAAATAGATTTCGTGTTCAATTTCTCCATAGATCATTTTATCTCCAGGAAATAGAGGTGTTGAAAAGGCAAAAGATATAATAATGAGAATATTAATTAGTACGCCAAAAATTGTAAAACCAGTAACTGCCCAATTAGAGGCCTTGTTTTCGGTTTCAATTAACAGATCATTTATACTATCTGCCAAATAATGATGATAGACTAAATAAACAATTCCTGTGTACAGGGATGAAAATACAAGGTTGGGGATCTTATCTGAAATTTCTTCGGGAATTTGCATTAAGCCATAAAACAAAATTGATGTAAATATGAAGGTGATAATTAAGGCAAGTGATGCCCTTTTATCGTCTCCAATTTGCTTAAAATTTTTATAGATGAGAATACCTGGTGGAATAGGGCCTCCAAGAAATGTTGCAAAGTAAATCTGTTTCTCAGAATAATATTTTTGCATAAAATTAAATGTTGTTTTAAATTATTATTTATGTGGTATTAATTCATAGCTAATTAGAATCATGTGCTCTACTTTTTTTAGCGTTTTATTTGATAGATCTCGACCAATTTCTTCTCCCCAACAAAACCTTCTAAACTTCTTTCCGTTATATTCATCTTCCCATGCCATGCCATAGAATAGAAGCGGTGTTTTTCTGTTGTATTCAATGGGTCCTTTCTTAATCTGCTGCCAGTGATGTATGTGTCTGTATTTTTCAGCAATATTGAAAGGAACTGTTGTTACCATTTTGGGATGGACAATTTTAATCCAATAGGTATCTGCATTGTCAGAAGCAATCTTAGAGATGAATTTTATTTCCTTATTTTTCTGTTCAGCATTCCAATTTCGAAATTTGAAAGACTTACTTGTTATGATTGAATCATTAGCAATTTCATCGATATGGATGAGTAGTTGGTAATCTTGATTAATTGAATCAAAATTGTACTTGAAAACCTCAAGACCTAACATTTTTAAAGCATCAGATACATCATCTACTTCCAATTTATCATTAAAAGTTTGAGCATTTAGAGCTGTTGAAGGCAATGTAAGTAATGCAATAAACAGATACTTGAATAGTTGCTTTGGTAAAGGTTTAATTTTCATTGTTTTGGGCTTGGTTAGTTATTTGTATCTCATTACAGGTGTTTCACTTTTGATTTTGCAGCCAAACGATAGAATTGTGCGGCATCGGGGGAGTTATGCATGCTTAATTTCCTTATTCACCGTTAATAAAAACATCGTAACGCCAATCAATGAGAACAATACCGTCATAACTACAATTAAATTGTTTTTTATTTCCATTGTTTTTAAATCTTTTGAGACTAAAACCGCAGCAATAATATTTACAATCAGTTGAATGATCCATGCCGAAGAAGAGAGAATTTGAATTAGTTCAGAATCGCCTAAAGCAAATTTAGGAAGCACATGTTGTATGGCTATTGAGATTAGATATGTTAATGCATATCCTATAAAAATTAGAATAGCATATTTGTTAATTAAGGCTTTGTATTGGCTATTTGTCATTGCTATTGATTTGACTGTGGATGATGAATAGAAAAAATAGGACTCCTGCGAGGTGTGAAATTACTGTGAGCAGAACAATTGGGATTCCTTTGATCTTATTTATCCTTAAGTCTTTTAAAATGACCAAGGCTAAAACGATATTTATCAAGAAAGGAATTGCAGAAAGAATAGTGTTTGTTATACTGCTTAGTTTTTCAAATTCTACGCCCATATCTAATAGGATGATTTGTAGTTGGCTCAATACAAGCATTTGTAACAAGCTTTGAAATGCAATTAAAACAATTAAGAGTATTGAATATTTTTTAATGTATTTGTTCATGTTTTATGCCTGGCTGTGTGATGTTGATCATTATAAACCTTCGCTACCACACGATACCATCGTGTAGGAGCGGGGGTATTCGTGGTGGAAGAGTATTTACAACTAGCGTTCGCTAAATGAAACTCCTATTCTAATAACATAGTCAACTTTCTTATCTGAAATCTCTGCAGGAGACCAGCCATTTTTACGTTTTTTTATATAATCACAAATTTGAATGTCGAAAGCAGGAAACTCAGATTCTTCTATAAACTGCATTTCATTAATTACTCCGTGCTTATCAAGAATAAACTCTATTATGCAATTACCTTCAACAAGCTTTTCTCTTCCCGGATTAAGCGGATATCTAATGCTATAGATTAGATTGTTGTAAAATGTTGATATGGATTTATTTTTAAATCTTGGAGCAAGTTCTGTTTCCATATAAACATCATCAATACTTTCTAATCCATCCTTTTTCCATCTCTGAGATGTTAAAAATTCATTGTTATCATACTCTGTAATACTGCTAAGCTTGCCATTTAAATAATATTCCATGACTTTGTGATGCTTTATTAATGGGAAATAAGATTTGCAGCTTCCTTCTCGTAACAAGCACTTGTTATAATTATACTCTTTGAAATAAAATAGATCAGACTCAATCTTTTTGATAACAATTTTGTGAATTACATGATTGATTTTATGCAGTGTATGCCTATTAAATCCTATGCTTTTATTAATGTAAGCTGAATCATTAATTGAGACATATTCACTACTCTTAATCTTTTTCCATTTTTTCCCACACTTATATGATGTAACAATGATTTCATCTTTTTTTATTTTTACTTCTTCTTTTAAGAAATTTGTCTTCGAATCTGTTGCGCTAAAAGTTCTAGTGATATATGTTTTTTCTTTAATTTGAGAAAAAGCGGATCCACCCATTAACACTAATAAAATAATAAATAGTATTCTTATTTTTTCTATTCTCATATGCGGTTATTTGGTTTACTTGGACAAGCTTTTGTTGATACTATTTTATCTGTCCGTTTTTACCATTATCCAACTCTGCTACCACACGATTATATCGTGTGGTATTACATTAAAAGGGATCGCTCCATTCTTGTAAAATTTACAATCATATCAGAATTCTAAATTGTACTTGTTGATTTGTTTTCCCTAGCAGTTTTTCTTTAGCTCTCCACCTCAACAGAAGTCTCAGGATTAAAATACCCTTCCAATTCACCTAGTGTGTTATTAGAAGCTAAGAGGTCTTTAACTACTTGTCCTTTTTCTAAAACTACAATGCGCTGGCTTACTTCAGCAATGTGATTTAAGTCGTGGCTAGAGATTAGCATCGTTAGGTTGTTCTTTTTGTGTAACTCGTTTAGTATGGTCTTAAGTCGTATCTGAGAGGAAGGATCTAAGTTGGCAAAGGGCTCATCTAAGATTAAGACTTCAGGCTGGCTAATAATAGCGCCAAAGATGCCAATCTTCTTCTGATTGCCTTTCGAGAAATCGCGAATGTATTTGTTCTTATTCAGAATTTCGTCGCCAAAGAAATCGCTAAAATCATTATAATAGACTTTTAATTCTTCTTTGGTAACGCCGTTAATATCAGCAATAAACTTGAAGTATTCTTCGGGTTTTAAAAAGTCAATTAAAAAGCCTTCGTCTAAAAACGAGCCAGTGTATTTTTTCCATTGACTGTCTTTGTTTACAGCAATGTCCTTACTCAATACTTGGCCACGGTCTGCTTCAATCAAATCTAAAATAAGTCTGAATAGAGTGGTTTTTCCAGCGCCATTGTTTCCAACCAAACCAAACGATTGGCCTTGTGGAATCTCTAATTGCTCGATATCTAAAACTTTAACTGCGTTATATGATTTGCCTAAATTATCTATATTAATCATGATGTTATTTTCTTTTGTTATTACTTATTTCTAAAACCTTCCGACATGGTGTGTCGCTTACTAATAAAACGTTGGGTAATCAGATCCAGCATCTTTTCTCGGAACAATAGACCTAAAATACCCAGGCCACCGATAAGAGCAAAACCAGCATTCGTTTGATCCATTAAACTAAATGGTAGATAGATTAATATTGGAAGAACCAACAGAGGAATCATTAAAACAAAATGTCTTCCGCTTACACCTTGGTAATTGAATGCCGAACCTTTAGATAGATCCATGTGTTTGTTGTTGTTCGTTGCAAAGTAGAGTAACAATAGGCTATTAACACCAATGTTAAACAAAAAGCAAACACTATTAATGATCAGAATTTCTATGCCGAAAAAGACGTAGAATGTAGATAACAGGAAAATGATGGTGCTGGTTGATAGCATCAGGAAGTATTTGGCTTTTATGTAATCCTTATACGTGTTGTTTGCGGTTAGCATTAAATCGAAATGCCCCGATTCCCATGCAAAGAAGTACAAGCCAAAACTCATCATAAAGCCTCCTGATATAAATAGTCCTATGAAAATTAGAAAACCATTCATTTCAAGATAAGTAGGGTTGGAGTAGAAGAACAAGCCATACAATAAGAATAGAGGTGTCATAAATAGCATGGTTCTGGTTCGCTTATTTCTAACACACATTTTTAGTTCGAGCAAGGCAAAGGTTCCAATTTTTCCGAAACGATCTAAATAGTTAAGGTTTTCGAGGCTGCTCCTTTGATTAGAATCGCCCTTACCAAAGTCTTCTAAAGAAAAGTGTTTGTACAACAATTGGAAATTGAGGTAGTATGCCATAGCAAATAGTAAAATTCCTGCCAATAGCCACAGAGGATTCTGTATTACTTGCATAAATAGATTCGAAGAAATGGCTTGAAAATTAACGACATTAAACTGATCTAATAAAAGAAAACTTGCGAAAGAAGCTAAGAAGATGTAAAATACATATTCGTGCTTTATCTGTACTCGTTTAATGTAAATGGATAAATAATTAACAAATAAATCGCCAATAATTACACAAGAAAATATCATCCAAAAGGTATAAGCATCTAAGTGTTTGTGCAAACCAAAAGTTATGGCTAAAGCAAAACTAAGTGGGAGGATATTAAGGCTGTTAAACAAAGGCTTGGTAAGGATGAAGTTAACGAGCTTACTTTTCTTAATGGGTAAATTAAGATAGGGTGTTACCATAAAGGTTGGCAGCTTCTGTAACATGTATCGGCTCATAAGAATGGCCAAAAAGAAATACAATCCATAGCGCGTTAAATCGGCAATTGGGTTTTGTGAATTTTCGGCAAGTGTAGAGCCGAGGTAAAAGCCTCCTCCAAGCAACTCTAGGAACAAAATAAAAAAGACAAATCCCATTAAGATTTTAATCCCAACACTTTTGGAGGCTGCCGCCGATCGAGTAGCAGCTTTCCATTGATGGGATAGTAATGTGAAATTTTTCATAAATGTATAGTTAAGGTTTTTTTTCTGTTTGATTTTTATTTTGCCTACCCGTTTTTTAAGCTAGCCACACGATGCAATCGTGCGGGAGCGGTGGAGGAATCAGATTTTATTCTTTCTTATTAGTCTAATTCCAATTACAGGAAGTAAAATGGCCGTAAAGGTTAGTAATGAAAATAGGTATTTGTTGTCTATTCTGCAATAATCAAATTCATTTGCAAATAAAAGAGACATCGATATAAGACCAATAATTAAAAATAAAAAACCTATTAATTTAAAGTGTCGTTTCATAACTAATAATATTATTAATTGTTTCTATTTTGTTCGTTTTTTATTGTAACGTTTTACAATTAAAAAAATAATAGCAGGGATTGAAATTGCTAATAAAGCACCAAGTACAACCATTGTTCTGTTCGAGAAAATAATTTCTAATAATGTCATGTTTTTGAGTTTTATAGTTAATTTTTCGTTCTTCTATTCGTATTTAATTGCCATCTAAATTGTTTCTTCTAGCCACAAGATGCAATCGTTCGGCAGCGGGGGCAATCTATCTAAAAAGTGTTCAGCTCCTTAAGTGTTGAAACTTTTAGATCACCATGTGACATTCTGGGAATAAGTTTTGTTGAGTCAGTTATTGTAATAAGATGATTTTGAAAATCGCTAATGAAAAAACAATCATATAAAGTATATTCTGAATTATCCACAAAAATAGATATTCCAAAAATATGGGAATGGCTATTGGCATTACGTGCCCAGAATGTACTTGTAGCATATATGTGATCAGTTTTAGACTTTGGACGAATACCATAAAGTCGTTTTGTGCATCCAGCTTCGTAGTTATCGAGATAAATTAAAGTATTATCTAACCAATAATTACTATTATTTATTATTTGATAACTGATTCTGCCAGGAAGCACTTTGATTTGTGTAGTTTGTTGCCTTCCATCAATATCGAGATATACTGTATGTGTACCGTTGGTAGTGTATTGATGCGATACGGTGTGTCCTCCTTTAAGCAATGTACCATCGCCAAAATCCCATTCGTAATTAAGTCCACCTAGTGTATCTTCTGCTACAAATGTGCATAGCTCGTCAAGATATATAGTGTCTGCTGACGCTTCAAAATGTGCATTTTTAATGTTTATTTCATCCGCTTTATCACATGAATTAAAAAATAGAATTAGTAATAGAGCTTTCGAAATCGTAGAAAAGTTAATCTTTTGTTTCATTTAATTGTAATCTAGTTTTTATTAGGTGTTTATGATATTTAAATTTTAAAATACTTCCTGCTACCACAGAATTTCATCCCGCGGTATTGCAGTAAAAAGGATCACTTAATTCTTGTAAAATTTATAATTGCCACTCATCTTACAATTCTTAATTTATACTAGTTAATCTGATTGCCCTACTGTATTTCGACTAGCCACACGAAACAATCGTGCGGCAGCGCGGGGAAAGTTCTTGACCTTTTATTGGTCTTGTTATTTTTTTATTAGTGTTCATCTCTTTTTTTTAAGTTTGTCCATAATGGTCTTGCTAAAGTTCGTATGCGATCTTCCCTGCTACCGCACGATTGTATCGTGTGTGTAACTATATTGCAAGAATCACTTTATCTAAAATTCCTTTATCACCTTTATAGTCCCGTGCGCTGCTATATAAGTAGTCTTCAGGATGGGAGACTAAACCTTCTTCGACAGGATTGTTATGTATGTAATTTATTTTTTCATCGATTACTTTATTGCTCCACAATTCAATTGGTTTGTTATCGTGCTGCCAAAATTGATACTTCTTAACATTAGATGACATATTCCCTGCTTTTAAAAATTGCTCTAACAACCACTCTTTTCTGCTTTCTCTGCTATTCGTTTTAATTGCCTTTACAAGAGCCTTACTTGTAAATCGTTTAAAGTCGCCTAAAAGTTGTTCCGGTTTTTGCTCATTTGCACTTCTAAATACCAAATGGACATGGTTGGTCATTATACACCAAGCAAATATTTCCATGCCTTTATTCTTTTGACAATAATGCAAGCTGTCAATTAGGATGCTTTTATATTCACTTTTGATAAATACATCTATCCACTCGACCACGGCAAAACTTATAAAGTAAACTCCTTCCGGATTATGGAATTTATAATTACGACTCATCTTAGTATTCTATTTTATGCTAGTTAATTTGTTTTCCATACAAGTTTTTTCTACTAGCTACAGGATATAATCGTGCGGGAGCTAGGGGCTGTTAATTTTATGCTTGGCTATCATTATATATTTTCCCTCCACAATAAGGGCATGTGTTGGTATTCCAAGCACCTTTCATTTTTAGTGTATTTATCTTTTCTCCACAAGACTTACACGGAAATAGCTCTCCGTCTTTAATTCTTAATTCATCCAGAATTAATAATGGATTATATACATATCTTCTTACTCTGTCATGGACCGTTTCGTTGTCAACTATAAATGAGAATTTTTTATCTCTTGTGTGTTTTTCATACGTGCAAGAATAACTCAATGCACAAACAGTTAGTTTGTTTTCAACAGAGCTATCCTTAGCTGGAACATGTCTTTTTCTGATACTTAATAATCTATGATAAAATAAATCTGAAAAATGTTGCATTCTCAATGCTTCATTGTTTTCAGCGGATTCTTCTATAACAAAATGACTTGATTTTTTTTGCTCAGCAAATTTCTCTAAATCGTTCCAAATTCTCACAAGCTTATCGTTGTCTTTTATATTGGTAAATTTCTTATCTCCATCATCACGAATTGATTTTATAATCATATTTTCACTTATAAACTTAAAAGGCCTACCCTGGCCAAGACTCCCACTGCGATAAGCTTTGTATTGAGACCAACAATTAAAAAACATTGTTCCAAAATCTCTTGGATTCCCCATACTACCCAAAACAAGAAGCTCTAATTTTTTTGGTTTATTGAAAAGTAGTGAACTATCAATATCATAACTAGGTAAAAAATATTTTAATCTATTATTTATAAATTGAGTAAAATATGATATCGTCGTTTCTTTGTCTCTTTTTGAATTCTCAACAACTAAGGACTTGTCTAAGTCAATTTGATAGGGCAAATCGGCGCCAATGTCTAGATGATAAAACTGTCCTCGTATATGGTACAGCACCAATCCAGAATAATATTGGTGAATCAACCAATCTGTCGATAATAAATGATAGGTATTCTTGAGCTTTTTCATTATAAAAAAGTTTCTCCCATTCATCAACAAAAATAGTCATTGTGTTTATATTTAACACTTTAACAATGGAAACTAGTTGGGTTCTTATATCATCAAGGTTGAGGTAGTTCAAGTATGTACTTTCTGTTGCCTGTACTTTCTTCAACTCTTCTCTTAGCTTTGAAGAAAGTTCAGATGATACGGAAGGCTTAGAGTCAAATTTAGCAGATAGTTTTGCATTTAATTCAACTAATTCATTCTCAGAAATTGTTAGTTTTTCACTTCCTTTATCAAGTTTGCTTAATTTTTGACTTCCTATTAAGGCTATAGAATGAAATAGGGATAATTTAATTAAGGCGTTTTCTATAGCTGATTTAATTTTATTAAAATCTTTATCAAATAATTGAAGGAATTTGTTCCAATATTTTTCTTCAAGAAGTGATTCCAGGTATGAAAAAATTTGTTTTGAAATCTCGCTATATAAAAAAACACAAAATACCCTATTAAAAACTTCTTGATCGAAGCTTTCTGGAGCATGTATTCTTTTGGCATTTAGATACACACAAAAAGTTTTATTTTCATCAATTTTGCTTAGTATATTATGTCTTGCAAGAAGAAATAAATGAGTTTTTCCTGTTCCTCTTAGTCCAGTAACTAATCCACTTGATTTTGTTGCTATACTTGATAGATCGGCTAAATTTCCATTTAAATCAACATGGATCTTTTCTAATTCTGTGATTTTTTCTTTTCTAGCGTCTAAATCTAACTGATAATCAGCTCTTAGGTCAGCAAATGCAATGTTCATTGCTTCTAGAAAATCATCATCCTCAATATATTTTTTTAATTCTTTCATATTTTTTTTGCAGTAAAATTCTGAATTTTGTGGGCTTGTTGAATTAAGCTCAACTTAATTATTTGTGCCCCACCACACCAACTATCCCAAATCAAAAAAACTCCACAAAACTCATCTAAGTAGACCGAATTGCACACCTTTTTCAGAATAGCCTCCCAAATTTATCAAAATAGAGCAAATAAGTAAGTGTATTCATAATAAAAACTTTGTATTGTATGCAGAAAATTTAATCAGCTGCTATTTGTTAGTTGTTTAGAAAGTAATTTAATGAACATATCATTATAATAAAAACAACTGTGTGCTTTTTGTAATGTATGCAAAGGAGAGTGGGGATGCTCTGCAGGTCTGTTCGAGTGAAGTTCATGGCTGAATGGGTATAGAACGCATGTGGGGAGTAAAGATCAGGCCTGATTTTGGAGCATTACAAGTAGGTAAACTGCAAAGCAAGTGCTGATTTTGCCTAAAACAGGCATGCGCTAAGTACACTCATGCTTGTATTTGTGTTTAACAAGGCTGCGAACAGGTCAGCTAAGCTTAGTTGTCTTGAAATCAGTTGTGATTTTGCTTGAGTAAGCGCTTGTTTTGTGAAAAAACACTTGTGGGATGGTCCATTTACGCGTGGGTGATGGGTGCGCAGACCTGTTTTTCTACTTTACCACGGTGTTTGTACGGCCTTATCACTTGTTTTTGAGAGCACCGAAAGATAAAATAGCGAGTTGAGGCTTGTTTTATTGATCAGTAAAAAGAGAAATGGGCTGTGCAGCTTTGTTTTTGCTTATGGGCTTTGTGTAATGGGGAAATGCGGCTTTGTTTTACATCACGAAAAAAGAAAAACCAATGAAGATATACATAAAAATTGAATAAAAGAACTGTCAAATGTGTCAAGTTATTGTTTTAAAATAAATCATAAAAAGTTAAATAGAAGTTATTATTGTTTGATAGAGATTTTTTAACTTAGGTATGATAATGTTAAACAAGTAATTTGAAAATTAAGAAGTATGACAGAAAAAATCTATCATTACTGTACTACCAACGAGGTGAGTACCATTGTAACCAACCTTCTGATTGCCTTCGACAAGGAGGATTGGAGCAGCGATGCGGCATTAACCAGTTTACTGAATATCCTGCGAAAGGAAAACGAGGTGTTGACCAAAGGTTTGAAACTGGTTAAGGGGAGTTTGAGCTCGAAAGATTTGCAAGAAATGGATGAGTTTGCCGATAAGAGTTTTGTGTGTGTAAAGCAATTTTTATGGGCCAATACCTACGAGTTGGATGATAAAAAAGCTGAAGATGCTCGTGAGGTATGGAATGTGTTCGACAAGCACGATTTAAACATGCACCGCAAGAGTTACGAATATCAAATGGCCATGTCGAAGGCGCTAATTGAGAATTTAGCTGAGCCAGAACTGAAGCGTAAAATGGGAAGCTTAACGGGTGTTGAAAATCGCTTTAACAAATTTGTAAGCGCAAGTGAAGCGCTTCGACTTAGCTTTTTAGAGGCGCAACAGAATGCGGCAGAGGTAGAAAAGGTTGTTGCGCCATCGGTTCAGAAACGTTTGGTGCGAAAAATTGTAAATGAACAATTGCTAACTTATTTAGATGGGGTGGTAATTGCTTTGCCCGAGAAATATGCTCCTATTTTGGAGATTTGCGCAGAACATATCGAGGGGGCAAATACCAAAGCTCGTTCTCGTAAAACGCGAAACAAAAATGAGTTTGTTGAGCTGGAAACGGAATAAATCGTTCGCCATTGAATAAAAGAAAGGATAGCTGGGAGGCTATCCTTTTTTGTGTCTTGAAATGGCTATTAATGGTAAATTGGGCTAAGGTTTTGAGGTCTTTGTTCGTAAATTATTTGAGGTGTTGCTCCAAAAAATCAAGAGGATTGTAAAAATACTTTTCCAAGTCCTCTTTTGTGTAGCACACTAGGGTATAAGACGCATATAATCGCTCAGGCTTCGAACGATCTGGCTTTAGTTTAAGGGGTTGTGCTTTTAAAATTTCAAAATGAAAATGATCGAATTGCCATCCGTACCTGTTGAGTTCAGTTTTATTCATGAATCGGGCAATTGGTGTTTTTGGATTTACATCGTCGTATAGGTTCACCGATATTCCTGCAATGTGCTCATAAACAGTCCAGAATTTGCGCTCATTATCGTGTTCAATAATCAGCTGTGCATAGGGTCCATCTCTACGCTTGCTGATGACAACCCCTTCGAAGATTGGAAATATTGGTTCCGTTTGGTAATTCTTTGTAGGTCTCTTAATATCTATTCCCGTATGAAGGTGTGCAGGAACTTTTGGTCTTTCCTTCCTGACTAACCCAAATTCGCCAATCTCTGATAATTTCAATTGGTGAACTGAATTTCTGTCTGTGGTATTAACAGGCAGGCTGTATTCTGATCCAAAATCAGAGAATAAGAGAAACATAAATACTAAAAATCCTGTCTTAATCATTTGTAGAGGGTTTTATCTTTTGTGCTGTAATAGGCTAAGTAGCAGTTGGCGGATTGTGTTCCTTGCCATTTGCTATGTTGGTGTTTGCTTGCGATTTCTAAAATCTCAATGAAAGGCAACTTAGACCACCATCAAGTTTTCTGAATTCAGAAACATCAACTTCTTTTACCGCATATCTTTTATTCTTAATCATTTCTTTCGCTTTGAATACGATACTGTCAAAAAGGGCAGCACTCAATTAAAGTACTGCCCTTTTTGTGATTATTTTACTAGTATATCCAGTGATTATTGTAAGGTGAAATCTCCTGAAGCGATTTCTACTTTGTAAGTTCGTTCGCCTTTAACTCCATCTTTTTTAGTATAGTTTATTTTGCAATTTATATATCCATCTTCTGTCTGACTAAATTTCGCGTCGTCTATTCTGGTATCTTCTGGTAAGTCAGCAAGTGGATTTTCACTTTCCCAAATTATTTTATCATTTTTAAGATTTCTACGGATGAATTTATTTTCAAATCGAATACTTTCCTGAATATTAATGGAAGTATAATAACCACTGTCAGCAAATTTATTTACTTCAAATTGCTCAAGTCCATCCATCGTATAACAATTCCATTTATGCTGATGGTTAAAATCGGAATTGGATAAAACTAAAAAACTATTCTCAAACCAAGGAATGATTTTACTAAAGAAATAATCTGTTTTTGGCTGAGTAAAACTCTTTATTCTTTTGTTGGCTTGATCCGAAATAAAATATAAATCACACGATATACCTAGTTTCTCCCCTGGTGCAGTGTATCCCCATCCCCAAAGGAGAAATGCATAATCATTCTCAAATTTATGAATTTTTCGGATAGAAAAATCGGTGATATTATAGATTGAGCTTTCACCATAGCCTTCATTTATATTTACAATTGTGTCTAATGTAAATTCGTCGTTTGAAAAAATACTTGTCTTATTTGTTCTACTAAATCCCTTAATGATAAGCTTGTCTTTTATGCGCCCATTAAAATAAATTGTATTGGTATCACTTCCTATTTGAACCGATTCGTATTTTACATTTGTGTTAAATAAATTGTATTTCGCCAATATTTCTTCAAATTCATTACTAGGTTGTACATTTTCTTCAATCTCAGAGTCACTATCTGAACAAGAAATCATGGCAATAATAATTGCTAATCCTAAAAAGAGTTTGTTAATTTTCATGCTTTAATATGTTTGTTTACAGTTTGATTATAATTTAGAAAAAATAATCAATAAGGAATATTTATTATGATTTTAAATTTATTTTTTTCGGAATGCTAAATGTACCAAAACAATAATTCATAATCTATATTAAATAGTAATAAAAAATCATTCTTTATTTTTTAATTAAAGCTTGATGATATGGCATATGATGATGTTACATAAAAACCTATTACTAATCGTTTCCTGATTTTGTAATTGTTTACTGGCTACTGTTTTATTTAACCACAAAGGTGACAAAGTTTTTCGCAAAGTAGCGCGAAGGAAAAAGGATCTCTGTGTAACTCGGTGTACTCGGTGGTGGAATGCTATTGATTTTTCAATACACCCCTCTATCTGTCGATATCTCCCCTGAGCAGGGGAGAACATTTTTAATAGACAGATTTTGTAATTGTTTACTGTTCACTGTTCACTGAAAATTGTTCAAGCGCCTGATATACTTCCTCAGCATTACTCGTACTCATTAATTCATTTCGAAGTGCCGATGCACCTTTAAATTCGTTCGTGTAGATTTTGAAAAACCTTCGCAGAATCGCAAAATTCTTATCTCTTCCCCAAGTGGCCTCAAATACGCGAGTGTGCTCCTTTAAAAGAGCTAGCTTTTCTTCTGTGCTAATAGTTTCCTTATCGGGATTGAAAAACCAAGGGTTCTTGAAAATGCCTCGTCCAATCATTACGCCATCCAAACCATGTTGCGCAATTTTTTGCAATCCATCGGCATAGCTTTCTACATCGCCGTTGCCAATAATTTTGATTTGAGGTGCTAATTCGTTTCTTAGTTGTGCTCCTTTGGCAATCTCATTCCAATCAGCCAATCCATCAGACATTTGCTTTTGTATGCGACCGTGAATGGTTAAAGCATCAATGGGCATTCCCAACAGGTGTGAAATCCACGATTCGGTAACCACCTCTTTAAAACCAATGCGGGTTTTTACGCTTAGTGGTAAATTGGTCGCTTCTTTGGTTGCGAGAATAATTTCTTTGGCCAATTCGGGCTGTGCGATTAGGGCAGAGCAGCAACCGTTCTTTACCACATTTTTCACCGGGCATCCCATGTTGATATCGATACCATCAAAATCGGTTTCCTGGGCAATGTATTGGGCAGTTTTGTAATATTTCTCCGGATCTTTACCCCATATCTGGGCAATCAGCTTCACATTTTTTTGCTTCAGCAGTTCTTTTTCGGAATCATTTATTCTCAAGCGGTGCTTCACCTTTTCGTGACCAACTGGGTGCGTCATTCCTTCAACCGAAGTAAATTCGGAAAACAGGAGGTTCAGCTTGCCATCTTGCATTGTTTTCAATACGATTTCTCGGAAAGAGGTATCGGTTACATCTTCCATTGGAGCCAGCGAAAAGTTCGGGCCTTGTATGTTGTGCCAAAAATTCATTCTTTATCAGTTATCAGTTATCAGTTATCAGTGTGTTTTTTTTATTCAGTTTTTATATCGTTTAATGCGTAAAATCAATTTCATAAAAAATTACCTGATCGTTTGGATTGTTGCTTTTTAAGGCCAAAAAACCATTTTTTTCCATCACCTTAATAGAACCAAAATTATCTTTTTCAACACCTCCCGAAAGTGAATTGATGTTATTATTCTTTTTGCACATAGCTACCAATCCCTCTATTAATTCCGTCCCAAGTCCTTTTCCCCATTCATTTTCTGAAAAAAGGTAGCCAAAGCGTAAATGGTAAGGATTTTTATTACTATCTGATTTGTATAGAAAAATGAAACCCACTAGTTCGTTTGTTGCATTGTTCTTTACAAGTAAAAAATTACTTTCATTGGCTCTATCGAGAATCCATTGATTTGCCTTTGGAATAGAGTTGATATTTTGCCATCCGTCGGGTAGTGATTTGGTCACATTTGGGCTTAATAGGTCAATTGTTTTTTCAGCAAAACATCGTTTCGAATCAAAATCTTTGTTTTCAGTTGACCAGTCTTTAATCGTGAGTCTTTCTGTTTGAAACTCAAAATCTGACTTTGTATGCTTTAGCTTTGTCATGGCTTTACTCGAGTTGGTGCAAGATCAAAATTAATTCACTTTTTTTACTTTATCCTTGTTTCTTGAAGCTCTTTCAGCTTTGGCCTAATTCTTTGTCGGTAAATCTGGCTTTTGCTGTATTTGTCGTGAAATTTCGATCGCAAAAGTACTCTTTCTTCCATTGGCAATTGAATAATATCGGTGCATTCATCGGTGCAACAGCCTTGGTAATGTTCTTTGCACTCATCGCACTGAATAAATAGCAAGTGGCAATCATCGTTGGCACAATTGGTATGCGTATCGCAAGCTTTACCGCACTGGTGACATTTGGAAATGATTTCGTTGTTGATGCTTTCGCCAAGGCGTTCGTCGAAAACGAAGTTTTTACCACGAAATTTAGATTCAATACCCAATTGTTTTATTTCCTGAGCATAAGCAATAATGCCACCATGCAATTGGTTCACATCTTCGAAACCATGATGCTTTAAATAGGCACTGGCTTTTTCACAACGAATACCACCAGTACAATACAATAGGAATTTTTTGTCTTTGTCTTCACCAAAATCATTCACTACCATTTCAATTTCTTCACGAAAAGTATCTACATCTGGGCAAATGGCATTTTCGAAATGGCCAACTTCACTTTCGTAATGATTGCGCATATCAATAACAATGGTATCTTCTTTACCAATCTCATTGTGAAACTCAATAGGAGAAAGGTGATTACCTACCTTGGTGGTATCAAAGGTATTGTCGTCTAAGCCATCGGCAACAATCTTTGGTCTTACCTTAATGATCAGTTTGAAAAAGGATTTTCCATCATCTTCTATGGCCCATTTTATTGGCATGTTGGCCAGTTCTTTGCGATTGTTTAAGTCGGTAAAAAAGGCATCTATATTGTGTTCTGGAATGCTCATTTGTGCATTAATTCCTTCTTTGGCAATGTATATTCGACCTTTGCAATTCAACTGAAACCACTTCTCGAACAATTCGTCTCGATAGATGTTTGGCTCGTCGAAATTCACATATCTGTAGAAAGAAAAAGTTTTTCTTTGAAAATCTTCACTTTCTAACTGTTTTATTAGCTCTTCCTTGCTATATTTATTACGAAGTTGCATTTTTGCTATTCTAATTTAGAATTAATAAACATTGCAAAAGTAATGGTTTTTTACGTTCAAACAAGTAACCACAAGTTACTTGTGGCGTAATTAAGACTAATTCATCTTTAATAAGTGAATTTGCACAATTTATAATCACACTTTATGGAAAAACAATTTCTGATTGTTGGACAAGGAATAGCGGGTTCTTTGCTTGCGTACGAGATGTACAAGGCTGGAATGAATTTCACGATAATCTCAAATCCTGAGATCAAAAAAGCTTCTGATGTAGCTGCAGGAATGTACAATCCTATGGTATTTAAGCGACTTACCAAGAGTTGGATGGTTGATCAGATTTTGCCGGTAATGACAAACTCGTACCAAAAGCTGGAAGAAGAATTAGGGGAGCAGTTTCTTTTCCCAATGGATATTATTAAGCCGCTTGTAGAAGATGAAGGTAAGATGTGGGAGAAACGTATTTTCGATGGTGATTTTTCGGAGTATATGGAAGAAAAGAATGAGGGAGACTTATTTAGTGGTCTGAAAAATTTCAGCGTATTTGGTAAGGTGACCAAGTCGGGACATGTTAATTTGGCAAGACTACTGAGCAAATTAAGAGATTTTTTTAAGGATAAAGGCTTGTTGATTGAATCAAATTTTGAATACAAAGATTTGGGTTTTATCAATGGAAATATAACCTGGCAAGGAATTACAGCCCGAACGATTGTATTTTGTGAAGGATATCATGCAGCTAAAAACCCGTACTTTAAGAACATTGCTTTTAAACCAACAAAAGGGGAGTTGTTAGAGATTGAATGTGAGGGTTTACCCGAAAATAACATCATTAATAAAAATTTATTTGTGTTGCCAGTTGGGAACCATCGCTTTAAAGTTGGTGCTACTTACGATTGGAAAGATCAAAACGAGGAGGCGACAGCAGAGGCTAAAACCGATTTGTTGTCTCGCTTGGATAAAATAATTGATGTTCCCTATACGGTTCATAATCATTGGGCTGGTGTTCGACCAACGATTAGTGATCGTCGTCCTGTGTTAGGTGTCCATCCACACCATAGTGGTATTGCTATATTTAATGGCTTGGGCACAAAAGGAGTGATGTTGGCACCTTATTTTGCAAGGGAAATGGTTCAGTTCTTATTGTTTAAGAGCTATCCATTAGATAAGGAGGTTGATATACGCAGATTTTATTAGAAAGAAAAAACCTCTATTAAGATGTAATAACACTTTAATAGAGGTTTTTTTAGTATCAATTCTTTTTTATTATTCTACATCTTCTTCTTTTAATATGGCTTTTTCTACTTTTTCTTCGAAAGCTTTTACGCCTTTTTCTGCTTTTTTAATTCTTTCTAATTTTTCTTGATAAAGCGCATCAGTTGTTTTGCCTTCTTTCTTTTCTTTCTCTAATCTTTCCCTTGCGTTTTTTATTTTTTCTTTCGCCGCTTTTATTTTATCATCCGACCTGCTAACCGTTTCGTCTAATTCTTTACGGCGTTTTTCGCGATACATTTTTGCTTGTTCGGCTCTTTTTTTTCCAAACTCTTTGCCTTTTAGCTCTTTGTCTTTTCCATAAGCATGTCCTTTTGCTTTCATGTCAGATTTCATGGAATCTTTTTTCTCCATCATTTCTGCTTTTTTGGACTCCATTGAATCCTTGGCATCTTTGTATTTTTCCTCATGCCTTTTTTTGTGGGCTTTCATGCTGTCTTGGTGCATTTTACCTCTTTCTTTAAGCTTGTTTTTTTTGCCTTTTAGCTGCTTTTGGATCGAATCCTTTTGAGCTTTGTGAGTATTTTCAATTTTTTGTTTTCCCTTTTTCTCTAGTCCTTTTTGGGCCAATAGGGTTTGTGTAGTCCAGAGCATGATGCACAGGGATAACAAACTTATCATTAATTTTTTCATAGCTGTTTTTTTTTCGATTATAATTCCTCTAACAATTGATCAACCTCTTTGCTTGCTTTTTCAAGTTCTTCTTTGGTTTTTTCCAATTCGGTTGCAAGTGAATCAACAACATTTGTCTCAACTTCTTGAGCTTCCATTTCTGTCTTTACTTCTATTTTATCGGCTTTAGGCTTTTTATCGGCACATGCCACAAATAAGAAAGAGAAGAGTACGACAACTAAACTTAATTTTTTCATAATGTATAAGGAGTTAGTTACATAAAAAAAAGTGTGTGCATAGAAGGGATAGAGCAAAAATAAAATAGTAAAATCCCTTTTGTTCATCAATGAGCACTATTTTTTAAATCATACTTAATTTAAGAATATTATTTGTGACGAGCACTATAAATTATGCTTGGGATAAAATGGTGGTGTTTTGATGCTTATTGTTTAGTGGAATCTTGTAAAATTGATATTTCAGGTATTTTTCAACTTTGCTTATGATGTCATTTTAAGTGCATCGATATTATTGATTGGAATTCATACTTTTCGTAAATTGAACTAAGCCTCTTATTCATAGAATACAATTGCATTCTTATTCGTCAAAATCTCAATGCTGAGCTTTTGAAAGATGATTTCACTTCTAAAAAATGCATACCATGAATTTCCTTTTAATTTTTAGTTTAGCTTTTTTGATGTTCCTGCTTAGCGGAATACGAATAATTTTTGAATACAAACGTGCTTTAAAGTTTCGTTTTGGTAAGTATATCAGCATACTTAACCCAGGTTTTAGGTGGATAATTCCAATTGTTGAAAGTATTCAGGTAGTTGATATACGAGTAATTACCATTAATATTGATTCACAGGAGGTAATGACAGAAGACAATGTGCCTTGTAGTATTGATGGTGTTGTGTTTTTTAAGATTGCTGATCCTGAAAAAGCGGTATTAGAAGTAGAAGAGTATAAATTTGCGATTATGCAATTGGCACAGGCAGCTTTGCGTGATGTTTGTGGTAAGGTGGAATTGGATACCATCCTCTCTAAGCGTGAGGAGATGGGGAAGAATATAAAATCGATTGTGGAGCAGGAAACAGCAGATTGGGGAATTGTAATTATTGATGTGAAAATTAAAGACATTCAATTGCCTGAAAATATGCGACGAATGATGGCAAATCAAGCGGAGGCAGAGCGCTCGAGAAGAGCACGAATCATTTTAGCTACCGCCGAAGAACAAGCAGCAGAAAGCTTGTTAGCTGCTGGCAAGTTAATCGATAAATCTCCGTCGGCTATTAAATTAAGACTTTATCAAACGCTTGCCAACATTGCTTCAGAGAAAAATTCAACAATTCTATTCCCTTTCCCTGAAGAAGTTTTACCTAGACCAGAAAAGAAAGAGTAGGGAAAGATCTATAAACAAAAAAGGAAAACTCATACAAGAGCTTTCCTTTTTGTTTCAGTCTAGATGTTATGAATGTCCCATTACCACAATTCTAATAATTTTAATGTTTAGAACGATGAATCGATAGAATTGGTAAAAAATCTCTTTTCTCCAAAACATTGTT
The DNA here is from genome assembly GCA_016342745.1 of Labilibaculum sp. GTDB lineage: Bacteria > Bacteroidota > Bacteroidia > Bacteroidales > Marinifilaceae > Paralabilibaculum > Paralabilibaculum antarcticum. Next base: position 52,949 of record JAEINT010000010.1, read on the forward strand.
CTTTTCGTTGGCATTGGAGGGTAGGCTTCTTCGTAATAGCCTTTTCTCTTTGTATTGCTCATGATATTTTGTTTTAGCAAGTTTGAAATTGATTTTACTCTGGTAATAACCACCAAAAAGGATATCCTTTTGCTTTGTGTAAAAACATGTAATGCATAGTCCATTTTAGCCAGTGACCAGCCAAACCTGGTTCTCCCATTGTGTATTTAATGCTGCGTCCCCATTCTGGATATTTTTCCCAATCTTGAACAATTGGGTATACGGTCATAGTGGCTGCCGATCCTTTGGTCATGCCATAGCCAGCAGAAACAATGCAGGCAGCACCCATTTTTGCCATCGAAGCTCTGTGTTTTAATTCATGTTCGCCTTTTTTAACAAGGTTTACAATGTTTAAGGCTACAATTTTACCGGATACACCCGATGGCATTCCTGTGCGAGGAGGCGATGGGAAAATAGCTGTTCCATTTGTGCTTTTCATTGGTTTGGAAATGGAGTGCGGAGGAGCGAATGCAATTCCAGGGGCAAATATGTTCGGATAGGTTTGGTTGCGATAGGTTTGAGGCCAATCGGCTGCTTTCCATTCTTCAAAATCTTTTGGTGTGTAATCGGCATCTACTTTTGTAAAACCATTGGGCGTAAAAATTGTAGACGTGATATCTTCATCGTTTTTATCAAAAGCTTTGAGTCCTGCACCTGCGAAACCGGGTATCAACATTGAGAAATCAAAGGCAACAGAATCCTTTTCTCCATCAAGTGTTTCATAATTGGCTTTGCCCGGTTCTATTTCAAATACTCCAGCACGCTTAATCCATTTTATGCCGTGTTCAATTAAAAAGGATTCGGCAAATACTTTGGTAGATGTTACATAGCCTCCACGTTTAATAAAAGCGCCACCCATTCCAAAATCACCTAGTTCGTATTCGTTCGTGATCCAGATTAACTCAGCTTTTTCTTGTAGATTTCGTTTCTTAATTTCGTAAGAAACATTCAAAATGTATTCGAAAGCTGCTCCTTGGCAAGTTGCCATGGAGTGACCTGTTCCAATAAGAAAGGTTTGTTTTTCTCCAGCTTCCATTTTGGTAAAGCAAGCTTGTAATTTATCCCATGCATGTATGGCGTGATCGCAAGAACAAACAGATTCGGTATTTTTACCCGGACCCAAGCCTGGTGTTGCTTCAAAATTTAGTTTCGGACCAGTAGCATTTACCAAGTAGTCATAATCAACCTGTTCTGTTTCACCTTGTTTGTTAGGATCAGTATATTCTATGCTAACAAATCCATTGTTGTTTGTTTCATTACCTTCTGGATGAATAGAAACAGCTTTGGCTTGTTTAAAATCAATTTTCCATCGATCGTAAACCTTTTTAAGCTTGAAGCGAACTTGGTCTACCTTCATTCTACCAACACCAACCCAAATATTGGATGGTATCCATTGATAGTATTGGCTTGGAGAGACAACGACAACTTCGTGTTTTTTGCCTAGCTTTTTCTTGATAAATGCAGCAGCAGTATGTCCTGAAATTCCTGCTCCTAAAACTACAATTTTAGCCATGATCTGTTTTATTTAAGGATGTGTATATTCTAAATAAAAAGCTGAACAAAGATGGATTGTGTGGAAACCAACAAGCTTTCTTTTGTTAATGATCTAATGTAATAAATAATATTCACATATATAGATGTATAACTTGCAGTTTTGGTTATTTTGGGTTGATATTGAGTGGATTAGGATGAGGGAATGGTTTGTGTTGCTTGTATCTATTAGGTTTTGCACCTTGTTTAGAATCTATATAAACTTTTGAAATGTAAAGTACTTACTGAAGAAGATGAAAAAATCCCGATCTCTTAATAGGAGATCGGGATTGTGTTATTTGAGTGATAAACTGTATTTACTCTACGGTATAAGTCACTTTATCAACTTGAGTTAGTCTAAAATATCCGAAGGCGTAATTATCAGGATTAGCTTCGTTAATGCAATTTCCTTTTATTGCAACTGGAATCGTACTAAAGATATCTCCTGTTTCGGTTTGTTCAATTAAAATGCGAATGTAATTGTAATAGGCTTCTGAAATTCCATAAAGATTTATATGAACCACATCTCCTGTTTCGAATTCTTCTTCGCCTGTGTCCTCATCATCTAATTTTTCGATGAAGAACTTCATTTCGTTACCATCCACAAACTCATCATCAACATCAAAAAGTTCGGGTAATAAATCGCCTTCTTCCTGAAATTTAATTAAGTAATAGTTTTCCTCATCGGCTGGATCTGGAACGTACATGTTTAGTTCAATTACCTCATCGTCAAAGCCGTCTTCAACAGACTGTTCAATGCGATCTATTTCGGTCACAGACATGAGGGTTTCAACTGCTGTATAGTTTTCTCCATTGTGTTCAATATTTAGCGTATAGCTGTGATTTAGTACAGGAATAAAATCTGTACAAAGGTATTCTCCGTTTTGCTGATCCACGAAAGTGAATTCCTGATTGCTGTTATTGTCGGTAACACTTACGCTTGCATTGCTAACACCATTGCTTTTGTTTTCGGCGAAATAAGGTGTAGAAGAACTTAGTTTAATGATTTGTGTATTGCCATTGGTTCCTTTTTCCCAATCGATAGATGCCTCAACAACTAATCTTGCTTCGGCAACGGGTACGTCAACGTTGATTACTTCGGTGCAAGCAGCGAATAGTAATGCGATTCCGATAACTATATATGTTGAAAATTTGTACATGATCTTAAAATTTAAAATTGTAAGTAACTGATGGTACAATTCCGAAAATAGCTGTTCGAGTAGCTTCGTTTGCACCTGATTCTAAGTTTTGACCGAATGAAATTGCTGCGGCATTTTGTCGGTTATACAAATTGTATATTCCAAAGACCCATTCGCCTTTTAATCTGTTGTTTGGCTTCCTGTTCGGCTTATAACTTACCGCTACATCTAAGCGATGATAGGATGGTAAACGATCTGCATTTCGGTCGGAGTAACTTGCGATCGATAATCCTTCGTATTGATATTGACCATTAGGATAGGTAACAGGTCGTCCTGTCTGAAAAACCAGATTTGAACTCACCGTCCATTTTTCATTTAGTTTGTAAGATCCTGTTAAAGAAATGTCGTGTGTGCGATCGTGAGAAGATTTGTACCACTCACCATTGTTGATTCCTAATCCGCCAGCTTTACCACCAGGTGTTTTTTGTTCCGCTCTTGAAAGAGTGTATGCCAACCAACCTGTAAAACGGCCTTCATTTTTACGTAACATTAGCTCCAAACCATAAGCTCTTGCTTCTCCATTTAGAATTTCTGCTTCAATTTGCTCTGTTCCGATCAAATCCGATCCGTCAATGTAATCGATGCGATTGTCGGTGGTTTTATAGTAAGCTTCCAATTCTAAAGAATAAATACTGTTTTTAAAATCTTTAAAATAACCAATTGAATACTGATCAGAAAGCTGTGGTTTAATGTACTGGCCACTTGGAGTCCAAACATCTAATGGTGTTACCGATGTGGTGTTCGAAAGCAAATGAATGTACTGTGCAGCTCTTGTATAAGCGGCTTTTACCGATGAAGATTCATTCATTTGGTAAGACAGAGCCAAGCGCGGTTCTAAGTTATTAAAATCTGCTATGCGGTCATTTTTCTTATATTCTGTTTCGCTAATTTCAGTTCCTCTTTCGTAAATGCCCAATGTAGAGTTGTAAACAACAGGTAGATTGTTTGCATAATTGGTCATGGATTGGCCGCCAAATCGCATGAAATTACTGTATCTAACTCCGTATTGAAGACTAAGTTTGTCGCTTAATTTGTGTTCGGCATTTATGTACAAAGCACTTTCTAAAGCTCTCTTTTGTTCCAACTGCAAGTAGTTGATGGATGAGGTCTCGGAAGTTGGGCTAATTTCTCCTGGATTGAATTTATAGCCAATTGTACTCAGTCCAAAATCTAATTTTAGTTTGCTATTCGCATAATACTTAAAATCATATTTTAAATTGTAATTGTGAATTTCTGAAATCCAATCGAAATCCATAAAATCCAATACCAATTCATAGTCGTATTTGCTGTAAATTAAGGATAAGTTTGAGAATAACTTGTCGTTAAAGATGTGGTTCCATCTTAAGTTTCCCGATAAATTACCATAATTGCTTTCGAATGCACCATTAATGCTAAAATTGTCTCGTCCGAAATATCCCGAAAGGAAAATCTTGTTCTTTTTGTTGATTTCGTAATGACTTTTTAGGTTTAAATCGTAAAAAGAGGCGCTGTTGTTATTGTCTGCAAGCTTTAAGAAAAGATGTGCATACGAGCTTCTTCCAGCCATAAGAAAAGAGCCCTTTTTATTGAACATTGGACCTTCGACAGCCAGTCGACTCGAGATGAGTCCAATTCCACCTGTCATGCTAAAGTTTTTACTGTTACCATCTTTCTGGCGAATGTCCAATACCGATGATACTCTTCCACCAAAGCGAGCTGGTATGCCTCCCTTGTATAATTTTACGTCTTTTATTGCATCAGCATTAAAAACTGAAAAGAATCCCAGTAGGTGAGAGGAGTTGTAAATAATTGCTTCGTCGAGCAAAACCAAATTCTGATCTACAGAACCTCCACGAACATGAAAACCACCTGAAGCTTCTCCATTGTTTGTAACGCCAGGAAGTATTTGTATTGCTTTTAGTACATCTGTTTCGCCTAGAACTACCGGCATCTGTTTTATTGTACTGGCCTTAAGTTTAGAAACACTCATTTGGGGTAAGCTAATGTTTGCCTTCTCACTTTCTTCGCCAGTAACAATAATTTCACTCAATTGAGTTGAACTTTCGTTGATTTCAAAATTTACCTTCTGATCTTTTTCAAGTATGATTTCTTTTGAGGATTCTTGATATCCAAGATACGATACACTAAGTGTGTAATTTCCTTTTGGCATGGTAAGTGAATAAAATCCATATTCATTGCTCATTACACCAATACTTGTTCCTTTAAAATAAACAGATGCTCCTAGTAGGGTCTCTCCATTTTTTACATCTTTTACGGTTCCGCTAACAGTATAATTCTCTTGAGCATAAACCGAAGAGACAAATAGTGTTAGTACTAGAACTACGCTAGTAATAATCTTTCTCATTTTCTTGTACATCATTTACCAATTTCTACTTAATTTGTTTTTATTGGTCTTCTTTTGTTGATCATCACTATTTGGTAGATAGTGGGTTTTGTGTAAAACTTATAGTATGACAATTGTAAATCCTTTTACACGTATCGTGTTTCTAATTTTTTCGTCATAATTATTCTTTTTACTTTTTCCTGATCTTTTAATTGTTGTAATTCGTTTACTCTTTTTGCCTTATAATACAACTGTTATTTTTTGAAGAGTGGTAAGTTCAAATTTCAAATTGAGCTTTTTATAAATCATTTTGAATAAAGTTTGACAAACATCTGGAAATTAATATTTGGAAAAGACTCTCCTTATAAGTACGTACAAATTTAAGGTGCGTGCTTATAGGCAAGCCTAGTTAATTAACTATACTGCAGTCTTTTGTTCTCTAAAGAATTCTGATGGTGTTTTTTGTGTATAGGCCTTGAAATGTTTGTTGAAAGTCGACTTTGAGTTGAATCCGCAGTCTTGCGCCAAAGACATTAAGGTGAATTTTTCATTTTTTTGTTGAGAAGCCAATCGAATAAATTCTTTAATTCGAAGCGAATTGATGTAATTATAAAAGTTTTTTTCTTCTTTTTCGTTAATGACTTGAGATAGGTGATTGGGGTGAACGTTTAGTTGTTTTGCCAATTCGCTTAAGGTGAGATTCTCTTGTTTGTAAAGATTTTTATTTGGCATTAGTTCGTTTAGTTTACTATAGATTTCTTCTGCCATTTCTTCATTCACACCAGATTTAGCATATCTTTTTTTCTCTGGTGAATTTAATTCTGTCTTTTGCTCTTTTTCAATCGGTTTTTTGTTTTCATTATCTGAATTTGATGAAGGGGAAGTGGTGAAAATATTCATTTGATTGATTCCAAAAAAACCGATAAACAGCACAAAGACAACTATGCAGGAGAAAATAATTTGCTCATCGAAAAATATCGCAACGATCCATATTAATCCAAGTCCGATAGCTAGGTAACGCAGCCATTGCAATTCTTTCTTATCGGTATTTGAAAATGTAGATTGTATGTTTTTTTGATGATTTCGAATTAATAGAAATGTCCAGATAGTATAAGCAATTCCGCTAATAATCATTGATGCTTGATGAATAAACATAAACCATTCAAAACCGATACCGTCATTTCTAAATACGTAGATTTTTTCTTCAGGCGATAGTGTGTAAAATGGAATTAAAAGAATGATTAATGTGAAATAAGGTGTTAGATGTAATAGACGAATCTTTGTTGTAATTTGTTTTCCCGTTACTTCTAATACGTAAAAATAAAGCAATACTCCATGCAAAATTGGGAGAGGCATTAAAATGCCCAACATATGTGGAATCTCAAAGGTTTTGCCTGTGATGTGATGATAAAATAGAGCTTGGTGTATAGCCATTAACAAGAGCCAGATTGCTAAAACTTTATCTGCTTTTGATTTGTTCTTTTTGATTAACAAAAGGAACTCAAGAAAAAAAGCAATACAAATACCAATTATAAAAAACATGTAGGATGGATTAGAGTCGGTTAAATTTGACTCGAATTTAAGCTTTTATTACTTTATTTTAATGGTTTAAATGTCATTTAAAAGTGAATAATTCATAAAGAATGTGAAATTATTTAGGGCAATAATCGTCTGGTAAAGTATTCGCAGGAGAATTGTTTCCCATCGCACCTTTTACCTCAAAAAGTAAATGTGGAGATGTTCCATTAGAACGAACTTCAAATTCTTGACCAAGTGAAATGAATTGTGATGTATGATAACGATAACCATTAAATTCATAGTTTAAATTAATTGGCATGTCATCGAAGTCTTCGTAATATACAACTGATATTTTATCAGCGTTAAACTTAAATTTTTTGGAATCTTTTTGCGCCAATGTTAAAACGAACGGATATCGAATTGAATCTTCCTTTACTTTAATTGAAAAGCCATTTTCTTTTAATTTACCATTATATAAAGAAGTAAGGAAATGTCTTAGCGAACCATGATAATGTTCGCGCCTATTATCTTCTATTTTTGTAAGGGTTTCAGAGTTAAATTGTCCAGTTTTTGTGTAATAATGATAAGCTTTAAGTTTAAAAACACCATGTCCATTTGAGTTTAATTCAAGTTTCTTTCCTGATCTAAATTCTTTTTTACATACATGAAAGTCTTGAATAAGTATTTTCACATTGTAGCCTAATTGATTGTTTCTTACAATAAGAGGGGAATTGCAATAAGCGTGAAAATCATGTTCATCACGCTTAAACTTTAATACTGAATCATTTAATATTTGAATTTGTCGTTTGGTGGTATTCCAGAGAAAATATTCATTAAACATTCGTAGATTTCTCTTTCTCATATCTTTTCCTTTTACCCTAACTTCATCAATGCCATGATTTACTTTACTTAGTTTGATTGGGAAAGTGCAAGATTTTGTAACAGGTATAACTACAGATTTGTAACTAACATGCATTACTACTAAATGACAAGGTAGAAAAGGAGTTTTAAGAGAAAATTCTCCATTCTCATTTGTAGTTGTTCCAACTGTAGCGCCAGAGATAAATAGTTCTACATTTTTAATTGGTTCATTGTTTTCAATATCAACAACTCGACCTGTTAGTAATTGTTTGTCATTCTCAGCTAATAGTTGCTGTTGAAATATTAGGAAAAAGAAAAGGCTTACTAGTGCAGTTTTATTCATTGGAGATCTTATTATGATGGTTTTGAATTGTTTGACCCTCGTAATTGTCTAGTATGGATTTGTTATGTATTCTTTATTTCATTAAGAATATCTACTAATCTACAAAACAATATGTAATGGTCAAAGTATATATATTATTTATTTGAGGCATCTTATAAGTTATCAAAATAAAGGATTGATTTGCTATTCATTTGTATAGAGTTTATTCATATTGGTGAGTCTAAAAATTCACATTAAAAGAAATAAAGCTTATTTTCACAAGCTGTAAGACAATTTGCAATCAAAATCAATTAAGAGTAAAGAATATGATGGACCCGAGAATAGAGAATTTAAATGTGAGTGTGGAGCAGTCGATTATAACCCCTTCGCAATTAAAAGATTTATATCCCCTTTCTGAAAAGCACATAGAAACTGTATATAATGGACAGGCAACAATTAAGAACATTTTAAATGGTCAAGACAAAAGAATTCTTGCTGTAGTTGGGCCTTGTTCAATTCATGATGTGAAATCGGCTAAAGAGTACGCACAGAAATTGAAAGTATTGGCTGATGAATTAAAGGATGATTTGTTTATTGTTATGCGTGTCTATTTCGAAAAGCCAAGGACAACTGTAGGTTGGAAAGGAATGATTAATGATCCATACATGGATAATTCTTGTAAAATTCAGGATGGGTTAAAACAGGCTCGTGAACTTTTGGTATACATTGCTGAATTGGGTTTGCCAGCAGCGGGAGAGGCTTTAGATATTGTTACTCCTCAGTACATTCAAGATTTGTTTTCTTGGACAGCTATTGGAGCTCGTACTACCGAATCGCAAAGTCATCGTAACATGTCAAGTGGTTTGTCATCGGTAGTTGGTTTTAAAAATGGTACCGATGGTAATATCGATATTGCCTTAAATGCGATGCAAGCAGTAGCAGCTCCACATAATTTTGTAAGTATTAATCCTGAAGGTAAGGTCGCTGTTGTGCGCACATTAGGGAATCCAAATACACATGTAATACTTCGAGGTGGTAAAGAACCTAATTTTGATAGAAAGCATGTTGCAGAGGTAGAAGAGAAGTTAGCGAAGCAGGGAATAGAACATGGAATAATGGTTGATTGCAGTCATGCCAATTGTGGAAAAGAAGCAGCGAAACAAGAAATTGTATTGAAAAGCTTGGCGGAACAAATTAGCAATGGCAACAAATCGATTATCGGATTTATGATCGAGAGTCATTTGAATTTTGGAAAGCAAAGTATTCCAAAAGACAAATCAGAATTGAAATATGGTGTTTCGGTGACTGATGAATGCCTAGATATTGAATCTACGGAACGAATTTTGAGAGAATTTTGCGCAAAAATAAAAGCTTAGGCTTATTCTGATATGCTATGCCTGCCGTTAGATAAAAATCTGATTGCAGGCATTTCTTTTGTTCTATTAAAAATGTCGTAAGCAAGTTTTAATTCTTCCCAGAGCTCCGTTTTATCTGTATCTTCTTTATATTTTTTGAGTAGAGAATCGTAATTTTCATCACTCATTACAGTAGGAAAAATAGTCACAGGAATCGTATTTTGACCATTGTTTTTGGCTTCTATGCAGAATAAATAAAGTTCCTTGATTTGTTCATCAGTAATAGGCAAACAACCAATGGTTACGCATGAGCCGTGAATAAAAATATCTCCACCCAAATTATCCTTTGTCCCAAGTGTTTTATCTGATGGATTGGGATAATTGATGCCCAAAGAAAGATGGAAGTTGCTGTATGGATTGAATCGATCGATATGGTAAAAACCTTCGGGAACTTGCAAGTCTCCTTTTGTACGTTTTGGGCCTAATTTTCCAGAGTTTCTACAAATTTTGTACTCCTTAATCAGCTTAAATTTTTGATCGGATTTATTCTTTCCCCATAATTGAATTTTCTTCTCCTTCTTAAAAGCACGCAAATAAATTTCTAAATTCTCTATTTTAATGTTTTTGCTCTTCAACAGATCTTTTATTCCTTGTTCTTTTTCAGTATATGCCTCACGAACTCTTGAATATCTCTTTTGATCCGATTTAAAAGAATCAGTATTTGTCAATGTAAAAGTTGTTAGTAGGATTGCAAGAATGAATTTCATAATGCAATATAGTATTTTCTGATTCTTGAATTGTAAAATGACCTCTGAGAAAATTACAAAAAGAATCCCGATCTACGAAAGTAGACCGGGATTTAGATTTAACTAGATTATTCTTTTAGTTCTTTGGCTTTTCATTTTGCATTTCCATGAAATCTGCTCCATGTCTAAAGTCTCCAAGTAAATGCTTGCAGAAATATTCACTTCTAATCCAGAAAGAATATTCACTCATGTTTCCAAAACCGTGACGTTGGCCAGGATACATGAAGAAGTCAAAACGCTTGTTTGCTTTAATAAGTGCATTTGCAACGCGAACCGTGTTTGCTGGATGAACATTGTTGTCAATATCTCCAGTAACCAGTAAAAGTTTACCTTTTAGATTTTTAGCCAAGCTAGGATTCGTTGCTATTTTGTAAGTAAAAGTAGTATCACCTTTTTCAGAAATAACCTCTTTTACACCATGGTGAGTTTCACTCCACCAACGGTTGTATATGTTGTTGTCATGATTACCAGCTGCCGAAACTGCAACTTTAAAGAAATCAGGATAAACTAACATTGCAGCTGTAGACATGAATCCACCACCTGAGTGTCCAAAAATTCCTACTTTGTTGATGTCAATAAAATCGTGACGATTAGCGAGACGTTCTAAGGCAACTTTCTTATCCAATAGAGGGTAGTCTCTCATGTTTTGATATCCGTAGTTATGGTACCATTTTGAACGATCAGGATGACCACCTCTATGACCAACAGTAACAACAATAAATCCTAATTGTGCCATACGATCTGCTCTATCCATACGTGTAGAGAAGCTTTTGTAAACTGCTTCGGTTTGTGGACCAGGATACACGTAAGTAAGAATAGGGTATTTTTTGTTAGGATCGAAATCAAAAGGCTTATACATCACACCGTAAAGATCCGTAAAACCATCGGCAGCTTTTACTGTGAAGATTTCAGGAAATTTGTATCCTGATTCAAAAAGAATTGACAAATCAGCAGTTTCCAAATCCATAATTTTGGTTCCTTTAGAATCGTAAAGTTTCGATTCTGGAGCTGTATTTACTCTCGATGAGGTATTAACAAAGTAATGTGCTTGGTCGTTCAAGCTTACTTTGTGGTCAAAATCTCCTTTGTTTAATAGTTTTAATCCCGTACCGTCAAAATTTACTCTGTAAAGATGTACATAGTACGGATCTTCTCCTTTTACTTTGCCATTAGCTGTAAAATAAAGAACTCTGTTCTTTTCATCAACACCTTGCACTTCGTCTGCATGCCATGCACCAGAAGTGATTTGGTTTTTTAGATTTCCTTCAGCATCGTAAAGGTAGAAATGCGCCCATCCATCGCGTTCTGACCAGTGAATAAATTCTTTTCCCTTGTTGATAGAAACCAAAGAACGAGTTTCAATGTAAGTATTCAACCTTTCTTCGATGATTACTTTAACTTCTCCAGTTGCTGTATTCGCCGAGCAGATGTCAACTCGCTTCATATCACGACTTGTACGCTTAAAATACAATTCATCGCTTGTCGCTGATAACCATTTTGAGAATTTTAAATCGTCATCTTTGTTCATCTTCTTCCTAGGAGCTCTTAGTATAGAGAGTGTTTGATCTTTGTAAGCATCTGCTTTAACAACAACCGATTCTTTAGTTTCCCAATCGAAAATATGCAATTCATATTGAGGAGCCTCTTTTTCTCCAGCCATATGATATTTGTAGGTTTCCAATGTTGGACGACCTTTTGCTACCGAATTCAAAACCCAAAGATCTTTAACTTCACGTTCGTCTTCTCTGGTCAGTGCAAACTTTTTAGAATCTTTAGAGAAAGTTACGTAAGCAGCTTTTCTGTCGTCTTTTTCCTTCTCTTTTTCGCTATTGGTTTTTCCGTAAGAGCTAGTGCCGTAGCAGTAATTTACAACACCATCGGTTGTTAATTGATGCTCAACAATGGTTGAATCTTTTTCACTTTTTTGAGCTTTCTTGTAATTTTCCATATCCATCCAATACAAGTTGTGATGCTTTGCGAAAATTACATATTCCTCATTCGGTGCTACAGAAGCCCATTTCTTTTGCTCTAATGGTTTTTCAAAATCGTCAAGAAGATTTAGTTTTTTGCTAGCAATTTGGTATTCGAAATGCCAAACCTTAGCTACCATCTTTTTCTTCTTATCTTTTTTCTTTTCGTCTTCTTTATCGTCTTGCTTGTCGCCATCTTCCTCATCCTTTTCTTCCTCTTCAGCAAGCTTACTTTTTACCTCGAATTGCAAAACACTTTCATTTTTAATGAATTTTAGTTTGCTGATGTTTAGGTTTTGAGCATTAAAAGGATCTCCAGTTAAACGGCTCATGTCGGAGGCCATTTTAACAGCGTCGAACAATTGTTTTTTGCTATTTCTTACCGGATCAACGATATAATATTTTTGTCCTTGGGATGTACGATAAGTGTACCAAAATTTTTCTCCATTTTTTAACCAATGTGGGTTTACAGATGTAGAGTATACCATACTACGCAATTTTGTAGGCGAAAAGCGTGCTGCTAATTCATAATTGGCTTCTGTTACAGGTGTTTTTTGTGCAAACAAGCCAATTCCTATCATTATAAATAGGAATGTCAGTAGATTTTTCTTCATGATTGAGTAATTATACCTTGTTGTTTTAAGTTGTTTCTATTGAAGACGTCAAAAATAAGATTATGGGCGAATATAAATGAGGATATATTCGATAATAAAGTGGAATAATTTAATTTTTCGATAAGCATGCGTATTTTCTAGATGTACATATGTTGTAATTTTTGAATATTGCTATCGAATTCCTTTTTTCTACAATTTTTTAATCATTTCAAATTGTTTTCCTATTGGTTCTATTGTATTTGCTTTTAAAAAATTGGTTATAGAGGTACAGCTTACGTCTGTATTGATAATTTTAATGGAATTGTGCTTATTGTTTTTTAGAACTTGGGAAAGTAAATGGCTTCCAACTCCTTTTCTTCTATGTGTTCTATCGACAGCAATTTGGCTTATATCTCCAGAATTTGGCTCAAAAATACAATAGCCAATTAAGCGTTCTGAGTCGGTAATACCTATGGCTTTAAAATCTAATGGATTTCGGGATATTGCTTCAAAGCTATTTTGCCAAGAAGGATTGAAATCGCAAAATTCTAGCATTGAAATGGTGTTATTTAGATCAATGTCAATTACTTGATATCCCTGGTTTAATTGCTTGGTGCCAAATTTCAACTCAGAATTATCCTTCACAAAGTAGTTAAATTCTCGACTCATTTCGAATCCCAATTTTTTATATATAGAAACGGCTTTTTCATTGTGTTGCAATACTTCCAGTAAGTATTGTTCAATTCCTGAACTTTTTAGATATGGGATGGAATACTTAAATATTTCAGATGCAAGACCTTTTCCACGATACTCTTTTATTGTCCCAGTTCCTGTATCGTAGGCAGTTTTAATGCCATTAAATTCTCCAATTCCGTTTAAGGTGAAAGCTACAATTTTATCATTTTCATAGGCGGCAAAAGAAAGTGATGGATCAAAGCCTCTTCTGCTCATCATGCGAAAGAATTCTTCTTTGCTTAGCTGAATTTCGTAATCGTTAAAGGCTTGTGCAAATGCTTCGTATACAGCATCTGGGTTTTCATTTTTAAGAGATGTAATACTCGCCATAATTTTGGACTATTTTCAGATGATTATTCGGATAATTCTAAAAGTTTTAAAACTGTTTTCCAATTACGCGTAGTTGCACGAACTTTTAGCTTCGATTCAAAGAACTGGTTGCTTAATTTGGTTTTGTGATAAGGACCTGGACAAAAAATAAACACATTTTGATTTTTAATTTGAAATTCATCAGGAGAGAAATTTAAATTGCTGATTTTATTAATCAAGTCTGCTTCTGGTTTTTTGTTTAGAAAGGTGAGGCAAATGCTTTCAATACCCTTCGTTTCGGTATATGGATTAATCTGAATTGCTTCTTGAAGTTCATTTGTTGTTATTACAATTACGGGAACATCAAAACCATATTCTTTTTTTACAGCTGTTTCTATTTTATTCGCTAATTCAGATGCTGCGTGTTCTTTGTATTCGAAAATAACATTACCACTTTGTATATAACTGGTGCAATTGGTAAAGCCTAACTTGGAATACAGACTTTTTAAATCAGCCATTAGAATCTTGCGTTTTCCACCAACATTAATTCCTCTTAGGAGGGATATGTATTTAATTTTTTTATTCATAAATAATAAAGTTGAAAATAAATATACAATTAATAGTTCGAACTTTAGAAAGGGGAAGGATGGCTGGGAAATTAGTAAGTATTGATTTATACAGGTGAATTAATGTCAAAAAGAAAACCACAAAAATATCATTTTGTGGTTTTCCGCTTGTAGCTTTTATTCTACTAAACTAAGTTCTTTGGCTTTTTCGTAAGCCTCTAATAATCTTTCAGGAACAAGAGATGGCCTTTTCTTTTCGATGTTATAAAAGCAACCAACTTGTTTTCCTTTGCAATGAAGTACGTCATCAGATTTAATCTCAAATTCCAATTCCCATTTACTCGATCCTAAGTTTTTAATGGTACAATAGCCTTTGGGTTTATCATGTATTGTAAGCGGTATTTTGTAGTTAACTTCAGTTTTGACTAGAATAGGGGAGATCCCTGTTGCAATCATCTCTTCGTAAGAGTATCGCTTTTCGAGGAATATATGACGTAAATCTTCGAACCAGCGGATGTACGTTATATTACTCACAATTCCCATCGCATCAATGTCATAAGCTCTTATGCTTATGTCCATTTCAACTGTCATTGAATAATCTATCATTATTAGTAGTCTGTTTATTATTAGTTTTTGCTTCCTAAATATAAGCTTTCTAGCTTAAATATTGGGGTTTATTCCTTGCTATTTGTTGGAACTTAAAACTATTTATTGCTGAATTATGAAAGGTGCTTGAAAGACTATATAGTTTATTTTAAGCGAACAAAATTACCTTTAGTAAATCCAGAACCTTCAACAATAGAACACTTGGATGCTTTGCCATTTCCAATGTTGGCATCAGTAATTTTAATTTCTCCAATTTTGGAGTCAACACTTCCTAATGATATTCCTGTGTCAGGATCAATAAGGTCCTCTCCTTTGCTATATACCGAGAACACATCACCAACTTCTAGACCATCTGCTTTGCCCGAATTGATAAAAACGACTCCTGATTTTTCGGTGATTACTTTTGCCTGCCATGGAATGTTGTTGGCACTGTTATCTATCATCGAAACGATGTCTTCAATTGCTTCCCTTGCGGCCTTACCAACAAGGGATTCATCGAAGTCTTTCCGATCCTTGAAATTGAGCTTATTGGTTCTTAGCTTTAGTCCTTTAGCCGATTTTTTCTTTCGCACATTTTCAGCTGTGATGATTTCTCCTGTTGATGTATTTACCATGCGAACATCTACTCCTACAGTAGCTGCTTGATTGGAAACACCAATGCCCAAGCCTTTTATAGAACCGCCAGTTTCTCCTTTTTTATAGCCGAACTCTGATACGGAACCAATTACAGCCATTTCTACACCCAATACACTTCCAATTTTAGCAGCACTTTGTTGGGTTACACGACCACTTTGTCCAAAGTCTTGTTCGTTTAAAATACGATCAATTTCGGCTCTTTCAATAACACGGTAGTTCCCCGATTTCACTAATGCAGTTGTTAGCATATCGCTAACGCCATCACCAACGCCTTTGTTGTTCCACCAACGCCAGCTTTTATCTGTTTTGTCTTCGAAAACGAAGACAGCAATTCTTTTTTTTATTTGAGGTTCCTGAGCAGATATTTTTGTTGCTAAAAAACAAAACAGGAAGAAATACCCACAAATCCGCAGCAAATTTCTATTATTTTTCATGTTCGGTTTAAGTTTAGTTAATATTCTCAAAATCAATTGGAAGTAATAAGTTACGGAAAAATGAGGAGTCTGTAAAGAGTTAATCTTAATTTGGAGTTGGAGAAATTTGTAGTGCAAAAAAGAGATGCTGCGAACAACATCTCTTTTCTAATTGATTGAAATACATTATTGTAGCGAACTACTATAATCTATGATTTTCTAGCTTTATCTAGTAATTTTAAATCAGCTAAAGCAATTGCCGTTACTGCTTCTACAATAACCGGAACACGAAGGGCAATACAAGCATCATGTCTTCCTTCAATTAGAAGATCTTCAACTTCACCTTTCGCAAAATTCATGGTTTTCTGATTTTTACCAATAGAAGAGGTTGGCTTAACCGCTACGCGGAATACCAATTCGTTTCCATTAGTGATTCCACCATTGATTCCACCTGCATTGTTGGTCTCTGTTTTTCCAGATCCGTCAATGAAATTATCATTGTGCTCAGAACCTTTCATCTTGGCTGCAGCAAAGCCTGAACCGAACTCAATTCCTTTGGTAGCAGGGATTGCAAAAATTAAATGTGAAATCATCGATTCTACCGAGTCAAAAAATGGTTCTCCATATCCGATAGGAAGATTGTTGGCTTTACACTCAACAATTCCGCCAATAGAATCGTGTTCAAGTAGTGCTTCTTCAATGGCTGCATCAAAATCAGTTTTACCTCCAATTTCGGTTAGTTTGGCAGCTATGTTCACATCGCCTAATATTTTTTTAGCAACAGTTCCAGCAGCAACAATTCCCAATGTTATTCTACCAGAAAAATGACCGCCACCTGTGTAGTCGTTGTGTTCACCAAATTTATGTTTAGCAACAAAATCGGCATGTCCAGGGCGTGGACTATCCAATAAGTTGCTGTAATCTTTCGATTTGGTATTGTTGTTATGGAACAAGATAATCAAAGGTGCTCCTGTGGTTTTACCTTCAAAGGTTCCGCTTAGTATGTTGGGTAAATCTTGTTCAATTCTTGGAGTGGTTCCTTTGGCTCCCGATTTTCTTCGGCCTAAATCAACCAAAAGATCTTCTTCAGTCAGTTCAATTCCCGATGGACATCCATCTATGGTAACTCCAACTCCTTTGCCATGAGATTCTCCAAATATGCTAAGTCTAAATATTCTACCGAAATTATTCATTTGTATAGAGGTATAAGATGTGGAAAAGCTAATCTGCCGGAACCACAATCTGTTATTCGTACTAAAATTAATTATTTTAAATCGCTTTGCAATTTACTTCCTTATTTGATAATCGTATGGAAATTTGTTTCGTTGAAAATTTCAATGTCCATCTCTAAAAGTCTTTCGGCAGTAAAACCATTTCCTTTTGTTAGTGTTCTTGTATAGCTACCATCGTAAATGTTTCCAAATCCACAGGATGGACTATTGGCTTTTAAAATCACCATTTTAGCATTCAAAGCTTTGGCTACATTCGAAAATATTTCTGCACCTTTCGAAAATTCTTGAGTATAATCTTTTTGATCTTGACCAATTACTCTTCGTTCATTTTCTTTAAATACAATTTCACAAGGAATTCGTGGTGTAGATAATCCTCCTAATTCTTCAGGACAAAGGGCAATTGCTTTGTTTTCAAGTACCATTTTCTTTATTTCTGGTACTTCATTGCTGTTGCCATCGTATCTGCACTCACATCCTGCCAAGCAGGAACTAACTATTATCATTTTATATTTTCTTTAAACAAATTGACTCTTGAAATAGAATTGAGCCACACCACCACCAATTTTTCGTAAATCAGCAAAGAAATCAGGGTATGATTTTGCTACACATTCGTGCTGTCCAATTTCAACAGGATTAAGTGATGATAATCCGGCTACAGCCAAAGCCATTGCAATGCGATGATCGTTATTGCTATTGGCTAACCCGCCACGTAATCTTCCGCCTGGGATTATCATTTCGTCTTCTTCGATTCGAATTGGAACACCCAATTTTGCAAATTCTTTTTGCAATACAATGCCACGATTACTTTCCTTGTGCTCTAGTCTGTGAACTCCTTTTATTCTGCTTTCGCCATTGCAGTTTGCAGCAAGAGCTACTAGCGGAGGAAACAAATCAGGACAATGAGTTGCATCAAATTCAAAAGCATTTAGGCCTTTTTTCTCTACGCTCAAGGTGTTGCCTTCCCATTTAATTGAAGCACCACATTTTTTTAGCGCTGTAAGAATTTCTTTATCTGCTTGATAAGAATTTTGATTCATGTGCTCTAAACTTACACTTCCTTTTACTGCTCCAGCAACAAGAAGGGGAGCAGCAGAGCTCCAATCGGCCTCAATAGTATATTCTGTAGGTTTGTATTTTTGATTTCCTTTAATTGCAAAGGTCTTGTAATCTTCATGTGTTATCTCAATGCCAAAATCTTTTAACAAATCGATGGTCATGTTGATGTAAGGAATGCTCTTTAAGTTAGTCACTTTTAGTGCAGTATCCTCTTCACGGCAAGGTAAAGCCATTAATAATCCGGTAAGGAATTGAGATCCCAGTGATCCGTCAATTTTAGCGAAATTGCTTTTGTAACCACCTTGTAGCTGAATTGGTAAAAATCCTTTACCCGTATTTTCGCATTCGATACCTAAATTTTCTAATCCTTCTAAAATGTTGTGGATCGGTCTTTTTAGAATGCTTCCTCGGCCATTAATCTCTGTCTTTACAGGATTTAAGGCAACAATTGGAGAGAACATTCTTAGTGATAAACCAGATTCTCCAACATTGATAATTTCTGGAGCTACTCCTTCAGAGGAAATGACTTGAAGTGATGCCTCTTGTTTATTCACTTTTGATCCCATTCGTTGAATGATATCAGTTGCAGCTTCAGCGTCTTCACATTTACATGGATTGTGAATAATAGATGTCCCTTTGGCTAACATTGCTGCTGCCAAAGCTCTTTGCATCATACTTTTTGAAGAAGGAGGGGTTAATTTTCCTTTAATTGTTGAGGCTTGGATTCGAACTCTCATAATTTGTGGTTTTATTGGGCTGTTTTGGGTTTGGCACAAAGACCAATTACTTTGGTTTTTAGTTCATCAATTGGAATCGTAACAATGCTAGCTTCTCCAATTTTTTTGAGTAGAATAAAGTCAATTGTTGACCTGTTTTTCTTTTTGTCCTTGATTAAATAGTGGTTAATGGTTTCCGCAGAAACATTGTGGTTTAAAGGCAGTTCAAAATCAGTTAATAAACTGCTAATTTTTTCTGAATCAGCACTGTTCAAATTGCACATTTCAACAGATAATTCGGCAGCTAATATCATACCAACCGAAATGGCTTCTCCATGTGTTAAATCAGAATTGTTTTCAATGGCATGACCTATGGTGTGACCAAAATTTAGTTTCTTTCGTTCGCCTTTTTCAAATGGATCACCTTCAACTACCTCTGTTTTAATAGAAACGGCTCTAAAAACCAAATCTTCCATTAATTCAGAGTCAAGATTTAGCAATGCATCTTTATTCTCTTTTAGAAAGTGATAAAGTTGCTCATCCTTAATAAATGCATGTTTGATTACTTCACCAAATCCACTTCTTACTTCGCGTTTAGGTAAGGTTTGAAGCAATACAGGATCACAAATCACAAATTTAGGAGGATTGAAAATGCCAATCATGTTTTTTAGCTTGCCAAAATTGACACCATTTTTACCACCTACACTTGCATCTACTTGAGATAAAAGAGAAGTGCTGATAAAGCCAAACTCAAGACCTCGCATGAAAATGGATGCAACAAAACCAGTTACATCAGAAACCAAACCACCACCCATTCCTAGTAAGAATGTATTTCTATCGGCACCTTTTTTAAGCAATTGATCGATTATCTTTTCGATCGTTTGCCAGTTTTTATTTCCTTCTCCACAACCCATTATGATGTAATCGAATTGGTTGATGAATTCAGAATAATGTTGATAGATGTTCTCATCACAAATCAAAATGCACTTTTTCTCTGGCAAATGGTTTTTTACGTTCAAATAAGATTCGCCTACAAAAATGCTGCTGTTTTGTTTCTTGATGTGTATGGTTTTCATTTTTCTATAGAGATTTGAGAGAAGAGATATTAGATGAGAGAAAGAAATTCTCATTTCTCACGTCTAATATCTCAATTCTAATATTATGAGTTCATGATATCTTCCTGCTGGTTGATTGATTCCTGGTGAATGGCTTTGAATAAGCTGTTAATGAATTGCTCACTGAAGCCCTTCTTTTTACCATTTACCATACTCTTTTCAAGAATAGAACCCCATCTTTTGTTCTGTAAAACGGTGATGTTGTTCTCTTTCTTATAATGACCAATTGTTTTGGCTACTTGCATACGATTTTCCAAAAGCTCAAGCAATTTTTGATCGAAATCATCAATAAGGTGTCTTAATTCTCCAAGTGTATTGTCAACCAATTCGTTTCCTGCTTCAGGATCACGAAGAACTAAGTTAGCTAAAAGTTCCTTAAGCGCTACTGGTGTTAATTGTTGTTTAGCATCACTCCAAGCTTCTTCGGGCTTGCAATGAGATTCAATAATTAAACCTTCGTAGTTTAGATCCATTGATTTTTGAGTCACTTCCTCTAATAAATCGCGATCACCAGTAATGTGGCTAGGATCACAAAAGATAGGAAGTTGTGGCATTCTTCTTTTCAATTCAATTGGAATTTGCCATTGAGGATCATTTCTGTATTTCAACTTCTGATAAGTTGAGAATCCACGGTGAATAGCAGCTAATCTTGTTAATCCAACCGCGTGAAGTCTTTCAATTGCACCCATCCATAACTCAAGGTCAGGATTAATTGGGTTTTTCACCAAGACAGGAATATCATGTCCGCGTAAAGCGTCTGCAATTTCTTGTACAGCAAATGGATTAACTGTGGTTCTTGCGCCAATCCAAAGAATATCAACACCAGCTCCTAAGGCCAATTCAACGTGACGTGCGTTCGCTACTTCAGTTGCGGTGATCAATCCAGTTTCTTCTTTTACTTTTTGTAGCCAGATTAAACCTTTTGCTCCAATTCCTTCGAAACTATTCGGACGAGTTCGAGGTTTCCAAATTCCAGCGCGAAATATAGGAATTCCTGCAGCTTTAATTCCTCTTGCTGCGTCTAATACTTGTTCCTCTGTTTCTGCACTACACGGTCCACCGATTACAAGAGGGCGGGTAGTAAGCTCAACTGGCCAGCTGCTTAAATCCTTAATTTCCAAATTCTTCATTGTATACTGTTTTTTTTACTCTTTTCTGAGTGATTAAAAATATGGTTATTTCTTAGATGATATTTTGTATCGTTTTTCGTCGTATTCCTGTTAAAGTGAATTCCTTTTTTCACTTGTCCCTTTCTACTTGAAATTTTATGCTCTGTTTCTGATTTTATCAGAATTTTCGATGGTTTCTTGTTCATTTCTTTCTTTCTGATCAAGAACTCTTCGAATATCATTGGCTTCATAAATCAAATCATTCATTCCATCCAAATCATCTTCTTCAATTAGGTCTTTAAATTGTTGAAGTGTATCGATGTATTTTTGAAGTACTTTTCCAACATGCTTTTTGTTTTGCTTAAAAATTGGTGTCCACATTTCAGCAGAACTCTTTGCCAAACGTACGGTAGAATCAAATCCACCACTAGCCAATTCAAAAATGTGCTTGTCTTTTTTCTCTTTATGCAATACCGTTAACGAAAGGGCAAATGCACTAATGTGAGATAGATGTGAAACGTAAGCCGTTTGTCTGTCATGAACTTCAGCGTCCATATAAACACATCTCATTTTAAGTGCGTGAAACATCTCAGTTACGATATTCACGGCTTTTTTATCTGAATCTTCAGGATTACAGATGATAGAACATTTTCCATCAAATAATCCAGAATGAGCTGCCTGTGGTCCTGAAAATTCCGTTCCCGCCATTGGGTGAGCAGGAACAAATTGTTTTCTTTTTGGATGATTTATTAAAGAATCAATCAATTGCTCTTTTGTAGATCCTAAATCAGTTACAATTTGCTGATCAACTATATCCATAACCTGTGGCAATAATGTTAAACAAGCATCAACAGGTATCGCTAAAACAACCAAATCAGAAGCTTTTACTGCTGAGTCCAGATTCATTAGCTCATCTACTAAGCCAAGTTTTTTAGCGGCATGGGCATTTAGGGTATTGTTATCAACACCAATCACCTTGCTAACGAATCCTCTTTTTTTCAAATCAAGAGCTATCGACCCTCCAATTAATCCTAATCCTATTACTGATAGTATCATTGTTTCGAAATTTTCTGTTCTAGTTCTCTTTAATTCTATCTATTGCTTCCTGAATTACTGCTTCGCTGCTGCACAATGAAATTCGGATGTATTTATTTCCCTGATCTCCAAATATCCCTCCTGGTGTAATAAACACTTTCGATTCGTTTAGAATTTTGTCACTCAGTTCGTAGCAATCTTTATATTTGCTTGGAATTGCGGCCCATACAAACATTCCACCTTGATCTTCTCTTGGCGTACATTCAATCAAGTTCATCAGTTTAAATACCAATTCTCTTCTGATCTTGTATACCTCGTTAATAGAGTCGTACCAGCTTTTGTCATGCGATAGTGCTTTTATTGCCGCTTGCTGAACTGGGTAAAACATTCCTGAATCCATATTTGTTTTTACTTTCAATACAGGTTCTAACAATTCAGGCTTTCCGCAAATCATTCCAACTCTCCAACCTGGCATGTTGTGCGATTTACTAAGAGAATTCAACTCAATACAACAATCTTTTGCTCCATCAATACTCATAATGCTCATAGGAGTATCGTTAAGGATAAAGCTATATGGATTGTCATTTACAATCAAGATTTGATGTTTTCTACCAAAAGCAACCACTTTTTCCAGCAATTCTCTACTTGCTCTTGCTCCGGTAGGCATGTGTGGATAGTTGATCCACATGATTTTCACCTTACTTAAATCTCTTTTTTCAAGAGCTTCGAAATCAGGATGATAATTGTTTTCTTCAACTAATGGATAAGAAACGATATTTCCACCAAGCAAATTCGTTACAGATGTGTAAGTAGGATAGGATGGATTTGGAATTAAAACCTCATCACCCTCGTTCAAATAAGCCAATGAAGTAATCATGATTCCTTCTTTAGATCCCATTAAGGGTAAAATCTCGTTGGCCGGATTTAAATCTACATCGAAGAAAGTCTTGTACCATTTCGAGAATCCCTCACGCAATGCAGGAATTCCTTGGTATGATTGGTATCCATGACTCTTTGGATGAGCACAAGCTTCTTTAAGCATATTCCATGTGTCTTCCGAAGGAGACATATCCGGATCACCTATTCCTAGGTTTAGAACTTTTACTTCCCCCTCGTTCAAACGTGCTATCTCCTTCAGTTTAACTGAGAAGTAGTACTCCTTAACTCCTTGGGTTCTGTTTGCTGGTTTAATCATTATTCTTGTGGTTAAAATCTTGGTTATATCTAAAAAAAAATCCCGCTCGTTAGGAGCAGGATATTTTTATACTTTTTATTTAAAATTAGGTATAAGGCATCCTGCCCGGTCGTTGTTGTACCAGAAATAAAAATAATAATATCGAAATGCCAATCCTGTATTGTTCATCTTGTAATGTTGTATAAAAAAAAGGTCTTACCTGTTGGGCAAGACCTTTAAATGTATCTGTTCGATTTATACATATCAATTCTTGCTCTTATCGTTGTGGATAATAGAAATACCAGAAATAATAAAAGTAAGTGCTGAATGTTTTCATCGTTAATATCAATTGTTTCATTGTTATCTGATTCAAATGTATGAATAATTTCTTAGCATGCAAATCTCTTTTTTATTCTTAACGAAATGGTAACGTTTGAGTAAAGTGTTGAAATAAGGCTGTAAGTGTTGAAAATACTGGTTGTTTAGAGATAAAGTAATTTTATTTGAAAATATTTTATTTTTGGCGGGTGGATAAAAATAGGGGTGGAATGAAATAAAATAGATCTTTTTATGAATTACCCCTTGAATTTTAAGGTGCTTGTGTTTTTAAATGAGATTGAAAGGTTATTTTAAAAATATTCAAAAAAAATAAAAGTGTTTAGAATGCTTACAAATAGAGGGCTTTAGGCTTGTTTGGTAGGTGCTATTTGTCCTGTTTTTTGAAATGTGATTTGGTAATTGGCAAAAATATTATTTAGATTTGTAGGAAGCAAAAAGCAAAATTATGCAAGGAATGAAATGCAAATATTGGTGGTGGCAGTTCTGTAATCTCTCAAACAACATGAGTGGAAGTGTCCTCCGTATGTGCAAATTTTAGTTCCAAAAAATATAAAACTAAAAAGCAAGCGGCCTACTGATCTCAGTAGGCCGCTTTTTTTTTGAATCGAATCTAACTATTAGCCAAATGATAAAATTTAAGTACCTGAAAAAAGAAATGCTTGCCGATGTGATCACACCGGTTAGTATGTATATCAAATTGCGAGACCGATTTCCGGGTGCAATTTTATTGGAAAGTTCGGATTACCACAGTCCGGAAAATGCAAGCTCATTTATCGCTCTAGACCCTATTGCTAGTATCACCTTGAAAGATGGTGAATTGATTGAAGAGGTGGAAGGCAAAAAGGAAATCTGCAATGCTAGAGGAAAAGGAAAACGTTTCGTTTCTGGTAAGCTGAAGGATTTTGTAAATCAGTTCGATCTGGAAGAAAAGGAGAATGTTCCGAAGGCAAATGCTTTATTTGGATATACGACGTTTGATGCGGTTCCCTATTTTGAGGATCTTGATTTTAACTTGGAAAAGAAGCAATCGGGAATTCCACAAATGTGTTATTCGCTTTATCGTTTTATCATCGAGGTAAATCATTTTAACAATACCTTGAAAATTATTGAATTGGTAAAGAATGGAGAAGAATCAAGAATTAGAGAGGTTTCTGATTTGTTGAGAAACAGAAATTTACCTGCTTTTACTTTTTCCTTAGAAGGTGAGGAGCAATCCAATATGGATGATGAAACTTACAAGAATTTGGTGACAAAAGGAAAGCAGCACTGTAAAAGAGGCGATGTATTTCAGATCGTTCTTTCGCGTCAGTTTTCTCAAAAATACAAGGGTGATGATTTTAATCTGTATCGTGCTTTACGATCTGTTAATCCGTCACCTTATTTGTTTTATTTTGATTACGGATCCTACCGAATTATGGGTTCTTCACCTGAAGCGCAAATAGAAATCAAGAACGACAAGGCTTACATTCATCCAATTGCGGGTACGTTCAAAAGAACTGGCGATGCAGTTAAAGATGCTGAATTGGCAAAGGAGTTGCTGAAGGATGAAAAAGAACAGGCAGAGCATGTGATGTTGGTTGATTTGGCTAGAAATGACTTGAGCCGGGATGCAACAAATATTAAAGTAGAGACATTCTGTGAAGTGCAATATTTCTCTCATGTAATTCACTTGGTTTCTAAGGTATCTGGAGAGTTGCCAAAAGATTACAATCCATTCCAATTAATGGGCGATACCTTTCCTGCAGGAACCTTATCAGGGGCACCGAAATATCGTGCAATGGAACTGATCGATAAATACGAACCAACAGCCAGAGGATTTTACGGTGGTTGCATTGGAGCATTGGGTTTCAATGGAGAAGTAAATCAAGCCATTATGATTCGAAGCTTTATGAGTAAAGACAATCACTTGTATTTTCAGGCTGGTGCTGGCGTGGTTGAGAAATCAAGCGAAGAGAGTGAATTAAAGGAAGTGAGTAACAAATTAGCTGCCTTGCGTAAAGCATTGGCTATCGCTGTAAATATATAGGATATGAAGATATTGGTATTAGATAATTACGATTCCTTCACCTATAATTTGGTGGAATACCTGCGTAAGTTAGGAGCTAAGGATATTGAAGTGCATCGTAATCGAGAAATCGAATTGAAAGATGTAGCAAAGTATGACAAGATCTTATTATCACCTGGCCCGGGTATTCCTGATGAGGCTGGAATCTTAAAAGATGTGATTAAGGAGTATGCTGCAACGAAATCAATATTAGGTGTTTGTTTGGGAGAACAAGCAATTGCAGAAGTCTTTGGTGGAAGCATTGAAAATTTAGATAAAGTTTATCACGGAGTTGCGACTTCGGTTTATAGAACGGATGATGATCAAGGTGTTTTGCAAGGTTTAGAGAAAGAGTTTCAAGCAGGAAGATATCATTCCTGGAATGTGGTGAAGGAAGATTTGCCAGACTGTCTTTTGGTTACTTGTGAAGATTCAGAAGGACAAATTATGGGAATTCGCCATAAGGAATATGATGTGCAGGGAGTTCAATTTCATCCAGAATCGGTATTAACTCCTGAAGGAATGAAAATGATTGAAAATTGGCTGAAAGGATAAGTTCCAAGCTAAAAGTAACAAGTCTCAAGTAAAAAAAAGCTGTCTGCTAAGAGCTGAAAGCTGATTGCTAATAAGAAATAAAAAAAATAGAATGCGCAATATACTACACCATTTATTTGAACACAAAACCTTAAAAAAGGACGAAGCCAAAGAGGTTTTGATTCAGATTACAAAGGGAAACTTTAACGAGTTTCAGATTACCTCTTTTCTGACCGTCTTTATGATGCGAAGCATTACCGTTGAAGAGTTGACTGGCTTTAGAGAAGCACTTTTAGAGCTTTGTATTCCTGTAGATCTTTCGGAATACAATGGCGTTGATTTATGTGGAACTGGTGGCGATGGGAAAAACACCTTCAATATTTCAACTTTAGCTTCTTTTGTGGTGGCTGGAGCAGGAGAAAAAGTTACCAAGCATGGAAATTATGGCGTATCTTCTTTTTGCGGATCATCTAATGTAATTGAGCATTTGGGATATCAGTTTAAAAATAAAGAAGAAGATTTGAAAAGAGATTTGGATGAGGCGGGAATTTGCTTCTTACATGCTCCTTTGTTCAATCCAGCAATGAAGAATATTGCACCGATTCGTAGAGATTTGGGTGTAAGAACCTTCTTTAATATGCTTGGACCATTGGTAAATCCATCGCGACCTAAGAATCAGATTGTGGGTGTGTTCGATTTAGAATTGGCTCGTTTGTATCAATACCTATTGCAAGAAACCGATTCTAATTTTACCGTTATTCACGGTATTGATGGTTACGATGAGGTTTCTTTAACGGGTAAGGTGAAGTTGATAGGAAATCGAACAGAAGAATTACTGGAGCCAGAAGCATTCGGGAAAAGAAAATTAAGCCCTGAAGAATTGTATGGTGGAGAAACAGTTGAAGAAGCAGCCAAGATATTCGTTGATATTTTGAACGGTAAGGGAACTGAAGCTCAAAATGCTGTAGTTACGATTAATGCAGGCTTGGCAATTCATTGTTTACATCCTGAAATTACTAGAGCAGATGCCATTGGAAGAGCAGAAGAAGCATTGCTTTCGGGTAAATCTTACCAAGTATTACAAAAACTGACAAAGAGAAACTAAGCATGAGTGCAAAGCAAAATATACTAGACAAGATTGTTCAGCAAAAGCTAGCTGAAGTTGCCGTTCAGAAAGAGCAAACGCCAATTTTCCAATTGATGGAGACGGAATATTTCAAGCGCAAATGCTATTCGGCAAAGGAATCAATAAGCAAACAAGGTGCATCGGGTGTGATCGCTGAATTTAAACGCCAATCGCCTTCTAAAGGAGTGATTAACGGAACAGCCAAGCCAGCAGATGTCGTAAAAGATTACGAAGAGGCAGGAGTCTCAATGGTTTCTGTGTTGACCGATGAGAAATTTTTCGGTGCAAAAGCAACAGATTTTGCAAGTGCTAGAGAAACGCTTACTATTCCCTTGTTGAGAAAAGAGTTTATTGTGGATTCTTATCAGATCTATCAATCAAAAGCAATGGGAGCTGATGTAATTCTGTTAATTGCAGCTATCTTAACGCCACAACGATGCAAGGATTTTGCTTTTATAGCGAAAGATTTGGGAATGGAAGTTTTATTGGAACTTCATGATGATGCGGAGTTGGAGCATGTAAACAAGTTTGTGGATTTGGTTGGAATCAACAATCGAAACCTAAAGGATTTCTCCGTAGACACAGAACGATCAATTCGTTTGGCAAAGAGATTACCAGAAGACATGATTCGTGTTGCAGAGAGTGGTTTGGATAGTCCGGAGGTGGTGAAAGACATGAGAGAGAATGGATTTCAGGCATTTTTAATGGGAGAACATTTTATGAAAACGGAAATGCCAGGAGAGGCTTGCACTGATTTTATAAAGCAATTAATATAGGTTGAATGTTTAAAAATTACTCTCATGAAAAATGAAATTCAGTTTTATCCCATCCCTAAAGAGAGACTGAATTTCAACGACTTCCCTTTAGGGAATTTAAGGTAAAAGTCGTTGAGATGGGTGGGCTATTTTTAAACAACAAAATCAAAGACAATGAAAATTAAAGTCTGCGGTCTACGCGATAAAGATAATCTTAAAGAGCTGATGGAGTTACCATTAGACTACATGGGCTTTATCTATTATTCAAAATCAGCACGCTTTGTAGGAGATGATTTTGATGTAGATATCTTAAAAACGATTCCTTCGCATATCCGAAAAGTGGGTGTTTTTGTGAATGAATCGGTGGAAGAGATTCTATTATTAGCAGAGAAATATAGACTGGATGTAATTCAGTTGCATGGTGACGAAACACCAAATGCGTGTAAAACAATTAAAGATTCAGGCTTAGAGGTGTTTAAGGCATTTCAATTGAATGAGGCCTTTCAGTTTGAGCAATTGGAATCCTATCATAAAAAATGCGATTATTTTCTATTTGATACCAAATCAGAAGCTTATGGAGGTAGCGGTAAGAAGTTCAATTGGCAGATTTTAGATAAATACGATGGCGAAACCCCTTTCTTTTTAAGTGGTGGCATCGGAAGCAAGGATGTGGAAGCAGTTAAGGCTTTTCAGCATCCGAAATTGTTTGGTTTGGATGTAAACTCAGGTTTTGAGGACAGTCCGGCAATGAAGAATGTTTTATTGGTAAAGGAATTTGTAACAGCAGTAAGAAAGAATAAAATGAGCAATAATAAATATGCAGTAAATGATCGTGGTTACTACGGACAGTTTGGAGGAGCTTATATTCCAGAATTGTTAAGAAAGAACGTAGATGAATTGCGTGATAATTACCTAAAAATATTGAGTTCTGAGCAATTTCAGAAAGATTATGCGCGATTGTTGGATAACTATGTAGGAAGACCTACACCGCTGACTAAGGTTGGGAATTTATCGAAGAAATACAATACAAACATCTACCTGAAAAGGGAAGATTTAACGCATACAGGAGCGCATAAAATAAACAATACCATTGGGCAAATTTTGATTGCCAAATACATGGGCAAAACAAGAATTATTGCAGAAACAGGAGCAGGGCAACATGGTGTTGCAACGGCTACGGTTTGTGCTTTGTTTGGCTTGGAATGTGTCGTATATATGGGTGCCTTAGATATTGAACGTCAGGCACCAAATGTAGCTCGCATGAAAATGTTGGGCGCGACAGTTGTTCCTGCAATTTCTGGAAATCAGACTTTGAAAGATGCAACCAACGAAGCCATTCGTGATTGGATCGCTAACCCCAAATCTTTTTATTTAATTGGCTCGGTGGTAGGTCCTCATCCTTACCCAGATATGGTAACTCGTTTGCAGTCGATTATATCCGAAGAAATTCGCGAGCAATTGACCGTTGAAACAGGAAATCCGAACCCCGATTATGTGATTGCTTGCGTAGGTGGAGGTAGTAATGCTGCGGGTGCTTTTTATCATTACTTGGATGAAAAAGAGGTGAGCCTGGTAGCGGTCGAAGCTTCTGGTTTGGGTGTTGATAGTGGCGAAACAGCTGCAACAATAACCATTGGCGATGTTGGCTTTATCCACGGAAGTAAAACCATGTTGATGCAAGATGGCGATGGACAAATTACGGAACCTTATTCGATTTCGGCAGGACTAGACTATCCAGGTGTTGGTCCGCTGCATGCACATTTAGCAGAATCGGGTAGAGCACAGTTTTTATCAGTAACCGATCAGGAAGCATTGGATGCTGCAATGGTGTTGGCAAAAACAGAGGGAATTATTCCTGCTTTGGAATCGGCACACGCATTGGCGGCTTTGGAAAAGATAAAATTTACCAAGGATGATGTGGTTGTCCTGAATTTATCGGGAAGAGGCGATAAGGATATGGAAACCTACATGAAGAACTTAGTTTAATTACGAATCACATTTTGTACAGACGCACGGCCGTGCGTCTCTAACGAAAATAATTATGAACAGAATAGATCAATTATTTCAAAATAAAGGAAAGGACATCTTATCGATCTACTTTCCGGCCGGATACCCAAACCTGGAAGATACCATTCCAACCTTACAGCTTTTGCAAGATAAAGGCGTTGATTTGGTGGAGATTGGAATTCCTTTTTCGGATCCTTTGGCAGATGGACCTGTGATCCAATTAGCAGCAAAACAAGCGCTCGACAATGGAATGAGCTTAAAGAAGTTGTTCAGTCAGCTAAAAGATGCACGCAAGACCATTACAATGCCTTTAATTTTAATGGGTTATTGGAATGTGGTATTTAAATATGGTGTTGATGCATTTTTGGCTGATTGCCAAGCTTGTGGTATTGATGGGGTGATATTGCCTGATTTGCCATTGGAAGAATACGAAGAGGAATACAAAGCGAAGTTTGAGGCACACGGTGTGTATCATGTTTTGTTGGTTACGCCAGAAACAACCGACGAACGAATGGTGAAAATCGAAAAGGCTGCTAAAGGTTTCCTATACATGGTTTCTACTTCTGCAACTACGGGCGGTGCAGTAGAGCAAAGCAAGGAGAGGGAAGATTACTTTACAAAGGTAGCCAGTTTGGATATTCCTTCATTAATTGGTTTTGGAATTAGAGACAAGCAAAGTTTTCAACATGCAGCTAGTTTTTCTGATGGTGCTATTATTGGAACAGCCTTTATTAAAGCTTTGGAGCAGGGGAGTGCTGCTGATTTTATTGATGCTTTACTATAAGATATGAACTTTAATTTGGTCAGATTCTGACTTGATTAAGGGTGTAGATAATCCCAGAGGGATTTAATGTTTATAGTATATTGTTTAGGCTAGGGAATTTGACCCCATCGGGGTCACATATTTTGCCTTTTTTCTTTTTCTATAAATATTCGAATCCTACAGATTCCGTATTGCTCTTTGTTGCTGTATAAACATTCTCATGTGGTTTTAAAATAAAGGAACGCGGTAGAATTGTTCATTAGCAGGTATTGTTATTTTTTCTTTTTATTAATCAATAATTGAGTTAATAATCCCCAGAGTACTAATACCAAAGGTCCAAATGTCAAAATATAGGTGTCAAAATCTAATTCATTTTTATTTAGTTTTAAGAATTCACTCAACATAACAAGAAAAATAATTCCGAAAAATATTGAAAAGAGAAAACCATGATTTTTATCTATGAAAGTTTTAATTGGTTTGTTAATCTTTTCTTCTTCTTTCTTCCTTTTCTTAATGCTATTCCATTCTTTAATTTGGCTTTCAATATTTTCAAAGTCGAATTTCCGTTCTTTAAGTATTTTGAACGCTATCTTCTTTTGATCATATGTTGAATAGTTAGATCCTTTATAAATTTTATAAAGTTCCTGATTTTCCTTTAATCTATATATGTCATCCCAGTTGTTAAAACTCATCTCTTTTATAATTACACCAACCTTACCGCACGAATCCTTTCTTGTAGTTTTAAATTATCCAAAGGAATTCGATAGAATAGCGCACTATCAGTGGAGCTTGCTTGATACTCGTATTTATTGACTATTTAAAAAACTTTACCATCAATTAAGCCGTCAAGTAGTAAGGAAAATTTGTCAAATTCTTTTTCCATCATTTGCACACTAGATACTTTGACTGATGATTTACGTTCTAATGTTGCAATCTTGTTGATAGTTTGAAGGTTATAGCTTCTGTATTTTTCATTTATTAATTCATTTCGTAGCTTTTGATTTTTGAAAATTGAAGATAAATTCCGTTCTATATTTTTACTTGGTTTTATACCAATTATTTTGTCAAATTCTCTGTATCCAGTATTTTTTGACCGACTAAATACTTTATCAAAGAAGTCGCGTCTCCAAATTGATAGTTCTACTATTTCTTTTATATCTTTCTTAGCCGTGATTGAAATTTGACAATCTTTGCATTCGTTTTTTTGGAGTGGATATTCATAAATTCCTGTGTGTATATTTACTTTTACTCCATTATACATTAATTCAATTCTAAATAGAAACATACTACCAGCACAACTTCCACCATTTATTTTTTGTCTTGGCATGGAGAAATTACCTTTTAGGGCAATTGCAGATTTTTCCCATAATTTCACTATTTCATTTTCGCTATAAATCATTTCATTTTATTTGTTGGAGAATACCTGTATAGAAAGGTATTGTTGAGTTTTAAGTAGATCTTGGGAGCAAATTGCTCATCAACGCTAGACTAAATTAGCTTTTGTTGTGTGTTTGTTCTCTTATTCAACTTGCCCCAGAGTTGTATAGTACTCTTCATATTCCATATAGACTTTTTTCAATTTCTGGGGCATTAATTTGAACATTTCAGTCATTTCATTCGCACATTTCCCAAGCAATAATGATTCACAATAAGAAACGTTCAAAGCATTATATAAGCTCGAATTTAGTTTTTCAATTCGAGATTCTTGAAAGTCAAAACAGCGCTTTAGTTCTTTGTAATTTTTGGCCTTTATTTGCTCAATATTGTAATTCGAAAAAATTTCCATGCGAAAATGATAATTATCAGAATCTTCAAGATCAATTTCGGTTTTCAAAATTGGAAACTCTTTTGTCAATTCTATAAAATATTCGCTTGGATTCATTTTACCATTATTTAAGCTATTCTTATTTTCGTTTTCCATTTTTATAATCCGATTGAATATTGTTGAATTACGCAGCTATCTTTAATGCTGGATGTGAAATTAAAGATTATTTATGATCATTCAAATTGCGAATCAGAATATTCCAAGGAATCAATATAATTATCTCTTGGTAAGCTGTTTTATAAAGTAAAACCGGTTCAGAGTTCATTTCAAATTCTGTAAAGCGCTTTATTTTTGTGCTTATAGCTGAGGTAGCGTCAGGCGTATCGTTCAAAATCATTTTCGTAAGCTATAAAAGCTATTCCATAACATGAATTACTTCTTCCGTACGCAATTTTAGTTCTTCCGTAACATTGCGTTGTGTATCCGCACACAGTTTTGATACTTCCGTAACATCAACCTGCTCATCCGTACACCATTTTGGTTCTTCCGTAACAAGGAGGAGAGCTTCCTTGTTGTAACGGAAGCACTTTCCCGTGATACGGACAGATACTCTCATGATACGGAAGGGTAAACCAATGATACGGAAAGCGCTTCTTATGATCCGGAAGTGGATTCTCTTGATACGGAAGGGTGGTATGTTGTTACGGATTAGTGTTTATGGGGATTTCTTCTGTGTAACTCAGTGCCTCTGTGGTAAAAATCTTTGTCAGGTTCTGACTATAGGCAAGCTGTGTATGTCAGATTCTGACTCGACTCTAGGCTTCGAATTTTAGATTCATATTGAGAATTGTCTTGTGTTTTTTGCTTTGTCCTCAAGTCGGACAGGCTTTTACTTTTCTATTGATGAAAAGTAAACAAAAATCTACCGCGGAAGAAAAAATCACTAAAAATCAGATCATTTCGCTAAAACCTGGAACTCGTCCTTTTAGCCACCCAGCTTCGCTGGTCCCGATAAATCGGGATTCGAGTCTAACGTTCCTCAAACATGCCAGTTTTCTTAACGCTCCTTTATTCTGATTTTCTTAACGCAATTTTTTCTAATGCGGATCTTAGTGCAGCTTTGTGTTCTTCGTGATGTCCTTCGTTTACCTTTGTGGTTAAACTTTCTCATTTAATTCTTCGTGCTTAATTTAAGATTCCATCACCTAAAAAGCGTTTAAACTTTGCAGGATTTCCATTTTCATCTCCAGTGAATAACCAAAACAACATGCCTGCATCCGAGATATCGGCTTTGCCAGTTTCGTGTGCTTGTGCTCTTTTGTACAAAAAGCGAACGCCCTCGTCTTGATGGTCGCGCATCCAATACCAAGGAGAAAAATCCTTGCCTGAACACCACAACACATCTGGATTACCACAAGCATTTTGGTCTATAATTTTATGATATTGAATTCTGTTACCGCAAAGTTCCTGAATATCGCTCCATGTATGATGCCAATCTCTGCGAGTTTCATTTTCATTAAAACCGCTGTGCGAAACAAGTTTTACATGCTTAAGCGCCTCTAATCCGCCCATATCAATTGCTTTTTTTACTGCTTGATAAACAAACTCAGATAGGCCTGCATGAATAAAGTAAAGAGGATTATCGGCGGTAGATAAGGCTATTTCAGAGGCTAAATTTGTTTTAGCCTCCTCCAATTGTGTTGTAACATCATAAAAATTGTCTGCATTAAAATGCCATCTGCTGATTGCACCATCACAACTTATCTTATTTTGATTTTCGCTATCTGACCCGGCAGGAGCATCAATAATATTATTGTATGAACAATGCACCAATTTATCCTGAAGCTGAAGCTTGGCAATAATTGCCAGACTTGCCGCACTTGCACCCCAATCATCAGGGTCGCCAATTGGCCATTTGTACTGATGATCAGGAGCACTGTTTCCATCGAAACTAATTGCAATACGATTGTTGTTGTAATCCCATGCTTGCGCAAAACTACTGATACAAGATAGTTGAATGCAAAAGACGATTATTAATAAGACCTTAAACTTCATTTTTTATATTTCTTATAATTATTTGACTATGTATTAATAAGTTGATCAAGTATAATATATTACACTTGATCAACCGCCTATGAATTAATCACTTACTCGGATAAACCGTATATTCTTTCGAACCACCCGGAGGGTAGATTGTAATTGACTTTAACTCAACTTCTCCTTCTAATATTTGTGCATTAATATTTTGTTCTACACCATATTCGGGAGGAATAGGGATCTTAATTTTCAACTTGCCTTTAGCTTTTACATCTGATTTATTCAGTTTATAAGTATCAATATTGTTACCCAGTATGGATAACTTAAAGATGGCTTCCCTGCTTTTTACCTCATAATTAACAACTGCATCCCATGTATTCACATAGAAACCGGGATCTGTGAAGGTGGTTTTAAATATTAGCCCTTCTGCTTTTTTCTCCTCTGTTTTTTCTGCTTTCAGAAAAGACTTATCTGCATAGATAGCATCCCATTTTTTAGCACGCAAAGGGTCGTTTGCATCGAACCAAGCACTTTTGTTTTCAATATTTACAGGGGTTAAAGCACCACTTCCTACTTTAATTGTTTTGCTTAGGCTGATGTTTTCTGATGAGTTACCCACTAAAATATCAAATTTGCCTTTGTATACTTCAAACTGCGCATTGATGGTGTCGTAGTAAGCAAAAGCTTCATAAGGCACATCCAACATTACCTTTTTTGTTTCACCAGCTTTTACATTCACACGTTTAAAGGCTTTCAGAGCTTTCTGAGGCACTTTCGTTTTCGAACTTAAATCTTTGATGTAAAGCTGAACCACCTCGTCACCATCATGTGCTCCAGTGTTATTTACATCAACGCTTACTTTCATTCGTTGGCCTGAATTTAATGCCGTTTTATCCAGCTGAAGGTTTGCCATTTCGAAATTCGTATAGCTCAATCCATAACCAAACGGGTAAAGAGGTTTACCTTTAAAATACATATAGGTGCGGTTGTTCTTGATATTGTAATCGTGCATATCGGGTAAATCCTCGTGTGAGGTATACCAAGTAGAATTCAACTTACCACCAGGGTTTACCTTTCCAAACAAAACATTGGCAAGAGCAGTTCCTTGTTCCTGACCATTAGGCCACATACACACAATGCCTGGAATGTGCTCTTGTGCCCATGGGATAGCGGTAGGACCACTTGGCACCAATACAACAACTACGTTCTTGTTCACACGGTAAATTTCCTCAATCAATCGCTGTTGAATGCCTGGGAGAGCAAGGGATTGACGGTCTACATTCTCGGTAGAAGTACCTTCGTCGTTGCCCATTACTACAATAGCTAATTCTGCTTCTTTTGCAGCTATCACGGCTTCACGAAATTTCGACCTGTCATCATTAGCATCTGCTATAGCGCAGCCTTCTTTGTACACAATTTTTGCATTAGTGGCTGCTCTGATACCGTCTAGCGGACTTACTTTACTTTGCGGATGTCCGGAGTAAATACCCAACCAACAATGGTCGGCAAATGGTCCCACTACAGCAATTGATTTATAGTCTTTTTTCAATGGCAAAACACCATCGTTTTTCAGCAAAACCATGGATTGTTCTGCTGCCTTACGAGCCAGCTTTTTATGTGCATCACATTCTAGTACTGATTCTGGAATATTTGCCCAAGGGCTTAACTTTTTATCATCAAAATCGCCTGTCATAAATCGCAATCGCAATAAACGAGCTACGGCAATATCCAGTTCTTTTTCGGTTATCAAGCCTTGCTCAATAGCGCCTTTCAAACCTTTTACCATTTTTGAAGCATTCGGGCGAAAACATTCTTGGTCGCAAGAGGCTTTGATAGCCATTGATGCAGCTATTTCGTAACTGTCTACTAACTTCTTGTAGTCTTTGTGGCCACCTATGTCACCCCAGTCGGCTATCACATAACCTTTGAAACCCCATTCATCACGTAGTACATCTTGTAGCAACCATTTATTGGTAGAACAAGGCACACCGTTTAGTCCGTTTAGTGCGGTCATAATTCCAGCTGCTTCTTCATCGGTAACCATTGACTTGTAAGCTGGAAAATAATATTCGCGTAGGTCTTTTTCGGATATATTTGAGTAGATATTTTCGCGACGAAACTCTACGTTATTGGCCACAAAATGCTTTACTGTTGTTACTGTTTTTAGGTATTTATCATCGTTGCCCTGCATGCCACGCACATACATACGTACCATTTCGGTCATCAAAAATGGGTCTTCGCTATAGCACTCTCCATTACGTCCCCAACGTGGGTCGCGTGCCATATTTACGGTTGGCGAAAACATCATCACCTCTTTTTTGCCCATATTTTTTAAGGCACGAGCTTCGTTAGAAATCGCAGTAGCCACTTCGTGCATTAGCTCAGGATTCCATGTAGCTCCCATTGCAATGTTTTGCGGAAAAGAAGTTGCTCCCCAGCCAATAATACCGTGCAAAGCTTCTCCATACCACATATAAGAAGGAATACCCAAACGCTCTATAGCCGGGATATCGGAGCTACATTGGCTCATTTTTTCTTCTAATGTCATCTTCGACAATAAATCTTTTACCCGCTCATCAACAGGTGCATTGGGATCTTTCCATACCTGAGCATTTAACATCAAAATACTTGTCAGAAGGACTAATAAACTGCTAATAATCTTTTTGTTTGCCATCTCATTTAATTTCTGATAAACCTACTGTGTTTGCTTTCTTATTTATTGATAAGATTTTTACTGTGTTGGTATTGTTTACTACAATAGTACAGACAATGTCAATCGAAAATGGAATAATTTACTCCATTTTGTGTTCCGAAACGGCAACTGCAACGGTGATTTAACGGTTAAATGTGGTCGTATAAGGATATCAAAATCAGCAATGTGATTGATTTTGAAATAGAATGCGTGGATTAGAGAAAAAACGTGTTATTTTTGTGTGGTATGATAAATAAAAACGAAGAAAAATTCATTGAAGAGGCACTGAATCGCATCTGTTCGCATAAGCTGTTTGTAAACTCACCAACTAATAGTAGCCTGCTAAAATACCTCGTTGAAAAGGCAATAGCAAAAGAGGAAATAAACGAGATTACAATTGGCAGTGAACTTTATGGAATTGACTATTCGGAAAACAAGAGTAACAGTACTGTTCGCTCGTATATGTACAAGCTTCGCAGTAAGCTCGCAGATTACTATAAGGATGCAGGGGCCAATGAGTCTTTGCTATTCGAAATTAGCAAGGGGCAGTGTAATCTAAGTTTTTTATCACCTACAGAATATCATAAATCAAGAGGAGAAAAGGGCAACACAGTTAC
Source organism: Labilibaculum sp. (assembly GCA_016342745.1). GTDB lineage: Bacteria > Bacteroidota > Bacteroidia > Bacteroidales > Marinifilaceae > Paralabilibaculum > Paralabilibaculum antarcticum. The sequence continues at coordinate 90,846 of JAEINT010000010.1, forward strand.
TATCCCGATAAAATATCTTAAAATTCTATCGGGTGCGTTATTGTTGGTAATTCTGAGCTTTATTCTTGTGAAAACAATTGTTGATAAACCCAATTTTGTTTGGGCGTCTTATTTTGAATCGAATTCGGATAACCTTCTTGTTGTATCTGATCAATTTGTAGTAGGAGAGACCTTTCCCGATGGCAAGGAGCGTGCAGTTTTGTATCATGAAATAAACAACAACAACGATTTTATTAAATACAGCCAGCAACATCCTGAGAAAAGCGTACAACTTACTGATTACACTTTGATGTCGAAAATGGCACCTTATACAGTCAATGTGTTAAGTGAGTGGTTTGCAGTAAATTATAGTAGTTTCGATCTTAAGTTGGAAAGCAAGCTTAGCTACGATGATGCGCGAAATCATAACATTCTGTTTGTTGGGCAATATAAAACCATGAACTTATCGAAATCCTTATTTTTAAAGGACAGTAAAGTGTTTGCAACTTTTAATGATGGTTTTAAATACAATAATGGAAGTGTCGCAAAAGTGTACAACACTCGCTTTGGTGAAAATCAGAAAGTGGAATATGCAATGGTTTCTTTCAATCCACTAAGCAATGGCAAAAATGCCTTGTATTTTGTATCGAACAATGATATTGGTGTTATGGCAACGGTTAGGAAGTTTACGGATGAAAAATGGTTGAAAGAATTTGCCAAACAACTTCCAGATGAGTCGATACATTTTAATGCTTTGTTTGAGGTGAGTGGATTGCAACGAACTGATGTTAGCTGTGAATTGGTAGAGTTAGAGGTGTTGAAGTAAGGTTTGTCTATTGTACAATTTGGTATTCTTTGTGGTGATCGTTTTTAATGGATAGTGTAATTATTTCCTTTGTGTTCTTCGTGATATCCTTCGTTTTTTTTGCGGTTATACCTTTTATTTTGTCCTCAAGTCGGACGGACTTTTACTTTTTATTCATTCATAATTTTAACGGGCATTCATGATCTCACTTCGATCGGTACATTGATTAAAAGTAAACAAAAATCTAGGAGAGAGCCCTCGGTGACCCATTACGGCTCAATGATGAAAAGAAATAATAGTGTAGTTCGTTCCTCACTCCACAGGATTTCTTTTTTGTCATCATTTTCACCTATGGGTTCCCCACCTGCGTTACTTATTCCATCCTAGCTTGAAAGGATCGTGCATCTTATTAATTTGTGTTCTTCGGGATATCCTTCGTTTATCTTGGTGGTTAAACTTTTCTCTGTGTTACTCAGTGTACTCTGTGGTGAACTTTTGCTTTGTCCTCAAGTCGGACGGACTTTTACTTTTTATTCATTCATAATTTTCACGGGTATTCATGATCTCACTTCGATCGGTACATTGATGAAAAGTAAACAATCCCGAAAGCTTTCGGGACTAGGAGAGAGCCCTCGGTGACCCATCACGGATTAATGATGAAAAGAAATAATAGTGCAGTTCGTTCCTCACTCCACAGGATTTCTTTTTTGTCATCATTTTCACTTATGGGTTCCCCACCTGCGTTACTCATTCCAAATTAGCTTGAATGGATAGTACAATTAATTTCCTTTTTTTCTCTGTGTTACTTTGTGCTCTCAGTGGTGATGATTTTTATCGTTTATAATTCTTGTGGTAGGCTATCGCTCTTTAATTGAGTTTTTTTCTTTGTGTTACTTCGTGATATCCTTCGTTAAGCTTTGTGGTTAAACTTTTTTCTCTGTCTTACTCTTGGTTAAGCTTTTAAAAATTTAATCGTTCAGCACTTTCTTTCGGAGTTCGTTGGGTGATTTTCCGGTAAGTTGCTTGAATTTTTGGTTGAAGTAAACAATAGAGGTGTAGCCACATTCGTAGCCAATTTCTTTTATGGACATCTGAGTGTTGCAAATTAATTTCTGTGCCAAATTAATGCGCATGTAATTAAGGTAAACTGAGAAGGTAACATTGGTTTGCTTCTTAAAAAATCTGCAAAAAGAGGAGGGAGTCATGTTCAAGCGTTCCGCACAGGCCTTAATATCAATTTCCGATTTAAAATTCTGCATAATGTAATGGTGCACTTCTCTCATTTTATCAGATTTGAAGCTAAATTCTCTGTTGGCATAATTGGTAGAGGCCAATTCTTCGAAATTGCTTAGCTGAATTTTATCCAAAACCCGTATGAGTGTCAACAGCTGCTCTATTGGTTTCTGATTTACCATTGCTAGAAGATCTGCTGCAATCTCTTCTTTTTGCGTGCCTGTTATTTTAATGCCTCTTTCGGCTTTTTGTAGAATGGTTCTCACCGTTTGCAATTCGGGAATATCGATGAATTGCGTTCCAAAAACACTTTTTCGAAACTGCACATAAATCGATTCACAAGTGTCCTCATTGTCTTTCTTTGTGAAATGTGGATCGGAAATCCAGGCATGGGGCAGGTTTGCTCCTAACAAAACCAAATCTCCCTCGGTAAATTCTTCGAAATGATTTCCAACCATGCGAGTGCCATATCCTTTTGTAATGAGTAATAGCTCAAATTCAGGATGATAGTGCCAAGGCCTTGCGAAAAATGAATCTCTGTATTTTCCCACTTTAAAGGATGATTTCTCAGCTACAGCAACATTTTCCAGCTCAACAGAAAGTAGTCTATTATCTCTTTTTTTATTCATGATGACAATATAGCTAAACTATTGACAAAATAGAATAAATATTTACGCACTCGTTAGCGTAGATTTGCTTGTACTAATAAACCCTAAAAATCAGAACAATGACAAAAAGAGAAATCATTAAATGTGTATTGGATGGAAATAAACCTCCTTATGTGCCGTGGTCGTTTAAGTTTACCGAAGAACCAAAAGAAATGCTTCAGGCACATTATGGTGTTGAAGATTTAGATGTACCTCTTGGAAATCATATTTTGAATTTGGGTAGCGACATTGGCTTTTTTGAGGAAGTAGGACCCGATTTGCATCAGGATGTTTTTGGCGTTGTTTGGGATCGTTCTATTGATAAAGATATAGGAATGCCAGTTGAGGTATTAATTAAAGAACCTTCAATGGAGGGTGTGGTTTTTCCAGATCCTCTTGATCCTCGCTTTTTTGCGAATATTGAGCCAGAAATTGAGAAAAAGCCAGATATGTTCCGTTTGTTTCAAATTGGTTTTAGTTTGTACGAACGTGCATGGACATTGAGAGGAATCGAAAATCTGTTAATGGATTTTATGATGTATCCTGATTTTGTACATGAATTATTTACAAAAATTGCTGATTACAACATTGCTCAAATGAAAAAAGCAATGGAGTATGATATTGATGCCATTTATTTTGGTGATGATTGGGGACAGCAAAGCGGTCTTATTTTTGGATATGATATGTGGAAAGAGTTCGTATATCCACAATTGAAAAGAATGTACAGCTACGCTCGCGAAAATGGTAAATATGTAATGATTCACTCTTGCGGTGATGTGGATGAATTGTTCCCTGATTTGGTAGAATTGGGCTTGAATAGTTTTAATCCTTTTCAGCCAGAGGTAATGGATATTTACACCATATTACCAGAATATCGTGGTCGTTTAGCGTTTCACGGAGGGTTATCGATGCAGAAGATTCTTCCTTTTGGAACTGTTGAAGATGTTGAGAACGAATCCAAAAGATTACTTGAATTAGGTAAAGATGGTGGCTATATTTTCTCTCCATCTCACTCAGTGGAAAGTGATACTTCAAAAGAGAACATTATGAAGTTTATTGAAATGGCACAAGCTCAGTTGAAATAAGAGATAGAATGAAATAATCCTAAGAATTTAATTGTCTATTGGTAAAGGTAGGACGATTAAGTTCTTAGGTATAACTCAATATCAGTAATAAGAAAATTACCTGTAGATGAAAAAAATAAGCCTCGTTCTTGTTTGCTTTTTTATAATTGTTTCCTTGCTTAAAGCGGATAATGTAAGAAGTGTAAAAGACTTTAATTTTGATTGGAAATTTAATTTAGGTGATACGCCAAAGGCAAAGTCAACTGATTTTAATGATCAGGATTGGAGAGAATTGAAATTACCGCACGATTGGAGTATAGAACAGTCTTATACCACAGAAAATACTGCTGGTTCTACCGGATTTCTTCCTACAGGAATTGGTTGGTATCGAAAAACATTCAGCATCGATGCAAGTCAGCAAAACAAATTGTTTCACATCGAATTCGATGGTGTTTTTAGCAATGCCGAAGTATGGATCAACGGGCATTATTTAGGCAAAAGACCTTATGGTTACAGCGCTTTTTCCTACGAGTTGACCAAGTATTTAAACTTTGGAGGAGAGAATGTGATTGCTGTAAAAGCAGACAATGAAAACTATGCCAATTCTCGTTGGTATACAGGTTCGGGTATCTACCGAAATGTACGATTCGTAAGTACATCGAAAATTTATGTGCCACAGTTCGGAGCTTGGGTAGAAACACCACAGGTAAGCCAAAAACAGGCCAAAGTAAAAGTAAGTTCGATTGTGAAAAATACTTTTGGCAAAGCCCAAAAGCTAAAATTGAAAGTAGCCATTAAAGACAAATCAGGTAAACTGATTGCAAGTGGTTCAAAGAAATTAACGGTTGCAGCTATTGATACCACATCAATAAGCTTAACAATTACCAAACCCGAGCTATGGAGTTTGGAACAAACCAATCAGTACACAGCAGAGGTGCAAGTGTTTGCAGGCAAAGAGCTAAAAGATAAATACGATGTAGATTTTGGAATTCGTAGTGTCCGTTTCGATGCGAACAAAGGATTCTTTTTAAATGAGAAGAACATCAAGTTAAAAGGAGTTTGCTTGCATCACGATGCAGGAGCTGTTGGTGGTATCTTTATTCGTGACGTATGGAAACGAAGACTTGAAAACCTAAAAGACATCGGCGTTAATGCCATTCGCATGTCTCATAATCCTGCAGATCCTGGCTTGCTAAAATTGTGCGACGAAATGGGTTTTGTGGTAATTAACGAAGCATTGGATGAGTGGCGACGCAATAAAAACAAGTGGATTACCAGTCGTTTTGCAAGAGACATGCGTCCAGAATTGATCACCGGCTATGGCGATATTTATGAAGAATGGGCCGAGCGCGATGTGAAAGATATGGTTCGTAACTCTCGAAATCATCCATCCATTATTATGTGGAGCATGGGGAACGAAATAGAATGGACTTATTCCTATTACTATAAAATGGAGAAAAGCAATCAGGGCTTGGGAAATCAGGTGTTGATGGAAGAAACCGGAGACGGTAAAGATGAGTTGAAAGAAACAGCCGAAGAAATTGAGAAATGGATTAAAGAAATAGATCCAAATCGTTTGGTAACAACAGGTGGTGTATTGCCAAGAGCAGGAAACATTACGGGTTATTTTGATGTGCCAGATGTAATGGGCTACAACTACAGAGCCGACGATTACGATACCGATCACAAAAATTATCCGAATAGAATAATTTATGGTTCGGAAAATTGGGGAACCTACCAGGAGTGGAAAGACGCAGTAGATCGCGAGTTTATTTCAGGGATTTTTATTTGGACAGGTATTGCCTATTTAGGTGAATCGGGACCTTATCCCTGGAAAGGTTTAGATATTTCTTTACTTGATTTTTGTGGCTACTACACACCTAGAGGACATTTCTTTAAAACACTTTGGAGTGATAAACCATATACTTATTTGGCAACCAAGCATGCTAAAAAAGCACAATGGATTCAAAAAGGAGACAAGTGGATTGATAACCGTGTTACGGGTTGGCTAGACAAATGGTTGTTCGAAGATGTAGAGCAAACCTGGAATTACGAAACTGGCGATTCGGTATTTGTTGAGGTGTATTCGAATGCGCCGCAAGTAGAACTGTTTGTCAATCAGAAAAGCTATGGTGTAAAAAGCCCTGATGATTTTGAAGATCACATTGTAAAATACCTTGTGTCTTATGCCGAAGGAGAAATTAAAGCTGTTGGCTTAAGCGAATCGAAAAAGGAGAGTGAGTACCAAATAAAAACAGCGAAGTGGGTTTCGAAATTAGTCCTGAAAGCCGACAGAACAGAGATGAAAGCCAATGGTTACGATGTGGTTCATATACAAGTTTACATACAAACAAAATCTGGCGAACTGGTTCCCGATAAAGAGATGCAAATCGAGTTTGATGTTGAAGGAGAAGGCGTAAATATTGGTGTTGACAATGGTTGGGATCGAAATGTACAAAAGCACAAATCGAATTATATTGTTACCCACAAGGGACGAGCGATGTTGTTGGTTCAAAGTACACGCAAGGCTGGAGCTATAAAGATATCAGCACGTGCGGGAGAAATGAAATCGATTCAGATCGAAATAAAAACAGAATTATAGCCAAATGCCAAATGCCAAATGCCAAAAAATCGACTAAAATGAGCGAACTATTGAATCAAATTGCAGCTTGTATTGTATCGGGTAAAATCAACCGGAATTCAGCTTATCCACCAGCCATGAAAAATCAGGATGGTGCAGATGAACTCTGCAAAAAAGCGCTTGGCCAAGGAATTGCTGCTGGAGAAATTCTAGAGAAAGCCTTGATGCTTGGAATGGAAAAGGTTGGTATTAAATTTCGTGAGAACAAGATTTTTGTTCCTCAGGTTTTAATGAGTGCCAAAGCAATGAGTGCGGCAATGAATCATTTAAAACCCTATTTCTGTAAGGGAAATGCCAACCGTAAAGGTGTACTGATTATTGGAACAGTGGAAGGCGATTTACATGATGTTGGCAAGAATTTGGTGGCGACTATAGTAGAAGGAAATGGATATGAAGTGGTCGATTTGGGAACAGATGTAAATGCTGAAATGTTTCTTGAAGCTGCCGAGAAATATCCTGGTAGTATCATTGGATTATCAGCATTGTTAACCACAACTATGGAGAACATGCAGAACATTGTAAAATCAATAAAAAGTAGCAATGCAGCCTTGAAAGTATGTGTTGGTGGTGCGCCTGTTAATCAAGATTTTTGTGAAGAGATTGGTGCCGACAGCTATAATTCCGATCCACAAGGAATGGTAGAATACCTAAATTCACTTGCCTCTTAGGAAATTAAATGGTTTAAAGCTCTTGACAATTAGCAGGAGTTGAAGAGAATAAAGAAAGGATCTTGCTTTGTGCAAGGTCCTTTTCTTGTTTTGTGAACTTAGTATTTTTAGGCACTTTGCTGAGCCTTTGTTTTTTCCTGAATTAGCAATAGCAAACCAATTGCAAATAATATTGAACCTATAAAGTTTATTGGTGTTGCAATTGTAAATACATTAATTGATCCGGAGTACAAATCAGTACCAAAAGATTGTATTAAAATAGGAATGGCAATAGAATGAAATATTGTCATTAATAGTCCAATCGAACTTCCAATTACCATTAAAACTGCTGGGCCAGACTTGTCGTTTGCCATATTCATAATGCAAGCAACTAGTATCATAATTTGAGGAATGAGAAATAATAATCCTGGTAGAATACTTATTAATGAGTTTTCCATTTTTAGAATTGTTCGTTATTGATTTGTAATTATTGGTTTTTGAGATATTTTATCACTTTTATCCTTAGAAATCGTATTTGTCAAACTCAACATACTCTACGCCATTATTTGTGAAAGTGATTTCCAAGTACCTGATTTGTTCAGATCCAGAATCATCTGTTGTATCCACTTTTCTGAAATAACTTTCATCCGTTTTTGAAAATAAGCTAAAGCCTGATGTATAAAAAGTAAAGAAGGGCATAAGAGGTACTGCATACTTTAATTTCTCAGTAGTATTTAATTTTGATATGTCAACAACTTCAATTTCCTGATCCTCGTAATGTTCATCAATTAACCTGTCTATAGCCTGTAAGCTCTGAATTTTTGTGTAAAGCATATAAAGTAAAAATGCACATACTGTTAGGATAAACAGAATTCCGATAATGTCCATTGCTTTTCGAATTGTAAGGGGTTAATATTGTTTTCTGTTTCTTAATAGATTTCTTACCTCTTTACTTACACAATAAATGAATATTAATTATTCATTTCAATTAATTCCCAATCATGGTTAGGTTCCTTTGTTAGGTGCGCACTAACACATACATCCTTATCATTTCCTTTAACTGTAATTTCAAGTTGCGCATCGCCATAGCCGTTTGTAATGTTAATGTTTCCAGTTGGAATCATTCCATAGCCTGTTATTCCTCCAGTTTCACTTCGTATTTCTTCGTTTAACTCAATATTCTGTATGGTTATTTTGTAAGCGTTTGAACCTTTAATCGCAGAACTAACAAAGAGGGTAATAAAAAGAAAGAAAGAGATTCCAATGCCCGATAAAATTAAGATCTTTGGAAGTAGTAAATGCTTGTTTGGGTTTCTGACTACGATGGTATCTGCAGCTAGATCTCCTAGTCTTTTTTTAGATTTACTTATAGCCAATACAATAAATTCTACAAACCAAAAAACAAGTAATAAATTCCGAAGCATTAAGCGCCAAAAAGAAGGTGTATTGTTTGGATCAATAGCATCTCGAACCATTATGCCCATAATCAATCTGCCTACACTGATTCCCCTAACTGAATCTTTAGTAAGATACAAGAGCATTAGGGGAAGCATTGCATACATTATTGTACCTCCAATTTTAACCATATTGCCTTCGTCCATAAAATTAGGACCAAGAGCTAAAAATATAATTGAAGTCATTAGAAATGAGAGTAAAAAATGATCAATTAAAAAGGCTGCAATACGTCTTTTGCGACTCGATAGCTCTAGTTTGTTTTCTACTATTTCGTTCATAATTGGACTTTGTTTTTTGAGATTTCAGTTATTGTTTTTTGATACTTCCTTCTAGTTTCTTTTGTAGCTGAGAGTGGATTTCTTTGCTTATAATCTCCGAAAGTTCTCCAGATTTATAATTGAATAATCGCAATGTTTTAGGCTCTTTTGAAGATTCGTATTTGCCATCCTCATTGTAATCAATGCCAAATTGAATCAAAATATTTTTGCTATCGTGTACAAATTTATAAGCTATTATATCTGCATTTTTGATACCAACCTCCTTTAGTTTTTGCTCTGATATCGAGTACATATATAGTTTTTTTAGGTCGTTGGCATTAATAAGTCCATCCTTATACGAATCTGAAGTGGCCGCTGTAAAGACAATAAAAACATCATCATTAAAATACTTGGTGTCAAGTTTTTCGAAATTTATTCTATCCTCAAAAAGCTTGTTTAGGTTCCCATTTTTCGCATCGTAAATTAAGAGGTTGTTGTACGAACCGTAATAACTTCTCTTTCGGTATTTCTTTCCAGAACTAAAACTTCCTTCATGCATATCAAGTAGGCCTAAAACTGCATCATCTTCTATGCCTTCTGGATTATTCAATGTTTTTTGCGATACAGGAATCATGTAAATTAGATTTAGGGTATCAACAAGTTCTGGAATTTGATAGGAAACAATTTGCTGTCGTTTATTTTCCTTTTGAAGCAGTTCAATTTTCTCATCAGATAAAATGCCATCCTGACTGTTATTTCTAAAACTCGAAGCAATTTCCAATCCAACAAAATACAGTATTGAAATTAAACCAAATAAGGCCATAAGAGCTACAATTGTGCCCAATACAGCAAGTAGTTTTTGATTGTATTTTTTGACTTTTTCGATGTTCATAGGATTTGGGTTTATGGTTAAATATTTTCTCTTTCTGCCTTCATCTTTTTAATCATTGCATTGCCAAACAAACTGGTCAAGACAAAAAAGATTGCAAAGCCGGTCGATGCTAAGACGATTCGCCAAGTTTCTCCTGTATCAAAACTATTAATCATGACAACAAAAGACCATATTAAAATCACCTTCGCAGGGATAAGTATTGCAATAAATTTCTTTTTCAGGTCATTTATATCTTTTAGGTTTTAATTCGATATTCTCTTTATTATGAGTTTTCTGTTGTTCTCGATTTTTTACGTGTTCTTTGTAAGCTTTAAGTCCTTCTGGATTGTTCCGTAATTGAATCTTTGCAATACTTAAATCAGTAACAAAAAGAAGTAGTAGTCCAATTCCTCCAATAATTGCAATTCGAATCAAAAGTTCTCTGTAAAAGCTACGTTTTGTTTTAAGCAAGCGATAGATTACAACTAGTAAAGCAATTAGTGTAGTGAAAAGACCAAGCCCTAAATTCTGGCTTGAAAATGGATAAGTATTTAGTTTAAAAAGAATTCCAATGCAAAGAATTGAGAGTCCCATTCTAAGTCCGATTGTTCCAACTATTTTTAATGTGGAAATGCCTTTGTAGGCTTCTTTCTTAAAAACGTTTCTTAATGGTATATTATTAAAAAAGATGAATCCTAATGGATAATAGAGAATGGCTACTAACATCATGCTTAATGTTAATAACATTACACTACCAGGGATTGAAAAGAATTGTAAAATCACTGAGATGACAGCTAGTAAGCCAAGTGTTTTTTCAAATTTCTTCATTGATTTGTAGTCTTTATATTTTGGAGTATTATGCTTTAGTTTGTTGTTTTTATATGTCAATAATAAAAACATTTGTAAAGTGGCTTTCCAATATAATCATAAAATATAAACATTTCTTATGTTATAGGTGAAATGTTGCTTTTCACAGCAATTCCAATATTTCTATGAAAATTTTAATTCTTTAGGTCTTGATTTTTTTCCCTGTGTTGCTAAGTGCCTGTGGGAGAATAGATGGTTTAAACGCTGTCAGGACTTTCAGACTCTGACAGGTTTATTTTCCTTTGTGTTTTTCGTGATATCCTTTGTTTACTTTGGTGGTTAAATTTTTCTCTGTGTAACTCGGTGCTTCTATGGTAATTGTTTTTAATGGATTGTGCGATTAATTCCTTTTGTGTTTTTTGTAATAATCCCAAAGGGATTTCATGTTTATAGTATGTGATGGAAATAGGTTATTTGACCCCGTCGGGGTCATATTCCTTGCTGTATCGATTTATCTATAAACATTTGAATCCTCTGGATTCTTATTTTTTTCTCTGTGTAACTCGGTGTCTCTGTGGTTATATTTTTGGTATTTAAACGCTGTCAGGACTTTCAGACTCTGACAGGTTTTTCTTTATTGCGATTTAGCTTTGTTTTCTTAGTGATATCCTTGTTTACCTTGGTGGTTAAATTTTTCTCTGTGTAGCTTGATGCTTACAACATGCCAGCTTTCTCAATAAATGCCTCGGCTTTTTCAGCCTCTGGTTTTGTAAGCAAACTAACCCCAATAAAGATTACTGCAGATGCAATCATCCCGATAAGGGCTTGTTGTACCGATGCAATTTCCCAAACTGTTGGTAGCTTTACACCTAATGCTATAAGTAGGTTGTAGGTAGAAAAAAGCAGTCCGAATATAATGGATGCAAAAGCTCCTTTTGAGTTGCCTGCTTTCCAAATAAAGGCTAAAATAAGCGGTACAAATGCTCCTGTGGCCAAAAAGTCTGATCCGATCCAAGCGATTCGTAGAATAGAACGTATTTCAAGACTAATGAGCAGGCCTAGCAATGCAATAATTAGAGTTGAGATTTTACCTGTCCACACCATTTGTTTCGAATTGGCGAGTGGTCTAAATCTATTTTTGAAAATATCAACGCTAAGTACCAAAGCTCCTGTATTTATCATCGAATCCATGGTTGACATGATTGCGGAGCACAAGCCAACAAACATAAGAGCAGCTAGGCCAACTGGCATGTATTGAATGATCATTGCGGGAACGATACCACCTTCAGGAACTGAATCGAACAGACCAAGGCTTAAAACACCTGTTAGAGTAACAATAAGGTATAAGGGAATAAAAACCACAAAGGCTAAGGACATCATCTTTTTTGCATCTCCGGGTGTTTTCGTAGCCGAAATTCTTTGCCAGATATTGGCTTGTATCATCCATGAGCAACCAAAGGTAATAATGAACACAAGATTGTTCGAGATGTTATGAAAAAAGGAAAAGAACTCTGGCTTGTTGTTTTTAAGCGCTATTTCCTGCACTTTTTCGAAACCACCAGAATGATTGTAAGCAAAAACAAAGAGTACGATGGCTGCGATCAGTAGAAAAACAAATTGAATTATATCCGTAATCACTACACCCTTAAATCCGCCAAAAAAGGAGTAAAGAAGAACAATGCTAGTTCCTACTAATGCGGCAAGTTTATAATCGATATCGAAAAAGGATTGAAAGAAATTTCCAATAACGACTGCTTGAGTCGCTACACCTAAAATCATGAAAATTAGGATTAAAAGGGAGAGGAGGAAGGCAACTTTTTTATCGTAACGTTCTTCCATCAACTGTGGTTGGGTAATGCTACCAATTTTTCGAATGGCTTTGGAGAAGATATACATCAGAAATGTTGAGAACAGTACTGGCATTCCGTAAATCCAAAATGAACTGATTCCTTGATTAAATCCATGATCGACCAAATCAATTGCTGATCCGCCACCCCACCAGGAGGCAATAAAGGTTATCGAGAGTGCCCAAAAGGGGAGTTGTCTGCCAGCTAAAAAATAATCCTCAGTGTTTTTACTTGCTTTCGATCGAAGAACAGTGATCATGATTCCTGTAAAATACAGGGCAAGCAAGACCAAGGAGATATATTGAAGTTGATTCATTTTGGATGTTTCATTTGTTAATTTTCAAAGCTAAGTATTAAAAGTAAGATTTACTTGATGATTATTTAATACAAAAATGCCGATTAGAAGACTAAATTACACGGAATTATTTCTTTAATAGCAATGGTCTTTTCTCTTAGGTTTTTTATTTTAATTAGAATGGGCTGTGTTATTGTGCTGATATTGAGTTAAAACGATTGCGACTTACATAGTCAAGTATTAATATGTTAAATCATTTTGCTTTACAGTAAAAAAGTATGAAAAAATACGAAAGAAAAGGGGTTTAGCAGATGTGCTTTTTCAAAATTTATCCATAACTTTAATTGAAATTAGAATAATTATGATAATATAAAAAACCTAATAGACTGAATATCAAATCCAAAATCGTTTGCGTATGAACTACCTTAAATTTGACAAGGCTCAGCTGGTAAATACCGAATATTCTTTGAAAAAAGAATTTATACGTACGAACCGAGCGGGCTCATTTGCCAGTTCGACTATTATTAATTGCAACACCCGAAAATATCATGGACTTCTCATCTGTCCAATTGAGAAATTTGGCGGTGAAAATCATGTTCTTTTGTCTTCTCTCGATGAGACTATTATTCAACACGAATCCCCCTTTAACCTTGGGATTCATAAGTTCCCTGGAGAATATAGCCCCAAAGGACACAAGTACGTTCGTGAGTTTGAAATGGATTCTTTTCCTTCCATAACTTATCGTGTTGGTGGAGTTGTCTTAAAAAAGGAGTTTGTTTTAGTAGAAAAAGAACAAAGAGTATTAATTCGTTATACTTTATTGGAAGCTAATTCGGCTACAACAATAAGATTACAACCATTTTTAGCTTTTCGTAACATTCATGCTCTTACGAAAGCGAATTTAGATGCAAATACTCGATCAGAGTGTATTAAGAATGGTGTAAAGCTTTGTTTGTACAAAGACTTTCCTTATTTGAATATGCAAACATCCAAAAAGGCTGAATTTGTTCATGTTCCTGATTGGTATTACAATATAGAATACAAGGAGGAGAAAAAAAGAGGCTATGAATGTCACGAAGATCTTTTTGTTCCAGGATATTTTGAAATGCTAATAGAAAAAGGAGAGACAATAACCTTTTCGGCAGGAACCAAGGAAATTGATCCTGCTAAGATTGAAAAACAATTTACCTCTGAATTAAAAAAGAGAGACAAACGAGATAGCTTCGAAAGTTGTTTGGAGCATTCTGCGGTTCAGTTTTTTGCAAAAAATGGAAAAGAAACGGGCATCATTAATGGTTTTCCTTGGTTTAGCACAAGCGAAAGAAATACCTATTTATCCTTACCTGGATTAACATTGGCAAGAGACGATGAGAAGACTTTTTTGGATGTTTTTTCTACAGTTTTTGAAAGAATTTGTAATCGCTTTTCATCAAATCCGGATGTAAATGAAGGTCGATTCTCAGTTGACGTACCTTTATGGGCGTTTTGGACCCTACAGAAGTACATTGAATTTGGAGCTGATAAAAAAGAGATTTGGAAGAAATATGGTAAGAAGTTAATAGAGGTACTTCAAAATTATAAACATGGATCCAATTTGTCTATAAAAATGCACGATAACGGTTTGTTGTGGGTTATAGAGCAAGGTGTAACCTGGATGAACGTACGAAACAAAGGCGTTTGTTTAAACCGACGTATGGGTTATGTGGTAGAGCTAAATGCATTATGGTACAATGCTGTTCGCTTCGCTCTCGATTTAGCAAAAGAGGCGAAAGACAAGAGTTTTATTGACGATTGGGAAGCTCTTCCAGAGGAAATAGAAGAGTCTTTTTTAGCGACTTTTTGGAATAAAGAAAAAGGCTATTTATCGGATTATGTAGATGATACCCATCAAAGTTGGGCTGTTCGTCCAAATCAACTGTTTGCTGTTTCGCTTCCCTATTCATGCTTAAAGAAAAAGAAGAAAAAAGCCATTTTGGATGTGATCGAGAAAGAGCTTTTAACCTCAAAAGGATTAAGAACTTTATCGCCTAAAAATCATGAATATTTAGGAGTGTTTGGCGGTAGTGAAGAGAATCGAAATTTGGCCTTTCACCAAGGATCTGTTTTTCCATGGTTGTTTGGGCATTATGCCGAGGCTTATCTTTCCCTTTATAAAAAAGGAGGAGAAGCTACTATCGATCGATTACTAGATGGTTTTGAAGATTGTTTGCATGAACATGGATTGGGTACTATTTCGGAGATTTACGATGGAAATCCTCCACATCGACCTAATGAGGCTACATCTTATGCACTTAGTGTTGCTGAGATTATAAGAGTAAAGAAACTGTTATTACAAAAATCTGATAAATAGTCTGTGTATGAAAGTTCTAATGTTTGGGTGGGAATTTCCACCGCATATTTCGGGAGGATTGGGCACAGCTTGTTATGGATTAACCAGAGGCTTAGCCAAAATTGACGATTTGGACATCATTTTTGTTGTACCAAAAGCCCATGGTGACGAAGATCAAAGCAAAATGAAATTGGTTGGTGCCAATGGTGTTTCTATTGAGCAAGTTCAAACTCACATCGAAAATTTTAAAACTCAACATACCTATTTGGAAGTTGAGTCACAATTAATACCCTATAATGATCCGGATGAATATTATACATTTAGGAGTCAGGATTTGTATGGGCAAAACAAGTTTTTTAAGGTAGATAAAGAAGGTAAGCTTGAGTTTAGTGGTAAATATGGTGCAAATCTTATCGAAGAGATATACAAATACGCCTATGTTGCTTCTACCATTGCTGATAATCATGAACATGATGTAATTCATGCTCACGACTGGTTGTGTTATCCTGCAGGAATAGCAGCCAAAGAGGTTTCAGGTAAGCCATTGGTGATTCATGTGCACGCTACCGATTTTGATCGAAGTGGTGGAAATGTGAATCCTAAAGTTTTTGAAATTGAGAAAAAGGGTATGGATGCTGCTGATCAGATTATTGCAGTAAGTAACCTAACTCGGAATATTGTAATTGAAAAGTATGGACAAGATCCTGCTAAAGTAAAAACGGTTTACAATGCTGTTGAGCCAGTTACAATTGAAGAAAAGCTGAAGGTGAAAAAGGGCGTGAAAGAAAAGGTTGTGACTTTTTTGGGTAGAATTACCATGCAGAAAGGACCTGAGTATTTTGTTGAGGCAGCTTATGAAGTATTGAAGAGGACAGAGGATGTTCGCTTTGTGATGGCGGGAAGTGGAGATATGTTAGAGAAGATGGTTGAGCGTGCTGCCCAATTGGGAATTAGCGATAAATTTCATTTTACAGGTTTCTTGAAAGGTGATGATGTATTTCAAATGTTCTTGCTGAGTGATGTGTATGTAATGCCATCTGTTTCGGAGCCTTTTGGGATATCACCATTGGAAGCAATGCAATCTAATGTTCCGGTAATTATTTCAAAGCAATCGGGCGTTTCGGAAATCTTAACGCATGCTGTTAAGGTTGATTATTGGGATATTGATGCTATGGCAGATGCCATTTATGGTATCGTTAAATACGATGCTCTGGCTAACGTATTTAAGGAGGAAGGAAAGGAAGAAGTGGACAATTTAAAATGGGCAAATGCCGCCTTAAACGTCCACGATGTTTATACCTCTGCTATTGAATTATTCGAACCATCACTTAAAAATTAAAACTATGAAAGCACTTTGTTTATATTTTCAAGTTCACCAACCATTACGTTTAAGAAGATATCGCTTTTTTGATATTGGAAATGATCATTATTACTATGATGATTATACCAATGAATCGATCATGAGAAATATTGCAGACGAATGTTATTTGCCTGCAAATAAAATAATGCTCGAAATGATCAAGAAGCAAAAAGGAAAATTTAAAATTTCCTTCTCGATTACGGGTATTGCTTTGGATCAGTTTGAGCAGTATGCACCAGACGTGATTGCTAGTTTTCAAGAATTGGCAAAAACAGGTAGTGTTGAATTTTTAGCAGAAACCTACTCGCATTCTTTGGCTGCACTAACAAACCAAGATGAGTTTGTTGAGCAAGTTAAAAGTCATAGCGATCGCATCGAGAATTTATTTGGCATGCGTCCAACTGTTTTTCGCAATACCGAATTGATTTATTCGGATGAAATTGGCGAAATGGTTGCCAAAATGGGCTACAAAGCCATTTTAACAGAAGGAGCAAAACATATTTTGGGATGGAAGAGCCCTAACTATTTGTATTGCAATGCCATCAATCCGAAATTGAAAATTCTCATGAGGAATTACAAGTTGAGTGATGATATTTCATTCCGTTTTTCTTCTGAAGGATGGAAAGAATGGCCATTAACAACTGGTAAGTTGGTTGGTTGGCTCAACGATATGGATCCAAAAGAAGATTTGGTGAACATTTTCATGGATTACGAAACTTTTGGTGAGCATCAGAAAAAGGAATCGGGAATTTTTGAGTTTTTAGCTCATTTACCTGCTGATGTAGTTTCAAATTCAGAATTTGAATTTGCTACACCAGCAGAATTAGCGGAGAATTATCAACCTATTGCGCAGGCACATGTGCCAAACGTTATTTCCTGGGCCGATGAGGAGAGAGACCTTTCTGCTTGGTTGGGTAATAACTTGCAAAACGAGGCTTTTTCGAAATTATACGCTTTGCGCGATGATGTTTTAGCAGTAAACGATGATCGAATTAACAAGGATTGGAAATTTTTACAAGCGAGTGATCATTTTTACTACATGTGTACAAAGTTCTTTTCCGATGGTGATGTACATTCTTACTTTAATCCGTACAGTTCACCTTACGATGCTTTTATCAATTACATGAATGTGTTAAGTGATTTCCAAATTCGTTTGAAAGAACTGAAAGATGGAATTGCTGTAAATCCTGAGGAATTAAAAAGTCAGTTAGTCGAAAAAGAGGAACTGATTTCGAAATACGAAAGAGAATTGAAAGATTTGAAGAATCAATTTTCGCAAGCCGAATAAGTTGGTGCTATTAATGGATATGATAGAGGAAATAAGAGAATGTGATAAGATAACATTCTCTTATTATTTAGATAATTAAAAGAATATGTTTTTGTTAGATCTTGGGTTAATTATTCAAAAGAATGAAGTGTTTAAGCTGAGGAATAACAGTGAGTTATGTGCGTATGAATAAAAGAAAGATAACACCGGATTATGTATTCGAGGTTAGTTGGGAAGTTTGTAATAAGGTGGGTGGAATTCATACTGTAATTTCGACCAAAGCCTTAACATTAAAACCCTTGTTTGAGGATAAGATTATTTACATCGGACCTGATTTTAACAGTTCGGAACACAGAGATAAAGAGTTTGTAGAAGATGTAAATTTATTTTCGGAATGGCGAACACAAGCACTTCGTGAAGGATTATCAGTTCGAATTGGTCGATGGAAAATTCCAGGGAATCCAATTGTCATTTTAATTGATTTTTCAAGTTTAATGCCTCTTAAAGATTCGGTATATACGAAACTTTGGGAAGTTTATCGCTTGGAATCATTGTATGGACATGATGATTATGATGACGCTGCTATGTTTGGTTATGCTAGTGGTAAAGCAATTGAGAGCTTTGTGAAGTTTAATGAGCTATCCGATCAAAAGGTTGTTGCTCAGTTTCATGAATGGATGACAGGTTCTGGGTGTTTGTACATAAAAGATAGTGCTCTGGATATTGCAACTGTATTTACAACCCATGCTACGATGTTGGGTAGAGTGTTGGCAAGTAATTATGAAAATTTGTACGACAATCTGAAATATTTTAATGCAATTGAGAAGCCGAGACAGTATAATGTAACAGCCAAATGTTCTTTGGAAAAATGTGCTGCTCAGGCGGCAGATTGTTTATCCACGGTAAGTGAAATTACGGCAAGAGAATGTGCACACTTTCATGATCGTTCGGTAGATGTTGTTATGCCAAATGGTTTTGAAGACGATTTTGTTCCTGATGAGGAAGAGCTGAAAATAAAGGCAGGTAATGCTAAAAAGGATCTTCGAAAAGTTGCAGAGGCATTAATTGGTTATGAATTGGCAGATAATGCATTGCTAATAGGAACAGGAGGAAGATATGAATACAAAAACAAGGGAATTGATGTCTTTCTTGAGGCTTTAGTTCAATTAAATGAGAATAAATATTTTGACCGAGATGTTGTTGCTTTCTTTTTAATACCAGGCGATCAGCGTGGGGCAAGAAAAGATTTGCAAGAGAATTTGAGTAGCTATCCAGAAAAGAAACCATTGATAACACCTTTTTTAACGCATTACTTGGGCAATGTAGATCAAGATGAAATTTTGCGTAAAGTGAAAGAGTTGGGGTTTGGGAATGGTCAAAATGAAAGAGTTAAAGTCATTTTTGTTCCTACTTACCTAGATGGTGCGGATGGAATTTTTAACAAATCATATTACGAACTCTTAATGGGATTAGACCTATCGGTTTTTCCATCCTACTATGAGCCGTGGGGATACACACCAATGGAAAGTGTCGCCTTTAGTGTTCCAACAATTACAACATCATTGGCTGGATTTGGCCAATGGGTTCGTATGATTGGAGAAGCTGGAAAAGGTGGCGTTGAGGTAGTGGAACGTAACGACTCTAATACAAAAGAAGTGGTGTCTAGTATTGCTTCTTACATTCAAAATTTTGCAGTAAAATCCATCGATGAACTGTTACTGTGTCGGGAAAATGCCAGAAGTATTGCAGAGCGAACTCTTTGGGGAAATTTTATTGGAAATTATCATCAAGCCTACGAAATAGCAATCAAGAAAAATATGGAGAAAAGAAATGAATCAGACGCGTATGTAGAGACAGGAAATAACCTGAGCATACCAAAAAGTAATCATATACATTGGCGTAAATTAATTATTGAGTCGAACTTACCTAAAGAACTAATAGGTTTAGAAGAATTATCGAAAAATTTATGGTGGTGTTGGAATTACCGCGCAATTGATCTTTATAAATCAATAGATAAGAAATTATGGATTAGTTGTAAGAAAAATCCAATTCTTCTTCTAAAGCAGGTGCCAAATTCTCGCATGAATGAATTGGCAGGAGACAAAGAGTTCATGGCTAAGTATTCGTCGGTTATTAAAGAATTTAATGATTACATGAATGAAAAGCCAGAGGAAGGTCAACCTAAGATTGCGTATTTCAGTATGGAGTATGGGTTGAATAACAATCTAAAAATATACTCTGGAGGTTTAGGTATTTTAGCGGGTGATTACTTGAAGGAAGCAAGTGATTCGAATGTGGATATGGTTGCTGTTGGTTTCATGTATCGTTTTGGATATTTTACACAGCGTTTGTCCTTGAATGGAGAGCAATTGGTAGAGCTTGATGCTCAGAAATTTTCTCAACTACCAATTAGTAGAGTTCGCGATTCAGCAGGAATAGAGAAGTCGATAACATTCTCATTAGAGGGAAGAACCGTTATTGCTAAGATTTGGAAAGTAGCAGTTGGACGTATTTCATTGTATTTGTTAGATACGGATACAGAAATGAATGAAGAACAAGATCGTTCTTTAACGCATCAGCTGTATGGGGGAGATTGGGATAATCGTATTAAGCAAGAGATTCTTTTAGGTTTGGGTGGTATTAAAACACTTGAAGTTTTGGATATTGAGCCTGATTTATATCATTGCAACGAAGGACATGCTGCCTTGATTAATGTTGAACGATTGATTAATTTGATTGCTAAAGGATATCGATACGAAGAGGCATTGGAAATTGTTAGATCTTCTTCTTTGTTTACGACTCATACGCCAGTGCCAGCTGGCCATGATACTTTTTCTGCAGATATGATTCGACATTACTTATC
Organism: Labilibaculum sp.; assembly: GCA_016342745.1. Lineage (GTDB taxonomy): Bacteria > Bacteroidota > Bacteroidia > Bacteroidales > Marinifilaceae > Paralabilibaculum > Paralabilibaculum antarcticum. The sequence continues at coordinate 111,213 of JAEINT010000010.1, forward strand.
GTATGTGCCAGAGCAACTAAAATTAGATTGGGATCAATTTTTAGCTTTGGGTAGAGTAAACCCACTGGATTACAATGAGAAATTCTCGATGAGTAATTTGGCAGCCAATACTTCTGTAGCTATGAATGGTGTAAGTATGTTACATGGTAAAATTTCTCAGGAGATGTTCAATAATCTTTACCAGGGATATTTTCCAGAGGAATTGCACATTGGTTACGTAACCAATGGAGTTCATTATCCTAGTTGGACTGCTCAGGAGTGGAGAAGTTTGTACGAAAAGGAATTTGATGCAGGCTTTGTGAATGATTTGTCTAATAAAGATTATTGGCGAAAAATATATGATGTGCCAGATAAGAAAATCTGGAAAATCAAAAATACCCTACGCAAAAAGTTGATTGATTTTGCAAAGAAGAGATTTCAGGAAAATTGGGTGAAAAGATATGAGGATCCTCGTGCATTAGTAGATATAATTGATTCTATCGATGAGAATGCTTTAACAATTGGTTTTGCTCGTCGATTCGCTACTTATAAAAGAGCTCACTTGTTGTTTAGTGATTTGGATCGCCTGTCGAAATTATTAAACAATCCAGAAAAACCTGTGCAGTTTATCTTTGCAGGAAAAGCTCACCCTGCAGATAAAGCTGGTCAAGATTTAATTAAATTGATCGTTGAGATTTCTCGCCGACCAGAATTTGAAGGAAAGATATTGTTCTTGGAAAATTACGATATGGAACTTGGACAACGCTTGGTGAAAGGTGTAGATATTTGGATGAATACACCAACTAGACCATTGGAAGCATCTGGAACTTCAGGAGAGAAAGCTGTAATGAATGGCGTGCTTAACTTTAGTGTTCTAGATGGATGGTGGTTAGAAGGATATCGTGAAGGTGCTGGTTGGGCACTAACCGAGAATAGAACATACGATAATCAAGGTTTTCAGGATGAATTAGATGCTCAAACCATTTATTCAATGTTTGAAAATGAAGTTATCCCTCTTTATTATGATCGTGATAAAAATGATATTCCAGTAGCTTGGATTCAGTACGTTAAGAAATGTATTGCAGAAATAGCTCCTGAGTATACAACCAAGAGAATGATAGATGATTACAAGGATCGTTTTTACAATAAGATGCACAAGAGAGTGCTGAAATTAAAAGAAAACGATTACCAGATAAGTAAAGATGTTGCTGCCTGGAAACAGAGAATTCTTAATGGTTGGGATCAAATAGAAGTTGTATCAGTTGATACGCCAAGTACACCAAAGCATAAATATCAATCTGGTGAAAAATACCATATGGAAGTGGCTCTTGATCTGAAAGGATTAATCGACGAATCGATAGGTGTGGAGTTGGTTCTAAGAACTGCAATGGACAATCAAAAACCAGGTCCAATTAGAACGGAGCAATTGATATTTGATCGCAAGGTCGATACATTGGCATTTTACCGTCTGGATTTAGAATTAAACGATCCAGGAATATTTGATTTTGGTCTTAGAATGTATGCTTATAATTCAGAATTAGCGCATCGACAAGATTTTAATTACGTTAAATGGATTTAATTTGCACTATAAAACAAAGGCTGTTTCGATAAGAAACAGCCTTTGAATTATACTGGAAAGTATTTTTTAAATTGTAAGGAAGCGAAAAATAAAATTGAAAACTTTGTCCAAAGATATCTTTGCACTAGGATAAAAGATCTTGTATTGTTGCTAACTAACTGAATTAATTAATTTTTGTTTTAGTTCAGTTAAATCAATTGGTTTGGTTATAAAATCATCGAATGCAAGACCTGAATATTTATCTCGTTCATGGCTTAATGCATAAGCCGATTGTGCAATGATTGGCAAATTTGGTCTGAATTGTTTTATTTGTTTAGCTGCAGAATAACCATCAAGTTTTGGCATTTTTATATCCATTAAGATCAGATCAATTTCCATATTTGTCTTACAAATACGAATTGCTTCTTCTCCATTTTTAGCGTGAATGAGTGTAAAGCCTTGATTAACTAAGAACTCTTCGATTAGAAGGTAATTGTATGGTTCATCTTCAGCCACTAAAATTGTATTAAGCTTAGAGCTAATATTAATATCTAGTGTTTTATTCGACTTCACCTTTGCTTTTTGATAGGGAATAGAGAAGTGAAATGTAGATCCTTTGTCAATAGTAGAATGAACCCAGATTTTTCCACCCAGTAATTCTACGAAACCTTTAGAAATAGCAAGTCCTAATCCTGTTCCTCCATATTGCTGGCTCGTACTTATATTTGCTTGACGAAAACGTTCAAATATCTTTTTTTGATGCAATTTTCCAATTCCAATACCTGTATCCTTCACATAAAACTCTAGCTGATTATTTTTAAGGATATAACCTAATTCAATTAGTCCTTTGTGGGTGAATTTTATAGCATTGTTTAAAAGATTTGTGATTATTTGAGTTATTTTGGTTAGATCTGTAACGATTATCGACTCTTCATTATCTAAAGATTTAACACACTTAAATTCAACTTTTTTAGATTTATTGGGCTGAGAAATGGTAAGTAAATCATCAATTAGCTTGTTGATACATACATTTTCGAAACAATTTTCTTCAGAATTAGTATCAATCGAGGATATGGTTAAAATATCATTTACAATGGAAAGCAATTGGTTTGAACTCTTAATGATAATGGAACGGAATAGTTTTCTTTTATCGTCAAGTAATAATGGATTTTCAAGCATTTCTGAAAATCCAATAATAGAATTCATAGGAGTTCTAATTTCGTGCGATAAATTTTGAATGAAAGCAGTTTTTAATTGGTCGCTTTCTTCTGCTTTTAATTTGGATTTTGTTAACTCTTTATTCTTTTCAATTAGTTTGTGTTCCGCATTTTTAAGATCTGTGATATCTATTGAAAAAACGATAATGCCCTTAATGATGTTGTTTTCATCTCGATAAGGAATTTTATCTGTTCTTAACCATATTTTTTTACCATCGATAGAAGGTAAGGTTTCGATTATACCAATTTTAGATTTCCCAGTACGAATAACTTCTAAGTCATCTTCCCAGTATTGATCAGCCATGTCTGGATAGACTTCAGAAGAATGTCTACCTTCAATTTGATTTTTTGGTATTCCAGATAGCTTAGCGACACTCTCTGTTACACGGATGATGTTATTATTAGTGTCTTTGAAAATAATAACGGCAGGTGCATTGTCTAAAATAACTTGCTGATCATGAATTAGTCTAATTTGATTACTTTCGAATTTTTTTCGTTCGGTTATATCAACGTGTGTACCAATTATTCTTTGTGCATTACCACTTTTATCGAAAGTTGCTTGTGCTCGAGAAAGAATATTAATCCACCGACCATTTTTGTGTTTCATTTTGAACTCAATTTCAAAACGGTCTCGCTTTTTGTCGATTAATTCCTTTGCCATATCCCATGATTTACTTTTATCATTTTCATGAATTAATTGTTCCCATGCAGATAAATCGTCTGGTAATTCATCGGATTGATAACCTAGCATTTTTTTCCAGCCCGGAGAATAATAAATTTCATTGGTTTTGAGATTCCAATCATACAAGCCGTCATTTGTAGCATTCATTACCAACTCAAATTGTTTGAGCTTTTTTATATTTTCTTTTTGTTGCTTTTTCGCTCTACTTGCAAGCTCTAATTTATGAATGGTAAACCCAATACTACCACCTAATTCGTTAAATAAATCAATAAGTTCTTTATTATTGATATTTTTTTCGGGTATTGTTAAAGACAAACACCCAAATGTTGTATTACCAGATGAGATTGGAATTATGAACGCGTGTCTGCTCAAGCAATTTATGGATATTTCACATAAACTGCAGTTTTCTTCCAATTTATTACGTACAAGAATTTTATTATTTTGAATTGCTCTTTTTGCACAAGCTGGAAAGTCTTTTTTGTCAAATCGTTTAATTGCATTTGGTTTTCCACCATTTGAAGATTTTATAAAACGTTTTTCAGTCCCCAGAGAGTTAGTCAATATAATCCAAGCTGAATGAAAGTTGTTATTGTTTGATATTTGGTTAATAACTTCTCTCATAAGAGAATTTTGACTTTTGGTTTTGATAAGAATTTTATTGATGTGATTAATAAACTGTAGTGCCTGATTGATAAACATTGTTTGGTTTTCAGGAGAAGAGTTTGATGCGTTAGAGGTATCCTTCATATTGTGGTATTTAAGATAGGCAATAATGAATCCAAAATGGCTTTATAACTAACAGATATATAGTCTATTTAATATGGGGTTTATATTTTTAAAAGCTTTAAATACAATTTATGAAAATGAATTGAGAATTGTACAATTAATCTGTTACGAATTGATTAGATAAATTAATATATTTCTTGAATTGGGGTATGAAAAAAAACGATTAGTAATTGACTAATCGTTTTTTATTAATTTAATGTCGTTATTACTTATACTAGAGGAGTGTTGTCCAAATGGGAACCATTATGGCTATTATTATAACCACACTCATTTGTATGTAATAATTGGTTACAAATAAACCCGTAAGGATACTTATATCATCTAATGTGTTTGTTTCAATTGTTCCTGCAGTAGTTGAAGCAGAAGAATTGATCTGTAATCCAGTTGAATCACTCATATTCCATTTAGAGTGCCATATGTTGCTGTATTTCCAAATAATTTTTCGTGCTCCCAAACTAATATTGGCCTGGTTCATCCAGTTGTTATATTCTATTTCACCTACAAGCTCATTATTTTCATTTAGAATTTGTGTTCGTTGTTTGAGAAATCCTGTGGTTTTAAATAAATAGCTTTTGCCATTTATTTCTCCTTCACTGGTTTGCGAGAATGTTTTGTCACGTAGAAGCCCAATTTGCTGGTTGTTCAAATAGATTTTGTAGGCACAATCAAAAATGCCTTTTTCCCAAGTGTATTTTGTGCTCATAGTTTTCAATATAGCGAAAAATCAATAATTAATCTCAAATACAAGGTATTGATAGGCATTAATGTGAATAGAAATGCCATGATCTGCAACCCCTTCACTACTTACTTTTAGTGTTTGCTTCGTATCAATTTCATCAAAAATCAATTCTATTGGTCTAGGGATTTTTATAAGCTCCAATGCATGCTTTGGTATTTTAACATGCAGGTTTTGAGAATTAGAATCAAAATTACAAACAATTAGAAGCTTTTGTTCTTTGCAATGTCTTAGAAAAGCATAGACCTTATCCGAATTAAAAAGTTTAAAATCTGTATTCTGCCACATTAAATCGTAAAATTCTCCATAGGCGATAGCTGGCATTTGAGTATATTTCAAAATGTCTCGATACGAGTTCTGAAGGTGTTTTTGTTCATCAGATAATAATTCACCATCAAATTTACCATTGTTCATCCACTTTTGATGTTCTGGTAAATTCCAATAATCAAATATCGTTGAGCGGCCATCTGAGCCACTATATCCAGATTCTTCCATTCCAGATTCTCCCATTTCCTGTCCCGAATAAAGCATTGCTGGTCCTCGATGCAGACATGCGGATAAAAGCATTGCCGGTAAGGCTTTTACAGGATTTACTGCAAAAAATGGAGATGCAATTCGCTGCTCGTCATGATTTTCCAGAAAACGAAGCATGTATTCATCCAAGCCATTTAAGGATTGCCAGCATTGCGTTATTTCTCTTGCTGATTTTTGTCCTTTAATAATTCCTTTAAGGGTATCGTACAAACCAACCTTATCGTACAAGTAATCGAACTTTCCAGTTTTAATGTAAACTTCGTATAAGTATGGATTGTATACTTCCGCAATGAATAAAATATCAGGAAATACCGTTTTTATTTCACCTATTACCCAATGCCAAAATTCTACAGGCACCATTTCTGCCATATCGCATCGAAAGCCATCAACTCCTTTTTCTGCCCAATAGATTAGGATGTCTTTCATCTTTATCCATGTATTCGGAATGGGATCGAAATGTAAGGAATGATTGTTCTGGTAATCGATACCGTAATTTAATTTTACAGTTTCGTACCAATCATTTATTTGAGGAGAACTTGTAAATTGATCATTACCTGTTGCCTTTGCAGGATATTCATGGTATACAATTTGTGAGAAATGACTTCTAATTTCATCAGATAAATGCAAATGTTCATGTGGTAAATAGTAGAAGTTATTGCGAGTAGAAAATCCAACACTACTATCATCTTCTTCACCAAAGTCAGAAATATCTTTGGGTTTTGCATCTGAATGATATTCTCTTGCTAAATGATTGGGGACAAAATCGATTATTACCTTCATTGTATTTTGATGGGTACGATCAATCAAATCTTGAAATTCTTGCATTCGATGATTTACATTCTCAGCCAAATCCGGATTCACATCATAGTAATCTTTAATTGCATAAGGTGATCCAGCTTTGCCTTTTATTACCAGTGGATTACCATGTGGAATTCCAGCTTCCGGATAAGCTTCAACAATTGCATGCTCAATAATTCCTGTATACCAAACATGAGTTATACTAAGTTTTTTGATTTCTTGAAGCGCCTTGTTCGTGATGTCGTTGAATTTTCCACATCCGTTTTTATTTCTAGAACCATTAATAACTGGCGCTGTGTTTTTATTTCCAAACAATCGTGGGAATAGTTGATAAATTACCGGTTTGTGAATGTTCATGTTTAAAAAATAGGTTTTGAAGGAATGTGTTTAAATACCAAGGCAGTTCTACTTGGCAAGTAAAGATAAACTCTGTGATTTCTCGACATTGCTGCTTCTGGTTTTGATCGGTATAGGATGTTTTCATTAATTCGATCAAAGCCTCCATATTTTGGATGGTCGGAATTTAAAACCATTTGATATTTGCCAGGAGTTGCAGGAATGCCATAGTATGTGAGAGACTTACTTGGGTTTAAATTGAAAACAAAAAGCAAGTCATTTCTCTGAATGGCCAAAACCTGATTGTCTTCGTCCGCTTGTAAACATTTAATATTACTAGCCTGCATAAAATTAGACTCATTTTGCAAGGCAATCATATCTCTATCAAATTCGTTTAAGTTCTCGAAACGTAAGCTTGAATTGTCAAGTAAACTCCATTGGCGTCTTGCATGTTTGTAAGACCAATTATTACCTTCTCGAGGGAAATCAATCCATTCAGGGTGACCGAATTCATTGCCCATGAAATTTAAATATCCGTTTCCAGCGCAAGAAAGAGTTAATAAGCGAATGATTTTATGAAGTGCAATTCCTCGATCAACAATTAAATTTTCACTGGACTTATCCATGCTATCATACATTGCTTTGTCAAGCAACCTGAAAATTAAAGTTTGATCCCCAACCAAAGCCTGATCATGCGACTCGGCATAGCTAATTGTTTTTTCTTCAGCGCGTTTGTTCGATAATTCATAAAAGATGTTACCAACTTTCCAGTTTTCATCTCTTTGTTCTTTAATTAGTTTGATCCAATAATCAGGAATTCCCATAGCCAATCGGTAATCGAAATCTAAACCACCATCATCTAGAGGAGAAGCTAAACCTGGGTATCCACTCATCTCTTCGGCTACACTTATTGCGTTCGGATTGTATTCATGAATCAACTTGTTAGCAAGGGTCAAATAACAAATTGCATCTTCATCTTGTTCTGCATTAAAATACATTTTATAACTGGTAAAATCTCTGGACAAACCATGATCGTAATAAAGCATACTTGTTACACCATCAAAACGGTAGCCATCAAAATGATATTCTTCTAGCCAATATTTAATATTCGATAATAAAAGGTGCAGAACTTCATTTTTGGCATAATTATAACATAGAGAATCCCATGCAGCATGTTCTCTTCGTTCATCTGCATGAAAAAATTGATGAGGAGAACCATCAAAATTACCAATTCCTTCTAGCTCATTTTTAACAGCATGAGAGTGAACGATATCCATAATTACCATAATGCCCAAGGAATGGGCTTCGTCAATTAAGCTTTTTAAATCTTCTGGGGTTCCAAAGCGGGATGAGGCTGCGAATAGACTAGAAACATGATAACCAAAAGAGCCATAATAAGGATGCTCTTGGATGGCCATTAGTTGAATGGTATTGTAACCAGCTTTATGAATTCTCGGTAATACAAATTCCCGGAACTCATTATAGGTGCCAACTCCTTCTTTTTCTGTTGCCATGCCCACGTGAGCTTCATATATAAGAGGAGAATTGTATTTCTGTCTTTTCTTTTCGTGTTGCCAATCGAATGTTTCATTCGGATACCATACTTGTGCTGAGTAAAGTAAAGTGTCAGGGTCTTGAATAACCCGATTACTCCATACAGGAATTCGTTCACCACTTCCGTCCGACCAATGCAGTATTAGTTTGTAAAGATCTTTGTGATCTAATTGGTCCAAATCTAATACCAATTCGAAGTTGCCATTATCATCTTTTGTAAATTGATATTTTGGATTTTCTTTCCACTCGGAAAAATCTCCGATAAGGTACATTTCAGAGGCATTAGGTGCCCACTCGCGAATAATCCAGTTTTGATCTGTACGATGAATTCCGTAATAATGATGACCATTAGCGAAATTAGATAAACTTGAATCACATAATTCTTTTTCCTTTTTTGAAGTGGCGTCTATTCTCTGTTGAATCACAAATTGGAATTCTTCCAATAAGGGATCCGATTGAATGATTTTAAGTGGTTTAATCATAAGCAATATAAGTGTTCCAGGTTAGGAAGTAAGTCGTAGGTGCGACAAGCTTAAAGATACAATTTATCTTTCGTAATTATTTAATTATTGAATGAAGTTTTAGAGGATTTTGAATTACTGATTAAAAATGTAATGAAAGAATTAAATACACAATTATTTACTTTGGTTATAATGTGAAAAAGAGAATTTAAAATGGACGGAATTGTTCGATTTCATAAGATATGTTCCTTTTGGTTAATAATATAATTAGAACTTTGAAATGAATGTGCGATTTTACTTAAAATATCGCAAAGTGATTAATAATTAAGGGTTTGTGTTTGTTGGTTCTTTTAATTTATTTGCATTTTGCAATCGTTTTAACCAAATTAGATAAGAAATGGACTAAATAGAACATTTTGTATGGAGCAAAACTGCTTATTTCACATTATAAAAAATACTAAATAATTACTGCAGGAAATTTTGTTAAGTAAACCCTAGCCCGAAGGAAGCCTATCTCTACAATTGATCCTGTGAAAAATTTATTCTATGAAAAAATTAATTAATAAGGTAGACGATGTAGTTGTTGAACAAATGGAAGGAATAGCTGCAGCTCATAGTGGTATTAAGATTAATCTTGAGCCAAAATTCATGTATCGTTCGGATTCTCCGATTAGCACTAAGGTAGCACTTGTTTCAGGTGGAGGAAGTGGGCACGAGCCAATGCATGGCGGGTTTGTTGGAATGGGAATGTTGGATGGAGCTTGTCCTGGAGAAATGTTTACTTCGCCTACACCAGACCAAATGCTTGAATGTGCAAAGCAAGTAAATGGTGGTCCAGGTGTTCTGTTTATAGTAAAGAATTATACTGGTGACGTAATGAATTTCGATATGGCAACAGAAATGTTGCACGAAGAGGGAATTGCAGTTCAAAGTATTCTAGTTGATGATGATGTTGCCGTAAAAGATAGTCTTTACACAGCAGGAAGACGTGGAGTTGGAACAACTGTATTGATGGAGAAGATTGTTGGTGCAGCTGCTGAAGCAGGTTACGATTTGGATCAATGTGCTGATTTAGCTAGAAAGGTAAATTGTAGTGGTAGATCAATGGGAATGGCTTTAACTTCATGTATTGTGCCTGCAGTTGGGAAAGTAAATTTCGAAATTGGTGATGATGAGATTGAGTTTGGAGTTGGTATACATGGCGAACCAGGAAGAAAAAGAATGCCGCATACTACTGCTGACGAAATTACAAGCATGATGGTTGATAGTATTTTGGATGATGAAGATTATACGAGAACTGTAAGAGAGTGGGATAGAACAAAAGGAGAATGGGAAGATAAAGAAATTACCAGTGAAGCTTTAAAAGCAGGTGATGAGGTAATTGTAATGGTCAACAGTTTAGGTGGAACTCCAGTTTCTGAGTTGTATGTTGTTTACCGAAAGCTTGCCGAGATTTGCGAAGCAAAAGGAATTAAGATTGTAGAAAAACTAGTTGGACCATATATTACTTCTCTTGAAATGCAAGGATGTACAATTACGATGGTTAAGGCAGATGAAGAAATTAAGAAATTTTGGAATGCGCCTGTAAATACTCCAGGTCTTCGTTGGGGAGTATAAGTTCAGAATTAAGTAAAAGATAAGATCGGGATGTTTTAATCAAATTAAGGCATCCTGATTTAATATATTCTAAGCCATGTAGTAAGTAAAGGTGAGCTTAGGTAAAAAGATTTAATTAAAAAATTAACCTAATGAATGTAATATCACAAGTTCAGATTAACGATTGGTTGAAAGAAATCGCAGTAGTGATGAGTAAAGACAAAGATTATCTTTCTCAGTTAGATGCTGCAATTGGTGATGCCGATCATGGAGTGAACATGGATCGAGGTTTCCAGAAAGTTTTAGGGAAATTAGAATCCTTTAATGGTCAAGATATAGGAGCAATTTTAAAAAATACAGGAATGACTTTAATTTCTTGTGTTGGTGGTGCTTCTGGTCCTCTTTATGGGAAGTTTTTCATGCAAATGGGCATGGCTCTGAAGGGGAAGATGGAACTGAATTTAGAAGATCTAAAAGAAGGTATTTCTAAAGGTTTAGATGGTGTGAAAGGAATTGGAAAAGCTTCTCTTGGTGATAAAACCATGGTTGATGTATGGATGCCTGTGGTTGAATCACTTAATGAATCTGTTAATGAGCAGGAAACATTAGAGATAGCAGCTGCAAAAATGGTAGAAGCTGCAGAAACTGGACTGAAATCGACAATTAATATGATTGCCAGAAAAGGTAGAGCAAGTTACTTGGGAGAAAGAAGTATTGGACATCAAGATCCTGGAGCTACTTCTTCATGTTCTATAGTTAAGGTATTGCAGGGAATTATTGTAGAAAATAAATAAGGAAAAATGATAGGTCTAGTAATCGTCTCGCATAGTAAGATGTTGGCAGAAGGTGTCAAAGAACTTGCCTCGCAAATGGGTCAAAATAAAGTGAAGATAGAAGCTGCAGGTGGGCTTGATGATGATGATAATCCTATCGGAACAGATCCAATGAAAATTGAACAGGCCATTCGTGATGCTTATTCCGAGGATGGGGTGTTGGTTTTAATGGATATAGGAAGTGCAATTATGAGTGCTGAGCTAGCGCTAGATTTTCTGGAAGATGATATGCGCCATAAGGTGATACTGTGCGAAGCTCCTCTTGTGGAAGGAGCAATTGCTGCTGCTGCACAAGCCATGTCTGGTTCCAATATAAAAGATGTAATTGCTGAGGCCAAGAATGCATTGCATGCAAAAAATGTTCTTTTACAACCAGAAGAGGAAGAAGTTCTTCCTGATGAGCAAAACGAGATTCCTTTAGAAGGGAAAAACATACAAATTACAGTTCCTAACAAGCAAGGACTACATGCAAGACCTGCAGCAAAGCTAATTGAGATCGTGAATCGTTTTGATGCCACAGCTTTGGTTAGTGTTAACGGGAAAAAACCTGTTTCAGCATCAAGTATTAGTCAGGTTGGTACTTTGGGAGCTAAAAAGGGTGAAGTTCTAGATTTTGTTCTTTTTGGAAAAGATGCAGATCAGTTGGAAAAGGCCTTAATTGATTTTCGAGATGCTAATTTTGGAGATGATGATAAGGAGATAATCGAAACAAGTATAAAAATAGAAAAGACAGAAACTTCTGATGGTGCAATTCATGGGATTGCTGCTTCTGAAGGAATTGCAGTAGGCAAATCTTTATGGTTTAGAAAAGAATTGCCAATCCTTAATAAGGAAAGTGTTGAAGATGCAAATCATGAAATTTTCTTGCTGCACCAATCGATCGATCGGGTCATACAAGAATTGGGAGCCATTCAAAAGAAAATTACAAGTGAACTGACCAAAGAAAAGGCAGAGATCTTTGATTTCCACAAACTGCTCTTGCAAGACCAAGATTTACTTAAGGAAGTAGAAGACATAGTTCGCAATGAAAAATTTAATGTTGCTTATGTCTGGAATGGCCAAATCAAGAAATTGGAAACAGAATATTTAGCAATGGATAGTGTCTATTTGCAAGAACGTGCTGCTGATGTAGTAGAAGTTGGGAATAAGGTTCTTTTGGAGCTGTTGGGTGTAGCAAAAAAGGAGTTGATTCTTACTCATCCTTGTATTATTGTAACCGATGAATTGGGCCCAGCCGAAACAATGAATTTGGATCTTAATTTGGTTCAGGGAATTGTAACAAGAACAGGCGGAGAGACTTCTCATTCTGCAATTTTATCACGATCCTTGGGTATTCCAGCAATTGTTGGGTTAGGAGATGAAATCGATCAGATTAAGGATGGCGAGGAAATTGCCATTAACGGTGGAGCTGGGGATATATGGACGGCGAATCATCCAGATGTAATTGCAGACTTAAGAAAATGTAAAGAGCTTGAGGAAGCAAAAAGACGAAAAACTCTTACTAAAGCCAAAGAACCGGCTGTTACCAATGATGGAAAAACGTATCAGATATTAGCAAATGTAAGTGGACCTAAGGAAGCAATTATTTCTTACGATAATGGAGCCGAAGGAGTAGGTCTTTACAGAACGGAGTTTCTATTTATGAATAGAGATGAAGCTCCATCCGAAGAGGAACAATATCAGGCATATAAAGCGGTTTGTGAGAATATGAAAGGTTATCCTGTTACCATTCGAACACTTGATGTAGGCGGAGATAAACCCATTCCATATCTTGATATTCCAGCAGAAAATAATCCATTTTTAGGCTTAAGAGGTATTCGATACTGCTTACAGAATACAGAATTGTTTAAAACGCAACTTAGAGCAATTTGTCGTGTCTCTGCAGAATACGATCTTCGTGTAATGTATCCAATGGTTGGTGTGATAGAAGAGGTTCTTTCGGCGAATGAATTACTTCGGGAAGTACAAGCAGATTTGAACAAAGAGGGAATCCCTTTTTCAAATAAGATGAAAGTTGGTGTAATGATAGAAGTGCCATCAACGATATTTTTCATTCCACAATTGGCTTTAGAGTTGGATTTCTTGAGCATTGGAACCAATGATCTTACGCAGTATTTATTGGCTTTAGATCGAGATAACAATAGTGTGGCTAAATATCATAGTCCCTTTCATCCAGCGGTGTTAACAGCTATTCAAGAAATATTAATTCGTTCGAAAGAAGCAGGAATAGAGGTGAGTATGTGTGGCGAATTGGCTGGGAACCCTAAGGCAACTGGTTTGCTAATTGGTTTAGGTCTTGAGAAATTTAGTATGAACAGTCCAGCTATTCCTAAAACGAAAGAAATAATTCGTGGAATGAATGTTGTTGATAATCAGACTGGTTTTCAGGTAGATTCATCAATTCGAACACTGGAGGAGCTTAAAAAATCAATTGGGGAAGGATAAGCCAGGAGTTATACTTCTTAAGTTTATTAATTATTACTTACTTTCATATTGATTTGTAAAATGAAATAGATTGCAAATTAGAGGGACTTCAGACCCCTAATTTGCATTCACTATTAAATAAAAGATAAATAAGGTGATTAGCGAGGAATTAAAAGCATATTTTGAACGATCGGAGGTTTGTAAAATTTTAGAAACCGATCAGCAATATATTGTCTATTATTCCAATACCGATCAGGAAGAATTGGAGAAATTCTTTATCGGCGAGCATACCTTAATGTTTATTTTGAAAGGAAACAAAGGAGTAGTTACACCAAATCATTACTATCAGATTGAGGAAGGTGAGGCTATTTTTATTAAAAAAGGTTCAATTCTTATCAACGAAAAGTTGAATCAAGGAAATCAAAATTCAGGCATTTTTATCTTCTTAAAAGAGGAGTTCATTATTGAGTTTGTAGAAAAGTACAAACACATGCTTCACTCTTCCGAAGCCATGGATATAAAAACTTGGGGAGCCTATCAATATCATATGGATTCATGGATGCAGGTGTATATCTCTTCTTTGATTTCATATTTTCAAGTTCTACCTCTCCCTGGCCCTGAATTGTTAAGCAATAAATTAAATGAACTTCTTTTGGTACTTATTTTAGGGCAGGAGCGAACCTATTTTATTAGTTTCCTTAGGGAAATGTTAATGGTTCGCCAATCGGCCATCGATACGGTTTTACAATCAAATATTTACCGTAATCTTAATGTTGATCATCTTGCCTTTCTATCAAACAAAAGCTTGTCGCAATTCAAACGAGAATTTAAGAAAAAATACAACGACAGTCCGGCCAATTGGATTCGTGTAAAGAGATTAGAATATGCTTCTCATTTGTTAATCAGTTCAGACAAAACGGTTAATGACATTTGCTGGGAATCAGGTTTTTCTAATGTATCTCACTTTTGTCAGCTTTTTCAGAAGCAATATGGAACTTCTCCTTTAAAATATCGAAATGTAATTCGTGATTAGAACAATGGTAACTGTTTAATTCTATTTTCAATTCTTGAAGGAATATACCTACATCTCGTTATTTTCAATCCGTTTTTATTATCTTAATAGGATAAATGATATGTGAAACATTGGGGGAATAACGAATGAACGTATGAGATCTGAAAAATTCCAAAATGAAGTTGATTTAAAATACCAACTGTACAATAGTATTTTTTTAACCTTGCCATTGGATGGAATTCATGGAACAGGAATATTAATTCCTATACTTAAAAATGAATGTTCGAAAGGATTAAAGGAGAGGAAATCGCCAATTGAGATTCTGAATCTTTTTTTTGAGAAACAAACCTCTTTTCGAACCGAAAAGGAGCAATTGGATTTTATGTTTCGGGTAATTCATTACATTGAAAGGCAAGTCGTGTTATTAGATGCAGTTGAGGATGCTGAATTTGATAAATTGAATGATATAGATGGTGCTGGAAGTTTAAAAGCATTGAAATCGAAAATAAAGCGTAAAGACAAATGGGATGAGGTAAAAAGTGATTTGGAAAAATTTGCTGTCCGTATTGTTTTAACTGCCCATCCAACTCAATTTTATCCGAGTACGGTTTTGGCAATTATTAATGATTTAATTAAGGCAATCCAGAAGAATGATCTGATCCAAATTAAGCTTCTTTTAACACAACTAGGAAAAACTCCATTTTTTAAGAAGGAGAGACCTACACCATACGATGAGGCTAAAAGTTTAAGTTGGTATTTGGAAAATATATTTTACCGATCTGCATCTGAATTGTACTCCGAATTACTTAGTAGTAAAGAATTAAAGGATACAGAAGTTGGCCCTATGATTTCATTTGGATTTTGGCCAGGTGGCGATCGAGATGGAAATCCATTTGTAACATCAGAAACCACATTAAAGGTTGCGGAAAGATTACGAACCATATTGTTTACAAACTATTACAAAGATTTAAGACTGCTACGAAGACGTTTAAGTTTTAAAGGAGTTTATGAATTAATTGTAGACTTGGAAGAAAGGGTTTTAGATAAAGTAAACAATGATTCTGAACAAGGTATTTCAATTGAGGAAATCAATGATGGTCTTTCGAAAATTGAGCACATTTTAGTCAACGAACATGATGGATTTTTCTTGGATTTGTTGAGGAAATTTCAAAATAAGGTGAAGCTATTTGGATCGCATTTTGCAAGTATTGACATTCGTCAGGACAGTAGAATCATTAAAAAAGCCTTTGACGTTTTGTGTGAATCTCCAGTTTTAGCTGGTAAAAATTTTGAAAAGGCTTCCATTGATGATTTGCTTGCTGTAAAGGAATCGATAAGTTCTTTTGTAACTACTGATGAAGTAAGCAGAGATACAATTCGCGTGTTTTCAGCCATGAAAGAGATTCAAGAACAAAATGGGGAACCAGCTTGTAACCGTTTTATCATTAGTAATTGTCAAACTGCCGTTGATGTGGCAAGAGTTTTCGCCATGTCTAAACTTTGTGCTTGGAATGATGATTTACCCATTGATATTGTACCGCTTTTTGAAACCATTGAAGATCTAGCTAAGGCTGATGAAACAATGAAAGAGTTGTTTGAAAATGAAATTTATTACGGACACCTAAACAAACGTGGCAAAAAGCAAACAATCATGCTTGGCTTTTCTGATGGAACTAAGGATGGAGGTTACTTTTCGGCAAACTGGAGTATATACAAAGCCAAAGAAAACATTACACGTTTAGCCAGAGAGAAAGGCATTGTAGTTGTCTTTTTCGATGGTAGAGGTGGACCACCAGCACGAGGAGGGGGAAATACGCACAAGTTTTATTCATCACTGGGAAATAATATTGAAAATCAGGAAATTCAGGTAACCATTCAAGGACAAACCATTAGTTCAAAATTTGGCACCAAGGCATCTGCAAAATATTATCAGGAATTGTTGATTACTGCTGGTTTAGGGAATCGCTTGTTCGAAGATCAAAGCAAACAATTTAATCCTGAGGATAAGGAAATAATGGAATTGCTCTCGCAATACAGTATGGAAGAATATCATCGTTTTAAATCATCAGATAAATTTGTTCCCTATCTTGAGAAAATGAGTGCGCTTAAATATTACGGGAAAGCTAAAATAGGTAGCCGACCAAGTAAAAGAAAAGCTTCAGCTCAATTAAATTTTGAAGATTTGCGAGCAATACCTTTTGTAGGAGCTTGGAGTCAAATGAAGCAGAATGTGCCAGGATTTTTTGGGGTTGGTACTTCTATTAAGAGATTAAAAGATGAGGGGCGAATGAAAGGGTGTAAAAAGCTGTATCAGAATTCATTATTCTTTCGAACATTAGTGGAGAATAGTATGCAGTCAATAAGTAAATCTTTTTTCTCTTTAACTCAATACATGCAAAAAGATGAGGAGTTTGGAGACTTTTGGAATTGGATTCATGATGAATATCTTCTGAGTGTTGATATGTTACTAGAGGTGTCAGGGCAAAAAGAGTTAATGGAATTATCTCTAGAATTAAAGGATTCGATACAACTCAGAGAAGAAATTGTTTTGCCTTTGATATGCATTCAGCAATTTGCACTAATGAAAATTAGAGAGATGGAACTAAATGGTAATATCGATCAAAATAAATATATTATATTGCAGAACTTGGTAATTCGATCACTTTATGGTAATATTAATGCCAGTAGAAACTCAGCATAAATAAAGTTTAAGAAAAATTATTCTTTGAATTACAATTTTCTTTTTCGATTATCGTTTTCTTTGTAATTGAGACACACTAATAGATCAAATAGAAGCCCAATGAAGATGTACAAATCATTTTTTACAATTGCCCTTATTACCTTGTTTTCCTTAAACATTTTTGCGCAAACTACCGAAACTGTTAAGGAAGAAGCTAAAACAGAAGTAAAAACACAAGATGCCACAAAGCAAGCTACAAGCACACCTACGGTAAAGAAAAAAGTAGTAAAGACGCCAAGAAAGGCTTATTTAGATGATGGGACGATTAAAGAGCAGTTCGATTACATGATGAAAGTATCGAATCGGTATGAAGATAAAAAGATTATCAAAATTAATTCCTTGAATCGATTTGAATCGAATGTGAAGGATTCTTTAGATTTTGTGAAGAAGAATTTAGCTGATTCAAAATCATTAACTACTGCTCAACAAAAGGAGATCACATCTCTAAAAAATGAATTAGAATCTGTAAAAAAGAATTTAGATGAAACTGTAAATTCTAAGGATAGCATGGCATTATTAGGTATGGAATTGCCAAAATCTACTTACAATACGATTATGTGGGTTCTTATTTTAGGCTCATTGATTATCGCAGGGATTTGTTTCTTCCTGTTTAAAAGAAGTAATGTAGTTACAGTAGAAACGAAGGAGACTTTGGTAGATGTAAGGGAAGAATTTGAAACACATCGTAAGAATGCTCTTGTTCGTGAACAAAAATTGGCAAGAAAATTACAGGATGAAGTCATTAAAAATAAGAATTTAGGACTTTAAAATAATGATATTTAAAAGAAAACCCCAGATTGATCAGTCAATCTGGGGTTTTTCAATTAAGCTTAACGTTCTAATTTGGTTTACGGTTTGAAAATTTGATTTTTGGCTAAAAATCTTCTTGATAATATCACAATAACCACAAAAGACAAGACCAGAAGAGACACTCCAAATTTGCAATAAAATCCACAATAGAATTTGTCTTGCGCACCCAATTCTGATGCCGACCAACCAAATGCAATTAACAAAACATAGTCGATAAATAATATCAACGTTAACATTAGTAATATGAATAATGTTTTTTTCATGCTCTTATATTGTACTGTAAAGTTACGCCATAATAAGAGCTTATAATAATTGCTTAATGTGAATGATTTATCTTACCTTTGTGAGATACATCACTAAGTTATGTTATTAACAAAGGCCAATACAATATTTTCCAATTGTGAATCATGCACAGATAAATCTTGTGCAGTTCAAACGCTATCCGATTCGGAACTAGAATTGCTGAGTAACAGTTATCATGAAGCAAGTTTTGAAAAGGGTGAAATTATACTATCGGAAGGATCTATGGCTTCTCACATTGTTTACTTACGCAATGGTTTAGTTAAGGAATATGGAAAAGGAACTTCTTCTCAGGAATACATACTTCAGGTAGTTAAACCGCATTCCTATTTAGGTTTACATTCTATTTTTAGCGACAGGATTAACCATTATTCATACATGGCTTTAACCAAGCTTACCGTTTGTTATATTGAGTTGCCTGTTTTTTCTAAGTTTATTAAAGAAAATGGAAAGTTTAGTTTCGAAATTCTATCTTCGGTTTGTAATGATAGCCTTCGAAATTATCATCGTTTTATTGATCAACATCAAAAAAAAATATTTGGAAAGGTTGCAGATGCATTGCTGTATTTTTCAAGTGTGATTTTTCAGTCGTCTAGTTTTGTTTTGCCGCTTAGTCGTAAAGAGATTGCACACATGATTGGTACAAGTAGAGAAAGTGTATCGAAGCAAATTTGTGGCTTTGAGACGGATAATATACTGAAAGTTCATGGAAGAAATATTACCATTTTGGATATGGAGAGATTGCAACAGATCAGCAAAAACGGTTAATTCTTCCTATTCATGAATACCTATATATTGGTATTTTTCTTCTCAATCTATTTTAGCATTTTTATGCTCGAACATAACATTTAAGAGTTTTTTCTGATCGATAAAAAAGACTTCTTGCGAAATGTGTATTCTACACAAAATATTATAGAATTTTAGATGAATTGGTTGAAGAAACATTGGGGCTGGATTTTGGTTTGCATTCTTGCAAGTTTACCATTAGTGAACTTACTAGAAATGCTAAGCTTCAATTTTGAGGATAACACTTATGCTTTCTTACTATTTGATGATTATGAATATCCTCCACATATAGCAGATCAGATGGATTTTGATTCCATGCCAGGAATTAAGTATGCTAGTCAGGTTACGGGAGAGTGGGCCATACGTTTTTTACTTGCTATTTTAATGTGCACACCTTTAAGAATTCTTTTTGGTTGGACTTGTAGTTTGTACACGCGCCAAGCAATTGGGATTACTACAGGAGTATATGCTCTACTTCATTTTCTTTTATTTGTTAATTACGAAGGGGTTTTGGCAACCTTTAGCGAGCCCGAATTAATAATTGGTTTTCTAGCGTGTATCATTGTCTTTTTCTTGATGATTACCTCGAATAAACGTTCGATGAAATGGCTTAAGAAAACATGGAAAAAAGTGCATCGATTATCCTATTTTGCCGGAATATTAGCACTTATACATGTCATATTAATGAAGGAAGATTGGGTTTTGTATGCAAGTATTTTAGGCGTAGGCTTTTTATTGCGTTACAAGCCGATTCGTAGCAAAATAGAACAGGTAAGAGTGAAGAAAGCCAAAACGAAGAACTAAGGTCATGGTTTAGGTAAGTTCCTGTGGTTTTCGAACTAAGATTCGTCTTCTGTCGTAAGTGATAATTCCTTCACGCTCCAATTCATTAAAGGTAGAAGTAACTGTTTGCCTAGTTGTAGCAGCAAGATTTGCAATGTCTTGATGAGTGAGGTTTAATCGAATTTCTCTTTCATCACCAATCTTTATTCCATGTTCTTCTATGAGGTCGGATAAAAGGCTTTTAACACGTTCTGCAGCCGATTTAAACCACATCCGTTCCAAACGGCTACGTATCTTTTTAAGTCTGAACCCAATCAATTTGGTTATTTTTAGACTCAAGCGTGGATGACTGGCTAAAAAATTTTCAAATTCTTCTACATTAATATAGCAGATAATAGCATCTTCTGTTGTGGCTGCAATTTGTTCTCGATTTGTTTGGCCTGCTATAGCTAATTCCCCGAAAATTTCTCCAGGTCCAAGAATCGCAAATATTAATTCTTTACCATCATCAGAAAAAGAAGAGATTTTTACTTTGCCTTCCTTTAGAAAATAAATGGAATTGGACACGTCGCTTGGTAAATATATGGTTTGATTTTTTTTTGCCTCAAGCATTTTGGCTCGATCACTTAGTTCCATTTTTTCTTTCATGCTTAGTGAATCCAGAAAATTAAAATTTTCAAAGTACCAAAGGATATTGTCCTTCATAAGTTGCTTTTTTTTAGTGCATTATTTTCTAACTAACAATTTACGAAATTTTATTTAGAATGATTAAAAATTAGCATTTCCTTAACAAATTAATTATTAGTGCTAAGGATTCCTTCTCGTTGAAATACGCCATTTTAATAGAAAAATGACTATTTTAACATCTTCTAAAAACCATTAAAGCAACACAAATCAATAATGAAGTTAACGCTTAAACATCTCTTTCTTCTTTTAATAACAACTTACTCTTTAGTTGGTTGTTCATCTACAGAAGATCGGAATGAGGTAACATTATTTGCAGCATCAAGTCTTACTGATGTGATAACTGAAATAGCCCATGAATATACGCTTGAAAAGGGAGTGAAAGTGAGACTTAATTTTGCATCATCAGGGATTTTAGCCAGACAAATTGAGAATGGAGCAGGTTTTGATTACTATGTTTCTGCTAGCAAGGAATGGATTGATTATTTGGACTCTTTGCAATTTATTGCAAGTAATTCGAAGAAAGGAATTGCAAAGAACAGTTTGGTTGCAATTGTACCTATCGATAGCAATATTGGAAAGCAAGATTCTGTATCGATAAATCAATTTCCTCAATTGTTTAAAGGAAGGTTATCAATTGGAGATCCCTTGCATGTGCCAGCTGGCAAATATGCACATCAAATAATAAAAAAATACTTGTGGCAAGAGAATTTGGATAGGAGGATATTGCCAGCAAAAAATGTTCGCGATGCTCTTTTTATGGTTGAGATGGGAGAGGCTGAAATGGGAATGGTATACCTTTCGGATGCAAAGAAATCAAATAAAGTTAAAGTGATATTTGAGTTTAAGAAGGAAGATAGCGATCCCATAGAATATTACGCTGCCACTAAAATAATAAAGGATAAGAAAACAGATGATTTCATAGCCTTTTTAAATGGTGATAAAGGAAGAATGATATGGAAAAAGAATGGTTTTAATGTAAACTGATATGCAGACTTTTTTAGGTTTTTCGGAAGTGGAAATGAGCGCAATTACCTTGTCTTTTAAGGTTGCTTTATGGTGTGCCGTATTGGTTTTGCCAATTGCAATTTTAGTTGGTTGGTGGCTTGCAAGAAAATCGTTTAGAGGAAAGTCCTTAATTGAAGGAATTATTAATTTACCATTGGTGTTACCGCCAGTTGCTACGGGCTTTATTTTGCTTTTGCTATTGGGCACCAGAGGTGTAATAGGACAATATTTAAATGAATGGTTCGGAATTAGAATTGCCTTTACTTATTATGCCGCTGTAATTGCATCTATGATTGTATCTTTTCCCTTGGCTGTTCGTGCCATTCGTCTTTCGATAGAAATGGTCGATTCTGGCTTTGAAGAAGCTGCAAAAACATTAGGAGCAAATACATTTCAGGCTTTTGTAAGAGTAACCTTACCTTTGGCTTTGCCCGGTATTATTAGTGGTTTCGTTCTTTCGTTTGCAAGATCGTTAGGTGAGTTTGGTGCAACAATTATTTTTGCAGGAAATATATCGGGCGAAACACAAACAATTCCATTGGCTCTTTTTAATCAGATTCAAGTACCAGGGATGGAAAGTTCGGCTTTTCGCTTGCTCATAGTGGCAATAGTATTTTCTTTTTTAGCCATGTCTGTATCTGAGTTTTTGGTGAAAAAATTACATCGAAGGAACTAGAAAGAGATTAAATTAAACAATCAATTATGCATGCTTTATCAGCGCACTTGAAATCTAAAAAAGGGAATTTTTCTCTTGATATAGAAGTGGATTTTATAAAAGGAATTACAGGGATTTTTGGTCCTTCGGGAGCAGGGAAAACAACTCTTTTGCATTTGCTTGTCGGATTGGAACGTCCAGATGAAGGTTTTGTTGAGATCGATGAGGCGAGGATGGTTGATACTTCAAAAAAAATATGGGAACCAGCTCGTAATCGTAAGATCGGTTACGTGTTTCAGGAGGGAAGATTGTTTCCACACATGACCGTTCGCAAAAATTTACTATTTGCAACTCCTTATGTCCTGAAAGGCAAACAAGTGATTGAATTTGAGGAGCTGGTTGGTTTATTAGAATTAAATGATTTGTTAGACAAGAGGCCAAAGCAATTGTCTGGAGGAGAAAAGCAACGAGTGGCAATAGGAAGAGCTCTGCTGAGTTCTCCAAAGCTTTTGTTAATGGATGAACCATTTTCATCGCTAGATGTAAAGTTGCGTCGACAGATCATCCCATACTTAATTAAGATCAATCAGAAATTTAAAATCCCAATGTTGGTGGTTAGTCACGATTTACCCGACTTGCTAAGCTTAACTAGGGAATTGTTTTTGTTGAAGAATGGCAGAGTTGTAGGTCATGGAAATTACCTCGATTTGGTAGAAGAGGAAAGCATGCTTGATGTTATGCGTGGTGCGGGTTTAATGAATGTCATTCCATTTAAGGTAGAATCTCATGATCAAAAAAATGGTATCACAATCCTATCAAATAAAGATGCTCATAAAGAGATTCGGGTAGAGCGTGAGTTGATAACGGATTGTTGTTTGGTTGGTGATGAAATGAATGTATCTCTTCGTCCGAAAGATATTGCATTAACCCTTGAGGAGATCCCAAATATTTCTATTCGAAACCAGTTGCCAGGAACCATCATTAAGGTAATTCAGAAGGAGAACCGAAACTATTGTCTTGTGGATGTCGGATTTAAGTTGTTGGTTTCAATAACGCATGCATCGCAAATGAAGATGAATTTAACAGAAGGGAAAAAAGTATGGTGTCTGTTTAAATCAATGGCATTGCAAATTAATATTTAAACCAATTATGATTGTATCAGTCTAAGAAATTATGAAAGCACATTTGTTAATTTTACTTGTAATATTGTTCTCAGCTTGCAGTCATGGTAATAATAATTCTGATGAAGAAATTATCGATGAACTAGAATTGTATTTTCCATCTTTAAGCACATCAGATTGGGAAACTAAATCGGTTGAAAGCTTGAATTGGGATGAATCTAAGTTGGAGAGTTTATATGATTTTTTGCAAGAAAGTGACACCAGAGCGTTTCTTGTTTTAAAAGATGGTAAAATTGTCATCGAAAAATATTGGGGCAATACAATATTGAATACTGGAGCATTCGATCAGAATAATATTTGGTATTGGGCTTCGGCAGGTAAAACACTTACTTCTTTTTTAGTAGGTATTGCAGAGCAAGAAGGCTTGTTAAGGATCAATGATAAAACTTCTGCATACCTTGGAGAGAATTGGTCGGATTTATCTTTGGAGAAAGAAAACCTTATCCTAATAAAACATCAGCTAACAATGACAACAGGTTTGGATTATACCGTATCAACTCCTGATTGTACCGATAAAGATTGTTTGAAATATAAAGAAGATGCAGGGAGTCACTGGTTTTATCACAATGCACCTTATACATTATTAGAACATGTAGTAAGTTCTGCTGCAGGGGTGACTTACAATGCTTTTACAGATGAAACAATAGAAGCTGAAATTGGAATGAATGGGACATGGAGGGCTTCCGGGGATAATAATGTTTATTGGAGCACTGCCAGAGATGCTGCTCGATTTGGCTTATTACTCTTGAATAAAGGGGCGTGGGAAGATAAACCGGCTATGCTTGACGAGGATTATCTTAATGCGATGATCCATTCGTCACAGAACTTAAATCCATCCTATGGATACCTGACTTGGTTGAATGGTAAATCGTCAATTGTATTACCAGGTTTAGCTGCGTCATTTAATGTGCCTCTTTCCGAGGATGCTCCTGAAGATTTATTCGCAGCTATGGGAAAGAATGGTCAATTTATTGATGTCGTTCCTAGTAAAGGAATAGTTGTAATTCGAATGGGTGATGCACCAGATAATTCTCTAGTACCTACTGTATTCCATAACGATATGTGGATAAAATTAAATGCAGTGATAAACTAAGTTCGCATAATTTTGATCTGCAAATTATGAATTTTAGTTTTGTGCTAACTGATCACTGATACTTCTTGCAGAGTGGTCGTAACATTCCTTCTAATCCATTTAGCTTTATTTCATACATAGAGGCTAGCATTTCTCCTAATTTACCAGCTGGAAATCCTTTTTGTCGATACCAAACCAAGTAAGGTTCCGGAATATCAATTAGGTATCTTCCTTTGTATTTTCCGTAAGGCATTCTCATTCGAATTAATTTAATTAATTCCTCGTTCATGAAACCCTTATCTATATTATCCATATCTGTAGTAATCGATTTTGCTGTAAAGATATTTTAGATTTTTTAGATACAAGGGTTTTTAGCATGAAATTTGTACTTGACATTATGGATAATTTTCGCATAACTTTAATAATTCTTAAAAGTAATTCGAGATGAATACATTAGAAAAACAAAATATAGGAAAGAATATCTTGTGCAATTGGCAAACTAAAGTTGATTTGTTAGAAGATTTAATGAAGGTGTCGGCAGTTTTGATCATGAAGTTGCACCCGCATGAATTAGAGGTTTTTGTAGGTTCTAAAAATGAGGGAAATCCTTATGCTATTGGTGATAGAGGCGAGTTGAATATTGGTTCGTATTGCGATTCTGTTGTTGCTAGCAAAGCCAAGGTGAAAATTGAAAATGCAGCTATCGATGTAAATTGGAAAGATAAATTGAAATACAACAACGGCATGTCTTGTTACCTCGGCCAACCAATTTTTTATCCAAACGAGGATTTATTTGGCACTTTGTGTATTCTAAATCAGGAATGCAGAGTTTTTGATGATTTGGATCAGCAATTGGTCGATTATTTTCGACAAAGTATTGAATCTGATTTAATTATTGAATCCTAGAAAACGAAATGTTTTAGACTGCAAATCCACCACCAATTAGCTTATCGCCAATGTAGAATGCAACGGGTTGCCCTGGTGCAATTGCCCATGCTGGGTCTTCTAAATTAACTTCCAACTCTTTGTCGGTAGTGATTGTTAGCTTGCTGAATTTTTGAGGATTGCGACCTAGTCCGCGAACAATTGTATTGATGTTTGGCAATTGAGCATCAGCAATATTATTAAAGTAGTAATCGGAAACCTTGAAACTCATTTTGTTGAGATCATCCTTTTTTTCCAAAATAAGTGTATTGTTTTTGGCATCAATTCGACTCACCATTAAGCCCGTTTTTTCTTCCAGTTCCAAACCTCGTTTTTGTCCGATGGTGTAGTAAGGATAACCATCGTGCCATCCCAAATGCTTGCCAGTAGGATCGGTAACTTTTCCTTTCCCAATTTTTTGATTGATATCAGGAATCATCTCTTGCAAAAAGTCACGATAATCCATTCGATCCATAAAGCAAATGCCCATGCTTTCTTTCTTTTTAGCAACTTCGGCAAAACCAAAGTCTTTGGCAATTTCTCTTACTTCTGTTTTGGTGTATTTACCAAGTGGAGTAAGTGTTCTTGCTAAAATATTCTGGCCCAAATTCCAAAGAAAGTAAGATTGATCTTTAGCAGGATCTTTTCCTTTGTGGATGTAATGAGTATTCGCTTCTTCACGAATTTGAATGTAATGACCTGTTGCAATGTATTCACAGCCCAGTTCATCAGCTTTGTCCATTAGTAATTTCCACTTTAGCTGAGGGTTACACTGAATGCAAGGACTAGGCGTTCGCCCTGCCATGTATTCATCTAAGAAAAACTGGATGATGGTATCTCTGAATTCTTTACGTGCATCGATAACATGATGCTCGATGTTTAAAGTACTTGCCAATTTTTGGGCATCGAGAATAAAGTCGGGAAGGGCTTCGTTTGGATCGTATTCGTAATCGGAACCAAAAAACCAAAGAGAAACACCAATTACCTGATAGCCTTGTTTAGCTAGCATCATAGCTGTTACAGATGAGTCCGTTCCACCGCTCATTCCCAATACTACCTTCGCTTTTGTTTCCATCTCCACCGCTTAAATTGCCTTGATTCTTGTAATCTTTTGCAAACATATCCTTTTCACGGAAGATTACAAAATCGGTCTTATCGGGCAAATCATAATGAATATCGAAAAACTATGGCAATTGATTGAGATTTGCCTATTTTCGCTCGCAACTAAAAACGATTATTCACAACAAACCAAAACAATGAATTTAAAACAATTGTCAGGCGGTATTTTAAGCGCAAGTTTGGCGCTTACCATTATGGTGGGATGTGCTGAAAAGGCGCCCAAGGGTACAGATGTACTGAAAAAAGAAGATATGAACCTTGCTGCAAAACCAGGTGTTGATTTCTTTGAATATGCGAATGGTACTTGGATGAAAAATACGCCAATTCCAGCTGATAAAAGTCGTTATGGTGCTTTTGATATTTTAGGTGAAAGTGCTAATGAGGCAGTTCATAATTTATTAGAAGAAGCTGCTAAAACAGAAAATGCAGCGGAAGGTAGTAACTTGAAGAAAATTCAAGATTTCTATGCTACAGCAATGGATGTTGAGAAAATCGATAAAATTGGAATTCAACCTTTACTTCCAGAGTTCGAAAGAATTGCTTCCTTAAAGAATGCGAGCGATTTGCGTAATGAATTGTTACATCTTCATAAGATGGGCATTAGTGCTTTGTTTAGTGCAGGAGTTGAGCAAGACTTAAAAAATACAACAGTTAATCGCATGTATCTTGGAGAGGCTGGTCTTTCTTTATCGGATCGTGATTACTATGTTGCCGATAATGAAACAAGTGAAAATATCCGTAAAGAATTTGTGAAGCATGTTGCCAAAATGTTTGAATTGATTGGTGATGACGCAAGTGTTGCAAAAAGCAATGCAGATAGAATCATGAGGTTTGAGACTCGAATGGCCGAGAAGTTCAATACTCGTTTGGAGAATAGAGATTATCCTGCGATGTATAACCCTAAAACAATTGAGGTTTTGGAAAAAGAATATCCAAACTTTGCTTGGGGAACTTATTTTAAAGAACTAGGTGCTGACATTAAAGAATATGTTATTACAACTCACCCTCGTTACATGGCGGAGTTAAATAAGATGTTTGTAGATGAAAAAATGGAAGATATTAAGTTGTATCTGAAATGGAAAGTATTGGATGATTCTGCAGGTTCTGTAGGTACTGAATTGGAAAAGCAAAATTTTGCTTTTTATGGCACAAGCTTAACAGGTGCAACAGAGCAACAACCACGTTGGAGACGTATGTCTAGAACAACCGGTTCGGTTTTGGGTGAAGCTGTTGGCCAATTGTACGTAGAGAAATATTTCCCACCAGAAGCTAAAGTGAGAATGGACGAGTTGGTAAACAACTTGAAAGTAGCTTTACGCGGAAGAATTGAGAAACTAGAGTGGATGAGCGATGCTACAAGAGTTGAAGCATTGGCAAAATTGGATGCTTTTGGTGTTAAAATTGGTTATCCTGAGAAATGGGAAGATTATTCGAAGCTTGAAGTAGGAACGAACTCTTATGTTGAGAATCTTTGGAATGCAGCTCGTTTTGGATTTGATAAAAACATTGCAAAATTAGGAGAGCCTGTTGATACTGAGAAGTGGGGAATGACACCACAAACAGTAAATGCATATTATCACCCATTGTTGAACGAAGTTGTATTTCCAGCAGCGATTCTTCAGCCTCCTTTCTTCTACATGAATGGCGATGATGCTGTAAATTATGGTGCTATTGGTGTGGTTATTGGTCACGAAATGACTCACGGTTTTGATGATAACGGTCGCCGATTCGACAAAGATGGTAACATGAGAGACTGGTGGACTGCAGAAGATACTGAGAAATTTAATGCTAGAGCGGAAAAATTAGTTGAGCAATTTAACGGTTTCCAAGCTTTTGATGATTTAACCGTAGATGGTAAATTGACATTAGGTGAAAACATTGCCGATTACGGTGGGTTAACGGTTGCTTTAGAAGCGTATAAAATGTCTTTAAATGGTGAAACTCCTGCAGATGTTGATGGTTTCAATAACATGCAACGTTTCTTCCTTGCTTATTCGAAAGTTTGGAGAGGTAATGTAAGAGACAAGTACCTACGTAAGTTAATTAAGGAAGATGTGCATTCTCCAGGAGAATATCGTGTAAATGGTGGTTTATTCAATATTCCTGAGTTTTACGCAGCTTTCGAAATTAGCCCAGAAGATCCTTTGTATCGTACCGAAGAACAAAGAGCTAAAATTTGGTAAGAAATTAACCAACCTAAATGATACAAACCGTCTCAAGCAATTGAGGCGGTTTTTTTGTGCTTATATTTTTTTTATGATTGTAATGATAATAAGAAGTTATTTTTCATAAAATGATTATAATTTTACTTTGCGATTTGGTTTTTGTTAAATAAAAATTGTAATTTTAACTGTGTTCGAAATATCATAATGCAATTTCGTATTGTGTTGACTCTCTTTATTTGTTCTACGAATAGTTGAATAACTCTTTTCAGTGAAATAATACATAAAACATTAATGAATGCCTAAAAAACCAATAATAACATTAGGTAGTATGCATGTTTGTCCGATGTGTAGTGGAACCATTCCTCATGTTGGAGGTCCGGTTGCTGGACCTGGACAAGCAAATGTTTTGATAAATGGGAAGCCTGTGGCTACTCTTGGTGATATCTGTACCTGCTGTGGACCTCCTGATACAATTGCACAAGGTGAACCTGTAGTTTTAATAAATGGATTGCCAGTTGCTACAGTTGGCTGTTTAACTGCACATGGAGGTACGTTAATACAGGGTGAACCAAATGTGACCATCACAACAAGCGCTTCTTCTAAAAAGAGTACGGCAAAAATTAAAGACATTCCGTTTCCAGAGATCACAACTTTTGATGTGATTGGTTCTATGATTAAAGGCACATCTAAAGATTTGCAAAAAGCTAAGGAGAACATTGAAGAATTAAAAAAAGAAGCTCAAGAGCAAGATACAGGAGAAGAAGAGGAAAAGCAATTGCCCAAATTACAAGGTGAAATAATCTTTGTGAATGGATATTTAAGCGAATCATTAGGAGGAATATTAAATGCA
The DNA here is from genome assembly GCA_016342745.1 of Labilibaculum sp. Taxonomy (GTDB): domain Bacteria; phylum Bacteroidota; class Bacteroidia; order Bacteroidales; family Marinifilaceae; genus Paralabilibaculum; species Paralabilibaculum antarcticum. Next base: position 140,796 of record JAEINT010000010.1, read on the forward strand.
TTACTTGATATTAATCCTGATTCAAAAAAATATTTTTCAAATTTAAGTAGAGGCCACAATGTTGACGAGGAAAATCACATTAATGATGATGATATTCTAACTGCAGATGAATTGGAAGCTATTAATAATATGACTGATGCGGAAAAACTTGAAGATTCTTTTTCTATCCCATATGTGAAACTTGGGGAATCAAGAGAGGCAACTGTACCATTTCCTATTGGCTTGTCTCCGGTTCCAAATTTTATGCCTTGTAAAATAAAGTATCCAACTTTTCAAATAGGTAAATTGGGAATAGACTTGCCTAATGTAATTAAGCCAATTCCAAAATTGACGAAAGTTGAATTAAAAGAGGTTTTTTATGGATATTGGAATCAATTGGGGAATGGTAACAGCGCTTCAAAAGTATATGCCGATTATTTTAATGCAACGGGTAGGGAGCATTTTATAAATGGCTCTCATGGATTAGGATCGAATGCCGCACATAGGCTCGATCATGGTATTGCTTTAGGTTACCATTGGGCAAAGTACAATTGGAAAATAAAAACGAAAAAAGAAGTTGATGCTCAAAAATCAGAAAAACCCCAAATTGAAAGTTTGTCTCCTGCATACAAACCAATTACAATTGTGATGCATAGTCAAGGAAATGCTCCAGGAGCAGGAGTTGCCCTTGGTGTTTTAAAATATGCAAAAGAACAAGGATGGGACAAGGTACCGCTAAACATGATTTACCTTGGAGTTCATCAGCCTACGAATTTATGTGATGATGAATACGAGCGTTTTATAAATAATAAGGTTAAGTATTACGGTGTTGATAAAAATTTTTGGAATGCTGCCGTTTGGACTCCATTTTTAAGAAAGGATAAAAAAGTTCTTAAATTCTTTAATAGTATGTCCGATCTATTTAATCCAAAGTATCATAAGTTACACCATAGAAGAGGAATTTATGAGCATCTTAAAGATCTTAACGTATTTGAGCAACTTAAAGAAAGGTCGGTTCAGTTTACGTTTGCTAACGACAGAGGTGACTTGGTAATTAGGGATGGAGATATTCCTGAAATAGACAGTGCTTGCAATCCAGATAGAGATAATAGTCTTTATAGTGTGGAGTTTCTTAGAAATGGAGAAGTTGATGACAATAAGTCAAACTCGGTTAAAAAAACAGTTCCAATTAAGGATGAAGGAAATCTATTGATACCTGCTTATTCGGCTGTACCTCGCTTATTTGTCGAGGAAAAGGATGGAGTAGTTATCAAAGAATATTGGGATGATTATAATAGTGTTGCAACCGATTTTGGGAATGCTGCTGCAAAATTTGTAAGCCTTCAGAAGAAGTTCAAATTTACTTATAAAGATATATTATCACCAATTGGAAGAAAAACCAAGCAGGCCATAGAAATTTATATTAGTCATAAACAGATGCTTTATCATTATGGTCGCATTCAGGAAGCCGATTTGTACGCACACTTTAGCCCTGTTGAATTTATAATGGATGGTGATATTTTAAAGCATTCTGATTTTGATGATAAATTAGGCCAAGGGAGCATTTGGGAGCGAATTAAAAAAATGGGGGAGAATAAGTTTTATAGGGTTGAATATGGGGATGAAGGAGAGAAGGAAAAAGTACCTGATGATGAGATTAGAAGAAAAGCAAAAGAATATATTAATGATACTGAAAATGAACAAAAATTAATTAGTACTGCAATTGCAGACACTTTCTATGTGAAAAATGTAATTAATGCATTTGTTGATGGGGATGAGGGTGCTGAGGAAGAATTGTATGAAGAAAAGGCTGTGAATTCTAGGTATAAAGAAATAGAGCGACTTCAAAAACTTTTTGGTGAAGATGTTGTAAATCAAATAAATAAAGATTTAGTTGATGAGATGATAATGCAACAAGACAAGACCAGAGTTGATAAGCCAAAAATCATAAAACCATGAAACAAAAATTAGGATTTTTATTGACAGTTATTATTCTATTGAGCCATTGCACTATGAAACCAAAAGAAAAAATTAAGAAAGAAGATTATCAGGAAATATATAACTTTTCAGGAAATGGGCAATATGAAATTGTTGAGCTTGTTTCAAACCAAAATCTAGCTAAGTATATTCAGTTCGATACAATTCAAAAATTATTAGTTTTAAAATCATATTTTAAATGTGAAGATAAAACTCAAAATACTTATGAAACAATTAAGATTGATTTAGTTGGTAAAAAGAAAATCTTTGCTGATGTTGATAGAATATTGAAGGATGGTACTCTATGGAATTGGAAATTTTATCGTAACTGGATCATAAATAACGATACTACTAGATTTAAATATTTAGACCCATTAACAGAAGAAGAAAAAAGAAACCCTGAAAAATGGTTGTCAAAGTTTGATGAATTGTATAAGACCTCTTCATACGTTTATCGCTATATTTCAACATATTATTTTAAAATGTCAGATAAATGGTATATTGTTAAGGATACTATTAAGTCAGATGCAAGGCCTGATAGCTTTAGAGAAATCTATCCGATGAAAGAAGAAAATGCTCGAATGATTGAATTAAAAGATCAATGTCCAAGTTTTGGGATCGCACCTGAAAAAAGAGACAGCAGTTTAATGAAGGAGATGAAATATGAATCTACATTTTTTGAAAAATCGAGTAGAGGTAAAGCTTTTAATTTCTCGGCCGGTTGGTGGTATTTAGATTTTTATATGCAAGGCGGAGATACGCTTAAAATAAAACGTTACGCTTCCTATCGAAACCCAGCACTTAAGGTTTATAAAATTCCAAAAGAACATGGCGGAAGGAATGATGTATTGTTCATTGTGCAGGAGCCTAGTGAAATGTTTAAAGAACAAATTGGAGGAATGTATGTTATACGACCCAAAAATATCAAGTAAAAAGATGAATTGTAAATTAATAAACAAGCTCAATATGAAAACAAATATTTTAGTTATACTATTTATAATTTTTAGCAATAGTTTATATTCTCAGAGTGATACTTATTCCATAACTCATTATTATGGTGATGGAAAGCTAAAGGATTTAACTGACCTATCTACAGGTGAATATCAATCATATTTTGAAAACAGTCAATTAAAAAAAATAGGGTTTTATGATATAAGTGGAAGTGTTTTAAGTAAGTCAATTGGAGTTTGGAAAGAATATGATAGACATGGAGAATTAATTAAAGTAATCAACTATTCAATAGAAAAGGATAAAAAGAATAATTTAATCTATGATAGCAAAGGTCAATTACTTTCAGGAGAATGGAAAGAATACTATGATAATGGAAATCTTAAACTTTCAGGAACTTTTAATACTTATAAAAAGAATGGTGAATGGCGATATTACTATGAAAATAGCCAACTAAAAAAAACTGGAAATTTTAATGATGATAAGAAAATAGAAGAATGGCAATACTATTATGAGAATGGCTACAAAAAAATGATTGGGGCGTTTCTTAATAATGAAAGAAATGGAAAATGGCTAAGATATGGCAAACGTAATGGGAAATTACAAGTTGAAATTGAGTACAGAAATGGTATCAGAAACGGTAAATTTAAAGTGTTTAATTCTAATGGGGATGTAATTAAGGAGTTTGAATACGTAAATGGGATTAAAACAAATTAAAAATAGCCAATAGGGAATTGTTACAAAAAATACTTATAGAGTTTATGAATAATAAAATTACTTTGTGAAGAGGAATCAGGAGTATATGAAAGTTTTCAAAATATTGTTTTACACTCTAAAAATTTCAAAAAACCGCCTCAAGCAATTGAGGCGGTTTTTTTATGCTTTTATTTTAATGTAAATGATATAGTCTATTAACAACCACCCTATATATGGCATTATTTTCTTGTTTTAGGTTTAAAGGCAAATAAGTGACTTATACCACTAATAGCAACTTGGCAAGTTTGACAGGATAAGAATTATGTGAATTTTATTAGCTTTGGTACTGTTCAATTTGAGAGGAATTGTTGTTATCCCTCCATATGGGAGGAAAAACAACAACTTTTAACAAGATATATAAAGAAATAACAACAATAATGTCGTTATAAATTAGTTGTAGCGCATTAAAAAGAACATTGTGCAAACATTGAAACTCATAATACTGACACTTGGATTAATAAGTTGTGTTAATTCCAATAAACCAAATAATATGGGATTATTTAAGAAAAATAAGCAAGACACAAAATTCAACTTGGACAAGATTCTAAAATTGGATGATGAGACCAGCATTGTCATCGCAATTGATGATTACTTAAACGAAAAATCAGAATATTGCGAAAAAATTGAAAAACTCAATGAATCGCAAAAGACTTTTATCATAATTGAAAACCTCGAAAGAGAAATTAACAACGGTGGATTTAATCAGTTTTACTTTAATTCAAGCGGAGATTTTAGTCATGAGACAGTTGATGCATTGATTGAGATTGGCGCAATTAAAACGGCTGATATTGTAAAAAAATCTAATTCACAATTTCCAGAAAATAGAGTGACCACGAATAGAGATGAGCGACAAGAAATTTTGGAGCAGATTGAGGATACGGCAAATAAAATTTGGGAAACTTGCGACGAGGATTTTTATAAATACGAGGACAATATCGCAGTACTATTAATTGATTTTGTAAAAGCGAACAAAACTGATTTTGAGAAATGAAATCGAGGATAATGTACATTGAGTTAAAAAGCGGACAATCAGACAAAGGTCCTGCATGGATTGGAAAAGTAGATTTCTCCAAATCTGGCAATACCATTTATTTCAATGGATTGGCTTTTAAAAAAATGACAGGCACAGCCTTTGCGTATTCTGATTCAGCAAATTACTATGATTTGGAAAACAGAGAAGGTTACTGGATTTCAGGAATTAAAAAAAACGGACAGGACAGACATTGGGCTGGTGGTGGTAAAATCATGATTGACAGAAATATTGTGGATGAATATCTAAAACTTGTAGATTTTGACACACTTGACCCAAACAATTTCGAATTAGTTGATATTAAACCGACTGATAAGAAAAAATTTGTAGAGTTGGAGAACCAAAATATAGAATAACGCGCTACAACACTGTATAAAAAACATAAGTGGCTCAGTGGTTTACGGAACATTTGCACATTTAATCAGCTCCGCCAAATCTGCGATTTGACGGGTTGGTTTAAAACAATAAATTTGTGTCAAAACGCAAATTTGGCTCAATGCAACTTGACAGGTAGGAGCTTCTAAATCACTTACGTTTCTTATACTAAACGTTACACGTCATTCTATTGCACTATCGAAGAATATAATATTAATACTAAAGTATGGTAACTAAAAAAGATATTCCGTTTAATTTGTTGAAAGTTATAGAAGCGATTGCTCAACAAAATCTTGATATCATTCAACTAAGGCGTGAAGAAGATACTTATTATAGCTTTGTTGAAATTGATCCGAATTCAAAAAACTTTTTTAAAATCTTTATTCAAGGTAATAAACGAATAGGAAATATGGGAGTAGGGAATTTCGCATATGAATTTAAGCCAATTGATAGGAACAGAATCTCACATCAACTCACACAAGGAAACTTGCAATCTGTTACTAGGCATTTTGAAGCTTGGATAAATCTTACTAGGGAAGTGAATGATACGCCTAGTATACATGATGATAATTTTACCAAACGTTATTCTGAATTTTATTTTGAAGAATTCAAAATATCTGAGAAAGATGCCAATATCGTACCCTTTGATCCTTGCCAACAAGACTTGATTGAGTCTTATCTTGATTCATTAACCATTGCTATAGAAAATAGTAATCATGAGTTATTGAATGTGGAAAAAAAGGAATTGGTTTTAGCAATTCATGAAATTAAAGAAGCCTTAACGATCTCCTCCAAGAATCATGTAATGAAAGCTATTACTAAAATTTTTGGTAGACTGTACAAAGTCAGTAAACCTTTTGCAAAAGAAGTCATTGCGGCAGCTAAGAAGCATTTAATAAAGGGACTCATTGAACTTGGGACTCAATATGCACCTAAAATTTTAGAATTACTTTGTTAAATCCAGAGTTGAAAAGAAGAACGAACGCACAACAAAAGTAACCGTTCCGCAATCAACTAATATTTCTAAAAACTAAGAACAACTATTCAAGCCTAATTATAATGATATTTAATCGTAAGAAAAAGCAAACAGAAGAACTGCTAAGTTCTTTTGGCGAGCTAAAAGATGCATCCTGTGATTTTAATTTAATTGAGAAGTATTTTCAAAATAAGGATCATTCGAAAAGCTTACAGGTATTGTCTGATAAAACTTGTAATGACTTGGATTTTGAAGAGTTGTTTATGTTTTTGGATCGTACAAGTTCAAAAACAGGTCAGCAATTTCTGTATAATAGGCTTAGAGAAATCCCTACTGATTCGAGTCAGATAAAATTAGACGAAGAATTGATTGAACGTTTTACAGCAGATGACAACTTTCGTGTAATGATTCAAACTGAGCTTAAAAGGTTAGGCGATCGCGAAGCTTATTATATCCCAGATTTATTTCAGGAAGCACATTTAGAAAAACCAAAGTGGTTTTTTGTTATGCCTATGCTTTCTTTTGCAAGTATTCTATCTGTTATTCTGATGCCATTTAATTTTAATTTACTTTTTGTTATTATTGGTGTTTTTATTATTAATATCTGTTTCCATTTATGGAATAAGAAAAACCTTTCGACCTATTCTGGTTCTATTCCTCAGCTATTGCAATTAAAGCATGTTGCTAGTATACTGTTTAAAAATAAAGAACTAAAAGATTTAAATCCGCAATTAGGTAGATCAATTACTGTAATTGATCAGGTTAAAAACAGGATGCAATTTTTTAAACTAGGATCGAATATTGAAGGTGATTTACGAGTTGTGTTTTGGTCTTATATGGAGTTATTAAAGATATTGTTCTTATTAGAACCCTTGTTATTGTTCGGAGTGTTGCGTCGCTTGGAGAACAAGCGTAAGGAGATTGAGGACGTTTATACATTTGTTGGACAGATTGATGCTTTGATTTCGATAGCTTCTTTACGAAGAGGCTTGGATTCTTGGTGTATTCCAAATATTTGTGAGAATAATAGCCCAATAGATGCAGAAGAGATTTACCATCCCTTAATTATTGATTGCGTTCGAAATAATATTAATGTAGAAGATAAATCCATATTACTAACGGGCTCGAACATGTCGGGTAAAACTTCTTTTATTCGTGCCATTGGACTTAATGTAATTACTGGTCTTACTATTAATACATGTTTTGCAAAAAGAATATCTATTCCTCGCATTCGGATTTACTCTGCAATCCGCATTAGCGATGATTTAATGAACGACAAGAGCTATTATTTCGAAGAGGTTCTTACTATTAAAAACATGATTGACAAGTCGTGTAATGGAAAGGCTAGCTTGTTCTTGCTCGATGAGATTTTTAAAGGAACCAATACTGTCGAAAGAATTTCTGCTGGCAAAGCGGTATTGTCCGCTCTTTCAAAAAACAACAATAAAGTATTTGTTTCTACTCACGATATCGAATTGACAGACTTATTAGAGAGGGATTATGAATTGTATCATTTTAGTGAAATTGTAAGTGATAAAACTGTTGATTTTGATTACAAATTGAAAGAAGGCAAACTAAAAAATAGAAACGCAATTAGAATTCTTCAAATTAACGATTATCCAGAAGATGTTGTTCGTGAGGCGATGACATTATCGGAGGAATTGGATAATTGTTATTCGACCGTGAATGCCTAAAAGCCAGATAGATCCTACAGCTATAACGTTTAAATTGCCTTATTAAATTGTAGTGTTTTTTAGTAGTAACTTTCTTTGGTTTTATTAAACCATTTTAATGGGAGGATTAGTATTCAGCATCTAAAAACCAAATAAAGGAATAAACAGGTTTGTATTGGCTTGTATCTTTTTCATACCAAATGGTGATGTTCGATAAGGAATCATTTGTCCAGGTTAGTTCCTCCAAAAAGCGATTTTCTTTCTGTTGCTTTTCCGTGTAAATATTGCATAGTTCCTCTCTTATTCCAACTAAAGCGACCTCCTTAAGTGTGAAATGTTCTTGTTTAATTGGTGTACCATAACTCTGCATAGCCTCCTGCAATGTTAATTTTAATGCCTTTCCGAATGATTTCTTTTCTTTATTCATTTGAATCGTATCATTATTTGTGATAACAGTATTTTTCTTTTCCTTATTTGATGCTTTAAAATTGCATGAGCAAATTAATAGCAAGCAAAGTATAGAGTTTAGCATTTTCATGATGTTTCTTGTTAGATATGAAAAGTTGTGTTGGGAATTATTAAATTCAATTCCGAAAGTAAATAATCGATATGTCGATCACGTATGCTATCTCCCCAATTCATAATACTTGCTTTGTCTGCAAAAAATGTACTGCTAGATTTGTATTCATCACCATGCATACCTGTATTAGCGAAGATTGAATTACCAACAGCATGTCCAAATTCATGGGCAACGGGATGTTGAAAATAGTCAACGGTACCAACAGTTCTAACCTTTCGGGATAAAATATCTTCTGTGTCAAGGTTAATTATTCTCGAATTCCAACTTACATTACTAGATGCAAAACTTCCTATTGGTATTTTTGTGACATTCACATTCCAGTGTTCATTACTCAGAACCCATTCCAGATCAAAGTTAATGGAATAACTTTGTCTGGTATTTGCTTTTGCAAATGCAGAAGTTCCTCGGGTATTAACTTTTAATTGACCACCCCAAATTGACCATATTAGGGAATCTGCCTTATGGTGAAATGCTTTTTTTTCCAAATATGTCCATGGAGAACTATTTGTCGACAACATCCAATTGTACTTCCATTTTTGTTTTACCAAAATGGTTTTGTTTGTATCGTCAATGGTGATATCCATATGAAGAGTACTTCTGTTGTAATTTGACATGTGTAAATGCTTATGTTTTGTAAATATGAAATTACAATAGAAATTTAAATTAACAAAATATTTATTCTAAATGCTATTGATGAACAGACTTGAATTACGAGTTAAGTTTTTAAGTACAGAGGAATAGCATATTTATAGGAAAAATAATAACTATTGAAAACGTTTCACTTACAATTGTTGATAGGAGAGATTTTGTTGATTGCAGAACGGAATTGATCTTTATTCTGCTGGAAATCCTATTCATTGATGATGATCTCTTCATTTCTCTCGTAAAAAGATACTTCAACAAGCATTTTTTTAGTGTATTCACGATGAATTAATAGCTTCGCAGGTCTGTTTGTTCAATTTCAGCCTTCGATGATGCGTATAACAAGGCTGTTTACTCCAAATTTCTCGTGAATTTGGCTTTCCATACCTGTAAAATGCAAATCTGCCCCTTGTTTTTGCCATCGCAGCTGTGTTTTTAACTATAACCACCCTTGTTTTCAAGTTTACACATCCGAAAAATGGGCCAACTAAGCTTAGTTGGTACATAAACATACCTGTCAATGGCAAATTCAAGCATGATTTTGACAACTGCAGCCTTGTCGAAGACCTTTTTCACATGTGAATTTGGCAGTGTAGCTGTGTTGGACTAAAAATCAGCCTTCGTTTTCAGATTACGGATTCGTTATTGAATAGGTAATATGCTTTATGATAATTATAAGATATTCGTTAGCTTTGGTATTGTTAAATGATTTTGCTTAATTAAATATTGAAAATGCAAGGATCAGAACCTCTTGAATTCGGACAGTACTATCATATTTACAATCGTGGAATAAATGGTTGCGACTTGTTTACAAGTGAAGAAAATTATCAATGTTTTTTGAGTTTGTATGAAAAATATATTGATCCAATTGCCGATACATTTGCTTTTGTATTGATGCCAAACCACTTTCATATTCTGATAAGATTAAAAGACGAAATTTGTTATAAATACACAAACGCTAACAGGTCTATCGACGCTGTCAGGTTTAATGAAATAAAATGGGAAACCAAAAACCTGTCAGCGTCTGCAAGACCTGACAGCGTTAAAATACCGAAACCACACCTTCACTTTTCGCACTTCTTTAATGCATACACCAAATATTTAAATAAGCGTAACAAGCGCCATGGCTCTCTTTTCGAACGTGCATTTAAACGCAAGTTGATTTCCGACGAAGCATATTTTAAAAACTTGGTTTTGTATATTCATCGTAACCCAGTGCATCACGGATTTTGTGAGCATCCAATAGAATACGGTTGGAGTAGTTATTTGAGTTGCATATCCTCTAAGCCTACCAAAATAAGAAGAGAAGTGGTTCTTGAATGGTTTTGCGATAAAGAGAATTTTGAATATTGTCATGAGCAATTAATGCCCGTTGATGAAATGGAAGAATATTTGGAATTGTAAACCCCGACAGGTCTATCGACGCTGTCAGGTTTAATGAAATAAAATGGGAAACCAAAAACCTGTCAGCGTCTGCAAGACCTGACAGCGTTAAAATACCGAAACCACACCTTCACTTTTCGCACTTCTTTAATGCATACACCAAATATTTAAATAAGCGTAACAAGCGCCATGGCTCTCTTTTCGAACGTGCATTTAAACGCAAGTTGATTTCCGACGAAGCATATTTTAAAAACTTGGTTTTGTATATTCATCGTAACCCAGTGCATCACGGATTTTGTGAGCATCCAATAGAATACGGTTGGAGTAGTTATTTGAGTTGCATATCCTCTAAGCCTACCAAAATAAGAAGAGAAGTGGTTCTTGAATGGTTTTGCGATAAAGAGAATTTTGAATATTGTCATGAGCAATTAATGCCCGTTGATGAAATGGAAGAATATTTGGAATTGTAAACCCCGACAGGTCTATCGACGCTGTCAGGTTTAATGAAATAAAATGGGAAACCAAAAACCTGTCAGCGTCTGCAAGACCTGACAGCGTTAAAATACCGAAACCACACCTTCACTTTTCGCACTTCTTTAATGCATACACCAAATATTTAAATAAGCGTAACAAGCGCCATGGCTCTCTTTTCGAACGTGCATTTAAACGCAAGTTGATTTCCGACGAAGCATATTTTAAAAACTTGGTTTTGTATATTCATCGTAACCCAGTGCATCACGGATTTTGTGAGCATCCAATAGAATACGGTTGGAGTAGTTATTTGAGTTGCATATCCTCTAAGCCTACCAAAATAAGAAGAGAAGTGGTTCTTGAATGGTTTTGCGATAAAGAGAATTTTGAATATTGTCATGAGCAATTAATGCCCGTTGATGAAATGGAAGAATATTTGGAATTGTAAACCCCGACAGGTCTATCGACGCTGTCAGGTTTAATGAAATAAAATGGGAAACCAAAAACCTGTCAGCGTCTGCAAGACCTGACAGCGTTAAAATACCGAAACCACACCTTCACTTTTCGCACTTCTTTAAAGATTAACTCAGATTAGTACTTGTGACAAAAAAAGCTGTAGTTTTGCAATTCTCATTTAAGGTAAGAGCATCAATCAGCATAAAATAATAACAATGAATATAAAAATAGTCGATTACGGAATTTGTAAAGCGATAGGAGAAACGAAGAAAGATATTGTTCGGGCTAGTGCAACAGGATACTATTTGCATTCTGATGATATGGAGTTTGTAGAAAAAACTGATCTTATTCATCCTAAGCCAGGCTTGAGTTTTGGAATAAGCTATCAGTTCGAACAGGATTCGGAAGAGGCGAAATTGGTTGATTATGTGTGCAGAATAAGACATCCTAAGTTGGTGAATCCAACAAGCAAGGAACAATTTACTGAATGCTCAGAGGAAAAAGATTGTTATACTGATGAGTTAGGCTATGACTTCTACACGTTTGCATTAGACTGGGAAATGCAGCTAGGAGAATGGGTGTTCGAAATCATTTGTGATGACAAGATCATGTGCAGTCAGACATTTTTATTGAGAGAATAAATCAAGTTATAATAAAAAACAAAATGGTCTTCCGACACTAGTTCAGAAGACCATTTTGCATTTGGAATATTTTCAGATTGAATTGTTTTAAAAAACAATGGTACGTGTACCATCCACAATAATTCGATGTTCTGCTTTGTAGGCAAGAGCACGAGCTAGTACGATACGCTCTAAATCACGACCTTTACGGATTAAATCTTTAATGGTGTCCTTGTGGGTAATACGCATAATATCTTGCTCAATAATTGGCCCTTCGTCCAAATCTTCAGTTACAAAGTGGCTGGTTGCTCCAATCATTTTAACACCTCGTTCGTAGGCTTGCTTGTACGGGTTTCCACCAACAAATCCTGGTAAAAAAGAGTGATGTATGTTGATGATTTTATTTTTGAATGCATCAATAAAAGTAGGTGATAGCACTTGCATGTAACGCGCTAAAATTACCAAATCGATGTTGTGTTCTTTTAGTAAGGCAATTTCCTTCTCTTCCTGCTCTTGTTTGGTATCCTTAGTGATTGGAAACACATGATATGGAATGCCGTGAGCATCTGCAATTGGTTTTAGGTCCGGATGATTCGATACAATCAAAGGAATCTCGATGTCGTATTCGTTCATGTTGTAACGCCACATAATTTCCTGCAGACAATGGTCGTATTTCGAAACGAAAATGGCTACACGTTGCTTTTGGTTCGAAAATTCGATTCGCCAGTGCGCACTAAATTCTTTGGCAAGCGGCTCAAAAGCTTCGTGAAGTTTGGAAGCTGGTACTGTCGAATTAGACATGTTCCATGCTATTCGTAAGGAGAAAAACTGCTGATTTTGGTTTACATGCTCATCTAAATCGATGATATTGCCGCCTATTTCATATATGAATTGAGTTATTTTTGCTACAATCCCATTTTGATCGGGACAAGTGAAGAGTAAAAAGGCATTTACATTGTTTTCAGACATAATTGTACTATTAATCGGAGCTTACGCCCGATGGTTAATCTTAATTAATAGTTGAAAAAGTAAAGCTAACGAAATGTCCGTTATTGATAGGTGTGTAGTGCAAAATTAGAAATTTTGAACAATTATTAATTATTAATTTTGAATTATTAATTGAAAAAGGAGAAGATTGTTTCAAATGTGATACCATTTTTAGTTGTGTGAAAATCAATCACGCCCTAAACGTTTATGAAAATAACGTTTACATTATTTAGATGGTATTATAATGTATTGTTTAAATTACAGGCTGAGTGGCATCTATTTTGGATGAGATATTCGATGGATTTGTAGGTTACAACAAACCCAGGATGATAGTAGCTTTGCTCCATTACCCTGGGTTGTAAAAATTTGAACCTTTTGGGCTCATTTATATTGTTATTCTTGAAATTGCATATCTACTCCCAATTCAATATTTTAGTGAAGATGTAGTTCTCTGCATCAGGAAGATAAGCTTTAGCAGCTTCCATATCTTCTGCAGTTAGGTAATGCAGATTGTAATTGATTACAGATTGTACACGCTCACTATTCACATCAACCAAACGAGGCTTAACCTTACCATTTTCGTCTTCTACATCTTTAAGGAAAAGAGGAGAAGCATTTCCGATAGGATCGACGGTTACCATACATTTCGAGTGACCTTGTTTGAATAAGGTGTAAACACCATCGCCTAAAAGTGTACACAATGTCAAATCGAAACCAATTGGACGACAACAACGCAAGCCAAATCCTAGTTCAACTGGGCGAGTTCCGATGTTAAGATCGTAAGATTTCATTTTACGCTGAATTAGCATGTTGAAAACGTGCGATTTACTTACGTTGAACAATTCAGGGTGTCCGTGAGCGTCGTAGGTAAAGTTAACGCCAGTACTTTCAATTTCTTCATCGCTCATAAAATGGAAAACACCTTCGCTAATAACGGCAGCTCCATAGTTTAAGCCCATAATTCTTCTTTTAATGATAGAAGAGATCACCAATTGAGCAATTTTTTCTGCTGAAATGCTGGTTTTGTTAAACATTTCAGGAATAATGATCATTGGTAAGTGACAAGCTGTACCAATTCCGAAAGCAAGGTGACCTGCTTCACGACCCATGGCAGCTAAAACGAACCAATTTTGCGATGTTCTGGCATCTTCGTAAACAGTAGTTGCGATCTTTACACCTTCATCTTTTGCTGAGTGAAAACCAAATGTTGGTGATCCTTCTGGTAAAGGTAGATCGTTATCAATTGTTTTAGGAACGTGAATATTTGAAATGTTTACGTTGTGTTCTTCTAAGTACTTAGAGATTCTGTTTGCTGTTGAAGCAGTATCATCGCCACCAACTGTAACCAATAGTTTCACATTGTTTTCAACGAAAAAATCGGTAGAAAAATCAGTATCTTTTGGCTTAAAACGACTCATTTTAAGGTGAGATCCACCCTTTGTGAAAATTCCATCAAGAGTTGCGAAATCAAGATCAACCATATCGCGATCTTCTGAAAAAAGACCTTTGTAGCCTTCATGCAAACCGATAACTCGGTAACCATTTCTTAAAAATACTTTTCCTACACTACTAATCACGGTGTTAATGCCCGGAGCCGGACCACCACCACACAGAATTACAACAGAATCTTTCATTGGATAAATTGGTGTTTATTTTTTTAAAGATTGGGCAAAGATAAATGATTTTTTGCTGCATCAAAATGGATAGCTTGCTGTTGTTTGGCTTAAATAGGTTTTGATGTGCGAAGAATACTATTGCAGCTATCCTTGCGTTAAGGATTGTAGTGAAAACCCCACAACAAAGCTTGAGCTTAGCGAAAGACTGCAGTGAGGAGTTGTAACGGAAAGCCTGACCTGTGTGTGGTTTTTAGCGGAGGGAAGGGAACGCCCAATTTTTGTTTGTCAATTATTTGCTCGAAAATAATATTTTGTAAACTGCGCGCTTTGTTTTAAATTTATAGGGACACCACTTCCTTAATACTCTTCAATAATGTTTTACTAACTTTTAAATCACAATTATGAAACGTAATTATTTGATTTTGATTGCCTTTTTATTTTTAATGGCGGCCTGTAAGCCTGAAAAGAAAGAAGTTCAGGTTCCATCGTATACGATTGAACAATTTTATAAAAACACAAATATTAGTGGTGGTTCATTCTCTAGCGATGGGAGTAAATTATTGGTAAGTAGTAACGAGACAGGTATTTATAATTTGTTTGAACTGCCTGTTGATGGTTCTCCTATGAAACAGTTGACGAATTCGGAAAAAGAATCATTTTTTGGATTAAGTTACTTTCCAAATAGCGATAAACTTCTTTTGTCGTATGACCAAGGAGGGAATGAGAACAATCATATCTATATGAGAGATGAAGAAGGTACAATTACTGACTTAACACCTTACGAAGGTGCTAGAGCTGGATTTTGGGGATGGGATAGAGACGAAAAGAGTTTTTATTTTCAGTCCAACAAGCGCAATCCTCGCTTTATGGATTTGTATCAGTTATCTCTAGAATCTATTGAAAAAGGTAAGCTAAGTCCGAAATTGTTATATGAAAACAATGATGGAATGGATGTTGCTGCCAAAAGCAAAAACAATAGATATTTAGCGCTAACGCAAAGTATTACTACCAATAACAACGAAATGTATTTGTATGACAGACGTACAGGTAAGAAAAAGCACATTTCAAAGCACGAAGGCGATGCAACTTTCAATCCTCAGTTTTTTAGTTTAGATCACAAGCATTTATACTATTTGTGTAACGAAGATTCTGATTTTGTTTATTTGAGTAAATACGATTTAGAATCTGGTAAGAAAGAAATGATTTATAAGGCTGATTGGGATGTTTGGTATGCCTATGATTCCTACAATGAAAAATATCGAATTATTGGTATTAATGAGGATGGAAAAACCAATGTTAAAATGATTGACTTAAGCACTAAGAAAGAGGTGCAACTGCCAGAGATTAAAGGTGGTGATATTAAGTCTGTTGGGTTAACTAAGGATGAAAACCGTGTTCGTTTGGTAGTTGGAACTTCTGTTTCTCCGAATAATATCTACGTTTTTGATATGGGAGATACAAAGGCTAAAAAATTGACCAATACTTTAAATCCTGAAATTGATGTTACCAATTTAGTAGAGGCAAAAGTGATTCGTTACGAATCTTTCGATGGGGTGCAGATTCCTGCAATTTATTACCAACCTAAAATAGCTTCGGCCGAGCATAAGGTACCAGCTGTAGTTTGGGTACATGGTGGTCCTGGAGGACAATCCAGAGTGAGCTATTTTTCTTTAATTCAGTATATGGTGAATCAAGGCTATGCTGTTTTGGCTGTTAATAATCGCGGAAGTAGTGGTTATGGCAAAAAGTTTAGATCGATGGATGATAAGAAACATGGTGAAGACGATTTAAAGGATTGTATTTGGGCTAAGAAATTTTTAACTGGAACTGGTGTTGTTGACGAAAGTAAAATTGGAATTATTGGTGGGTCTTATGGTGGTTACATGACCATGGCAGCTTTAACTTTCGCTCCAGAAGAGTTTGAGGTCGGCGTAAACATCTTCGGTGTAACCAATTGGTTGCGTACCTTAAAATCAATTCCTCCGTATTGGGAGTCTTTCCGTAAAGCATTATATGCCGAAATGGGAGATCCTACAACCATTGATTCTGTAGCTTTATATAATAAATCGCCTTTGTTTTTTGCTGATCAAGTAACAAAGCCATTATTAGTATTGCAAGGAGCAAATGATGTTCGTGTATTGCAAGTAGAGTCGGATGAAATTGTAGCAGGAGTAAAAGCGAATGGAGTTCCTGTAGAATATGTTGTATTTGATGATGAAGGACATGGATTCCGTAAAAAAGAGAATGAAATTAAAGGTTACGGACAGGTTGTTACTTTCTTAGATAAATATTTAAAGAAAGAAGAAGCAAGTGAAATGAAATAAAAGTTTCAGTTAATATAAAAAAGAAAGGCAGTAATCATTCGATTACTGCCTTTTCTATTTTGTTGAGATAACTTATTCAGCTATTTCTACTAACTTTTCATCTGAGTGCCAAAGACCATGCTTGGTACAGAAAGCTGTAGCTGTCAATTTCATTTTACGAGATGGAACTACGTAAAAATCAACTTCTGCTTGATTCGCTTCACCACCTAGAATTCCTGTAGAGAAAGTTGCTTGTGTTAACATTTTCTCACCATCCCAAAGCTGAACCCAAGCTACATAGTGATCGAAATCATCTGGATGAGCGTAAGCATCACCAATTTTCACTTTTACTTTGAATTTTTCACCTTTTTTAGCTGATTCATCACAGTAAACGAAAGCAGAATGTCTATCGATATAATCTTTCTTAGCTTCACCATCAATGGTGTTAATGTCTTGGTATCTATTAATTTTCATGTTTTGTTTTTTTGATTTTATTCCCGATAAATCGAGATGAGAGGATTATTATTTTGATTAGTTTTTACTCAAATACTCAGCAACGCCTTCAGCAGTTGCATTCATTGCTTCTTCTCCTTTGATCCAGTTCGCAGGACAAACTTCGCCATTTTCTTCGAAATGCTGCAATGCATCAACCATACGAATTGCTTCATCAACGCTTCTTCCTAAAGGTAAATCGTTAATTACAGAATGACGAACAGTACCTCTTTTGTCGATTAAGAATAATCCACGGTAAGCAACAGGAGCTCCAGATGAAGTAGCATTTCCTTCTGCATCGTAATCGTACTCAGAAGCTAATACACCATAGTTTTCAGAAATAGTTTTCGATAAATCGGCAACTAATGGGTAAGTAACACCTTTAATTCCACCTTTGTTTTTTTCTGTGTTCAACCATGCGAAGTGAGAAAATTCAGAATCAACTGAACAACCAACAACGGCCACGTTTCTTTTTTCAAATTCAGCTAGCTTTTCTTGGAAAGCAAGAAGCTCTGTAGGGCAAACAAAAGTAAAATCAAGAGGGTAAAAGAAAAATACTACTTCTTGTTTTCCTACAAATTGCTCTAATGAGAAACCTTCAACAATTTGATTTCCTTTTACTACAGCTGCAGCTGAGAATGCTGGCGCTTTTTTACCAATTAATGTTTGCATGATTATTTTATTTTTAAGTTTATTATTTCTATTTTTTTGTATGCTTGCAAATGTAGAATTGATTTGAATAAGGTACAAATTATATTAATCAATAATCTTTATATAAGCATCGAGAGAATTAATATCGTAGAATATGAAATGCTGAAATAATCAGAGTTTCAGAGATATCTAAAATTGTAATGCTTATCGAGATTCCGAAAGTTTTTATTTGAGTGATATTTTTTAGATTTGTAATGAATACCAAATTTCTTTTTTAGAAATTCGATATTGAAGATACATATAATTCGTGAAAGATATTACGATGAAGACTTCATTTTGGAGACTTTATAATTAGTTTGAAAAGTAGATATGAAAATGCCATTTGAAAATATAAAACAACTAACAGATTTTAAGCAGTGTGCGGGAGAAATTAATATTTCTGTATTCAAAAGTGAGAATAGATCTTGGCTTCCTTATTTTGTTTACTTACCGCCAAATTGGTCTCCAGAAAAGAACTATCCTTTAGTTTTATTCTTTCATGGACAAGGTGGAGACGAAGGAACTTTTAACAAATATGTGAATGCTGAACAATTAAATGAATGGATCTTAAAAGGAGAAATCGATCCTGTTGTGATAGCCGGTGTTCGAGGTGATAATGATAGGGATAATGTTCAATGGTTTACCGAGGAAAATGAGGCTTTGTTTGTAGGTGAGAATGATGGTGAATTTATTCGTTATTGCCAGAATAAGTTTAAAGCAGGCATTAAAAGTGAAAACATTTCCATTGAAGGGCACTCAAGAGGAGCTGCAGGGGCAATAAATTACTTTTTAAAGTATCCTAATCGGTTCTCTTCTATTGTTGGCATGGGATATGTAAGTGATTATACTTTAAAGGCTAATATTTTACTGGGAAAGAAGAATTTGGAGTCCTTAAAGCAAGGAAAGACTCCTCTTCGCTTGGAAATTGGTTCAGAAGATAGTTTTGTTCGCAACAAACAACGAAGAGCTAGCTTTGAAATTCATCAATTTTTAGAAGAGGTAGCAGTTGATCATTCTTTTGAAGTATTGCATGGCGTTGAACATGGTTTTGATACCTTTTGGAATTATTATACAGATGAAGGTGTAATTAATGGTTTAGCTCACCTTAAATTCCATGAAAAGGCTAGAAAATCAAATAATGTTTAATCCGTGCACAGAGTTATTAAAAGTTATGTAAGTTTATCTGAATCATTTAATTTGAAATTTTATGCGCTCTTATCGTTATTTCCTTATTTTAATATTTTTTGTTCCCTTACTGTCTAATGCGCAGGATACCATCTATTTTAACCAAGATTGGTTTGTTGTCGATAAAGCTATGGCGAAGCAATACACCACAATTAATTCTTCAAAAGATAATGACAATCAGTTTTTTGTAAAAGATTTTACAATAGAAGGTGTACTTCTTGCAGAATATGAATACAAAGGATTGCTTACTTTGATAGATTGGACTCGTATATATGAAAAAGGATTTCACATTTTTGCTGTAGAAGATGGTGTCAGTCGTGAATATTATCCTTCAGGAGAGAAAAAGAAAGAACTATTCTATAAAAATGGCTTGCAAAAGGGGTTGATTAGTATTTGGAATGAAAAAGGTCAGAAAGTAAGATCCTTTTATGCTGAAAATAATGTTGCTAACGGTTCATATACAACCTATTTCGAAAATGGAAATACTAGTTTTAAAGTGCATTTTAAAAATGATACACTTCAAGGAACTGCTATTTATTATCATGAAAATGGAGAGATCTCAAAACTTGGGAGATTTAAGAATGGAGCGAAAACGGGTAAATGGCAATACATATCGGAAGAAGGGAAACCAATTGCGGAGGAAGTTTACAAATCAACATTTTTTATTGATGGACCAGATGTTAATGTGAGCTTTCCGGAAGGAAAATGGTATTTAGCGGATCGGTATAAAGAGGATGGTAGTTTGAATTTCTTTTTTACTAGAATTGGATTTTCCGATTCCCAAGAAGAAGAGAGTTTCCCATCCTGTTTGATTACTTTGGATCGAGTTGGAAATGAAATTACAATGATTGAGTATTCGTCCGATCGAAGGAGTAGATTATCAATAGATGTTAATCGAGTTCTTACAAAGGAAAGTGGCCTGTATAGCTTACCGAACACAATTGGATATATTGGTAGCACGGGCAGTGAAGAGGATAAGAAACGAATTGTATATTTAGTTCATTCCTTACAAAATAGTATTGGTGTGGAAATGATTTTAGATTGTGAAAAAGAAAATTATGATACTTTTAAAGAGGAGTTCTTATACATTTTAAAATCATTAAAAAAGTAAAATGTAAAAGAATTTAAATTTAGATAATGAAAGTAATTTCAACAAATATTGGCGAGAGTGTCGAAATTAATTATCATGGTAAAGTTGAAAATACAGGGATGTATAAATACCCAGTTGAAGAAGCAATATTCCTTGGTAAAGAAGATGTTGAAAATGATGCTGTAATTGATCGTCGATATCACGGTGGTGCAGATAAAGCATGCTATTGGTATTCTGAGAAGCACTATGATTTTTGGAAAGAGAAATTTCCAGATTTAGATTGGGATCTTGGTATGTTTGGCGAAAACTTAAGCATCTCTGATCTGGATGAAGGAGAAATAAAAATAGGAGATGTATATCAGATCGGAGCAGCTAAGGTTCAAGTTACTCAGCCTCGTCAGCCTTGCTATAAATTAAACCATCGATTTGATTGCAATACAATGGTTAAACAATTTATTGATGCAGAATTTCCAGGCGTTTACATACGAGTTATTGAGGAGGGAGAAATTAAGAAAGGAGATGAGTTGATTTTATTGCAAAGAAGAGAAGAAAGTTTGTCACTTCGAGAAATTTATCAACTACTTTATGTAGCAAATAAGGATTCAGTCAAGTTGAATAAAGCCTTATCTGATCCTGCACTTGCAGAGAGTTGCAAAAGTGATTTACAAAAATAAAAAAAGACAGCTAATGCTGTCTTTTTGTTTAATTTCCTAAGATAACTTTCCGTATTAAAGCTTCGTGATCGGTAGTAGATATATCCATATTAAAACCGATTTTATAAATTAAACCATCGTACCAAGCGTAATATTGATAGGAGCCGGTTGATTCTTTATCCATTTGGTTATCTGCTTCATCGTACATATAGTAATCAAACATTCTTGGCCAAGTACCGAATTCAGGCTTATAGTACAAAGGATGTCCTTCCTCCAATACCAACTTTTCATAGCTACTAGGTAAGTTTTCTTCCATATCTAAGGTAACTTGTTCATCAGCAAAAGGATCTTCCGCATGTTGAGTTATCGATACAATAAAGAAATCTTTAAAATCAGTTTTATAACCTATTGGGTTTTCCAAGTACGAAAATTGAACTTGAAATTCTAGTTTGTTGAATGCATTCCAAGAAGTAACAATGTTTGCTTGTTGTTGAGCAGGAATGAACGGTAAACTACCCGCATTGAGCATGTTTAATTTGTCTCTCATTTCGGATGGAATACTTGAAAGAGCATCTGAAACGCTTATTGGCTTAAAAAAATCTACTTTTTCCCTAAATTGAAGAATTTTAAAGTCATAATTATAAGTGTGATCGTATCCATCTACTTCCGTTAAACTTTCTAGTAATTCTTCATTCGGGTCTACATAACCAGAGTGTTTATTGTCTTTTGCACAAGAAAAACTTACAACAAGAAATAATAATATGTATAAATAGTGACGTTTCATATTGATCAATTTTGATATTGCATAAACGAATACACAAACATACGTAAAAAATGATTTTATGTTATGTCTTGTTTAAAATTTAATAATCAATTTGTGATATTTCACAATATTTGATTGACCAAATGAAAACCAATTAGTTTTGATTAGCAAGTTGCCATGCTGTTAAGAATACCAATTGAGTAACTTTTTTTATGGAATTATAATCTAACTTATCAGCAGTATCACTTGTTTTGTGATAATCCTTATGCAATCCGTTAAAATAAAAAATAGCAGGAACATTCTTTTTCACAAAAGAAGCTTGGTCTGAAGCCATGTAAAGATAATTTTGGGGAGAATCGTATTTGTAGTCTAGTATTAATTGTTCAGTAAGTTGGTTTATACTATCTGATATTATTTTTAATTTAGGGTTTAAGTTACTGGCACCTAACAAATAAACATAGTTGTTAGTGCTGTGGTTGTGATCTTTTCTTCCCAGCATATCAATATTGAGATTGGCTTTTATCTTATTCATCGCAATGTTTGTGTTATCAACAAAATATCTTGATCCAAGCAAACCTTTCTCTTCGCCAGTAAAGGCAACAAATAAAATACTTCTTCTATTGGCATGTCCATTTTTACTTGCTTTTTGAAAAGTGCGTGCTAATTCTAATATGGTAGCGGTTCCGGAGGCATTATCATTGGCGCCATTAAAAATTTCAGCTCCATTTCTACCAACATGATCGTAGTGAGCAGAAACAACAATAAATTCATCTTTTTTATCAGTGCCTGGAAGTAGGGCAATAACATTTTCGGTAGGGATTTGATCGTATTTTAATTCGTAATTGAACTTGATGTATTTTGATTCGTTTTGATTTTTAATCGTCTTTTTTTTGGCATGAGCCTTTCTTAAATTTTTGGACTTTACATTTAATAGTTTTGATGCAGCGGTTATTGAAATAGCACCTTGATAAGTTGATATTCTATTTTTGAAATTTTCATAAAATTGATTTGCAGTTATAGAATCGTAAGGGTTTTTTATTTTTCTTTCTTTGGGCTCTAATTTAAGTCTCCTTGAGCTTTGATGTTTTTTTATACTGTGTAATCGAGAAAATTGACCTGATTCATTTGGATCACAAAACAACACAAGTTTAGCACCCGATGAATTGACTATATCATTCGATTTAATCGCACCTGCATATAAATTTGAAGTAAGAAAGAGAATGGCCTTATTTTTGAAATTTTTGTTCTGATAGCTTTCCAAAGGTGCAGTTCCAAGAAAAATGAATTCTAAGCTGTCATTCGAATAATCTTTCAAGCCTGATATTAAAAGGTCATTACTGTTTTTTAATTTTTTACCATTGGAGATAATTATTGCTTGGTCGCTTTTTTGTTTGTA
Organism: Labilibaculum sp.; assembly: GCA_016342745.1. Taxonomy (GTDB): domain Bacteria; phylum Bacteroidota; class Bacteroidia; order Bacteroidales; family Marinifilaceae; genus Paralabilibaculum; species Paralabilibaculum antarcticum. The sequence continues at coordinate 163,837 of JAEINT010000010.1, forward strand.
AATAATGAACTTCTGAAAATATCCTAAACTATCAAATTTCTCTGAATTGTTTTGAAGCTTCGCATCTGTAAATTGTTTGTAGATGTATTGGGCAGCAAGTTTTTGCCCTTTTTTACCTGTTTCTCTGCCTTCCATCAAGTCCGATGATAGTTTATAAACATCTTGTTTAATTCTTTTAGCCGATATTTTATCGGCGTAATCAAGAGCTACTTTGTTTTGCCCTAAGACTTGAATTAGATTTGTTAAAATAAATATTGAAGCGAGAAATACATATTTCATGGAGAATAATTTGCTTGTTTTATCTGTAACTTGAAATTAAACATTTTATCCATTTAAAGGCTTTTTATTGATTAATATTTGAAATTTTTAAGCTTCTATAGAAGTAATGATTGATTCGAATTTTCAATGATAATGTCGTAACTTTGTTAGAATAAACAGATTGTGAGATGAAAACAAAAATTTGTTTACACTTATTAATTATATTGTTGTTGAATGGTTCATCGTTTAAGGCAAAGGCTCAAGAAATGAAATTTGAGAATATGCGCACTAATATGGTGCTTGATCAATTGATAAAAAGAGGAATTAAGGATTCTTTGGTGATTCGTGCTATGGAAAATGTAGAGCGACATTTGTTTGTACCTAGTCGTCTAAAAAAATATGCTTATCAAGATCGACCATTGCCAATTGGCGAGGGGCAAACAATATCTCAGCCATATATTGTGGGTTTTATGAGCGAGCAATTGAAATTAGATTCTACTAGTCGTGTTTTAGAAATAGGAACAGGTTCTGGCTATCAGGCTGCTGTTTTGGGAGAAATCTGCAAGGAGGTATATTCAATAGAAATCATTAAATCCTTACAGGAGAGAGCTTCTTTTGTATTGGATTCATTGCAATATAAAAATGTAAAAACCTATTTAGCTGATGGATATTTGGGATTACCTTCAGATGCTCCTTTCGATGGAATTATAGTGACCTGCTCGCCAAATAATATTCCAAAACCTCTTTTGGAACAATTAGCTGATGGAGGAAGGATGATTATCCCTGTTGGCGAAACTGGAGTGAAGAAATTGGTACTTTTAAAAAAGCAAAACGGGAAAATCAGCAAAAAAAATGTATTGCCTGTTCGCTTTGTTCCAATGGTAGATAAACGTGGTGTTTCCTATTAATCCTTACTTCTTCTTCTTATATGTTCCTTCAAATTGGATACTCCAGTTTTTTCCCTTGTCGATAGTTGATTCCCAAATTTGTTTCACATCGCCATTTGGCAATTGCATCCAACTAATTTTATGAATGGAATTTTCTTCTCCCATATTGGAATCTGGATCACTTACTAAAATCATTTTCCCATCAGCAAATATGCCTTTTAGAAGTAAATTGCTTCCATTTTTATCAATCCATATTTGTTGCCATTTTTTGATTTTGGAATTGTAGAAACTAAAACTTGTACCCGTAAAATTCTCCTTCTCGGATATCCAATTTTCTTGCAATACATTCCCATTTTGAAGCAATTGAACGGTATTTTTACCAACGATTTCATCATTAGCATAAACTTCCCAATCACCAAGCCAAAAATCAAACTGTCTTTGAGATTCGGTGTTTTCACTCTTTACAGCTTCCTGAGAAAAGGACACAAAATATAAAAGGATGCAAAGTGGTAATAGTAATCGTTTCATAGGGCAGCGTTTATGATTTAATGAGACAAATATTAATCAATCCCCTCAAGGTAAGTAAGACAGCGCTCCATTTTTTGTTTTAATTCTTTAGCAAATGGTTGTAATTCTTCATTTTCGATTACATTAAATGCCGCGGTAGGGTCCATTATTGAGATTTCAACATGTCCATTATCTTGTTCTATAACGGTAACATTACATGGCATCATAATGCCAATTTGATCTTCAACCTGAAGAGCTTTATGAGCAAAAGTAGGATTGCAAGCACCAAGGATACGATAGTTTTTAAAATCTACATCAATTTTTTCTTTAAGAGTGCCTTTAACATCAATATCGGTTAATATTCCAAATCCTTCTGTTTTAAGAGCTTCAGTTATCAAATTAATGGCTTCATCAAATTTGTAGTCGGTACGTAGGCTTATAAAATAACTCATAATCAGATTTATTAGAGGTTTATTAATTGACTTTATGTTTAAGGCTTTATTAAGTTATGAAAAAATATTTACGATGTAAATAGTAATTCTAGATATTCTGATCGTATTTGGTTTTGTTGTATTTGCGTCGCGGAGAAAGTTCACACGCCTTAAATAAAAACCATATTAAAATAGAAAAGGCTAGAATTCGTAAATAGCCTAAGACGGGCTCAAATTCTATTCCTAATGGTCCAGGAACATAACTTGTGAGCATTATGATGCTTAAAGGAATGAATGATACCATTAATACGATTAAAATGATAGCAGCTTCTTTATGAACTCTACGAATAAGGAGTCCAACGCCACAAACAACAATAACAAAGCCTGCAATATTTACTATTTCGTAAGTTGAATTACTAATTGAGGAGAACATGTGCTCAAAAAATGAGGGAAACAGAATATGCATCGCTCCAATACTAATAAATCCAATTCCGTAAGCAAAACGCAATCGATCATTATTGCTGAATTTTCGCAGGTATTTACTCACAAGTGAGGCAAACCAAACGAACAAGAATGAAATAAATATTACAAGTAAAAAAAGCATCGGCAGAGTGGTTGATGATACACATGGTTTTAATCAATATACGAAATTGATGTTTTGCTTGCAAATGACTGAGTGTAAAACTTTATCATGTTAAATGAAAAAGGCCGCATTAGATAATGCAGCCTTTTGAAATGTAAAGAGAGTAGTTATTTTTTTGATTCAATAATATATACGCCATCTTTTCCGTCCTTACCATAGCGTTCAATTGCATCTTTTTCTGTGAAAAGTGTAAAGTTTTGAATGTCATCAGAATCAACATCTTCAAAAATGTTTTTACTTACTTTTTTACCATCAACAATAAAAATAGGATTTCCTTCAGATTCATTAAATACTTCATCATTATTTGATTTACCAACACCATTTTCAGATTTAAGCCTAATGAGAACAACTCCGTTTTTTGCTTTCTTACCGTATTGTTCAGTTGCATTTTCACCTTTCAATACATCTATACTTTCAATGTTGTTAGGATCTATTTTTTCAGCTTTTTTTGAAGATATTTTTTTGCCATCAACAATAAACAGAGGAGAATTTTTATCTGATCCAAATTTCATTCGTACAGATGATTGACTTTTTTTATTTCTTGCTTTGCTGGTAATTAATACAACGCCATTTGCACCTTCTTTGCCATATTTATTAATAGCACTAGCATCTTTAAGCACGCTTATGCTCTCAATTGATTCCGGTGGAATATTTTCCATTGCCTCATTGCTGATTTTCTTACCATCTATAATTATTAGAGGTTGTTTTGTAGGATCTTCGGACAAAATTGAAGATTTAATTCTTATAGGACCCTTGTAACCAGTTCTAACATTGCCTTTTGACTTTCCATATCCAATTACAACAACAGAATCTGCTTTTAGCTTATTTGCTTCAGATTTGCTTGTAATTAAAATTACACCATTTGCACCACCTACTGTGCCATACAATGCTGTTGCAGTAGCATCTTTTAGAACATTTATTTTTGCAATCTCATTTGGTGGAATTTGATCCATGGTTTCGCGCGATATTGTTTTTCCATCAAGAACGATAAGAGGTTGTCCGTTTTTAGGTGTAATATTTCTATACGAAGGAGCTACTCTGAAACCAGTTCGAACCGTACTTTTAGGCATAGGATAACCTACTTTAACATTACTCATAGGAGTTATAGAATCTATATGGTATCCAGTTCTAACATTACCCATTGGTGTCAATCCTAAATGAAAACGGTTTTGGATTATTTTCGAATCGCCGTAGCTAGGAGCTGTGCTTGAACGTTTTTGAATATTCTCTTCTAACTCTTTGCGATATTCATCAGAATTAATTCTCTTAATATGTTCTTGAATTTGCTTTTTACTTTCCTGAATACGTTGATTCATATTTTCTTTGAATTCAGCAGATTCAATTCTTTTAAGCTCACGTTTAATATTTTCCCTTTGTTCTTCGATTCTTTGTTTAAATTCTCCAGATTTAAATTCTGCTTGGTGTTTTTCTAGAGATTCTTTCGCTTTTTCTAGTTGTTTTTTTAGCTTATTTTGGAATTCTGTTGAATTCATTCGTTCAACGGATTCTTTTAATCTTGCTTTAATATTTTCTTTTTCCTTCTTGTTTAATTCAGAGCTCTTCTCAATTTCTTTCAAGTGATTTTCAAGCTCTTTTTTTTGAAGTTCACGTTCCTTTTCGAATTCTTTCAAGTAGTTTTCATCAGAAAGTTCTTTCAGCTGCTCTTCAATTTCACTTTCCCGCTCCTTCATTTCATTTTGAAACTCTTCTGAGTTGAAATCCAGATGCTTTAAGCTTTCCTTAAGCTCTTTTTTTATTTTATCAACATCGAAATCAAATTTCATCTCTTGCATATCTTTTGCAGCAGATTTCATTTCTTCCATTTGCTCTCGAATAATTTCATCGGCTTTCATTTTTACCCACTTTTCTGATTTTACAGAATCTTTAGGGAATTCAAAATCATGTGAATCAATAGGAGAGACAGACATTGCTGTAACAGATGTTTCTAATTTTGTTTCTTTAACAGCATCAACTTCTTTTACAAGCTCCAATTCTTGAACTGCTTCAACTTCTTCTACTAGTTGCAGCTCATCATTCTTTTTTTGATTTTTCTTCTTCCTTTTGTCTTGTTCAGTAATGGTTGAATTTGCTTCAGGAGAGATTGCTTCTTGAAAGTTTTTTTGATCAAGAACATTGATTTTTGAGAATGTTTTTTGAATATTGGTATTGCCCGAAATTGCAAAATTCGAAATCAAGAATAAACCAACAAATAGGAGTGTAAAAACACCGCTAAGCATAAAACGTTCTCTTCTCGGACTAATTGTTACTTTAGGCCTGAGTATGCGTTTGATTCTACCCAATACTTTTCCCTTTTTACCGGAAAATCCTAAAACCATTTCGTACTGCTTTTTTCTGATAGCTTCCATATTATTTAATGCTTTAATTAGTGTTAAGGATTCACCACAAATCTTAACCGCCAGATCGTCACAAATGTGCTCTCTTTCGGCATTTACCACAGAAGATAGCCACCAAACAACAGGATGATAAAAAAATACGAGTTCAATAATTCCTTGAATGAATTGTAGCAAATAATCGTGTCGACGAATATGTGCTAATTCATGTGCTATGATAATTTCCAATTGATTTTCTGGGATTCCACTTAGCATGCTAACTGGCAGAAGTACAATTGGTTTAAAATATCCAATTACAGATGGGATTTCGAGAAATCCGGATTCTTTAAAAATGACTTTTTGTTTGAGCTGATATTTGTTTATAATTCGATCAGCAATTTCTTTATATTCAGACCTTAAGGGGAAAGTCAGATGTTTCTTTAATTTTTGTGCATTGATGTATTTTATTATCAAATTGATGGAGAGAAAAAGCATTCCAATAAGCCAGATGTTAACGAGGATTGGAAAGCTATTTTCAATTTGGGCATTTAAGTAAGTCCACAATTGAGATAAATAGGATTCATTGAATTGAGTTAATGCCGAATAGTTTATCTGATCTGTTAAATCAGCAACAGTTGCACTTGTTTCTTTCGGAATGTAACGTGAAAATGTAATGGAAGATGCAAGGCAGATCAGGACAAGTCCAAGCCCTGATAATGCATATCTTACACGAGCATTATCTTTGGAAATAAATTTGAATAGCAACCAAATAATCCCACCTATAATAGCAGCTTGCCATAAGGAATGAAAAAGGGTCCAGCCAATGGTCTGACTCCAGTCGTATAAGTTTATATTAGTCATTGGTTTCTGGATTTTCAATGTTATTAATTAACTTTTTAATTTCATCTAGTTCTTTGCTCGAGCATTTTTGATTACCCAAAGCTTGCAGAACCATTCCAGAAGTAGAACCTCCAAATAGGGTAGAGATAAATTTATCGATTAAATGATTTTTAGTTTCTTTTTCTTCAATTACCGCTTGGTAAATATGTGTTCTTGATTTTTTATCACGCACAAGCATGCCTTTTTCAGTCATGATCTGCATCACTTTAAGAGTGGTTGTGTATCCAACGTTTCTTTCCGATTTTAATAGATCGTTTACAAATCGAACATTAGAAGGACCATAAGTCCATAGAACTTGTAAAATTTCTAATTCTGCTTCGGTTGGCTTAATCTTCTGTGACATATTTTTGTGGTGATATCCGTATTACGATTAATTTCGTAGGTAAATATATACGAAAGGTTTCGTAATACAAAATATTTAATACGAAGAATTTCGTAATTAATGTTAAAAATGAATTTTACATCTATCGCAATTAGATATAAATTGCTCAGGAATATTTCAATCTACTTTACTTAGCGCTTTTTTTTTCGTATTTTAAAGAGTACTCTGTATTTTCTTAAAAATAAGGGAGAAGTAAGAATCGAAAACAAAAACCCAATTGGTTATCCCAATTAAAGGTTGTAAAAAAAACCTTCTGTATGTAGATATTTTAAACCCTTAGACTTAAAATTATGCCTATTCGTAAATTAAAAGAGTATTTAGATGAGCGACAGATTAAATATGTCTTGATTCGGCATTCATCGGCTTACACTGCACAGGAAATAGCTGCTTCGGCTCATATACCAGGTAAAATGCTCGCAAAAACGGTAATGATAAAAGTTGATGGAAGAATGTGCATGGCTGTATTGCCAGCTTCCTATTTAATTGACTTTGATTTGTTAAAACAAATGCTTGGATGTAAAAAAGTAGAACTGGCGCATGAGCAAGAGTTCAAAGATATATTCCCACAATGTGAAGTAGGTGCAATGCCTCCATTTGGTAACTTATACAACTTGGAAGTGTATGTATCCGAGAGTTTAGTAGAAGATGATGATATCGTATTCAATGCAGGAACCCATACCGAATTAATAATGCTTTCGTATGATGATTTCCACAATTGCGTTGAACCAGTAGTATTGAAATTTACACATAAGACTTACGCATAACCTATTAAATTAAGATGAAACAAACTATTGATTCTATTCTTTTCAATTCTTACTTCTTTTTTTCTTTTTGATAGTTTTCAATAATACCTTCACATAACCAATCGGCAAGAGCTTGTCGATTGTCTGCTTTTGTAAAACGCAACTGATCTCTATAGTTATTTATATTGCCTAACTCCACAAATACAGATGGTGGAGTAGTAGTTTGTAGCATGTACAATCTTCTTGTGCCCACTGTTCCGGTATATTCTCTATTTGGTTGGAAACGGGCGTATTTATCTTTCATTTTCTGCTGCAATGCATAGGCTAAACTTTTGCCTTTTTTACTTACCGAGTGATGATAAAAATAAACGTCGGTTCTGTTTTTTTTGCTTCGTGAATCAAGGTGAAGAACAATTAATCGTTGATAAGTTGATTTGGCTTCTTTTCGGGCTAAAATATTAATGGCAGCAGCTCTTTGTCTTAATCTTGGCGTGTGTTTTCTAGGAATTACCTGCGAAGGATAGCACCTTTCGTCTTTATCGGGTTTCAGGTAAGCAGCCTCACGAATTCCATCATTAGGGTCTTGAATAATAAAGTGAACCTTAGCTCCGTGCGAAATAAGCTCTTTTCCCATTCGTAAAACAATATCGTAAGCATATTCATCTTCTGTAATTTTATGACCAGAAATCTTACCTACGGCACCAGGATCTGGTCCACCATGGCCAGCTACAAGGTGAATAACAGCTCCACTCATGCTATTGTCAATTTGTTTCACATTTTCATGTTTGCTTCCCAAAATAGGAAACTTGTGCATGCTATAGCGCAGTGGTAATTTGTACTTTTTACCTGCAATTAGTTGACCATTTTTGGTGAAGCGACCTTTGTTTAAAGCTTTGAACTTGGCAAGGTCTTTAACTGGTGAAATATGGTTTCGCAAGAGAAAAGAATTAAATCCTTCTCCATTTTTTACAGTTCCCCATTCGTAATTTTGCTGTGCAATTGTTGTAATAGGAGAAAATAGTAATACTGCAAGTAGCAGGAAAATATATCGGTACATGTAAAGTGTTCATTTTTATGATTCAATAAAAATAATCAAATAGTTTAGAAAGATTGATTCCTTCGAATAGAATTCGCATTATTCTATATTGATTGATTTTGAATCTGCCGCGTAGGATGTGAATATTCCATATCCATTTGTTACGTTCGAATGAAGGTTAACTTTATTGTAAAAAGGTACATCCTCACGGTTATTAAATGTTATCAAGGAACGTTCGTATTTATAGTAGTCTTGAGTAATATGGTATAATGTGACTTGATATTCTGAAAAAAGTTGATTGATGTCAATTAGCTCATTATAAACATAGAACGAAATGCTAATTTCATTTCCATTGCGGTTTTCATCTGAAAAACTCCGACTTCCACGCAGAATATTCTGTTGCAAACCAATTGAATTAATGGATAAATTACCATTGAAAATAATGTCATCACTGTTGTATTCAATATCACTTAACTTGTTGTCTTGTTTGCCTTTTAGCAGAATCATATAATAATTTTCTTGCGAAGGATCATTTTGAAATACAATCGTAAAATCAAGTTGGTTTGCATACTTTTTTTGATAATTTATTTGCTTAATCAATACTTTTTCGGGAACCTCCGTTTCGGCCGTACAAGTTTCAAAATTTGGATGTGAAATTTCTATTTGATATGTGTTGTTTGATTTTAAATAAGTATTCTCGAGTGTGTACCAACCATTTTCGGTATTGATCAGTTGTTTAAGTACAGTATTGTTTTCTTTAATCTGCACCTTGGCATTTTCAACATTTATATTATTCGTATTTAAGATTGAGCTATTTGTAATGTGTACGCGAAGTAAACTATCGCTGCCTAATAATGAATTGATTACGACTTTCGATTCTTCGTCTGGAATATCAAGAGAAAGATCACTTTCACAAGAAATTTGTGTTGAAAGTACAATGCACGTAAGAATCAGTAATATATATTTCATGAATTAGAGTCTTAAAATTTATAAGAATAGCTTACACTTGGCAAAAAAGAGAATAAACTTATCTTTTTTATGCTGTATTGTTTTGATCCTTGTTCGTTAACTTCTTCTTTGATGTAAGCGTAATTTGCATTTTGCCTATTGTAAAGGTTATTTATACTGATGTTCCAAGTTCTAATCCCATGTTTCTTAAATTTTCTAAAATTGATTGAAAAATCCATTCTATGATATTCGGGTAATCTAATTCCATTTCTTTTCGAAAAGATAGGTGTGGAATTAATCGAGCCAGAATCGTAAGGGGATATGGAAGCAATATTGGTAGCAGATAAGGTTATAGGTAATCCACTTCCGTAAAACCAAGAAACTGAACAGTCTACTTTCTTACTTAGTTTTTGGTTGATGTTAATCGAAAAATCATGGCGTCGATCGTAAGGGGAAGCAAATGTTTTACCTCCATTAATTACAGGGTATTTTACAAATGATTTAGAAATTGTATAAGCTGCATTTCCTGTTGTACTTCCTCTTGTTTTGCTTAAATTAAATTCCAATCCACGACTCCAACCTTTTCCTGATTCAACAGCTTGTTCCCAGTTGGTATAAGTATTTTGAAAATAAGAATCATCGCTTAATTCGAGTATGTTACGTGATAATTTGGAGTAATATTCCGCAGAAAGCTTTACGGATTGAGAAAAAGAATAATTTGTGCCAGCAGTGTATTGAAAGGAGTCAATTGGTTTTATTTTGCTGGTTACGGGTAACCACAAATCTGTTGGTAAACTAAGCGAACTTGTTCTTACCATATGAAGGTATTGCGTCATCTGAGAAAAACTGCCTGTAATTGACCATTTTGGTTTAAGAAAATATTGGGCACTTAATCTTGGTTCAACAGTAGAGTAATAGGTTCCTTCAACAATAAAACTGCTCCATCTTGCTCCCATATTTAAAAGGAACTTTTTACCAAATTGAATTTGTCCTTCACCATATAAAATCATTTCTTTTGATGTGATTACCTCATCAGTAGAAGTATTTTGTTCATTTTGATTGTTGTTTCGATAAAGTTCACTACCAGGCTTGGTATGATGCAAGGAGGCTTCCATCCCAAATTTAAGGTAGTGTTTAGCGTCTGGAATCCAATCAAATTCTGATTTAACAGAAAAATCGCGAATACCAGATTTAAAGCGGTAATTGTAGTTTTCAAGATAATCTTCATTCTCATCCCGTAAGGATTTCTTATCCTTTGCGATAAAAGTGTACCTGCTTAAAATTAAAGTGGTATTACCGAATAGATGATTGTTATATATGTGGTTCCATCTAAGTGAATTGGTGAAGTTTCCCCAGCCGATCTTATTTTCAGATTTTTCCTTATTGTCAGCAGTAAGTTGCTCTATATTTTTAGCTTTAAGTAGGTCTCCTCCCCAATAAGTGCTAAAAAATAATTTGTCGCGCTGAGAGAATTTATGCGTTAGTTTAAAATTCAAATCTCCAAAATAATAGCCAGCATTTACATCTGTATCAGATAATTCAAGAATTCCATTTAATAATAAATCTAGATAGGAACGACGTAGGGAAAGGTTAAACGTAGTTTTGTTCTTTTTGATTGGACCATGCAGATTGAATTTCGCGGTAAGCAATCCTATACTAAAATCACCACCTATTTTTTTTGAATTTCCATCTTTCATTCTGATGTCCAAAACCGAGGATGCCCTTCCTCCATAATGCGCTGGAAATCCACCTTTAATCATTTTCACATGCTTAATTGCATCAGGGTTAAAAACAGAAAACAATCCAAGTAAATGAGAGGAGTAGTAAACAGGTACATCATCTAACAAAATTAAATTTTGATCATGTGAGCCATTGCGCACAATAAACCCTCCTAATCCTTCATTTGAGGATTGAACCCCGGGAAATTGTATCAGGCTTTTAAAAAGGTCACTTTCTCCAAGTACACCCGAATTTTTCATTTGTTCTGAACTTAAAGAACTTGTACTCACAAACTGATGATTGATATTGTTGCCTTTTTTATTCGCAATTACCTTTATTTCGTTCAGAATCGTTCTTGGTTCTAACTCAATGTTGATACTTGTATCCTTAACTGGATTTATATTGATGGAGTAATCTTGGTAACCAACATATGAGATTTGTAATTTGTATGCTTTTTTACGGAGAGAGAAACTATAGAAACCAAAATTATTACTGATTGTCCCAGATCGATCCTCTAAATTAATAATACTTGCATTGATTAGAGATTCTCCCGTTGCAGCATCCGTTACAAAGCCACTAATGCTATATCTACGATCAGAAGGGGGAATGCCAACAAAAAATATTTTGTTGCCTTTTGAGACAATTTTGAAGGCTTTTTTATCGATGATCTCGTTCAAGAAATATTTAAGGCTTCCAGTTAATGCCGGCAGTTCGATATACTGCTTTGTATTCAATTCACTGGTGTAGCTAAATTCAATGTTCGTTTGCTTGCTAATTTCTTCTAGTAAAACATCTAATGGATAAGTTACATCCTCAAAAAAGAGCATTTTTGCTAGCTTAGAATCCTGACATAGGGCTGAGAAGGAAAGGAGTAAGGAAGAGATAAGGACTAGTAAAATTCTCATATTAGCGAACAGGTTCGGGATAAATTCAGAGTAAATTTAAGCAATGTACTCCTAAACAACAATAGGAAGCCCAAAGGCTTCCTTATTATTGTCTTGATATGCTAACTCCAGTTTTGGAGTTGTAAGTAAATGTATAGTTGAAAATTAATTTACTTTCTTAAAGATATATCTGGTAATGTAAATTCCTTTTCCGTCTCCTTTTCCACTATCACTTTCTACACCACTGGTAACAAATGCTAGTTCCCAACCCTCGGCGCATAATTTGTTAATTTTTGAAGAGGTTAAAGCATCATTTGAAGCTATGTTCTGGAAATTGATACCTGCAATACTATAAAAATTTAGCAATTTGGTTTCTGCAAATAAAGATACTTTCGCATCAGAACGTTTAACATCTTTTTGCTTGCTTTTTTTACCATCGGTTCTTTCTGTAGTAAAATTTTCTGCATCAATACCGCTTTTTTCTTCAATTAATCTAGACCGTCCTATCCCCATTGGAACGATTGATTCTACTGATGTAATTACTTTGTACTGTACTGTTTGAGCTTGTGATTCTGAAATAAATCCAAATGCGATAAACGCAATAAATAATAACTTTTTCATTCTTTTAATTTGTGTTATTGTAATAGGTTAATTATTCTTTTTTTGTACTTGTTCTAGTAGAGATAAATCTCTTTTCTATCTTTTAAAATGATGATTTTCTTTCCTCCAGCATATTCATCTTCTTCATCCAAACGATATTTTTTTTCTCTTTCGATATGAATTGTTGCATTTCCTGGATAGAGTCGTCTTAAATCCTCTGCCTCAAAATAAATATATCGATCGCCTCTGTGATGTGTGCTTTCCGAAATACTTCTTCCAGATTGTTCAATGCTTATGCTTAAACTTTCACTATTTTCAATAGGAGCGCCATCCCAATATATTTTTGCTGACGAACTAATGTCAATTTCATCTAAATCATGCGGAATTATTGTAAAGGCAATATCATCTGTATAAATGGTATTGAAGAAATCTTGATCCCAATTCTTATTGTAAAGAAAATCTACATCGGTAAACCCTCTACTTTTCCAATTATACTCATGAAATACTGGCCAATAATCGTGATGTCTTTCATTATTAAACCTGATATAAGCATCTTCCACCAGTTTGATATGAACACCAGAACTATTTCTTACTTTAAACTCGGCAGTTGCTGTTGTTTCGTTGTAATAATTGTCATACACCAGCTTGTACGATTGATAAACAGGTGTATCGTAAGCCAAATCATTAGAATTGACTTTTTCACAACTAATTAAACTAAGGCTAATTAATATGGCGAATAGGTATGTAAATAATTGTCGTGTCATAAGTCTAAATTTTAGTGTTAGAATGCAATTCCAACGGTTAATCCAGCTCTAAGGGTAAATCCATCCCAATTGCCTGTGTCAAAATCATCTTCAACTCCAGATTTTACATCTAATTCAGCATTTGTATAGGCTGGGCCAAAAAACCATTCGAAACTTACTCTTTCTTTAAAAATATATTGCTGACCGATTATTAAACCAGCTCCAATACTTTGCAAATTGGCCTTCGAATTATCATCACTTGTTAAATCGTAATTTAAATACCTGGCATAAGGGGCAACAAAAAATCCTTTTGGTGCTGCCGATTCCGATAAATAGAAACGATATTCAGGTGTAATTCCAAAGCCTCTTACTTTGGTGTCATCAACTTTCGCGCCAGAATATATAAGCCCTAGTTGAAGACTGCTATTATCGTTCAGTTTTTGTTCAATAAAAAACGATCCTGTACGAACCAATGGACTTAGCAAATTTCCCTTTATTACAGTATTTTGTGCTTTTGTAAACGATATGCAGCCAAGCATCAGAAAAGCTATTAATACAATTCTATTTTTCATTTGTTCAATTTTAGATTTAGTTATTTTCATCTGAAATTATTAGATGATTTCCCTTTTGTGAGACGTGAACCTTAAGGCCAATTTTAAGTTCTTCAATTACCTTGTCGAGCTTTGCGTTGGTAAAGGTGTTGGTGTAAGTTAGCGTATCAATTTTAAGGCTCTTGTTGGTGATTTTTACACCATAGTGTTGCTCAAGATCTGCAAAAACTTTTTTCATTGGTGTTTCTTTAAATACAAGAACACCAGTTTTCCATGATTTGTAGTTGAACTCCTTGTTTACCGATTCGCTAAGCTCTTGCTTTTGAATGATTCCTTTTTCACCTTTGGTTAGATAAACCAATTCACCAGTATTCTGATTTTTAAGGCTAACCTTACCCGAGTTTACACTCACAATTGTTGTTCCATCTGGTTTGTTGTTAACATTAAAGCTGGTACCAAGCACTTCAATGATAGCATCTCCAGATTTGATTATAAATGGTTTGTTAGGATTACGCTTAACTTGAAAGTAAGCTTCTCCTTCCAACTCTACATTTCTGATTTTTGAATTGAAATATTTAGGATAAATTATTTTACTCTTTTTGTTTAGAAATACTTCTGTGCCATCCGCCAAAAGAATTTGTTCTTTTTGCATGATTGCATGACTCTGAGCATATTTTCCAAAGCCAGGCGTGGTTTGATATAAATAAACCAAGCTAAGAGAAATTAATACCAGAACTGTTGCTGCGTATCGCATGACCAGTTTTGTAGTGTTTAACTTTCTACTTTTTCCTGATTTAGCTTTAATCATTTTCCAATCAGCTGCTTCATCAATTCTTTGAAATACTTCAATCTCTTTACTCGATTTCCATATTTTTAGCATCTTTTGAAAAATCTCTTCATTCTCAGGAGTAGCGTCGATCCAATTCTGGAAATTTAGCTTATCCTGATCTGTCGCTCTCTCTTCTAGTATTGCTACTAAAAGCTGTTCGTCGATATGTTGATTGTTGTTCTTCATTTTGCTGTTTCTAATAGTAAGACAAGTAAGTTTGCCATCACACGTATTCTAATTTGAAAAAAAATGCAAAAAAATTATTTCAAGGCATTTAAAAGGAAGATGATTAGAAGTTTTGCCATTGATGGGCCAATTTTAACTCGTAAGGTTTTTAGCGCTTTTGAGATTTGCGTTTCCACAGTTCTCTTCGAAATACCTAACTGATCAGCTATTTCCTGGTTGGTAAAACCATCAAAGCGATTTAGTTTGAAGATGCGTTGGCATTGTTCTGGCAGTTCATCTATCGCTTTAAAAATTTCATGTTCTAGTTCTGTTTGCTCAAGAATTTTATCTGCTTGCATGCTTACGCCTGAACTCAAATATTTAATGTTCTCGTGATGTGTTGCATGATTTTTCCGCTGCTTAATGGTATTTAAGCAAGAATTGCGAACAGAAGTAAACAGATGTGCTTTAGCCGATGTGTGAATCTTAATTGAATCTTTATTATCGAAGAGTTTTACAAAAACGTCTTGAACAATTTCTCTTGAATCATCCAAATCTGTGAGGAATTTGTTTGCATAGGCGGTTAAAATAGAATAGTGCTCTTTAAAAAGTGCTTCTATATTTGCTTCTGTTAGCTTTTCGTATGAATGGTTTTGTAATGTGTCTTCCATTTATTCAGTAAAGAGTAGATTATGCATAATATAAAAAGGGAATTTAGCCTCTTTCTAATCAAAAGACAATTAAATGGCTTATAACACGTATGTGAAATCGAAAAAAAATGAAATTTTATTTGAATGGATGCTTAATGCGCCTTGTGGTTTTAGTATTTAGTCAATATTAGCGCTTGTTTATTAAGTGTTAACACTAAAAAAACCAAAGCGGATATGCTTTGGTTTCTTTTTATATGTTGTTTCTACTATGCTTAATAATTATGCTTTCCCAATATTCTTTTGATTTACTCGAATGATCCAATTAGATAAAGCTTTTGCATTTGTTAATAGGATATAGCCTAAGATATACTGTAATAGGGTAGCAACTGAAAAAGCAATAGATGGATTACTTTGCGGATGAATACTGGTAAACTGACTTACTATTTGAGTAATGCTAGATACAAAACTAGAGAATTTGAAAATTAGAATAATTAAACCCAAAATCATTAATGAAATCTCTAATACCTTGCTGTAGTTCAAATCAAAAGAAAGATTAATGTCAAAATCATTTTTACAGATTTTACGAGCAATTTTAGTGGATTTAAAAATCAACAAATATCCAATAACGAATACCAATAGGCTAAATCCTATAAATATTCCAAGCCCTGTGTAATTTGTATTATTAGCTTCTACAGTTGCCATAAGTCGCAAGTAATGGAAATTTTGCAAATATAAAATTGCTGAAGCAATAATGTAGAATCCAAATATTTTAAGAGCTAAGTCAATAATGTCAGATTTTTTCATTTATAGATTGTTTAGGGTTATTAATTAATTAAAATTAAACAAATAGTTTAACTATTTATGAATCTATGTTAAAAGAATGTTTCTATATTATGACTTCTTTCGTTTTGTATTGAGCTAAATTTATTATGCATAAAAAAAGGCCTTGCAATAATGCAAAGCCTTAAGATCAGAAATATGATTTCTGTATGTTTTAGGTAAGGTAAATAGCAATTGAAACACCAATAAAGGTTCCTATGATATAACCTAATATGCCAACCAGAATTGCAGGAGTTACTAATTTCTTTTGTCCCATAGAGGCAGCCATTGGTGCTGCAACCGAAGGGCCCATAATATTCGCAGCTGAAGAAATAACTACTTCGTAAACATCTAATTTAAAGAGTTTTGCTAAGGCCATCATAAATAAGAAATGGAAGATCATAATCGTTAAGTAAAAGCCTAATACTGCTGGGCCTATACTAAAAATTTGTGTCATGTTAGTAGCGGCACCAATTACAGCTAAAAAGATGTACATCATCCACAAGCCAAGTGAGAATGCGGTATCTTCCAAAGGTTTTAATCTTTTTGGGAACAGGTTCGCAGCAAGCACCGCTAAAACGGTAATTACGAGTATGCTTAAGTTTAGTTTTGTGTGCAATAGACTTTGAAGGTATGGAGCTAAAAGGTTCCCCAATCCAGCTATAAGTGCAGCAATAAATACTGAAACAGCTATTCGTTCTAAAGTCATCGGAAATTTAGCTTTTTCTATTGCTTTAGTGTCTTCAATTTCATTTTCCTTTTTTGGTTTAACGAAGAAACGTGCCAGAAATAGGAGAGAAGGTGTTAGAAATAGAAACAGTGTATACAAGTTGGATACAAAATTGTCTACTGCAATTGTTGCTGTAAAGAGTGGGTTAGTGCTAAAATTTAAGATTTCAGCTGCAGCAATAAAATTTACACTACCTCCAATTAATGTAGCGGCAATTACACCTGCAGTATTTCCAGAATCTGCTCCTAAATCGATAAATGAATATGCAATAAAGCAGCCTATCACAATACCAATTGCTCCTAAGGTATACGCAACAAGCAGTTTACCACTTTCTTTTACAATTTTTAGAATGTTGGAGCTAAAAAGCAACATGGGAATAGAAATTGGAATAAAGTAGGAGAATACCATTTCGTACACATCTACTTTTATGGTAGGGTTAGATGCTACAGGTACCACGCCAGCCATTGCTAATAATGACATGGATATCATGGTAACTAGAATTCCAGATAGTTTTCCAAACCATTTTTTGTGTTCAGAATAAAGACCAAAAGCCGCAGCTCCTGCTACCACGAAGAACAAAACCAAATTGTTTTCGGGAGAGATTAGTGATTGCATAGGTGTTTGTTTAGATTATGAGAAACGAATATATTTCGATTTTTGCCGAAAAGCAAAGAAGCAGTAATAAAAATGAGATGTTAAAAAAAGAACCTCAAATTCGTGTGATTTTGAGGTTCTTTCTGAGCTATTATTTTTTCTTCTTCTTTGGTTTCTTAACCGCCTTCTTTTTAGCGTTTTTCTTTTTTGGAGTTTGCATGAAGTCTTCTGCTTCATCCATCAGTTCTTTCAAGCTTTTAGAATAATCTTCCGAGAAATCAATGGTGGCAGTATATTCTCCCTTAGAGATATCCATTACTTGAATTTCTGTTCCTGTATATTCTTGTATATCTGTTAGTAAATTTTGTTCTTCTTCAGGACAGCAAAATGAAATCGCCAACCCTTTTTGAACTCCACGACCAGTTCTACCTACACGGTGAACGTAATTTTCTGCCACATCTGGCATATCGTAGTTTACCACATAATCTACATTTGCGATATCGATACCACGTGCACTTACATCTGTTGCAATTAAAACTTTAACTTTACCTGATTTGAAAGCCTCTAGAGCAAGCAAACGATCATCTTGGTTACGATCTCCATGAATCGTTTGGCTGATAATATCAACCCGTTCCATAGCTTTATGAACTCTTTCAGCTCTAATTTTTGTACGTACAAAAACAAGAATCTTACTGTCGATATGCTCTTTTATTAAGCGCTCTAAAAAGAAGCGTTTATCATCCATACTAACAAAAGCAACTCCATGTTCTACATTCTTTGAAACAGGATCTTTTGGAGAAATTTGGATGCGAATAGCACTTCTAACAAGCGAATAGGCAAGTTTTTTAATTTTAGGAGTGATCGTAGCCGAAAAAAACAAGGTTTGACGTTTCTTAGGAAGATATCGTATTAAATCTTGAATGTCTTTAATAAAACCTAAATCCAACATGTGATCGGCTTCATCGAGAACTAAAGTTTCAACTTTGTCCAAATAAATATGACCTTGACTAACTAAATCGAACATTCTTCCAGGTGTGGTAATAAGAATATCAATGCCGTCTTCCAAACTTGCAATCTGAGGAGCTTGTTCTACGCCGCCAAAAACACAAAAACTTGTCACCTTTGTATGTTTGCCAAGTTCTTGAAAAACTTCTGTAATTTGAATGGCAAGCTCACGAGTAGGCACCATAACAACGCATTTGATCTCTTCGCTGCGTCTACTTTTTTTGCTTTTATGCAATTTGTCTATAATAGGAATTGCAAAAGCAGCTGTTTTTCCGGTACCAGTTTGGGCAATAGCCAGCACATCTTCACCTCTTACAATTGGAGGTATAGCTTTGTATTGAATATCGGTAGGTCTGTTAAAACCTAAACCTTCTAAATTCTTCTTGATATCTGGGGAAAAACTATATTGACTAAATTTCATTTTTTGTATTCAGATGATTTATCGCACAAAGATAGGTCTAAAATATGATTTTGTGGAATGCTTTACAATCTTGATGAGTATCCTTTTTCGATTTAGGACGTTTTTATTTTATTTTTCGCCTTTGTTTCTACCCAATATCGGAAATATCCATAACCACCAAGAATAATTGTACCTATAAATGTTAATCCATTTGAAAGAATTCCAAAACTAATGCCAGCATTTGGGTCCAATTGATAGGCTAAAAATAATTGAAGTAGAAAAAAATGAGTTGTACCTATTCCTCCTGGACTTGGAAGTGCCCAACCAATGCCGCCAATGAATAAAATTATCAAGGCAAAGCCAATTGAATAACTTGAAGTTTCAGGCAAGCAAAGTAAATAGATGTAGTTTAGAAGGACCAAGAATATCCAAATCAGAAGTGTTAAGATTATAAATTGGATTCTTTTTTTTAGAAGTAATCCTTGTTTTAAGGACAAAAACATACTTTGTAAAAACTCAATAGGCTTTTTCACAATACGCCTTTCAGATTTCTTTAATCTGCGTAAGCTAATTAAGAATAAAAGAAGAAGAACTACAAAGGCAATCGGAAATACATATAAATATCGGTAGCCGTAAATGTGAGAAATTCCACCAATTGTAGAATCTATTATGACTTGTAGGCGATCTAATTCAATCCAAAAAATGGTAAATACACCTAAGCCAAGAATTAACAAATCGTAGGCTCTTTCCGCCATCATACTTCCCATGGAAACTGCAACAGGTACTTTTGTCGTTTTTTGAAGTGATGTACAACGAATAATTTCGCCGAATTTTGGAGTGAAACTGTTTACAAAGTAGCCTATTAAGATCGAGGTTAAAACTTTATCTGATTTTGGCGTTTCTCCAGACTCTTCGATTAATAATTTCCAACGTAGAGCTCTTAAATAGAAAACGATAAATAAACATACGAAGCTAAGTAAGATGAAAAAATAATCGGCATTCGCTAGACTTTCCCATACAGGTCCCATTGGTTTTTCACGCAATGTGAGAAACAGAAATACAGAACCAATTATAAGTCCAAGTGAATTTTGTACTATGCTTTTTATTTTACTCCCCATTTACTTTAGTTCGATTTTAAATGAATTTACAAAGAACTACAAAAATAGAAAGACTTTTAGAATGGCCTCTTTTTTCGGTCAAAATTGTTATCTCTTTTTTATTGTATGATAAGCTTCCAAGAGCCAATTTCGTAATTGTTGGTCAAAATCTGCTATTTCTGCAATTGCAATACGATGAAGAATTCTATTTTTTGATATCCTTTTGCAAATATAAATAGGGAATTGATCTTCTTCTCTTGTTAATTGAAATTCTAGATCCAATCTGTCTTTTTTAGGGTAAACAGATAAAAATGTAGCACCAATCTTAAATTGAATACAAGTTTTGAGGTAGATGATTTCAATTCCATCGAAAGATTGAAGATGGGAGAGAAGCGATTCATATAAAGCTTCAATTTCCGAATTCATTTTGTTCAAATGAGTTTCTTTATCAGTAATAAAACAAGAATGATATTGATTTGGACCTGATAGGACTCTTTTGCACGTAGGACAAGTGTAGGGCATAAAAATTATTCTTCCTCTTGAGTATCCATTGCCACTTGTTGCATGCTACTGCTAATTCTTTTAATTGCTTCCTTGATGTTCTTTTCTGGTTTGATAAAGGTTTGGTTTCCCCAGAAATTCTGATCGTAGGTTAAGTTTTCCGTCGACATTATGGTTTCGGGTGATATTGTTTCTCGGAATTTATATCTTCTGATATTTGTTGTATCCAATTTTGTGGTTGCCATTTCGAAAGATGTTGAAAAACTTTGCGAAAATAGTTTTTTTCTATTTCGAACCTTAAATTTTAAGTTCCCTAAACTGTGATTTAAGTAATATTTCCCATCTATTTGACGGTAGTTAACAGCATAATCTACATGTAAGGCTTTAACCTTTGTTTTGGCATTTCCTTTGCTAATAAATTGTCTCGTAATTTCATGTAATCGATCTGGGTTATAGCCAAATTCGGCACTAATAATTGCCAATGATCTTGTGGCTATTATTATTTTCCCTTCCATTAATGGAGTCGATAAATTAGGTTTAGGCCTGAACTCGATAACGTAAACGGGCTTATTGTCAAAACTACTTATATCTGACAAATGGTAGTTGTAAAAATGCATGTATTCTGGGTCCAAGAATTCTGGTGTGTGTTTAATGATATCTAAAAATAAACAACCTTGTATTCCTCCTTTTAATCTGAATGAGATGGTGTCTAAACGCGAAACATCATATATTTTGCGACTTTTAAATATTTTGACTTTGTCTTTATGATCGATTCTATCATAAGAAGGTTTGTAGATTTCTAAAATAGATTCCAGGTAAATCATATACTTGTTGTTCTTAAGTACCGATTCTCTGTAAAAGGATGTGATATTAGTTGGTTTTTGAGGGTAATTCTTTTCTATTTTATTAATCGCGGCTCTTATCAAAGATTTTGGTTCCTTGTTTCGAATAATAACTTCCTGAAGCGAAATAAAATCTTCTTTTAGTTTAATATGAATTTTGTTTTCCGTGATTTCGGAGACTGGTATTTCTGTGTTTTTATATCCTACGTAGGATACAACTAAAGTATCATGAATATTGTTGGATGATAGAGTAAGCGTAAAATCGCCATCCTGATTGGTTATTGTACCTACATGTTTTCCTCTTAACCCCAAACTAGCATATGGCAAACCAGTTTTTGAATTTTGATCCGTAATTTTTCCACTAATCTTACGATAAGATAGGTATGGAATTAGATCAGTCGTAAGTGCTTTGCTCTTTTTGTAATTGTTCGGAACAATTATAATATGCTTATTAACAAGCTGAAAGTTGAGACTCGTATCTGGAATAAGCTTTCGTAAGATAATGTTGAGAGGAGTGTCTATTTCTTCTAAGCTAACCTTTTTCTCTTTCGAAAATAAATTGGAATTGTAGGTGAAATAGCAATTGTTTTTTGCGGCTAAAGTATCTAAAGCATCAGTAAGAGAAAGTTCTGAAAAACGTACAGTAGTTTTATTCTGTAATAGATTTTCTTGAGCAGAAAGGTGAAAACTTGTAAGACATATGGATACAATAAGCATACTCTTTAACAAAGTATTACAAATGTATTGGATATGTTCTTTTTTAGTTTTCATTTAATCAATATTATTTTAATTCTTTTTTAATGATAATACGAACTCCACTTTTTTCGTAACTTAAATTATGTGGACGACAAAGACTCTCTAAGACCTCATCAAGTGGAGTTTGATTAAATGTGGTAGTTATAGGTAGTTTTTGAATGGCGGTATCGCTAAATTGAATGTTTACTTGATAGGTACGGTTAATTACTTTGGCTACATTATGCAAGCTCATAGCTTTAAATACCATCAATTGAGTTTTCCATGAAAGGTAATTTTCATCATTCTGGGATGTTTTATTAAGTAGATTTTCACTTAATACACCAAAGTCACCTTTTTCAAGTAAAATTGCTTTATTAGGATCTTTAACAAGCGAAAATTTAACTTTTCCTGTTTCCACAAGAACCTCGACATGATTAGTAGTAGCATTTACATTAAATGATGTTCCTAAAACTTTAATCTCAGCATTTTCAACCGAAATAATAAATGGTTTGTTCGGATTTTTTGCAATGTCAAAAAATGCTTCCCCGGTTAATTTTACTCGTCTTTCGTTGCTCCCGAAAATTCTTGGATAAGTCAGGCTAGACTTTCCGTTAAGCGTTATGCTTGATCCATCGGCTAAGGTAATTGTTTTGCCACTTTCGTTTAGTTCGGAGCTGATACTCTGATAAGGAGCTATTTTATCGGTATAGATATGGTAAGAAGCCAAGCCAAGTCCGATTGTAATTACTACCATAGCCGCAAGCTGAACTATTCTTCTCGCATTTTGAGCTGAAAAAATGCTGATTGTATTTTTTGAGTTGTCTAATTTAGACTCGCTTAATTTCGATCTAACATTTGTCCAGGCAGAATCGACCTTGAATTTTTGTTGAATTTCTTTTACATCCTGAATTAGTTCCAAATCTTTATTTGATGCAGCTACGATTTCTGCATATTCAGGATTGGAATCCATTAACTTTTCAAAGTTTAATTTCTCCTCTGCACTCATTTCTCCACTCAAGTATTTCGAAATGATTTCCCACTCAATTGTATGTGACGTTTTTTCTTTCATCTTTTTTATAGCACAATAATTCCAACGTAATCTTTTAAATTCTTACGAAAAGCTTTTAAAGCTTTTCCCATGTTTGCTTCAACAGTTTTTACTGATATTGATAATTGATCAGCAATTTCCTGATACTTCAAGCCTTCAAATCTACTCATTTTAAATATCTGTCCACAACGACTAGGCAGTTTGATTAGGGTTCTCTGTATGATATTATAGATTTCATTTTCTTCAACTAAATTATTTGGTTGACTTTGTTCAGACTTGTGATTTTTAACGTAATCAACGTATTGGTTTTTTATTCCTCTTTTTCTTAGTACCTGAAGGCTGTTAAAATAGGTTGATTTGTACAAATAGGCTTTTAGTGAAGTATGAATTTTTAATTCTTTTCTATTTTCCCATAATTGACAAAACAATTCCTGAACAATTTCTTCAGCTTGGTCTGAATCTTTTACAAACCTAAGAGCGTAATGACATAGCAAAGGGTAATATTCTTTAAACAGTTTTTCAAACTCCTGTAAATTACCATTTTGTATGTTCTGTAGTATCGTTTCTTTTTCTTCCGACATTTTCTGTTTCTATTCCTTTATCTAAAGCTCTTAATGCGCTTTCTAAGTTAGGATTTTTCAATCATTAGAGAAAAGATCTGGTTATTTACTTATAATAATATCGAATAGCAATATTCGATATAGAATTTTATTTCTTGATTGAAAAGAACCGTTCAGAATATCTCATTTCCCCTTTATGAGTGAACGGCTCTTTTGTTTGTCATGAATTCATTTATTCAAAGGTTTCGTAGGTTATACATTCCCATTTTTATGAATTCGCTAACAATTTATCTAGCTTTTCTTTTTAGTTTTTTAATTGCAGATTCAATAGATTGATCAGGTTCAATTGTGTTGTAAGCTCCCCAGAAGTTTGCATCCGCAAAATTACTTACCTCTTCGGTCATAATCTGGTTTGATTTAAACTTTTCAAATCCTTTAAAGCGAATAATATTCTCTTCGTTTCGATCGGTAATTGCAATTTCAGTCATTGCAGAGTAGTTGGTATTAAACAGTTTACGCTTCCAGTTGCACTTAAAATTAACTTCTCCTCTGGCATAGTTGAAATACCATTTCCCATCTTTTTCATGGTAATTTACCAAGTAATCGGCAGAACTTGGAGTTACTTTTACGCCTGCTGGTTTCCTTTTAATGAACATTCTACTAGCCTCAGTTTCATTACTTAGGTTCATGCTGAATTTAGCACTTGCTAAAGCCAAATTAGTCGATTCAATATATAATAAACCGTAGTATAATGGTAAATCAATGTCCTCTTTTTGTTTGAATTCAACTACATAATGAATTTTACCATTAATTTTTGTTACTGATTTAATAGAGAAGTCATAATTGGTGATAAAATCAGGCGATAAAAGATTGTATGGATTTTTCACAATATCCAAAAGAAGTGAAGTAGTTGGACCACCTTGTAACTTGAATAATAGCGTATCCATTTTCTTTACATCTTGACTCTTTCGACCTTTGTAAATTTGAACTTGATCTTCTCTTAATTGTCTGTATCCAGCTTTGTGTATGTTTACCACAGCTTCAGATATAGCTACATATGTTCTGTTCTTTTTAACGGTTTCTCGATAAAATCCTTTCATCATATTCGGATTCTTTGCATAGTTTTCTGAAACTTTTGCAAGAATACTTTTTACAAGAAAAATAGGATCCATAGGATAAATATTAATCTCGCCCAATGGAACTGACACAGATTGTAATTTGAGAATATTTCTTTTTGCCTTTAAAGAGTTAATAGGGTATTCAAGATTTTTGTATCCAATATAACTTACTTCAATTTCACTTACCGGTAGATCTTTTGCAATTTTCAAAAGAAACTCTCCTTCGTTATTTGAAACGGTTGCAACATTAACGCCTTTTACCGTAATGGTTGCAAACATTAAAGGCTCATTCGTGTTTTTATCTTGAATTTTACCTTTATATACGTTATACTTTAAAGTATCTATTACTTGTTGTACTTTGGTCTTTTCTTTCTTTTTCTTTGTACCCTCAGCGGCCATTGAATTGGTGAAAGAGAATAACAAAAATGCAGAAAGGATAACTGCGAGGTAATATCTAATTTTTGTTTTCATGACATTATATTTTTGTTGAATAATGGATTTAAATGATATGAGAAAAACGATCGTGTATTTTCTGATTTCTATAAGTATGATGCTTTAGAAAATAAATACCCTATCTTTTTTTTCGCTTTTTTTCGAAAAATTGATTTATCTAAATTTCGCACGTTTTTTTAGATCCTTTATATGTTTTATATTTAGATGAATAATTAATATAATTTAAGGAATTAAATTCATGAAAGTAGATTATTGTAAAGAAGATCTGATTTTAAAGGTGTTTCCAACAATTGGTGGCTGTTTTGAGGAGGGATGGAATGTACTAAAGAACAATTTTTTACTTCTATTACTTATAATAGTTGTTTCCGCAGTTATTGACGTACCAATGGGATATGATAAAATGAATATGCTTGAGGATGATTCATTTAATATTGGTTTGTCATTTATTAAACTATTTGGATTTATCTATTATATATTGGTGGTTACACCATTTAGTTATGGTGCCGATTGGATATTTTTGAGGGCTTCAAGAAACGAAAAACCACAATTTGAAGAAATACTGAGTGGATTTAAAAAGTTTCTATATGTTATTTTGAGTCATTTACTGGTTATTGGTATTGTTGGTGTTGGGTTTGTTTTATTAATTCTTCCTGGTATTTATTTAGTCTGTAAATTAATTTTTGTGCCTTATCTGATTATGGATAAGAAGATAGATCCTATTCAGGCAGTTAAATTGAGCTTTTACTTGACCAAGGGTTATTTCTGGACTATATTTGGTATGGGGATATTGTCCTTTTTGATTATACTTCTTGGCCTAATTTGTATGATTGTTGGGGTTTTCGTGTCTATTGTTTGGATCCATTCAGCTTTTGCAATATTGTATAGAGCTGTAGAAGAATTACATTTAGAAGAAGCTTGTCAATTGGCCGAAATTAATATGGAGAGTATTAATGAGTAGTAAATCATATGACACGAAAAATGGAGACCTATGAAGATCTCCATTTTTTGAGTATTTTTATTTTATTAAATGTCTCGATAAATCAAGCATACGAACAATTGGAGCCTTTGCCTTTTCCATTGTTTCTTTTGGAAGAATAATTTCAGGTTGCTCATTTTTTAATGCTAGATACAATTTCTCCATTGTATTCAACTTCATGTAGGCACAATCATTACAAGAACATGTTTCATCAGCGGGTACAATTAGGAATTCTTTGTTAGGAGAATCCTTTTGCATTTGATGCAGAATACCTGTTTCTGTAGCAACAATGAATTTTTTAGAAGCGCTATTCTTTGTGTAATCCAGCATAGCAGTTGTAGATCCTACAAAATCTGCAAGAAGTAAAACCGGATGTGCACACTCAGGATGAGCGATTAATTTTGCATCAGGATTTTCTATTTTCATTTGCATGATTTTCTCAGAAGATAGAATGTCGTGAACTTCGCAAGTACCATCCCAAAGGACCATGTTTCGACCCGTAACCTCATTGATGTAACGGCCCAGATTTTTGTCAGGAGCAAATATAATTTTCTGTTCCTTAGGAAAGGACTCTACAATTTGCACCGCATTTCCTGATGTACAAATAACATCAGATAGTGTTTTAATATCCGCAGTACAATTAATATAGGATATTACAATATGATCTGGGTGTAAGGCTTTAAATTTTCTAAAATCGTCAGCAGGACATGATTCTGCAAGTGAACATCCAGCTTCCAGATCAGGTAATAGAACTTTTCTGGTTGGATTTAATATTTTGGCGGTTTCGGCCATGAAATGAACGCCAGCAAACAAAATAATGTCTGCATCAACCTCTGAAGCTTTTTGCGCAAGGGCTAAACTATCACCTTTAAAGTCGGCGATTTCCTGAATATCAGGAGTTTGATAATAATGCGCGAGTATAACCGCATTCTTTTCTTTTGCAAGTTGAAGAACTTTATCTCTCATCAAGTATATATTTTCGTAGTCTCTCGTTAGATAAATACAGATGCAAATATCTTTAAATTATACCGAAAATCAAACCAATACAAGATGTTTTGCCAAGTGAAGCTCTTATTTTGATTCTGGTAGGACAAAGAAAAAGGTACTTCCTTTACCAATTGTACTTTCAGCCCATATTTTACCACGATTTGCTTCAGCAAACTCTTTGCAGAGTAATAATCCAAGTCCAGTACCTTTTTCACCTGAAGTCCCGACTGACTTATATTTCAGATCAATTCGGAACAATTTACTTAGATTGTCTTTATCAATACCAATACCTTCATCTGCAATCTGAAATTCTACAAATTTATCTTTTGTGGTAATTTTAATTTCAATTTGACTGTTTTGATTTGAAAATTTTATGGCGTTATTAATTAAATTTCGAATGATGGAACTACTCATATGTTTGTCTGCAAAAGCTAGCTTTTCTTTTGTGTCAAAGAATTGAATTTCAATCTGTTTCTTTTCTGCAGATGCTTCGTAAAGGCAAATGGATTGTTTTACCAATTCGTTAAGGTCAAAGGTTTCGGGATGAAAATCTATTTTTCCTGTTTGTGACCTCGACCAAGTAAGCAGGTTTTCTAACAAAGTATAAATGTGTTTTACTGATTCGTGAATTTTTCGAATTCCAACTCTTTTTTCTGGATCATCGACCATTTCATAGTTTTCATGAATCATTTCACTAATAGAGAGTAAACTGGTGAATGGGTTTTTTAAATCATGAGAGATAATTCGGAAAAATTTGTCTTTCGTTGCATTTAATTCTTTCAAATTTCTTTCTGATTCTTGAAGTTGCAAATTCGTACTTTTAATTTCTTCGTTTTGAACGGTTAGTAGTTTGTTAGTCTTGGCATGTAGTAAGAATCTGTAGATGAAAATGAATAGTAAGCTTACCAAAATACTTGCAAGTAAAATAAACCACCAGCTCAGGTAAAATGGAGGTAATATTTTTATTTTAAGTTCTTTGGCATATTCGGACCACATTCCATTCTGATTTTGAGCCTTAACCTGAAATGTATATTCACCTAAAGGAAGATTGGAATAGGAAATGTAGTTGCGATTCCCCGAATTAATCCATTTTTTTTCTAGCCCTTTTAACCGATAGGAATAGTTGATTTTATCAGAAGCAAAGGAAGACAAAGATGAATATTCCAGTGTAACAAAACGATGTTTGTAATCCAGTTCAATAGCATCTGTATAGGCAATGTTTTTTTTGAGGTAATAGGTATCATCCTCATTGGAATAATGAATCTGTTTTTCAGAATCGATGTTGTTATAAGGCGCTACTTTAACTTCATTGCCATGAATTTCAAGTTTTGTAAATACAAGCTCATAATTTCGCTCATCTTTAAATTTCTTTTTAGGATCGATAATGTTTAAACCATAAACTCCACCGAAGTATAGCTTTCCACTTTTCCCTTTGTGATAGGCACCACCATTAAATTCTTTGCTTTGTAAGCCGTCGTTAATTGTAAAGTTTTTTACTGAATAATCCGAAGTTGAAAAGCGACAGATTCCATTATTTGTACTAAGCCATAAATGGTCATTCTTATCTGGTAAAATGCTATAAATGACATCGTTTGGCAAGCCTTCATCTGTACCGTAATGAGAAAATACTTTCGTTTTTGGATTGTAACGGTTTAGTTTGTTGTTGGTTCCCAGCCAAATTGATCCTTCCTTATCTTCATGAATGGAAAATACCACGTTATCGGAAATGCTATTTGTACTTTCTTGTATGTATTGAAAGGAATTGAACTGGCCTGTGTTTTTGTCAAATATATTAACACCACCACCATAAGTTCCAATCCACAATAAACCTTTTGAATCTTCAAAAATAGTTGAATAGATGAAATTACAGGAAATGCTGGATGGATTACTTTCCTTGCGTTTGTATTGTCTGAATTGTTTTGTTTTAGGGTGATATTGATTGAATCCATCGCGAGTACCAATCCAAATAATACCGTCACTGTCTTCAAAAATCGTGCGTACAGAATTATTGGATAGGGAAGTGCTATCACCTTCAATATTTTTGAACTGAACTTGTTCTTTGCTTAGTGGATTGTATTTAAATAATCCTTCTCCATCGCTTCCAATCCAGATATTGTTTTGGCTATCTTCAAATACTTTCCGGATTGCTGTGTAGGGATGTTTTTTTGATTTTCGGATGTCAATATGAATAAAACTGTCTTGTTTTACAAGGTATTTGGATATTCCTTGATTATTTGTTCCAATCCAAATATCTTCGTTATGATCCTCCCAAATAGACCAAATGAAATTACAAGCTAAGCTATTTTCACTTAGCGGATTATTTTTAAGAAGATCAAATTTATGAGCTTGAGGATCGAAAATGCTGATGCCTGCACCAAATGTACCAATCCATATAATTCCATTGCGGTCCTCGTAGATACAGTTTATAGAATTTTCAGATAAACTTTGTGGGTCGGCTGAATTGTTTTTGTAATGTGATTTTTTATTTGTGCTTGTATTGATTCGAAAAAGACCTGATCCGAATGTTCCAAACCAAATTTCATTATTTTCACAAGATAATATGGGCTTGTTTGTATTTATGGAGAGACTGTTGGTTGATTCGAAAGATTTTACAATTTTTGTGAATTGATCAGTTTGTGATTCTTTTTTAAGGAGTGCCTTATTGGTAACTACCCATAAATTTTGTGAATTATCTAAACTGATATTCTCAATACTAGTATTGGTCAAGTATTCTTTTTGATTAGGATTGGATGCGTTTTCATTGATTGAAAAGAGCCCTTGATCTGTTCCAAGCCAGAGTAGATCTTGTTCTTTTACGATACTAGTGATTTTTACTTGTTCACTAGTGTTTTTTAGTTTTAATTTATGAAATACATTATTTTCTGAATTAGTATAGAAAAGTCCATTGTTAGTAGCAATCCATAGGTATTTATCTCCTAAAAGAAAGCAGTTTACTCTGGTGTTTAATTCATTTTTATACTTGATATTTTCAAGTTTGCCGTCATCAATGTTTATGCAATTAATTCCCTTTAAACTTCCAACCCACAAGCGCTTGTTTTTATCTTCAAAGAAAGTAGTAATGGTATCATTACTTAATTGATTGTTGGGTTCCACACCTCTGAAGGGAGTAAAGGTTTCAGTAATTGGATTAAATCGTGTTAGTCCACCTCTTGATCCGAACCATAAATTTCCATTAGTGTCCTCTATAATTTGCTCTATCCATTTGTATGAAATACAATTGGGTTTGTTAATATTGTCTCTGTAAACAGTGAAATTTTTACCATCGTACTTATTTAAACCATCTTCTGTTCCAAACCACATAAAGCCTTTTGAATCTTGAAAAATACAATAAACAGAACTTAAGGAAAGTCCATCATTTATAGTAATTCTCTTGAACCTAATATTGTTTTGCTGAGAAAAAACAGAAAGAACACAAAGTAATCCACCCACTAAGAGAACTAGTTTATTTTTGGTCATTACATCTAGATGTTTTTGGTTTTATACAAATTAGTGAAAAAATATGATAATGGGTAATACGCTAATTTTAAATTATTTTGATTAATAAATACTATGTATTGGTTATTTAATTAAATACTTTTATCAGATGTTAAATATTAATTAAATCACAAAAATTAAGAAAATGAAGTTTATTAACCTACCAAAATTAGATGAAAGCAGATCTAATTTTAGAAATTTAAAAGCCATTATGGGGATAGGGCTTTTAATGCTATTGTTATGCCAGACAAGTTTTGGACAAAAAAATACGGCATTTAAAACCAATTCTATGAGCGTGTTTGATGGAAATATTGTGAAAGATCCAAGTCTTCTTAAATTAAGAAGGAAAACGTCGCAAATTGGATCGTATTATTTAAATGAAGATTGGAAGAGGGCTGATATTTATATGGTCGTTGATAGTAGCATTGTGAGAGGTTTGGAGACTCGAATTGACTTGCGCACTAGTGAATTGGAAATTAAATATAAAGGAGAGATTAAGGTTTTACCTAGTTTTAGAGTAAGGAGTGTTGTATTTACAAAGGATAAGAGTTTATTTGTTACAGAAACTCTTTTGAAATCTAATACTAAAGGGTTTTATGAGGTTCTTGTTGATGATGAAAATACTTTGCTTCGGAAGTATGATACGAAGTTGATGTCACCAAGCTACAATGTGCAATTAGATGCAGGTTCTAAGTCTAGTAAAGTTGTTAAAGAACAATCTTATTTTGTATTTAATGATTTAGGGATCGTAAAATTAGCAAAGACAAAAAATAAGCTAAAAAAGCAACTGAATAAACAAAAAGAAGTTTTTAACTTTATCGATGAAAATAAAATAAATCCTAAAAAGGAGACTAATTTAATTTCTCTAGTGAATTTTTTAAATAAAAATCACTTAATGATGAATTAGTGTTTGTTCTAAGTAAAATATTGTTTTAATAATAAGGAAGGTTATCTCATCGAGATAACCTTTTTTATGAAATTGTAAAAATGAAAAATCCTCTTTTAGAAATTTGTTGTTATTCAGTCCAATCTGCGATTAATGCGGAACTTGCTGGTGCCGATCGAATTGAATTGTGTGCTGGAGTGCATGAAGGTGGAACTACGCCTAGCGCTGCCTGTATTCAACTTGTAAAAGAATCAGTTAAGATTCCTGTATTTGTTATTATTAGACCACGAGGGGCTGATTTTTGTTATTCAGATGTGGAATTTAAATGCATGTTAAAAGATATAGAATTTTGCAAAACATTAGGTGTCGATGGTATTGTGTCAGGTGTTTTGCTACCAGAAGGTGAGATTGATAGTATTCGAACAAAGCAATTGTTAAATGCTTCTGGTTCTATGAATTTTACTTTTCATAGAGCTTTTGATATGGTAAAAGATCATGTAAAAGCTTTGGATCAATTGATTGAACTTGGCGTTGATCGGATTTTAACTTCTGGGGGAGAGCAAACAGCAGTAAAAGGTTGCGAGACCATAAAAACATTAACTGAAAAAGCCGCAGATAGACTTATTATAATGCCAGGAAGTGGGATTTTAGAGTCAAATATTCAACAATTGAAAAATATTACCGGAGCAAAAGAATTCCACTGTTCCTCTAAGGTGTTGGTAAAGGGGAAGATGGAATATAAAAATCCTAAAATTGCTATGGGTGGAGAAGAAAGTGTTCCAGAATTTGAATATTTCGAGGCAGATTGCAATAAAATTCGTAAAATTGTATCTATCCTAAAAGCCGAGGACTAATTTTTAATTTTATAAAAATGAGGAAGATCATCATCCTTCTACTTTGTCTCAATTTTTGTTGGGGCTGTTCTGAGGTACACTTTATTAAAGATAACACAACGCGTAAGATAGTTTCAGAGCGATTTGAAACGAGAAAGGAATTTGCGAAAAAACGTTCTGTAGCACTTTTCTCTGTATTAGAAAAAGACATTACTCAGGAAGAATCAGAAGCGCTTCAATTTTTATATTCATACATGCCTTTGTGTGACTTAGCTGATTACAATGGTGAATATTTTCTTGAACAAGTAAGATCTTCCTTTGAAGCAAGAGAAACATTTAAATGGGGAAATCGGGTTCCAGACGATTTGTTTCGTCATTTTGTCTTACCATATCGTGTAAACAATGAGAATTTAGATTCGGCACGTCAGGTATTTCTAAAGGACCTAAAGCCTCGTGTAATAAACATGACAATGAAAGAGGCTGTTTTGGAAGTTAATCATTGGTGTCATGAGAAGGTAAATTATGCACCAACAGATATCCGAACAAGTGGGCCATTGAGTTTGGTTCGTACCTCTTGGGGAAGGTGTGGTGAAGAATCGACTTTTACCGTAACAGCATTACGCTCGGTAGGTATTCCAGCGCGTCAAGTTTATACGCCTCGTTGGGCACATAGCGATGATAACCATGCTTGGGTTGAAGTTTGGGTTGATGGAGAATGGTCTTATTTAGGCGCATGTGAGCCAGAACCAGATTTAAATATGGGATGGTTTACCGAACCAGCACGTAGAGCAATGTTGGTACATACAAAGGTATTCGGTGATTATCAGGGAAGTGCTGAAGTGGTTAAGAAATCTGATAATTTTACGGAAATTAATGTGGTTGAGAACTATGCTGACGTAAAGAAAATTTACGTGCATATTACGGACAAAGATGGTGCATCTATAGATAATGCTCAAGTAGATTTTGGACTGTACAATTATGCTGAATTTTATCCAATAGCAAGTAAACGAACTGATTCAGAGGGATTTTCATTTTTAACTACAGGCTTGGGTGATTTGTTAATTTGGGCTCAAAAGGATGGGGTGTACTCAGGTAAGAAAATCAGCGTTAAGCAATCGGATACAATACAACTAGAATTGGGAAGAGGTTTTTATGGAGATAAATTTGCTGATATAAATATGGTTCCTCCAAAAGAGAATAATCCATATTCGGTAGATGAAAGTAAGAAGAAAGAAAACAATATTCGCTTATCCAAAGAAGATGCTATGCGAATAGAGTATCGTACTAGTTTTATTGATTCTTTGGGAGCTTCTCAGTTAAGTGAAAGAGTTGGTTTAAGTACACAAGTTGTTTGGGATTTCTTGAAAAAAAGCCAGGGGAACTGGAAAGAAATAGAAAAATTTATTGGGAATGCAACAAAGGAGAATCGCGTTTTTGTTAAGGAATTGCTTCATCAGATTGCAGATAAAGATCTAAGAGATACAAGAGCTGATATATTGAATGATCATTTGATCAATACAATTGAAAAATATAAGCTTGATGATTATAGTTCGAAGGAGATTTATTTGAAATGCCTTTTGAATCCTAGAATAAAAAATGAGAACTTAATTGCTTACCGAGCATATTTACAGAATGCATTTGAGGGGAAATTCGAAGGAAATAGAATCGAGCGTGCTGATTTAATAAAGAAATGGATAGTAGCTGAAATTCAGCTTACCGAAAATGAGAATTATTACAATCTTCCAATTACACCAAAAGGAGTTTTAGAATTAGGTATTTCGAATGCTGAATCTCGCGATGTGTTTTTTGTTGCTTTGTGTCGTAGTTTAGGTATTCCATCTCGATTAGAGCCTGCTGAAAAAACACCGCAATTTTTTGATGGCAAAAAGTGGATGAATGTTTATTTTGAGAAGCAAATTATTAATCAACCGGTAATTGGTTTTGCAAGTTTACAAAATAAATCAAATGGTTTTGATCCATCTTATTATAAGCATTTTACAATTGGGAAATTGATTGATGGAAGGTATGAAAGTTTGGATTATGGCTGGGGCAGTAAATTATCTGATTTACCTTCAAAATTAGAACTAGAAGTTGGTAAGTATCGATTAGTTACTGGCAGAAGAGGTGTTGATGGAACGGTTTATACTCATTTGAATCATTTTGAAATTGAAAAAGGGAAAAATACCAAACTCGAATTGAATTTTCGTGATCCAGAAGTAGAAAGCAAAACATTTGGGCATTTGGATCCTAATCATATCATTATCAGAAAAGATAACAAGACAAGTACACTTTCATCCTTGAAAAAGAAAAATGCTATTGTATTGATGTGGTTAGAGCCAGGAAAAGAGCCAACTAGGCATTTAATGGAAGAATTTAAAGCTGCAAAATCGAGATATGAAAAATGGGATGGCACTATTTTAGTGATGCAAGCTGAAGAGATTGATGATGAGAATTTGTCAGCTGAATTTTTTGTGAATATGCCTTCGAATTATCAATTGTACAAAGATGAAAACAATAAGTTGATTGATCTTGCAAAAATAGAATTAGGAATTACTGGCAAAATAGAAAAACCATTAATTCTAGTCTTAAAACCGAATGGTGATATCAAATTCGCTTCGAGAGGTTATAAAATCGGAATACATGAACATCTGTTAAAGGCTTTGGAATAATCAGAATGTTGATTAGATAAAATAGAATATAAAAAATGCCGCCTCAAATAGTTGAGGCGGCATTTTCAGTATTAATATATTTTAGTTGTAAAGCTCTTCAGCAAAACTTCCGTCTGTTTTAGTACCAAGCAGCAACTCTTCAATTGTTGCTGCAATATCTGCAAAAGAAGTTCTGGTTCCTAAGTTGATATTTTGCTTGATATTTTTTCCATAAACCATTACAGGAATGTACTCACGTGTGTGGTCAGTTCCTGGATAGGTTGGATCACAACCATGATCGGCAGTTAAAATCAGAATCTCATCCTCTTTTAAGTTCTCCTGAATTTGTGGTAAATATTGATCAAATTCCTCTAAGGCAGCTTTGTATCCTTCTGGATTTCTACGATGACCAAACATCATATCAAAATCAACCAAGTTGGTGAAAATTAATCCTTTAGAGTCCTCTTTTAAGGCAGTTAATGTCTTCTCAATACCATCAACATTATCCTTGTTGGTTCCTCTAGTGTCGGTAATTCCTTGACCAGCAAAAATATCACTGGTTTTTCCAATGCCAATTACATCTAAACCATTTTTGCTTAAGCGATCAAGCATTGTTGGAGCAGGAGGTGTAACCGAATAATCGTGACGATTAGCTGTTCTTGCAAAATTTCCTTCGCCAGAACCTAAGTATGGACGTGCAATAACACGTGCAACGGGCTCAAGTTCAGAGCAAATCTCTAAAGCAATTTCACATGCTTTATACAATTCCTCTAATGGAATAATTTCTTCGTGAGCAGCAATTTGAAATACAGGATCGGCCGATGTGTAAACGATCCAGTTTCCAGTTTTCATTTGTTCCTCACCATATTCGTCAAGAATTGCAGTTCCAGAAGCCGGTTTGTTCGCCATCACTTTTCTGCCAGTACGTTCTTCGAAAAGCTTAATGGTTTTCTCAGAAAATCCGTTCGCATAAGTAGGGAAGGCACGTTCCAGTTTTACACCAGCAATTTCCCAGTGTCCTGTTGTGGTATCTTTACCTTTAGAAGCTTCAGCAGCCTTACCATATGCTCCATTTGCATCGGTAGTTGGCGCAACTCCCATTATATCAGTTAGGTTACCTAAACCTAATTTTTGCATGTTTGGTAAGCTAATGCCATTGCAATGGCTAGCTATGTTTCCAAATGTATTGGAACCAACATCTCCAAATTCTTCAGCATCTGGCAAATAGCCAACGCCAGCGCTATCCAAAACTACGATTGTAGCGCGTTCAATTTTAGGAATCATAAACTTGTGTTTAAAGTGTATAATTTTAGTTATACAGATGAAGGGTTGTTTAGAAAGTGAAACAAAGGTAATGGAAGAAATAATAATTTACAATTTATTATAGTAAAATTGTGATTAAATCAGATGTGTTTATCTTTTTTTTAATTGAAAGGAAAGTATTTGGCTATAGAAGTGAAATTAATAGATAAAAAAATCCCCCAAACAAATAAATGAATGGGGGATGAAATATATAAAGTTTAAATAAACTTATTGATACAATGCTTCGCGTTGTTCTTTGATTTTTTCACTAGAAATGTAATCATCGTAATCCATTAATTTATCAATAATTCCGTTAGGAGTTAATTCGATAATACGAGTTGCAACGGTTTGAATAAATTCGTGGTCATGAGACGACATCAAAACAGTTCCACCAAAGTTAATCAACGAATTATTGAACGATTGAATCGATTCCAAATCCAAGTGATTGGTAGGTGTATCTAATACCAATAGGTTGGCATCTTTCAACATCATGCGTGATACCATACAACGAACTTTTTCTCCTCCAGAAAGAACGTCAGCTTTTTTGTAGATGTCTTCACCAGAGAATAACATTTTACCAAGGTATCCACGAAGATAAACTTCACTTGTATCGCTTGAATATTGTGCTAACCAATCAATTAAAGTCAATGGTTGACGGAAGAAATTACTATTGTCAAGAGGTAAGTATGCTGGTGTAATGGTAACTCCCCATTCGAAGCTTCCGCTATCTGCTTTTTCTTCTCCGTTAATAATATCAAAAAGAGCCGACATTGCACGAGGATCTTTTGATAGGAATACTACCTTTTCTCCTTTTTCGATCGTGAATTCTACATCTTTAAACAGAACATCATCCTGCATTTTTTTGCTAAGACCTGTACAAGAGAAAATTTTGTCTCCAGCTTCACGTTCTTGTTGGAAAATAATACCAGGGTAACGACGAGTAGAAGGTTGAATATCAGAAATATTCAATTTATCAATCATCTTCTTTCTAGAAGTAGTTTGCTTAGATTTAGCAACATTGGCACTAAATCGAGCAATAAATTCCTGAAGTTCCTTTTTCTTTTCTTCTGCTTTTTTATTTTGCTGTGCTTGCTGACGAGCTGCTAACTGACTAGATTCGTACCAGAAAGTATAGTTACCCGAGAACATTTTTACTTTTCCAAAGTCAATATCTACAATGTCAGTACAAACTGAATCTAAGAAGTGACGGTCATGGGAAACAACAATTACAGTATTGTTAAAGTTAGCCAAGTAATTTTCTAACCACATTACTGTTTCAAGGTCAAGATCATTGGTAGGCTCATCGAGAAGAAGGTTATCTGGGTTTCCGAAAAGTGCTTGTGCCAAAAGAACACGTACTTTTTCTTTACCACTCAACTCCTTCATTAATTTGTAATGAAGAGCTTCTTTAATTCCCAAACCACTTAATAATTCAGCTGCTCCACTTTCGGCATTCCAACCGTCCATTTCAGCAAACTGCTCCTCCAATTCTGATGCTTTGATACCATCAGCTTCAGAAAAATCAGGTTTGGCATAAATTTCATTTTTCTCTTGTAAAACAGCCCACAATTCTGCGTGTCCTTTAATTACAGCATCAAGTACTGTAAAATCATCGAACTCGTGGTGATTCTGCTTTAAAACTGCCATTCTTTCACCTGGTTCCATCATTACTGATCCTGTAGTTGAATCCAACTCACCAGAAATGATTTTTATTAGGGTTGACTTACCAGCACCGTTAGCACCAATAACTCCATAGCAATTCCCAGGGGTAAATTTTACATTAACATCCTGAAAAAGAGGTTTTTTACCAAATTGGATTGATAAATTTGAAACTGAAATCATACAATTACTTCCTTTAATTATTTAGGCGGCAAAAGTAGTGATTTTTATCGAGATTTAAGCCTCTGTGGCGATTAAGTTTTGTAATAAATGAAAGTTAGTGAATTGCTTTTATGAAAAGATTTTCAATTCTTGCTCGAATTTGAAGAAAGAATGGCTCCAATTTCTTCTGTATTTTCTCCGCAAGGAACTGTAAATCGGAAGGTTGTTCCTTTATTTACTATGCTTTCCACCCAAATTTCCCCTTTGTTTTGTTCGATAAACTGTTTGCAAAGAACAAGACCTAAACCGTTGCCTTTTTCACCTTCTGTTCCTACATGAGTTTTAGAACTATCAATTTCGAAAAGCTTTGGTATTTGATCTTCAGAAATGCCAATGCCACTATCTTTAACCCAAATCTCAATAAAACCATCGCCTTGCTTGGCACCAATTGCAATAATACCACCAGGGAGCGTGAATTTTAGTGAGTTGTTAATTAGATTCCGAATAACTGTATCGAGCATTTGGCGATCTGCGAACACAAAGATTTCATTTTCAAGAACCAATTGTAGGTGAATGCTTTTTTGCTTTGCCACGCTTGAAAAGGTCTTAATATTGGTGCGTAACAAAGGCTTTAAAGAAATGATTACAGGATTGTATGGTAATTTTCCTGATTGGTTAAGTGACCAGGATAAGAGGTTATCAGTAAGGTTTAAAACGCTGTTAACACATTCTTCCATGTCTTTACTAGACTCATCAAGTAAATCGTATTTTTTTTGTTGAATAAAGATTTTTATTAGTTGAGAAAGATTATATACAGATGCTAAAGGAGAGCGAAGATCGTGCGATATAATTTGAAACAATCTGTTCTTCGTATTGTTGGACTCCAAAAGTTCAACATTTTTTTTATCCAAAACACTTTTATGCCACTCAATTCTTGTTTTTTGTATACGTAATAATCGATTTGTTTTTTTGTTGATGTAGTAGGAGCGAATCATGAAAATAGCAAAGGCAAGTAGTAAGATCAAGAGTGTGATTAACAAATTTCTTTGGATCATACTACTTTTACTTTCTTTTTCTAAAAGGAGAATTTGATTTTCCTTTTTTTCTGTCTCATATTTAGTCTGAATTTCGGCAACTTGTTGTAAGGTTTCGCTTTTTAGAATGCTATCTCTTAGTTGTTTGTGAATGCCAAAGTAATGGATAGCACTATCGGCTTTATTCTGATGCGTAAATATTTTGAATATTTCTTCTGTAGTCGTTATTTGATATTCGATATTTCCTATCTCTTTTTCCAATAGCAAAGCTCTTCTACTATATTTAAGAGCATCATCTAGATTGTTTGTCATGTAATTGGAATGAGATAGTCCGTTTAATGATGTGATAATAAGACCTTTGTTACCAATTGCTTCTTTTAGTTTTAAGCTTTTCTTTTGATATTCCATAGCTAAGGAATATTGCTTCATTTCTAAAAAACATGCTCCAATATTGTGGTAGGTTTGAGCTTGTTTGTAATTGTTAGGCTTTTCTTTTAATACATCTAGGTTTTTTTTGTAATAAAATAAAGCATCTTGAAAATTATGTTTTATGGAAAGTAAATTGCCAATATTATTATAGCAATAATAAAGTGATGTTACTAGATTTTTTGTTGAGCATATTTTTGCTGATTCCTTATAGTAGTTCAGAGCCTTCTCATAATCCTTAAGTTGTTTATATACTAGGCCAATACTATTGTTGATTAGTGCACATGCTTTATGATCTTTTTGGGTTGTTAAAAAGGAGAGGCTTTGAAAATAATCCTTTAAAGCTAAATTGTATTTTTCGGTATTTTTATAAAGATTTCCTCGGTTTAATTTTGTTCTATTAATTCCAATGGAGTCATTACTTATTTTATAATGATCTATAGCTTGATTATATAAATTAAGTGCTTCTGTGTAGTTTCCTTTTCTTTTTTGTATTAAACCAATTCGAACCAAAGCATCACCTGCACCTGAATTATTATTGTTAGCTTGTGCCAGCTTTAGACATTCTTGAGAATAGAATAAAGCTACTTCTGATTGTGTTCTGTAGTTTTTACCAGTCCAGTCGTTTAAAAATTCAATTTTCGAGTTGATTTCTTGAATGGAATCCAATGTATTTTCTACAAAATCTACTTTTTGTCCAAATGACAAAAGAAAACAAGAGATACAAAGTAGCAGTAGAATTAGTTTTCGCATAGGGATAACTGAGCTTTTTATTGCAAAGTCTAAGATATAAAAAAAGATTGAGATATTAGTTTCAAGAATATCACACCTAATTAGAATTCAATTTATTCAGTATCATTGGTGTGTAAATTTATTCTATTAGAATTAAAATGGACACTAAAATAGCTAGTGTCCATTTTGTTAAATTTAATAAAGAATAAGATTATGGCAAATCTTCTTCTGCATCATCATAATTAACATCAGTACTGTCGTCTTCTTCCGGATTAGGTGTACCACCAAGCAATGATGACTGAACCATTACCATGCTTACTGTATTGACTTCTTCGGTAGGTCCTTGTTTTAGTGGAACTGCGAATTCTACAATATCTGTTTCCAGAGAACCATTAGTTGTAACAGAGGCAGTAACTGCCCAAACTTTTTTACCATTTTTCTCAATTAATCCTTGATCTATAGAACTAAGAGCGTAATCTTTAGGTAAAGAAACTACTGCATTTAATGTATAAACTCCAGTCGATTCTGATTTTGTGAGGTTTACAAAAGGTTTGAATAATTTCATAATTGGTAGATGTTAGTTTAATATTTAATAACATGCGAGAATGAAATTAACAATATCTCATTTAAGATCAAATACAATTAGCACATAAAAATTGAAGATGAATAAAATATAAAAAGGATTCCTATTTAAAATAAGAATCCTTTTTGTATTGGGTAATTACAATATATTATTTCAAAATGTTCTCAATTTTAGCGAGCTCATCTTTTCCAAAATCTAAACAATTAACACTTTCGATATTTTGGCTTAGCTGCTTTACAGAACTTGCCCCAACAAGTACTGAAGTAACCCGATCATCTTTCAATAACCATGAAATAGCCATTTGTGCTAAAGATTGACCTCTTTCTTCAGCAATATCATTAAGCGCTTTCACCTTATTGATAACTTCCTCTGTAATGGTATCTTTTTGCAAAAAGCCATGAGCTTTTGCTGCTCTCGATCCATCTGGAATTCCTTTTAAGTATTTGTTAGTCAGTAAACCTTGTGCCAAAGGAGAGAAGGCGATTGCACCAATTCCATCTTCCTCTAAAACATCCAATAAGCCATTTTCAGACCAACGTTCGAACATCGAATATTTTGGCTGATGAATTAAACATGGCGTTCCCAACTCACGAAGTACTTTTGAAGCTTCTTTGGTTTGTTCTGTGCTGTAATTAGACAATCCAACGTAAAGTGCCTTTCCTTGTCGAACAATGTTATCCAAAGCCGTCATGGTTTCTTCAATTGGCGTATTTGGATCTGGTCTGTGCGAATAAAAAATATCAACATAGTCCAAATTCATTCTTTTTAGACTTTGATCCAGGCTAGAAATCAAATATTTACGTGATCCCCAATCTCCGTAAGGACCAGGCCACATTCCATATCCTGCTTTGGTTGATATTACCATTTCATCTCGATATCGTCTCAAATCATCTTTTAAAATCATACCAAAGTTTTCTTCGGCAGATCCTGGAGGCGGTCCATAATTATTGGCCAAATCGAAATGCGTAATTCCTTGATCGAACGCAGAG
Source organism: Labilibaculum sp. (assembly GCA_016342745.1). GTDB lineage: Bacteria > Bacteroidota > Bacteroidia > Bacteroidales > Marinifilaceae > Paralabilibaculum > Paralabilibaculum antarcticum. Next base: position 205,657 of record JAEINT010000010.1, read on the forward strand.
AAGATGATTTCTCTAAATTGACTGAAGATGTCTACATTCCCAAAATTGTGCCATAAACCAAGCGAAATTGCAGGTAGCATTAGGCCACTTTTTCCGCATCGGCGGTAGGGCATATCTTTATATCGGTTTTCTGATGCTCTGTACATTTGTGTTAAAATTAATGAATAGGAAAGATAGGAAATAATGCATTAATTTCTTGTTCGATTTGTTAACAACGAGTTAAAATATCGATACAATCGTTTGCAATTGAAGGTAAAAAAAGAGCCACAGGAATTTTCCCATGGCTCATATTTTCTAATATTCAAATTTAAATTTCCTTTTTAAGAGAAAAGAAAAACTCAATACCATTTTCTTTAGGCTTTTTTATAAATATTCTTCCTTTGTGGTAGGCTACTGCGTTCTTCACAATAGATAAACCTAAACCTGTTCCACCCATTTTGCGTGATCGTCCGTTATCGGCTCTGTAAAAGCGTTCAAAAATACGAGGCAGGTGCTCTTCTTTAATACCAATTCCATTATCAGTAAAAGAGAAATAGTGGTAGTTGTTGTCTTCGAAATAGTTCTGAATCTCAATTTTAGAACCTTCGCCAGCATATTTTATCGAATTATCAATCAGGTTTCGAAAGATAGAATCTAGAAGCTCCGTGTTTCCGTTGATGCTTAATTCATCAGGGAATTTTAATTCTATTTCCATTTTATATTCTTCCAGCTTCAGCTCAAAATCGGAAAGCATATCCGTAAGCATGTTTTTTACATCCACGGTTTCTACAGGAAACAGTTGGTTCGTTTCTTCAATTTTTGTCAAAAAGGATATGTCTTGAATTAGATTTGATAATCTATTGATTTGAATACAAGATCTTTCGATGAATTGTACCTTTTTCTCCTCTGGCATTGTTGGATTGTCTTTAATGGTTTCCAAAAATCCAGACACGGCAGTTATAGGAGTTTTCAATTCATGAGCAATGTTCAGCGTCATTTCCTGCTTAATGGTTTTCTCATTTTCTAATTTGGTGATGTCGTTTACCGAAATTTCAAAATTGCCATCCAGAAAAACCACAACTTGAAAAAGAAAGACCTTATGGCCAACAATTATTGTCTTTTTCGTACTAATAATGTCATTGTTGGGAATGTAATTCGCCTCTAGCTCTTTGCTATTTGTATTGATAAACTCGGTTATCTCGGCCAGCTCAGGAAGTTCGAACATTTCCTGGTAATTATGACTAGAGATGTGTGCCAAATAGTTGATGTAATCGATAAAGTGACTGTTCCAAAGAATCAGGTTTTTCTTTTTATCGAAAATTGCCACACCTTCTTGCGAAATTTGAAGGTGCATAATCAATTTTTCTTTTTCCTGTTTTAAAGCCTCTGTTGTTTTGGTCAGCTTTCGATAAATCTTTACAATTTGATGACTGATTTCACCCAATTCAGTTTTCCCAAAATCTTCGTTAGGGTCGATATCTCTATTTTTTGCAGCATTTATTGCAAACTTGCGAAGTTTAGAAATGGAATTCCCAAAATGCTCGGTTGCGTAAATTAGAAAGATTACGGTAACCCCAAACAAGCCAATCAGAAAATAAAAAAATAAGGTGTTGGCTTTTAAAAAGCTTAGTACACTTTCGTTGATTGGTAAAGCGGTACGTATAAAATAATCGTAATAGTTCTTCGAATAATAGTAATACGACTGACCGGTAGATCCGGATAAACGAATGTTACTTCCTTTTTCGGAATGCAATGATTTCTGAACCTCTGGACGTTTCAAGTGATTGTCTAAACGCTCTAGGTCTTCAACAAAAGAATCGTAAATAACCTTTCCTTTTGCGGTGATAAGCGAAATTCGAATGTCTTTGTCGGGCATGAGCGTGCGCAAGGTATCAATCTCCGAAAAATCTTTGATGCTAAACAGTTGCTTTTTCTTTACCAGTTCGTGTACTTGTTGTGTATAGATATCTAGAGCATATTCAAGCTTTTCGCGACGATACAATCGTTCCTGACTATATTGAAAACCTCCAATAAGTAGAGAGAATAAAAGCACAATGATGAAAAAGAAAAAGAAGAGTCTTTTCTTGTATTTTGATCCTGAATTTTGGATTGCTTTTTGCATGAATTTATAGATTTGGGTATCAAGAGGTTTGTGGGTCAAAATAATAACCGTAACCTGATTTTGTTTTTATAAAATTATGGTGTACACCAATTTTTTTTCTAATTCGTCTTACATTAACATCTACGGTTCTATCTCCAACATTCCCTTGATTTCTCCAAACGATACTCATTATTTCTTCTCTGGAATAGATTCTTCCTTGATGTTCTAATAATAGGCGAAGTATTTCATATTCTGTTTTGGTTAAACCAATGTCCATATCATCAATAGTAACCTTTTTCGATTCTGAAATTAACTTTAAATTTTCAAATTCAAAATTATCGTCTTTTTCGGCTGGAGAAAATGTACGTTTACAGATAACATGAATTCTGGCCACTATCTCTTTAACAGAGAAGGGTTTGGCAACATAATCGTCTGCTCCCGCACTAAAGCCAATTAATTTGTCTTCTTCGCTCGTTTTTGCCGTAATAAATAGGATTGGTTTTTCTTTTAAATCTGGATTTCTACGGATGATCTTTGCCAATTCTAGTCCTGATATTTCTCCCATCATTATATCCAAAAGGAAAAAATCATAGTTGTTAAGATCTAACTTCAGAGCTTGTTCCGAAGAGCAAGCTACGTCGACATTAAATCCTTCCTTTTTTAGATTGAATTGGAGAATTTCACATAAGTCCTCTTCATCATCGACTACTAATATCTTTAAATCTTTCATTTTTTGAAAATCTTTCCTGTAGTTTATTGAAAAAGTTGCCTTATTGCTTCGCAGGGCAAACAACTTTTAATTTACTGATCATCTTCTGGCAGTTCTTGATGACGCAAATCAATTCCTTGCTGATAATAAATTGCCGCTTCTGCAATGTTGGTTGCGTTATCGGCAATTCGCTCGATATTACCCAAGATACTGTTGAAATTTAGCAAGTTGAAAATTTCTGTAGGATCGGTATCCTTTGGTGCATTTTTACGAACCATACGTTTCAAGATTTGCGACTGCATCTCATCCACAATTTCGTCGTTTTTAATGGTCCAAATTGCATATTCATGATCTCCATCTTCAAAGGATATTAAGGCTTTCTTTACCATCTTTTCGCTTAAAGAGAGCATGTTAAGAACAGAATCTTTTTGGTTTTCTGGAATGTTTGGAGGATCCATTTTATGGAAAAAGCGCATGACGTTATTTAGCTGATCACCAATTCTTTCTACGTGGCCAATCATTCTAAAATAGGAAACCAATAAACGTAATTCTCTAGCCATTGGATGCTGTAATCCAATGGTTTGTATGATGTTATCGCTCATCTTCAATTCGAACTGATCGAGCTTGCTTTCGTTTTTATTGAAGGTATCTATTGTGCTTTTTTCAACTTCATCTAAGCCATTGTTTACGACCTCTTCCAGTATTTCAAACTGTTGAAATACTAATGATTTCATTTTTGCAAAATCATTGTCGAGCTTATCGAACTTTTTGTCTTTCTTAATTGACATTGTATGTGAATTTGTATTGTTAAACCATTTTAATAATCAGAATGAATAAGCGTTTAATTTGATTTTGCTAAATCAACCAAATTTTCCAGTTAAGTATTCCTCTGTTCGTTTGTCTTTAGGAGTGGTAAACATTTGTTTTGTTTTCCCATATTCTACCAATTCTCCCAAATACATAAACATCGAATAGTCTGAAATTCTGGCAGCTTGTGACATGTTGTGGGTTACCAATACGATGGTAAAGTCTTTTTTCAACTTCACTAACAAGTCTTCAATTTTTGCAGTTGCAATTGGATCTAGGGCAGAGGTAGGCTCATCCAAGAGAATAATTTCTGGCGTGTAAGCAAGTGCTCTGGCAATACACAAACGCTGCTGTTGTCCTCCAGATAGGAAAGTTCCTTTGTTGTGTAATGAGTCTTTTACCTCGCTCCACAAACCAACTTCACGCAATGATTTTTCCACAATAGCATCCTTTTCAGCTCGCTTTAGTTTGATTCCATTCAACTTATAGCCGGCAATTACATTGTCGTAAATGCTCATGGTTGGAAACGGATTCGGACGTTGAAACACCATTCCAATCTTTCTTCTCAAAAGAATCGGATTCATATCGTAAATGTTCTCATCACCAAGATATACAGCGCCTTTGTTGTGTGTGTTGGGATACAATTCGTGCATGCGGTTTATGGCTCTCAATAGCGTACTTTTACCACATCCTGATGGTCCCATAATTGCCGTAATTTTATTTTTAGCAATACCTGCGCTAACATCATTAATTGAATATTTATCTCCACCATACGAAACCGATAATTTATCGATGTTTAAAATTGGTGAGGCTATATTTTCTATTGGATTTTGTATCACACTTTTCGTTTTAGTTGTGTTCTCTTTTTCTTCCATTCTTTTTGCTACTGCTTTTTCAGTTGCAATTACTTCTTTCTCTAATATTGTACTTTCCATCTTTTTGCAATTGCTTTAGCACTAAGGTTTAAGGTTAGAATTAATAGCAGTAGGAATAGGGACGCACTCCAAATCATATTTACCAAATTAGGATCGTTGTAAAATTCCCACACCAACAGAGGAACAGCACTCGATGGCTGCGTAACATCTGTATTAATAGCAGCACTTCCCAATGCGGTTAACATTAGTGGAGCAGTTTCACCCGCAATTCTCGAAATACCAAGAATAACACCAGTTAGGATTCCACTAATTCCCGATGGTAGAATAACTTTCAGCATGGTTTTGTGATAGGGAACACCTAAGGATAAGGCTGCTTCTTTTAGGTTTTCAGGTATCATCTTTAGTGTTTCCTCAGTTGAGCGCACAATAGAGGGTAACATCATGATGGAAAGGGCAACACTACCTGCTAAACCTGAAAAACCGCCAGTTATTGGTTTTACAATCCAGATGTATCCGATTACACCCAAAACAATAGAAGGAACACCTTGTAGCATATCTACAATAAATCGAACAATGCCAGCGAATTTGCCTTTCGAATTTTCTGCTAAATACATACCGCAAATTATCCCTAAAGGAATTGCAATGAGTGAAGCCATCCCAACAATAATAAGCGTACCCACAATACCGTTGGCAATACCGCCAGGAATAATTTCATTGTTGTTTACAGCAACCATGGCTTCCATTGTATCTGGCGCCACTTTGTAAAAGAAGCTGATGTTGATTTGTTTGTACCCTTTCTTTATCAATTCAAAAAGAATTAAAAATAGCGGTACGCTTGAAAGAAAAGCCAAGGAAATTAGCAGGTAGGTGAAAAACTTGTCTTTCAACAAACGTCTGTTAAGCTTCGCATTGGATATTTGTGTAGATGTATTCATTTTATATATAATGATATCGCTTACGCTGATAGTTTTCTCATGATTAATTTTCCCAAGTAGTTTACAATACCCGTGATGACAAAAAGGAGTAATCCGATTTCAACCAAAGCGGTATATTTTAATCCATCGGCCTCGCCAAACTGATTGGCAATTAAACTGGCCATCGTGTTTCCTAGATCGAAGATTCCTGTTGGGATTTTGTTGGAATTACCAATTAGCATAGTAACTGCCATGGTTTCACCAATTGCTCTGCCGAGTGCAAGAATGTACCCTGCAAAAATTCCCGAGCCAGCATTTGGGATAATTACACTCGTTACAACCTCTAATCGTGTTGCGCCCAGTGAGTAGGCCGCTTCCTTTAAGCTTCCAGGAACCATAGAGATAACTTCTGATCCTAAGGAGGATGCATAAGGAATAATCATGATGGCAAGGATAATTGAGGAAGTGAAAATTCCGAATCCTTGAGCATTTAAGCCAAGATCGGCAACTAATGGTTTTAGTGCATAAAATCCCCAAAGTCCATAAACTACAGATGGGATTCCAGCCAATAGTTCAACTACAGACCTTAAAAAGGAGGGTAGCTTACCATTCTTATAATATTCGCCTAAGAATAAGGATATTGAAAAGGCGAATGGAAATGTTAAAATTAGAGCCAATATGGAGGTTACTAAGGTTCCAATAATAAATGGGAGAGCACCGTATGATTCTCTTCCTTCGGTTGGATTCCAATCGGCCGAATAAATAAACCCAAAACCAAACTCTTTAAAAGAGGGAATGGACCCAACAATAAGGGTAGTAACAATCCCAATGGCAATTAATACGATTAGAACACCACTACCAATTAATAAATATCGAAAAATTTTCTCGCTGTTCATATGCTTTGAACGATTGCTGTAAAAAGAGAGCTTGCTTCCTATTAAGAAACTGTTTAAAAATTTATCCTTTAGCTTTTTTATAAGCTAAAAACTTCATAACTGCGTTAAATTATCTTTAAATAGAACCACTATTCGCATCAAATTTGCCTTATTCTGAGTCTTTTTTCTTCGATAAAAATTTCTAAAAGTAAATTTAAACAGCTTCTAAGTTTGGAGAACTTTTCTATTGTGTTTGAAATAGAACTGGAAGCAAGCCCAATCAGATAAATAATAGCTTTCTTATTTTAATGCTTTTCCATTGTAAGTTACTTTGCTTAAAACAGCTTTGGCTTTGGCAACAGCAGCTTCAGGAAGCGGCGCGTAATGCACCTTAGTTGTTTCTTTCTGAGCATCGGCACTTACAGCCCAATCGATCAATTTGATGGTTTGTGCTGCCTGATCCTGACTTCTGTTGTTATAGTTTTGCTCTTTGTAAATGATTAACCAAGTAAAACTTGAGATTGGATATCCATCAGCAGCTTCTGTGTTTGTTAAGCTAACACGTGTATCAGCTGGCATTTCTCCTTTTGCTGAAGCACTTACCGATTCTACAGAAGGAAGAATGAAGTTTCCAGCTGCATTTTGAAGACTAGCAACAGGAATTCCTTGTGCAAATGCATACTCAGATCCGATATATCCAATTGCTCCATTGGTTTGACTAATGGTTCCTGCAACACCAGGATTTCCTTTTGCACCGATACCTACAGGCCATAGTAAAGCTTTTCCTTTGCCAATTTTTTCGTTCCATTCAGCACTTACTTTGCTCATGTAATCGCTAAAGATGAAGGTAGTTCCACTTCCATCTGAACGGTAAACAACAGTAATAGCTAAATCAGGTAAACTAACTCCTGGGTTTACTGCAGCAATTTTTGCATCATTCCAGTTGGTAATTTTTCCCATGAAAACACCTTCCATTAATTCTGGAGTGAATTTTAATTCTGGTTTTCCAGGTAAATTGTAAGCAGCAACTACAGCACCTAAACAAGTAGGAACGTGAAGAACTTCTCCTGGCATTTCAGCAAGTTTGGTATCGCTAAGAAAGGCATCACTAGCACCAAAATCAACAATTTTGTCTTTCAAGCTACGAATACCACCGCCAGAACCAATTCCGCCATAGGTTACTAACAGGCCTTGTTCTTTTGTATAAGTTTTGAAAATTTTATTGTAAAATGGCTGAGGGAAAGTAGCACCTGCACCAGTAATCGCTTTTGCTTTCTTATCACTGTTTGATTTGTCTTTACCAGAGCCTCCGCAACTTGCCATAAGGGTAAGCGCAATAATGGCTGTAAGAAGCAGTTGAAATTTTTTCATTTTTTTAATTTTTAGTTCAGAACTTTCGTTCTTGGTTTTATTAAATTATTTTTATTTCTAATTGAGAGATCAAGAGCAATTCGCTCTGCATCTTTTGATATTACAATATTAGAGAGCTAGTATTACAAGAATGTTACAGTAATGTTAAATAAACGTTACATCTTTTATTTAGCTCAAAATGAGGTGATTGAGACGTTGATTTGGTTTGTTTTTGTTGATTTGATAAGATAATTTAATCTAAATAAGCATGGAGAATGATTTAAAAAGAGCTGCGGAGTTGATTAAAAATTCCAATTCGATGATTGCTTTTACAGGGGCGGGGATTTCTGTGGAGAGTGGAATTCCTCCTTTTCGTGGACCAGATGGATTGTGGAGTAAGTACGATCCCAAATGTTTGGATTTGGATTATTTTCATTCCTATCCAAAGGAATCCTGGACAGCTATTAAATCGATATTCTACGATTTTTTTGGAAAAGCAAAATACAATAAAGCGCATAAAGTATTAGCCAATTTAGAGCAGGAAGGTTTGTTAAAAGCTATCGTAACTCAGAACATCGATAATTTGCATCAGGAAGCAGGTTCGAAACAAGTGTTTGAGTTTCATGGGAACTCTCAAAGAATGATTTGCCCAATATGCGATCAAATGTATCTGCCTGGCGAACTTGATTTGAATAAATTACCTCCTCGGTGCAAAAATGATGGGGAAGTACTAAAACCAGACTTCGTATTTTTTGGAGAAGGTATACCAGAAGAGGCTTACCGTAAATCCTTATTAGCAGCTAGAATGTGTGATGTGGTTTTAATAATTGGAACGACAGGCGAAGTAATGCCAGCAGCAAGTATCCCTACTGAAGCTAAAAGAGCAGGAGCTACCATTATCGAAATTAATACGGAGCCTTCGAACTATACCGATAAGATTACAGAAATTTTTCTTCAAGGAAAAGCAAGTGAAATATTGCTTCAATTACAAGATTTAATCTCTTTTAAAAAATAACTTATTGTTTTGATTTAGTGAGTTGTGGCATTTATTATAAATCTGATTTACTCCATGAGAAAAGCAATTGTACGCTTCAAAAGCCTAATAAAAAAAGCATAATAGAGAATAATATTTTATATTTGTTATCGATTTAAGGCGTAGGGCTGATTAAACAAGTTTATTTAGTTAACTGAACGATCATCCCAAAGCTTGTAATTGAAGACTGCTTTTTGCAGTTATTACATTGAATATATTAAAATAAAAATAGAATTTCATGAAGTTATTAGAAGGAAAAACAGCGATTGTTACCGGTGCTTCTCGTGGTATTGGTAAAGCGGTTGCAATTGAATTTGCAAAACAAGGTGCTAATGTTGCTTTTACTGACTTGTTCTACAATGAGCAAGCTATCGAAACTGAAAAAGAAATTGCTTCTTACGGTGTAAAAGCAAAAGGATATGCTTCTGATGCAAGTAACTTTGCTGATACAGATAGAGTTGTTGCTGAAATTGTAGCTGAGTTTGGTGGAATTGACATCTTGGTAAACAACGCTGGTATCACTAAAGATACTTTATTAATGCGTATGACTGAAGAGCAGTGGGATATGGTTATCAACGTTAACTTGAAGTCTGTATTCAACTTTACCAAAGCGGCTCAAAAAACAATGTTGAAGCAACGCAGCGGTTCTATCATTAACATGAGCTCGGTAGTTGGTGTTAGTGGAAATGCTGGTCAGTCTAATTATTCTGCTTCAAAAGCAGGTATTATCGGTTTTACAAAATCGATCGCTAAAGAATTGGGTTCTCGTGGAATTCGTTCTAACGCAATTGCTCCAGGTTTCATCATTACAGAAATGACAGGAAAACTTCCTGAGGATGTAGTGAAAGAATGGGCAGGAAAAATTCCTTTGAAAAGAGGTGGTACTCCTGAAGAAATCGCAAAAACTTGCGTTTACTTAGGATCAGATCTTTCTTCTTACGTAACAGGACAAACAATTCACGTTTGTGGTGGTATGAACGTTTAAGAAATTACGATATCATATTTAAAAGCCATCCTTCGGGGTGGCTTTTACTTTTGTATTCATATTGAAAAGGTTCTTAAATTGTAGTTCAACTAGATTTAATGACCTTGGGAAATGAGAA
>JAEINT010000025.1 GCA_016342745.1 Labilibaculum sp.
TATGAACATATGACCCCGATGGGGTCAAATAACCTGATTTCTCTAAATCCTATAAACATGAAATCCCTCTGGGATTAAATCACTACCCAAAAGTGTTAGTGCGAAAATAAAATAAACCTACGACAGCTTTCAAAATCCCTATAAACACTAATCCATAACAACACTTTCTCTTTCCGTAACATAGATAGAATCTTCCGTAACATACCTATGCATGTCCGTAACCTTACTCCATACTTCCGTAACATACCTGTACTTTTCCGTAACACACATTTACCTTTCCGTAACATGCCTCGCCTCTTCCATAACAACAAAGACGACCTACACACTGTTACGAAAGAACTGTAATAGTGTACGGAAGCACAACTTATTGTTACGGAACAAGAGATTTACCGTACGGAAGACATAACATCTGTTACGGAACTCATGCTATCGCGTACGGATTGGCAAAAACTTGTAACGGAAAGTATAAACCTTTGCACAAATGACGCTCCTACCAGTACGGACAAAAAAATGGAGTGCATTTCTGCCCTCCAAACAATTAATTTATAGATGTGAGTGTGAATTTAGATTGCTTCTGCCGCTTTTGCCTTACGGTAAGCAATCACGCGTTGGCAATTGTATTTGCCGGCATATACTTTGCGTTTTTCATCATTATTTCGGAACATGAACTTGCCATAAGATCGAATCTCATCTACGAGTTCTTTGCACAAAGTGTAGGCCTTATCTCTGGTTAACTTCAAATCATCTGCGAAATACATTCTACCATTAATATCTCCTAACAAACTACCCATTTCGTCGGCCATTTGAGTAGCTGTATCCAATTCTGCCAAGTCAAAATTAATGGCTTGTAACAATTCTGCATTTTCCTTTCCCAAGACTGCTAAATTGGCCATATCTTGAATCATATCCGCCTTTGATTTTCCTTTCTTAATTCCCTTCAACTTTCTTAGCAGAAATTCATTGCCTCTAAATGCAAATCCCATGTGATCAATCAACTTGCTGTGAAGTTTATGCATTTCAGGAGCCTCATTTCGCCACCGCTCTTCATTTTTCTGCTTCTTTGTTTTCTTGGTTTCCCAATTCGATTGTGCAGTTCGCAAGGCTCCGGTTAGCGATAGCAAACGATCCAACTTTAAAACATCAAAATTAACCGCTTGTAACAAAGGTAAATCGATACTTGCGTGAGTGTGCAATGCCTCTGCTTCGTTAATAAAAACCTTGTAGGGTATCTTGCAATACAGAACGTTTTCTTCAGTTACTGCTGTAATTTCTTCCAGATGATTTAGTAAGCTTTGTTGATCTGACATAATAATTAACTTAGACTATAAATATTCTCTCACTCGACTAATCTACCCCTCCAAAAAATTATTTTAAATAACTATCACAATCCCACAATCATTTTTTTAATAAGAATAACGAAACTAATAAATTATAGTTAAATAATAAAACTTTCACCCAAACAAATACAATCAACTAAACAAACGTAAAATATCTACTTACAAGAAGTCATTCTTACTATCCTATAGGCTTTAAACCTCCAAAACCGATAGCATGATCAGAAATTAAAAGTCGACAACAAACAAGTCTATTACACACACTTAATCTGACAGCACAAAACAGTCAAAAGCCAACAACCCCTACTAAATAAGCCTAACAATTAATCCTTTTTATGATTTCTTGATTTGCTTGGGAAAGATTAGTACTTTCGGGGGACTAGTAAATATAAAAGGAATAAGCCCATTGGCTTTATATAGTAGTTTTGAATTATTAAAATGAACATTAACTGAGTTAAATAAATATTGGTTCTAGATGAAAATTACAAGAACAACCAACCCAATTCATTTTGAGGATTTAGAACCCATGAGATTCGAGGATTTGTCTTTTAACTTACTTTATCGTCAGAGTAAATGGCATTCCATTAATCATCTTGGACGATCGGGAAATGATGGAGGAATAGACATTGAAGGAACTGAAATACTTTCGAACAATGATTTAAAAAACTGGATAGTTCAGTGTAAAAGATATAAGTCCTTCAGCCCAGGTGAAGCTGAAAATATTATTAAAGACCTAAAATCGAAGTATCCAGAAAATAACAACTTCCTACTTATAATTTCATGTCCTCTTAGTAAAACTGGACATGTTAGATTAAGATCACTTAAAGAAGAGCTCGGAATTGAAGAATTAGAAGTATGGACAAACTCTAATTTGGAAGCTGAACTGTATCATAATCACCCTGATCTTTTAAATATTTATTTCGGTATTTCCATTGGAACTTCATTTGATTTAAGACTTGAGTTGATTGAAAAAAGGAAAAAATTCAGGAATGATTTAAGTAAAGAACTATTAAAGGAATTTGATCCTTCCCAACCGATTATTGGAGCCCATAGATTTCAAAACAGAAAATTCATTATTCGATCTGTAATGGATGATGATCATGAAACGTATCAAGATAACTTCGGGTGGTACAGTTATTTCGGAGTACAGCCATATTACATTGGTGATTTTGGTATAACAGTGAATTTAGAATTTGACTATGGCTATCTAAATGACGATAATGAATTTATCAAAACATCAGATACTGGTAATCGAGAAAAAAGGACTATAATAAAGAAAGGACATTTACCCTATGAAAACATTTTAACATATGATTTAGATAATGGAGAATGTAGACCAATGTTTTATTGTATATACAAAGGAGAAAATGGTCCCTTTGACAAAATAGAATGGGAAGTAGAATAAAAACAACTCACTTTTAATTTGACAAGATACTACCCTTCAATCAACTACTATTCTTATATGAATCGTTAGCCTATAAACATCAAGGCAATAATTATTAAAATAATTAAAAACTCTTAATGATAACAACACTACAAGATATTAGAAAATCAATAAGTAGATTTCATTATTATATGGCATTGACAATGCTATTCTCAATTGGTTTTAATGTATATGTACATCATTCAAACTACAATGGTGTTTTGGGAGGCATGTTATTTCAGTTTTTGGGATCGATGATTTTAGGTTTTGTTGTATCCACATTTAAGGCTAAGTACAAACAGAATGATTGGAAAAAAATGTGGCTAGGAATTTATGTATTTATGGTTGCTTCCAGCATATTAACTATAATTCTTGGAATTTTTCCTGATAATTAAGAAACACTAGCAAGCCCATTGTATCCAAATCAAAAACAGAATGAAATACTTACTTTATACTTTAATATTAGTTTCAATTATTTCCTGTAGTAATAATCCTCAGGCTAAGAAACTTGATAAAATTGAGGTTACTGAACAATCAAGCACTGTCCTTCAAAATCCCAAAAATGCAGAATTGAAAACTGATTCAATCATCGAAACGGCAACTGAAACCGAAGAAAATTCTGAATGTATATTCGATCAAACGACACAAACAGATGATTTTTTGAAAGGGAAAATGGAACTTGACAATTACATCTGGGATTCTATCTCAAAAACAGCTACGATAATTCTGGAAAACAAGGATACCCTTTTAATAACTCGTGGTGGATGTGACCATTTTGAAGTATCAGCTGAATTTAGGTTACGAAATGACAAAACAGATTACAAAGACTGGAATAATGTGAATAAAAGGGTTCTATGGATTTCTAGGATACTTGAATCCGAATTCTCGTACTACGAGATAAAAAACGAGATTGATTCTGTTACAATAATAACCCAAGACGATAACGCATATTTCTCAAATGAATATCTACAAGACAATAATTATGTAATTTCACGAAGAATTGATGAAGATCTGACCGTAATTTCATTGAGCTATTACTTAAACTAAAGGGCCGGAAAAAGATAAAAACGATTTACCTCTACTATTTATCGCAAAAGGCACTCTTGCCACCCTAAAGAAAAATAGGATTTGTATATTTGATAGAGAGCCTTGTAAACTCTTTGAAAGACACCTAATTTCAAATGAATGGATTTCATTAATTCACAAAAATAAGTAAACGATGAGCGTTAGTACATTCTCACAAATATATATCCAGATTATATTTGCTTGTAAAGGCAGAGAATCTTTAATTAAGAAAGACTGGGAAGAAGAACTATTCAAATACATAACAGGTATTGTCCAAAACAAGGGACAGAAAATGCTTGCTATTAATGGTGTCTCAGACCATGTTCATTTTTTAATTGGGATGAATCCATCATGTTGTTTATCTGACTTGGTAAGGGAAATTAAAAAATCATCAAATACATTTATTAAAGAAAAACGATTTTCAAAGTACAAATTTGAGTGGCAGCAAGGATATGGTGCATTTTCATATTCTCATTCATCTTTGGATAATGTGATCTCCTACATACAAAATCAGAAAGAACATCATAAGCAAAAATCATTTAAAGAGGAATATATTTCTTTTTTGAAAAAATTCGAAATTGATTTTAAAGATGAATATTTATTTAAATGGATTGATAAATTATGAATCCTTAGGATTCAAATGTTTATAGATATTTCTATGCGTGAAGAATGTGACCCTGTCGGGGTCAAATATCTATACTATAATCATCTACTATAAACATTAAATCCCTTTGGGATTAAAAACACTATTGTAAAAGAAATCAACCATGGCAGAAATAAATTCAACTGTCGATTCAAGTGATTAGAAAAATCAACTTAAAGGGTTAAAATTCTTGCTATCCATAAGAAGAATCCCTAGGATTCATATGTTTATAGATATTTTCAATATGTGATGAATGTGACCCCGTCGGGGTCAAATATCTAATCCAGAATCATCTACTATAAACATTAAATCCCTTTGGGATTAAAAAGCATTTCGATTTTTAATCATTTTTAAATATGATTATATTAGGAAAACAAAGAGTATTTATTCGTTATTAAGCACAAAGGATATGAAAAAAAAGAACTGGAAAATAAGAGTAGGAATATTTTTGATTGTTTTCTGTATTCCATTTTTTCTTTTCATTCCCATCATTCCATTCCTCGAAATGGAGGCTAAAACCAAAATTACCCTCTCAACAATATCTCTTATTATTGGTGAAGTATTGTTTTGGTCTGGAGGTATCTTGGTTGGCAAAGAACTTTTTATGAAATACAAATCCTACTTTAACCCTAAAAATTGGTTTAAAAAAGAAGATCAGGATAAGCAGTGATAATTCTATGAGTATGTAATCTTTGATAAGCTAAAAGATTCTTCGATTGAGCTTTTTCTAGTTCTTATTTTACATTTGAGACGATTTGCATTTTTATTCTTTTAATTAACTACATAAACCTGAAAATAAAATCATGAAAGCGATAGGTATATTCTTTTTGTTTTTTCTAATTCTAGTGAGTTGCAATCAGGCTAACAAAGCAGATATCCATGGAACATGGACTTCTTTAGATATTATAGATAATACTGGGCTAGATATTAAAGATAGAATTGAATTTAATAAAGATGGAACTTACATATCAGCAATGATTTCAAAAAAAGACTCAATCTTAAGTCAAACAAATGGTGTATATTCAATTGAGAATGGCAACCAAACACTGAAAATAATCACTAATGGAATGACTTTTAATCATACTATTATATCGATTAAAAAAGATATTCTCAAGCTAAAAAATATTGATGGTCAACTAATGAGAATGGAACGAATCGAATAAAAACTGATGTATAAAGCTAAATTGTATTGGGCTTAAAGGCAAAACAAAAACTCTTCAAAATGGATGCCAACCAACCTGTAATTTAAATAATACCATCTAAATGAATAAGGTAAAAAACATTCTATCCATTTTAGATAGGCGACTCATAATTCAAAACCACAAAATCGAGTATTTTAGCAGCCAAACTAGCTGTTGTATTATCTCTATCGAGGGATGGATTTAATTCTGCAATATCAAAAGCAATTACCTTGTTCGTTGCGAACAAAAAACTCAGCAACTTAAACACAAAATAAGGCGTAAAACCCAGTGGAGATGGCGCACTTACACCTGGTGCATAAGCCGACGAAAAACCATCCATGTCAATGGTAATGTACAAATAATCGTTATTCGCAATGATTGGGGCCAACTTCTTTTTTAGGCTCTCCATTTCTATTGCTGATGATTCACAATCGTAGTTAATCGAGTAATTGATGTGCTCCCTTTCCGCGATATCAAACAGCTCTTTTGTGTTGGATTGTTGTTGAATGCCGATCGCATAATAATCTACATTCTCCCCTTTTTCATGATACTCTGAAATAATCTGATTGAAAGGTGTTCCCGAATTACTTTTCCCCTCAACAGGACGAAGATCAAAATGCGCATCGAAATTAATGATGCCTACTCTTTGCTTATTCGAATTCTTAATCGCATCACGAATTCCCATATAATGTGCATAGGACATGTCATGTCCTCCACCAATTCCAATTGGGAAAATTTTCTCTTTAACCAAATCAGAAATGGCATTGGCAAATAACTCCTGACTTGCTTCCATATCATCATCATTACAGATAATATTTCCTGCATCAATTACTCGTTTGGCTTCAAAATGGATGGGTAGCTTAGCCAAGCGATCGCGAACAGCCTTAGGGCCTTCATGAGCACCAATTCGACCTCGATTTCTTCGAACTCCCTCATCACAAACATAACCCAAAAGTGCAATATCAATCTTCTCTGCATTTTCTGGCTGGTTTTTAAAATCATCCCAGTTTACAAATTCAATTTGCTGGTGCCAGTACTGGTTTCCCATGTCTGGATTTGATTTTCTACCTTCCCAATATCCTTTTTCTGCTGGTCGGTATTCAGCATTAACATCTATTTTATCCACAAATTCTAACTGTTTAATATGAAATGAAGTTATCCGAAAATTTCATTGTCATTCTGAGCTTGTCGAAGAATCTTTATCTTAAAATAACAGATGTTTCGGCTCCGCTCAACATGACAATACAAGTTTGCATTTCCTTTCTCTACAATTACAAACTCTTATATATGAAAATGGTTCAGGAAATTCCTGAACCAATTCTATTTTCATTTATCGAATCTATTCCTTAAAAAAGGTCGTTCAGTAAGTTGTCTTCAACTAGGTTTGGAATGGTAACTTTCAAACTAGGTGTACGTTCCATTTCACGTTTAATAGCAAAAATGGCTTCGTCATTTCTAGCCCAGCTACGTCTGGCAATACCGTTGTTTACATCGTAAAACAACATGCTTTTTAAACGAGCATCTGCTTCTCTGGTTCCATCCAATAACATTCCGAAACCACCGTTGGTTACCTCTCCCCAACCAACGCCACCGCCGTTGTGAATCGATACCCAAGTTGCACCTCTAAAGCTATCTCCAATCACATTCTGAATGGCCATATCAGCTGTAAACTTACTACCATCGTAAATGTTAGAAGTTTCGCGGTAAGGAGAATCTGTTCCACTTACATCGTGATGATCACGACCCAATACAACTGGTCCAATTTTACCTTCTGCAATTGCATTGTTGAAAGCTTCAGCAATTTTAGAACGTCCTTCCGCATCGGCATATAAAATACGAGCCTGAGAACCAACTACCATTTTGTTCTTTTTCGCATCCTTAATCCAGGTAATGTTATCCTGCATTTGCAACTGGATTTCTTCTGGAGAACTTTCCATGATTTCCTGCAAAACTTGCATTGCAATCTCATCGGTCTGATCTAAATCGGCAGCATTACCAGAGGCACAAACCCAACGGAATGGTCCAAATCCATAATCGAAACACATAGGACCTAAAATATCCTGAACATATGATTTATATCTAAAATCGATGCCATTTTCAGCCATAATATCCGCGCCAGCGCGAGAAGCTTCCAATAGGAATGCGTTACCGTAATCGAAGAAATAAGTTCCTTTTGCAGTGTGCTTATTTACTGCCGCCGCATGACGACGTAAAGTAGCTTGTACCTTTTCTTTAAATACCTCTGGTTCTTCGCGAATCAATCGGTTCGACTCTTCGTACGAAGTATCAGCTGGATAATATCCACCAGTCCAAGGAATATGCAATGACGTTTGATCGGAACCAATGTGAATGAAGATATTCTCCTCATCGAAACGTTCCCAAACATCAACAACATTACCAATAAATGCAATTGAAACAACTTCTTTGGTTTCTTGTGCCTGCTTAACGCGTGTAATCAATTCGTCCATTGAATCGATTAATACATCTACCCAACCCTGCTCGTGACGCTTGGTTGCAGCTTTAGGATTCACCTCTGCAGCAATCGTGATACAACCAGCAATGTTACCTGCTTTTGGCTGCGCACCACTCATACCACCTAATCCGGCAGTTAAGAAAATCTTGCCTTCAGGAGTCTCTCCTTTTTTCAACATTTTACGGAAGGCATTCATCACGGTAATCGTTGTTCCGTGAACAATTCCTTGTGGTCCGATGTACATGAATGAACCAGCAGTCATTTGACCATACTGAGAAACACCCAAGGCACTAAACTTCTCCCAATCATCTGGCTTCGAGTAATTAGGGACAACCATACCATTGGTTACAATTACTCTTGGAGCTCCTTTCGATGAAGGAAATAAGCCCATTGGATGACCAGAATACATGTTTAAAGTTTGCTCATCGGTCATGATCGCCAAATACTGCATGGTAATTAGGTATTGCGCCCAGTTTTGAAAAACGGCACCATTACCACCATAAGTAATCAACTCCTCAGGATGCTGAGCAACCGCAGGATCCAAGTTGTTTTGCATCATTAACATGATACCAGCAGCTTGAACTGATTTTGCAGGGTATTCTTGAATTGGACGAGCATAAATTTTGTAGTCAGGCTTGAATCGGTACATGTAAATACGACCGAAATCTAATAATTCCTGAGCAAATTCAGCGGCTAATTCTTTGTGCCATTCTTTCGGAAAATAACGCAAGGCATTACGAATCGCCAATTGCTTTTCCTCAACACTTAATATATCTTTTCTTTTAGGCGCTCTGTTAGCGTCCTTTGGATATGCTTTTTTTGCAGGTAATTCAGCTGGAATCCCTTGCAATATCTGTTCTTGAAATGTCATCATCTAAGTCTTATTATTTCACAACAAAAGCTCTGTTCTTTACAAATTCTATCATTGCATTGATATCATCTTTCAACACACGATCATCTTCCAATTTCGCAACCTTACTTCTAATGATTTTGAAATTCTCGGTCATGATATCTGAGAAATGATTTGGACTTCTAAACTCTAAAGCTTGAGCCGCATACATCAACTCAATTGCAAAGATTTTTTCGATATTACCCAAAATCTGATTGAATTTACGACCAGAAATAGATCCCATAGAAACGTGATCTTCCTGTCCTAATGAAGTTGGAACACTATCGGCAGATGGAGGGAAACAAAGTGATTTGTTTTCTGTAACCAAAGCTGCAGTTGTGTATTGAGGAATCATGAAACCTGAATTTAACCCACCACTTGCAGTTAACAAACGAGGCAAACCAAATTTTCCTTCTAACAGTAAATAGCATCTTCTATCAGCAATATTACCCAGCTCTGAAGCTGCAATAGAACCGTAATCAAGAGCCATAGCCAATGGTTGTCCGTGGAAGTTACCACCTGAAATTGCTTCTGTATCGCTTAATACAATTGGATTATCAGTAACTGAATTCATTTCGATTTCAGCCAATTCAGTTAAATGGTAAAAAGCATTTCTTGAAGCTCCGTGAACCTGAGGAATACAACGTAATGAATAAGGATCCTGAACACGCTCACAATCGATGTGGCCTGCTAAATTCTCCGAATTCTTCAATAGCATACGCATGCGTTCTGCCACCTTAATGTTTCCTTTGAAAGGACGAATTGAATGCAACTCTGGTTTGTATGGCGCTGCACTTCCTTGGAAACCTTCCAAGCTCATTGCTCCAGCAACATCTGCTAAGTCAAGAAGGTACTCCATTTTGTGCAATCCACGAATGGCATGAGCCAAAATAAATTGTGTTCCGTTGATCAATCCCAAACCTTCTTTAGCTTCTAAACGAATAGCCTCTAAACCATGATTTGCCAATACTTCTTTCGCTGGAACGATATCTTTACCCATCCAAAATTCACCTTCTCCTAAAAGAGGTAAAAACAGATGAGACAATGGTGCTAAATCTCCAGATGCACCTACAGAACCTTGCTCAGGAACAACTGGTAATAAATCATTTTCAATAAAGAATAGAATACGTTCAATTACTTCGATACGAACACCCGAGAAACCTTGAGACAAAGCTTGTACTTTGCAAATCATCATGATTTTCGATAACTCTTTACCAATTGGGTTACCAACACCAACAGCATGAGTAATCAATAAGTTCTCTTGCAGTTTACTTGTTTCTTCAGGCGAAATTTGAGTATCGCATAAAGGTCCAAATCCAGTATTGATTCCGTAAACAGCTTTTTCAGATGCAGCCATTTTTTCAACTTTGGCTCTGCACTCGTTAACTTTGCTAATTGCTTCAGCAGTTAAACCAGCTTTTAGCTCCCCTCGAGCTATCTGAATTGTCTTGTCAACAGTTAGTTGATCTATTCCGTATTTAAACATAGTTCTAGTAGATTTATTTTTTAACAAAGTTATTCGTAATTTTGATACCCAACAAGACCATCTTTGTTTACCTTTAATAACTATGAGTAATCAATTAGAACTAAGACATTACAAATATTTCCTTGCCCTAGCTGAAGATTTACACTTTAGAAAGGCAGCCGAACGCCTTTTTATTTCTCAACCAGGCTTAAGTCGACAGATAAAGCAAATGGAGGAAAACCTAGGTGTTGAACTTTTCGAAAGACACAATAGAAAAGTGAAGTTAAGCAAGGCTGGCTTGTACATGCAAAAGGAATTGAACCTTCATTTTAAGCGTTTAGATGATATTATTGAGCACGCCAAATTACTGAGCGATGGATTGGATGGTCATTTAAACCTTGGCTACCTTGGATCGGCAATGCAAGATGTAATACCCAATTTGATGTTGGAATTCAAGAAGAACCAGCCAAATGTGTTGTTCAGTTTAAAAGAGATGGACAACAACAAACAGATTCAAGCTTTGCTGAATCAGGAAATTGATTTGGGTTTTGTAAGAATGGAACGTGTACCAAGAGGCTTAAGCATTCAATCGGTATTCGAAGATACTTTTTCATTGGTTCTTCCCAAAGAGCATCCAATTAATGAAGAAAACTTTAAAAACTTGTCTCAATTGAAAGATGAATCCTTCATTTTCTTCGATTCTTCCTATAGCGAATCTTACTACGAAAAAATGATGCAGATTTTCGATGAGAGTGGCTTCTCTCCTCTCGTTTCGCACAATACGGTTAATGCGAGTTCTATTTTCAGACTTGTGGAAAATAATTTTGGGATATCCATTGTTCCAACCTCTTTGCAATTGGGTTATGATATGGATGTGAAATTTATTGAATTAACAGAAATACCACAACGCACGACTTTAAAATTGGTGTGGAATAGTGTAAATACCAATCCAATTTTAGAGAAGTTTCTACATTTAACAAAGCTCTAATTTGAGGATATACTTAGCATTTCAGAAGAACATATTCATTGCAAATTCCATTTCGAATTCAGGATGGTGAGCCAGTTCAATATGCTCTGCCTTCTCTAAAATAGAATTGGTGTAGTTTGTAAAATCATTACTTAAAGCATGTAAAACAGCTCCGGTTCCAGAGGTATTCCCGAGCATCACTATTTTGCCAAGCACCGCTTCTGGCAATAGACCAACTGTTACGGCACTTTCAGGATTCATATAATTTCCCAAACCTCCTGCAATGTAAACTGCATCTAGATCCTCAACACTAACATTAGCGGTCTGTAAAATGATTTTCACACCTGTAATAATCGCACTTTTTGCCAATTGAATTTCTCTAATATCTTGCGGTGTAATTACCACCTTCTCTCCAGTTCCAGATTCATTTTCAGCAGCCAGAACAAAGTCTTCTTTTAATTCTCCGTCTGTTAAGATGACATTCGTATTCAATAAATAGGCAACAATATCGAGCAAACCAGAACCACAAACGCCTATTGGTTTCTCATCGGCAATGGTTTGATAGTCGTCACCTGTAAATACAGAAATAGCTCCATCAAAAGCACCCATACCACAAGAGATATTTGCTCCTTCGAAGGCTGGTCCTGCAGCGGTAGTGCAAGCATATATTTTTTCTGGTGTAACGATTGCCATCTCCCCATTTGTTCCAATATCAATAAACAGGTAAGTTTTAACTTCTTTGGGAGGATTTAGCGAGGCAAGTCCTGAAACAATATCTGCTCCTACATAAGCCGAAATTGATGGCATTAAGTGAACGATCGCATTCGAATTAGCCTGAATGTTAAGTTCTGAAGCTGGAATACACTTTTCCGCTGTAAAATTAGGCACAAAAGGAGCCAAAGCGATTGGAGTTGGATCGATTCCTGCAAGCAAATGCAACATGGTTGTATTCGCCGAAACGGATAGTTTCACGATATTCTCAATAGCGACTCCTTCAGTAGTCGTAAAAATTTCTATTTCTTTATTGATCGCACCTACCAATTCCTTTTGCATTTGATCAAGTCCAGCTTGCGAAGAACAAAACTGAATGCGACTGATCACATCTGCTCCAAATTTTGCTTGTGGATTGCTAATTCCTCTGGTTCTCAAAATACCGCCGGTAATTAAGCTGATCCAATAAAACACGATGCTAGTTGTTCCAATATCCATAGCTAAGGAAATTGGATATGCTTGCTCCATTGCGAGAGCATTTGGTTTTACAGGAATGCGGACAGTATATTGATTCTGATTGGTTAAAACCTTCTCTTCAATCTCATTTGGTAAACTTAGCTCAATATCCGTATCGGGATAATACAAACAAGAGTTAACGAAGCCAATATTTTTAATCTTCACGCGACATTTTCCACATGTACCATTTCCTCCGCAAGGTGCAGAAATAGAAATGTTTTGTCCCTGAAGTATCTGCATCAAACTATCGCCAACCTCATAGGATATGGTTTCAATTTTTTTGCTTCGATGTAAATATATAATTGGCATTATCGTTCTTTTTTTACATTTCGGTACAAACAATTCACACTGCCACATTTATGGCATTCGTGCTTGTGGAAATTTACGTTTTCACCTATCCCAATGATACCGCTAACCGATTTCACAGGATGCATTAAGCAAGAATCACTCAATTGGATACCACAAATGTTATCTGGAAAAAATGAAAACAATTTTTTCTGCTCAGCCACATTCCAATCGCAATAACCAGGGCTGTATCTATTGGTAATTTTCCATCCCTTTTCTTCACACTCAAGCTTCAGTAACTCTTGTACCTTATCCATTGCTTTTTCAACCATCACAGTCCCCAAAACATCAACAAGATATCCTTCTACTAAATCCCCTTTATCGAATAATTCTTTTGAACGCAAACTAACTTCCGAACCCGCCGAACAGACAAAAAAAGCAGCTTTCTCCATATTTTGATAATAGCCAGCCACTTGCTCGCCTACTGAAAATACTTCTCCGTCGATTTTCACAATTGGATTCTCTACACAAGAAGAAGGTGCCACCACATAAGCTCCTCTAACATTTGCTTTGGTATCTAAATCGGTAATTTCTGCTTGTAAAAATTCCGAATAAGAAGGCATATCCTCACCAACGTGGGCAATAAATTCTACATCTTCAATGCGAATGTTTAATTCCAATGCACTAAAGTGATATTCTCTTATTTGCTGATTATTTGTCGTTTCCTTTTCCACCAATTGTTATTTTCTAACGAATCAATTATACTAATTAATTAAATGCTTTTTAAAGGTTTTTCGAAGCTCACTTACCGTTAAACCATGCCCAAAGGCAATCAATTCTGATGGCCCAACATATTTCTCCAAGTTCTTAATTTCAATATTTTCATAGACACAATGAATAGAAACAACGCTTCCATCACTCAAATTCAAATATCCTTTTATTCGAGGACAAGTCTTCGTTAATTCTTTTAGAAATTCAGTTAAACCAACTTCCGAGATCTTATCATGCGTACGTAAAACACAAGCATTGATATCTGGTCGTCCTTCAGATTCTTTACTCAGGTATCTTTTGGCTGCATTCCCTCTATCAATTTCATTAACTGCCAAAGCTTTCCAATCTACTTTCGCAAAACTTGTTGGTAGAATCTCCGCATATGGATTTAGCTTTTTTAGAGCTTTATTAATCTCACTTAAATCCTCATCAAGCAAATCAATTTTATTAATGATAAGCTTATCAGCCACCATTATTTGATGCCTAAAGCGAATCAACATATTTAGTCCTTTAAAGAAATTTGGCGCATCAACAAGGCTAATGATTTTATCCAAAACAATTTTGTCTTTTAAGCCTGGCGATTGCAATAACTCAATAACACTAATTGGATCTGCCAATCCGGATGCTTCCAAAAAAATAATTTCAGGTTGATATTCTGCAATCACTTTTTGCATGTTTCTCTCAAAGTTACCCAATTGACAAACACAAAACACCGAACCATTGTTTATTTCAACAAGCTTAAAATCCTCATTCGATTGCTGCAATTCTTTTCCATCGACACCCGAAGGAGCAAACTCGTTTTGAATAACAGCAATTCGTTTACCAGAGGATAACTCACTTAATAAATTACTAAGCAATGTTGTCTTCCCACTCCCTAAAAAACCTGTGATTAGATTAAAATAAACCATACAGTTCTCAAATCCTTAAAAATGGTATAAAACCCGATTCATTATCTGAATCGGGTTCATATGCTAAAAATTATATAACTCTAATTTTTACTTGCTAAATAGCCTTCAATTTTTGCCTGAATATCAGCAATAGGAGGAATTTGAGAAATAAAATCGATATTTCCATCCATTACAATAGTTGGTAGGTTTTTTACACCTAAACTAGCCATCATTTGAACGCCTTCCATCTCTTTAATACGATGCTCTTTGTAAACCACTTTATCACCGTAAGGTTCTGTAGCACGTGCAACAGCATCCACCATGTATTGACATGGCGCACAAGAAGATGAATCCAAAGTAATGATATCAATGATCACCTTTTCCTTATCCCAATGATTAGACAAATCAAGTAATTCTATATTTGAAGCAACTGCCTCTGAAGCTCTCAACTCTCCTTGAAGGATTTCATCGTGCACTAATTCTGCAACAGCAATTAGATTCTCTTTTGGTGTCTCCATTGCTAAATCGCAACCAGGAGCAAGAATAAATCCTTTTTTACCACCAATATCCATGCAATCAAGAGCATCTCTGCGAGAAGCATCTTCGTCGCCCATTAACAAGGCAACTGTTAGCTTTATGTTACCACCAAAACTCACATTGTGTTTCAATGACATATCACGAACAAAATCCAAAGGAATATTCTCATCAATAGAGATATTGTCTGGCTTTGTTTGACACATTACTTCAATATTTTGCTGCGCATTACCACACACAAAGAATGAACTTAAAGCATCTGCTTCACGAATCGAATCGTTAATTTCCTTTACGTAAGGACTAACAAATGTTTCGAAACTCATTGGATCGATCTGACTTGTCATCGGATCAACAATTGCAATAATATCAGCACCTGACTCAATGTAATTCGTAGCCATCATTTTTGCCACATCAGTAGCAAAACGCATTAATTTGTGCGTCTTCTCTGGCTCCATCATCATTTGCATGAAAATGTCGGTACCCAATAGGTGCAAAGCCAGTGTAAAAGGACCAGTAATCAGGCCATACAATGCTAAATCTGGATGCTCTTCTCTCAACTTTCGAGTTGTCTCCATTACCAAGGAAATTCTTCCTTCGCAGGCACATGGTACTTTTAAATCATCAAGTGTCTTTCCTTCCATTAATGGATGAGAAATAACTGCAGGAGGGTTGTCATCGGCCCAAGCCAATTTACAACCTAATGCTTCTGCTTCAATTTGCAAATCAAAAGCAACAGGAATTCCATCAGGATTATACAATTCAATAGATTTGTTTACTCCTTCTACAATTTTATCACTTGATTGAAGAAATTCAGTTGCCGTAAGTCCAATTAGTTGGCCAGCATGTGCTCCAACAAAAGGAACCCAAGGTATTCTCTCCACCTCTTCAAGGCGCATTGCCTTTTTTATTAATTCTAATCCTTGCATGGGGTATATTTTGTCTTTTGTAAGTCGATTCATCAACTTAGCTATAGTTTATTAATTATTTATGATGCCAACGAATTCAAAAACTCAACCACTCCTTGTGGATCTGGCTTGTAACTATCCGCACCAATTTTTTCCGAGAAGTCCTGAGTAATAGGAGCTCCACCAATGCAAATTTGACGATCAGGGTTGTGTTTTTTAACGATTTCAACAATTTTTTGCATGTTAGCCATTGTTGTTGTAAGCAATGAAGAAAGGCCAATTACACTACCAGGATGTTTCTCTGCAGTTTCAATAAATTGCTCAGCTTTCACGTCTGTACCTAAGTCGATTACCTCATATCCGTTACCTTCAACCATCATGGCAACCAAGTTTTTACCTATATCGTGAAGATCTCCTTCTACAGTTCCAACTACAAATACACCTTTTCGTTCAGCGGCTCCAGAAGAAAAGTATGGTTTTAAATGATCCATTGCAGCACTCATCGCTTTTGCGCTCATTAAAACTTGTGGAACGAATACTTTGTTCTCGCGGAACTTAATACCCACTTTTTCCATTCCGACCATTAAGCCATGCTTTAATATTTCACCAGGCTCTATGCCTTCGTCAATCGCTTGTTTTGCATATTCATCAGCACCATCTTGACCTTTCATTGTTGGTGGATAAGGAGAAGCATTATTAATCTTTCCAAATTCAACACATTCCGCTAATTTCTCTAACAATTCATTCATAACTAATTACTTTATCAACTATAATTACCACTAGGTTTCTCTAACAATTAATTTTGGCTGTATAATAATCTGCTTGCCAATTAAATTTGAAGTTTCATTAATGAGCTGTCCAATCTTATTTGCCATTTCTTCATATTGACAATCAACAACCGTTATTGCTGGTGTAAAAAGCTCACTCAATTCGGTATTACCATACGAAACAAGTCTAATTTCTTCTGGTATGGAAAAACCCCATTTTTTTAATTTACCGATTAACCTTACGGTAAGAGAATCTTGTATTGCAAGTACTCCCCTAATGTTATTTCCCCTAAAAAAGTCAACAGACAAATCATTTATATCAGCTGAATGAAACAGTTTTCGATCTGGATATTTCATTTCTAAAATCATCTCGAATGTTTGTTTCATATGATCAAATACAAGGTTTCTCCCTTGCCATCTCTCACTGCTTAAAAGCAAATAATTTCCTTTTTCTTCCCATTCAGCTAAATAATCAACCGCTCTGGTCACACCCAGATCATAACTTTGAATCGCATAATTAAAATAAGAACCTGCCATTGTATTATCCGCCAAAACAATTTTCGTTTTACCCGGATTCAACCTTCTGTAAAACTCTCCTGTAATTGACTCGTCATAATTGGGAACAATAATAATTGCTTCGTACCCTTTCTGAATGAGCTGACTAATAGATCTCATTTCCTCATCAGGATTATTATAGTGCAGAAAATACTCCAGCTTCCTACCCGAAAATTGAGCTTGTTTACTTATTTCAGAAATCAACTGCTCAATATTTGTTGAATAAAAAGGAATAACCATTCCCCACTTTTTCACCATTGAAGTAACTCCGTTTATAAAAGTTCCTCTTCCAGGTTGAGAAATAACTAAATTTTCCGCAATCAGAGCTTGTAACACCCTCTTGGCTGTCTCTCTCGAAACCTGATGGCGACTCATTATTTTATTAATAGAATCAATTTTTGCCCCAGGTAAATATTCCTGCGAAATAATCCTGTTTCTATAAAACTCAATGAGCTTTTTATAAATCGGTATGTGTCCTCTCAGATTCAAACTTCAAATTTATATGGTTTAAAACTACATGTTATTTTTGTACCTACCAGCACACACCATCACACTTAATCACATATCATCACACTTCTGATTAAAAGACTTTCCATCTCTTATCCGTTTGTTCAATAGCCAAATACAAAAATTATATAAGTCCACCCATTTTTCGATACTGTTCTGGTGAACAATCACTTATCTTTTTAAAGATACGAGTGTAATATTGCTGGCTGTTAAAGCCTGTCTCTTCACTAATTTTCTTTTGAGACATTGTAGTGGTAATTAAAAGCTCCTGTGCTTTTTCAATTCTTTTGCGATTAATGAATTCCATTGGTCGCATGCCAGTAATCTTTTTGAATTGTCTTGTGTAATGATCGGTGGAACAACAAGCCAAGTTGGCCAATGCATCTATTCTAATTTCTTCATACAAATGGTTTGAGATGTATTCGAAAGATTTTTTAATAAACGATTGCTTCTGTAACTGCAATACTTCCGCGTTGTCACTATTAATAAAACGAGAAAACAATTGCTTGATAATTCCCTCTGTTTCCAATTGAACATTATTCGGACGGTGCTCCATTTGATTCTTTTTCCAACTACTTTTCTTGTAAACATTCGGGTCGGAATGTTTCAAACTTAAAGTCGGATTAATTTCCAAAAGTCGTTCGAATAAATGCAAATCAATTGGCATTGCTTTCACTTCTTGTGTGATCGCTAGTTGATCAAAAATTTTTAATCCATCGGGAAGAGAATGAGAAAAATGAAGATAATACTGGCTAAGCTTCTCAACGCAATGGTAACCGCAGAGCGTATAGCTGGGCACTAAATACAAATACCCAGGTTTCAATTTTATCATGTTATTATCTGGTAAAATATAGCCTTCTCCTTCGGTTATTAAATAAATTCTTGAAAACGGACTTATTATATTAGAATAATTCCATTCCTGACCTACAGCACATTTTGCGGTGTTGTAAACCTGTATGTTAACTTTATCAATTAGCCCTGGTGATATCATTTCTTATCGTTTTACAAATCAAAAATAACAAAAGAGATCGGAAATGTACAAATGACTACCGATTATTTATTGAATAAGCAAAAATTGATATCTAATTTTGAATCATCTAATCATCAGGCACAACAAGCCCTTGTTAGGTTTTATTCCATATTATAACAAAGTAGACAATGAATTCAAAAGAACGAGTTTTTGCAACAATACGAAGAGAGAAAGTTGATTATCCTGCAAGTTGGTTAGGTCTTCCGGTACCACCAGCCTTACCAGCATTATTTGAACATTTTAAAGTGTCGAATACCGACGAATTAAAAAAATGCATTGATGATGATGTTTGGCCAATACTTGTACCCTATAATAATGCACCCCATTACGATGTTGGCTGCGCCCTTACTTTTGCGAAAGAAGAAATCGAAAATGGATCGCAAGATGAGCGAACATTAACTGCTCCAGGCTTTTTTGAAGGGATGACAGATCCAAAAATGGTTGATACATTTCCATGGCCAAATCCTGCCGATTTTCTAGATGTAGAAAAAGCTGCAGAATTAGTTGAACAAGCTCCCGATGATTATTTTAAAATGGGAATTATGTGGTCGGCTCATTTTCAAGATACCTGTTCGGCTTTTGGAATGGAAGATGCTCTTACCACCATGATGATGTATCCTGAAATGTTTCAAGCAGTAATCGATAAAATTACAGACTTTTACCTTGACCTTAACGGCCGATTTTATGAAGCAACCAAAGGAAAATTAGACGGTGTGTTAATTGGAAATGATTTTGGTAGTCAAACTGCCTTAATGGTTGATCCATTTATGTTGCGTGAGTACGTATTTCCAGGAACAAAAAAGTTAGTTGATCAGGCAAAAAGCTACGGTTTAACTGTATTGCATCACTCTTGTGGATCAATATTCCCTATTATTGATGATTTATATGAAATGGGCGTAGACATTGTTCACCCAATTCAAGCCCTAGCAAGCGATATGAGTGCAGAACATTTAAGTGGAGAATTTACATCTAAAGCATTTTGTGGTGCAGTTGATGCTCAAGAATTATTGGTTCATGGAACACCTGAACAAATCACTAAACGGGTGCATGAATTGAAGAACGTTTTCCCAACAGGCTTGATAATTTCACCAAGTCATGAAGCAATTTTACCAGATATTGCACCAGAAAATATCGAAGCACTTTTTAAAGCAGTGAAAGAATAATTACCCTTGACAATGCGTCTAAATTAAGAACGATATCCTTACTTTGGATTCCTAACCCTTACACCTAATACTTAAATAACAAATAATGATTACACCAAACCCGATATTTGGAACTGGCCTACATGCGATAGGTGGTATTTCTGCTGCAAGTTGTTACATGCCATTCGAAAAAGTAAAAAACTGGTCTTGGGGCGTATTTTGGATCGTGCAAGCTCTTTTTGCATGGCTTCTTATGCCTTTAGTGATTGGCTATTCTACCATTCCTGATTTATTTACCGTATTGTCTAAAGCGCCCGCCTCAGTATTTTGGCCAGCCTTATTGCTAGGGTCAGTTTATGGCTTTGGTGGCTTGTCGTTTGGCTATGCCATTCGGAACATTGGCTATTCATTAACCTATACAATATCAATTGGAATTTCGGCTGTTTTAGGCACGGTAATTCCTCTGATTCTAAATGGTCAATTAATCGAACAATTTACCAAAGTTGGTGGCGACATTGTACTTTTGGGTATGATTGCATCTATTTTAGGTGTTGCCCTTTGCGGTAGAGCAGGCTTCTTAAAAGAGAAGTTTATATCTTCAAAAACAAAGGGAAAAGGGAGTACGTTCAATATGAAAAAAGGTCTAGCATTGACCTTAGTAGCTGGATCCTTATCGGCAATTTGGGGCGTATCTTTAGAGGTAGGACAACCAATTTCAGATATCGCTGCAGAGCATGGTGCTGGTCATTTTGAAGGAAATGCTAAATTAATCGTATCCTCTCTAGGATGTTTACTTACGAATCTTATTTGGTTTGGAATTGTAACCTTCAAAGATGGCTCAATTAAAACATTATTTTCGATTAAGGAAACTGGAACGAAAAGATACCTGAGCAATTTTTCACTTTCCGCCTTAGCAGGATCATTATGGTACATGCAATTCTTCTTTTACGGATTAGGTCATGTACGCATGGGCTCCTTTCAATTTTCAAGCTGGGTTCTGCACATGTCAATGTTGATATTTTTCAGCTATATCATTGGCGTATTAATGAAAGAATGGAAAGATGTTAACCGAAAAACATATATCGTTCTAATTATTGCCCTTATTGTTTTAGTCATATCGTTTGTAATCATGACTTACGGAAGCTATATCGGAGAATTAGCGAACGGATCGCATTAAATAGAAAAAATTAAAGAACCAATCCTCGGGTTGTTGAGATAAAGTTTGAAATGTTCTCAAGGTTTCAAATTCTACTCTTAGCAACCTTTTTTTTTTGTTTCAACATCAATTTTACATCATACACGCACCTTTAATAAGCCAATAATCAAACAGATCCGTTTAAAAATAAGAAAATCATAAATACATCTCAATCAGACCTTAAAAATGTATAGCTTTGTCGCTGCTTAAAAAACATGGAGAGTACTTGTACTTTCTGCAGAAAGTTAAGTGTTTATCCCATTAGAAAATTTAGAAAGAATACCTATGAAGCGTATCAATGCATACAAGAAATTATTTGATGTAGATCAAGATACTGATCTTAAGAAATTAAAGTCAAAATATAGAAGTTTAGTGAAAGAATGGCATCCTGATAAATTTCAATCTGATGATGAAAAGTTTGCTGAGGCAGAAGTGAAAAGTCGCGAGATTATCGATGCTTACCACTTTTTAGTTAGCATTGCTCCAGAAACTATTGAAGCAAACCTAGAAGAATATACTGCAACAACCACAGAATCGGGTATTGCTGATTACAAGCACAAAGGTTTATTGCTAGAAATTTCATTTTTAGATGGTACTACCTACGAATACTTTGGTGTACCAAAAAATGTATTCAACAAATTTATCAATTCAGATAAGCAATATCGTTTTGCTAAAAGAAGCATTTTCAATACTTACACGTATCGTAAATCGAAAAAGGATGCAGTAGCAGCCTAAACTATACTCAATGCGGTTCATGATCTTAAATTCTTATAAGATCATGAATTGCATTAGATCAATCTCTCCCGAATACAAGTTTAGTCTGTTTTTAACCATCCAGTAATGCTTAACCTTGGCTGATGGCTCAGTAAAACTTCATGCAGAAGTTCACTACTCTTAAAAAAGACACATTTCCCATTAAGTGGCGTAATCTTTTGTTGGTGATTCGAATGATGAATACACAATTCTCCACCATCGCCCAGTTTCCAATCCACATTTAAATACATAATCATAGTGAAGGCTCTCCCTTTGTTATTCACGAACTGATCGAGATGTTTCTTGTACAAAGTCCCCTTTTCATAAAGAGCATAATGAAATTCATATCCTGTTATTCCTGTATAACAAGTTCTATTTAGGTAGTCAATAAAACGATCCATCAATTCAAAAAAGCTGTCTTCATGTTCGTCTTGATGTTTAGGATCGAGCCAATAGATTTTATCGCTACGGATTGACTTGTTGTGGATCAAATCGGTTTTGTTTCCGATTCCCGCTGTCTGCATTTGATTATGCGACAACAGATTTAATAAATTTCCTTTGAGCTTAGAAGCCAGAGCCTCACTCAAGAAATTATCTGTTAAGCCAACATTATTGTCTAAATATGTGCTGACCAAATCCTCGAAAGTTGTATTCAATTGAATGAATTAATATGTATGCGAAACAAATTCGCTGAACAACAAGGTAGACTATTAAAATGAGACTATAAGCTAGTCACCCCACTATTAAAGAAAGTTGATACCACCACCCCAAATAAAATCTAATCATTACTTTTCAAATCAAATATTATTGATAAATTTAAAAAGAAGAGATTTTAGAGATATTAAAAAACTAGAAATTTAGAATTATGAGTTTTGGTGGTTCAGTACAAGCAATGATTGTTTCGATTAAAAACAATGCGAGAAATAGGACAAATGTTTTTAAAAAAGGTAAAAATGAAAACGAAACTGCTCACATTCATAAGAATTCTTTACAATTCAAAACTGTACCTGCTGATGAATTAGAGATCATTAAAAAAAACATTAGAGAAAAAGCCCAAAAGGAAAACAAAAAGCGACGAATTATAGCCGGTATTATCATCATCCCCATCCTCGTTGGTATATTCTTTACTGTTCGATATAAAATAAGTCAGTATACTAGTAAAGTGGAAGACCGCAGATCATACGAATCTTCTGTTGTTGATGACAAAACAGATCGTTTATTAAAAGACAGCAACTATTGGCTGAAGAATGGTAATTACCTCAACGCAAAAAAATTACTGTATAAAGCTTATCAAATAAATCCTGGAGATTATCATATCAATTATGCAAATGCGAATGTTTACGTTTTAGATTGTGTTGAAAATGGTGTTGGGTGTAAATCAGCAGACAGAATGGTTAATGGCATGATAGAAAAGTATGGTAATGAAGACGAGTTACTCGCATTAAAGTCACTTCTCGAACAAAAATAAACTTACCGCCAACCTTCTTTGTTTACTTACTAAATAGTTTTTACTTTACGCAAAACAGCTTAAAATGAAAACAAACCTACTAGAAAACTTCTCCAAGATCAAAGACTATTTTTCGCCAAAGGTAATTGGTGAAGTGAATGATGCCTACGTTAAAATTGCCAAAATAAAAGGCGATGAATTGCCATGGCACGATCATAAAAATGAAGATGAGTTGTTCTTTATAATTGAAGGGAATTTATTAATGGAAGTTGAAGGTTTAGAGCCTTTCGAGATGGCAACTGGAGACCTATATATTGTTAAAAAAGGAACACAACACAGAGTATCCTCAAAGGAAGAATGCAAAATAATGCTTATCGAAAACAAGACTACGGCTCACACTGGAGATGTTGA
Organism: Labilibaculum sp.; assembly: GCA_016342745.1. Taxonomy (GTDB): domain Bacteria; phylum Bacteroidota; class Bacteroidia; order Bacteroidales; family Marinifilaceae; genus Paralabilibaculum; species Paralabilibaculum antarcticum. The sequence continues at coordinate 23,857 of JAEINT010000025.1, forward strand.
ATCTTCAATTACCAAAAATATTAAAGATCAGTTATAATGAGAAAGGTAAAACTATATATCGCCATGAGCTTGAATGGCAAAATAGCTAGAAAAGGTGGAGAGGTAGATTGGCTTGAAGCAATTCCAAACCCTGCACAAACAGATTATGGATACGAAGCATTTTACAATTCTATTGATACTACAATCATGGGCAAAAAAACCTATGATCAGATCATGAGTTGGGGAATTGATTTTCCATATGCAGGAAAAAAGAATTTTGTTTTTACCAGCCAGACAGATGAAAAGAACACGGAACATGTAAGGTTTTTGACGGAAAATCAAGTCGAAACAATTAAGACTCTTAAGAATCAGGAAGGTAAAGATATTTGGCTAATTGGCGGAGGAAAAATAAATAGTTTGCTTATTGAAGAGAACCTAATTGATGAAATAATTATTTTTGTAATGCCAATTATCTTGCCAAATGGCATCGCTCTTTTCGATACTTTTCTTACCGATAAAGCAATCAATCTTAAAGCGACCAAGTCTCACTCTTTAGGTGTTGTAGAGTTAAAATACGAATTGAATCAATAGCTGAACTAAAGGAAAGAATCATCAGTTAGTATAGGCAATTCACCACCATTAAAATTCACCCGAAGCAAAAGGTAAAATGACTATAAACAAACTTTTTTGCTTCTCATTTGTTTTACTAATATGATAACACATATTTTACTTGTCCACCTACTGATGAATACAAACACATTGAGCATCGCTGAATTCAATTCGAATAGCAAACTTTCTAATTGGCAGATTGTAAACGATGTGGTTATGGGAGGAAGATCAGAATCTGGTTTTTACCTAAATGAAGAAGGAAACGCTGTTTTCAAAGGCTATGTTTCGCTCGAAAACAATGGTGGATTTTCAATGGTGAAAAATATCTTTCCTACTATCGAGGTAAATGAATTCTCAAAAATACTTCTTAAAATTAAGGGAGATGGTAAGCGATATCAATTTAGAGTAAAATCAAATTCATCAGAACGTCATTCTTACGTCTCACATTTTTTGACTTCAGGAGAATGGCAAATAATTGAGATTTCTTTATCGGATCTATATCCTACTTTTAGAGGGCGAAAACTAAGCATTCCAAATTACCCAGGTCAGCTATTAGAGGAAGTTGCCATATTGATAGGCAACAAAAAAACGGAAAGTTTTAAGCTTGAAATAAAGTGGATATCTCTAAAATAACCCCTTACATTGGCAAGTAAAAATAGATACCCAAGCCATTTGTGAATATGATATTTCCATACAGAGAATGCTCCAAAAACACTGCGTTTAAAGATTTATTGCGAAGATAGGTGTAAGAAAAAATTAGACTGCCAATAAAGGTAAATATTAAGGCCAGCCAATTTCTAAAAATAATGTGTGCCAGAGCAAAACAAATCGCATTGATCAGTAACATTACCAAAGGGTTCGAAAACAGGCTTTTATAGCGATGAAAAAAGAAAGCTCGAAATATAAACTCTTGTGTGTAGGCTGACCAAATTGGATAGCTAAGAATTACCGTGAGCCAAATCCAAAAATTATTTCTTGGCAAATGGAAAAATACATCTGCTCTGAAAACATAAACCCAAAGTGAACTTACGATTAGAAGTGCAAAGCCTTTAAATAAAAACTCTTGCCAAGGATAATCACGCTTAATCTTGAGAATATTACGATCGAAATTTTTGTCTTTATAGATTATAAACAGACAATAGATAAATACTAGAACCAGAGGAATAGCCTTATGTACTGGTATCAGCTCGTAAAAATACAAGACTGGAATTACCAGAAACATGAAAATCATTTCTATCCACAGGTACAGTTTCTTCATCTTAAAATCCAATAAAAAAGAGAAATCATTATAGAATTCGATAATAAGGAAGGAAATCCTTATTAAGACTCGTTCTATTTAATTTACAATATTTAGATGGATTTTGTTTCAAAAAAACAGGTATTATTTAGGAATGAAGCTTTTTTGATGATAAACGAATAAACTCTTTTAATAATGGCTCTAAAAACAGGGTAAACAACATGATTTAAATGATTTAAGTTCTCATGTTAACAACAAAATCATCAATTGCAGTAAAATTAATTTCCGATTGACTTTCTTTTACACCAACAATTTTGCGAACAATTATTTTTTCAATCCAATTCATTTCCGAAAAAAGAAATTCTCCACCTGTAATAGCTGTTGCCTTTGCATGTTTTATCAAGCTCTCTGGAAAAGCTGTTTCGAATTGTTTTAAGGCAGAATCTCCTTTATACATGCACGAGAGGAACAAACCAATTTCTTTTTGAAGTAATAGATCTAAATTGAGCTTACAAAAAGCTTGAATTTTTTTTTGAATAGCTCCTGCATGTATAGATCCTCCGATAACAATTCTATCAAATTCCTCCAAATTAGGAAGAGCTGTTGTTTTGAGATTAATTAAAAGGAATTCTTCTCCCAACAAATTTTGCATTCGCTGAGCCACTTTTTCTGTGGTACCATGTTTCGACTGATAAACAATAAGTCCCTTCATTCCAAATCATTAAGAAGCTTTACGTTGTGCTTTTCTCGCTGCAATAATCAACAAATAACCAGCAATTACTGGACCGTAAGAAACAATGTAATATCCTTTTACATCAATCCATTGAAAATAAGTTCCCAGTGTAATTACACCACCAATAATCATTAAAGCCCATCCAATTAAACGCATCTCTCGTGCTTTTAATTTACCAGGCTTTTTAATATCTCCGTTCAATATTCGATTGTCAATTTCACGAACAACATTTTTGATCATTTCCTCTTCAACATTCTTATCGGCTAGTTCTTTTCTAATTTGTGAAAAATCCATGCCTTCTATTTTTTTCTGGTGATAGGAATCAACCAAGCTTTTAAAATCTTTTTCCATAATTCTTAAAGTCCAATTATAAAAACAAATTTACTTACAAAATCTTGTATACAAAAACAGGCTCCTTAAAAAGAAGCCTGTTTAATTATCTTATTAAAAATAAAATCTAATTATAGATCTCTTTTTTAGCTGCTAATAATGTATTCTGCAATAAAGAAACAATGGTCATAGGTCCTACTCCACCAGGAACAGGTGTAATGAATGAAGCCTTAGGAGCAACCTCATCGAATTTTACATCACCTAATAATTTCCATCCTGATTTTGTTTTGTCTGATTTTACACGATGAATTCCTACATCGATAATCACAGCTCCTTCTTTCACCATATCGCCAGTTAAAAACTCTTTCATACCAAGAGCAACAATAACGATATCTGCTTGACGAGTAATCTCACCAATGTTCTTTGTTCTACTATGGCAAAGAGTTACTGTACAATCACCATAAGCAGCCTTACGCGACATTAAAACACTCATTGGTGTACCAACAATATTACTTCTTCCAATAACAACACAGTTCTTCCCTGATGTTTCAACTTTATAACGCTTTAACAACTCAACAATTCCTGCTGGTGTGGCTGGCAGATAAGTTGGCAAACTTGCTACCATCTTACCAACATTCATTGGGTGAAATCCATCAACATCTTTTTCAGGACGAATGGTTTCTATCACTTTTGTTTCTGATATATGTTTAGGCAGTGGCAACTGGACAATTAATCCATCAATATCCTCGTTGTCATTTACCTTTTTAATTTCGGCAAGCAATTCTTCTTCGGTAATATCTTCTTCGAAACGAAACTCTGAAGATTTGAATCCTACCATATGACAAGCTTTTACTTTTGCAGCCACATAGGTTTCACTCGCACCATCGTGTCCAACAATCATAGCAGCTAAATGTGGCGTTTTTCCACCAGCTTGTTTGATTTTTTCCACTTCGGCAGCAATTTCTAGCTTTACCTCATTTGAGATTTTTTTTCCGTCGATTAATTCCATGGTCGTATCGTTTGCTATTATAAAAAAATGCCTGTCCACAAGAACAAGCATTTCTATTTATTAGTTATTATTTTCGGCCGCCCATATTTCCCATCATTCGGGACATATTTCCACCTTTAGACATCATTTTCATCAACTTACGTGTTTCATCGAATTGTTTTATCAATCGATTCACATCTTGAATAGTAGATCCGCTACCATCGGCGATTCTCTTTCTTCTTGATCCATTAATCAATTTTGGATCATCTCTTTCTGCTGGAGTCATCGAAAAGATAATCGCTTCAACACCTTTAAAGGCATCATCATCGATATCAATATTTTTCAAAGCTTTTCCAACACCAGGAATCATTGAAGCCAAATCTTTCAAATTACCCATCTTCTTAATCTGAGAGATTTGAGATAAGAAATCATTAAAATTAAACTGATTCTTAGCAATTTTCTTCTGTAGCTTCTTAGCCTCGTCAGCATCGAATTGTTCTTGAGCACGTTCTACAAGCGATACAATATCACCCATACCCAAAATACGATCAGCCATACGACTAGGATGGAAAACATCAAGTGCTTCCATTTTCTCTCCTGTACCTACGAATTTAATTGGCTTATCAACAATTGAACGAATAGATAAAGCAGCTCCACCACGAGTATCACCATCTAACTTCGTCAATACAACACCATCAAAATTCAAACGATCGTTGAATTCTTTCGCTGTATTAACCGCATCCTGTCCTGTCATTGAATCGACAACGAACAAAATTTCAGAAGGAGTAATCGCTTTCTTAACGGCTTCAATCTCTTTCATCATCGTTTCATCGATCGCTAAACGACCTGCAGTATCGACAATTACTAAATCGTGACCTTTTGCTTTAGCCTCCTTAATAGCAGCCTTGGCAATTTTCACCGGGTTTTTATCTTCAAAATCTGCGTAAACAGGAACTCCGATTTGCTCTCCAAGCACTTTCAACTGATCGATTGCAGCAGGACGATATACATCACAAGCAACCAACAGAGGATTTTTAGAACGTTTTGTCTTCAGAAGATTTGCTAGTTTTCCTGAGAAGGTCGTTTTACCCGAACCTTGCAAACCAGCAATTAATATTACGGCAGGATTACCATCAGTATTTATATCAACCTGAGTACCACCCATTAAATCAGCCAACTCGTCATGAACGATTTTCACCATTAACTGGTTTGGCTTTAAGGCGGTCAATACATTCTGTCCTAATGCTTTTTCTTTTACTGTATTGGTAAAGGACTTGGCAATTTTAAAGTTAACATCGGCATCCAAAAGGGCACGTCTCACATCTTTCAATGTCTCAGCAACATTGATTTCAGTAATTTTTCCTTGCCCCTTTAATATTTGGAAGGATCGCTCAAGTCTTTCGTTAAGATTTTCAAACATTATTATCCAGATTTATATTTCACTGCAAAATTAAAAAAATCTGCTTAGTGATAAAGGGTATATAACAGAAATGTCAATTATTTTATCAAAAATCCTATAATTCTGATAAATCAAACATTTTCAGTCTATAAAAAGAGCGGATTTCAATTTAAAACCCGCTCTTCAAATTATTAATAAATATATCTTACATTCTTTCAGGAACGCCAATTCCTAAAAGATCCATACCACTTTTAATGATTTGTGCCACTTGCTTTGATAACACTAATCGGAAAGCTCTTAACTCAACATTCTCCTCTTTTGCAATTGGAAAATCGTGATAGAACTGATTGTACTCCTTCACTAATTCGTATACGTAGTTCGCAATTTGAGCTGGACTTGTTGCGTCACCAGCTTCTTTAATCACCACAGGATAATTAGCAATTACCTGAATCAGGTTAGATTCTTTTTCCGAAATAGAAAGGTCTGTAACCGCTAATTCTGGCACTTCAATTCCTGCATCAATTGCTTTTTTCAATACCGACTGAATACGAGCATATGTGTATTGAATAAATGGGCCTGTATTTCCATTAAAATCAATTGAATCTTTCGGGTTGAACATCATATTCTTTTTAGGATCAACCTTAAGAATAAAATATTTTAATGCTCCCATCGCAACCTTGTTGTAAACATCTTCAGCCTCTTCGTTAGAATAACCTTGAAGTTTACCCAATTCATTTGATGTATCACGAGCTGTATTCACCATCTCATCCATCAATTCATCAGCATCAACAACAGTTCCTTCACGGGATTTCATTTTCCCTTCTGGTAATTCAACCATTCCGTAAGAAAGGTGTTGAATTTTATTGCTCCATTCGTATCCTAGTTTTCCTAAAACTAAAGACAATACCTGAAAGTGATAGTTTTGCTCATTACCTACAACATAGATATGTTCATCTATATTAAACTCATTGAAACGCTCATAAGCAGTTCCAATATCCTGTGTCATGTATACTGACGTTCCATCATCACGAAGTAATAATTTGTGGTCCAAGCCGTCAGCCTCTAAGTTTGCCCAAACAGAACCAGTATCTTTCTTGTAAAGAACACCTTCTTCTAATCCTCTTTCAACAATTGCTTTTCCTTGCTTATACGTTTCTGATTCGAAATAAACTTTATCGAAATCTACACCCATTTTTTTATAGGTAACATCGAATCCAGCCAAAACCCAATCGTTCATCTTACGCCATAAAGCAACAACTTCCTCATCATTAGCTTCCCATTTCACTAACATGTCCTGAGCCTCAACCAATAAAGGAGCCTTCTTTTTGGCTTCATCAGCATCCATTCCATTGGCTACTAATGTTTCGATTTCTTTTTTATATTCCTGATCGAATTTCACATAGTATTTCCCAACTAAATGATCTCCTTTCAATCCTGTAGATTCTGGCGTTTCACCTTCGCCAAAACGCAACCATGCAAGCATCGATTTGCAAATATGAATACCACGATCGTTAACCAAATTTACTTTGATTACTTCGTACCCATTTGCTTTTAGTAACTGAGCTACCGAATAACCCAATAAGTTGTTTCTGATATGTCCTAAGTGAAGCGGCTTATTTGTATTTGGTGATGAATATTCAATCATCACTTTCTTAGCACCTGCTTCTAATTTTTTGAACCCATAATTTTCTGCTTTTAAGGCTGAATTTAAAACGGAAATCCAATATGAATTATCAATAACTAAATTCAAAAATCCTTTAACAACGTTAAAGCCTGTAACCGACTCAATGTTTTCGGTTAAAAATGCACCAAGATCGTTAGCAGTAACTTCAGGCGATTTTTTTGAAAAGCGCAAAAAAGGAAATACAACAACTGTTAAATCACCTTCAAATTCGCGTCTTGTTTTTTGAATTTGAACTGTTTTATCATCAATTTCTTGGCCATAACAACTATTTATAGCCTCTACTACCTTACCCTTAATAATGCTTTCAATATTCATCTGAAAATTCTTTATTTCGAATTCAATTATTTACCAGTTAAATTGTAATAAGTCATCCGTACAGTTCATTTAAACTTGACGTATTCTAACTCATTTTAAGCAAAAAGCCCTATTACAATCGGAATGCGCAAAGATAATACGAATAAAATAAATAGCTGCCTACATTTAGAAAAAAGTCATTCGTAACCATACAAGCGGAATCCCTCAAATTACCAACTATATTTAACATCCGATTAAGGTACATTCCTTATCTTTGGAACTATTGCAAGGATTTATACTTTTGTCAAACTGCTTTATTTAAGTATTGAATATTTTATCAGTAACAACAAAAGCACTTTTTTTAAGTTAATACTGAAACGCCCAAGCCCTAAAAGAATGAAAAATATACTTTTTATCTTATTTTCATTATTCGTAAGTATACAATTATCCGCCCAAAGCCACCCTGATGCAGCCACATCTAAATCAAACAGCTCAAAAATTAGCCGTTTACTTTCTCGAGCAGAAAAAGATTTTAACGCTGATAATAAGGAGGCATTAAAACTAACTCTATTAGCTGCCGAAAAAGCCCTTAAAGATGAAAACATGGAGCAGTTTGCTAATGCGAACGAACTTTTAGGCAAAATTTATATTTACAGAGGGAATTTAGATAAAGCACAAAAATCCTTCGAAATTTTATTCAATTTTTGGGAGAGTATGCAAGATACTGCCAAAATAGGATATTGTTACGGATATTTAGGAGAACTCCATTACGCAAAATGTGACTACATAAAGGCTGACGAATATTATCAGAAAGGGTTCGAGCTTAAAAAACATATAAAAGATAGCATTAACTATAGCTACAATCTTAATGCTCTTGGAAATATTCGCCTTGAAACTTGTCGCTATAAAGAGGCATTAAACTATTATTTTGAGGCATTAAATCTCAACATTAAAAATAAAAGTGTTTCAGGTGTTTGTTATTCTCAAAATGGATTGGGAAACACTTACTTTGAAATGAATGATTTGGTTTCTGCAAAGAAATATTTCGAAGAATCATTAGCTACAGGCAAAAAGCATCAATTATACAAAAACATTGCTTATTCTCTCAATCAATTAGCCAAACTGCAAAATACTTTAAACAATAGAAATACTGCTATTGATTTGTATAATGAGTCGTTGGAAATAAGCAAAAAATTACAATCTAGAAATGGCATCGCCCTATCCTTCATGGGCATTGGAGAAATCTACCAGAGCATCATGCAAAATGATAAAGCTTTAGAATTTCATCACAAAGCTTTAAAAATATTTGAAGAAATTGATTCGAAAAAAAATATTGCTAGTTGTTACCTCAACATAGGAATGGTACTATATGAGTTAAAAGATCATGAATTGGCAAAAGAAAACTTTCGTAAATCTATTGAAATTAACGAGCTAATTGGATACTTAAAAGGCGCCGCTGATGGACACCGAAAATTAGGGAACACTCTTTATCAAGAAGAAAAGTTTGATGAAAGTCTTTTTGAGTATCGCAAGTCTCTTAATATTCAAGAATCTATAGGAAACCAAAAAGGAATCGCTTATTGCTACACGAATATTGGATTAGTATTTATAAAGCAAAACAAGTTAACCGATGCAGAACGATATCTTAATAAATCTATTGAGATTAATAAAAGCCTAGAAAATCATCTGGGTGTAGCCTCGGCATACAATAATCTTGGAGAATTGTATCGAGTACGTAAGCGCCCTCAAAAGGCAATTCAACACTTGCTTAAAAGCTATCAAATCACATCTGATATAGGTGCTATTGTACTGAAAGCCGAAAGTGCTAAAAACCTGTCTAAAATTTATTCGGATGAAAATAAGTTTGAAAAATCACTGTCCTATCATAAGGTTTATTTCGATTTATACAATCAGATGTTTAATGCTCAATTAGAGAATCGTGTTGGGTGGATTCAAATGCAAAATGAAAGAGACAAACGAATAAATCTAGAGAAGATATTTCAAAATGAAAAGGCTATTGAAAAAGAAAAGTTAAACACACAATCTCTGATCAACTCCTTTTTAATCGTAATCGTTATCCTTATTTTACTGTCCACAGCTCTTATTTATGGTCTTTACGTAGCAGTTAAAAAGTCGAATAAAAAGCTTATAAATGAGGTTGAAGTGAGGAAAAAAGCAGAATTTCTTCTTGCTGATCACCAAAAAAACCTAGAAGGACTCGTTAAAGTTAGAACTCTTGAACTTGAAAAAGCAAAAAACAAAGCAGAAGAATCGGATCGCTTAAAATCTTCATTTCTTGCAAATATGTCGCACGAAGTAAGAACTCCAATGAATGCAATAATTGGATTCTCAAAACTCCTCACAATGACTACTTCTGCAGAAAAGCAGCGCAATTACACAAGTATAATTAATGATAATGGCTACATCTTACTAACTCTTGTAAATGATATTATAGATATATCGATGATCGAGTCGAAGCAATTAAAAATCAAAAAACTCGTCTTCAAATTGCACCCTATGCTTCTTGAATTAAAGAGTATGTTTGATGAACAAAAAAAGCTGGACAAAAAAGATCATATAGAATTCAGAATTGATATTCTAGAAGAAATTAAGGAAATAAGCATCTACTCAGATCCAGTCAGAATTAAACAAATCCTAATCAATCTTTTAAGAAATGCATTAAAATTTACAAAATCAGGAACAATTGATTTTGGAGTAGAATTGAATAATGAGAATTGTCGATTCTTTGTAAAAGATACAGGAATTGGAATTCCCCCAGAAGAGCAAGATCTAATTTATGACCGTTTTAGACAGGCAAGTAATAATACCGTTGAACACGGAGGAACTGGATTAGGCCTTACCATTTCGAAAAGTTTAACTGAAATGCTCGGAGGTAATATTTGGTTTACCTCTCATCCGGAACAAGGCAGCCAATTCAATATTGAACTTCCTTTCCAAAATAATCCAACCCAGAACGAAGCAGATAATGCAATTTTAAATAAGCAAGTTGACCTATCTGGTAAAAACATACTTGTAGCGGAAGACACCAAATCAAATTTCCTATACATTAAAGAAGTGTTACGAAAAACAAATGCCAATGTAACTTGGTCGCAGGATGGTATTGAAACGGTAGAGAAATTTAAAACAACGAATTTCGATCTTGTTTTAATGGATGTCCATCTTCCGAACATTAATGGTTATGAAGTAACAAAAGTATTAAAGAGAAAAAAACCAGATGTCCCAGTTATTGTTCAAACGGCCTATGGATTCCAAGATGAACTAAAAAATAAAAAAGAATCAGGTTTTGATGCATTTATAAGCAAACCTTACACACAAGAACAACTTTTGGAAATTATTTTGCAAAATTTATCCTAAACAGCGGATAAGTCCTTGATACACGAAGGAAATTAGTATGCATTATTCCTTTGCATGAGAATAACCCCATTCAAATGAAGGCAACTGGAACGTATCGAAACTAAGAAAAATAAAGAGGTCTTTGTCTTTAAATAGACAATTTATTTGTTGAATTAAGAATTTCAGACTAATTTAAAGTTACTGAACAAGATTCACTAAAAAACGATTAGTAATGAAGATCAATCTTAACGGAAAATGGAAAAACCAATACAACTCTGTAATGGACTTAGCCATTATTGAAAACAGAGTAAGTGGTACATTTCAAACAGCAATTGGCCAACCCAGATTCGAGGAGAAATTTGAAATATCAGGAAAAATAAATTCCAATGTAATCGCATTCATGGTCGATTTTGGAAAATATGGATCTCTTGCGTGTTGGACTGGCAGATTTGAATTGGATGATCAAGGGCCAGTAATCCACACCATGTGGCATTTATCTCAAAGCGAGGGCAGCGAAGAAGAACAGCTTGCCAAAGCAATATTAACAGGTGTTGGAACCTTTCGTAAACCATAAAAAAAAGAGGAGCTAAATTCTAGATTAGCTCCTCTTTTTTTTATCGAATTTACAAGATTATTCAATTATTTACCAACATCTAAATTATCAATGCGATCCAATAAGTCATGTGTTGATTTCAACAGTTCATCGTATACTACTTTGAAATGAGCCTTAACTTCTAAAGAAGTTTTTGCACTTGTTTTTTCATTAACTCTAGCGATATAATTATTTCTTAAACTTGCTGCCTCATTCATAATTGCATAAACATCTTCTGAATTTTTATTACCGAAGAATTCTATATGAATAATACCTCTCATTAAAATTTCATTTGTCAGAAAATTAATGTCTTTCTTAAAATCCCTTCTGCTTGCCATAGTTCAATTTTTAGTATTTGATTATTGCTAAAATACTAAAATAATAGCAAGAGGCTAATTCTCATTAACAATAATTTCAATTTTAAGGTGGCAATTCAAAAGCTTACTTTAATTGACTTATTACTTAAAAGATTATTCTTGTTCATATTGGATATTGCTCGTAAAACCAGTTTATTTGTAAGTAAATCTGCATAACAAATAGAGGTGGTTGGATATGAGCGAATGTTACCGATATATTTTTCTTAAAAATGAAAAACTAAAACCTTCAAAAGAATTTAAAGATGAATTCTTACTTAGAGGTTCTGCCCTTTATGAAGTAATTCGCGTTGTATCTGGAAAACCCGTTTTCTTAAAAGATCATTTCCAACGATTAAGCAATTCTGCAATTCAAATAAAAGAACAAATTTGGTATCCTTTTAATCAAATCGAGGATCAAATTGAAAAGTTAATCCAAATAAATGATGTGCAAAATGGCAACATCAAACTTGTTTTTCATATTGATGGATTGGACAAAAACTTTTTTGTCTACTTCATTAAACATTATTACCCAAAACCAGAACAATATCTAAATGGGGTAAGGACAATTGTTCACCATGCAGAAAGACCACTACCTAATGCTAAAGTTTACAATCACAGTTTACGATCAAAAACGAACGATATTATTAGAGATGCTGAAATATTTGAAGTATTACTCTTAAATTCGGTGGGTAACTTGACAGAAGGAAGTCGGTCGAATCTATTTTTCATTAAAAACAATGAATTACATACTGCCTATGACAGTGAAGTTTTAAATGGAATTGTGCGCAGTAAAGTTTTAGAAATTGCGGAAAGATTGAACATTCCCATTCGTAAATCACATCTAAAATATGATGATTTAGCAAAATATGATGCAGCCTTTTTAACAGGTACATCTTTAATGATTCTACCAATTAAAAAGATTAATTCGATTAGCTTCTCTCCTTCTCATGAAATAATTAATTCCTTATCCGAAGGTTTTAATAAATTAATTAGTGATTATTTACAATAACTCTTGAAGCTTTCGGAAAACCTATTTCAACTTTTGTTCCACAAGGAAATTCACTATCATCAAAAAGATCTTCTATCGAATAGGAATAAACTCGGCCATTATCCAATACTTTATTTAATAGCTTTATACGATCTCTTGTAATCTGAAGTGTTTTATGATGATTACTAATGTTACTATCCTGATGAAATCCTTTAGATTTTTGACGACCAATACCATTGTCTTTAATAGTACATTTCAAATAGCCATCACTCTCGGCTTCAAAACTTAAGGTCAACTGCCCCTTTTCTTTACTTCCTGATAACCCATATTTAATTGCGTTCTCGATAAAGGGTTGTATCAACATTGGAGGTAACAAGTATTTGTGAGGCTTAATCGAGTTATCAACATTTATTTTGTACGCAAACTTATCGAAAAATCGCATTTGTTCTAATTTCAGATAGTGCTGCAGATAGTTAATCTCATCTGCTAAAGAGATAAAATCTTTATTCGCATTATTGATATTTTTACGCAAAACCATTGAAAAATCGGATAAATAATCTAATGCATTTTCCGTATTTTCATCTAAAATATGACTCTGAATTGAATTCAATGCATTAAAAATGAAATGAGGATCCAATTGATTCTGAAGTGATTTCATTTTCAAGGCAATTACCCGATTAAATTGCTTTGTCCTCTCTTTTTCTTTTCTTCGTACAATTCTAACATATGTATTGCCAGTCAGTAAAATTAACAAAATTAGCAGTAGGCTTGCTAAAATAATAAACCACCAAGTTTTCCACCATCGTATTTTCACTTGAATCGTAAAAGAAAATGGTATTATTTCAAGATCACTTAACTGTCTACCCTCAATTCTTAAAACATAGTCACCACCCAGCAAATGAGAATACATTGCTTTTGTATCAGTGGTCCAATCCGACCAACTTTTATCGTATCCTTCTAACAAATATCTATATCGAACATTCGAAATATTCTGGCAAAAATCCATTCCAAAATTAAAGGTGAGATCGTTTTCAAAATACTTAAAAGCAACAGGCTCAATTGGCGTATTCGTCCATTGGTCGACCTCTTCTTTTTTAGGCATCCATTCCTCGTTATGCACGAGAATAGTTCTTAACCTTATCCTTGTTTTTAAATGATCTTGATCTGAAAAACGTTTTGTATCAATTTTTAATAGTCTACTTCTGGTTTGTACCCAAATATTTTGATCAGCATCAACAATTGATCTTTCACCATTCTGATCATAGTATCCATCATTCAAATTCCAAAATCGAAATTGCAGAATCGAATCTTGTTCCCAAGAATTATAATCAAACCGATGCACTCCTGTATTCGTTCCACACCACAATGAATTATCATCAAGTAACTGAAATCCTTGGATTGCAGTACCAACTACTCCATCTTCATTCCCTATTGTATCGATAACTTTTAAATCTGTATCGGTAATATTCAATTTGTAAATCAAACCATTGTTTCCAGCTACAATTAAGGTTGAATTATCAACTATAAGAAGATCATTTATTACATTATGAAACCCTGAATTATTTCGATTATAAATTGAGAACTGATTTTCGTGAAACTTTAAGATTCCTTTTTGTCTGGTCGCAATCCAAATGATATCCCCCTGGTTTCTCATTTTACTAATTTCGATTGTACTAGACTGTTCGAATGAATAAGAAGGTTTCTCTTCACATTTACCATCCTTCTTATTAAAACTTAGTGTATTGTCCCAAAAAGATAAAAGTTCACCGTCTTGTGTGAAAATAAATTCGCTAGCAGGCGTTATTCCAACAAATTGCAGTTGATAATTAGATGTATTGAAAGTAAAAAAACCTTTACTACTTGAAATCCATACGAGCCCCTCCTTATCAATCTGAAGTCTATAAAGTGAAAAATCTTTTAGATTCTCGACTTTACCTGCGCACTTAGCATAAAAATCTTTAGCTACAATTCGTTTTTTAATCTGCAAATCATTAACAATGATTAATTCATTTTTATTGGAAACAAGGATATTTCCATGAAAATCAGAAACTAAATCTTGACTTTCTGGATTTGTAAAACCGTTAAAACCTGTGTGAATGTATTTAAAAAAACTATTCTCAACCTTAACCAACCCACAATTTTGGGTTCCAAACCACAAATCATTCTGTCCTTTTCTAAGAAAAATGGTATTAATAAAATAATTGTCTAATTTATTCACAGCAGAGAAATCTACAAATGAATTATCTTGTAATTTTAACACCTTGCGTTTTTCTACTCCATTCTCATAATACCTCAATAAATAATAACTAAGAATTGCATTCTCTTCCTGTTCTATTACATCAGCAATTACTGAATTCTCTTTTGATAAATTCAAGCGAAAGGTCTTTTCTCCTCCTAATACTTTTTTAAGTTTATCTAAATCGTTTTGAATTCCTAAACTTACAATCGGAATTTCTTCGCTATCATTTTTCAGATAATCGCCAAATTTAATATGATAGATGAAATTTTCTTTTTGGCACTCACTACTTGTAATCAATTGATTATTAGCAGAACGAATTTTAAATATCGCCTTAGGATAGGTGGTATTCTTTGCTGTTAGCGATGATTCATCAATATTATATTCATACAAGCCATCAGAAGTACCAAGCATCAATTTATTTGAAGATCCAATCGTTTGTAAATAATAAATTTCTCGCTCATTCTTTAAAGAATCAAATTGAATAATCGATAAACGATCTCCATCGAACTTAGAAAGTCCAAGTCCCAAACTAGAAAACCATAGATTTCCATCTGCATCTTCACAAATCGAATTGATTCGTTCTCCTTGCAGTTTTGTTAAGCCTTTTCTAAATTTGATATCTTCTCCTGTGAACTCATACAAACCAGCATCTGTAGCAAGCCACACCAATCCTCTAGAATCTTCAAATATATCAAACACGACATTACTTGGCAAACCATCCACCATCGAAAAATTTTCCGTTGTTTGAATGTTTGCCAATACTTTCGTAGATAATACAATTAGCATTATCAACACGTTAGCAAATATCTTTTGTTTGATATTCATTATGCAATTATAATAAATATGATTTAATAAAAATGATGCCAAATGTGCCAATTTCAACTTGACACATTCTTTTTCTTACAAGTGTGAAGATTCCATATTATTTTATTTAGCTTTAAATCGTTCTTTGAAGAATAACTATCAAGCAAATTAAGCTTAAGTTAAACTACTTGTAAGGTACACTTACACTCACAAAATGCAAACCACTGACTCTCATTATATAATACGATGAATAAGTATATAACAAAAGCTTTCTCAATGTAAATTTCATCGTTATGATACTACTTTTCACAAAAAAGTATGATTTGTTCTTATTATTTTATTTCTTTTGCGACAAGAATAAAGAATAGCATAAAATTCAATATATGAAGCATCCTTTTAATAAAGTGAATTTAAATAAGGCGATTAAAGAGTATCAAGCCAATCAAAATTTCATTCATACTGCTTTGCCAAGATTAAATATTCTCTTGGCTATTAAAAAAGAGCTTAAAAGCATTTCAAACTTAGAATGGGAGTTTGAATACAATCACACCAATGTAAATCAAAATGCTGTTAGAATTCAATTCAGAAATCAAATTAGCAATGATTTTAATTTCTTTTACGAAATACCTTTAAGCATGAATTTTGAATTAAGAGCATACCTCTCAAATTCAACCGTACATTTTCTTGATTTATACAATTTTCTAATTGATAAAAACATTATAAAGAAAGATCAGTTCGCACTAAAAGCAGAGTACCATACGATACCTCATTTCATTCTTAATACTAAAACAAAAAGATATGATATGTCAATTCTTAATCAGTATTCTCTTTCTGATGAAATCGATGATCAAATAATTGATAAAAAAGTAAAAGCTGATATCGAAAATGGATTTGATCAATTCAATTTAATTTTTGAAGAAATCATAAAACAATTCAAAATTTGAACTATTTTTAAAAAATGAGTCCTATTATAAAATCTAACAAATACAATAAACTAAGTATTAGCAAGGCATATTTCCTGCTATTTCTTGTACTTACTGTCACCTTTCTTCTTGGGATCGGTGGCATCTGGATTTATAAAGAAATTTCAGATTTTAATCAGGAATCGAAAAAAATAAGAAAAGAATTATTAAGTGATCAAAAGAAAATATTAACCAATAAGACTAAGGAGTGTCTTGATTTTATTGAATATCAAAATACACAATCAGAATCTAGAATAAAAAACAGACTTAAGAATTTTGTAAATCAGGCTCATGCCATTGCCTCAAACATTTACAATGAAAATAAAGGTAAATTATCTGATCATGAAATTCAAAAGAGAATAAAACAAGCCATAACGCCTCTTCGCTTTTCAAACGATCATGGATACATTTTTATAAATACCCTTGATGGGGTTGGTGTTTTATACCCTTTTTCCAAAAAGAAAGAAGGCCAAAACCTAATAAACCTTCAAGATTTAAATAAAAATTATCTTATAAAAAATGAAATTAACCTGATGCAATTTCAGGATGATGCATATACTAAATATGTAAATCCTAATAAGGTTGTTAATCAGTTTAATGCTTACACCAAAGTTTCTTACATTAAAAAATTCAAGCCTTACGGTTGGTATTTAGGATCTTTTGCCTTTCTCGATGATTTACAAGAAGAAAACCAGCGTGAGACCTTAATTAGAATTGACCAAATTAGTTTTGATGACAACAACCATTTTTTTGTGTATAAAAAAGATGGCACTTGTCTGTTACATTATGACACAACAAGTATTGGAGTAAATTATAGAGATTACAATGATAAATTCCGTAAGGCTAATGTGGAAAAAATATTAGCCTCTACAGTATCTCAAAAAGGTGGTTTCATTGAATATCAAAATCAATCTGAAAATGAAGGTTTAAAAATATCCTATATAAAAACGATTGAAGAATGGGATTGGGTTATTGGCGCTGGAATTTTCACTAAAGAAATAGATGCTGGAATTGAAATTGCACGTAATCATTTAAAAGAAAATGTGTATAAATACATCTATCAGATTATTCTGTTGGTTGCTTTTGCAATTATTATACTCTACATCACTTCGAAATTTATCTCAAAGAAAATGAATCGGAACTTTGTTTCTTTCAACAATTTTTTCCGAAAAGCATCAACTGAATCTCATAAAATTAAAACAGACGAATTATACTTTCCCGAGTTTCGAGACATGTCAATTACCATTAATAGAATGATTGACATTCGATCTCAAAAAGAAGAAGAACTTAAGGATGCAAAAGAACGCGCCGAAGAATCTGATCGTTTAAAATCGTCTTTTCTTGCTAATATGTCGCACGAAATTAGAACTCCAATGAATGCTATAATTGGATTTTCAGAATTATTACAAGAAGAAGACTTGCCATTTGAAACGAGACAACAATTTTTTAACCACATCAAAAATAGTGGCAATTCCTTGTTAAATTTGATTAACGACATTATCGATTTCTCGAAAATTGAGTCAGGTGAATTAAAAATTTCAAAAACTGTTTTTAACCTTAATGAAATGTTTGATGAGCTGCATCAGACTTTTATTAAAATTAAAACAGGAAAAGGAAAAGACCATATTGATTTAAAATTCACAAAAGGTTTAAGTGACCAAAATTGCATAATTTACACTGATCCTTTAAGATTGAAACAGATCATTACAAACCTTGTTGAAAACTCGATAAAGTTCACCGAAAAAGGTAGTATCCTAGTATCGTATCATTTAAATCAAACCGAACTTGTTTTTTCTGTAATAGATACTGGAATTGGTATTTCACAAGATAAACAGGATATTATATTCAGTCGCTTTAGACAAGCAGATGATTCTCATGCCCGTAAATATGGAGGAACAGGATTAGGCTTATCAATTTCTAAGAAATTATCTGAATTACTTAATGGAAAAATGTGGCTTGAATCAACTGTAGATATTGGAAGTAATTTCTCTATCAGTATACCTTATCAATTGGATGAAAATCATGTCCCGACGGTATTAAACGATGACCTGCCGGATAAAAAAAAAATAAGTGGTAAGAAAATTCTTGTTGTGGATGATTACGAGGTAAATCTAACCTTATTAAAACAAATGCTGCAAGCTTCAGGAGTTGAAGTCATGGTATCTGAAAATGGGAATAATGCTATAAACCAATGCTCTAAGAACGATTTTGATTTGGTGCTATTGGATCTTCAAATGCCTGAAATAAATGGATTTGATACTTTAAAACTAATTAAGAAGAACAAACCAGAAATTAAGATAGTAGCCCAAACAGCTTATGCTTTGGAAAATGAAAAGGAACAAATATTAAATTCGGGATTTGATGGATACATTTCAAAACCAATTGTCAAAAAAGAATTAATGGACATCATTCACAAAATACTATAAACTAAAATCTTGGGCATTTTATTCGTCCAATCTGTCTCCTTTTTCTTGCACTGACTTCCATACAACCAGAACGAGATCTACGATTTCGAGGATTTTTAATCCGCATCATAAAAGCTATTTCATGAGCGCCTGCATTGGTATGAATTAATTTTGAAACTGTTTTATCGTAACTGTAGGAAACTTGCCACCAATCTCTAATAATACCTAATTGAAGAATAATAGCATCATATTCCAATTCTAAATTATCACGATACCACATTCCATAAATGATTGATCCTTTGGAAACATACATCCCATAATTTAGTTGTTTATTCGTTCCTTGTTGTCGATATAGAAAGTTTGGTGCCAGACTAAAGTCTGCTTTATGCAATCCATATCTAAAAACAGGAACATTAACACCACAATGTAAAGTATATTTACGAGGCAGTTTAGAATAATCACTTTCGTCTTTAAACGATTCATCAGGCTCGGTTAAATGATGAGCAGCGAAGCCTATAAACCAATTTTTATAAGAAGCTATTAGGCCTGAAGAAAAATCAAAATAATTTCGATTCAAATGATCAATTGCACCTTCTCCTGTAAACGGATTTATTAATCCATTAATATAAAATTCATCCGTCTGATCTGGATAGGTAAAATTTGATTCATCTAACTTACGTTCGATAAAGGAAGCCTGAAAACCAGCCTTAATAGATAGTTTTTTAGAAATTCGCAAGGTATAGGCGTACATTGCACTTGCTGTTGTCGTACTTACGGTTCCATCTCCTTGTTCATCTTGCATCAGGTGAAGGCCTACACCACCACCTAAAACATCTACATACTGGTCATAGGCTACGCTATAACTTACATATGCTGAATTTAATTCAGGCCATTGGTTACGATATCCCAATCCTACTCTCGCGTCATAATCAGAGCCTGCAAATGCAGGATTTAAATAAATCTTATTCGCGTAGAACTGAGAGAACTCTACATCCTGTGAATACAGGTTTACAGAATTCAATAACAGTATAAAAAAGCCTATTATTTTCAGTTCTTTTCTCATTATCTAAATAAAGTTACCGTACCGTGCGCTTGCTCTTTTCCACCGTAGAAAATAATCCAAACGTAAACACCTATTTCTGATTCTTTTCCTTTGTAGGTTCCATTCCAACCATCATATTTTAATTCATTATTACCAACAATATCTCTTTTCACCATGAACATTTGTTCTCCCCAACGAGAATATATATACATTTCAAAATCAGAAACAAAACCTTTAAATACAGGATAAAAAATTTCATTAGGCCCTTTTCCATTCGGAGTAAACACATTTGGCACCACCATTTTTGGCTGAAGTAGTTTAGCAACTGCCGCTGATTGCGCTACACAACCAAATTTATTTGTTACCTCAACAGAATAATCTCCTGCCTCTTCAACTTCAATACTTCTCCAATCAGATCCTGTACTCCAACGATAGGCTGCATAACCCGATCCAGCATCTAGCGTTACAGATTGACCTTTATAAAAACTAAATGTTTTCGGACTTAATTCAACATCTGGCTTAGGATATACTTCAACATGAATTGTATCAGTTCCCATAAGGCCATAAATATCCCAAACACTTACTATATAATCACCTGTTTCGTTTACATTAATCGTCCTGGTTTTTTCCCCTGTATTCCAATCGTAGCTTTCCCAAGGTCCTGCATCAAGCATTAAAGCATTCCCTTCACATATTCCTACGCTACCACCTAAATCAATACTTGGAACTGGATTAACTGCAACTTTTACTTTACCATTTCCTCTACAACCATTTACATCAATCACGCCTACAGCATATTCCCCATCTTTATCTACTTTTAAAAATTGAGAACTCTCCTGGTTACTCCATTCATATTGTACATATCCGCTACCCGCATCCAATAAGAGTGTCGTTCCTTCTGCAATGACAGTATCTTGTCCTAAACTAACTTCAGGATTATCATGAATAAATATACTAATTTCATCCTGACCAATACAACCAAATTCATCCATTGCTCTAAGAATATATTCTCCCGCATCGTAAACATATATTTCTCGAACTTGACCACCAGGTATCCACTCTGTATGATATCCAGTAGGAGCTTCGATAATTAATTCTTCTCCTTCACAAATATATAGGTCTGGCCCCAAGTCAACCAAAGGTAAATCACGCACTATAACATCAACAGAATCTTGACCAACACAACCATTAATGTCAGTTATTTCAACTGAATAAATACCGCTAGCATTCAAAATTCTCGACTGTGATGTTACTCCATCATTCCATAAGAAACTAACTCCATTTCCTAAATCTATAGTAACAGATTCTCCAAAACACATATCAATTTGATCTGGCAACGGATTAACTGGAAGATGAATTACCTCAACATAAACACTATCAGATGCTAAACATCCATTTTCATTGATAATATCTAAAAAGTACCAGCCAGTTTCACCAGCATTGAGTGAATAATTTGTTTCTCCTGAAAGAATCGCCCCGTCTAATCTCCACTGGTAAGAATAAGTGGAATTATCTGGTCCTTCTATATAAGTTGAATCACCTTCACACACAAGATTCGTTGTGTACACCACATTAAAATCAAATGATGGATGTTGTTCTATTCTAATTGTATCATCAGCAATACAAGAATTTAAATCTGTAAACTGAACAAAGTATGTTCCTGGATTTACAACACTAATTCTATTCGTTGTTTCCCCAGTACTCCATAAATATTCTCCTATTTGATTTCCTGCATCCAAGATATATTCCTCACCTTCACAATTTATCTGATCTGCTCCCAAATCAACGATTGGGTTTGCATGGATTGTTGCATTAGCATTGTCTGTTGCTGAACAACCATTTGCATCAGTAATAGTTACAGAATAATTTCCACTTGTCGAAACAGTAATAGTTTGCGTTGTTTCTCCTGTAGACCATAAATAAGTCGAACCAATATTTCCTGCATCGAATGTAATTGTTCCGCCAGCACATGTTTCCTGATCTGTACCAAGGTTTACTGCCGGATTTGCATGAATTGTTGCATTTACATCATCCGAAGCTGAACAACCATTGGTATCAGTTACGGTTACTGAATAATTACCACTAGCAGAAACACTAATTGTTTGAGTTGTTTCCCCTGTAGACCATAAATATGTTGAACCTGCGTTACCTGCATCAAAGGTGATTGTACCGCCAGCACAACTCTCTTGATCTGCGCCCAAATTAACAACTGGATTCGCATGAACTGTTGCATTTACATCATCAGTAGCTGAACATCCGTTCGCGTCAGTTATTGTTACAGAATAATTTCCACTTGTCGAAACAGTAATAGTTTGCGTTGTTTCTCCTGTAGACCATAAATAAGTCGAACCAATATTTCCTGCGTCAAATGTAATTGTTCCACCAGCACATGTTTCCTGATCTGCTCCCAAATCAACGATTGGGTTTGCATGGATTGTTGCGTTAGCATTGTCTGTTGCTGAACAACCATTGGCATCTGTTATTGTTACAGAATAATTTCCACTTGTCGAAACAGTAATAGTTTGCGTTGTTTCTCCTGTAGACCATAAATAAGTCGAACCAATATTTCCTGCATCGAATGTAATTGTTCCGCTAGCACATGTTTCCTGATCTGCTCCCAAATCAACGGTTGGGTTTGCATGGATTGTTGCATTCACATCATCTGAAGCTGAACAACCATTAGCATCAGTAATAGTTACTGAAGAATTTCCTGAAGTAGAAACAGAAATCGTCTGAGTTGTTTCGCCAGTTGACCATAAATAAGTCGAACCAATATTTCCTGCATCAAATGTAATTGTTCCACCAGCACATGTTTCCTGATCTGCTCCCAAATCAACGATTGGGTTTGCATGGATTGTTGCGTTAGCATTGTCTGGTGCTGAACAACCATTGGCATCTGTTATTGTTACAGAATAATTTCCTGAAGTAGAAACAGAAATCGTCTGAGTTGTTTCTCCTGTAGACCATAAATAAGTCGAACCAATATTTCCTGCATCAAAAATGATCGTTCCACCAGCACAAGTCTCCTGATCTGCTCCCAAATCTACTGTTGGGTTTGCATGGATTGTTGCATTCACATCATCTGAAGCTGAACAACCATTAGCATCAGTAATAGTTACTGAATTATTTCCTGAAGTAGAAACAGAAATCGTCTGAGTTGTTTCGCCTGTAGACCATAAATAAGTCGAACCAATATTTCCTGCGTCAAATGTAATTGTTCCACCAGCACATGTTTCCTGATCTGCTCCCAAATCAACGATTGGGTTTGCATGGATTGTTGCGTTAGCATTGTCTGGTGCTGAACAACCATTTGCATCTGTTATTGTTACAGAATAATTTCCACTTGTCGAAACGGTAATAGTTTGCGTTGTTTCTCCTGTAGACCATAAATATGTTGATCCAATATTTCCTGCATCAAAAGTGATGCTGTTTCCTGAACATGTTTCCTGATCTGCTCCAAGATTTACTGTCGGATTTGCATGAACTGTTGCATTCACATCATCCGAAGCTGAACAACCATTGGCATCTGTTATTGTTACGCTATAATTTCCAGAAGTCGAAACAGTAATCGTCTGAGTTGTTTCGCCAGTAGACCATAAATATGTTGATCCAATATTTCCTGCATCAAATGTAATTGTACCACCTGCACAAGTTTCCTGATCAATACCTAGATCTACTACTGGATTTGCGTGAATTGTTGCATTTACATCATCAGTAGCTGAACAACCATTGGCATCTGTTATTGTTACAGAATAATTTCCTGAAGTAGAAACTAAAATTGTTTGTGTCGTTTCTCCTGTACTCCATAAATATGTTGATCCTGCGTTTCCTGCATCAAAGGTGATTGTACCACCGGCACAAGTCTCTTGATCTGCTCCCAAATTAACAACTGGATTCGCATGAATTGTTGCATTTACATCATCAGTAGCTGAACAACCATTGGCATCTGTTATTGTTACAGAATAGTTACCACTTATTGAAACCGTAATTGTCTGAGTCGCTTCACCTGTAGACCATAAATAAGATGCTCCTGCATTTCCTGCATCAAATGTGATGCTGTTACCTGCACAAGTTTCCTGATCAATACCTAGATCTACTAATGGGTTTGCATGAATAGTTGCATTTGCATCATCTGTAGCTGAACAACCATTTGCATCTGTTATTGTTACGCTATAATTTCCAGAAGTCGAAACAGTAATTGTTTGCGTTGTTTCTCCAGTACTCCATAAATATGTTGATCCAATATTTCCTGCATCAAAAGTGATGCTGTTTCCTGAACATGTTTCCTGATCTGCTCCAAGATTTACTGTCGGATTTGCATGAACTGTTGCATTCACATCATCCGAAGCTGAACAACCATTGGCATCTGTTATTGTTACGCTATAATTTCCAGAAGTCGAAACAGTAATCGTCTGAGTTGTTTCGCCAGTAGACCATAAATATGTTGATCCAATATTTCCTGCATCAAATGTAATTGTACCACCTGCACAAGTTTCCTGATCAATACCTAGATCTACTACTGGATTTGCGTGAATTGTTGCATTTACATCATCAGTAGCTGAACAACCATTGGCATCTGTTATTGTTACAGAATAGTTACCACTTATTGAAACCGTAATTGTCTGAGTCGCTTCACCTGTAGACCATAAATAAGATGCTCCTGCATTTCCTGCATCAAATGTGATGCTGTTACCTGCACAAGTTTCCTGATCAATACCTAGATCTACTACTGGGTTTGCATGAATAGTTGCATTTGCATCATCTGTAGCTGAACAACCATTTGCGTCAGTTATTGTTACTGAATAATTTCCACTTGTCGAAACAGTAATCGTCTGAGTTGTTTCGCCTGTAGACCATAAATAAGTCGAACCAATATTTCCTGCATCAAATGTAATTGTACCACCGGCACAAGTTTCCTGATCTGAACCAAGGTTTACTGTCGGATTTGCAT
>JAEINT010000050.1 GCA_016342745.1 Labilibaculum sp.
TTATTTGTAAAATTGGTAATGGAGGCGATTTCGTTTTATGCTCGCACATGGATACTGCTCGTTCAACCAGGGGAGTGAAGCCAATTCTCAAAAAAGATAGAATCACATCGGATGGCAGCACAGTTCTTGGAGTGGATAACCGAGTTGGCATTGCAATACTATTATTTTTAACCGAAAAAATCATAAAAGAGAAAACCCCCGTTGAAAGCTTTACGCTTGCATTTACAACTTGTGAAGAGACAACACTTGGGGGTTCACGTAATTTAGCTCTAAATAACAAAATAAAAAGAGGCTTTATTTTTGATTCACACCAAGCACCAGGTAAATACATTAATAGTTCTTTTGGAGCAGCCGGATTTACAATAAATATCTTTGGTAAAGCTGCTCATTCAGGAATTGAACCTGAAAAGGGAATTAATGCACTTCAGATTGCAGTTAAAGCGTTATCCAAAATAAAGACAGGAAGACTTGCCGATGACACAACAATTAATTTTGGAAAGATTGAAGGTGGTACTGCTACAAATGTTGTGCCTGATAAAATATTTGTAAATGGCGAAGTTCGTTCAAATACTATGGAAAAAGTTGAAAAACATATTTCAATTATTTCACAAAAATTCCAAGAAGCGGCAAAAAGTTTATGTGGCAAAATTGAGTTCAAATGGGAATGGGATTTTAAACCATATAGAGTTCCATCAAATAGTAAAATAATTTCTGAAATTAAAAATGCAATATCAAATGCTAACATTGAACCAATTGAATCTATTTCAAAAGGTGGAAGTGATGCAAACTCATTCAATGAAAAAGGAATACAATCAATAAATTTAGGGATTGGTGCTCAAAATCCTCATTCCAACGATGAATTTATTCTTTTGGAAGACTTACAAAAATCTTTTAACATCGCATACGAATTAGTGAGAAAAAAATGAAAAAATCTTCAATTATTGTGTTTTCCCTCTTTTTAATTATTTCTAGTATTTATGCAGGTGGTGCAAAAGATAAAGGCTATTTAGTAATTATCGGTGGGGGAGAAAGACCAGATTATGTAACTAACAAAATGGTTGAGCTTGCCGGCGATAAAGATTCCAAAATTGTAGTAATTCCAATGGCTAGTTCTGTCCCAATGGAAAGTGCAATAGATCAAAAAGATGACTTAAATAGTCTAGGCTATAAAAATATTGAAATCATTTTATGCAACAATAAAGAAGCAAATAGCGATTCTGTACTTAGCAAAATTAAAGGTGCTAATTTAGTTTATTTTACCGGCGGTGATCAAGCTTTATTAACAAAAGCTTTGTTAGATACTAAATTATTAGAAAAAATTAAAGAGGTGTATTATAATGGCGGTGTAATTGGTGGAACCAGTGCTGGTGCTGCTGTAATGAGCAAAATTATGATTACCGGTAATGAATTATTAAACCCAGATTCAAATAGAACTTTCACTGAAATAAAAAAAGGAAATATTCAAACTACAGAAGGGTTTGGTTTTGTTGCATCGGCAATAATTGACCAGCATTTTATCAGAAGAAAAAGGCATAATAGATTATTATCAGTTGTCCTTGAAAACCCAAAGTTGCTTGGCATTGGAATTGATGAATCTACATCAATAATAGTTAAACCAGATGACTCCTTTGAAGTATTGGGTGAAAGGGGAGTAATAGTTTATGATGCTTCAGATTCCAAAGACATAAGTCTAAATCCTAGTGGATTACTATCTGCTTCAGACATGAAAATGCATATTCTAAATTCTGGTAAAAAGTTTGATTTAAAAAACAAAAGATTGATTAAATGAAAAAAGTGAAACATTGGACACCTAATACATATTTTATTATTTCATCAATAATAATAATTGTTGCAATTCTTAGTTGGTTCATTCCCGCTGGTGAATATAACCGAACTTTGGTTGATGGAAAGAATATTGTCGTAAATAATTCATTTCACAGTGTTGAAAGCAATCCACAAAGTATTCCCGATGTTTTAATGGCTCCCATTAAAGGATTTGTTGAAGCAGCATTAATTATAGGCTTTGTATTATTTGTTGGTGGAATTTTTGGAATACTTCAAAAAACAGAAGCTGTTGATTCTGTTATAAAATCTATTGCAAAAGCACATAAAAAATCAAAGTTTGTGAAAAAAATGTTAATTCCGATTTTTATGATAATATTTTCACTTTCTGGTGCTGCTTTTGGGATGAGTGAAGAAATTATTCCATTTATATTAATATTTGTTCCAATGTCATTAGCGCTTGGTTATGATTCAGTTACTGGAGTTGCTATTCCGTTTGTTGGTGCGAGTGTTGGCTTCGCAGGTGCATTTCTTAATCCGTTTACAATTGGTATTGCTCAAGGAATCGCAGATGTTCCCATTTTCTCTGGTATAGAATATAGATTGATAGTGTGGCTAATTGTGACAATAGTAGCAATTCTTTTTGTCTCAAGGTACGCAAAGAAAATTAAAGCAAAGCCAGAAACTAGTATTACTTATGAAAAGGATACCGAATTAAGGAAAAAACTTAATCTTACTGAAATTGAAAAATATGAAGGAATGGATTTTAGGCACAAATCAGTAATGGTTTCTTTTATTATAGGCTTATTAGTGCTAGTATTTGGAGTACTTAATTATGGCTGGTTCATTGAAGAAATATCAGCTGTTTTTTTAACAATAGGCATAGTAATTGCAATTACTGGTAAACTTTCAATTGATGAAACTTCTAATGCATTTGTAAATGGTGCAAAAGATTTGGTTGGAACTGCACTAATAATAGCTTTTGCTAGGGGAATATTAATTGTGTCTGTGGATGGAAAAATAATTGATACAATTCTTTTTACATTATCTTCAGCTATAGATGGACTTCATCCAATAGTAGCCAGCCAAACTATGTTTCTTGTTCAGTCGTTCATGAATTTCTTCGTTCCTTCAGGAAGTGGGCAAGCAGCTTTAACAATGCCAATTATGGCTCCTCTTGGAGATCTAGTAGGCGTTTCGCGTCAAACAGCAGTTTTAGCTTTTCAGTTTGGCGATGGTTTTACTAATATGATTATACCAACTTCTGCAGTAACAATGGGTGTACTTGCTCTAGCAGATATTCCTTGGCAAAAATGGGCTCGATGGATTTTGCCACTTGAGATAATTTTATTTTTAATTGGACTTTTACTTTTAGTTCCACCATTCTTTATGAATTGGTAAAATAATTAAATAATTAACAATGATAGGAGAGAACATGAATAACAAATTACAGCTTTTCATTTTTAGTACTTTGCTTCTTATTTTTTCTGTTCCGTTATTCGGGCAGATTTTTGAGAATGGAGAAATTGGAATTACGCTAAATGATTATGGGAGAGTTAGAGTATACCTTGGTAATTCCGATTCATTAGTGCAAATCGACAGATTTTCAGCCCTAGTTGGAACTAGCTTAACAAAAGTTTT